>JACDOD010000008.1 GCA_017656265.1 Bacillaceae bacterium | reverse complement strand
CTATAAAAGGGAAACATTGCAGACAGAATTTACACATAATTAAGGACTTGACTTTTAATATAAAATAGTCCCGGGCTGCATGTTCTAACCTATCAGAAAGTTCATCAGAAGTTGACAGTAATCCGAGATCACAGGATTTAATAAGTCGTATATATATACATAAAATTGTCGAGTTGAACCACCCGTCTTTTTCTTCCTACAATGAAAGGTAGATAAAAAAGGGGGAAGCTAGGATGAAAAAAGGAATTTCTTTAATTGGTGTCCCGATGGACCTTGGACAAAACCGCAGAGGAGTTGATATGGGGCCAAGCGCAATCAGGTATGCGGGAGTTATCGAACGTTTAGAAGCCCTTAACTATGAGCTGGATGATTTAGGGGACATTGAGATTTCGCGCCCGGATCGTTTTGAAAAAGATGATAAGAGCAACCTGCGCAACTTAAAAGAAGTAGCGGAAGCGAACGAAAAGCTGGCAGAAGTAGTGGACAGAGTTGTTGAGCAGGATAAATTCCCGCTTGTTCTGGGTGGAGACCATAGTATTGCGATCGGCACACTGGCGGGGGTAGCTAAGCATTATCAAAACCTTGGCGTCATCTGGTATGATGCCCACGGGGATCTGAATACCGGAGAAACGTCACCATCAGGAAATATTCATGGCATGCCGCTGGCGGTAAGTCTGGGCATTGGCCATGAGAAGTTAATAAACATAGGCGGATATGAACCGAAAATTTGCCCAGAAAACATTGTGATTATCGGTGCCCGTTCTCTGGATGCAGGAGAAAGAGAACTCATCCGGGAAAAGGGAATTAAAGTGTATACCATGCATGAAATTGACAGGCTGGGCATGTCGGCAGTGATGGAAGAAACCATTGCCTATTTGAAAGACCGGACAGATGGTGTCCACCTCAGTCTTGATTTAGACGGTCTTGATCCTCATGATGCACCAGGGGTTGGTACTCCAGTCATTGGGGGACTCAGTTACCGGGAAAGCCATTTGGCAATGGAAATGCTCGCCGAAGCCAATATCGTTACTTCTGCAGAATTTGTGGAAGTGAATCCGATTTTAGATGAAAAGAATAAAACAGCTTCAGTGGCTGTCGGATTAATGGGTTCCCTGTTTGGAGAAAAATTGTTATAATTTTACACGAAACGACCGGTTCTAAACAGCAGCTTATGAGTTTCATAAGTTGCTGTTTCCTTTTTTTGTATGATATCTGGATAATTCCTTTCATAGATTGATAAGCGGTGAGTTTGCCCCCCTTTTTCATGATGAATAGGATCCAACTGATATTCATCCGTTTGTGAATCTTGCCGGTATCGTTTGCTACCGGGATGAATGAACTGATTTCATTGTATAATAGAATAACAACACATATACCTCCCTGGAAAAATTGGTGGGTATGTATAATGGGTGAATCTCCCTGGACACTGCACCATGATCTTAAAAAATGATAAAAAAATGAAACCTGATCTGCCTGGTAATCGTATGGATAATAACCGCAGATCTAGCGGAGGTACATGAAATGGATGCGATAATTAAACAAAAAATTAAACAAGTGAAAAAAGGAGACCAATCGGCATTTGAAGAGATTGTAAGCTTCTATCAAAATAAAGTATTTCAAATATGCTATCGAATGCTGGGCAATTCCCATGAAGCAGAAGATGCAGCTCAGGAAACCTTTGTTCGAGCGTATATGAATATCCACTCCTTTGATGAGAAGAGGAAATTTTCAACCTGGCTTTATCGCATTGCAACGAATCTTTCCATTGACCGTATACGTAAGAAAAAACCAGATTACTTTCTCGATGCGGAAATCAAGGGTTCAGACGGATTAACGATGTATTCGCAGATTGCAACGGAGCAGCGCTTGCCGGAAGAAGAAGTGGAAAGCCTGGAGTTACAGGATTATATTCAGCAGCAAATTTTGTCCTTGCCCCCAAAATACCGATCTGTAATCGTACTGAGATATATTGATGAATTGTCCCTGCAGGAAATCAGTGATGTGCTGGATATGCCAATTGGAACTGTAAAAACTAGAATACATCGTGGACGGGAAGCTTTGCGCAAAAAGCTTCGGGATCTGTAAAGGGAGTGATAACCGTGAAATGCCCGAAAGAAATTGTAGAACTGATGCATAAATACCTTGACCACGAGATTTCAAAACAAGAGGAATCCGTCTTAAAGGAACACCTGATGGAATGTGAAGATTGCCAGGATCATTTTCATGAGCTGAAACGTACCGAAGCCATGTTGAAAAACACATCCCACTTGCAGCTATCTGAACAATTTACTAAAAATGTTATGAACAGCTTGCCAAAGGAGAAAAAGAGGATTGGCTTTGAGCGCTGGTTGAAATCTCATCCGATATTCGCTGCCGCTGCCATTTTCTTCATCCTGATGTTTACCAGTACCATGACGATGTGGAACCAGGATCAGCAGCTGACGGTTTCAAAACAGGATAATATTGTCATTCAGGATAATACGGTTATTGTTCCGGAAGGGGAAGTCGTTGAAGGAGATCTGGTTGTAAAAAATGGGGATCTTAAAATCGAAGGAAAGGTAAACGGAAATGTCATTCTCATAAATGGGGAATTATTGAATGGAGATTTCGAGCCTTCCAGCAAATACTTAGCATCTGCCGGTGAAGTGACAGGAAATATAGAAGAAGTCAACCAGGTGTTTGAGTGGATCTGGTATAAAATTAAACAAGGGGTAAAACAAGTGATTTCATTCTAATGAATCAAGATTAAAATGCCGTCTCATCAGGCGGTATTTTTTTGTTTTTAGATGACTGTGCTGATGGTTATAGATACGTTTACATCACCTGCAGAGAAAGAAATGTACACTTTTCGCACCCTACTCCAATTATGGAAATTTTTATAAATGATAAAGGTGCTATAACCTTATGTTTATAGGGAAATGTGATATAATGTAAATGTTATCGCGTTTGTCATAAAAGGAAAGAATTCGACATAGAAGGAAGTGTGGGTCTTGCTTGATGGGGGATTCGATTTCGTCCAATATTTGCGTGTCATGATCGACATAGCCCTGGTGTGGTTTGTTTTATATAAATTGATTATGCTGATCCGTGGTACCAAGGCTGTCCAGCTCCTAAAGGGGATTTTTGTCGTTTTGGGAATCTGGTTTCTAAGCAGTGTCTTTGAGCTCAAAACGGTTCAATGGCTGATGTACCAGGCCATAACCTGGGGATTTCTCGGAGTGATTATCCTGTTCCAGCCCGAATTGCGCCGTGCACTGGAGCAGTTGGGGCGGGGAAGATTTTTTGCCCGTAATACCCATTCTGAACAAAAGGAAACAAGAGAATCGATACAAGAAATTTTAAAAGCATGTAATTACATGGCTAAACGCCGGATCGGTGCCCTCATTACCATTGAAAAAGAAACTGGTATGGGGGATTACGTAGAAACCGGCATTCCGATTCATGGGAAGCTCACCAGTGAACTGCTGACGAATATTTTTATTCCAAATACCCCTTTGCATGATGGAGCAGTCATTGTGAAGCGAAACGAAATTATTGCAGCAGCGTGTTATCTGCCCCTGTCAGAAAGTCCATTTATTTCAAAAGAATTAGGTACACGCCACAGAGCTGCACTCGGGATCAGTGAAGTGACAGACGCATTGACGATTGTTGTTTCAGAGGAAACAGGACAAATTTCCTGTACAAAAAATGGTGAAATGCAACGAAATTTAAATGAAGAAGGGTTAAAGGAAATTCTGCAAAAAGAATGGCACGTAACAGATAAGCCTCCTGCGATGAAAACATGGAACTGGAGGGGGAAGAAAAATGGATAGATGGTTAAAGAGTCCCTGGTTTATAAGGGGTCTTTCTTTGCTGTTAGCCGTATTGTTATATACATCTGTCAGTTTAGACGAACAGAATACATCACGTTCAGACGCTACATTTTTCCCTTCAGGTTCAAATGATGTGGGAACCGTCAATAATGTTCCTCTGCAGGTCATGATGGATCAGGAGAAATATGTCGTTCAGGGGATTCCTCAATCTGTTAACGTGACAGTTGAAGGGCCAAAAAGTGTGGTAACACCTACAGTCCGGCAGCGAAACTTTGATATTTTTGTAGATCTTACTGAATTGCAGCCCGGTGAACATACGGTTCCGATCCAGCATAGAGGTATATCCAATCAATTATCTGTCAATATTGAACCAGAAGAGGTTCATGTTCAGATTGAGGAACGATTAAGAGAAGAATTCCCGGTTGATGTGGAATTGTTAAATAAAAATGAGCTGGATGATGGTGTCGTTCTGGGTGAGGCTGTTATGAATCCAGAAACGGTTGAGGTGACAGGCTCCCTTACTGAAGTAAGCAAAGTCGCAATGGTTAAAGCAATCGTGGATGTAAAAGATATGGATGATCAAATCCGGGCAGAGAATGCTCCTGTAAAAGTGTATGATGAGCAGGGGAATGAACTCAATGTGTTTGTATATCCGTCCAGCGTACAGGTGGTCATCCCTGTTGATGGAGGTACCAAAAAAGTACCCGTAACGTTTGACACCATCCATGAACTGCCCGATGGCTTGAGTCTCGAATCTATCACTCTACAACCGGAAGAAGTCACACTTTATGGAACCGAACAAGTCTTGCAAGATATTGAAAATGTAGGTAATCTAGAAGTTGATTTAAGTCAGATTACGAAAGATGAAACGATCGAATATACGGTTCCGCTGCCATCCGGAGTTATTAAAGCGGACCCCGCCACTGTACAAATCACAGTGGATGTGGAAGATACACAGCAACGAACCTTTGAAAATATGGATATTCAGATTGTGAACATACCAGAAGGGAAAGAAGTAACGTTTATTGAACCAGAAAACGGAACTTTTGAACTGACCGTATATGGAACAGAGAGTCAAATCGAAAATATAGATCCAGACGATTTTGAAGCCAAAATTGACCTGGAGAATTATTTTGAAGGAGAATTTTCTGTTCCTATCATCATTGATGGTCCTGAAGATCTGGATTATAAACTGAACATTGAAAAAGCACGTATACGTCTGGAATAAATAGAATATAGGGAACAAGAACGAAGGAGCGATTCTACATGGGAAAGTACTTCGGAACGGACGGTGTCAGAGGAGTAGCCAATAAGGATTTGACACCTGAGCTTGCTTATAAAATCGGACGTTTTGGAGGGTATGTCCTCACGAAAAATAAAGAAGAACGTCCGAAAGTGTTAATTGGCCGTGACACCCGAATTTCCGGTCATATGCTGGAAGGTGCCCTTACAGCAGGACTTCTTTCGATTGGTGCAGAGGTGATGCGCCTGGGAGTCATTTCGACCCCTGGAGTGGCTTATTTAACAAAAGCTCTGGGTGCGGACGCCGGGGTTATGATTTCTGCATCCCATAACCCGGTTGAAGATAATGGAATTAAGTTTTTTGGTCCTGATGGTTTTAAATTAACGGATGATCAGGAAAAGGAAATTGAAGCGCTGTTGGATCAAAGGGAAGACAACCTGCCTCGTCCGGTTGGGAAAGATGTGGGAATCGTTAATGATTATTTTGAAGGCGTCCAGAAATATATGCAGTATTTAAAGCAGACGATTGATTATGACTTTGATGGACTGCATATTGCACTGGACTGTGCAAATGGGGCAACCAGCTCAATGGCTCCCCATCTGTTTGCTGATCTGGAAGCGGACATTTCCACGATCGGAACATCCCCAGATGGTTTGAACATTAATGACGGAGTTGGGTCTACCAGCCCGGAAGCACTTCGGGAATTTGTGAAAGAAGAAGGGGCTGATATCGGGCTTGCCTTTGATGGGGACGGGGACCGTTTAATTGCCATTGATGAAAAGGGAGATATCGTCGACGGCGATCAGATCATGTATATTTGCGGGAAATACATGAAGGAAAAAGGACGTCTCAACAAGGATACAGTTGTTTCCACTGTCATGAGCAACATCGGTTTTTATAAAGCGCTGGAAGAACTGGACATTCAGAGTGTTCAAACCGCTGTAGGAGACCGTTACGTCATGGAGGAAATGAGAAATAACGGTTACAACCTTGGCGGCGAACAATCCGGACATATTATCTTTTTAGATTACAACACTACGGGAGACGGCATGCTGACAGCTCTTCAGCTTGTGAATGTGTTAAAAGATACAGAAAAACCTTTATCTGAACTGGCAGCTGAAATGCCAAAGTTCCCGCAGGTGTTGAAAAACGTAAAAGTATTTGATAAAAACCAGATATATACCAATCAGCGGATTAAAGAAGCGATTGACCAGGTTGAATCGGAGCTGGGTGATAATGGCCGGGTGCTCGTACGCCCATCCGGAACCGAGCCGTTAATCCGTGTCATGATCGAAGCGCCAACTAAAGATGAATGTGAAAAATATGCCGATCAGCTGGTGGACGTCATACAAGAACAATTAGGTATGAAAGTCGACTAAAATAAAGCGCAGGCAGCACATGCGTGTTTGCCTGCGCATATTTTATGGATATAGCAATGAACCTGTCATGATATTGTTATGGATTTGTCATTGACCTTTGTTTGTCTTATCGGCTAAAATATTAGATGTTCCTTGTTTTTTTCAGACATGGAAAAATATTTCAAGGAACTTTGATTCAAGAATGGAAAGGAGGACCGGCAAGACAACTGAATAAAAAGCGCCTGAACTATTTCCCGCGGACGAAAAAGGGGAAATAGTTGACGAGGAGGAGGTTCATCGAAGCATTCGGCGGATGCCTCCCGGTTGCAGCATCTCAACCGTCATGTTTTGGACTGAAAACCAAGAGGCGACTCTTTGCACAAAGGTCTAAAACAAGATGCCCAAATAGAAAAAATCACGGGAAAGGGGCAAACAAATGCCCCTTGAGAATCACGGTCGTTTGTTTGCCCCTTCGAGATGAGGGAGGAAACCAAACGATATGTGCGGAATTGTTGGGTATATCGGACAGAGAGATACAAAGGAAATTTTATTAAAAGGATTAGAAAAATTAGAATATAGAGGCTATGATTCAGCAGGTATTGCTGTACAAAATGATGATGGTGTCCACACCTTTAAAGTAAAAGGGAGAATCGCCGCTTTGCGTGAAGCTGTGGATGAAACAGTTTATGCACCGATGGGAATCGGTCACACCAGGTGGGCGACACACGGAGCGCCAAGTGAGGAAAATGCTCACCCCCATCAAAGTGCGGCTGGTCGGTTTTCACTGGTGCATAACGGCGTCATCGAAAACTATAACGAACTGCGTGAAGAATATCTGCAGGATGTTCCCCTGAAAAGTGATACGGATACAGAAATCATTGTACAGCTGATTGAAAAGCTTCATGAAGAGCATCAGGATGTGACCGAAGCTTTTCGCCAGACGATTCGTCTATTAAAGGGGTCATACGCTGTAGCGGTCATGGATCAGGAAAATCCGGATGTCATTTACGTGGCCAAAAACAAAAGCCCGCTGTTAGTGGGACTTGGTGACGATTGTAACGTTGTGGCCAGTGATGCCATGGCGATGCTGCAGGTAACGGATCGGTTTGTGGAACTGTTAGATCAGGAAGTGGTGATCGTGAAGAGAGATGCGATCAGCATTCAGAAGCTGGATGGCACACCTGTTGAACGGGAACATTTTATTGCGGAACTCAATGCCGATGATATAGAGAAAGGCACCTATTCGCACTTTATGCTAAAAGAAATCGATGAACAGCCATTTGTTATCCGAAAAATCATCCAGGAGTATCAGGATGAAAAGGATGACATCAAGCTGGATTCAGATATCCACCAGGCTATGCTGGACTGTGACCGGGTTTACATTATTGCCTGCGGAACCAGCTATCACGCTGGACTTGTCGGCAAGCAGCTGATTGAAAATCTGGCAAAAGTTCCAGTAGAAGTCCATGTAGCCAGCGAATTTTCCTATAATATGCCTTTATTGTCTGGAAAACCACTGTTTATTTTCATTTCCCAGAGCGGGGAAACCGCTGACAGTCGGGCCGTACTCGTGCAGGTAAAAGAAATGGGATACCCTGCTTTAACGATTACAAACGTGCCCGGATCAACCCTTTCTCGTGAAGCGGATTATACCTTGCCTTTATACGCCGGGCCAGAAATAGCGGTGGCATCCACGAAAGCCTATACCGCCCAGATGGCCGTACTCGCAATTCTGGCTGTAGACACAGCCCGGGCTAAAGGCTATGAGCTTGACTTTGACCCAATGAAAGAACTCGCCATCGTGGCCAATGCCATGGAAGCATTGTGCGATCAGAAAGACGTGATGGAAGGAATCGCAAAAGATTATCTCTCCACCACCCGCAACTGCTTCTTCATCGGCCGGGGAATCGACTACTATGTAGGCCTGGAAGGAGCCCTTAAGTTAAAAGAAATCTCCTATATTCAGACCGAAGGATTTCCGGGGGGCGAGCTTAAGCACGGAACCATCGCCTTGATTGAGGACGGTACGCCAGTCATTGCCCTGGCTACCCAGGAAAATGTCAACTATGCCATCCGCAGCAATGTACAGGAAGTCGTATCCCGGGGCGCCAACGCCTGCATCATCAGCATGAAGGGACTGGATCAGACGGACGACACTCTCGTGGTGCCCAAAGTCCATGATCTCCTAACCCCGCTGGTGTCGGTGATACCATTGCAACTCATCGCTTACTACGCTGCCCTGCACCGCGACTGCGACGTGGATAAACCTAGGAATCTGGCGAAGTCTGTTACGGTGGAGTAATAGAGTGGCATCAGTTGATGTAGATTGTACAGAAATAAAAAAGTTGTTTAAAAAATAAAAAAGTCGTTTAAAAAATAAAAAAGTTGTTTAAAAATTGCGTGCTTGGGAAAGACTGAAGAAACAACTCAAGCACGCAATTTTTCATATTATGGAGGTTATCATGGCAAAACGTAAGACAGGCTGGACAGAAAAAAAGATAGCTAGATATTACAAAGAAGGTCGGGGACAGGGAGAATTAGCTTCTTATAAACCCTGGTTAAGGGTTCATGATGTTCCTTCGAAAGGGGAGCCCATCGACTTAAAGGGTGGAAGACCTCCCGTATACACCACTTATTTTCCGATTTAGAGAGAAATTTCTTTTATTTCCTTGAATGGGCGGATGATGTAATAGATATCAGAGAACAATTTCCTATTGAACGACAGCGTACTTTGGATATTGCAGAGAAACTCAATATTAGACATCCAGAAGATCAAAACACCAGGACTCCGATTGTATTTACATCGGATTTTTTTATTACCCAAAGAATTGACAATAAGGTTGTATACAAAGTTAGATCCATTAAACCCAGTGAGCAGTTAAATGATAAGAGGACAATCGAAAAGTTAATGATCGAATGTAGTTATTGGCAGGAGCAAAATGTCAATTGGGGAATTGTAACCGAGAAAGATATGCCAAATACCATTGTCGAGAACATCAATTGGATACACAATGCTTATTTCCTTCCCGAAGAAACAGATCAGAATTATCTGCTTGATTTATATGAATTTTTAAAGAGTTGGGAAGGGACAGTTAAGACAGCACTTAATGAGTTTAATCATTTGTATGGATTAGAGAAAGGTACAGCTTTACATTTGTTTAAGCACATGTTGGCCAGAAAATTTATTGAGTTTGATATAACCAAAAAGTTCAAGTTAACTTCCTCTATTAACAGTCTTACATTTAAAGATGAAGCAGTAAAAGAGAGGTTAATCATATGAACATTGCTGTAAATGAAATTCTTCAGGATGTTAGAACCCAGGAGACCTTTAGAGTTCTTTGGATAGATCCAGGGAATGTCATTTGCTACTTAATTGATATTGATCGGGAAAATAATAAAGCATTACCTTTCAAGCGAAAAGTCTCAGATGTAATCGATGATCTTATTCAGGAAGAATTGATCAAAATCAAGGAAGATCCATATTCCTCTATTGGAACACAAATGGATGAAAAAGATATTCGAATTCGGGAAAACGCTTGGAATGTGATTAAGGATATGGTTCAGGATGAGCCAGCTATTTATGAAAAAAAATACGTGCTAAGCACATAAAAAATGCCCAAAAAGAGCATCAGGTTTCATACCCTGCGATTCGTAAGTACTTACGGAAATATTGGCAGAGAGGAAAAAATATCAACGCTCTATTGCCGGATTACCATCGTTCAGGAGGAAAAGGAAAAGATAAGTCAGCAGGAAATAAAAAACGAGGTCGACCCAGAAAAACCCAAAATACAGGTATTAACGTAGACGAGTCTACTAAGAAAATATTCAGAGTTGCTTTAGAAAAATATTATTTAACAACCATGGAAAATAGTTTATCTGACGCTTATAAAATGATGATTCGAGAGTTCTATGCTAAAGATTTTTATTATGAGAATGGTATTCCAAAACTGGTTTTGGAAGATGAAGATAAATTACCGACCCTTACACAGTTTAAATATTGGTATCAAAAAGAATATGATGTCCAACACACTACTGTGGCAAGAAAAGGACGGGTGAAATTTGAGAAGGATTATCGAGCTGTATTGGGTACATCAAATCAGGAAACATATGGACCCGGATCGAGGTTTCAGATCGATGCTACAGTTGCGGATGTCTTCTTAGTTTCCCGATACAATTCGGAATGGATTATTGGAAGACCAGTCGTTTATTTAGTGATTGATGTTTTCAGTCGAATGATAACAGGGATGTATGTCGGTCTTGAAGGCCCCTCATGGATGGGAGCAATGATGGCTATAGCAAATACAGCCCGTGATAAACAAGAGTTTTGCAAAGAGTATGAAATTGATATACCAAAAAGCTTATGGCCTAGTGAACATTTACCTGAAGTATTACTAGCTGACCGAGGAGAATTAGAGGGTTATAATCCAGAACGGTTAATTTCTGCATTTAATTTGCATATTGAAAACGCTGCTCCATATCGTGCTGACTGGAAGGGTATTATCGAAAAGCAGTTTGACATTATTCAAAAGAGAACAAAACCTTTTCTGCCAGGTTATATTAACAAAGATTATCGAGAACGTGGAGCAAGGGATTATCGTTTAGATGCTAAACTTACCATTTACCAATTTACACAATTAATGATTAAACAGGTCATTAGTTATAACACAAAACATTATTTAAACAATTACATCAGAGATGAGGAAATGATACAGGATGATGTTACCCCTATTCCTATTGAACTTTGGAATTGGGGCATTGAAAATCGCTCTGGGAAGTTACGGTACTACCCAGAAGAACTAGTTAAACTGCATTTGTTACCGACAGGTCAGGCGACTGTAACTTACAAGGGAATAAAATTCAAAAATATGTATTTTAGCTCTGAACGAGCTATTAAGGAATCGTGGTTTCCGTTAGCTAGACAAAAAGGCAGCTGGAAACTGAAGGTATCTTATGATCCTCGAAACATGAACGAGATTTATGTTCACCTGGATCAAGGAGAATATGAAACAGCTCAACTGCTAAAACATCAAGAGAGATATCTCGATCATACATTGGATGAGATTAATTATTTGCATGAGATTGAAAAACAGAAAAAGCAGGAGTCAGAATATGGACAACTTCAGAAAGATATTGATCTGATGACCGAGATTGAAGAGATTGTTAAAGATGCTGAAAAAAGCTCAAAACAAAATAAAAAAACAGTTTCTAAAAGCAATAAAGAAAAAACAGACAATATTAGACAGCACCGCAAACGGGAAAAAGAAATTCAGAAGAAAGAAGAAACGTTTGTTCAAGACAAGAAAACTAGTCAATCAGACAGCAATGTTGTCTCCTTTAAACAAAATACCGATCAAGAAAATTATGAACGGCCAACTATAAAAGAATTTTTACGGAAGAAGAACAAGAGGTGAGTGTGATTATGAGTCAAGACAAAATTCAAGTAGCTCAATACCATACACAGGAACTGGAAGATTTCAAAGGAAATCCATTAATAGAAGCACTCCCTCCCATTCTTTCGCCAGATGAAGCTTTTGATAAGCTATGTTCTTTTCCTGGATATGATGAAAAGGAAAGGGGATATCCTTCACATATCCGTTATCATGCAATTCCACGACTGGCAAGATTTTTTCAACCCGTTATGCAACATTTGGATTTAGAACAACGATTTTCGCGTTTGTTAAGGCATGGTTATGTTGGCCGTAATCCGAATTCACCAGAGTTCACAAAGCAATTACACATAGCTCACAAGCTTTTATCAGGTGAATCAGTACAAGGAAATATAAAATCCACGGCATCAAGTTTTACACTAATGGGTTTTTCAGGAATTGGTAAGACAACGGCAATTGAAAACATTTTGTCCCTGTATCCTCAAGTAATTATTCATAAAGGTACCTTAAACATTATACAGATTGTTTGGCTAAAGTTGAACTGTCCACATGATGGTTCCCTTAAGACCTTGTGTATCGATTTTTTTCAAAAAATAGATGATTTGATCGGAACCAATTATTATGAGAAGTTTGGCCAACCACGCCACTCCATTAGTTCCATGGTGACAAGAATGGGACAAATTGCACGAATTCACTGTATAGGTGCACTCATCATTGATGAGATACAGCATTTACTGACAACCAGGGATAAGGGTTCAGAGAAAATGATGAACTTCTTTGTGACACTGGTCAATGAAATCGGTGTTCCTGTTATGATGATTGGTACCATGAGAGCTAGAAGCGTTCTTCAACAAGATTTTAGGCAAGCTCGTCGTGGAAGTGGGCAAGGTGACATGGTATGGGAACAAATGAAGCCAGGAGATGATTGGGATTTATTAATTGAAAGCATGTGGAAGTATCAATGGATTGAAAATGAAACCCCTCTTACGGAAGAACTGAATCAGACACTGTATGAGGAAAGTCAGGGAATTGTTGATATAGCAGTTAAATTATTTGCACTTTCTCAAGGTAGAGCAATTGATACAGGGTTAGAAAAGATAACACCTGAATTGATCCGTAAAGTGGCTAAAGATGATCTTAAGCTTGTACAGCCCATGTTAAAAGCCCTGAAATCAGGGTTGTATGAAGAGCTGGAAAAATATGAAGATATAATGCCGATGGAAATTGAAGAGTATCTCCAGAAACGACAATCAAACATTGATTTACGCAAAACCATCCAACAAAAGAAAGAAAAAATGGCTGAAAAGCGTAAAAATGAAGAAACCACTACTTTAGAAAGAGTAATATCTGCTTTAATTTCTTTAAATGTTGATGCCAAAACAGCTGAGAGAAAAGTAACTCAAATCTTGAAAAGTGAACCTGATTTATCAGAGGCAGTCATAATGGAACGAGTGCTAAAAGAGATCAACAATAAAAAACAAAATGAGACTAAGGAAGCAAATGAAGGTAATAATGTTTTGTGGAATATTGTTGATAATGGCAAGAAAAAGCAACTATCAGCTTACGAGGCTTTAAAGCAAAAAGGGGTTATTTGCTCTCCGGTTGATGATTTTATCATTACAGGAGCGTGACAAGTATGCTCATGTACTTTCCTAAATTGTATCCAGATGAATTGTTGTATAGCTGGTTTGCCCGTTATCATTTACATTCGGGAAACATAAGTCCAAAAGTGACTATGAAGGAGCTTTTTGACTCTATTTCTCATACTGCTGTTCCTGATTTGCCCACTCGATTACAAGCTGTGTATGATAGGCTGGCACATTTTAATATACCTTCAATAGACGAATTAATAAAAGAGCATACATTTTATCGATATTACGCCCCTTTTTTGCAAGAAGAAAAGCGTAAGAATATTTATGATGCAATGGTTTCAGGTCAAAACACTGGACGTATACATACAGAAATAGGTCTTATGCCTAGTACAGTCAAGGAAATGCCGTACTTTCGCTATTGTCCAAAGTGTGTAGAAGAAGACATAAAAAACCTGGGAGAAACTTATTGGCGTTTAAATCATCAGCTTCCCAGTGTACATATATGTTTGAATCATGATGAAATCCTTCGTTTTTCAGATGTCCCATTCCGCAGTACCAATAAGCATATGTTTGTTCCGGCAACAGAAGAAACATGTCCTCCAATTGAAGTCACAGATCACTATAATGAACATACGTTATCTATTTTACGAACTATGGCCGATGAAACGAAAAAATTAATGTCGGAAGATTATTGTTTTACTTGGTCCGGTTTAAATAAAGCTTATAAGTATTTACTGCAAATAAACGGATATGCCAATTTCAATGGTACTGTAAATCAACAAAAACTGGCCAGCCAATTTCAATCCTTCTATGGCAACCAATTATTGGACATCATGCAATCAAAAATCGACCCCTATTCTGATTGGTGCTGGTTAAAAACTATCACAAGGACATATAGGAAGACCATACATCCTGTAAGACATTTATTATTCATAACATTTCTTGGCGAAAAAATAGACACATTCTACTCAAACTCAAACAAAACCTATCAGCCGTTTGGGCCACCTCCATACCCTTGTTTAAATGCAGCTTCAGAACACTTTAAACAAAAAGTGATACCAGAGGTGCAAATTACAACTTGTTCGAAACCAAGGCGGCCTGTTGGTACATTTAAATGCAGTTGTGGATTTGTCTATTCACGAAAAGGCCCCGATTTAATTGAAGAAGATCTATATAGAGTAGGTCGTATTAAGGAGTTCGGATCTGTTTGGAAACAAAAGTTACACGAGTTAATTCATAAAAATAATATGAGCTATTATGCTGCTGCCAAACAGTTGAGGGTAGATATAGCTACCGTTAAAAAGTATGCATCACAGAAACATCGTACTATAGCTGTTACAGAAAAAGAGGCTAATGAAAAATTGTTAGAAGCCAAACGTAAAAGATGGAAAAAATTAAAAGAGGAATTTCCGAACTCATCTGTTTCACAATTACGCCGAGAAGATCCAGCATTATATACATGGCTATATAGGAATGATAAAGAATGGCTTTTATCTCATAAACCCAAAGTTTGTAAAAGGTATAAGCGAACAAAACGAGTCGATTGGGAAACAAGAGATGATCAAACCGTTTTAGATGCTATAAAAGCTGCTGTCAACTTGTTAAATCAAGAGAAACCAGAACGTATTAGTGTGACACGTATTGGTTTGGAGATAAATAAAGTTAGCTTGCTGCAGAAGAAGTTGAATCTAATGCCACGAACTAAATTTTTCTTATATGACATTGCCGATACAGTTGAACAGTTTCAGATTCGCCGAGTACAATGGGCAGCCAGGGTTTTATATAAAAGTAATCACGAAGTAGTACCATGGCGTATTTGTAAATTAGCCGGATTAGGTAAAAATATACACCCCACTGTTCAAGAAGAAATTAGAAAGCAAGTAGAAAAGTATTCATTGAACAATTAGGAGATGTCAAATAGATGAATGTTCGAATAAAAAAATGGCCGTTTCAAGATCGTATAGTAAAACTTCAATGGTTTGGAAATGTCTATATGAAGCAAAAAAGCTGGCGAATAAATATTGCGTTTGAGGACCGGAATAATTTAAAGTGGATTGATGTACCTATTGGCTTGCTTCCACTACTTAGAATTGGACAGTATTACTCTGAAGGCCAACCATTACATACTCAAAAAGATGGTGTCATAGATTATGTCCGGATTAGGAATTTGCGTGATGGCCAATTAAATGATGCATTAACAGGCTGCCGTCCATGTAATTATTACTTATATGCTGCCCCTGAATGTTTGAGTCAAAAGCTACTTACATATCCCATTAATGGTATTCGATATCATATTCCTCAAGTGGAGCTAATCCGGGCATTATATGTGAAATATCAATTTCTAGCCAATTCGATGTTGCGTCCGGCTGGGCTGGAATTCTTAATCAAAGATGTAATGGTAAAGAGAAATTATATTTATCTAGCATTTTCTGATGAAATCCCACAAAAGCTAGTTTCCGACACACAATTTATAACGCATTTTACTTGGTTGTACTCTGTACAAACCGTTAAAGAATCTTTTGAATCGATATACAGTAATGTTTATTCACAAGCTGTACAAACAGGAAAAAGTTTAAGTAAAGGCCACCCCCTAATCATGAATTTACCCGATATAGGACCGCTAAACTTCCAATACAGGGGAAAGAAAGTCGGACAAGATGTTTTGATTTATGAGATCTTAGGACTGGATGGTATATCAGTTAATGTTACTCAAATTGATTACACTCACCAATCTTTCAAAAAAATTAAAAAGGTTAGTAAACCGAGAAAGAAATTAATCAGTAAATCACCGAAAGAAGAAACATATGAAGTTGACCGTGAAGAACTTCAGAATACTAAACAAGATACTAACCAACCGGTAAATGAGCATGACATGACCCGAATGAAATTTGATTATATGCCTGCCATCCGTCGTTTAAAGCAAGGGGAAAGAAAAGTTAATTCAGGAGACACTTATATTGTAAAAAAAGGTCGTGGTGGCTCTCATGTTAGACAGGGAAGTGTTAATGAAACAGTATTAGGTGGAAAACTCCAACCTTTAGAATTTAATACCTTAGAGTTAGCACACGATTTAAAAGGACATGGACTGGATGACTTTTTTAAGATGATTCAATACCTACAGGAAAATTATCATCATTTATCGATCTCAATGAGTACTGTTTATTTGCCACCAGGTAGAAAATACTCCTGTTTACCTGATGGAAGGCGTAGGATATGTGCTGTGGTTAAAATAATGCAACAAAACAGTCAACCTGTTTATGTTCTGGAGGTAGGACGACCAGATAATAAGCCCTTATCTACTCTGTTATTAAAAATACAGGGTACAACTGATAGGCAAGAAGAAATAATTCAAACTTTAATTAAGGGTCTAGTTTACAATAGCGGAAATTGGAATAGAAGACAGTTAGAAAAGCTAGATAACATAAAGCTTAAACACTCAAGTAAGACTGTTGATGTATGGGCAGCAAGAATGTATCAAAAGATACAGGTTTTATCATATTAGTAAGTAGTTCAAAACGATATGTCGAATATAAGTCTTATAAGAATAGAAGATCTAGAAATATAAGGATGTTTTGTAAAAAGAAAGTATACTGTATAATGAAAGTGATTCAATAATACTAGATTTATTGACAAAAAATATATCAGAGGTGCTAGTAATGATTACGGGTGAATTACGCAAAAAAGTCGATAAAATATGGGAAACATTTTGGACAGGTGGTATTACCAACCCCCTTACAGTTATTGAGCAGTTTACGTATTTGTTGTATATCAAAGGGCTGGATGACCGTGAAAATCAAAAAGAAGAAGATAGTGATCTTTTACGTATAAAATATGATGGCTTGTTTCCGAAAGATAAACCACATTTGCGCTGGTCTCATTTTTCTCATCTAGGACCAGATGAAATGTTTCAAGTTGTCTCACAAAAAGTGTTTCCATTTATTAAAAAACTTGGTGGTGAGGACTCAGCTTATGCCAAATATTTAAAAGATGCCGTTTTTGTGATCCCTACACCTTCACTTTTAGCAAAGGTTGTTGATGGAATTGATAAGTTACCTCAAACAATCAGTGGTGAAGGGAAACAAGATACGTTAGGGGACTTATATGAGTATTTATTGTCTAAGTTACAAACATCAGGGACAAACGGCCAATTTAGAACTCCCCGTCATATTATTGACATGATCGTGAAGTTAATGAAACCGACACCTGAAGATATTATTGTTGACCCGGCGGCTGGTTCCGCAGGATTCCTTGTGTCTGCCAGTGAATATTTACGTAAAAATCATGGCGATATGTTTTATGTAAAAGGCTTGCGAGAGCATTTTAATAAAAATATGTTCCACGGTTTTGAAATAGATAGTACGATGCTGCGTATTGGTGCGATGAATATGATGCTTCATGGTGTCGACTACCCGAATATCACTTATCGGGACAGCTTGTCTGATCAAAATAAGGATAGGGAACTGTACACATTAGTATTAGCTAACCCACCATTTAAAGGTTCTTTGGATTATGACTCGGTAGCTGATGATTTGTTAAAGGTGACAAAAACAAAGAAAACGGAATTGTTGTTTTTAAGTTTATTTCTACGTCTGCTCAAAAAAGGAGGACGAGCTGCGTCAATCGTTCCTGATGGGGTTTTATTTGGCAGTTCAAAAGCACATAAAGCCATTCGGAAAGAAATTGTTGAAAACCATAAACTTGAAGCGGTTATCAAGATGCCGAGTGGTGTATTTAAGCCATATGCTGGTGTATCTACGGCCATACTGATCTTTACAAAAACCGGTTCAGGTGGTACAGATAATGTTTGGTTCTATGATATGAAAGCAGATGGTTACTCATTAGATGATAAGAGAAATCCCATTGAAGATAATGATATTCCGGACATTATTGAACGGTTCAATCATTTAGAAAAGGAAAAAGGCCGTAAACGTACTGAACAATCGTTTTTTGTCCCGATTGACGAGATTAGAGAAAATGAGTATGATTTGTCGATTAATAAATATAAGGAAACAAAGTATGAAGAAGTTGAGTATGAGGATCCAAAGGAAATTATTAAACGAATTATAAGAATTGAGAATGAAATAAATAAAGAAATACATGAACTACAATCCTTGGTAAAGGGGAAGTAAATATATGAAGTTCAGAAAAGTTAAGGATTTATTTGACATAGTCAAGGGGAGGAAGCTAAAGAAAGTCGAAACTCCACATCAAGCAACAGCTCGATATATACAAATTGAAGATCTTAGAGATGATTCTAATTTGAAATTTTGTGAGGTAGATGAAAATACCGTTCTCGTTAATAAAGAGGACATTATTATAGCATGGGATGGAGCTAATGCTGGTACAATCGGTTTTGGGCTTAATGGAGCAATTGGAAGTACTTTAGCCGTTTTGAAGCTTAAAGATAATGTTGGAAAGGAAAAAATTGATAGCCATTATGTTGCTCGTTTTTTAAAGTCTAAAGAAAGACATCTAAGAGATAATTGTACTGGAGCCACGATACCCCATATTTCAAGAAATGTACTTGAAAATATAAACATACCGCTTCCTTCTATAGATACTCAAAAGAAAATTAATTCAATATTAAATAGGGTAGAAAAGGTAATAAAATTACGTAAAGAACAAATCTCAGCACTATCTTCTTTAAAACAAAGTATTTTTCTGGATATGTTTGGGGATCCACTATTAAATTCAAAAAAATATCCTAAGGCAAAACTGGGGGATTTATGTAAAGTAGTTCGCGGAGGATCCCCCAGGCCTATTAAAGATTTTCTAGGAGGAACGATTCCTTGGATTAAAATAAGTGATGGTACAAAAGAGGATAGTATATATATTACAGAAACAAAAGAAAAAATAATTGAAGAGGGAATCAAAAAATCTAGACTTGTTCCAAAGGGAAGTTTGATTTTTGCAAATTGTGGAGTTAGTTTAGGTTTTGCTAGAATTATAACTTTTGATGGCTGTATACATGATGGTTGGTTAGCTTTTCAAGATATATCAGATAAGTTGAATGACATTTTTCTACTGAACTTACTGAATTTCTTCACAAAACACTTTAGAAGTACTGCCCCTGATGGGACACAGCCAAATCTTAACACCACAATATTGAAAAATTTTGAGGTGATTCTTCCCTCAATTGGTTTACAGAACGAATATGCTGAATTCATTACTAGTTTAGAAGGGAAAAATAGAAAGCTAGTGGAAAGCCTAAAAGAATTAGAAAACTTAAAAGATGCTCTATCTAACAAAGCCTTCAACGGCGAACTATTTAACGACTAGTATTTTTCATTGACTTTTGAAGACAGGGAAGAGGTGTCATATATGTCTAACTTCCAATTTTTAAAAACCAAAACGCAATACGAAATGTTTACGGATGCCTGCTTGGAGGCTGAGAAAAGCCTTCAAGTAAGTCCGGCGACGTGTGCCATACTGACGCGTCGTGCACTCGAGTTAACGGTGAAGTGGATGTACAGTGCAGATAAGGATCTAAAACTTCCTTATCAGGATAACCTTTCAAGCCTTATACATGAACGGACCTTTAGAGACATTATTGATCATGACCTCTTCCCTCTCTTAAAGTATATTGTCAAGCTTGGTAATGTCGCTGTTCACACCAACTCTAACATTTCCCGTGAAGAAGCAGTTACATCTTTGCATAATTTACATCAATTTGTGGGCTGGATCGATTATTGCTATTCAGAAGAATATTCGGGAGTAGCGTTTGACGAATCTATTCTGCTTACAGGTGATGAACCGCGTAAGCGACCAGAGGAGTATCAGGATTTATATGAAAAATTAAGTTCCAGAGATAAAAAACTCGAAGAACTTAGGAAAGAAAACGAGGAACTCCAAATACGTATAACGGAAACCCGTGTACGAAATACGCAAGACTATGACTATCAAGTGGAGGAGATCACGGAGTTCCAAACACGCAAGCTTTACATTGATCTGGAGTTAAAGTTAGCAGGATGGGAGTTTGGACGTGATATCATTGAAGAATATGAAGTCACAGGCATGCCAAACCGTACAGGACTAGGCTATGTCGATTATGTTCTTTTGGGCGATAACGGAAAGCCGATAGCCGTAGTTGAGGCGAAGAAAACATCTGTGGATATTTACCAGGGGAAACAGCAGGCCAAGCTATATGCCGACTGTATCGAAAAAATGCATGGTCAACGCCCGATCATTTTCTTCACGAACGGTTTTGATACACGTCTGTGGGACGATCTTGAATATCCTGAACGTCAAGTTTCGGGTTTTTACACAAAGGCTGATATTGAACTGCTGATCACAAGACGAACATTTAAACACCCGCTCGTAAATATAGAGATTAACGATCATATTACGAATCGTCCTTATCAAAAAGAGGCCATTACGAATGTGTGTGAAGCTATTCAGGCCAAAGAACGTAAGGCGCTTCTAGTGATGGCTACCGGTTCAGGTAAAACACGTACAGCAATTTCAATCGTTGATGTTTTGGTTCGACATAACTGGGTAAAAAATGTCCTGTTTTTAGCGGACCGGGTTACGCTGGTAAATCAAGCGAAAAATGCATTCAGTAATCTGTTGCCATCGATGAGCGTCTGTAAACTAATGGACAATAAAGATGACCCAGAATTAAGTCGCATAGTATTTTCAACGTATCAAACGATGATGAATGCTATTGATGAAGTGAAACGTAAAGATGGCAAAAAGTTATTTACGGTGGGCCACTTTGATCTGATCATCATTGATGAAAGTCACAGGAGTATCTATAAAAAATACAAGGCAATTTTTGAATACTTTGATGGTATCTTACTTGGATTAACAGCAACCCCTAAAGATGATATTGACAAAAATACGTACGATGTATTTGGGTTGGAAACAGGAAATCCAACATATGCCTATGAGCTGGAACAAGCCGTAAAGGATGGTTATCTTGTCGATTATCGGACAATTGAATCAACGTCAAAGTTTTTAGATGATGGGATCCATTACGATGAATTAAGTCCAGAAGAACAGGAACAGTATGAGGATACGTTTGATAAAGAAGTAGGAGATTATATATCGAGCGGGGCATTGAACGAATGGCTCTTTAACGATCATACTATCGATCAGGTATTAACTGAGCTCATGGAAAAAGGAATTAAAATGGAAGGTGGAGATCGTTTAGGAAAAACGATAATTTTTGCCAAGAACTCCAAACATGCTAAACAAATTGTCAAACGCTTTAATGAATTATATCCCCATTACGGTGGCAACTTCTGCCGACGAATTGACTACAAAGTCAATTATGTCGATACATTAATCGAAGATTTTTCGACAAAGGATAAGCCACCACATATTGCTGTATCGGTAGACATGCTCGATACAGGAGTCGATATTCCGGAAGTCGTCAACCTGGTCTTCTTTAAAAAGGTTCGTTCCAAGTCGAAATTCTGGCAGATGATTGGCCGTGGGACCCGTTTGTGTGAAGATTTATTTGGTCCAGGCCAGGATAAAGAATATTTCTTGATCTTTGATTATTTGCGGAACTTTGAATTTTTCCGAGAGAATGAGAAAGGGATTGAAGGAACGCTCACGGTTAGCCTAACACAGCGTATTTTTGAACTTAAATTAGATATCATAAGAGAACTTCAGGCGCTTGATTTCCAGGTGGAAAAGTACATAAATTACCGTCAGCAGCTTGTGGACGAGCTGTTAGAAGAGATCCATCGACTAAATGAAGATAACTTTCAAGTACGGATGCATTTAAAATATATTCATAAATACAAGAACAAAGATAACTGGCAATCACTTTCGATTTCAAATGTGAATGAAATTAAAGAACATATTGCACCATTGATACCACCTATGGACGATGATGAAATGGCAAAACGCTTTGACAATGTCATGTATACGATTGAATTAGCTTACCTTACAGCCAATAGTGCTACAAAACAAATTCGAAGTGTGGTTAATACCTCTGAAAAATTGGCTGAACTTGGAACGATACCACAAATCAACGAGAATAAAGAAATTCTTTATCGCGTACAAGATGATCAATTTTGGGAAGAAGCCGATGTGTTTGCCCTTGAAGAAGTACGTACGGTCATGCGAGAGCTGATCAAGTTCTTGGAAAAAGAACATCAAAAAGATTACTTTACAAATTTCAAAGACACTTTCCAAACGTTAGCAAAAGAAGGCGAACCTCTTTACGCATCAAATAATTTGCAAAATTACCGGAAACGTGTAAATCAATATTTAAAAGAACATAAAGATCAAGTAGTGATTTATAAATTGCGTAACAACAAACCACTAACAGCACAAGATGTAAAATTGTTAGAAGATATCCTCTGGAAAGAACTTGGCACAAAAGAAGAATATGAAAAGGTGTTTGGTGACACTTCAATTACTAGGCTTGTTCGTCAAATTGTAGGTTTGGACAGACAAGCTGCTAACGAAGCTTTTTCTGAATTTCTGTCAGAAGAGCGACTAAATAGTAACCAAATCAAGTTTGTTCAGCTAATCATTGATTATGTAATCAAAAACGGGTACCTTGAGAAAGAAGTTCTTCAGGAAGAGCCTTTTCGTGCACTCGGGAGTATATCGGAGTTATTCAAGGACAACATTGATGATGCAAAGCAAATCATTCACATTATTGAGCAAATTAATAGCAACTCGGAATTTACAGAAGGGGCATGACGATAAGTCGTGTCCCTTTGTTATATGCCTTTTTGGATTTTATAGATCAAAGACCAATTTGTGGAGGTATAATTAAATATGATTAAAAACATGACTATAAAGAATGTTGCTACTTATGGTCAAAATGGTGAACACTTAACGGAACTTAAAGAAATTAACTTTTTGTATGGAAGTAATGGTTCCGGGAAAACAACTATTTCGGAATATCTAAGATCTAGTATTCACGATAAATATAGAGATTGTAGCTATGACAGTTCTGGTGGAAACTATGATATCGTAGTTTATAATAGAAACTTTGTAGAAGAAAATTTTAAAGAGTATAGTAATATAAAAGGGATATTTACATTGGGGGAAGCATCCAAAGAATTACAAGAGAAAATCGAAGAGTTACAGGAAGACATTGAAAAATATGAAAGTAAAATAATAAAAGTTGAAGAGAATATTAAAGAAAAAGAGAAAGAGAAAAAATCAGTAGAGGATAAATTTAAAAATAGAGTATGGAAAGTCATGAAAAAACATGAAGAAGAATTTAAAGACACAGCTTTTAAAGGATTACGTAACAAAAAAGAAAAGTTTATGGAAAGATTTATACAAGAAGCAGAAAAACTCAAGAATAGAGCACCAATAAGTTTACAAGAATTATTAAAACGTCAAAATTCAATATTTAGTCAAAACCCTGAGGAATTGAATTACTTAAAAGAGATTTCATTAAAAAAAGACATTGAAAACAAAGAGATTTTTAATACAAAAATTGTTGGTAAAGAAGATTTGGATATTGCTAAGCTAATTTCACATTTAAACATAAGTGACTGGGTAAGAGAAGGTCATAAGCACATGAAAAATTCTGATGGGATATGTCCTTTCTGTCAGCAGGATTTACCAGAAGGTTTTGAAGAGGAACTAGAAAGTTATTTTGATACTACATATACTACTCAGATTAATCAATTAAACAAGGATGCAAGTGATTACGAAGAATATGCAGAGGTAACTTTACAAAATGTTAAAGAATTAATAAAAATTGAAAACGAATATTTAAATAAAGAGGAGATAGAGCAACTTCTAAATTTAATAGAAAGTAAATTTAGAAATAACAAATTATTAATTGAAAAAAAGAAGAAAGAACCTAGTCGAGCAGTGAAAATAGTGTCAATTGTTCCAGAAGTTAATGCCATTAATGCAGTCATAAAAAAAGCAAACGAAGAAATAAAAAATTATAACAATATTATTAATAACCTGAAAGAAGAGAAGAAAATTTTAATCAATGATATTTGGCATTATATCGTGGAAGAAAATAAGCAATTATACAATGATTTTAAGAGTAAATTGACAACAATAAATAAAGCACTTGAAGGTATGAATGAGAGTCATAAACAATTAAGGGGTTATATTGATGAGAAAGACAAAGAACTTAAAGAAACAGATAAGAAAGTTACAAGTGTCGAGAATACTGTAAATGAGATTAATGCTTATCTTAACAAATTTGGCTTTACAAACTTTAGGCTATCTACAACAAAAGAAAAAGGAAAGTATAGAATTATTAGGGAAGACGGAGAAGACGTTGGAGATACTTTAAGTGAAGGGGAAAAAACGTTTATCACATTCCTATATTTTTATTATCTTATTCAAGGAAGCAATAATGCTGAGAGAATTAGATCAAAGAAAATTGTCGTAATAGATGACCCTGTTTCCAGTTTGGACAGTAATGTGCTTTTTGTTGTGAGCAATCTAGTAAGGAATATAATGGAGGATATAAGGAATAAAAGATCAAATATTAAACAGCTGTTTGTTTTCACTCATAATGTTTATTTTCATAAAGAGGTATCGTTTGACTATAATAATCATAATGACTCTAAAAAGGATGAGTCTTATTGGATTATTAAAAAAATTAATAATAAGTCTAAAGTTGAAAGATGTGATAAAAACCCCATTAAATCCTCTTATGAATTACTCTGGAATGAATTAAAGTTGACCAAAGATCACAATTTGTTAACTATACAAAATGTTATGCGACGAATTTTAGAAACGTACTTTAAGTTTTTTGGTGGGGTAGATATAAGAAAGGAAATAGAAAAATTTGAAGGTCAGGATAAAATAATTGGCCGATCCTTGTTTTCATGGGTTAATGATGGATCTCACCATATAAACGAAGATCTAGAGGTGGAAAGAAGTATAGAAGAAAAACAGCAATATTTAAAGGTGTTTAAAAGGATTTTTTGTGAATCAGGACATGAATCACATTTTAATATGATGACCAAAGACTTTCCTGAAGACATGTTCGGTTCAAAAGCAGCAGAGGCTAAAAAGGTAGTTACTTCAGAAATACAACAGGGAATCGAACAAATAGCGAGTATTAAAGAGGAGGAGCGCTAATTCATTAAAGACTAAATAATATATATGGGTAAACTGTCTTAAGTTAAATTAGTATAAAGAAGTTTTTAAACAACTTTTTTATTTGCCAACATTAATAGCGACTTCAAATATAGCCCCTACTACATGGTCGAGCAGCTCGTGGAAATTCTGAAGTGAAAAGGCGGCGTGTAAAACCAAACCAGGGTTGAGGGGGAGAGGATTACAAAAGTATTCATATATGGGCTATAAATAAATACAATTTATATTCATGTATTATTGTTATGATTATTGAAGATATAAAAAATGGGTGTAATCATGGAAATCATTAAAAAAATAGATATAATGGGTTATGACACCAATAATTGTATAAATATGTACCATCTACAATCGAGGTACAAACGATATTAGTATAGAAATTAGAAAGAATTAAAGTATGGTTACTTGAAAATATTTTTTGGTATAAGGGGGGAGACCTAAGTGAACATTAGTGAGATGTTAGAAAAGTTAGAAAAATTTTACGAAAATGAATGTAGAGAGAAGTTTGAAGATGCGAAAAGAGAAATTTTGGGCAAGATTGTACATATTATGAATAAACATAAAGATAAATACAGTCTTCAATACAATAATTCAGTACATACAGGAGAATACTATAAATTTTCTACAAGAGTAAAAACTAAAGAAAGTGTCAGTGAAAAATTAATTCGTAGTAGCAAACTATTATCCCTTAAAAAAAAATATACTTCTCTAGAAGATATAGAACAATCTAGCGAAGAATTATTTGAATATTTCAAAAAGTGGGATGATGTAATAGGAATAAAAATCATAGGTGATTTAGGGGTTGACAGAGAAAATATTTTTAAACTTTTAATTGACAAAATTAGTGATTTCGAGACAGTAGGAATAGTGTTTGAAAACATTAACAAACAACCTGTTTCTATGAAAAATGGACTCAAAATATATAAGATTAAAGCAAGGTACAATCAATATTTATTTGAATTACAAATTAAAAGCCAGTTAGAGTCTGCATGGGGAGAAATGGAGCATCAAATATTTTATAAAGATTATGATTTTACCCCTGTAAAAAACCCAACACAAAGTATTATGAACCGTGTTGGAGAATTACTTAATCAAATAGATGAGTTATTATATAGTATAAGAAATGTAAAAAAAGAATATAAGTTAGAAGAAGAATTTTCTTCTTTTGCTTCTAATTTATATAGAGTTTATTCTGATCATATAAAAAATTTTTTAGATATTGATTATGAAATCAATATAAGTGTTTTATCAAACTTTCTATTTAATGTTTATAGTGTACTTACTAACAAGTATGACTCTATTTCATTGGATAATATACCTGAGCCTATGATCAGTGATGATTTTAAAGGGTTTGAAATTAATAATGAACATTCTCTATTAGCAAACTTTAGCAGAGTAAAAGAGCTGAATTTTGAACTGCAAGTACTAGAGTTTATTTTATTGAATTGGTTACATTTTGTTGACAAATACAGTGGAAATAAAGAATCTTACATAGAATCATTAGAATATTATTTCCTAGATATATATAAAAGTTATATTTGCGAAAAATATAATGTAGAGGACAACGGTTGGTTTTCGAATATATTAAAGAGTATTTTATCTAAGGTTTTAAACAAAGATGCTTTTCTAGGCTCTAAAGAGTTTGAGTATATTACTAATTATTTCAAAATGATAATTGATTTATCTGGGGACTTGCTAGAAGAAAATGGTGATTTGACAGAAGATATGTTTAAACAATTAACTCTTATTTATGGATTATATGTTTTTGATGGCCAGTTAGATACTGCTGTTATACATGAAACTAATAAAGTATTTAATGATGATATGTCATTAATAGTTTCTTTATATGAGAATATGAAAAATAATATCGATGATATAAATTCAAAATTATATTCAGAGTACCAACCTTTTATAGATGCCCATAAAGAAATAATGAGTATTCTAGAAGAGAAAATGGAGGTGTAAATTTTGAGTTTAATTGCACATAAATTTAAACAATTTGAACAAGAGTATCTGAGTTTGGTTATGAGCTTTAAAGATATTCAGCGAAGCTCAGAAGTATTAATTTATGGGGAGCATATTTATGGATATCAGAGGCCCCTTGATAGAAAACACTACTTAAACATTAAAAAAGCATTATTTGAAGATAAAGAGTTATTACCAACTTCAATAATTCTTAGTGTGAATAAACATGATATTAATGAATTGATCCAGCCTTTCGATAGCAGATCAGACTTAGTTCAACTTAAGACTCCAAGTCATAAAATTTTTAGAATAGTGGATGGTCAACATAGGATAAAAGGATTAGAAGAAGCTTCAAAAGAAGATCCTAATTTTTTAAATTTTATGTTAAATGTAATTATTCTAATAACAGAAGAAGAGAATAGGGTTCTAGAAGTTGAAGTGTTTAGAGATATTAACTCAAAAGCAAAAAAAGTAAAAACTGATTTAACACTATTGGCAGAACATAACTATCGCCTTCTTGGACAAAAAGAAATTAAAGATAAAGAGGAATTGATAAAACACATGTCAATTAAAGTAGCATATTTTTTAAATGAACCCAATGAACTACAATCTAAAGTTTGGAATAATGCTATAAAATTTGATATTAACGCTCCAGGCGCATTAGGCATAATTGGTATATCTGCTTTTGTAAATTCTTTAAGGCAAATAGTTAATTATTATATAGAAACTAATATGAAAGATCGACAGTACATAAATGAAAAAGAATTAATAAAATATGCTGATGATCACTCTAAAAAAATAGCTGATTTTATTAATCAAGCTTGGGTCAAGGTTTCTAAAAAATGGGTTAATTGTTTTAAAGAACAAATAGTTAATGACATTAACCACAAACCTGTAAAAATTAATTATAGTAAGGGTTACTATTTACAAAAGACTACTGGTGTTAATGCAATTCATAGTATACTTTGGGAGTGTCTTGAAGATCATGATTTCTCAGATGAGGTTATTAAAAATTTTGAACATAAAATATTCTCTAGTACTATTGAGGAAAAGGACTGGGGAGTTGGAGGGATATTTGCAGGCTTAACTTCTCAATCGGGTTTTAAAAAAGCTAAAAATATAATTTTAAAGGAATTTAATTTAGGCTAGAACTGCGTAGAAACTACTCTTAATCAAGTATTGTCTCAAGGAAAATATGATACCATGATTGAATTAAACAGTCATAAATTACTGACCTTATGCATATACTGAGACAACGCTCTATTACATGTTTAGACAAATATTATTCGCGTATATAAATTGAAATAGTGTAATTTAGTTTTTAAACAACTTTTTTATTCATTATAAGTGTTTCAAAATCAGGGATATTTGATTTTTTAAACAACTTTTTTTCACCGTACCGTTCATTTAGGTGCGGTGAAATGCGTATTTAGGAGTTAAAAATTAAACAACTTTTTTATTCGTAAACATAGATGTGCAGAAATAAAAAAGTTGTTTAAAAAATAAAAAAGTTGTTTAAAAATTGCGTGCTTGGGAAAGGCTGAAGAAATTCTCAAGCACGCATTTTTTCATATTATGGAGGTTATCATGGCAAAACGTAAGACAGGCTGGACAGAAAAAAAGATAGCTAGATATTACAAAGAAGGTCGGGGACAGGGAGAATTAGCTTCTTATAAACCCTGGTTAAGGGTTCATGATGTTCCTTCGAAAGGGGAGCCCATCGACTTAAAGGGTGGAAGACCTCCCGTATACACCACTTATTTTCCGATTTAGAGAGAAATTTCTTTTATTTCCTTGAATGGGCGGATGATGTAATAGATATCAGAGAACAATTTCCTATTGAACGACAGCGTACTTTGGATATTGCAGAGAAACTCAATATTAGACATCCAGAAGATCAAAACACCAGGACTCCGATTGTATTTACATCGGATTTTTTTATTACCCAAAGAATTGACAATAAGGTTGTATACAAAGTTAGATCCATTAAACCCAGTGAGCAGTTAAATGATAAGAGGACAATCGAAAAGTTAATGATCGAATGTAGTTATTGGCAGGAGCAAAATGTCAATTGGGGAATTGTAACCGAGAAAGATATGCCAAATACCATTGTCGAGAACATCAATTGGATACACAATGCTTATTTCCTTCCCGAAGAAACAGATCAGAATTATCTGCTTGATTTATATGAATTTTTAAAGAGTTGGGAAGGGACAGTTAAGACAGCACTTAATGAGTTTAATCATTTGTATGGATTAGAGAAAGGTACAGCTTTACATTTGTTTAAGCACATGTTGGCCAGAAAATTTATTGAGTTTGATATAACCAAAAAGTTCAAGTTAACTTCCTCTATTAACAGTCTTACATTTAAAGATGAAGCAGTAAAAGAGAGGTTAATCATATGAACATTGCTGTAAATGAAATTCTTCAGGATGTTAGAACCCAGGAGACCTTTAGAGTTCTTTGGATAGATCCAGGGAATGTCATTTGCTACTTAATTGATATTGATCGGGAAAATAATAAAGCATTACCTTTCAAGCGAAAAGTCTCAGATGTAATCGATGATCTTATTCAGGAAGAATTGATCAAAATCAAGGAAGATCCATATTCCTCTATTGGAACACAAATGGATGAAAAAGATATTCGAATTCGGGAAAACGCTTGGAATGTGATTAAGGATATGGTTCAGGATGAGCCAGCTATTTATGAAAAAAAATACGTGCTAAGCACATAAAAAATGCCCAAAAAGAGCATCAGGTTTCATACCCTGCGATTCGTAAGTACTTACGGAAATATTGGCAGAGAGGAAAAAATATCAACGCTCTATTGCCGGATTACCATCGTTCAGGAGGAAAAGGAAAAGATAAGTCAGCAGGAAATAAAAAACGAGGTCGACCCAGAAAAACCCAAAATACAGGTATTAACGTAGACGAGTCTACTAAGAAAATATTCAGAGTTGCTTTAGAAAAATATTATTTAACAACCATGGAAAATAGTTTATCTGACGCTTATAAAATGATGATTCGAGAGTTCTATGCTAAAGATTTTTATTATGAGAATGGTATTCCAAAACTGGTTTTGGAAGATGAAGATAAATTACCGACCCTTACACAGTTTAAATATTGGTATCAAAAAGAATATGATGTCCAACACACTACTGTGGCAAGAAAAGGACGGGTGAAATCAGAGGAGTGTTATTGCCGGGGTTGATTGATTGGAGAGAAAAAGGAACACTGATACAAATTAATGATAATTCTATAAATAAGCTTGCTTGCCTGAGAATGAGAAGCTCTGGCATGCAAGCTATCTTTGTTTACGTTATTGAATCGTTTCGATACATTTAAAAGATAGATAGAGATGAATAAAACATTCCCGGTTCATTGTTATAAAGGTATTTACATTCAACAATAATTATAAATTTCATAATTGACAAACAATTAAAATTGTATTAATCTATAAATCAGGTGAAACGTTTCGATTTTCAAATATTAAAAAAGAGGGCATTTTTATGACGACTATTAAAGATGTAGCAAAATTGGCAGGTGTTGCAGTATCGACTGCTTCTTATGCACTGAATGGCAAACAGAAAATCAGTGAAGAAACCAGGAGAAAAGTATTTGAAGCTGCAAAAAAATTAAATTATCAAAAAAATGGTTTTGCATCAGATCTTAAAAGCAAATCTACTAAAACGATTGCTTTGATATTAAGTGATTTATCTGGCCCATATTACTCACAGCTGATACAAGGAGTACAGGATGTATCCTATGAAAACGGTTACAATCTGGTTGCTTGCAGTTCTTTTGGTGGCTATAATTCCACAGCAGTAAAGTTTTTAATGGAGAAGCGAGTGGATGGAACGATTGTATTCGCTCATAATATTGAAAATGATCTTCTTGTGCAGGCTGCACATGAGAGCTTCCCGATTATTGCATTAGATCGTTCTATTGAAAGTGATCATATTGTTAGTATTGAAGTTGATAATGAACAAGGCGGCTACTTAGCTACAAAGCATTTGGTTGAATTAGGTCATAAACACATTGCATATGTAAGTGGTCCAGTAACAACTCACGACAATATCTTAAGATTTAAAGGATATCAGAGAGCGTTAAAAGAACACAATTTACCTTATAAATCAAAGTGGAATATCTCAGGGAACTTTACCCGTGAAGGCGGATATAATGCTGCAAAGCTGCTGATTAGCCAAAAAGATCTGCCAAGTGCGGTTTTCTTTGCGAATGACGAAATGGCTCTTGGAGGGCTAAGGGCATTTAAAGAGAAAGGAATTGAGGTTCCTAAAGATATTTCCGTAATTGGGTTTGATGATATTCAGCTTGCAGAATATACAAGACCATCTCTAACAACGATACGGCAGCCAAAATATGAAATGGGAGCTCTGGCTGCTCATATTCTGTATCAACTGTTGAAAGGAGAAGAGACGGAGAATTTTTATAAACTGTCAACTGAGCTAATAATAAGGGAATCAACAAAGATTTTAACCTAATAAAAAATCCATTTGAATTGGGGGTGGTACATAAAACAAACAAAGACCAAAAACTTGCTACTGCAAATAGATGACAAAAGGAGGAAAAACATAATGAAAAAAACGCCTCTAATAGTAATACTGGTATTAATGATGTTTAGTGTGTTTTTGGGAGCCTGCTCCTCAGAAACATCTGACACGGAAACAAATGAAGAAACTACTCAAACGAAAAGTGAGGAAAACCAGAACTCAAACGAAGATGAGGAAAAAGAAGAGAAATTGTCCGGTGAAATTACCGTTATGGTTCCTGCAGGTGGTTATTATTTAAAACATACAAAAGAATTCTTGGCCAAAGAATTTATGAAAAGGCACCCTGATGTTACTGTTAATGTTGAACAAGAACCTGAAGGCGGTCAACTGACTGCCCGCATTGCTGCAGGAGATACGCCAGATGTGCTGGTAGGGGTATTTGGTTATCAGCCTGCCAAATATGCAAAAGATAAATTAATTGTAAATCTAGATAAAATGCCAGGTTCAAAAGAACTTTTTAATCGTATTGCACCACAATACATTCAGGAAAACTTTGGCGGAAAGTACTATGTTCCATGGAATGCTACAACTCAAATGATGATTTATAACAAAGAATTATTTAGACAGGCCGGTTTAGATCCTGAAAATCCCCCGAGTACTTTTGATGAATACTTAGAAGCTGCTAAGGCCATTGATAATTTACCGGACAAAAATGGTGCCCCAATTTATGGAAATGTATTCTGGAATGAAGCATTAGCATGGGGCGGCTGGTATTGGACTATGAATGCTCAAATCTACTATAACTTTAATCAGGGCAAATATCAACTTTTTAATGATTTAGGGACTGACATTGTTTTTGATAAACCAGATGCTAAACTTAAAGAGTTTTATGAGTTTATGGATAAAGCTCAGAAATATGCTCCAGAAAATATGGATGGCAATGACTTTTTCAGCAGACGAGTTGGAATGTGGCTTCAATTTGGTTATGGATGGAAAGCTAACCTAAACGAAGCGAAGGATAAGCCAATGGTAATTGGTGAAGATGTTGGTGTGGCACCAATACCTGTTCCAGAAGAAGGACAAACTCATTATTCGACTCTCGATGGACGCTCACTTATGATTTTCAAGAGTGATCCTGAGCGTGAAAGACTGGCATGGGAATTCATTAAATTTATGATGGAAGATGAAATTAACTTGAAATCACTCAAAGAATTAGCTCAGCTACCTACATTAAAGTCCCTAACAGATGATGAATATTTCCAGCAGCCTGACATCAAGCCTTTTGTTGATCAGCTGGAACATGCTCTTCCAAATGAACCTGTTGCAGAAATTGGAGATATAAGTAACATGCTGCTCAAAAATTATGTGAGAACAGTAATCAAAGATGATATCTCTGCGGAAGAAGCAGTAAATGATGCTGCTAAAAAAGCTAGAGAATTGCTTAGTCAATAACGATTTAATAGCCTGTCGTTTTACCGGCAGGCTTATCTTATAAAATCCAGCAAAAAATAGATCTTTTTGAAAGAAGGGATTTAGGTGCTGAAAAATATCAGAAGAGAAACGATTTCTGGATATCTCTTCTCATTGCCATGGATCTTATATTTTCTCATTTTTCTTTTATATCCTATTTTTTTGTCCTTTAAAATGAGTTTTTTGGATATTAATATAGTTAATCCTGAAAAAGCAAGGTTTGTTGGGATCGGTAACTGGATTAAGGGCATACAGGATTCTTTGTTTTGGAAGTCTATTTTTAACATAATTTATAATCAGGCCATATTTATTGCCCTTACATTTATCATTGGCCTGGGTCTTGCTTTGCTGCTGAAAGAGATTACAAAGGGAGGCAGTATTTTTCGTACTATATACTTTTTACCAGTCGTAACATCTGTAGCTGCAGCAATGATTATTTTTGAATTTTTGGCAAATCCAAATGGACCAATACAGCTGTTTTTACTGTCAATTGGTTTTCTTGACCAGCCTATTTATTGGACATTTTCTGAATGGCTCCCTATGCCGATGCTTGCTGTATTTAATAGCTGGAAATGGTTTGCTGTGCAAATGATCATTTTTTTAGGAGGACTTTACAATATAGATCCTTCTTTATATGAAGCTGCTAGAGTTGATGGGGCCAGATGGTGGACGCAATTTACAAAAATTACATTGCCCCTTCTTAAACCGCAGATCGTTTTTGTATTAACAATGAACCTGATAAATGGAATGCAGATGTTTACAGAAGTATTTATGGTTTTTGACTTAGAAGGCGGACCGTACAATGCTGGTTTAACACCGGTTTTATATCTGTATAAAAAAGGGTTTGATGATATGTCTATGGGTTATGCGTCTGCAATTGGGCTGCTGCTTGCGATTGTTATTTTAATAATGACAACGATACAATGGAAGATCCTCCACAGAAAAGAGAATTGAGAAGAGGGGGAAATATAAGTGAACTTACAGCCAAAACATAAAAGTACATCACAAACAATAATAAATAAGAGTCGAAAACCTTTCAGACTTCCTTCAGCGGCAAAGCTGCTTATTTATCTAATATTGATTTTAGGATCTCTTGTTGTCTTATATCCATTTGTAATAATGATTTTAAATTCATTTAAGCCAGGAAATGAAATTATGCACCAGCCATTATCCCTTCCAGAAGATTGGACATTATCAGGGTACATAAAGGTTTTTACTTCCCTAAATATTGGGACCCTGTTTAAGAATACAATTATCATTTCAACAAGTGTAACGGTTTTAAATGTTATATTAAACGCTATGGTCGCTTATGCGCTTAGTAAACTGAGATTTCCAGGCAGAGAAATTATATTTAAAGTTGTAATTGGTTCAATGATGATTCCGGCAATCTTGCTTCTAATCCCAACATATGTGATGATGTTTAATTTTGGATGGGTCAATACATATAGAGTAATGATCCTCCCGGTTGCATTAAGTGCATATAACATTTTCTTAATACGTCAGTTTTTAATTGGTATTCCAGACGCGTATATAGAAGCTGCAAGAATGGATGGAGCCAATGAATTTCAAGTGTTTTTTAAAGTTATTATGCCGATGTCAAAACCTGTTTTAGCTACAGTTGCAATTCTTGCTTTTATGACAAGCTGGAACGATTTATTTATGGCCTTGCTCTATTTGCGAGATGAATCTATGTTTACGTTGCAGCTTGGTTTATACACGTTTAAAACAACCATACCTGGGCAATTTCTTGAACAATTATGGGCTGCAACAACACTGGTGACATTACCTGTTGTAGTAGTATTTTTCTTTATGCAAAAATACTTTATCGAAGCTTTTTCCTCTGCTGGATTAAAATAGTGTAGGTGAAAACAATGAAAAAAATGTTGATATCAAGTATATCTGTTTTATTATTTATAGTTGCTGTATATTCTTATGTCTGGTTTGAAACATATCAAAAATCTAACATTTTCTTCGAACAGGCAAATAATAGTTTTCAAGAGAAAGACTACGGTTTAGCCCTTAAAGGCGGTGAAATATACAGCGAGGAGAAACAAGATTATGTTACTATTGGCGGTTATGAAGATGTATTAAATGCATGGTCCAGTCAGTGGGCAATTCCTAAACCATCAATTTATAAAGAAGCAAAACAAAAAATTAATAAAATTATTTATGAAAAACTTTCACCATCAGATGGGATTGCGATTTTTCAAGAATATTTCAGATTAGATAATGATCATTTGCCAGAAATTTTATTGCAGACTGGTAAACTGTATAAAGCACAGGGAGAAACTGAAAAGGCTATAGAGATATTTGAACTGGTCATAAAAGCATTTGGAATGAATGAATCAGCAAAAAGAAAAGCCGAGAATCAATTAAATGAATTAAAAAGCTTAACTGGTAAGTAAGGAGGAACTGAAATGACAGTTGTTTCTAAAAAGGGGAAATTTATTATTAACGATCAGGAAGTCTTTCTGTATGGTGGAGAATTTCATTATTTTCGCGTTCCAAAGAACGAATGGGAACATCGATTAGATCTTTTAATTAAATCAGGCTGTAATTTAGTGAGTACATATGTACCATGGGTATGGCATGAATTTGAGGAAGGCAGATACGATTTTACAGGAGTAACAAAAGAAGAGAAAGACCTTAAAGGGTTCCTTGACCTTGTCGAACAAAAGGGCCTGTTTTGCATTGTTCGTCCAGGGCCATATGTTATGGCAGAAGTTCGATATGAAGGAGTACCAAAATGGCTGCTTGATAAATATCCGGAAGTAATTGCAAAACAAAAAAACGGAGAAGATCATCCAACAAGAGTAGTATCCTATCAGCACCCAGTTTTTCTGGAAAAAACAAAACAATGGTATAAAGAAGTTAACAGGATCATCGCACCAAAACAAATTTCAAATGGCGGACCAATTATTATGTATCAATTATGCAATGAAATTGGGATGCTGCATTGGGTTACTAATTGTTCAGACTTTAATTCAGATACACTTAGACGATATCATGATTATCTGGAGAAAAAATATGGAACAATTGATAAATTTAATGAGACGTATGGAATTCGAGAAGAATCTTTTTTGTCTTTTGTCGAAACGTTTCACCAGGGCCTACCTGAAGATTATCCTTCGTTCCATTATGAATGGCGTTCATTTTGGCGGGAATATTTTAAAGAATATATAGGGGTTTTAAAAAGTTTTGCAAATCAAACAGGTATTAATGTTCCATATATCATTAATGTTCACGGCTTTAAAGATTATTCTATCTATAGCCGTGGTGTAGACTATCCAATCGGCCTTTCCCAGTTATATAAATCAACAGAATTTTCTGATGTAATATTAGCAGGAGATTTTTATCCTGGACACATTGGTTATGACAATTTTCACGACCTTGTTTTAAGTTGTGCATATACAAAAGCGGTATCTGATAAGGACCAGCCCTTATTTTCTGCTGAATTTCAATCTGGTCGTTTAGCTGATCGTCCAAAACTTTATCCGCAAGATTTAGAGTTAAATACTCGTACCTGTGTAGCACATGGTATGAATGCTTTAAACTATTACATGTTTATAGCTGGAGAGAACTATGAGGAGATTGGACTGTTTGGGAGGAGACATGAATGGCAGGCACCTGTAGATTCAAATGGCAGTATAAGGCCAAATTATGAGCGTGCAAAACATCTTGGAAAAGTTTTAGGGACGATTGGCAAAAGGCTTCTGAATGCAACTAAACAAGTACATACTTATATTGGTTTTAATCCGGATGATTATATGACAGATGTAGTTGACGAGCGTGACCAAAAGATTTTTAACGAAATTGCAAAGAAAAGGGAAGATTTTTCTTTTGACGGTATTGCCAGATTGTTGACAGCTGCTGATATACATTTTGAGGCCGTTAATTTGTTAAGTTCGTTGGATCCAAACGAAACCCCAACCTTATGGGTATTCTCGACTAAGTATATGAATCCTGATTTGCAAAAGCGGTTGGCTGATTATGTTAAACAAGGAGGTAAATTAGTTCTTTATCCTGAAATACCGTCTCAAGATTTGAGAGGACATTCATGTACGATATTAGCCGATGTTCTTGAATTGGGGCAATGGGAAGTGGTTTCGGGCATTGATTATGTAAACGTTGCTGGAATTGATTCTGTTGCGGTAAAACAGCGATTAAGATTCAAGCGTTATGACGGAGAGCCTTTTATTACCTTTACTAGAACAGGAAATAATGAAGTGGCGGGTTATAAGAAGAGCTATGGAGATGGTCAAATAATTGTTCTAGGTATTGGCATGGGGCATGATTACAAATACCATGTGGAAGTAATTAAGAGAATAGCAAAATTCATAGATGTTGAACCCCATCTAACTGCCAGCAATGATGATATTTCAATAGTTGAAAGAAGAAACGTCGAAGAGTCTTTTGTCTTTGTACTCAATTATGATGAAATCGAACAGAGAACGGTTGTTTATGAACATGGCAAGCCATTATATGATGGGGAAGAGATAGTACTTGCACCTCGATCAGGAGCAATCTTATTAAGAAACTTTGCCCTGACAAATGAAATCATCGTTGAATATGCTACAGTTGAGATTACAGATTTACGAATTAACCGCAATGAAATCCAAATGACTGTATCTCCTTTTCATTCAAATGGGGCCCTAAAATTAATTACTAATCAGGGATGGACTTCTGCCATGGGAGAGATAACAGATCAAGGGCTAGTTTTCAAAGGAATTAACGAAGAAACAACAATTACACTAATCCGTAAGAAAAAGGGGGCGGAGATATGAAAATTTATTTAAATGGTGAATGGGAATATGCCCCTGTCGATTTAAACTTTAATCATTTGCATAGCGACTGCTGGAAAGGAGTAATGAACATCCCTTCTAACTGGGAGTTAGAAGGGTTGCATGATTTTTGCGGTACAGTATGGTTTAAGAAATTGATTACTATTGAAAAACTTTCTGAAAATGAAAGGTATTGGCTTCGGTTTGATGGTGTGGATTACTATCACGAACTATATGTAAATGGAGTTAAGGTTGGAGATCATGAAGGCTATTTTCAATCACATGAATTTGAAGTGACTCCTGTATTGAGAGAAGGCGAGAATGAAATCCTTTCAAAAGTTACATCCCCATATGAAGAACCAGGAAAAATATGGCCGGAAAATAAACGATTAATTAAAGGAGTATTGAATCATCACGATACAAGGCCGGGGTCATGGGACAGTGAGACTGGACAAAATAAAAATACAGGCGGTATATGGAACGATGTTATTCTTTATTCAACTCCTCAATTTAAACTTTCAAAAAGTAAAGTAACTCCGATTATACGATTTAATGACGCAGCAGTAGTTATTGATTGTGAGATTCAGTCATTGAATGAGGAGAATATAGACATCGAATACCGTATTACCCCTTATAATTTCAATGATGAGAATATATATATCAAGGAAGTGAATCAGCGAATACCAAGAGGGGCTAAAAGATTCCAGGCAGTTATGACAATAAAAGAGCCAAAATTATGGTGGTGCTGGGATCATGGCTATCCCCATTTATATCAACTGGTAATACAAATGAATAATGGTACACAAGTACTTAAGGAAGCAATTATATTTGGAATTCGTGAAATTAAGCAAAATTCGGCAGGAAAAGTATTTTTAAACGGGCGTGAAATATTTATTCGAGGCACAAATTATATTCCTACTCAATGGCTAAGTGAATTTACAGAAGGAAAAATTTCAAAAGACATTCAATTAATAAAAGAAGCAAATATTAATGCTGTCAGAGTTCATGCTCATGTGACAAGAGATGAGTTTTTCCTTGCTTGTGATAAAAACGGGATTTTAGTCTGGCAAGATTTTGCCTTGCAATGGTCATACCAGCAGAATGATGAATTTGCAGCTGAAGCTGTAGAGCAAATAAAAGATATGGTTAATCAATATTATAATCATCCGTCAATTGTTATCTGGTGTTGCCATAATGAACCCAGTAAAAATAGCAAGTATTTAGATCCGATTTTGTACAGTGCAGTTAAAGAGGAAGATAGCAGCAGAATTGTAAAAGAGTCCTCAGATTTTACCGAACATGTATATCCCGGATGGTATTACGGGTCTTATTATGAATATACTGCTTTACCGGGAGCTCCATTTGTAACAGAATTTGGTGCCCAGGCATTGCCAAATAAAGAGAGTATGGAAAAAATGATGGATAAAGATAAATTATGGCCTCCGGATTGGGAAACCTGGGCGTATCACGATTTTCAGTATGATGAAACATTTAATGTTGCAGGCATATCAGCAGGAAACAGTATTGAGGAATTTATTTCTAACAGTCAACAATATCAATCTGATTACTTGAAATTTGCTATTGAAAATTACCGGCGAAACAAGGGTAAAATTACAGGTTTATTTCAATTTATGTTTGTTGATTGCTGGCCATCTATTACATGGTCAGTGGTTGATTACGACCGTAATCCAAAAAAGGGATATTATACTTTAAAGCAGTCTTATGAACCTTTATTAATTTCCATTAAAATGCCAAGGAAACGTTTGAATCCTGGTTTTCCGTTATTTAAATCCATTATCTGCGTAAATGATTTATACAAAAAATTTGAAAATGTAACATTAGAAGTTACAATTGAAGATGAACAAGGCAATTGTTATTTTGAACATCAGGGTAAAGAGACTTGGACAATAAAAGAAAATCAAGTTATTTCATTAATTGAACTAGGAGTTGGTGCACAACCTTACTGGAAAGTGCCTGATGAGTGTAATGAAGGGAATTTTTATATAAAATTAAGGCTTAAACAGGGAAATCGTGTAATTGCTTCGAATTATGAAAGGTTCGAAGTAGTTCGAGAGGTACAACGGTTTGATCAAACCTTCTAAAGGATTGACCATCATGCAAGGAGACTTTTATCAATCGAATATAAAATCCAAATTATATTTAGTTGCCGAATACTGGTTTCTTAACTTACTGTGTCTAGTCATAAGCTTGCCAGTGATCACCATACCCCCAGCCCTTTTTGCCTTGTATCATGTAACTTACAAGTGGGTGAAAGAAGAAGGAGGAGGTCTTTTTAAGGAATTTTTCTCTGGTTTTAAACAGTATTTATTAAGAAGTTATCTATATTCCTTTATTTTAATCACTGTATTATGTTCACTTTACTTATATGTTCAATTGGGAATTAACAGTCAGTTAATTAACAGTTTTACTTATATCCTTATAAGTCTTGCTATGATTATTAGTTTATTAATGCTGTTAATACATCAGTATTTTATTACGTTTAGTGTAATGATGGATGCTCCAGTCAGGCATATATTTTTAATGAGCTTTACATTTGCCATAAGAAAAATCCATATAACGATTTTTTTGATAATTTCTAAAATATTGCTGATAATGATCCTCATTGCATTTCCCTATTTATTGATTTTTAGCATATTTCCTGTATATGTTTTTTTCAAAAACAAATTCCTATTATCATTTGTCCGGAATGCTTTGAAAAAATACTAAACTATTTTAAGTTTTATCTATGTTTAGAAAGGTGTTTTTCCTCTTATGAAAGGTTTTTAATATTTTGATGGGTGAAATTTATTGTATAAACGGACCGATAATGACTTTGATTAAAAAAGGAATAGGCTTTTGTTGATGTATAAACAAAGAAGATCTGATTCAGTTAGCAGAAAGTGCCGAAAACAAAGAGGCTGGGACATAACTAGCCAAAAATAATTTAAAAATGGTTCCGAACATCGTTTTTTGCTGATCGGAGCCATTTTTATGGGATTATTTTGGTTAACAAACTTTGATATTTGTACAGGATGCGGAAAACTTTTTGAGCTTGGTACTTTACCAGGCTCTAAATGTTTTAATTGTGATGATTAATACTTAAGTTGAATATCATAGTTATTTTGCATTAAACAATTAGTATTCTAAAAAATCGTTAATCAATTTTTAAACAACTTTTTTATTTTGTCAACATTCATAATTGCGTGCTTGGGAAAGACTGAAGAAACAACTCAAGCACGCAATTTTTCATATTATGGAGATTATCATGGCAAAAACATAAGACAGGCTGGACAGAAAAAAAGATAGCCAGGTATTACAAAGAAGGATAAAGATGAATTAGGAAGAGAGAGGTTAATCATATGAACATTGCAGTAAATGAAATTCTTCAGGATGTTAGAACACAAGAGACATTTAGAATTTGAAAGACTACAGTTTAATTCCAAAGTTTTTCTCAATTTCTTTCTTGCCCAATGCTGATACTTTCACTGCACGAGTATCAGCTACCCTATTAATCCAGCCATCTTCTAACATTTTATTTAATAGAGCATAACCTAGAGATCCGGCAAGATGATATTGTCTTTCGCTCCAATCCAAACACTTGTGAGAAAAAGAACGGCGAATCTGCTTCAAAGAAGAAATATCAATACCCAAACGAATAAAAAATGCTTCTCCCTTATCAGTTACTTCAAATTCTTTGTCCCCATCTTTAAGAATCCCGTTTTTAAGCATAGCATGAGTAATCTGTACGCCAAGATTTCCGGCTAAATGGTCATAACACGTTCTGGCTGAACGAATGGCTTTGTTCTCTTCTGAATGATTTAAAGACTTAATTTCAGGTTGTGGTGCCAGGGCTAAAAGAGATTCAAGAACCTTTGCTACTTCATAATTCTTAATAGCATAATAATGATGCCTTCCTTGCTTTTGCATGGTTACAACATTAACATCAAGCATTTTCTTTAAATGGAAACTTGCAGTCTGAGGTGTAATACCTGCCATATAGGCAAGTTCACTTGCTGGGCGATACGTGCCATCTAATAGTGCCAACAAAATCGCAGCCCTTGATGGTTCGCTTATTAAGCTTGCAATAGATGAAACATTTGGATTTACTCCCATCAATCTAGCCTCCTTTTACATCCACAATTCGATGAACTTAGAAATATTTTCATTATACAATGAATGAAAGGTCTATCAAATAGGGGGAATTTTTATGAAAAAACAGAAAACATTTAATCAAACAACAATTATTGAGCCTAAGATTTTGTATTATGGCACTCCTGTAGTACTTTTAAATACGGTAAATGAAGATGGGACGACAAATATTAGCCCGATATCTTCTTCATGGGCTCTTGGTCATTGTATTATTTTAGGACTTGGATTAGGAGGAAAGGCATATGAAAATATACAGCGTCATCAAGAAGTTGTATTGAATATACCTTCATCAGAATTATGGAAAAATGTTGAAAAATTAGCTCCATATACGGGGAAAAATCCGGTACCAGAATACAAAAGAAAGAATGGGTTTTTATATAAAAAGGACAAGTTTAAGGCGAGTGAATTAACACCTGTTCAATCTGTTTCTGTTAAACCAGATCGTATTCTGGAATGTCCCATTCAAATTGAAGCAAAAGTAAAAGATGTTCGAATACCGGGCCATACTCCGCATTTTGCAATTGTTGAAACTAAAGTGCTACACGTCCATGCTCATCACGATATTCTAAAAAATGAAAGTCATATTGATCCGAATAAATGGAATCCTTTGATTTATAATTTTCGTCATTATTTCGGATTGGGCGAAGAACTGGGGAGAACTTTCCGATCAGAAATATAGTTAATTAACTATGAAGCGAAAGTAAATAGAGTAATATATATAAACAAACATAAATAGAAGTATTTTATTCGATGATGTATATAGTTTGTTTATATGTTTTTTCTTGGTAGAAAAGGCAAAGGTAGAGTATTCTCAGATTTGTGACCAAACAAAACATGAGAAAGGAGACTCTACCTATTTCTAATAGTATACTGGTAATGTATGTTAACATTAAACTGAACAAATTTTTAAAGGTTCATAAACTTGTTTGTAGCGTCTTCAGTTCTTTTTGTTCTGGTGTTCGTTTCTCTTTTTCTTCAAACGAACCAATATCTTTATGTTGACGTATCCAAGGTCAGGATTGGATTATTTTAAGCATCCCAAAAAAAGGTGGTTAAGCAGAATTTAACTTACCTCCGAAAGAAGTCTCCCACTTCTGAATGAAGTGAAAGAGGGAGATTAATTTGGTTAGGCATGGAAGTAGACAGCCTGGCATTGGCCGACGCCCAACTAAACTTACATAAAGCATTTACTAACTTCTTCTCTGGTCGGGCGGGATTAACTGAGAAGCTCCCATCTCTTAGCGTCAGCGTAGGTGGCGGGAGTATGTCACTAAGCTGGCTGCTGAAATAAATCAGAAGAATTGGTTGAGGAGGAAATGATGAATGTAAAATTACTTTGTGAAAAGTTGGGCTTGCATTCACTCCAGTCTGTTGTCACAAGGCCAGAACTACTCGTTTACAAAGGGCAAATGAACCACAAACATGTGGCGGTTAAAATTCATAAGCAGGAATATCTCTTTAATAGGGAAGTAAAAAGCTTAAGACTTTTAAACTCAAAAAGTGTAAGGGTACCTCAACTCATATGCGAAGATAAGATTGATGAGGATTTTATAATCATTGAGGATTGGATGGACGGAAAACCGATTGCCCCCTTATTCTCCAGCTACAATGAAGAAAAACAATCATTTCTAATGGAAAAGATCGGTGAGGTATTGGCGGAAATGCAATTTGCTTTATCCAAAAATGAGTTGAAAGAATCTGACTTTTGGCTTAGACATAATTATGATGCCAGTACATTTGAAGAGTTTTCCTGGAAAAGCTATATCGAACGTCAAGTAGATAAGTGGATTGGTCGGATAAAGCTTTCAGAAGAAGACAGGCAAAGTAGTCTGGAACAGCATTTGGCAGCCATTAAGGATAGGATCAATGGCCTAGAAGAACCTCCAAGAACGACTTTCATTCATTGTGATTTTGGTTTTCGTAATCTATTGATTCGACCAGATGAAAGTGATATAAAGGGAGTTATAGATTTTGAAGGGGCTTCTATCGGAGATCCGTTATGGGATCTTGCGAAGTTGCCATTGATGGATTTACATGATAAAAACACAGAGTTGGAGCAGCGGCTATTTTACGGCTGGGAGAACGCTTCCTCACAGTCACTTGATCTGGAGCGTATAAATCTCTATAAATCATTAGAAGGACTAGCAGGTATAGCCTGGGTAGATAAACAGGCTCAAATGACCGATCAAATGCGTATGCTGAGACAGCGCTCTATTGCATATTTAGACAAATATTGTTCATGGTTTTAATTTTAATATCTTTCATGCGTTATTCAACAACTTTTTTCCTCGTGCTTTTTATTCAGGTACGGTGAAGTGCATGTTTGAGGGCGGAAATTGCTCAACTCTTCAATAGAAAGAAGATTGTTGTTGATTCAAAATCTTTAAAAGTTATCCATTTTGATTTGATGCTCGCAAAAGGGAAAAATGAGCGTAACCAAACTCTCAGAGAAGGTTGGAAATACGATGGCAAACCTTTCAATCTTGAAAAATGGAAAGGCAATTCGATTTTCAACCTTAGCGGCGATTTGAGGCGTTAGACCGTCAGCCTGGGGATATCGTAGAATACCGAAGTGATGAAGACCTCCAGGGATAAAGAAGTGGGGGATTTGCCGCTTGTGTTGAGGAAAGGACAGAAAAGCTATGCTGGTTAAAAAGATCAGGCCGGTTTATGTTTTATTGACTGATACAGGCACATTGTTTACCAAAGTCATTAAAAGGTTTACAAATGCGCCTTACAATCATGTTTCCATAGTTTTTGACAGCAAACTCAATGAAGTCTATAGCTTTGGGCGAAAATATCCGAGAAATCCTCTGATTGCTGGTTTTATAAAAGAGGATGTCTATTTTGGTACCTACCGATACTTTTATAACACGAGATGCTTACTATTAAAGATTGATGTCTCATCAAAGGAATATATTCGCATCAGAAATGTTATCCAGAGCTTTAATATGAATAAAGATATATATTCATATAATTTATTGGGACTCATTGGTGTAGCTGTTCGCCATCCGGTTTATCAAAGAAACAAATACTTTTGCTCCCAATTTGTTGCGGATGTCTTTGAAAAAAGCGGCCTGAATTTATGGGATCGTCCTTCTGCTCTGATCACTCCTAATGACTTTAAAGATCATCCGCGTTTCCAAGTGGTGTATGAAGGAAAGCTGTATGATTATCCATTATTGGATCAGGTTATGCTGTCTATGCCTGCGTCTGGTATTGAATATTCTTTTATGTCCCATTTTGAGCTTTTAAAAAAGAAACTGCGACTATAATTTTTAAATGGAATCAAGCAAGGGAACCCTTTCTTTTATATGTTTTATAACCCTGTAACTTTATCTGGTAACCGTCGTCTATTTAAAAAAGGGATTGTTATTGGAATATTTTACTGATATTCAATAACTCATAGGAGGGGTCAGCAGAATGAAACGAATCTTGTTCTTATTTATACTACTCATTTTTTTCAGTTTTGGCTGTGAGGAGAATACTTCGGAAACCTCAACAAAAAAGCTGCAGGATGATCAACAAAAACAGGCTAATACAGAGTATAATGATCCATTACAGCAGGTAGAGGACCCAATTGTTTTAGCGTTAATTGCTCAGGAGCTGGACAAAAATCGTGAAGATTTAACGGCAGAAGATCTTCTTAAAGTAAAGCAGCTAGATCTGGACCATCAGGGAGCGGAAAGCGGAATCTTGAATCTATCCATTTTGAGTGAACTTAAAAATCTAGAGTCCCTGCGTATTTCAGTTCTATTTGAGGATTCCTCATTTTTAGAAGAACTCAATAACTTGAAGGAGTTAAGCATTTCCAGGAGCCGTGTCCCGGAAGTGCCTGATCTAAAAGATCTTCAGCATTTAAACCAGCTGACAGACCTGTATTTAGAAGATAATGGTCTGGAACATATCGATGGGCTCCCACCCCTTGATAACCTAGAGAGGTTGCTGCTGGGCCAGAATAAGATCAAGGATATTACTCCTTTGAAAGATCTGACCTCCCTTGAAAGCCTGAATCTTGAATATAACCAGATTACATCACTGGAGCCGCTTTCGGGGTTAAGTCATCTAGAGCTTTTAAATGTAGCAGGGAATCAGATAAAGTCAACAAAAGGACTCGAACAAATGAAACAGCTAAAGGTGCTAATCCTCAGTGAAAATCCTGTTGATTCTCTAGAATTTTTGAGGGATTATGAAGGGCTGGAAAGGCTTCAGGTTGCAGGAACAAGGGTCAAAGATTTGTCTCCACTAATCAGTCAGACTAATCTCGAGTATTTGGATATTCGGGATACAGAGGTAACTTCTGTATCTGAACTGCAGGAACTTAGCAATTTAAAAATTCTTTTGCTGGATAAAAATCAAGTTCAGGATTGGCAGTCTCTGGAGAGAGAAGAGCTAAAAATTTCTGAAGAAACGATCCTGAGCTGGTAAATCAGCAAAGTTAGTTTTATAAGACGGATGAACAGTAATCCAGACGAGATATCCCCGGGAGTGATCATATGCCATTGGAACAGGAAGTCCCAGCATTGCTGACGGTTGGCTTTTTTATCATGATATCTCTTGTAGGTATAATGGCCATACTGCTCTGGTATAGAACTAAACAAAATGGTTATGCCTATTCCATGATTTTGTTGCACCTTATGATGCTCACATTCGCCTTTAACTTTTTTATGAAGGCGATTCATTTTGACCCTGATCACATAATGGCATCAGAGGAGATTTCCCTGCGAATTGGGATTTCAGGCGTGTTCTGGGCCATGAGTATGCTCTGTCTAACGATAGCTATTATCCTTTTTGGCAGAACGAGCAACAGGGGATGAAATAGAATTGCCGTTTGATAACGGGGTGAAGAACATGAGTAAAGAAACTGATGTCAGACTGGATTTATATAAACAAAAATACGATGAAGCATTATTTAACTTTTGTTTGCCCGAAGAACAAGAAAAATTCACATCGTTGCCTCAGCACTGCATATCTGAAGTAAAAGCGGACAAAACGATGCATCCAGTTGTTATTCTCCATGATGAAGCTCCAGTCGGTTTTTTTGTTCTGCGTTCAGGAGATGTGGTAAAAAAGTATACAGAAAATCCAAAAGCTTTACTACTGACCAGGTTATCCATCGATGAATCCAGACAGGGAAAGGGGTACGGTAAAAAAGGAATGAACCTTTTGCGGGACTATGTAAAAAGGCAGTTTTCTGAATGTGATGAAATTGTTTTAGCCGTTAACCATAAGAATATCCCGGCACAAAAACTGTATGAAAAGGTTGGGTTTGTTGATACAGGGAAAAGAATAATGGGGAAGATCGGGGAACAGTTTGTCTTCAAACTTCAAATCTAGTGAAATAAGTTGATAGCCAACGACATTCTTGATTGGCCTCCCAAACATGATTTGCCTTAATATATGATTTTCATCAAGGTGATGAAAACCAAAACAGGGGAGAAGTGCAGAGGAAATGGCCTTCATCAAGGCGATGAAAGCCAAAACAGGGGAGAAGTGCAGGGGGAATGGCCTTCATCAAGGTGATGAAAGCCAAAACAGGGGAGAAGTGCAGGGGGAATGGCCTTCATCAAGGTGATGAAAGCCAAAACAGGGGAGAAGTGCAGTGGAAATGGTCTTCATCAAAGCTATGAAGACCAAAACAGGGCCGAAGCGCAGGGGAAATGGCCTTCATCAAAGCGATGAAGGCCAAAACAGGGAAGAAACGCAGGGGAAATGGCCTTCATCAAAGCGATGGAAGGCCATAACACAACCGAAGCGCATGTGTTCTTCATGAAGGTGAAAAGACTCAATCTCTTGGGCATCTATCACTTTTCCCATTGAAAGCAGATCATCGCAATAAAAAAAGCACCTTATCAGTGCTCATGACTTAAACTCGTTTTCCTGTCAAAGGAATGAGTATAAGATCAGGCATCCTCATAAGGTGCTTCGGAAACAGATGAATCAGGCAATGACGTCTGCGAATTTCCCTATGCTTTTTGTAAAACCTGACGTCTGTTATTTAAGATCAAAACGATCAGCATTCATGACCTTAACCCAGGCATTGATAAAGTCGCGTACAAATTTCTCCTGGTTATCATCTTGCGCATAAACCTCCGCCAGGGCACGCAGTTCGGAGTTTGAACCGAAGACCAGGTCAACTCTCGTAGCTGTATATACGACCTCACCTGACTTGCGGTTCCGTCCTTCATAAACTCCTCCGTCTGCAGGCTTCCACTCAATTCCCATGTCAAGCAGATTCACAAAGAAGTCGTTCGTAAGTGTGCCCACACGATCGGTGAATACGCCGTGTGTGGTGCCGCCGTAGTTTGCACCAAGCACACGGAGGCCGCCAATCAGTACGGTCATTTCAGGAGCGGTAAGTCCTAAAAGCTGTGCTTTGTCAACCAGAAGCTCTTCTGGGCTTACACTATACTCCTTCTTCTGATAGTTGCGGAATCCATCCGCGATTGGCTCCAGCACTTCAAAGTTTTCAACATCTGTCTGCTCCTGGGTTGCATCGCCTCGTCCGGGAGCAAATGGTACTGTTACATCAAAGCCGGCATCCCGCGCGGCTTTTTCAACTGCTGCACTGCCGCCGAGTACAATCAAATCCGCAATGCTGACTTTCTTTTCCAGGTGATTTTGAAGTTCTTGATAAACAGCTAACACTTTCTCCAGTTGTTCCGGCTCATTCGCTTCCCAATTTTTCTGTGGAGCAAGTCGGATACGTCCGCCATTTGCTCCGCCGCGATGATCTGAGCAGCGGTACGTGCTGGCTGCCGCCCAGGCTGTTTTTACTAGTTGGCTGATCGTCAATCCTGTATCCAGGATCTTCTGCTTCAGCTCTTCTACCTCGGCATCTGTTAATCCATAATCAACCTCTGGAATCGGATCCTGCCAGATAAAGTCTTCCTCTGGAACTTCAGGCCCCAGGTATCTTGATTTTGGTCCCATATCGCGGTGCAAAAGTTTAAACCATGCCCGAGCAAAGGCATCAGCAAACTCATCGGGATTCTCATGGAAACGTCGGGAAATTTTTTCAAATTCGGGGTCTTCGCGCAAAGCCAGATCCGTTGTCATCATCATGGTTGGAACATGTTCCGACGGATTTTCAGCATCTGGTGCAAGGGTATTCTTATCAGAATTGACAGGCTTCCACTGATAAGCCCCTGCAGGACTCTTCGTAAGTTCCCATTCATATCCAAACAGGAGGTCAAAAAAACCATTGTCCCACTTTGTTGGGTTGGCCGTCCAGGCACCTTCAATACCGCTGGTGATGGTGTCACGGCCCTTGCCCGTTCCGTGTGCGTTTTTCCAGCCCAGACCCATTTCTTCTACGGGAGCCGCTTCTGGTTCAGGACCGACAAGAGCGGCATCTCCAGCACCGTGGGCTTTTCCAAATGTATGTCCGCCTGCTACGAGGGCAACGGTTTCTTCATCGGTCATTCCCATACGTCTAAAGGTTTCGCGTATGTCGTGAGCGGCTGCAAGGGGGTCGGGCTTCCCGTTTGGCCCTTCTGGATTCACATAAATAAGACCCATCTGAACGGCAGCAAGTGGATTCTCGAGATCACGTTCACCTGAGTAACGATTGTCTTCCAGCCATTCCTTCTCTTTTCCCCAGTAAACATCTTCCTCTGGATGCCAGATGTCCTCTCGTCCTGCTCCAAAACCAATGGTCTTACCACCCATTGATTCAATGGCTACATTTCCTGCTAGAACGATTAAGTCAGCCCAGGAAATTTTGTTGCCGTACTTTTGTTTAATCGGCCAAAGTAAACGGCGGGCTTTATCCAGGTTGGCGTTATCTGGCCAACTGTTAAGCGGAGCAAAACGCTGCGAGCCAGTTCCACCGCCCCCGCGGCCGTCACCTGTACGATAAGTTCCTGCCGCGTGCCAGGACATCCGGATAAATAGCGGTCCATAATGTCCATAGTCTGCAGGCCACCAGTCCTGACTGTTTGTCATCAGATCGTGCAGATCTTTTTTTAGTGCATGGTAGTCCAGTTTTTCAAATTCTTTTGCGTAATCAAAGTCTTCTCCCATAGGGTTCGATTTTGTGTCATGCTGCCTTAGAATATTTAAGTTCAACTGATTCGGCCACCAGTCCTTATTTGTCGTAGCGCTGGATTCGTGAGTCGTAACGCTCCCGTGATGGAACGGGCATTTGCCAGTGTTCGTACTGTTTGTGGAATCCATATGATATTCTCCTCCCTTTTCTAAGTAAATGAAGTAGTAAATCATTATGACTCTCAGCCGCAGAAACTTATAGGCCGGAGTATAAAAATAATTATTCTCACTTTATAATTATAATAAAATACTGAAAAAATTGAAAGATTAATTTCTATTACTTTAAATTAATTTTTAAATTATCTTTTATTTAATCAGGATCTTTGTGATAATTTTATGCGAATTAAAGGGAAATCAATAATGATCAAATGATATTCTGTATCTACAAATGGGAACCTTGTGTTATAAATGAAAATTTGTATCCCCTATATGAGAGCGTATATTTCATAAATGAGAACTGTTGCTTTGTAATTGAAAACAAATTTCTTGCTCACAGGAGTCTATTTTCTACACCCGAAGATTAACCTTTCCCATTACTATGTATAACGCAAGTCCCTTTGAATAAATGACAATGAAATAAAGATCGCCATTCTATATATATGGCATCTGCACGTTGTACGCATTTGGACGTGCTCTCCTCCTTTCAAAACGAAACTCTTCATTAACAAATACGTACTTATCATTAGAGGAAACAAGCGAAGGGGGAGTACGATGGTTCTGATTGCGTATATTTTGTTTATGGCTTTTATCGTCCTGGATTTTTACCTGTTTCGTTATTTCTTCCGGCAGTTTTTCGATGATGCCGATCACTTCTGGGAGTGCATAAAGCTGGATTTGCGTCCGGATATCATCTCTCTTTTTAAAGGAGAACTACTGAGAGATTGGGAAGCTGAATTTCGAGTGGGAATCTTTTTCTTTTTATGTTTCATCGTCCTTGTGATTGAGTTTTTTATCTTGAGGGGAGTATTTTAAAAATTCGATAATATTGTATTTAGGTGGTGAAGATGATGAAAAAGTGGGAAATTCTCAATAGCCGATATATTTATGAAACACCATTTGGCAATTTAAGAAGTGACCGGGTTTTACTGCCAAATGACGAAATCATCGAGAACTATTATGTGAACGAATATCCTGAATGGGTTAACATTATTGCTATTACCGAAAACGATGAAATACTGCTCGTTAAGCAGTACAGGCATGGGGGTGGCGATTTTTTTATTGAAATTCCTGCGGGTAAAATAGAGGAAAATGAAGACTTAGAATCCGCTGTAATGAGGGAATTGCGTGAGGAGACTGGCTATACTTCTGATGCTCCACCATTAAAGCTCGGTAGATTTTATACAAATCCGGCCGTGTCGACTAACACCATCACCACTTTTTTTGTGAAGGACTGCTATAAAGTGGGTGAACAGAAACTTGACCCGACTGAATTTGCAGAAGCTTTGGTGGTCCCAGTTTCAGAGTTTGAGAGAATGGTCATAGAAGGGGAAATTAACCAGATGTTTACGGTGTTTGCCTATACCCTGGCCAAAAGATTACATAAATTATAGTAAAAAAGAGTGCAGATAAGATGTAAAGGAGAAAAAAATCCCGGTCATGGATTCGCTGCCATAGCCGGGATTGTCACTTTAGATTGGACTCCATTTACGTTAAAACGCCGTCCAGCCTGCATCTGCGGTAATCACTGTTCCAGGTTTTTACTCCAACAGGTGCGATGGTGTTACATCTGATGCCTTTTTGGGCATCCTACCGCGACACCTATAAAGATTCCCGCACCCCGGAAATGAAAAACCTGACATCATAGGTGGCTAAGGTGTTCGACCATGTGTACAAATATGCCAGTTTTTACACGCTGCTTTATAGATCCAGTACTCTGTTTGGCTTTCAGATGAAGATTGGAAAGGTTTTGCGTGATCTCGCCCTTAAGGATCTGGATGAATCCTCACCTAATCCAAAAATTAACCGATAAATTCATGCCAGTTACCGGGTGTACGCGATTATCGGGATGATCATCGAGTGGGTCAACAACGGATTCAAATACAGTTCCAGCTACATGGCCGAGCAGCTCGTGGAAATCCTGAAGCTGGATCAGAAAAAGGCATCGTACAAGCCGAGGGTAGAGGGGGAGTGATTGGATTGTAAAATATGGCATTTTGCTGTAAAATATAGTCATCCGAATAGGGCGATTTGCAGTAAATCAGAATTTTGGGTTAGAGCACATAAGGCCTTGAGCCACAAGGGATTGAGAGGAATCTGATTAAAACCTGGAAAACACGACTGATGATTTACTGCAAAATAAAGCTTTTCGTACAATTATGGAAATGTTTCAACCCCTTGAGACATGAGGGTTTCAGCTATTCTAATTTTTAGGGTTTTATCTGAACGTAGTGGGATATAAAGGCTGATGGCTGGGATGCTTTTATGGATGAACAGTTAGGTTTTATCTGAACGTAGTGGGATATAAAGTTGAGGACGACAACGGCGAAGCTGACGATCAGCTACGTTTTATCTGAACGTAGTGGGATATAAAGAAAGAAGAGGACGATGGGTTTGAGGCGTTCGTGAGCGTTTTATCTGAACGTAGTGGGATATAAAGCCGATCAGGGGATCGTAAAAGCGATTCAAAATAGTAAGTTTTATCTGAACGTAGTGGGATATAAAGCCTTACCAACTAATTGCATTTACTTCATCAATGGTTGTTTTATCTGAACGTAGTGGGATATAAAGTGACAGAACTTGAATATCCTGCAAATGGCGGAATTGTTTTATCTGAACGTAGTGGGATATAAAGAAGAAGAATACAACGATATGTATGACAACGGAAATGGTTTTATCTGAACGTAGTGGGATATAAAGGTGAACTATCTGTCATGTTAGTTCACATGGGGATTATGAAGTTTTATCTGAACGTAGTGGGATATAAAGTTTTCAGCCATGACAATCGGCTTTGGCGGTTTAGGAATGTTTTATCTGAACGTAGTGGGATATAAAGTGTCAATTCAATAACTTCTCTTAACGCAACATCAATTGTTTTATCTGAACGTAGTGGGATATAAAGGGGGGATCAGTTTTTGAAGGTGTGGCCATTCACAACGTTTTATCTGAACGTAGTGGGATATAAAGCAAGTAGACCTCTAGTTTCCTTTGTTACTTGAATTTCGTTTTATCTGAACGTAGTGGGATATAAAGGGAATTGGAGCAAATTGCCTAAGGATATATTTGACTGTTTTATCTGAACGTAGTGGGATATAAAGCTAAAATTTACGGAGTAGCTGTGTACGAAGAATTAAGCGTTTTATCTGAACGTAGTGGGATATAAAGATTACTATAGAGACAATCCAAGCAGTATGATTTTCTTGTTTTATCTGAACGTAGTGGGATATAAAGTTTCCACCAAACTCACATCTTGCTAAGAATGCCTCAGTTTTATCTGAACGTAGTGGGATATAAAGTTGGTCGCATCTAATGCCTTTTCTGCCCCTTTATAGTTTTATCTGAACGTAGTGGGATATAAAGGCGGGCAAAAATGAGGAAGGCGAACCCGAATACGACCGTTTTATCTGAACGTAGTGGGATATAAAGGGATATTTTGAAAAGATGACGGATGAAGAACTTCAGGGTTTTATCTGAACGTAGTGGGATATAAAGATCGAGGAAGTCTTGCAAGACGCACAATACGGCAAGTTTTATCTGAACGTAGTGGGATATAAAGTTCAGATAATAAGGTAAATCATTTTACAAAAAATCAGTTTTATCTGAACGTAGTGGGATATAAATAACATTTGTTTTGGAGGTCATTAAATAAGGGTTAGATATTATCTGAACGTTGCGGGTATAAATCATCTAAACAACTGGAATCTCACCAGGGAGTTAATGAAATAGTTTCAACATTCACTGAAAGGTGTGGAAAGGATGACGTATCCAGAGAAATTAAACCATATTGAACGTCTTTTCTTTATAGTTAATTATCTGACAAATCATGAATATGCCAGTTCAAGAACTTTAGCTGACCTTTGTCATGCTTCACAACGTACCATTTACAGGGATATAAAAAAACTCGAAGAAGTAGGATTTTATTTTCATGTTGATCCTAAATATGGCTATAAATTAATACATAGTCCAGCAAGAATCGGAAATCATCTTACGCTTGATGAATTTATGGCGCTAATATTATTTCCTTTTCTGTCTACTGGAAAATTATCAGATCACCATCCTCTGCACCTTGCCTATAAAAAAGGTATAGAAAAAGTATCAAGGTTTGTTAAACAGACAGATTCATCAAGCATAGATCTTATATTAGATGAAAGGATTGTATTTCAAAACCGTTCAAAATGCCTTCAGGATAATAAAATCCTGCCCATTATGATTAATGCCATGGCAGCAAATATAGTTGTTGAAGCCGATTACTATACAATATCACGTGACGATCATAATACACGGAAACTCAATCCTTATGTTTTTGTTATGCGAGAAGGGCATCTATATCTAGTTGCGTATTGTCATATTCGAAAAGAAGAACGAGTTTTTAGGCTGGATCGTTTCAAAGTAGTAAGACTAACAGAGGAATCCTTTTTTATTCCTAAAGAGTTTAGCATTGATCGCTTTTTGTCTGAACGTTGGTCCATCATGGATGAAGGAATTAGAACTACTTTTGTGGTTCATTTTGATTCGGATGTAGCTCGCTATGTTTTAGAACAACCGTTTAATGTTGACCCAGAAATTGAACGACATAAAGATGGCTCAGTGACATTAAAAGTGACTGTCAAAAGTATAGAGGAATTTCTTCGCTGGGTACGCTCTTTTGGGTTAAATGCAACCGTTCTTTCACCAGCACAAGTTCGTGAAAAATTAAGACATGAATATAAAGAGTTAGTAAAAAGGTATGAAAAGACAATTAATAACCGTTCATTAGAGGGATGGAAATAACAAGTAGAGTCCTGTATACTATTGTAAAAAATCTGAACGCAGTGGGATATAAAATTCTTATATTATTTTTTTCAAAATGTATAACTTTTATCTGAACGCAGTGGGGATTGACGAGTATTTCTCGTCATTTTTTTTATGTTTTTAAAGGAAAATATGTTCCCATGACAATTATTGTCATATGAAAAAATATAATGGAACTATCTTAAACGAATAAATTCTATAAATTCACATGGTAACATTGACCAAATGAGGGATTTGATGTAATATTATTAGCAATAAAATTAATATAAGAAAGGGAGGTGGTTTTATGAGGTTCGCCGTAACATATAAAGTAGACAGGCTTCCTCTTCATTACAGAATGAAAGTTTACAGCTTAATTAAGGAAGCCATAAAAAATGAAGATGAATTATATTACAAAACATTGTTCATCAAGAATAAAAACGAAATAAAGCCATTTTCGTTTGCAACATATTTAAAAGATTTCAAAGTTTCTAGTGATAGTATTCAAGTGAAGGAAATTACCATAACCGTCAGTTCAGAGATGGAATTTGCTGTGCATGCTTTCAACGGTCTTAAACAATTAAAAACATATGAGATTGATGGAGTGACCTGGAAGCAAAAAAATATTCAGATTTTGAAAGAAGCAACAATCACTACTAATAGTGTTTATATGAAAACTTTGTCCCCGATTTTAGTTGAAGACCGAAAAGGAAATCCACTATCTCCTACAGATGAACAGTATGAAAAAGAACTAAATTATTTTGCTAATCTCCAGATAGAACGTGCTGCCAATCGGAAATTGTACCAGCCCCTTCAGTTTACACCGATTAACATGAAAAAAACCGTTATAAAAGAAAGTAACCGATTTTTTAAGAAGAAACACCAGAATTCCTCTTTATTCTTCACAGCATACAGAGGTTCATTCAAATTATCGGGACACCCAGATGACTTACAAATCCTTTACAAACTGGGTATTGGTAAAAGAACAACATATTTTGGATTGCTAACATATGAGGGAGAGGAGGTGCATTAATGTCGATATATATTGAGGCTGAAGAATGGGCTATGACAGCTGGATTAATAGGGTTGACACAGTTGTTAGATGAGAACCAGATCACTTTTAGCGATAATGGGGTTACGTTAAATGCTGAATCATTAAATGGTTTAGCAGAAAAATATATTTATGAATTGATTCAACGGTTCAGTGTAGTTGAAAGAGATATTAGTCGCATGAACTGGTACTTCAACCAAATGAAAAAAAATCCTGACCGCATCAAGCAATATGCAACAGAAATTAGAAGAACGATGAATGAGCAGGTAAAAAAAGTAAAGAAGTATTTTGAAGATACAGAGGATTATAAGAAATTAAGTGAAATTGTGGAACAAGTCAAAGGGGTAAAACAAGAAAAAGATCTACTCAATACTGAAAAATCGATAGAAATGTATAGGAAGTATGCCTCATCAAAATTAATCAATGAAAAGCTAACTCTCAATTATGTTAAAGCAGTTATACTAAATCCCTTCTTTGGTCAGACAAGCATTCTGCAGCCCTCATTTAATGCTAAAAGTACAGAAGAACATGTTGAACAAATTGAAAAGGATTTTGTAAAGCCTGCTTATTTAGAATTAAAATTTTCAGAGTTCCTGAAATCGGGTAACCAAGCAGGAGAAATCATAGATTTTTTGACCGAACACCAGGATTACAAACCGTTTAAAGATTGGCTGAAAATTGTCAAAAAACTCAAATCAATTGATCTAGTTAAGCAGTATTTTAAGGAACATGCACTTCCATGCTCATTTATTGACGGATTATTGGCTACTCAATCTTATGAAGAAATGGTTTTTTCACCTCTGGCTCTTTCGAAAAGTAAAGCAGTGAATTTCCACTGGGATTTTGATAAGAAGCAGCCAGTTCCCTTGAGTTCGGTTGCAAGGCTCATATTATTTATGTCACCGCTAGGAATGGCATTCTATTCAAGAAAAGTAGGAAGTGCTCAAGCAAATGAAACACTTCGTTATGCAGGACTGATTCTGTCACAAGAATCCTTTTTTAACATTATGAAACTTAATCATCATTATCGTGACTTACGTTCTAAGGGGTCTACTTTCGGAGAAGCAATCGTAAATGTGCTACAGGAGTCGCTGGATAAAGCCGAGCGAATAAATAATTCTTATTTTTTCTTAGAGGTTCATTCTGATTATCAGGCAAAGAAAACATTACTTGATTACTATCATATGCCTACATATTTAGTCAGGTATTTAGCTGAATATGGGAAGGGATTGAAATGGCTGCAGCATAGAGACCTGCGTGATGCTTTTCTCAGAACGATTTTCAAAGGAATAGACCCGATCGAGGTGATTTTTGAGTATTTGAGGGAAACCATTTCCAATCCGTATCATGGCCAGGGTGCTTTTCATGCTGTTCGTGAGCGGCAGCGAATATTACAGGCAAAAAAAGGGGTGAAAGATATGCGAAGTCAAGATAAACTGATTTCTTTTATTTATTACCGTGGAGTAGAGTTGCGTGAACAAATGGTAAACAGCCGGGACAATCAAACAGGAGATGGACCATATCGTGCAAGCGGCAGAAAAAAATTAGAAGGAATTGCTTATCGACTTATCAATGCTGTCAAGGCAGGTAACAAACAGGCGTTTATGGATACAATATTCCGCTTATACTTGGGCACTGATCTTAAGGTTCCAGGTGTGTTTGTTGATTCCTTCAAAGAAGAAGGACTTGATTTTGAAACGATTGCCAGTGCATTTATTGCCGGAATGTTAGGGCAAGATTCATCAGTTAAAAAAGAGGAGGTTTTGAACAATGGGTAAAGGTTTAACATTTACGGTCGTTTTTCGTGCTAATTCTTTAAATTACGGAGAAGGAATTGCGAATATTTCTGAGTTGAAAAAAATACATCGCGGGAATGGTGACGTGCTGACCTTTGTATCACGCCAAAGCATAAGGTATGACATTGTACGGTTAGGTAACGAGTGGTTTGAGTGGAATCTAGATACAGTGGATAAGAAAAAAGGGACTCTTCAATTTAAAGATGATGTAACTATTGAAGATTCTGCAGAAATGGATTTTTTTGGATATCTAAAAACAGGAAAAAAATCTGAAAAACGCCCGGCAGTTGCAAGATTATCACATGCTGTCTCTCTGGAACCGTATCGCAGTGATCTAGAGTTCCTCAATAATATGGGACTGGCAGAAAGGGTGGGAGAGACTCCAAACCTTGCTAATATTGAACAACATGAAAGTCTCTATACTTACACAATTACGCTTGACCTGGATAAAGTAGGGGTAGATGGGGATGTTAAGCTTCCAAAAGAAGAACGTGTTAACCGTATTTATCAGCTTCTGGACATCTTGAAGCTATTGAATCGTAATATTCGAGGTCGTCAGGAAAGCCTTGCGCCATTGTTTGTTATTGGTGGAGTATATTCAGTTTCTAACCCATTCTTTCTTGGTCGAGTTACTCTGGAACCTAGGAAGAAAAGCTACAATATTAATGTAAAAGCTTTAGAAGACGTTTTAGAGACTACTTTTGCGGGGGAAAAAGTAGATGAAAATACCTATATAGGTTATGTTTCAGGTTTATTTGGCAATGAAGAACAATTTGCAGAGCTGGCGGGTGACAGAGCAGGATCTATTGAAGAATTTTTCTCATCCATGAAAGAAAAGGTCGCGGATCATTATGGAGTGACCGTTTAAAATGAAAGCTCTTAGATTAAAGTTGTATCAGCAGACAGCCTGTTATAAAAAACCGTTTGCTTTTAAAGTGTCGGAAACCTACCCCCTGCCTCCATATTCAACGGTTAAAGGTATGCTGCATTCAGCTCTTGAAGCAACATCTTTTATTCCAATGAGAATCAGTGTTCAGGGAAATTACGATACTCTTGTAACAGATTATCAGACACACTATTTTTTCAAAAAAGATAAAACAAATGAATTTGCACTTACAGCAGATGGTCTGGGTGTTCAAAGGGAAATGAGTGACATAACAACGATGCCAATTTACATGCACCTTTTGTATAACGTTCACTTATTGATTCATGTACTGGCTGAGGATGAGGTCCTTCATGAGTTGAAAGCTAGAATAAATGGTAAAGCCAACCATCATTTAAGTTTAGGAAGGTGGGAGGACCTTGTTCGTATAGATGAATGTGAAATAGTCGAACTAAGTCGGTGTAAAGAAGAACCACAGCTGACATATAACGCATATATACCTATGAAATTCATTGAAGAAGAAATTCACTTTCCTTATAAACTGAATTGGAAATACCGCATTCAGAACGGAGTACGAGTGTGGGAAAAGATTCATGTCGGTTATGTTCAAGCTGGTGAATTTATTGAAAATTTTGATGAATTATATGTAGATCCATTTAAAGATATTACTTTTTTCCATCAATAAGGGAGAGCTATTGCATCTTCCTTATTTTTTAAGGAGGAGGATTATAGGTGATCTTTTATGCCAAATCTAATCCAATTGAAACGATAAAGGAACATACCGATCAACTTCAAGAACGCCTTAAGCACTTTAAAAATCTGTATCAATCCCAACTACATCATTTAACAGAACGAGACTGGGAACTCCTTGAAATAGCAGTTAAGTATCATGATGTTGGAAAGGCTGACCTGGCATTTCAAAATAAATTACGCCAGGCCATTGGAAAGCCTCAGATAAACGTCTCAGTGAATCATTCGATTCCACACAACTTTATTTCGGTTATGTGTATTCCATTTAAAAAATTAGGACTCGACTGTGAAGAAAAAAAGTTGGTTACCCAAATAGTTGCCTTTCATCATGAACGGGCTGTTAAGCCTGATAAATCTGAGGTTGTTCAGGTTTACCAGGAAAATGTACTGCCTTACAAAAACGATATTGAGGAGCATATGGGAATCCCGATAGAAGAACAAACGCGTCCCTCAAAAATGAATTTAATTGAAAAACAGAAACGCATTCAGCCTGATGATTCCCTTTATTACCGTTATGTATTACTAAAGGGACTTTTACATCGTCTAGATCATGCTGCTTCTGCACATGTACCAATCGAACTTGGTATCGATATGAACGTAGCGGACCATGTCAATCGATTTTTCACAGCAAAATTAAAAGTAGAAAAAAATCATTTGCAAACCTTTACAGAAAAGAATCAGAATCATCATCTTGTGGTTGTTGCACAAACAGGAATGGGCAAGACAGAAGCCGGGCTTTTATGGCTGGGAAACAATAAAGGTTTTTTCACACTCCCCCTCAGAGTCAGTATTAATGCGATGTTTGACCGTATTACAGATCCAGAAAATATAGGTTTTACCAGAAAGAATGTATTTGGTGAGGAAGCGACTGGTCTTCTTCATTCAACAAGTCTTGATTATTTATATGACAAAATTGAAGGCGATGACGTACTTCTTGAAAAAATTCATAGCCAGTCAAAGGAGTTTGCTAATAAACTGATTATTTCAACCATCGATCAAATTCTTAAATTTCCGTTTTATTATCTTGGTTTTGAAAAAGAATATGCCACTATGGCTACTTCAAAAGTTATCATAGATGAGCTGCAGGCTTATGATCCCAGAATTGCAGCTTTGCTCATACGTGCGATGAAGTTAATAGATGAAGTTGGCGGATCATTTATGATCATGACGGCAACACTACCTGATTATTACGTAAAAGCATTAAAAAAGGAACTGTCAAGCTCTCGTCTTCCAATAACATATGGCGAATTTATTGATGATTCAATTAAGCGTCATCATATTTTAGTCAGAGATGAATCGGTTTTAGATGAACAGGTTATGAATGAGATTAAGGAGAAAAGTATCAAAAATAAGATCCTTGTGATTTGCAACACAGTAGATAAGGCGCAGCAGACATATGATGATCTAAAGGAAAGACAGGTGGATGTAACATTACTTCATTCAAGATTTATAAAAAAAGATCGGGCTGACTTAGAAGGAAAAATCATGGAGTTTAATAGGAACGATCTTCCGGGTGTCTGGGTAACTACACAGTTAGTAGAGGCTAGTCTAGATATAGACTTTGATCTTCTTTTCACCGAGATGTCTACACTGGACAGTCAGTTTCAGCGTTATGGACGCTGTAATCGAAAGGGTAAGAAACCAGTTGACCAGCCTAATATCCACATTTTCACTCAAGATGTTTCAGGAATTAAAAAGGGACGAAAATCTGTATATCACTATGATATTTATGAACGGAGTGTTGAGTTGTTAAAACAGTATAGCAAAGGATTGCTGTTAGAGTCTGTTAAACATCGAATGATTAAAGAATTATATAACGAAAAATCCCTTGAAGGCACATCATTTAAAAAGGAATTTGACCTTACATTAAAACAGTTAACAAATCGCCCGCATTATGAAATAAAAAAACAAGAGGCTCAAGATTTGCTACGCGATATTCAGCAAGTACAAGCTGTCCCCATACAATATGCCGAACAACGGGAATTCCAGGAGATTTATAATAAATGGAAGCAGTCCCAATCAAAAGCGGATAAGCGTAGATATCGAAAACATCTTGAACGATATAGTGTAAATGTAAATGAATGGCGGGCAAAGAAAATAGGAATAACTCCTTTGGATGATCTTAAAGGGTTGTACTGTATCCATTGTGACTACTCCAATGAGAAAGGTCTCCTGGACCAGTCTGAAAGTATATTTGATTAGAAAAGGAAGGATAAAAATGGCTAATCAAACTGTAGGTGGAGTAGATCTTCACTATTATTCTTTGTGTAAACGGAAATTATGGTTATATCGTAAGGGTATTGGGATGGAAGAGGAACATGACAGGGTCATGCAGGGAAAGCTGCTCCATGAAAATTCTTATCCGAGGCTGAAGGAAAAAGAGACTTTTATAGATGGTGCTTTTAAGATAGATGCCATTGATGGAAGTTATGTAAGAGAAGTGAAAATTTCAAGTAAAATGAAGGAATCGGACAAGCTGCAAATGCTATTTTATTTATATCAATTATCGATGAGGGGCATCGAAAAGAAAGGATTAATCAGTTATACAAAAGAAAAACGTACTTTGGAAGTAGTGTTGTCTGACAAAAACCGTAACAAAATACAAAAAGCCATTGCAGAAGTATATAAGATTATTGAACAGCCTTCTCCTCCACCTGTCAAGAAGTTGCCTTACTGTAAATCTTGTTCATACTATGCATTTTGCTTTGCAAGGGAGGTGGGAGAGGATGATGCGTGATCATTATATATTTTCAAACGGCAGATTAAAACGAAAAGATAATACAATATATTTTGAAAAAGAATCCGGTGAAAAGAAGCCATTGCCTATTGAGAAGATTAGAACACTTCATCTCTTTGGAGAAATTGATGTGAATAGCAAACTTTTGAGTTATTTAACCCAGTACGGGATTCTCCTTTCCTTTTACAACTATTATGGATATTATTCGGGAACTTTTTATCCAAGAGAAAAGAAAGAGTCAGGCTTTGTCATTGTAAAGCAAAGTGAAAATTATTTGGATCATTACAAACGTATGAAACTCGCTTTCCAATTTCTTCATGGTGCAGTTCACCATATACAAAGAAATTTAAGAAGGCATAAAAGCCACACGGAATCTATTATGGATGAAATAGAAGCAATAGAACAACAATTTCAAACGTCTACTGATATTCCAACTTTAATGGGAAAAGAAGGACAAATTCGCCAGCTTTATTATGAAGCTTTTAACCACATGGTTAAGCAAGATTTTGCAATTGAGAGAAGAGAGAAACAACCTCCGCGGGATCCACTAAACGCCATGATATCATTTGGTAATACGTTAATGTATCAGGTAATCCTTTCTGAAATATATAAAACACCATTAAACCCAACCATTAGCTATTTACATGAACCGTCAACAAAACGATTTTCACTCAGTCTTGATATAGCAGAAATATTTAAGCCATTAATTGTTGATTCCATAATACTATCTTTAATCAACAAACGCAGAATTACTCCATCACATTTTGATCAGCTCGAGGGTGAAATTTGTTATTTAAATGAAGAGGGGAAAAAACGGTTCATTCAAGCGTGGGAAGAACGTTTGAAACAGACCGTAAAACATCGTTCACTAAAACGAAACACATCTTATCGTTACCTTATTCGTCTAGAGTGCTATAAGTTAGTGAAACATTTTATTGGTGATGAGGATTACAAACCTTTGAAAGTGTGGTGGTAATTTATGTTTGTGATCATTACTTATGATGTAGGTGAGAAAAGAGTGGGTAAGGTATGTAAAAAATTAAGAAAATACCTGGATTGGACACAAAATTCCGTTTTTGAGGGAGAGATATCCAAAGGAAAATTATCGGAATGCTTATCTGAGCTTCATAAGATAATTGAGGAAGAGGAAGATTCCATATATCTATATCAGGTAAAGAACCCGCGTAACATTCAAAAAATAATTTATGGCCAGGAGAAAAGTCCAATAGATTTATTCTTGTGAAAAACACGCAAACTCTGTAAAATTATTACTGTATCAGTCCTTGTTTTGCAGCAGATCGATTATTTAGTAAATACCGGTCTATGCCATGTGTATCAAGGGATAGAGTATCATTTAATCAATTTTCTAAAAACACGACTGACGATTTACTGCAAAATCAGGAATCCTTAGGTGATAAGGATGGTGCTTAACCCCTTATGAGACAAGGGGTCTGATTTTATAGTTTTCAGGGTTTTATCTGAACGTAGTGGGATATAAAGGCTGATCGCCGCGGCGACTTTGTCCCTGGGGAATGGTTTTATCTGAACGTAGTGGGATATAAAGGTACCAGGTTGTGATCGAAAAATCAAAACAGAAAACCGTTTTATCTGAACGTAGTGGGATATAAAGAAAATTGGGAGTATATATGTAATGAGATTTCTGAAGGTTTTATCTGAACGTAGTGGGATATAAAGATGTACGGCTCAACATGTGGGGTCGGGGTTGAGTCTGTTTTATCTGAACGTAGTGGGATATAAAGGGTTCAAGTCCGAGTATGGCACTTTGCATGATTGCGTTTTATCTGAACGTAGTGGGATATAAAGGGTTTTGTCCATAGCTGGATGGTTTCGGTGTTCAAGGTTTTATCTGAACGTAGTGGGATATAAAGAACAGAACACTGCAAGTATTGCAACGAAGAGCTGCCGTTTTATCTGAACGTAGTGGGATATAAAGATTTCAAATGATAATGCCATTCAAACGTTAGAGACAGTTTTATCTGAACGTAGTGGGATATAAAGGTTGATTTTGTTGGAATATTTGACAGTAGAGAGAGTGTTTTATCTGAACGTAGTGGGATATAAAGCCGCAATTGGTATCATTAATTACATTGGGGTTATTAAGTTTTATCTGAACGTAGTGGGATATAAAGTTATTACCGCCGGAAAAACTTACGCCTGCGGTGTTTTCGTTTTATCTGAACGTAGTGGGATATAAAGGGAGATCACTCATAGCTGGGTGTTTGTCTTTGCGCGTTTTATCTGAACGTAGTGGGATATAAAGTTTTCATAGCTTTTCTGATTACCTTCTTGCTGACTTCGTTTTATCTGAACGTAGTGGGATATAAAGGTAGATGAAAAAATAATTCTCAACTTTGAAATTCTTTTCGTTTTATCTGAACGTAGTGGGATATAAAGGGTTTCTATTCTAGTCCAATGATAATCAAGTCCCAATTGTTTTATCTGAACGTAGTGGGATATAAAGAACGATATCAGATTAAAAAGGATCAGCCCGAAAACGGTTTTATCTGAACGTAGTGGGATATAAAGAACGATATCAGATTAAAAAGGATCAGCCCGAAAACGGTTTTATCTGAACGTAGTGGGATATAAAGTAATGTATCCTGGCACAAGCGGCCGGATATATTCTGGTTTTATCTGAACGTAGTGGGATATAAAGCTTTCCAGTACTTATATAAATCCTCGCTGACCGAATCGTTTTATCTGAACGTAGTGGGATATAAAGGATCCAAAATTGACCATAGATTTCGGAATATCCAAAACCGTTTGTGTAGTGGGATATCAAGCTGTCTAAAGATGCCGGAAAATCTGGAGACAGTTTGAGTTTGTGACATTAGTATAAAAAATAGGATGCTCGTTTATGGTGAATCATGCTGTTTGATCTAGGGAATTTAATGCTTTTAGCCAAGTTTGGTATCATGGGACAACATTTGAAAACTATCAATCATTAATTAATGGTGTAAATATTTCGCTATGTGGGAAGCACACGGATTTTGGTAAAGGTTTTTACTTAACTCCCCGCTTTCATCAAGCAAGCATTCATGCGGGCAAAAGAGCCAAATTAGGGCCCTGATATCTCGAGCGCAAATCCTGATATCTTGTACGTGAGCCCTGATATCTCGTAGGTGAACTCTGATATCTTGGGCACGAAACCTGATATATCGTAGGTGAGCCCTGATATCTTGGGCACGAAACCTGATATCTCGTACGTAAGCCCTGATTTTCCTCGCACGAGCTCTGATTTCCCGTTAGTAAATCCTGATATCTCACTAGCAAGCCCTGTTTTTTTTCGCTGAGGGTCTTGAAACGAATTTGGAAAGTTAGGTGTAATCATTACACTATGAATGGAATTTCAAGGCGGCTGAATTTATGGCAACCGTTTTAACGCTAAAGTTGGAGAAATCATAAGAATTCAGGTAAGAGGTCTTAGGCGGGTATGATCATCGAGTGGGTCAACCGCGACTTCAAATACAGTTCCAACTACTTGGCCGAACAGCTCGTGGAAATCCTGAAGCTGGATCAGAAAAAAGGCAGCGTATAAACCGAGAATTGAGGGGTAGTGAAGAGGGGTTATTGATCTCGTATATCTGTATCTACTTTTTTAAATTCAATGACTTCTCCATTTGGTTTAACTTTAACTCCGGTAAGATATCCGGAATAAGCGGCTCCTGTATCGATATTCCACGAATTGCTCAGGGTATCATAGGCTGGCCGTTCACATGGAGTATGACCAATAATCTGGAGCTTGTTTATGTTTTTTAATGGGCTTCGATTCCATAAAACCCCGAATTCATCGTCTTCTCTAAAGGGATTTACAGCTTCTTTCGATATGCCTGCATGACTAATAAATAGATAGTCATTTTCCCAGAAAAGCGGAAGGGTGCGAAACCATTGGACATCACTTTCCCAATCTCTGCCTTGTTCATCATACTGTTTAAGGGTTATCTCACCACACTGCTTTAGCCAATGTTTATTGGGAGGGTGCAAAAAGTGTTCGATCATCTCAAACTCGTGATTACCTTTTAAAAAAACCGTACGGGATGGAAAATTGCTGCTTAATCTTCTTGCCAGTTCAACCACTTTCGGTGAATTCTTTCCTCTGTCAATGAGATCCCCCAGCTGAATCAAAACTTCATTCTCCTGATCCCAATGTTGATCGATCATCTGTTTAAATGTGTGGTAGCATCCGTGAACATCGCCTATGATAAAATACATTTTCATTCCTCCACTTAGATCATCATTTTATAGATTCTCTATCGTCATTACCTGTCCCTTTTATTTGCAGATATTAAAGTAATCCGTTTCCACCCCAGCTTGTCATTTCCTTTCTTTTTTTGTTGTTTTATAATAGAGGTGAGGTGAGACTATGGCACGTGAGCGGAAGTTTTCGGATGAAGATTTGTTTTTGGCGACGAAGGAACTGCTTTTGGATCATGGGTATGAGGGATTTACCTTTGGGCTTCTTGCAGAGAGGCTGGAGGTTTCCAGAAGTGCGCTGTATAAGTATTTTGGCAATAAAGAAGAGCTGATCATGGAATTTATGATGTATGAAATGGATCAGTTTATGGATAAGCTCGGAAAAATTAAGGAGTATGACCGTTTTGAGGATCAGTTTGATTATTTGCTTGAGCTGATGATGAGCCACCCTAATATCCATCAGCTGATAGAAATTGGCCGACATGTTCCTGTGAATAATCAAAAACTGGAGGAGAAAAATGAAAAGCTGGATGGGCTTCACTTGAACATGTATCAATCTCTTATTGGTTTTGTGCGACTGGGCAAGGAAGAGGGAAAGCTGAAGGCCCATATTCCTGACACGCTGATCGTGGGCTACATTCTGCAGTCATTTTTGGTTCCTAATTTTGCCCAAATTCCCCATTCTGAATGGGTTCAGTCTATTAAGGAAATTATTCGTGAGGGAATGTTCATAAATAATAGTTGACACTTCTGTTACTCTGGATGATAATAATTGGTAATGGGAGTGTTATTTTTATGCCTAAAGTGACAAAAGTGTCACTTTCAATCGAAATTTAGAAAAAGAAAGGAATGAAATGATGAAACCCTTATTAAATAAGCTTACGGATTTTGTATCAACAAAAAAAGGGATGTGGAGCACGCTGGCGATTTGGTTGATTGTCACCACGTTGCTTGCGGTTTTTGCGCCAAATGCTAAGGATTATGAAGTGTCTTCGGTCAGTTTTTTGCCTGATGATGCGAAAGCAGTGATTGCTGAGAACAAGTTGGATGAGTACTTTCCAGGCAATGAAGGAACACCGGCAATTTTAGTGTTTCAATCCAATGATGGGGAAATTGAAGTAACGAAACTGGCTGAAGTGTTAGACCATATCCGGGAAGAAGGTGTATCTGGTGTTGAAGGTCTTGTTCCGTTGAGCGCATTACCACCTCAGGCACAGGCGAAGTTTTTTTCAGAGGATAAAGAAACAGCTACCATTCCACTTACATTTGCTCCCGAACTGGAAACAGCAGAACTCAAGGATTCCAAGGAACAGATAGAGGAGATTGTTGAGGAAACATCGGAGCTTGAGATGTATGTGACTGGACCAGCTGGAATTGCTGTTGATTCACTGGACCTGTTCTCACGAGCGGACCTGGTCCTCCTTTTTTCGACCATTGGTATTATTCTTGTATTACTAATTGTGATTTATCGTTCTCCGTTGCTGGCGCTGATCCCATTGATTGCAGCAGCCTTTGTCTATGAGGTTTCTATCCAAATTCTCGGTATTCTGGGTAAGGCAGGGTTGACGTTAAGTAATCAGACCATATCCATCGGTTCCATACTATTATTTGCGGCTGTAACAGATTATTCATTGTTTGTGTTTTCTCGTTTCCGTGAAGAGTTAAAGCACTACGAAAATAAATTTGAAGCCATGAAAGCAGCTATGAGGGAAACGGGTATACCGGTGTTCTTCTCTGGCGGGACCGTTTTAGCGGCGATGCTTGTCCTGTTTTTTGCGAAGTCTGGGGATTATCAAAATTTTGCACCGACCTTTGCGACGATTATGGCTGTAGTCATGCTGGCATCTGTGACGTTTACTCCTGCGCTGTTTACCCTGTTTGGCAGAAAGTCTTTCTGGCCGAAAATCCCCAGGGTTGGGGATGAAGCGTCTAAAAATAATTCCTTCTGGAGCAGGGTTGGCCGTTTTGTTGTGAAAAAGCCAGGGCTATCAGTCGCTGCTATTATCTTGTTACTGCTCGTGTCTGCAGGAAACATGGTGAATCTCCAGTATGAATATGACACGATTAAGTCATTTCCTGAGGATATGCCTTCCAGACAGGGGTATGAAATTTTAGGTGAAAAGTTTGCAAAAGGTGATCTTGCCCCAACTACTGTACTCTTTGAAGGAGAAGAAGCACTGTCGCCGGATCAGCAGGAGAACCTGCGAAACGTGCTGGCAGATCAGCCACTGGTAAGCAGTGTTCAGATCAATGATATCGCCGATGATGGAAAAGTGATCAATTACAGCATGACTTTTGAAGAAAACCCTTATGAAGTTGAGACGATAGACACGCTGGAAAACATCATTGCTGATCATGACGAAATATTGGAGGAAGGCAATGTAACGGGAGAACTCTATTTCGCTGGAGAAACTGCGAAAAAAGTAGAGGAACGAACTCTGAATAATCGGGATGTTATCGTGATTGTGCTTTTAGAAACCATCTTGATTTTCTTAATGCTGATTGTACTGACGAAATCGATTAAAATGCCGATTTATATGATGGGAACAATTCTGGTCTCCTTCCTGGCTGCACTGGGACTGGGAATATTCCTGACAGATTTGTTCTTTGATATTGGCACCATCAGTCCAAGGGTACCCCTTTACGCCTTTGTTTTCTTAGTGGCCCTTGGGATCGACTATAATATTATACTGGTCTCACGGTTTCAGGAGGAACGGAGGAAGCATTCAGTTAAGGAAGCAACAAAGCGGGCGGTTGCCAGTACAGGTGGTGTGATTTCATCTGCCGGAATTATCCTGGCGGCCACCTTTGCGGTCCTTATGACCCAGCCGATTCAGCTTTTATTTGTTTTTGGGTTCATTGTCGCCGTGGGAATTATACTGGATACCTTCCTCATCCGGGGTGTTCTTCTGCCCGGACTGATCGTACTGCTGGAAAAGGATACGAAAGCAGAAATGGAGCGCGGATAAAAAATTAGTATTGGAAAATCTCAAATTATAAACAAAACTTGCCTTTCCGAAGCGGGATGTGCTCGGGCAGGCAAGTTTTTGTTTTGGATTTTCTGATGGTGTATTTTTAGCCCTTCCAAAATGAATAGATTTATGATATCTATTCTGAATTTATTGCCTCATTCATTGGCTAAATGGATATACTCCCTAACATAATGTTTAACAGTAACGAACTTACAAAATATACTGACGCTAAAAGCCATGAAGTTGTTTTAGACATATTTGTTATGATTTTTAGTCCCCAGGCCACTAAAATCATTTTCCATATAGCGATTATAAAAAAGCCTAATGCAGATGGCAAAAAAATTTGTTCCGGTAATCCTCCATTATATTGTAATTGAATCAGATTAAGGACCATTACTAGAACATCAAAAATACTAATGTAGATGAACATTGAAAATAGCTGTTTAAACTTCACATTCAATTTTATCACTTTAGATGCTGTAGAAAATAATGCAGAATAGCCTAAGGGTTTTATTATTATTACTATAGTACTGGAAATTATTGCGCCATACAGAAAGAACATCTTTGCCATAAACATATCATTGGGGACTTTATCTTGAAAGATGACAGTATTATCAAGTGAAAAAGTAGTCAAAACAACTAAAAGGATATTTAAAAATACAATTATTAATAGTGGATTTAAAATTAGAGGATAACTCTTAATAGCAGTTAATTGGTTGTTTGGGCTAAAAATCATTCCTACAAGTGAGGGGGATTTTTTCTCCATTTTTTGTCTCCTCCTGGTAATTAAAATGTTCCTGGCAAATTCCCTGGTTTTAATAATCTTTTAATCATAAAGAACTCCTACTTACCGTTTCAACAAAATCTTCATAGAAAGGGCTGTCTGCAGAAAAGTAAGGAGGAGAAAAATTACTGGGTGAGTCTTAGCTTTTTTATTCAACCAATTTCTTCAACTCCTGTTCGGATACTGGCTGATAGATTGAGCTGCTTTCATTTTTCATCAATGCCCAATAACGGTCTCCAAAAGACCAGTGCCACCACTCAGTAAAATAGTTGACAAAACCGGCTGCCTGAAGAGAGTAAGATAGAATTTTTCGGTTTTCACGCGCTTTATTAGATATATTTATAGCCTGTAAGTACGTGGCATTTTCTGTATCATTTGGTGATGCATTAAATGGTGTTCCTAAGTCTAGCTCTTTTCCGTCTGAAGTTATTAATGTTACATCAAGAGCTCCGCCTGTTGGATGTGGGGCAACTTCGATAGGGGCAACATATTTTGATGCCATGGCAATAAGATTTTCTTGACTCATATTGGAAAATGATTTTTTTAACTCTTGGTAGGTCTCGTTAAAGGCTTGTACCTGAACCTCTGCTGGTCTATAACCTTCTTTGACATAGAAATGAACTCCTTTAGGGAGATAGGCTTTTGCAGCAACCAGTTTTTCAGCCACTGAACGGCGTACATAAGAAAAAAAAGGGCTATTACTGGCAATCTGTGACTGAGATTTATCTATAAAAATGTCTGGATCGTAATCAACCAGGTTGACGAATGGTTCATGAGTTCCTTTCACGGGGATAGCCGCAATTTTTGGGTCGCTCATTAGTATTTCGGTGTGTTTTGACATACAATAACCTCCATAACTTTGTAGAACTTTCCAACAAAAAATATTGTCTTTTCTATATTAACACTTAGAGAAGTCGTTTTTACAGTATGCTTCAGAAAACCATGCTCCTTTATGCTGATCCCTGTAACCTTTAATTAAAGTGACAAGCTTCATTTGTAATATTGAAAAAAATGACTCTGGCAAACCCAATAATTAAGTTGGATATTGTTTCCGCATCTTTTCTTCTCATGGATTAATTTCTTTGTCTCTTCAAAATTTTATAACAGGATGGATCAGTCCAACAGAGGAAGTTTTCGATGATATTCATCTAAAAAAGCGATTTGAGAGCTGTGAAGTTATATAATAAATAGTTTACACCCTTGCGTTTTCGTATGAACAAAAGAGCATACATTACATTAAATCAGCCCTCACACTTGAGATATCAGGCCTCGGCCTTAAAGAGTCAGAGCTCACGACAAAGAAATCAAGACTTGCACCTGAAATGAGAGAGATCTCATAAGCATGAGATCTCCCTCTTATCGACCTGGATGGTCGACATACAGTGTTTCCTCCATCCTGATAGCAGCACTGATTCCAGCCAGAAGCGGCAGAAAACCGACGAGGCCTATAGCCCAGCTCACCCCCATTAAGTCAGCCAAAATCCCGGCAATGATAGCTCCAAAGGCATACCCGCTGTCCCGCCAGAATCGGTATACTCCGAGGGATGATGCTCTCCATTCGGGAGCTGCCACATCACTGATGGCTGCGATTAAGGTTGGATATACCATGGCGGTGCCGATTCCGAGGATAACCGCTCCAATGATCCAGGAAATATAGGTGCCGGAAAATAGAATCCACCAGATTCCGGCTGCCTGGGTCCACATGCCAAACACGATCATCCATTTACGTCCCACACGATCGCTTAATCCTCCAGTGAAAAGCTGGAACACCCCCCATGCTGCAGGATAAATGGCAACGACGATCCCAATCTGATCAACCGATAACTCAGAAGCGGCCAGGAAAATGGGGAGCAGTCCCCAGATCATGCCGTCTTTCAAGTTTGTCGTCAGTCCGGAAACTGTCGCACTTGATAAATTCCTGTCACTCCATGTGGTTTGAACAAATATGTCTTTTATGGATAATGCAGGGGCTGATTTGGTCTGCTGTGCCTGAGCTTTCAAATGTTTTCCGGTATCTTTAGCAAATAAGGACAACAGAATACCAACTGCAGCAATTCCTATGCCAAGATAAAAGGGTTCTGGACGGAGGGCATAGGTATAGGCCACATATCCGGAGATCATGGCCATTAACCCGACACCTACATACCCGGCAAATTCATTCAATCCAACTGCAAGCCCCCGCTGAGTTGACTTTGCTAAATCCACTTTCATATTTACGGTCATAGACCAGGTGAGGGCCTGGTTGACTCCTAACAGTACATTGGCAAATACAATCATCCACCAGGACTGAGCAAAAATCACGAAAATCGGCACGAATAAACCTACCACCCAGCCCAGTACGAGGACCTGTTTTCTGCCAATATGATCGGCAATGTTTCCTGCAAAGAAGTTCATGATAGCTTTTGAGAAACCGAAACTCACAATAAAGGAAAGAGCGGCACTGGCTGAAGCAAGGCCAAATTGCTCCTCTCCGATGATCGGCAAAACCGTTCGCTCCAGCCCAACCATTGACCCTACAAAAAGATTGATGATAACGAGTAATGAAAATTGAATAACATTTTCTTTGATTCCGATTTTAACTTGAGGTTCAGCAGACATTCATGTTCACTCCTAACACTCTCACCATTAGTGTTCATGTGATTGATTTTTTTGATTCATCTTCCATTCATGAACACCAGCATCCAGCCGGTAAGCGTTATAGCCTTCCGATTTTAGAAGCTCGACCGCTTCGGTTGCATAGACACAGTAAGGACCGCGACAGTAGGCGATGATTTGTTTGCATTTTGGAATTTTTGATAATAAATCATGGAGCTCATCTATTGGGATGGAAACGGAACCTTCGATATGCCCGGCTTCATATTCTTCTTTAGGACGGACATCTAAGAGAACATAATCATCCTGATCCACCCGATTCAGAAGTTCCGGGAGCTCGATGGATTCCAGCTCTTCCGGACGTTCAATAAACTCCTGCCTCAAAATATTGACTTCAGGCAGCTGATGTTCCGCCAGTCCTCTGATGGCAAAGAGCAAATCCACCACTTCTTCACTGGCCAGCTGGTAAATGACGTAATTTTTTTCTTTACGGAAGTGAACCAGCCGGGCTTCCAGTAGAGCCTGCAAATGCTTCGATGTATTGGCAACACTCATTTCGGTTTCCTTAGCCAGTCTTTCCACGGTTTTTGGAGACTGGGAAAGTAAATCGAGAAGTTCGATGCGTTTCGGGCTGGACAGCACTTTTCCAATCCGGGAAAAATGATGGTAAACGTTGTCCTTAAATTCCCTTGATTTCATTACAAACATCCCCTCTTAATTCAACTATTCAACTAATTAGTTGAATTATATAACATATGATCGTTTAAAATCAATGAAAATGACTGGGTCCGTCCATGAAGAAGATAGGTTTGTCCCTTATTTTAAAAAAGCACATCCCCACTTATTTGGGAATGTGCTTCATCTAATCACTGTACAGGCTGGTTATTGTAGGCGGGTTCCAGTTTTCCTGTACCCTGAATTTTTCTGAGTTCTTCCGGCGGTGTGCCGTGAATATAAGCGGGTGCTGGCTGGAGCTCGGGTTTTTGCCCCATGGCCTCGGGCTTCTGGATATATTCAAAATTACCCTGTCCATCAAAGGTTGGTCCGTTTGCCCAGCGGCCTTCGCGGCTTTCTTCTCCCTCTGAAAAGTTCATGAAGGAATAGGATACTTCCTGTTTTTCGTATTCCTGATTAAAGCTAGATGGAACGATGGCTCCCTGAGTTTGTTCAAGTTCTTCTATAGCTGCCATCCACTGGTTCTGGTGCATCGTGTCACGGGCAATTAAAAAGGACAGCATATCCCTGACACCGGGGTCAGTGGTCATTTCATACAGCCTTGCAACCTGCAGCCGCCCCTGGGATTCCGCATTGAGATTAGCGCGGAAATCCGCAAGCAAGTTTCCGCTGGCAATGGTATAACGGGCAGTCCATGGATAGCCTACACTATCGTTGGGCTGTGCACCCAATCCGTTTACAATGGCATGCTGGGGATTCATTCCTCCAAGTACAGCTTCCACTGCGGGGTCCTGAGCAGCCTGTTCCTGATCGTGTGCCGGTGCCCCGTCTAAGAGTTGAGCAATCATGGTTGCAATCATTTCCACGTGAGCGATTTCCTCTGTGGCAATGTCTAGAATCATATCCCGATATTTATTGTCAGCACGGCAGTTCCAGCCCTGGAAAAGGTACTGCATCATCACGGACATCTCACCATATTGTCCGCCTAAAATCTCCTGCAGTTTTTTCGCATAAACTGGATCTGGCTGACTTGGTTTTGCATCATATTGTAATTCCTTTACATGATAAAACATATTTATACCTCCTCTGGTCATGACATATTCATGACTTCATGATTATTATAAGCCCGTAGAGATCCAGCATGAGGGCCAAATATAACCATGCCACTTTTTAAGCTACAGGATGAAATTGCTATACATTCACTGATTCCCTTTAGAAAAAATAATAAAAAAGTGAAGGGAAGTTTCAAATATGCAAAAAGACAAAAATCAGTACCGGATAAACATAGAAGAGATGAATAAAGGCAAAGTAAACGTAGGGTATGAGGCAACAACGGGCAACGATACAGCCAATCAATTTCATAATCAGGAAGATGTGTCTACGAAACAAACGCGCGGGGATAAAAAGAAGCATTAAAATCATCAGTCTTTATGTATAGCCACGCATCTCCTGAGGAGAAGCGTGGCCTGCTAACTTTTGTTTCATACCGTCCCCTCACTTACACGTAATCAAAACAGGATTCGAATACGTAATTGTTGAAATACATACATATGAGTGAAGTATATAAATTAAGTGAGGTGACGTGGATGAAAGCGATTGAAATATTCCCCCACATCAACGACCTGCGCGACCGTTTTTTCCCTGCTTATAAGAAGCTGACAGAAGAACAGCTGGAATGGAAGACAGAAGGGTACAAAAATAGCATTTCTTTTTTGCTGCGCCACACGGCTCAGGCAGAAGACTGGTTCCTCAGAGGTGTCATCCAGCAAGAAAATATGATGCCCAGACGAAAAAGGGAGCTGGATACCAAAGACAAGCTTTTTGACTATTTAGAGTGGACAAGGGAAAATACCCTATCTTTTCTGGAGAGCCAGGATATTTCGATTCTTCAGGAAACACGGCAAATTCCAGAAGGTTACCGCGGCGAGCCCATAGAAAACCCTACAATAGGATGGATCCTGCACCGTGTCTTTCAACATGAAGTGTATCATTTAGGTCAGGTAAATCTCATGATGAGATTGCAGGGGATTGAACCTCCGAATATGTGATTTCACAGGCGTCCATTGGCGTCTTTTTTTTCTTAGACGGCACAACTAAGAATTTGTGTTAGTTGTGCCGTCTAAGTTTTTTTTTGAAAAAATTTCTTTTTCAAAAGGGAGCAAAAATAATCAAAAAATCATTTGAGCTTTATGCAAAAATAGTTTTACATAGACGGAACTGATGAGGTGATCCCTTTGAGTTATTTATACGAAATTCAAAAAGCAGTTGATTACATTGAGAAAAACTTGAAATACGATTTAACGATTGCTGATGTGGCCCATCAGGTCAATTTCTCGGCGCATCATTTTCATCGTATTTTCAAAACTTTTGTCGGTGAATCACTGGGGGATTATATCAGGCGCCGCCGCTTAACAAACGCAGCTCAGCTACTGAGGGACAACAATTACCGGATTATTGACATAGCTTCCGAATATGGATTCAGTTCACAGGAATCCTTTACACGGGCTTTTCAAAAAATGTTCGGGGTCACACCCGGGCAATATCGGAGAAAAAATGAGAGGCTGTTATTAAAAGAAAAACCCCGACTGACCAGCTCCATCTTAAAACATTTAGAGGGAGGTTCATTAATGGAACCGAGAATAGTGGAAAAGCCATCCTTTACAGTTGTAGGTTTGAAGTGCACGTCAACTTTGAAAGAAAATAAAATTCCTGAATTGTGGAATGAATTTATCCCCAGAATCAGAGAAATTAAAAATCAGGCCAATCAAAATGTCACCATAGGGCTTTGTGAATTTTGCATGAATCCATATGATGATGAATTTACTTATATGGCTTGTACACCGGTCACCAATGTTAAAGAGGTGCCGGATGGCATGGAAGTCAAAACGGTTTCGGCTCAAAAATATGTGGTGGTTACCCATAAAGGAAGTGTAGAAACCCTGGGTGATGCCTATGATTATATTTATGCGATCTGGCTACCGAAATCAGGCTATGAGTTGGCGGAAGCAGATGATTTTGAATGGTATGATGAACGTTTTCTCGGACCTGACCATGAGCAGTCCCAGGTCGATATTTACGTTCCAATAAAATAGATGAGGGAGATCAAAGAAACCTATATGATAAATCAGCCCAACCAGCACAAATAATGTGAATGTTGAGAATAGGTTCTTTATGCCTATTCTTTTTTTATGAAAACAAACGATCTTGTTCCATTAATGATTTTAGTCAGCTGACTATTTTAAAAAATGAAAGAACAGAATCTGGGGGCATCTGGAGTTCTCAAGATGGACTGATGATTTCCGCACCTGCGGAAAACCGGGAAGAAGCTATAAGGGTCGCAAATCAACTTATGGAAGGCATATTGCATTTAAAATAATTGATCTTATAAGTTTTTTTATTATTGAAATCTCAATTAAAAACTGCTTAAATACGTTGTTAACATATGCTAACCCTGATAATTCGTTTCAATAGGATGTTTTCTGAGAAAGATCATTGAGTACATGAATACACAGATTAGAGGAATCAATAGAATCATATATCCCGCATTAGCCCCATAGGATTCACTGACGAATCCGAGAATAGGACTGGCGATGACCACAGATCCCTGGTTAATGACCATACGATAGCTGGCCATTCTCCCATGATATAAAGGTTCCGTGAGCATTTGCTGAATGGATTGGGTGCTGACCCGCAATAGTGTAGTGCCAATACCAATAAGAAAAATGCCCAGAAAAGATAGATGGACGGAATGACTGAACGATATCAAAGAAACGCCAGCTATGATGGTCAGGTTAGCGTAAGCGGTTACCCAGTATTTTAGTTTTCTGAGCGCCCATGAAGCGGCAACACCTGCCGCTATAGCCCCAGCTGACAGCGTGCCTTCCAGCAGTCCGAAAATTTGACTGGATTCTCCCAGGTAAGAGCTTGTATAAACAGGGAGAAGTCCAGTATTAGAGTGAAGAACTAGCTGACCGACAAAGCCGATGATCATCATTCCTGTTATAGTCGTATGATTCACCAGATAGCCGAAGCCCTTCTTCAGTTCGCTGAGCATAGATTGGTTAGGTTTTGGTTGCATCTCATGTTGGTTTCCTGCTGATCTTAATAAATATAGACAGAGTAAGGTAAGCAGACTGATGAAAAAGATAAAGCCCATCATCCATGCATCCCCCAGTACAGCCAGAAGAAAGCCGGCTATACTGACTCCAGCAATCCACCCTAACTCACTTAAACTGGAAGAAAGTCCGATAATTTTGGCATATTGATCCCTGGAAAACAGCTGCGTCAAATAGGCCTGAAGAGCCGGTCTATTCATGGAATTCATCAGCTGGATAACGGCATGAAATAATAAAATCATCCAGACTTCCATGACATTTGTGAGGATGGTCATTGTAAAAACCAAAAATACAAGACTGGATACACTAAAACCTGCCAAAGCTATTTTCCATCGATTGAACCGGTCAACAAATACCCCAAAAAAGAGGTTGAACAGAAGACCTGGCAAAAAACCAACCCCAACCAGCATTCCTGAATAAAAGGCATTTCCAGAAATCTCATATAAAACCCAGGCAACAACGATGGTGTACATCGAAATAGCAATAGAAGAAAAGAGTAGCATCAAAATATATAACAGCGATCGAGAGAGCTTGAACATGTCGTCTTCCTCCTAAACAGGTTTTGGGGCTGAGATGACTGAATCTATGTTGTTATACAAGCATTGGGAAATTGCTTAAAGGGCTAACTGCTTCTGAAACCTTTTCCTCAGAAAGAGGGTTACTAAAGCGATGAGAAGCAAGGATGTAAAAATGTGAAATATAAAATGAACACCAAAATTGGCAGCGAATAAGCCGGTTAACAATGAGGATGTGACTTTAACCGCTGATGCAAGGATCGTTCTGACGCCTATAACTCTTCCAATCATATCATGGGAAGAGCTTAATTGAATATACGTGTGCGAGACGATTAAATGCCCCGTTACAAAGATCCCAAACAAAAATAGCATCAGAACGGCAATGGCTGCATTGTTATTGATCGAAATGACAATGGATGTGCCCATCATTCCCGCCACGGTACAAAAGAACACGCCTTTTGGCTGCTTTTTTAAAATGATCCCCAGTATTAGACCAGCTGCTATTCCTCCTGCTGTAAAAGTGATATCAAGGATTGCATAAAAACTTCCAGATCCTCCTAATTGGTTAGCCAGTGCAGGTAAGACGGTGATGGTGAGCTGTAGGCCAAAGCTTCCTACGACAGATATCAACAGCAACCATTTGAGATCAGGCTTAGATTTAATATATTGTATACCTTCCGCAATCATGGAGCGATAAGATTGATGATTGACTGTCTTTTCAGGATTCGCAACCAATGATATATAATGGAACAGTAAGCCTGTCAGCATAAATGATATACCATTCAGTCCGATGGTAATGCTTGCAGGTATGATTGTAATCAAGTATCCGGCAAACCCTGTTCCCAGAATATACCCAACTTGTTCGAGAGAATTGGAAAGTGCCATGATAGATGGGATTTCTTTTCTGTAAAAAGTGTGCTTAATAAAACGCTGTGAAGCTGGCTTATAAATCGTATAAAGAATTGCCATGATCAATTGAAATAGATACAGAAAATAAAGGCTGCTGACTTCAAACCAGATGACAAGTGCCAGTATGAAAACGGCAATACCTCGAAAGAAGTTGACAATGATCGTTAGCCGTTTAGGGTGGATCAGGTCGGAAAGAGCACCCGCAAATGGTGACAGTCCCATAGATGGCAGATAATAAATGGCAATCATGATTCCAATGGATAAAGGGCTGCCTGTAAGGGAGTAAATATACCAGTACAAAGCGATTTGCTGCATCCCATCTCCAATATTCGATATCAATTGAGCGGTCATATACAGAATTTTTCTCATGATTATCCTCTCCAAAGGATGAAGGAAATGGGAAGGCTGGCTGCTTTCTCCGTTTCCAGACTTTTTTATTCACTGAAAAGTATATATAATGTTTAATGATAAGAAAAATACATATTTATTATCAAAAATGATAAGTAAAATCAATAGGGGAGTTATGATGAAAATAGAAGATTATCAATTGCTAGTGGCTTTGAATCAAATTGGAACGGTCAGGGGAGCAGCAAGGGAGTTGTTGATTTCCCAGCCTGCTCTCAGTCAGCGTTTGAAACAGATTGAGGAACAATGGGGAAAGCAGATATTCGTCAGATCACATAAAAAATTGCTGCTCACACCTGCTGGGGAAGAAATTCTTAGTTTTGCTGAGAAAATCATTCAGGAAGAAGAAAAGGTAAAAGAGAAAGTGGAAGCCATGTCTGATCAAATAGCGGGTACCCTATCTCTTGGTGTGTCGTCAGTAATTGGACAGTATGTGCTTCCTTCCATCCTGGAGAGCTTCATAGAAACTTACCCTAATGTCAAAGTGGAACTTCAGACGGGTCTAAGCGAAATGTTCAGAACCACTTATGAACATTACCACCTTTGTATTGTCAGGGGTGAAAAAATACCGCATTTAAATGGTTATGAACTGTTTTCGGATAACCTGTATCTGGTAGAAAAGAAGAAGGAGGGGTCCATCCATCATGAAAAACCGCTGATTGAGTTTCAAAGTGATCCCACCTTTCACTCTACTGTCAATGAGTGGTTTATAAACCATAGCAGCAGCTTTTCTTTTTCCAGAAAAATTAAAGTGGATCAGATCGAAACCTGTAAACAATTGATGTCAAAGGGGCTTGGGATGGCTGTCCTTCCTGAAATAGCCATAAGAGATTTGAAACGGGAAGAGTATCATTTCATTCCTCTCATGATAAACAAAAAGCAGTTAAGCAGAAAAACGTGGGTATGTTTTACAGAAGATGCCCGTAAACTCCCGCAGGTTCAAGCCTTTCTGGAAATAGTAGAGAGACAAAAGAACCTTTAGTTTATAATAAAAAGTATAAAAATCGGAAGGAGCAGTGACATGAACTTTAAACTGGAAGAAGCTATAGAAGTGCTGGAACGCACACCCCAATCGCTGGAATATTTTCTGACAGGTTTGTCTGATGGCTGGCTGAGCTGTGACGAGGGCGAAGGGTCATGGAATGTAACAGAAGTAGTGGAGCACCTCATTGAAGGAGAAAAACATAATTGGATTCCGAGAATTGAGATGATCCTTGCAGAAGGTGAAAATCAGCCCTTTCCTGAATTTGACCGTTTCAGTCACCTGAAACAAGAATCTACAGCCACTATTGAAGAAAAGCTAAAAGAATTTAGAGCTCTGCGAAAAGAGAATTTATCCAGGCTAAAACAGTTCATTACATCAGAATCAACCCTGGAATTAACAGGGACCCATCCGGCGTTCGGGACTGTGAAGCTAAGAGAATTGATTTCCACCTGGGCTGTACATGATTTAACCCATCTTTCACAAATTGCGAGAGTGATGGCCAATCGATATCGTGAAGATGTTGGCCCGTGGAAGGAGTATTTGGGGATTCTAAAGAGTTAGGGTCTAGGAAGCGTTAGTCCCAGACTATTGCCGATTCTTGTAATATTTCGCTTCACACATCACACTTTCTTGGAAAATATTTGTATTAATGTTATAACAATATCTTAAGCAACTTATACCAATATTATTTGTGATCCCCTTCTATTACCGGTGCATAAATATCATAAGCATTATTAGGTGCACCAGGTGAATAGCGCTGGTCAAATATTTCGAGCCAGGGACGATTATGATCAATTTTATAGGAGTGTTGCTTCAGCCAGTCGTAAATAGAATAATAGGTACGGTCAATGGCAGCTTTATGCAGATCCCCCTGGTGGGTAAAGCGAATATAATATCCACTTTCTATTCTGATAAGCACCATATCAGGTGGGAGGCCTCCTTCTTGTTTCACTTCAAACGTGGTATAGTATGTAAACCCTTCTTCCTTCATCCAGGATATACCAATTTTTGTTTTAACGTCTTTTATAAGAGGAATTTCATTTACTCTTTTTTTCAGCTCAATCCACTTCATGGGAACCATTAAATGCATCTCTTCCCGGGCATCATAGGGAGCTTCTGTGCAAAATCCTGCTGCATAGAAGCCATCAATATATTCAAGCCTCCCTGAAACTTTTTGTGCAGATGGTGTAAATGGACGAGGAAGCGAGCCTTTATTTAACAGGCGATAGCCACCATTTACACCGGGCTCCGAATAAAGGGGAACGCCCAGTTCTATTAATTCCTGCAAGTCCCGCTGGATGGTGCGGTAGGATACTTGGAAATGATCGGATAGACTTTTGACCGTAAACCTGGGATTTACATGAATATGCATAAGAATCTGAATCATCCTCTTTGCTTTTTTCAGTTGAAGCATCTCCTTTCAAAAGACATGTTAAACCATGACATGTTTTGTCCATATTCTATGTTATAAAGAAAATAATCACAATAAAAGGAGAGGTGTGCTATGAAAATCGTAACAAAAGATTCCATAACGACTGCCGCTTTTGGGTGGTCCGGTTCCTTCGAAGATGCACAGGATGGAGCGGTCCGAAAGCTGTGGGCCAAGTTTCTAGAAAATCTGGACAGGATTCCGAACCCCGTTAATCTGGACAGCATTATTTGTCCTTTTCATGATCGGGAAACGGATTTTACTTATTATATCGGTCTGGAAGTTGAAGAGACTCGACGGTCTGAACTTCCAGAAGGAATGACTAATCTGATTATTCCTGCGCGTCAATATGCGACGTTTACCCATAGTGGTCCGGTTAATCAGGTGTATGAAACGTATAAGCATGCATACAGTGAGTTGGAAAGAGAGGGAATTAGGTTGCTTTCCGATACGCTGAAGCTGGAAGTATATAGCCGGCAGCAGGCTAAAAATTTGTCATCCTCAAACAATATTAAATTTGACATTTATCTTCCTATACAACCTTAAAAAATAGTAGATAGTTTGTTTCATTATAGTCATTCCATCTTGTTTGAAACAGGCTATTTTCCAGAATTTATATTGAAGAACGGGCTGCTTTGGGGTTTCTTTTTGATTCCATCCACCAAATGAGCATCAGAAAAATACATATCATACTTGCTCCATAGAATAGTGCAACATAACCATAAGATAAATCGATAATCATATAACTCAAAAAGGGACCTAAAGCAGCTCCTAAGTCCATAGAGAGTGTATAGATCGAAATGACAGCAGCTGTATTTGACCGTGCAGCATCTGTACATATTGCGTCAATAAGGGTTTTGTTTGCTGTTGCAGTTAATAACAGGAGTAACGCGATCATCATCCAATATTCAATCTTTAAATGAACGGGTAAGACTAACAACAAGATGGATGTTATAAATAAAACGATCAGAAATAAATGAATTCGGTCTCCCTGCCGGTCCGAATGGCTTCCAATCGCTCTCCCAACAAAAGGTTCCCACACCCAACGTAATGACTGCAGAATTCCTGAGAGGGTAGCACTGGCAATGACGATGCCAAACAAATGAATGTGATCTCCATATTTCCATTGAATCATATGACTTAAAGTGGAAGTCAGCACACCTTCATAGAGCAGGGAAATAAACAGAGCGGTTACAATAATTACAATAATTCTTCTTGAGAACAAGAGCTTCATAACGTCAGCTTTAGAATGAGGGAACATTTTTTTATTGTGCTGATCATCGCCCTTAAAAACATCGATAGAAGTAAGAATGATCAGGATACCTGTGAGTGAAATCAATCCAAACAAAATGGAAACATACGAAAAGCCAACAAGATATACCATGGCTCCTCCGACAAGCATCCCTGCCAGGCTTCCCAGACGGTAAATGCCGTTATAGGTACCGATTTGTTTTCCACGATCATGGTCACTGGAATAGCGGACAACAGTCATGTACCCCCCTATATTTAAAAATGACCATGCCAATCCCCATAAAATTCTGCAGAAGAAAAAGAACCAAAAGCTTTGGCTGATACCATATCCAACGGTCGCTGCACCAGTTATGATAACAGCAATGATCAGACCGGACCCTAAAGAAAAGCGGGAATAAAACCAGCCGATTACAGGATTAAGGGGAATACGAATGAACCGATTGATGGATAATAGTATCCCTACCTGGACCAAAGAAGACAGTCCAGCATCTTCCCAGAATACGGGGAGTGTGATGTAAAGCATAGAATCTCCAATTAAACACAGGCCGACCACGATTCCCACAGCAGGTATGGGGCTAAAACCAGCATCTTTTCTAGTCATCATTGTTATACCTCTATTGCAGTACGTATTTATTCCATTAAATCAATTTTTTTTGATTTAATCAAGACAAAATGGTAATAACGAAAGGGTATTTGCCCAGAATTTCTGTAACAGAAATAAATGGAATGTAATACTTGCTCACACATCCAGCCATCTCCTTCAGCAAGAGCTTTTTTACATATTCCTCTTAAAAGTCGGCAAACTATAGGTGAAAAAATGATGAAAGGGGAAGATGCAAGATGAAGCGGCTGACGGTCCTTCTGGCTGCCATGATCTCTGTTCTTATGCTGGCAGCCATTAATCCGGTGGGTGCAGAACCGGAAACAGATGTTGAAGTGAAGGCAGATGTTACCCTTACAGATGAGCAAAAAAAGGAGATGGAAGCTCTTTACAAAGAGTTTTTTGACCTTCACAAAAATATCATAAAAAAATATGTGGAATATGGAGTAATTACACAGGAAAAGGCAGACAAGAAAATGTCTTTTCTGGACAAGCATTATGAAAAATTGAAGGAAAATGGCTTTGTTATGAAGTGGGATAAGGACAAGCATAAAAAGTATCGAGACAAAAAAACAAATGAGGAATAGGGAGAAAGGCTGAAACAAAAGTATAAAAAGATCATGACATATCCGAACGATATTCAATCGTCACATGAATAAGTTCGGATATTTTTTATGTTATCAACATGCTGCGATTTCGGCGGGCACTGCCTTACCCAGATGCTGTATAAACTTCCAATAACTTTTTTATTGCCTCCATTAAAAACAATCAGTATAATTAGCTTGCTAAACTATAGGAAATGGGGAATGAAGGGTTGAAACAGAGGGTTCTTTTCCTTTATAACTGGGTTCCTGATCATCAGCGGACCTCCCGTTTTCATGAATGTGCGAAAACGGAAACAGTTGAGCGTATTATTGAAGCTTTAACCAGCTATGAAATGGATGTTGTGCCGGTTAATGTGTTTAATGCTGCTCAATTGGAAGAAGATATTCACCGTTATACACCCATTGATGTGGCGTTTGTGATTGCTGAAGGATTTTTGGATGAGCCGGATTCACTTTATGATGGAACCGGTCCTTTAAGGATTCGTGCCATTTTAGAATCTTATGGCATTCCTTATACCCACTCTGGTGTAGATACGATGGAAGCTTGCCGCAACAAGGATTTGACATATGATATTCTTGGGAAGAATGGGATTGCCATTCCCCGTTTTTACGTGTTTTCCGAAAAAGAAGAGAAAAAGGATATTGAAGAAGCCGAAAAAATGGTTGGTTACCCGATGTTTGTCAAACCTGCAGGGGGCGGAGGAAGTATAGGCATTGATCCCCAATCCGTCGTTCGAAATCGTGATGAGTTTACAGCTAAAATTGCGCAGCTCCGAAAACTGATTGGAGAACAGCCTATTATTGTAGAGACGTATTTATCTGGAAGGGAATATACAGTAGGTGTGATCGGCAATGGAAATCCAGATGTATTCCCAATCGTGGCTTTCCCCGAACATTTTTCCGTCAGAAGCCAGCAGGTTAAATCAATAGAATACCAGGCCAGAAGTGAGTTTGAATTATTGGAAATGTTAGATCCCAAAGGAATGAACATCAGGGAAACAGCCGTACGGGTATTTCAGGCACTGGGAGCGCATGACTTAATCCGGCTGGATATGAAAGAAGATGAGCTGGGAAATGTTTATGTGATTGATGTAAATGGAACCCCATCGCTGGCAGCAAAGGGTTCCCTGGCATACATGGCAGAAAGTTTAACCATCTCTCATTCAGAATTAGTCGGGTTTTTATTATATGTTACGATGACCAGAGCAGGTCTAAATATTCCATTTATACTGCAGGATACAGGAATTCGGGTAGCGAGCATCCTCCAAAACGGCATCGACGATAATCGAGTAGCATAGTGTTTTCATACCACAGTCAATGGAGCTTTGGTATTTTTTTGTGCATGGAATGGATTGGGAATTCCTTCGATAAGATGCGAATCCATTAGAAACGGGTTGAATACCTAAAAGAGCACACAGAATCCTGATTGAGAACTTTTGATCTTGATGAGAAGCGGTGAGCGACCAGGAACTTTACCAGCCAGGATTGACACCCAGATAGGCAGATGCTTATAATTGATAATGAATATCATTATCGACAATTTGAGGTGTGGAAATTGAAAACTGTTCTCCAATCCTGCCAGGAGTTGCATTTTCCTGTATTAAAGGAAGTTGATGATCGATGGCCGGTGATTCAAGGGGATCATCTGCTGGACCAGTCTAAGATAGAGGCTCTTTTGAAAGATGTTCAAGAGCAGTTAAAACTGTCAAAACTATTAGCTGCCGGGTCATTGTTCGGTGCCAGGTATGGACAGATTGCTGGAATTTCCTTGTTTCTTTTGTCCTGTCACCAGTGTATGTATGATCTTTCTCTGAGGAATCAAACTATTCAGTATGATGGTAAGATGATCCAATTTATGTTCCATGGAGATTGTCAATCACTGGAGCACTTAGGTATTCAGGAACAAAGGGAGCGTGTTTTTCGGCATTTGCTAGAAGATCATCTGACCCCGGTTTTTCAGTCTGTATCAAGGGTAACCAGGATTCCTCTTCAGACCCTGTGGTCCCACACATCCTTTCTGCTTCATTTTATAAAAAATAGAATCTTAAATCATATCGATGATGTTTCGATTAAAAGTCGGGTGGAAGAGGATTTTAGATTTTTGATAAAAGGTGCTCCACCTCATTGGTTTGGTATGAAGAAGAATCCTTTAGACATTGAGTTTAAAGAGATTCCTGATCTGTTTGAGGAAGGGAAAAAAAGCATTCAGCGACATCGCTGCTGTTTAAAATATTTATCGGAAGGCGGACGTTATTGTTATACTTGTCCGTCTCTCGGAGAAGAAGAGCGGAAAGAACGGAGAAGGGAGTATAAAAACAGATAACAATTCCATAGTGTGTCAGAGACACTGTATGAACTTTTCATTTACAATGTATTCAAACATTGTTATAGTAGGATTGACAACTGAATATGACGTTTGGGGAGCCGGGCGCACCTGGCTGAGAGGATACCAGAAGCGGGTATCGACCCTTGAACCTGATCTGGGTAATGCCAGCGTAGGGATACGATTTTACCGACCTTTTCAAACAAGGAGTATGTACTTTTATATACACATAATATGTATACCTGGCTGCCCATTTGCGGCAGCTTTTTTATTTGCTAAAAAAAGGAGGGAAGTCTGATGCATGATGTAAATGTAGCTTTTCAAATGATTCCCAGAGCTGAAGGAAAAGATATCTACAGTATTGTAGATGAGGCGATCAAAGTCGTCCAGGAATCGGGGGTGAAATATGAAGTTTGCCCATTTGAAACCGTGATGGAAGGTGACCTGGATGATTTGCTAGATATTGTGAAAAGAGCGCAGGAAGCCTGTGTGAAAGCAGGTGCTTCCGATGTTTTCACCAATATTAAGATTCAATACAGTGCCCATAGGAGTGTCACGATTGATGAAAAGGTTCATAAATACAGGAAGTCTTAACCTGGCTTCGCGCTGGCTCAATGGATTACTCCCGGTGTCTGTCGTTTTATTAGCACTCATAGTCTGGGAGATATGTGTTCACATGTTTCAGGTCCCGGCCTGGATACTACCCGCTCCAACGGATGTGTTCTCAACGCTGATTCAAGATGGTTCTTTGATTCTGTATCATGCTGTTACGACCATCAAAGAATCCATTCTCGGTCTCCTCTTAGCCACTGCTGCAGCTATTATCCTGGCAGTTTTTCTCGACTCATCCCAATGGGTCAGAAAAGCTTTTTACCCGTTATTAATCACTTCCCAAACGATTCCCATTATCGCACTGGCACCATTATTTTTGATCTGGTTTGGATATGGCATGCTGCCTAAAGTGTTAATTGTTGCCCTTGTCTGTTTTTTCCCTATAGCGGTTAATGTATCAGATGGTTTTCGTGAAACAGATCCAGAAATGTTAAAGCTGTTGAAAGCTAATGGGGCGAAAGGAATTCAAATTTTTTGGAAAGTAAAACTCCCATCATCATTGCCTTTTTTCTTTTCAGGGATGAGGATCGCAGCAACGTACAGTGTGATGGGAGCTGTAATAGGTGAATGGCTGGGAGGCAGTCGAGGGCTTGGAATCCAGCTTATACGGGCAGCCCAATCATATCGGACTGATCTTTTATTTGCGATAATAGTTGTCATTGTAATGTTGAGTTTACTGGTGTTCTCAATTGTAGAATTGCTTTCAAGAGTGATGATGCCATGGAACGACCATTCATAACAGGAGGAGATACAGATGAAAAATGTTTCGATGTTTTTAGCAGCAGTAATGACCATATTATTAATGGCAAGCTGTGGTCAGCAGGATGAACAAAGCTCACCTGACAATGATGAGAAAAAAGAAGTGAGTATTATGCTTGATTGGTACCCGAATACCAACCATACCGGATTATATGTGGCAAAAGATAAGGGATTTTTTGAACAACAGGGCTTAGAAGTGGAAATTTTACAGCCAGGCCAAAATGCAGGTGTTGATGCCATGGTGGCTTCAGGAGAAGTCAATTTTGGCATTGGAAGTCAGGAAGGAGTTACTCAGGCAAGGGCGAATGACATCCCTATTGTGTCTGTTGCTGCCATTATTCAGCATAATACGTCTGCCTTTGCGGCCTTAAAAGAATCAGGAATCGAATCTCCAACAGATTTTGCCGGCAAAACATATGGAGGATGGGGCTCAGCATTTGAAGAATCCATGATTAAGGCTGTGATGAACCAATATGATGCTAATTTTTCTGAGGTAGAAATGGTGACCCTTGGAATTTCAGACTTCTTTCAGACCATAGGCAGAAATGCTGATTTTATGTGGATTTTTTATGGATGGGATGGTGTTGAAGCTGAAAGAAGAGGAATTGATTTAAACCTGATGTGGCTTCGTGATCTTCACCCGGCACTCGATTACTATTCACCTGTTGTGATGACAAATGAAACGATGATTCAGGATGATCCGGAGACAGTCCGTAAATTTTTGCAGGCACTAAGTTTGGGATATGACTATGCCATCAAGAACCCTGAGGAATCAGCGGATATCCTGCTGAAATTTAACCCTGAGTTAGATCAGGAATTAGTTATTAACAGTCAAAAATGGCTCAGCCCCCGTTACCAGGATGATGCAAATCAATGGGGAGTACAAAAGGAAGAAGTGTGGAAGCGGTATGCAGATTGGATGTATGAACAGGGGCTTATAGAGAAAAACATCCAACCGCAAAAGGCATTTACTAATGATTTTCTTCCGGATGCACCATGACACTATTAACGGTCAATGGGATTTCAAAAGTATACCGGGAACAGCAAAAAAGTACACAAGCATTGAATAAGGCCTCTCTTACCATTAGAAAAAATGAATTTGTTTCTGTCATTGGGCCGAGCGGATGTGGCAAAAGCACATTGCTGAATATCATTGCCGGTATAGATCAACCGGATGAGGGAGTTGTGATCTATGACGGCCAGATTGTCACAGGGAAAAACGGTTTATTTGGATATATGCCCCAAAATGATGTGCTGATGCCCTGGCGGACGGTTCTGGATAATGTCATTCTGGGACTTGAACTAAAAGGGGTTCCAAAAGATGAAGCCAGAAAAAAAGCAGAGCTTTATTTTGAGTCGTTTGGGTTAGCAGGATTTCAACATAAATATCCGACCTCCTTATCAGGGGGTATGCGGCAAAGAGCGAATTTTTTGCGTACCATCCTGCCTGATCATCCATTGCTTCTGCTGGATGAACCTTTTGGCAAATTAGACGCCATCACGAGGCACCATATGCAAAGGTGGCTTATGAATAGGTGGGAGGAGCTGCAGGTGCCGGTTTTGCTTATCACCCATGATATTGAAGAAGCTCTCTTTCTGTCCGACCGAATTTATATGATGTCGAGCCGTCCCGGGAGCATAAAAACAGAGATTGATGTTCCATTTACACGGCCGAGAAGTGCAGAGGTAGAATACTCAAAGACTTTCATGGAATTAAAGAGAAAAATTACTAATCTATTGTAATAGGGTTACCTCATGTGTTGTTCACCACATGAGGTTTTTTGCTTCTCGCAATTTAATGAGTCAAATGGTTGACATTGATTAGGTTTTTCAAAAGAGGAGCAGGTGTTATTAAAAAAGTGGTTAAATCGTGTACATAAAAATATAAGAAACACCTGCGAACAATAAATTTTTCCTATTGCAGGGAGGGCAGTTATGGCTTATCCATATTTTTATAGTAAATGGTAATTTATGTTTACAACATAACCAAAGTGTTTAACTTGAAAAATACCTCATAGGGTATTATAGTGTAATTAACAACTTCCTTCGTAAAGGAAGGAACACTATTTTACATGAGGAGGATTTTTCAAATGGCTAAAAAAATTTCTGTAAAGGAAGTCGCTGACAAGATCATTAACAAAGACGATCTGTTCATCTTAGATGTTCGTAATAAAGATGACTTTGAGGATTGGAAAATTGAAGGAGAATCCGTAGAAAGCATCAATGAACCGTATTTTAATTTAATTGACGGGGTTGAATCCATTGTGGATCAAATTCCTGATAACAAACTAGTTGTAACCGTTTGTGCAAAGGGCGGTTCATCTGAATTTGTGGCAGATTTGCTTGAAGAAGCAGGCAAAAAAGAAGTGTACTCCCTTGAAGGCGGAATGAAAGCATGGAGTGAACACTTGAGACCAGTAAAAATTGGTGATCTGGCCAATGGAGGTGCCATCTATCAGTTTGTGCGTCTGGGAAAAGGGTGCCTTTCCTATCTGGTAGAATCAAATGGTGAAGCAGCGATGATTGATGCAAACCGAATGATTGACCAATACGAAACATTTATGGAAGAAAATCATTTAACATTGAAACATGTACTGGACACTCACCTGCATGCTGACCATATTTCCGGGGGAAGGAAGCTGGCTGAAAAAGCAGGCGCTGAGTACTATCTTCCACCAAAAGATGCTGGCGAGGTAACCTATGAATATAATCAAATTCAAGATGGAGATGTTGTTAAAGTAGGCAATACAACGATCAAAGCGGTCTACACACCTGGCCACACGATCGGGAGTACGTCTTATATTGTAGATGACAAGTATCTTTTGACAGGAGATATTTTATTCATTGATTCGATTGGCCGTCCTGACCTGGCCGGTAAAGCAGAGGATTGGGTAGCTGATTTGAGAGAGACTCTTTATAAGCGTTATAAAGAAATGGCAGATGACATGATTGTACTTCCTGCCCACTTTATGATTATGGAAGAGTTAAATGAAGATGGCAGTGTGGCAGAAAAATTGGGTGTACTATACAAGCAAAATCACGGTCTAAACATTGAAGATGATGACGTATTCAGAAAAACCGTAACTGAAAATCTGCCGCCGCAGCCAAATGCTTACAAAGAAATTCGTCAGACGAATATGGGTAAGATCAACCCGGATGAAGAAAAACAGCGAGAAATGGAAATCGGACCAAACCGCTGTGCGGTGAAGTAATCTATACCCCCCTCTTGGAAAAATGGCCCTTTGTGTATGAGTGGAGTTTAGGGGAATCCCCCTATAGATTCGGCGGAGAGACATCTTTATTATAGAGTGCACCATACGTTCTATATTGATCACTTCCTGTTACAGAGAATCTTCTGAGCAGGAAGTGATTTTTTTATGCTATGAAGAAAAAGAAGCTGGGACAAAACTGGATAAATCGAAATTGTGATCAATCGTCGATGAATGAGTTCGGATGTTTTTGACTCTGAAAGATAAAAAAGTATAAGATTTGCCTACTTCAATTGAGAGAAGTGTTGTCCAGCTGCAGCGCCCAGCCCCTCGAGCGGCTTCGGTCCCCCTGCGGCGGCGACAGCCTCCTCGGTGGCCCTCCAGCCGTTTTCGGGGCTAAGCGGGGCGCTTCCGCTTTTCTTTTCAACATGCTTCGCTTTCCGCGGGCACGGCCTAAGGCTTCCTAAGGCAGCTCATTCTTCTGTCTTCAGGGATTTTCGGCTCGTGCTGTTCCCGCGACCCACAGGACGTGGCCGGTTTTAGTCGACCAGGAGTATCGCATGTTGACCCCATAAAATTTTATTTTTTTAGATTAAATATTGCGAAAATTCAAACGTCATGATACCATGTAAAAAATCATATACTTCATAAAACATAAAAATGAAGGAAATACTTCATAACCTTTAAGGAGATTGTATATATGGAAGAAATACGAAAGAATATTGAGGAGAAATTCTCATCTTTTTCAGCTGGTCTGAAAAAGGTGGCGGAACAGCTTTTGAAAAATCCATCTTTATTTGCCATCAATACAGCTGAAGAGGCCGGCAAGGAAATTGGAGTCAGTGAAACAACGATTATTCGGTTTTCCAGGGCAATTGGATTTTCTGGTTACAGTACCCTTCAAAAGGAAATAAAGGAGCAGATTTTAAAACCAAAAAGCAGTCTGTGGGAATATGATGCTGATAAATCAAAGGCCAATCTGGAACAGTCACTTCACCAGCATGTGATGGAATTAGATTCAAATCATATCAAACAGGCGGCCAGACAAATTGACCAGGATGTGTATCAGCTGGCAGTTGAGAAATTATTCAAAGCAAAGCAAATTACGGTTACGGGTGCCAGGTCATCTTTTTCCATGGCTCACTGGTTTGTGTTTGCCCTTGATTTGATTCGGGGTAACACCCGTCTTATTCGTCCGGACACGGATGATATTATTCTTCGCCTAGCGGAACTGAATGAGGAAAGTGTCTTTGTCGCCATTTCTTTTCACCGATATACGCTGAATACCCTTGATCTCGCTTCAGAAGCAAAAAAGCGAAAGGCATTTGTCATTGGCATAACGGACAGTAAAGTGGCGCCAATCAGGGAATTTGCTGATTTGATCATACCGGTGCAACTGCCGGTGAAATCTACCCTGGATGCTGCACCCGCCGTCATTTCACTGTTAAACTCGCTGGTTTCAGGGGTGGCTTTGCGGGATCGTAAAACATTTGAACAGCGCAGAAAAGCTTATGAAGACATTGCTCTTCATGACTTTTTCGCATAATCAGGGGGAATCACGATGAGAAAACAAGTTGAACAGCATCGTTCGAAAATCATGGAGATTTTTCATCATCTTCATAACAATCCGGAAATCAGCTGGGAAGAACATAAAACGACGGAGTATTTGAAACAATTCCTGGAGGAACAGGGATTAAGGGTCCGAACATTTAACAGCAGTACGGGAGTAGTAGCGGAATTGGGAAACGGCAAGCCAGTAGTGGCGCTCCGGGCGGATATTGATGCCCTGTGGCAGGAAGTAAAGGGAAAACTTCAGGCTAATCATTCATGCGGTCATGATGCCCATATGGCTATAGTGGCAGGTGTTGTCCTGATGCTGACAGATGATCTTTCAAAAATAGAAGGAACAGTGCGATTTATTTTTCAGCCTGCCGAAGAAAAGGGAACAGGAGCCCTTCATTTTGTGGAAGAAGGCGTAATAGATGATGTGGATTATTTGTATGGGGTTCATTTGCGGCCTGCTCAGGAAATCCCGGACGGTACAGCAGCTCCTGCTATCAAACATGGTGCAGCCCGTTTTATCAGCGGAAAAATTAAAGGGGATGACATCCATGGTGCACGGCCCCATTTAGGGGCGAATGCTATTGAGGTAGGTGCTGCACTGGTCCATCTGCTTCAGGGGGTTCATGCAGATCCGATGGTTCCCCATTCCATAAAAATGACCAAATTCCATGCCGGTGAAAAAAATGCCAATATAATACCCGGTTCTGCATCATTTTCCCTGGACCTCAGAGCCCAGACGAATGATGTGATGGAACAGCTGACGAACCAGACTTATGAAATTGCGGATAAGTTGGCGTCCCTGCACCAGGTTGACATAGAACTGGATATAGCTGCAGATGTGGCTGCTTCAAAGGTTCATTCAGAAGCACAGCAAATCATGGCGATTGCAATTGAAGAAGCGCTGGGGAAATCCCGGCTGAAGAAACCGGTGGTAACGACTGGAGGTGACGACTTTCATTTTTACACGATTAAGCGTCCCCATGTGAAAGCAACCATGCTGGGGCTAGGCTGTGGTTTAACACCAGGTCTCCATCATCCGGATATGACCTTTAATCATGAAGCTATTCTAGTTGGGGTGGAGATTTTAACCCGAACCATTATGCGTACGCTAAGGGGAGGATAGAGGCATGGACATCACGATTAAACCGTTAACTAGTTTAAATGAGATTAAGAAAGTCCAGAAGCTTGAGCAAGATGTGTGGAATATGCAGCCCATCCCGATTCATCAAACCTTTACGGCAGCAAAAAATGGCGGTATTTTGATTGGGGCGTATCATGGTGAGAAACTGGTTGGATTTTCCTATGGGTTTCCCGGCTTTAAGGGCAGAGAAGTTTATTTATGTTCCCATATGATGGGGATTCTGCCTGAATATCAATCTCGAAACCTGGGAGAGCGGCTGAAAAAAGAGCAAAAGCGAATCGCTCTCGAAAAGGGCTATAAACTGATCACATGGACATTTGACCCTCTTGAAAGTGTCAATGCCTACTTAAACTTGCATAAACTCAGAGCTATAACAGGCTGCTACCATGTCAATCTATATGGAGAAATGGATGATTCTTTAAATCAGGGACTTCCCACTGACAGGTTCCAGCTTGAATGGTGGATCGAGGAAAACCATGTGAATGAAAAAGTACGAGAAACCGTGGGAGTCAATCAGAATCACTGTTGGTTTCAAACAGGTTTGAATGAAGATGGGCTGCTTTTTATTCTAAATCAAAATCATGTTTCACTAAAAGAAACGTCCAGTCCTTTGTTTGTCCCAATTCCCGATCATTTTCAAATCATCAAAAAACGGGATCCAGAACTGGCTATTGACTGGAGACTGCAGACAAGAGAAGTTTTTCAAAGACTGATTTTTGAAGGATATGTTGCAACAGACATCATTCGAAAACCAGACGAAAAAGTATGCTATTACGTTTTTGAACCAAGGCACTTACTAGATCTGCCAGATGCTTTTTTTAAGGAGGAGACACATGAGTAATTCAGCACAGACAATCCCAATAGGAAAAATTACATTGCATCAATTGAGAATGACATTAAAATCCCCCTTCAGTACCAGCTTTGGAACGTTTCAGGACAAAGATTTCTTTATTGTTGAGATTGATGACGGCGAGGGGAATCAGGGTTTTGGCGAATCCGTAGCTTTTTCCAGCCCCTGGTATAGTGAGGAAACTGTCAAAACGAACGAGCATGTGATGGCTGATTTTTTAATTCCCCTTTTGTTTGAACACGATATTCACCATCCTGATGACGTTACAAAGATCTTTTCGCCGATCCGCCGGAATCAGATGGCTAAATCGGCACTGGAAGGAGCCGTCTGGGATTTGTATGCCAGACGAATGCAAATTCCACTTGCAGATGCACTCGGCGGAACAAAAAAAGAAATCGACGTTGGCATCAGTATTGGCATCCAGCCGACCGTTGAAGATCTTCTGACTGTCATAGGAAAACATGTAGATGAAGGATATAAGCGAATCAAATTAAAAATCAAGCCAGGCTGGGATATTGACGTGGTGAAAAAGGTGCGTCAAAAGTTTCCCGATATTCCTCTAATGGTCGATGCAAATTCGGCCTATACCATACAGGATATCGATCATCTGAAAAAGCTTGACGAATTTAATCTAATGATGATTGAACAGCCCCTGGCCCATGATGATATTATTCAGCACGCCAAACTGCAAAAAGAGATCGAAACCCCTGTATGTCTGGACGAGAGCATCCATTCTTGTGAAGATGCCAAAAATGCTATTGAACTTGGGAGCTGTAAAATCATTAACATCAAGATCGGCCGAGTTGGCGGTTTGACTGAATCGAAAAAAATTCATGATTTCTGCAAGGAGCATGGAATTCTTGTCTGGTGCGGCGGCATGTTGGAAGCAGGTGTAGGAAGAGCCCATAATATCGCTTTAACTGCGCTGGACAATTTTGTCCTTCCAGGGGATACGGCTGGATCATCCAGGTACTGGGAAGAAGACATCATTGAGCCTGAAGTGGTTGTTCAGAATGGAAAGATTACCGTCCCGAAAAAACCGGGAATTGGTTACAAAATTGATCGTTCGCGTCTAGTTAAGTTTAGAATAAATAAACAAGAATTTACTGCTGACAGCATCAAGAAAAATTCCATATAAAAAAGTTTAAGGGAGGAGATTTTTTGAAAAGTAAAAGTCATTCGTTTTTTGATGGAGCCTTTGGAAGGTATATCCTTCCCGGAATCATCCTCCAGTCCGTCTTAATTGGAGGAGGGTTTGCCACCGGCCGGGAAATTGTCGAATATGGAGCCAAATATGGAGCGTTAGGCTGGTTTGGCGGTATCGGAATTTTTATTGGCTTTACCATCATGGCCATTTTGTCATTTGAGTTAGCCCGCATGTTTAAGGCGTATGATTATCGCAGCCTATTAAAGCACTTAATCGGGAAAGCGTGGTTCTTATACGATATGATTTATCTGCTTCTGGCTGTCTTAATCATTGCGGTAATGGCTTCAGCTACCGGGGAAATACTGAATAACACGCTGGGGCTTAATTACTGGGTTGGTGTACTGGGCATTACCTTGATTGTAGGATTGTTAAACTTCTATGGGGTCGGCTTGATTGAACGATTTAAGACAATCGGAACTATGGCACTATTTGCAGGATATGTTATTTTCGGTGTTATTGTCATTAGTGCTACCTGGGGTGATGCGAAGGAAGTGCTTTCTTCAGGAAATACCAGTTTCATTGATGGAAACGTAAGTATTTTAGCAGTACTGTGGAGCGGAATTCTTTATGTAGGGTATAACCTCGCCGTCTACCCGGCTGCATTATTTACCGTCAGAAGGCAAAAAACACGGAAAGAATCGGTTATTTCAGGAATTGTTGCCGGTATTCTTATGACCGTACCATGGTTTTTAACATATGTTGCGATTCTTGGCTTTTATCCGTCTGAAGAAGTATTGGGTGCATCTGTGCCATGGCTAGTCATGCTGGATGGCATTGCCGGGAGCTGGGTTGTGGTTCTGTTTGGAATTGTGGTAGGCTGGACCCTGATCGAAACAGCTACGGGTATGATCCATGCCTTCATTGAACGGGTTAATCATCATATGGAGGAAAAATCAAACAGCCACTTAACGAAGGGGCAAAGCGGAATGATTGCAGTCGGAGCTCTTGTCCTAGCAGTGATTTTCGCTCAGGTGGGCATTATCAACCTAATCGCCAAAGGATATACCTGGATGGCATATGGGATGATTGCAGTATATGCCATTCCAATGCTGACCATTGGTGTATATCACCTATTCAAAAGAAATAAAGATACACTAACCGCTGCAAAAGAATCTGTTGAGTTGGAGTAGAGATGCCAGGTTCAAGGGATAAATGGGGAAAAAGTTCTGCTTTTCACAATAAAAGTTGACGGTCATCCATATTTGCTATAACATAAAGGCTAACTAAAATTGAATAAACTAGCAATCAGGTGTGAGCAATTCGTTGTTCGCTGAAAAGGGAAGTCCGGTGAAAATCCGGCGCGGACCCGCCACTGTAATTGGGAGCGACCTGAAAATCCACTGTCTTCGAACCGAAGATGGGAAGGTTCAGGAAGCGATGACCATAAGCCAGGAGACCTGCCTGATGGGACGTTAGCTGATTTCCTTCGGGTCTAAGGAATAGGCAATAAAATAAGTGGGCGCAGTTTATCCTTTTAGCTCCCTGTACGCTATTTTATGCCTTGGTTTCCCGAGAAGGAAATCAAGGCATTTTATTTTGGGCAAAAAATGGATGGACAAGTCATGTTGTCTTGAGGGAAAGGAGGATACATTTTGCTCATAATCTATGATACCCGGACCTATAATGTAGAGCGATTTGTACATAAATTAAGGGGATTCCGGTGCCAGAAAATCCAGGAGGGTCTGACTGTGAAAGAACCATTTGTGCTGGTTTCATATACAACAGGATTTGGACAGGTTCCGGAAACCACTGACCAATTTTTAAAGAATAACTTTCATTATTTAGTAGGGGTAGCCGCCAGCGGAAATCGTGTATGGGGAAGCAATTTTGGCAAATGCGCTGACCGAATTGCCAGTCAATATCATGTTCCTGTTATACATAAATTTGAACTTGCGGGCACAAACAGAGATATTGAGATTTTTCAACAGGGGGTATATCAAATTGTCAAACAAAGTTCCTGAGTGGATTCGATTAAATCATGAAGTTGTAACACAGGAAAAAGGGACCTATCAATTACATAAAGACAGGGAAGCCGTTTATCGGTATTTTGTAGATTATGTGAATCAGAATACGGTCTTTTTCCATGACCTAAAAGAAAAGCTGGATTATTTGCTGGAAAATGATTACTACGAAGAAGAATGTTTAAACAAATATACATTTGAAGAAATTGAGCATATTTTTGATTTAGCTTACCAAAAAAAGTTTCGTTTTCCTTCCTTTATGAGCGCTTTCAAATTTTATAACGATTATGCTTTAAAGACAAATGATAACAAAAAAATTCTGGAACGTTATGAAGACCGGGTCGCCATTGTGGCTTTATACCTGGCTGATGGTGATTTCAGTAAGGCGAAAAAATTTGTCAACATGCTGATCAACCAGGAATACCAGCCGGCAACTCCTACTTTTCTTAATGCCGGAAGAAAGAGGCGGGGGGAGCTTGTCAGCTGCTTTTTAATTGAAGTAAACGATTCGTTAAATGATATTTCCAAAGCTATCGATACGGCAATGCAACTGTCTAAGATTGGCGGCGGTGTTGCGTTAAATCTGTCAAAAATACGAGCCAAAGGGGAACCGATCAAAGGAATCGAAAACGCCACCAAGGGTGTGGTAGGGGTGATGAAACTTTTGGATCATGCTTTGAGATATGCGGATCAGATGGGACAGAGACAGGGATCTGGGGCTGCTTACCTTAATGTATTTCACGCTGATATCCATGACTTTTTGGACACTAAAAAGATTTCAGCCGATGAAGATGTAAGGGTCAAAACTTTATCCATAGGGGTTGTAATACCGGATAAATTTATTGATCTGGCCCGTCAGGATTTAGACATGTATGTGTTCTATCCTTACTCCGTCTATAAAGAATATGGCAAGCACCTTGATGAAATGGATATGAATGACATGTACGACGAGCTTGTGGAAAACCCCAACGTTAAAAAAGAACGAATGAATGCCAGGAAACTGCTGCAAAAAATGGCGATGCTCCGCTACGAGTCCGGGTATCCGTATTTGATGTTTCAGGACAATGTCAACAGAGCCCATGCGGTAAACAATGTATCTAAAGTTAAATTTTCAAACCTGTGTACCGAAATTTTACAGCCTTCCATCGTTTCAGAATATACGGATTATGGAGAAGATGACATCATCGGACAGGATATTTCCTGCAACCTGGGTTCGCTGAATATTGCTAATGTGATGGCAAACCGTTCCATTAAAGAAACGGTTAAGAATGCCATGGATGCCTTAACTGCTGTTTCCGCAAAGTCCAATATTCAAAATGCGCCAGGGGTGAAAAAAGCTAATCGGCTGATGAGAAGTGTTGGGCTCGGAGCGATGAACCTGCACGGTTATCTGGCAAAGAATAAAATTCCTTATGAAAGTAAAGAAGCAAAAGACTTTGCCAGTACATTTTTTATGATGGTGAACTATTATTCCCTGGAGCGCTCTATGGAACTGGCCAGAGACAGGGAATCAACGTTTTTTGGCTTTGAGGAATCGGATTATCAATCAGGGAAGTATTTTGACCAATATGTTAACGAAGATTTTCTGCCAAAAACAGAAAAAGTGCAAAAGCTTTTTGAAGGAATGGAGGTCCCGACCAGAGAAGACTGGAGAACCCTGAAGGAAAAGGTTCAGAAACACGGGCTCTATCACAGTCATCGGTTAGCGATCGCCCCGACAGGGTCCATTAGTTACGTTCAGTCCGCTACTGCTTCGGTGATGCCGGTTATGGAAAAAATTGAAGAGAGAACGTATGGAAACTCCAAAACCTATTATCCTATGCCTTATCTGAATGAAGAAACCTGGTTCTACTATAAAGAAGCTTATAACATGGACATGTTTAAAGTGATTGACCTTATTTCTGCTATACAGAGACATGTGGATCAGGGCATATCATTCACCCTGTTTTTGAAAGATACGATGACAACGAGAGACTTAAACCGAATCGACCTGTATGCCCATCATAAGGGAATCAAAACCCTGTATTATGCCCGTACGAAAGATACCACAAGGGAAGAATGTTTAAGTTGTGTCGTTTAAAGAAAGGAGACATTGATATGGTGTACACTGCTGCAGACTGGTCCAGGCCTGAAGATGACTTCACCCAGATGTTTTACCAGCAAAATGTAAAGCAATTTTGGTTGCCGGAAGAAGTGAGCTTAAATGGGGATTTGTTAACATGGAAACAACTATCCAGGGCAGAGAAGGAAACCTATAAAAAAGTTCTGGGAGGATTAACACTGCTGGATACAGAGCAAGGAAATGTCGGAATGCCCCGAATTGCCATGCATGTCAAAGGACATCAGCGGAAAGCTGTTCTCAACTTCATGGGTATGATGGAAAACGCTGTTCATGCCAAGTCTTATTCCAATATCTTTATGACCCTGGCTACAAAGGAAGAAATTGATGAAGTGTTTGAATGGGTGAAATATAATAAATTTCTCCAGAACAAAGCCAGGTGGATCACAGAGATTTATGAACATATTAAGGGTGGTGATGATAGCTCTTTATACAGGGCCATGGTGGCATCGGTGTTTCTGGAAAGTTTTCTGTTTTACAGCGGATTTTATTATCCCCTTTATTTCTATGGACAGGGAAAACTGATGCAAAGCGGGGAAATCATTAACTTGATTATACGGGATGAAGCCATTCACGGGGTTTATGTCGGTATGCTAGCACAGGAAATTTACCAGCGGCAGAATGATCAGAGGAAAGAAGAACTGAAAACATTTGTTTATGACTTCCTCTTCAAACTGTATGAAAATGAACTAAAGTATACATCGGTGCTTTATGACCCTGTTCAGTTGAGTCATGATGTGAAAAAGTTTGTCAGATATAATGCCAATAAGGCACTGATGAACCTGGGTTTCGATCCTTATTTTGAAGATGAGGAAATCAACCCTATTGTATTAAACGGGCTGAATACGAAAACCAAATCCCATGACTTTTTCAGCATGAAAGGGACCGGTTACCAGAAAGCCATTGTTGAGCCCTTAAGTGATGAGGATTTTATTTTTGATGAACAGGGATAGGCTGCGCCCGGGACCATCTCCAGTTACAAATGAAAGTTAATCATACAAAATGCCAGTTGCCCGGGAGATGTCTCGTACTTTAGTCTGAAAGAGTATCATTCACCACATTTACTAAACGAAGTCTTCCTGTTAGGATGGTTACAACAGATCCAAAGGGGGAATGAAGGTGAAAAAGTTATTTGAGTACAATTGGCAAAAAAGAAATGAATGGTTTGAATGGTGCAAGCAGTTTTCTGAAGAAGAATTATTACAAGAACGATCTGGAGGAATGAAAAGCATACTTAGAACGTTATTCCATATTGTGGATGTGGAACAGCGATGGGTTTCACGGTTAAAGTCTGAGGAAGAAATCCGGTATGACTTCGATAACTATAAAGATTTGAAAAAATTGAGGGAATGGTCTGATCGGGAAAATGAGAAAGTATCTGAGTTTATAGACAGCATGAGTCAAGATGTATTACAAAAGGAAGTCATTTTTAAAACCCGAAGCGGCAAAGTTATCCCATGCAAGGGCAAGGAAGTTTTGGAACATATGATTGCCCATGAAATTCATCATACAGGACAATTATCCATCTGGGCCAGAGAACTTGGTTATGAACCAGTGTCAGCCAACTTAATAGGGAGAGGACTATACTAGAATGTATAGTTTATAAATGACCGAAACTCCATAATGGGTGTCTCTTTTTGTTTGAATAAATGCTTTTAAAAATCGCTGGATTCCTATTTTTTTATTGACCCTGACATTAGTGTCATGCTTTACAATAACCCATGATTATATTTCTGGAGGTGATTGGTGGTGAGAATCGGTGAGTTGTCCCGGCTAACGGGGGCGAGTGTTCGTTCATTAAGACATTACGAACAAAAAGGGTTGATTTTATCAGAAAGACAGGAGAACGGATACAGGAGTTTTGAAAACTCTATGGTTCAGAGGGTTAAGACGATTCAACTCTTTTTAGGTTTAGGATTAAATACAGATCAAATAAAGGAGATTATAGATTGTAAATATGGAAATCAAAATGCTGAACACGAGCAATTTTGTGAAGAGCTTTTCCAGACTTATGAAGAGAAGTTAGATGAAATCAATTCCCAGATCTATCATCTGAAGCAGGTTAAGGAACGTTTAGAACAAAAAATGAATGAATTTCATGATCATCAAAAGTAGGTGTATTCGTTGAACAATCAAACTAATAAAAGAAGATTATTATTTATGATGGCAATGTGTTCGTTTTTAGTCGGCTTTGATTTAATTGTCACCATTCCCCTTATACCGGACATCGTAAAGGAAGTTCAAATGGACGTTGACTTAGGGGGGCTTTTAGTCACAGCATATGCCGTTGTATATGCTGTTTTCTCCCCTATATTTGGCTCCTTTTCAGATCGCATAGGAAGAAAAAAGGTTTTGATTGCTGGATTAATCGTGTTTGGTGCTGCAACTGCGTTAACAGGAATAGCCAGCAATTTTTGGACTTTGATCGTATTTCGGGTTTTTGCTGGAATAGGCGCAGGGATGATTGAGCCAGTAGCCTTTGCCATTGTTGGGGACCATTATTCGTATGAGGAACGGGGAAAGGCTATTGGGATTGTGACAGGTGCTCTGATTGCATCATCGATCATTGGGGTACCGATAGGAGGTTTTGTAGCGGAATGGCTAAGCTGGCGCTGGGCGTTTTGGATAATTGGAGTATTAACCGTAGTGACCTTGTTCATGATGAAAGCTGTTAAAGTAGATCAAGAAAAGGATCCGAGTCATGATACACCGGTTATCAGTAAGCAAATCAAACAGGCATTTTCAGTACATGCTGTGTTTCTAGCATTACTGGCAACTCTGCTATATTATGGCGCGCTGCAGGGGATGTTTGTTAACACAGGAGTATTTTATCATCTGAAGTTTCAGCTTGGAACCGGCCAGATTGGGTTAATACTGATGTTTGCCGGTGCAGGTAGCGTATTAGGAAGTGTGCTGGGCGGGCGACTCTCAGATAAAGCAGGCAAGAAAAAGGTGATGTTTGTTGCTGTGATCTTCGTTGCTATATCCGTATCTATGCTTGCTATGATGGACAGTTTGCCCTATGTAATTGTGCTGCACGTGATATGGGCGGCATTTTATGGTGTCGGACAGTCCGCTATTACAACGATTATTTCGGAATTGGAGCCGAACAGCCGAGGAACCATTATGGCTTTGAACAGTTCGGCCATGTATTTAGGATCGGGATTGTTTACGCTTGCGGCATCTTTTGTATTATCCGCTTCCAATTTTGTCTGGTTAGGGGTGGTATGCGGTTTTGCCAATGTTGCTGTACTGCTCATTGTGATTTTAGGAATACAAGATAAACATGAGATCCCTCTGGTTTCATCAGATATTGGTTAATTTCAAAGTATTTATTCTGTTTCATACGATGAAAAAGCCCCCACACTGCCATCCGCAGTGTGGGGATTTACTATATGATGTAAGAATTTTATGAATGTTTTTCCAATAAATCTCTTGCCGTCATTCCCAACTTCTTTAACAGTACAATTATTTTATCTTTTTCCTCTGTGTTTAATCCGCTTAGTGCCCTGTGTATATTTTCTGCATGCACTGGAAAAATTTCCTCCATCAGGTTTAGTCCTTTTTCAGTCAAAGAAGCAATAAACTTCCGACGGTCTGATTTTGACATAGTACGTTCAATCAACCCATTATTCTCAAGCTTATTTAGTACATAGGTGACGCCTCCTCCTACCAAAAGAAGTTGATCCGATATTTCTTTTGGTTGTTGAGGTCCTTTATGATATAAGAGTTCTAAAATGGCAAATTCATTTGGTTTTAGACCAAAAGATTTGCTTGAACGATACGAATGTTCAGTGACACTGTTATATGCCCTTGCAAGAACACGCAGAACATGTAAAGATTGATAAATTTCCTCATTCAATTTATCCATTCTTATTCACCCCAATTGCAATGTTTACTACCAATACACGTATTGTACCAAATATTATTTAAAATTTGAATAAATAAAATTTTAAGTACCTTGACAATATATTTATTTAATTATACAATTAGTTCAAAATAAAATAATTCAAATTTAAAATAAACAAAATTTAATCAGTTAATCTTTGTGAGAATTTTGGTAATAGCAAGAAGTCCAAAGAAAGAATCCAATACACGTGGCTTATCTCAAGTTGTATCTGAACAATTAAGGTTTTTGGAAGCAGAAGTATTATATTTTGATGTTGGCCATCATACATTACCCCTATTTTCTGGGGATGGTGAGGACAAAGATCTAAATGTGCAATTGCTGCGGGATTATGCCTATCAAGCTGATGGATTTTTTATTTGTACACCTGAATATCATAACGGAATCAGCGGTGGCTTGAAAAATGCACTTGATTTTTTAAATAAAGATTATTTTCGGGAAAAGCCTGTTATGATGGCAGCTGTATCAGGCGGAGGAAAAGGCGGAATAAATGCTTTAAATAATTTACGTATTGTGGTCAGAGGGTTGCTTGGCATGGTACTGTCAGAACAGTACGTAGCCGATCAAAGTTTATTCCAAAATAACCAATTAATGAGTTCCGAAGCTATTGAACGTCTAAAGATATTGTCACGCAGGTTGGTTGATGTGACTAACGCATTAAGCAAAAGAGGAAATATGGTTTAAAGGTGGTAGAACCATGTATTCAAATAAAGGTTCAATGAATTCACTTATGAAGAATCTATCAAAAGGAGACAGGGTTTTTCGAGCACCTAATATGACCGTCTTTTTAAAGGTTGGAAAAGAGACAACAAGGGGGGCATATACCATTCTGGAATATTTGATGGATCCCGGGCATAAGGGTCCTGCCCCTCATTATCATAAACATACAGATGAATCCTTTTATGTTATCGAAGGTGAAGTGGACTTTTTATTAAATGATAGAATCGTAACCGCACAACAGGGGGATATAATATTTGTTCCCAGAGGGACGGTTCATAAGTTTTCTAATCATAGCCTGCGGGAATATGCCAGGGTCATAACAATTTTTAGTCCTGGCGGGTTTGAAGGTTATTTTGAAGAATATGAAAAAGCCAAAAGATTAAATGATCATGAAACACTAAAACAAATAAAAGAAAAATATGATAATCATTATTTGTAACATGCCTGTTCATGCATAATAAATGTAAATTTTTTCTTAATAACATCATTTAAGACTCAGGTTGTAGTTCTTTCCATACCAATGGATGTTAAATGGGGCTTGAATTTAGTTGTATTCTTTATGAGAGAGGAGGAAAAACTGATGCATCAAAAAGTTATGATATATATGGCTGCATTAGCCAATGCAGCAATTGTTGGTTTATCCTTTTTGTTTACGAAAATTGCGTTGAATGAAACAACGCCTATGGACACGCTGGGTCATCGGTTTACAATTGCATGGATGGTCCTTTCCGTATTTTTTTTGCTTTCTAAAGAAAGCTTGAACTTTCTCAAAGTGAAAAAGATGCGGGAATTATGGCCTATTCTGCTGCTGGCCCTGTTTTACCCCACCCTGTTTTTTTCGTTTCAGGCTTTTGGTCTTGAGTTTACGACATCTGCGGAAGGTGGAATCATTCTTGCCTTCTCCCCCGCTCTGACGGCAATTTTTGCTGCCATTTTTTTGAAGGAAAAGGTAAATATGATTCAAGGTATGTTTATCGCGTTGTCTATTTTTGGGGTGCTCTATATCTTCATCATGAATGGCGTTTCGATTCAATTCAGCGGCAGCCACACTGCAGGCATTATCCTTTTGCTATTTTCTTGTATTTCGATTGCCGGCTACGCCGTTCTTGCCCGTCACCTGTCTGTATCATATAAACCGATTCATCTATCTTATATCATGGTGACCTTTGGGTTTATCTTTTTTAACCTCTTTGTGCTCATTCAGCGTTCTATCAGCGGTACTCTGTCAGAATATGCCTCTCTTTTGCTTAACCATCAATTTTTAATAGCCGTTGCTTTTCTTGGGATCTTTGCCACGATGATCACATCCCTTCTTGCAAATTATGTTCTGTCCAAATTATCAGCTGCCAAAATGAGTGTGTTCAGTAATTTGTCGACTGTTATTTCCATCATTGCCGGAGTTGTGATTCTTGATGAGCAAGTTCATTCTTATCACCTGCTGGGTTCTGCTTTGATTATTGCCGGGGTGATCGGTACCAATCTAACAAAGCAAAAGCCTATGAAAACTTCTGTTTCAAAGATACCCAGTGAAAAATAGAGAAGTTTAACATTTATTGATGAAAGGAGGAATTATGTCTAGTGCGGATCAAATATGTCTCGCTTTTTACGGTGGGGTTAACACTAAACATTGTAGGATATTTAACTTATCACTCAGGGGAACTGAACGTTCTTCCAGTTATTATGATTGTCTCTGGATTGGGATTAATCGTATATAGCAGTTTTTCGTTATTAAGAAAATATCAGGATTAAAGTGTTCTCGCTATATTATTACTGGGAGGGACAAAAAATGCCGAAAGATTTTTTCATGTACCTGGGGACAGAAGATGGTTTGCGAGTCTATCAGTTTAACCAGGACCTGACTGCTGAGGAAGCAGGGAGAGGATTATCAGGACAATCCGTCAGGGGAATAGCGGTGCATCCCTTTAATAAACGGATAGCATATATTGCGTGCGGATTGAGGGGATGGGGGCTGTATAAGACCACGGATTCAGGAAAAACCGTTCAAAGTCTGGGTTTTGAAGATAAGTGGGTGTGGGATGTGGTTATAGATCCTCATAATAAAGAACATATCTATATTGGTACTGAACCGCCTATGGTCTATCATTCCAGGGATGCTGGCAGGACATTCACCCCTTTTAAGGGGATAGATCAATTGCCGAGTAAAAAAAGGTGGAAGTTTTTTCACCCGCCATTTTATGGCGGTCATGTGCATGGGATATCTATCCACCCACATGACCCCAATATATTATTAGCTGGAGTAGAACATGGTGCTCTAATTTATTCCCTCGATGGAGGCTCAACCTGGAAGGAACACCTGGTTGGATATGATCTCCATCGTACGGCAATCAATCCTTATCAGCCGGAACAATGGTTTGCAGGGGCCGGCGAAGGTCTCTATATGAGCCTTGATAATGGAAGAGACTGGATCCAAGTAAAAGATTTAAAAGGAAAATACGTTCATTCTCTTTTGTTTGATCATCATGTGAAGGGTCGTATGTTTGTTTTTGTTGACGAGCCGGGACAGCCCATTTACCGCAGTGATAACTTCGGGAAAAACTGGAAACCGTCATCCGGCTCTGGACTGCCTTCTGCCGGACCCGCAGATAATATCGCTATGCATCCCTTTGATGAAGATATCGTCTTTTATGCTGGAGACATCGGGAATACGAGCACCTTGTTTGTGAGCGAAGATGGCGGAAGGACCTGGAAAGAAATCATTTCCAATATTCCAAAAACCTGGAGAGTCAAAGTAGCGGGATAGTTCTGTGATGTAGTGTTCACATGTTGCTGTCAATTACAGCAAGAAATGACAAGATATTGAGTCAGTTCCAGGTTATTATGGCCATAACGAGGAAGAAAGGAAGATGATATGAAATATATTGCATTATTAAAAAATAAGAATTTCTTTTTCTTCTGGATTGGTCAATTCTTATCATCGATGGGAGATTACTTGCATGCATTAGCGATTATGTGGCTTATGTTAGAGTTTACAGGGTCCCCAACTCATATGGCACTTGTAGTATTGTCTCAAGTCATTCCAAAGCTGATATTCGGTTTACTGGGTGGGGGATATGCAGATCGATTTGACCGCAGAAAAGTAATGATTGTGTCAGATCTTATTCGCGGTACGGTTGTTCTTGCTATACCTATTCTGTATGTAACACATCTTATTGATGTATGGCATTTTTATATGGTGGCATTTGTTTTAGGGTCCGTATCTTGCTTTTTTGATCCGGCTCACCGCTCATTGATGCCTTATGTGGTGAAGGATGAAGATTTAGGTGCAGCGAACTCTCTTGAAGATGCATCTAATCGTATTAATCGTATTTTCATTCCATTTTTAATTGGAATTCTCGCATTACTTATGCCAACGTATATGTATTTTGTTGTTGATTCTGCCACATTTTTTATCAGTGCTGCTACATTATTTGCGATGAAAGTTTCTGCTAAAGCGGAAAAAGTGGAGCATCAAAATATTTGGAAAGATATTGGAGTCACCATTAAAGAAACAGCAAAAGTACCGAGGATTTTTCTCCCAATTATGGCCGGGGTTCTTGGACTTGCAGCCTGGAATGGCGCTTATCAGGTCGGCATCCCTATTCTGGCAAAGGAACAGCTCGACAGCACCATCAGTACGTATAGCATAATTATTGGCTTTTATGGAGTAGGAAATGTACTTTCCAGTGCGTTCTATTATAAACTGCCAATTCAAGATAAAGCGAACTGGGTCATGTACGGCTGGATTTTAACAGGAAGCGGGTTTCTTGTTATGGCCTTTTCATCGAACCTGGTCACAGCTATTATAGGTGCTTTGCTTACTGCAACAGGAGGACCTATTTCCAGTCTTTCCAGAACCCTTTTATTTCAAAGGGAAATTCCTCGTCATCAAATGGGGAAAGTGTTTAGTCTGGGCGGTACTTTAACATCTATATCTATATCACTGTCACTGGTTTTCACCGGCCCGATTTTTGAATGGCTGAGTGTCAAATGGGCTTTTCTTGCTTTTGGAACCTTTATCGTTCTTGTTGGATTTTTAGGCAGGGTTATTCTTTCTTCTTCCGGCTCAAAACGAACCTCAGATCATCCTGTGCAGTTAAATCGGTAAATCCTGATAACGTTGCCGGAACTGCCCGGGTGTCATACCATATATTTTTTTGAACAAACGGTTATAGCTGCTCAGGGATGTAAATCCATGTCTGAATGCGATCAATATAATTTTTTCATCTGTATGAATTAATTCTTTCTGTGTTTTCATGATTCGGTAAAGTTGAATCCATGAGTAAGGGGATATGCCGAATTGTTCTTTAAAAGAATGAGCAAATTGGAACTTACTTAGACCAGCGATTTTTGCCATTTCATCTAATGACCAGCTTTTTTCATAAGACTGTTTAATAGCATTTAAAACATTGTAGAGATTAGGTGCCGTTTTTTGCACATAGTTAACATTTAGGTCGTGCGTGTGGCTGTTCAGGGTCCCTTTAATAAGAGAGAGTATTAGCTGGGTGATGCTGTTTTCCATAAATAGTGTTAATTCCTTATGATCCGGGGCAGGGTGTTCATGAAAGTCATCAGACTGCAAATAATCCAGCACAAATGAAGCCCATTTGCTGATTAACGGATTCCTTCCAGTTATTTCAGCAAATTGGATCTGATGAGATGGCGAAAAACCCAGTGATTCAAATGTCAGTTGAAAGGTTTTCGGGTTAATGCCAATTAGCAGTTTTTCTACATCAAAATGGACCTGGCGATGTTTAGTATGAGGGTTAAGCAGTAAAAATTGCTGTTGCTCTATCTTTATATCATGATGATTCAATTGATATATCATAGTTCCTTTAGGGGTGAAGATAAACTTGTAGTACTCATCATAACGCCAGTTGGATTCAGTATTAAAAGTGTTACGGTATATGACTAACCCATCAGAAAATTTTTGCACAAGATTCTTATACATTTAACCACCTATTTCATAAGGGTTCTTTTTTATTATAACACTTATTTATTTGGAGGATGGAAATAATGCGAAAGCAGTGGAAAGTTGGGATACTAATTTATGACCATGCAGATCTTTTGGATATAAGTGGTCCAACAGAAGTTTTTTCATTAACAGCCTATAGTAAACTGCAACAAAACGTAATGTTATTTAAAAAGAAATTGCCAGCGAACAGACCCTTTCAGGTTTATACCATCTCAGAAGATGGCAACCCCATTAAAACGCATTCAGGTGTAACGATACAACCCGATTTTAGCTTCGAAAATGCTCCTTTGTTTGATATTTTGATAATCCCTGGTGCTGCTTTGAGTGCTGTACAGGAAGTATCCAGCAAGCCAGGTGTCATCCATTTTATCAAAAAGCAACAACGAGTAACTTTTCTTTGTTCGGTTTGTTCAGGAGCTTATATTTTGGCAAAAACGGGGCTGTTAAAAGGAAAAAAAGCTACTTCCCACCACTTGCTGCTGCCTATTTTAAAAAAGAAATTTAAACAAGTTAACTGGGAACATCAAAGGGTTGTCCAGGTTGAACATGTCATTACCTCAGGTGGAGTAGCTTCAGGCATTCATATGGCGCTGTTCATCGTAAAACAGTTATTAGGCAAGAAAAATGCAAAACGGACTGCAAAGGTCATGGAATTCAAACAATAAATTACCATATTCCATATCAGACTATAGTATGAGAGAAAATTCCCCTGTTTCACCGATGTTGGTAAGTCATAGAGGGTTTACACTTAAAAGCAACATGAGATTCTAAGGAGTTGACAAACATGAGTTTATTCAAGAATGCGAACTTCAGGTGGTTTATCACTGGAAATGTAGTTTCTCATATTGGTTCCGGAATAACTATGATCGGTGTTCCCTGGTACTTAGTGATGCAGGATGGGGGAGAACAATTATTAGGAATCGTCACATTCATTTCAACTCTGATACTATTTTTTGCTTATCCTTACGCAGGTGTTCTGGTAGATCGCTTCCCTCGGGTTCAATTGCATCGTATATTTGACTTTTTAGGCTTTTTGTTCATGCTCGGATTTGGTGTACTAGGATTTTTCATCGAGGGTTATTCTGCTGTGCATCTGACGGGATTGTACTTAATCAGCATTATCTATTATATGTTTCACTATCCAACTGTTGATGCCCTGAGTCAGGAACTGTTCTCAAAGGAATATTACGGAAAGGTGAACAGCATCATGGAGATTCAGGGTCAGGGAGCTGCTGTAATAGCAGGTGCATTAGCAAGTGTATTAATTAGTGTTTTTGGACTTTCTATGATATTAATCTTTGACGCTATCACCTTTTTGATTACATTTTTGTTATACGGATTTATTTCTTATCAACCGATTGTTAAAAAGAAGGAACGGCAAAACCGTGTAACCATTTTTTCTGATATGATCGAGGGATGGAATTTCTTGAAACAGGAACCATTAGCTATTATCTTTTTCCTGGCGACTACATTACCTTTCGTTGTCGTCCAAGTATTAAATTATGTCACTCCGATTTATATCGCTTATACACTGCAGGCGGAAGCTTCTGTTTATGCTTCCCATGAACTAATTTATGCACTGGGAGCAGTACTGGCGGGGTTTACAATCAGTTTTCTGAACGAAAAGGCAGGTACCCTTCCAACCATTTATTTGACCATAGGATTATATACACTGGCCGTTCTCATCATGGCTTATAAACCATCAGTGGTCATTTTTTTACTTGTATCTGTTATGATTGGGTGGGGCAATGCCGGTACAAGAATCAATCGGAAAACCATTATGATGAACCTTGTTCCAAACGAGATCATCGGGCGCATTAACAGTTTTTATCAGGCTGTAGGTGTAGCTCTTCGATTACTGCTGATCGGACTGTTCACCATTTCCATACAAACCATTGGTGCATCAGCAGCAGTAGCAATCCTTGGCGGTATATTATGTATGGCTTTAATTGGTGTGTTTATTAGCAGAAACATCTATATACAAAGGGAAACCGCTTCTAAAAAAGTGGTATTGCCTAAGCAGGCCAAATAAAGCCTCGAGAAAAATATGGTATGCTTTTATAAATGCTGACGAGAACTGACTCTGGGAAAGATCGATATCTTCAAAACTGAAAATGGGTGAAGTTCAGGGCTATCTTATTTTCATAAGGTAGTCTTTTTTTATTGAAGATCTTTTAATGAGTAACTGATCAGATATAGGAAGTGATTTATTGAGAATATTATCAATTGGCATCTGTGAAAGTTAGTCTTGATGACATCTAATTTTTGTTCAAAAAAAGTTCACAACAGTTATAAGTATACCCCTTGCGGTATATAATTGAGAACGATATACTGTTGATAGTAACAATTAAATTATAATAAATATTAAAAGGAGATGATTGTAATGTCAGAAAACATTCAAAACACTCAAGAACAGGAAGTAAGATCTCTGCCAAGAATTGGATCAAAGGCTCCGGCATTTGAAGCTGTAACAACCATTGGAACGCTTAAACTGGAAGATTACAAAGGAAGCTGGCTGGTTCTATTTTCACATCCGGCTGATTTTACACCAGTTTGTACAACGGAATTTATGGCATTCCAGGAAATTTATCCTCAGCTTCGTGAAATGAATACAGAATTATTAGGTTTAAGTATTGACAGTGTTCATTCTCACATCGCGTGGGTGCGCAACATTGAAGAAAAATTCGGTGTCAAAATTGAATTCCCAATTATTGCGGATTTAAATAAAGATGTAGCGCATAAATATGGTATGATTATGCCGGAAGAAAGCAGCACAGAAGCTTCACGTGCCGTATTCATTATTGACGATAAGCAAGTGGTACGCGCCATTATTTACTACCCGCTTTCAACAGGACGTAACATGGATGAAATTTTACGTGTCATCAAGGCGCTTCAGACTACAGACAAGCACAACATTGCAACTCCAGCGAACTGGAAAGAGGGAGATAAGGTAATCGTTCCTCCGTCTCCTACACAAGAAGGCGCAGAAGAACGCATGAAAGATGAAAACCTTGAGTGTGTAGACTTCTACTTCTGTAAAAAACAACTATAAAGGGGATCTCACATGGCCTGTATTGATGATAAAGGAAACCTAACTGCTACGGCGAAGAAAATATTAACGGCTGTCAAAGATCAATCTTTAACAGCCGAGGATGTGGCCAATGAAGCCGGGCTGCCGTTATTTAAGGTGAGAAGCAGTCTCCGGGATATGGCCAGTATGGGTTTTGTTTTTCAAAATGGTGATTCCTATCAGTTAAATGAAAAAGCTGAAAAATTATTGAATCGTGGATCATGATTCATTCCCCCCTTTAGGGTATCACTCTAAAACCTCCCTGTACAGGATGCAGGGAGGCTTATTTTTTGTCTTCCCGGATGATCAGCTGACTCCGGGAATTAAAGAAGGTTGAGAATTCCTTTTACCCTTACATTTTGTAAACGAAACATATTACCCTTCCTTGCCGTAGAATGTCTATAGAAAAGTATATACATACAGTTCGAGGATGGGCAATGAAAAGGGTCAACGTTACTGGTCAAAGTTAAATGTTGTGAAGGGTTTTGGGGAATCTATTTATAGGAGGGGTGTTCCTCTGGTATAATGTATCAAATAGGTATGAAATGCATATGGAGGAAAAAAATGAATGCCTTAAAATATACCTTCCTAATTGCAAGTATCATCTGTCAGATCACAGGTTTTGTTTTTCTCTTTATTGATGTGCAAAAGGGTGTCTTACTCTTTTTAACCAGTATTGTATTTTTTCTTTTGATAATTGCTCTTTTTATTTATGAACGCCAAAAAGAAAAAGAGGAGGAAGATCGGAATGATTATCGTGACTACTGATTTTGTGCCGGGAAAAGAAATCAAGGAGTTAAAAGGGTTTGTGAAAGGAAGTACCATTCAGTCCAAGCATATCGGGAAAGACATTATGGCAAGTCTCAAAACCATCGTGGGAGGGGAGATTAAAGATTACCAGGATATGATGGAAAAAGCACGGCAACTGGCCATCGGCAGAATGGTAGAGGAGGCGGAATCCAAAGGTGCCAACGCCATCATCTGCATGCGACTTCAAACTTCATCCGTGATGGCCAATGCCTCAGAAATAGTAGCCTATGGGACCGCCGTTTACGTGGAATAAGAAGCGGATTCTGCTAGTGGCGAGATAGTTTAGGGTGCAGACTGTCCCTTATTTAGCGCTCAGCCCGGGCAATGACAAGGTGGAGGTATACAGATTTGCGGGTTTCTAATCGGGCTTTAGTGCACTCTAATCCGGATTCGCATGTCCCCCATCGGGAAATGAAGCACTCTAATTGGGATTCAGGCACACCCTTGATCAGGAATCATGATTTCTATATTTTCGCATGGCTCCATGGTAAGTGGAGCCGATTCCCCGATTAAACGAAAGAGCGTGTTTGATTGCATAAGTCACAAAGGTCTTGGCTTCCGCAACTGCCTCAATCATATTTTTCCCTTTGGCCAGCTCAGATGCAATGGCTGCAGAATAGCTGCAGCCTGCCCCACTCGTATGAATGGTGTCAATTCGTTCTGAACGGAACTCTATAAAGTCATTCCCATCATATAAAACATCAATGGCTCCTTCCTTAAGGGTACCGCCCTTAACTAGAATATACGAAGGGCCTAACTCATAAAGCTCTTTCGCCGCCTCTTTCATATCCTCAACGGTATTCATATTCGTTTTTCCAGTCAACCGGATTGCTTCATGTAAGTTTGGTGTAATTACTGCGGCCAGGGGAAAAAGACTGTTCACCATCGTATCAATGGCATCATCTTTTAAAAGCTGTGAACCCATTTTACCGATCATCACTGGATCCACCACCACGTGCTGGACGCCTGATTCCCTGATCAGTTGAGATACCCGTTCAATGATGTCTTTTGTAAAGAGCATGCCGGTTTTTAGCGCATCAAACCCGACATGCTCATAAGAAGCATAAAATTGAGCCTCAATGGCTTCAAGGGAGTTTGTGAAAATCCCTTTTTCCGTTTTGGAATGATTAGCGACAATCGCTGTGATCACACTCATTCCATAAACGTCCCGTTCTTCAAACGTCTTTAAGTCAGCCTGAATACCTGCACTGCCCTGGGCTGCCGAACCGGCAATGGTTAAGACACGAGGAATTGACATAGTGAAAGTCCTCCTTATGATACATGGCCTTTTAATAGTTCTGTAAAAAGTTAAATGCTGATTTTGGTTCAATTCTGCTTTTCTCTTAAGACTGGCGCTTTTTCAAAAGGAATTTCAAAATAACTATCTTTCATGACAAGATGGTTGATCCGACTAATTGCAACATCGTGCCCGTAAAAAGAATGCCTGCTTTTATTCATCGCGAAATTCCTTTTCTCTACTAGAGCATTCTTCTTAGAAAGCCCTGCGATAGGCAGCCAGAAGCACTAGAAAAACAATCTCCATAATCAGCCACACAATACCGCCGACGATCAGAAGGATAGATGCCGGTACATCAAACAAATTAATGCTGAAAGTCAAGAGGAAAAGCATAGTCATGGAAATCCACATATACACCTGAAATGTTTTTTCTGTTCGCACCTTTAATGGGATTTCTTCTATTTCAGCAGCCAGTTCAATCAATCCTCGAAATAATTCAAACACAAGGAATAGGTGGATCAGGCTTAATAAAACATCATATGTCATGCCCCCAATCATGGCTGCATTGGAGGTAATCGCGCCATTCGATGTTTCCTGTATGAAAACGGTAGGAATCGAAACGACAGCTAAAACTCCCGCTGTTTTTTTGGCTGTTTGAAAATAAGGAAATTGTTCCATAATTTTGTTCAAACCGGCTATGATGAGCCCGTAGCCTACAGGTTCGGGCAGGATATCAATGACAATGAGATGTATTTCGAATAAAGTGAATAAAAACCCCCAGAACAGCTGACGGAATGCTGTATTCATCAGAAATCCCCCTCTCTGGCCATTTGTACCAGGTGATCCATCTGCTTCTGGCTAATATAAGGATTCAGGTTGATTCGCATCCAGTTCTGAAAGGACTCCCCATCTTCAGTAACGCCGGACATTTTGACATGCACTTGAAAATAAGACAGGGCGTTATGGCTTATCTCTTCTGGCTCAAAAGCAGAATAAACCCCAAGCCATTCTCCTTCGTCCAATTGAACAGGAAATCGTTCATCGTTCAGGTTCACTCCCGGGGTTTCATCCCATTCCTTAACCAGATCCCTGTCTGAATGTCTGCGGTTATTCATCAGGTCATCATAGTAGGACTGAAGCTGTTTCTGATTCCAGCTGAGTTTAATTTTGAAGTCTTCATCCAGTATATTCCTAAAGGAGTAGTTGATCTTTTCAATTGTTACAGGCTTATTGGCCACATAGATGTTCCAATCCAGATTTCTGTTGGAAGATCCGCTCATTTGCTGATTTAACGGCCGTACCTCTTGATGATCCTTATAAATGATCAACTGGCCTATGTCCGCAGTCTTAACGGTTCCATCCGAAAAATGGATTCTCACTTCATCAATTGCAATAGGATCGTTATTCTCTTTAAAAAGATTTTGGCCATCAATGATGAATGAATACGACTTTAATACCTGATGGCGATATTCATTTTTTATGTTTTGATGTGCGGTATCTTGATGAAAATAAAATCCTCCTGTATTCCCAGGAAGGGTATTCATCCCAGGGATATCAATCATTTGAATGTTTGCAGGTTCGTATCTGTTCGTTACATAAAAGATTTCTACCGGTATTTCTTCCCGATAATCCAGTTCATAATAATGCTTCAGTACAATCGGTTCGTCCAGCTGATGCAGGACGTAATAAATCAGGTTGACTCCAAAACTGATGAGTATAAGGGCCATCCCTGTCAAAAACATAGATTTTTTCATCGTGTTCGCCTCTCTGTCATTGAATGAATATCTATATTTTACCATATTCAACAAAGTTGAAAGTTATTGTGAAACCAAAATTTTTTCAATATAATGAATGGAATGCTGAGCTTAGATGAATAGTTAAAGGGTGAACATTTGTGAAAAAAACTGCTATACTGCTTATCATTATGTTTTTATCTGGCTGCCAGAACTCCGGGACAGATGCCATTACTGTCGGCAGTCAGCCTGTTCCCGGGGAAGAGTTAACCATACAGAAACCTTAATCGAACTGGAAGCTCCTTCAAGAAATAATTCTTAAAGTGCCAACTGAAGAACCTGCTGCTGTCGTCATTTATCAGGATCCAAAAGATGAACAACAGATGTATGGCTTTCTGAATTACAAAAGCCAGTATTATAGTCTTGGTTCAGTCAGCTCCTATGGTCTGGATGACGTGACGATTAAGGAGCAGGACGTAACTTGTGATTCCACTCCGGAACTTATCATACAGGGATCTCAAGGTGCCTCCTACCGGGAAATACAAATCATGTTATATGACGAACAAAACGAAAAATGGTTACGAGTATTAAAAACCGGCAGTCCGAGATTTGCTGATTTAAATGGAGATGGGAAAAGAGAGCTGCTTTCTGTGTCTACCGGCACAAATCCGCCTTATGTCTGGATTTATGAGTGGGAGGAGGATCATTTTCAAATGGCAGATGTCGCGGAAGCGGTTGGAGGAAATGCAGCAATCTTGAAAAAGAGGGATGGCCAGTGGGTGATAGAAGTTTATGATAATGGAGATCAGAGGCTTTATCAATATAATCACGGGAACTTAATTTCAGTTGAATAACGAAAGCTTCCCCTGGTCAGACTATTTTATGTTTGTCTGCTTTGGGGAAGCCTTTTTGTTTTAAGGAAGTGATTGGGAAAATCTTATTCATCGGAATCAATCTGAATAATGAATGAAAGCCATTAATGACTGTACATGCTTTTGGACGATCGTTTCTTTTTCTTGTTCAGTTTTGGCGAAAAATGGCTCTCCCTCTGTCCATAAAGTCTGGCTGATCAGGATTCCGCTAATCATTTTGGCCAGCTCTTCGACACTTGAATCCGCCCCTATCTTATCAAAGTGCTGCTGTAAAACCGATTTCAGCTGATAAAAGATAAGTTTTGGCAAATCTATTTCTTCATCCAGACGGCTCATCATACTCTCAGAAATGAGCATCCGGATAATTGGAATGTTTTTTGATACGGTCTCCAGCCGCTCTTTTAGAATAGAACTTAAAAATTTTTCGGTGTTAATGCCAGGAGCGAGCTTTTTAAAATCGGTATAAAAATTGTTTTCAATAGCTGCCTTCATGGAAACATAAAAGAGATTTTTTTTAGTAGAAAATTTACGGAACACGGTCATTTCAGCAACTCCTGCTTCTTTTGCAATTTCCTGGGTAGTTGCCTGCAAAAAACCTTCACGAACGAAAACTTCTCTGGCAGCTTCCAATATTTTTTCCGATGTATCGCGCATATCCTCACCTCCTGACCATCTGAGATTATATATGTTCCGTCTGTTTAGTTTTGACGAATCGGTCTAATAGGATCATAATACCCGGCATCACAACCAGCGTGCTGAGCAGGGCAAGGGACATGTTAATCAGTGTCATTAGTCCAAAGTCCCGTAAAATCGGAAAATCAGATATTAACAGTGCACTAAACCCACCAATCACAGTCAGCCCTGATGCAATAATGGCCTTCCCAATTTTTTGAACTGCAGTGATCATGGCCAGTTTTGAATCTTTTCCTTTTTTCCGTTCTTCATAAAACCTTTCCATTAACAAAATCGTAAACTCTGTCCCGATTCCGATAATTAATGCTCCCAATGTAGCGGAAAGGGGAGTATATTTCAAGTTTAACAGATACATCGCTGCACCGGACCAGCCGACAATTAAACTGATTGGGAGAAGAGGTACAAAGGCCTTCACCGGGTGGCGGTAGATGATGAAAAGTCCGGCGAATACGAGTGCCATGCCTAACAGGGTCATTTCATGCCTGCCAGAAGTCAGTGCTGAAACCATTTCCGTATCCAGCACGGATTTTCCAGTAACAGTTGTTCTTATCCCCATTAGCTGCTGATCCTCTAAATAACCCTTCAGATCTGCAATAAACGGTTTTAAATCTTCTGCTTCTAAATGTTTGATCCCTAGAAGGATAGTACCTCTTGTTTCATCTTCATTGACAAACATTTTTCGTTGATTAACAGGCAACTCGTGGGCAACTTCCATCATGTTTTCATGTTCAGGAAGCTCTCCATCATTTATCTGTCGAAGGAGAGTAGTCAGTGACTGGCTGTTGACAATTTCCTCCGGGAATTCCTGCTTGAGAGATTTAGTGATTTCATCCACCCACTGGATGGATTCTTCGCTCCACAGGCTTTCCGTTTCATAAACAATCGCAACTTGATCTGTGGTTCCAAGAATATCCCTGACCTTATGAATATCTTGCAATTCTTCTGTGTCCTGTGGCATGAATGTTTCGATATCTGTTTCTACATCGACTTGAAGGTCTGCCCAGATTCCTAGACCGGTCAATGTAAAGGCAATCGGTATAATGAACCATCTGGCTGAAATAACTCGGGATGCCAGTTTTCTCAACGCGTTTTCCAGTTTGGGGTTAGCATTTGTTTGTTTTCCGACTTGATGAATGGCAAAATATCGGTCCCGGGTATATAGAATCGGAATTAATAAAAATATTCCTGCAAAAAAGCTAATGACAACACCAATCGTTAACATTTTACCAAAATCCTGAATCATTGGCACAGGAGAAATAAATAAGGCAATAAATCCTAACATCGTTGCAAGAATAGCTGTTCCTACTGCAGGAATCATCGTCTTTAACGTCTTGTCAGCAGCATGTTTGAATTTTTCTCTGTTATTTTGATGCATGAGGGTGTCCCCCTTTTTCTGTTTCTTCAACATATCGGTTATGAAACTGGATGGCATAATCTACTCCCAGGCCTATCAATATTGGAAAAACAGCCATGGATACCATTGTCATTGGAATACTAAGCCATCCCATCAGTCCAATGGTGGCAATAACAGCCACAAAAATGACAGGCAAGGACAGGATTCTCCATTGAACTTTGAATATAAGTGATAGAACAAGAATCATAAATACGATGGCCAGGACAACCATCTTCTGCATGCTTTTTTGCATTTCGGTTTGGACTGCATGATCCAGTACAGGCTTTCCAGTTACGGTTGTTTCAACAGATTCAAGAGGCTCTTCCGTTAATTTCCTTTGAATAAACCCGGCAATTTCACTTTTAACATCATCAGGCGTGTTGCCATTTAAACGAACGATCATCATCATGTGTTCCGAGTCAACCACCACTTCATTGAAAATGTCTCGGAGCTGACCTTTTTCGTCATAAAGGATGCGGTCAAGCGTTTCTTGTTTTTTTGGAATTCCCGGATACATGACATCCCGATTATTTATCATTTGCTGAATGACATTATGAAGTTTGTCCAGCTGATTTCCCATAGTAATGAGCCCTTCAGCTATATCCTTTAACTGGTTAACCAGCTGTTCTTTATCAGAAGCTTGTTGAAGGAACTTCTGTTGTCGATGAAAGCCTTTCTCCATTTTTTCAAGTCCCTGAATCGTTTGAACTGGAATTTGTTGTAATGACTCTGCACGATTAGCTGTATCAGTCATATTCTCTGAGAGGACAGTTAGTTTTCGATAAATGTCTTCCAGGGATTGAATCATTTGCTGCCATTGGTGTCTGGATCCTTCCGGCTGATCAGGGGAGTTATTCATTTGTTGTTTTAATTGGCTGGTTAACTGATTTAATCCAGCTGCCACTGTCATGGTCTGTTCCCCTAAAGATTGGTAGCCTGAATTGATTTGCTGCATTCCTTTACTAAGTTTCGACTGTCCCTGAATCATACTGGATATTGCATGATCCAGCTGATTCAACTGAGAAGTGAATTCGTCGGGATTAAAATTAACATTCGTTTGCTGGTCAGCCTGCCGTTGAATGGATGTACCGATTTCAGTTAATTTGTCAGAGGCCTGAGCTAAAGCCTTTTCCATATTTTCCATACCCTCATAAAAATGATCAGCCTGTTTCCTGGTAATTTGCTCAGTAATGGTGACAGGGCTTATGATGTTGTAAATGTCATCATATGCCTGAAGTTTTTCTTCAAGGTCTTTTAGTTTTCTTAAATTTTCAACGGATAGAAGATTTTCCGGATAATCTCCCTCAAACATAACAATAATAGACTCTCCGCCGAATTCAGACTCAAACAGTTCGTTCTCCTGAAACACTCTGGTGCCAGGGTCGATTAATGTTTCATTCCCAGTAGCCATGAAAACCTGTGAGACACCGACTATCATGAAGCCGATGAGTATTAAAGTAATAAATATAACCTTTATAGGTCTTTTCGTAATCAATACCGATAAAAAACGGAACATCCTGCCGCAATCTCCTTTCGTGTGGTTAATGAATGTTAGTAATAACTAACATAAGGGATAAAAAGAATAACATTCACAGAATGATGAATGTTAATCAATCAACATTTTGAACTGAAAAAAGCCCCCGCGAAGGATTAGATGTTAGCACTAACTAACATAATAGTACTATACCTTTAAAATTTGTCAAGAAAAAAAGAGGGGCAAATGGTTTACCCCTCAGGTTCAGGATCATTGCTGCTCGGAATGCATAAAGGCAACGTAAACGTAAAACAGCTTCCTTGACCTTCATCACTTTCTGCCCGAATTTCCCCGTCATGGGCCTGAATTATGGATTTCACGATGGCAAGACCCAGTCCGCTTCCTCCATGCTCCCGGGAACGGGACTTTTCTCCCCGGTAAAAGCGGTTGAAAATATATGGGAGATCCTCTTTCGAAATGCCATTTCCATTATCTGCAATTTGGACTTGGAGATGGGACTTTGTTCGATTTTCCAACATACGAATGTTAATGGTGCTGGCGCCATAACGAACGGAATTGTATATAAGGTTCAGAAGCACCTGCTGAATCCGCTGAGGGTCAATGTAAATACAAACAGAGGGAACAGGATCTTCCACTTTAATTTGAACTCCCTTTTGTTGTACATCTATTTCAATCCCCAGGATAACATCACTGAAAAACTCTTGACTGTTCACATAAACACGTTCCATTGGCAACTGATTGAGTTCGAGCTTTGAGAATTCAAACAAATCTTCTATTAAGTGATCGAGCTGATCCGTTTTATCTTTAATAACCCGCAAATACTTTTTTTGCATTTCCTCGGTTCTGGCTATCCCATCCATCAGACCTTCCACATAACCTTTGATGGAAGACAATGGAGTTCTCAAGTCGTGGGATATGCTCGCAATCAATTCCTTACGTGATTTTTCGTACTGTTTTTGTTTCTCAATGGACTGCTTCAGATGCTTTCTCATTAAGTTAAAACCATGAACAAAATGTCCAATCTCATCCTTTTTATTATAATGAATGGGATAACTGAGATTTCCTTCTTTCATCTCTTCTGTGGCTGTATAAATTTGTTTAAGAGGGGATAGAATGGTCCTGGAAATATACCAGGTCCAGCCGATGATTAACAGGATGAGGGAAAGAAAACCAATGGCCAGGCTAATCATAATATTCTTTAATACTTGATAGAAAGTATTAAAGGGCTCAGCCTGAAGAGAATTGGCCATGATTTCCACATGGACTGGCAGCCCTGAAGATAGCTCCACATCGACCTGCAGCGAATCCATTTGCTTGAAAAATCCACTTGATTCATCCGGATGAAAATCCCTGGAATCAAACAAAACCTCATGATCAGGGGATTGGATGGCCAGGTTAATATCATATTTTCTTAATAAGGGCTGAAATTCGTAATAAAGCTGTTTCGGATGATCTATGAGTTCTTCATTTTCTCGCACTTGATCGGAAATGTCCTGAAAAAGTTGATTTATTTTCCCTTCCTGACCCTGGAAACGTTCGTCTATATTGGACAGGTAAACATATAACAGCCCAATGGTCACAAGAACCGGAACAATGATAATGGACAAAAAGGCGAGGATGAGCCGAGTTTTTAATCCGATGTTCATGATAAACTCCCTTCAAACTTGTAGCCAATTCCCCATACCGTCTTAATGAAGGTTGGGTTTGAGGGGTCTGGCTCGATTTTTTCCCGTATTTTTCGAATATAAACAGTCACTGTATTTAAATCCCCATAGCTCTCAAACCCCCAGATTTGATTAAACAGCTGTTCCCTGGAGAATACCTGTCCCGGATGGGTCGCTAAAAAATGAAGAAGCTGAAATTCTTTGGCTGATACATTTACCTTTTTTCCAGCAACATACACGTTATATCCTTTTAAATCGATCTCAAGCTGGTCAACTTTCAAGCTATGACTCTGATTTTCGGCTGGATTTGAAAAATGTTTATAGCGCCGAAGCTGAGCTTTGATTCTCGCCACCAGTTCCCCTGGACTGAAGGGTTTTGTTACATAGTCATCTGCCCCAATTCCTAAACCGATGATTTTATCGGTTTCACTCTTCTTTGCAGTCATCATGATAACCGGAATGTTGGACTCTGTGCGAATCATGCGGCAAACTTCAATCCCATCCATTTCCGGAAGCATGATATCCAGAACAATAAGGGTGGGCTTTTTTTCGTGAAACAGATGGAGACCTTCCTTTCCATCAAGGGCGAGAACAACCTGAAAACCTTCTTTCTCTAGATAGTCTTTGACAAGCTCGCCGATTTCTTTTTCATCTTCAACAACTAAAATAGTATCTTCATTCAAGACTCATCATCCTTTTACTCAGTATGAAAGGGAGCCGCAGAACGGCTCCCTTCTGTCATACCACAGCAGACATTAATTAGCAACGTCTCTTCGGTGAAAAATGGTCCATGACATGGCAACAAACAGGATAAAATAGACAAGCAATACCATGATGGAGAAGGTCATGGTCATGCCCTCCACAAGAGGCTTCCCGTTGATATACTGGGAGAGGTTTGTGTTGGCAAATAAAACGTATTTGACCCATTCATACTTGCTTAAGAGCATCACAACCTGCTGACCTGTAAACATGAGAAAAATGGACAAACCGACAGCAAGGGAACGGTTTCGGAATACCGTTGAAATCATAAAGGCAAAGGTCACCATCATGATTAAATCCACACTATTCAGTCCATACAGGCTCAGGATATGGGTAATCATATTCCGTTCTACCACTTCACCATCTACAAAGGCAAGGTACGGAAGCTCCTTCCCTTCAAAGCCAAAGAATAGGGCACCGAAGATGAAGGAAGAGACAAATAAAACGACTAGATTAAACAGAGCAAACAAAAGAGTAGTAATGAATTTAGACAATAAAATCTTTGATCGGTTGACCGGCCGAATCAAGAGAAGTTTGATGGTCCCCCATGAAAACTCACTGGCCACAATGCCGGCAGCAATGACAATGGTAAATAGGGTAGCCAGAGACGTTAGATTTGTCGATGAAATCATGAAACCCCATAATGTTTTATTTTCTACCGGTGGGATGTCATGATCGATCCGATACTGGTTAATGGCTATTTGTTCCTTTAGCGTTTCATGACTGTTTCCGATGTCTGGAACCTGTTCCAGTTGTTCAGTCAGTTGCTGGTTTTCCACCTCCAACTGGATTTTCCATTTATCGGTGACCTGTGAATCCATTAAGTAGTTCGTTGCGAGACTGACAATGAGTACAATGACTACGAGCAAACCCACCATAACCCATGTGCTGAACTGTTTAAAAAGCTTCATATTTTCATTTCGAATTAAGTTAAACATATTATACATTTATATTCCCTCCTGTAATTTCGAGGAATTTTTCTTCAAGGGTTTCTTTATTCGATGTAATCTCAAATACAGCTATTTCGTTGTGTACCAATAACTTTGTAATCGCCGGCAGGTCCTCTCGTCTGGCTTCCATCTGAATGGAGTTGCCGGCCATGGACATTTTATGATCCGGGTATGAATCAGCTAATATCTCATACCCCTTTTCCAGTGGCTCAGCTTCGATTCGAACGGTAACTTGATCTCGGTTTTCAACCAGGCTGCTTACGGTTTCTACACTGATTAATTTTCCGTTTTGAATAATGCCGACCCGGTCACACATGAGCTGGATTTCCGATAACAGGTGGCTGGAGACAAATACGGCAATGTTTTGCTCATGGGCAATTTTCCGTAAATAATTCCGTACTTCTCGTATGCCTGCAGGGTCAAGTCCATTTGTCGGTTCATCTAAAATCAGCAGCGAAGGAGAATGAAGCAGGGCTTGAGCCAGTCCCAGCCGCTGTCGCATCCCGAGGGAATAGGATTTCACTTTTTCGTGAATCCGCTTTTCCATTCCCACAAGACGGATGACTTCATCAATCCGTTCCTTGCTGATTTTCTCTGGAAACATCCGGGCGTAATGAACCAGATTGTCATACCCGGACATAAACTTATACATTTCTGGATTTTCAATGATGCCTCCAACATGAGCGATGGCCTTTTCAAAGTTTTTTTGAATGCTGAAGCCGTTAATCAGAATATCGCCTTCAGTCAGCCTGATCAATCCGGCCATTAGGCGAATAGTGGTAGTCTTCCCAGCACCGTTTGGGCCTAAAAATCCAAACACCTCACCCCGGTATATGTCGAGGGTCAGATCATCTATGATAGTTTTATGCCCGATTTTTTTCGTAGCATGTTTCATTTCCACAATGGGTTTATGTTCCATCATGAAACCTCCTTCTATATGTTTTTGATTTTTATCATGATTGGTATTCTTTCAACCCTACATAATTGATTATGGAAGAGAATTCTAAAATTCCACTTATGAAATTATTAAAAAAGTATTAACGAAAATTAATTTTCCCAAACAAAAACCCCCCAACCATACATTGGAGGGAAAGTTCCAATCTATAGAATTTGAGATTATTGTGCTCCACCGCCGCCGGCTGCACCTGCATTTCTCCGTCTTCTTTTTTCAACAGCATTGATGCCCATGACAACCGCAACCCATTCCATGGATGGAACTTCTTCAGTATAATTCGTAAGCTGAAAGGCAGAGGATTCAAAAAACCCGCTTATTTTTTTAAAATGGCAGGCAAGTTTTCCGGTTTCATCAAGAATCTGGTATTCTTTTGAGAAAGCTTCTGATTCGATGGTGAAGGTGGCGCGCTGACAGGCATCATATTCATATTTCTTTGCAAAAAAAGCAACGCGGGGATAGAGCTTACCGATTTCATGGTCTTCTCCATTTGTTACTCTCCACCGGTTAGAGAGAAATGGGAAGTGTCCTTGATACAGCACATTTCCATCCTGATCCAGCACGTCCACACTGGAAGAAAAGGCACTCTGCAAATCCAGCCAGCCAAGCTTTTCTTTATTTTCATTAAAAATATCCGTTTTGCCAGCCGAGAAAAAGTTGTCGGAGAAATAAATGGATGATTTCATAGCGATCAACCTCCTTATATATTTAACGAATGAAACCAAAATTCGTTTCATTTAGATAAAAATGTCAGTATAATGAGTAAAAGTGGTGATGACAGGAGAGGATCAGATGAAGCAGATCATTGCAATGGGGGGCGGTGGGTTTTCGATGGAGCCGAATTCTTTGCTCGATATATACATCCTGCAGCAAGCCAAAAGTGAACGCCCAAAGGTTTGCTTCTTGCCGACAGCCAGTGGAGATGCAGAAGGATATATCGCCAAATTCTATCATTCTTTTAAAACGTTAAATTGTATCCCGACCCATCTTTCTCTTTTTAAGCTGCCTACAAAGGATTTAAGAAGTTTTGTGCTCGAACAGGATGTGATCTATGTAGACGGAGGGAATACCGTTAATTTGCTTGCTCTCTGGAAAACATGGGGATTAGATGAGATTTTAAGGGAGGCGTGGGAACAGGGAGTTGTGCTTGCCGGATTAAGTGCAGGTTCACTGTGCTGGTATGAAGAAGGAGTAACCGATATTTGTGAAAATGAGATGGCAATGATTCATGGCCTTGGCTTTGTAAAGGGAAGCCATTTCCCCCACTATGATTCTGAACCAGGTATGCGGGAGTATTATCATAAATTGATGATGTCAGGTGATATACAGCCTGGATATGCTCTTGATGATGGAACAGCCATCCACTATATCGGTACGGATATTCATCGGGTGATTTCATCACGTCCCGATGCCAGAGCCTGCTATGTAAGCAGCTCAAATGGAAAGATTACAGAAAAAGAGCTCCCGGTGACGTACCTGGGTTAAGAAAGGGTGAAAGCAGTGATGGGGTGTGTTCAGTGAACCGTTAACGATGTTTTTTGCTAGTGTTGTATTTTTTATTATTAAAAATTTTAATGAGAGGGAGCCTAAAATTTTTACAGCAAAAGATCTTCTGGCAACCATCATCGTCTTTTTGCTGTTGATGACGTTGGGTTTTATTAAAGAACTGCTTATTGGAACATTTAACGTATTCTGGATCTGACACTCAACATGTATTGAATGATTCCTCCGATTATGGTACCTGATAAAATCGCCAGACCTAATAAGCCATATCCCATCCCTTTCCACCCGCCAGCAATATAGCTGTACACGATGATTCCGATACTGATTAAAAGAAAGCCAGTGAAACTGATGATCGAGATTTTGTTATGCACTTCTGGAACTATTCGCTTTAAAAGCAGCGAAATAATAACGAGCAAAGCAGCAGTACCAGCAGCGACCAGAATGAGAAATTCCATTTTTTCATCCTCCTGAGGTTTTGAAAGGCTGCCCTTTAAGTTCTGGAATGGCAGGACAGCCTTTGTAATATTGTTTTTAGGAAGCAAACGCTGAAGGGGAGAGAAAACTTTTCTAAATCGTAAATCAATCCCTCTGCAGCAGTCAAAGGTAATGATTTACATTTCATCTGGAGCCTGGATGCCCAGCAGGCGCAAGCTTTCCTTAAGGACGGTGGTGACAGCGTAAACAAGGATGAGTCGCTGATCCTGTCGGTCATCTGGATCCAGGATTCTTACATGTGCGTAATATTTATTAAATGCACGGGCCAGGGATATTGCATATCTGGCAATCTGGGAAGGATCCAGCTGTTCCTGGGCGCGTTTGATCACTTCAGGGAATTCCTTTAAAAGAGTCATGATCTCCCACTCCTGATCGACACACTCAAATGAATCAGCGGTGGCCATATCCGGCTCAAAGTGTGATTTTCGAAGAATCGACTGGGCTCTTGCGTTCGTATATTGAACATAAGGGCCGGTTTCTCCTTCAAAACGAAGCATATCCTCCAGTGAAAAGTCGATATCATTCATGCGAAAGTTTTTCAAGTCATGAAAAATGATGGCGCCCACTCCAACCTGTTTGGCGACCGTTTCCTTGTCCGGCAGATCCGGATTTTTTACTGTAATATTTTGATAGGCCATCTCAGTCGATTCCTCCAGTACATCCTCGAGCAAGACGACTTTGCCTTTTCGAGTGGACATTTTCTTGCCATCTTTCAGTACCATGCCGAAGGGAACATGAGTCATGGAATCGGCCCAGGAAAAACCCATCTTTTGGAGTACCCCGATGATTTGCTGAAAATGAAGACTTTGTTCATGCCCGACCACATAAAGGGATTGAACAAAATCATAACGCTGTTTGCGATCAATCGCAGCGGTAAGATCTCTTGTCGCATAAAGGGTTGCCCCGTCAGATTTTTTAATCAGGCATGGAGGCAGATTTTCATCTGATAGTTCCACGACCAGGGCATGATCAGATTCGGTCAGTAATTCTTTTTTCTGAAGGAGTTTTACGGTATCGTCCATTTTGTCATTGTAATAGGCTTCTCCGTTATAGGAATCAAATTCAATATCGAGGAGTTTGTAGATTCGGTTAAATTCTTTTAGGGATTCTTCTTTAAACCATTTCCACAGATTTAGGGCTTCCTCGTCGCCATCTTCCAGGCGCTTAAACCACTTCCTGCCTTTCTCGTCGAGTTCAGCGTTTGTTTCGGCCTCCTCATGAAATTTGATGTATAGTTTAAGCAATTCCTTGATTGGATTTTCTTTTACTTGCTGCTCGTTCCCCCACATCTTATAGGCTGCTATCAGCTTGCCAAACTGAGTCCCCCAGTCACCAAGGTAATTTATTTTCATCGGCTGGAATCCGCATTTCTCCAGGATCAGAGCCAGCGAATTTCCAATCACTGTAGAGCGCAGGTGTCCCATGGAAAAGGGCTTGGCGATATTAGGAGAAGACATATCAATGGTGACTACCCCCTTGTTTCCTATATTTTGTGAACCATAATCCCCCTTTTTTTGAATAATTTCCGCCAGAACATGCCGGGCCACGGTGTTTTTGTTCAGGAATACGTTGACATACCCACCCGCGGGTTCCACTTTTTCAAACAGGCTTGATGTTATGTTAGAACTTAGTCCCTGAGCGATGAGGTGTGGTGCTTTTCGTTCCATTTTAGCCAGTGAAAAACAGGGAAAAGCCAGATCCCCATGGTCAGGACTTTTCGGTTTTTCGATCAGTTTTTCAATCTGGTTTTGCTCCAGTTTGCCACCGAGAGCATGTTTGATGCTTGCTGTGAATTCAGATTTATCATTCATGTTTTTCTTTCGCCTCCTTTGTAAAAAAATAAAGACTCCCGCCTCTTCCTTAGAAGAGACGAGAGTTTATATACTTCTCCCGCGGTGCCACTCTTATTGTTCGTTGTAAGAACCTGCTCATGAAGGATAACGGGTTTTTCCCGGCACACCCTACTGAACCGTTCAGGTGAGCATCTCAAAAGTCCGGTTCATCATTTGCTTCGCATCAGGCTCCCACCATCCCTGACTCGCTGCCAGGCTCCACAAATGACTACTCTCTTTTTCATTGATTTTGCTTGCTTGTTTTTCTGTGTATTTTACTCGTGTTGGAAAGGGCTGTCAAGGATTTGTTTCACACGATGAATTGCTGATCAATAGGTGTGTATTGCTGATCTTCAGTTCTGATTACTAGATAACTCATTTAATTTTTACAAGTTTTTCAGTAACTTCATTGGCATAGATAAAATACGATGAATAGTAAGAATAAAGCGTATGGAGCATATATATGGTTGATAGCACAATACAGATTTAGGAGTTGGAATGCATGGGGGCAATCACTGGTGCGGAATATATCAGACGGATCAATCATCTCAAGCCTAATGTCTGGTTCGAAGGGAAGCAGATTTCAGAAAATCTCTCATCTCATCCGGCATTTAAGGGAGTCATGAAAAGTCAAGCTGAGCTGTATGATCTGCAGCACGATAAAACCATTCAGAATAAAATGACTTTTCGTTCACCCAAAACTGGCGAGAGGGTAGGGATGTCTTACTTGATTCCAAAAACAAAAGAAGATCTGGTCAAGCGCAGAAACATGATACAGGAGTGGGCAAAGTCGACGGCGGGAATGATGGGGAGAAGTCCGGATTATATGAATACGGTCATCACTGCTTTAGCCTCTTCGGCGAAACTATTAAATGGTAAGAAAAATTGCTTTCCGGATCATCTTATTTCTTTTTATGAAAAGGCGCGGGATCAGGACTTATCGTTTACCCACACTTTTATCAATCCCCAGGTGAACCGTTCACAATTTTATCTGGAGGATGAAGAAGAAATGACTGCAGCTCGAGTGATTAAAGAAAATGAGGATGGCATTGTTGTCAAAGGAGCCAGACTACTTGCAACCCAGGGAGGGATCACAGACGAACTGTTCGTGTTTTCAGCACCAGGATCTTTGTATCCCGAACAGGCTTTTGCTTTTTCTATTCCGAGTAATACACGTGGGTTATCTTTTGTTTGCCGGGAGTCTTTTGCCTATAAAGATTCTTCCTTTGATTACCCGTTAAGTTCACGTTTTGAAGAAATGGATACCATTGTTGTGTTTGACCACGTTCTCGTTCCATGGGAGCGGGTGTTTTTTTACAATAATGTGCCGGCATCCAGCAGTTTTTTCATCGAAAGCGCATTTATCCCTTTAGCTCTTCATCAGGTGGCAAGCCGACAGGTGGTAAAAACTGAATTTATTCTCGGGCTGGTTCAAATGATCGTGGACACCATACAGATTGGGGAATACCAGCATGTGCAGGAAAAGGTATCAGAGATTATAGTTGGTCTTGAAACTATGCGCTCTTTTCTCATCCGTTCAGAAGTGGAAGCGGAACGAGATCAATGGGGCGTTATGCGTCCTGCACAACCCCCGCTGATTGCAGCGATAAATACGTTTCCCCGATTATATCCCCGTTTTGCTGAAATCATCCAGCAGCTTGGAGCCAGTGGCCTGATGCTGATCCCATCGGAAAAAGATTTTCAGTCTGATATAAAGGAAGAATTACATGTTTATTTGCAGGGTGCAACCAGGGAAGCCCGGGACCGGGTAAAGCTATTCCGGTTAGCATGGGATCTCTCAATGAGTTCCTTTGGGTCCAGGCAAACATTATATGAACGGTTCTTTTTTGGTGATCCCGTACGGCTTGCTTCCCATCTGTACAATGCATATGACTGTGATGAGTATATGAAGAGGGTTGAACAGTTTTTAAACAAGGAGGAAGAATAAGGAATCACTGTCTCGTTTGCTATACAGGCATATTTCTAGTACAATAGCAAATTGTGTGCATTCATTGTACGGAAAATGTTTTGATAGATTAGGAAGGAGTATTCCATGGGTTTTTCAAAGCTGTTAGAAGCTGATCCAGTCCAGACAGATCCCGAAGAGCGGCAAAAGGAACTGGAAGAATTAGAGTTTCAGGTTTATCGAATGCGGGAAAATATGAAAAAGATATCTCGGCGTTATGACATAATCGGGATCGACCACACGAAGCATTCCAACTGGGTGATCGTGTATAAAGAAGATGATGGCAACATTTGCAGGGTCATGCTGGATGATTGTCAGTCACCATTTCGGGGATCATGGGATTTCTGTATTCAGGCCGAATATACGGATAACAACAAAATTCATATAGCCGATATAAAAGGTCCGGAAGATCAGGGCTACGGATCCATTTTAATGAACTATTTGAAAGACATCGCTATCCAGCAGAATATCCAGGCAATCAAAGGGGATATTGTGAAAAGGGACTGGGATCACGTCGATCGGCTCGAACATTTTTATGCCAAACATAATTTTACGGTCAATTTGGACTATGAAAATAAATCAGGATCTATCGAATGGAATCAGATGAACAGGTAAAGGAAAAAATCAGCCAGCATCAGTTGGCTGATTTTTTGTATATCCTGGGAGTGGTTTTCAATTGATGTAGTTTGTGATAATCTCTTTATAACAATATTTACCTCATGTTGGAAAAATAGGCAGGAGAAGCGGAGGAAAATAATGGTTGATTTTTTTCTGTTCATTGGTTCTTTGCTGGGAACAGTATTCGTTATTCATCAGATCATCTCCGCCGAAAAAATAAGGGTTCATACGGTCATGAAAGAAGCCGGGAAAAATATTCTGTTACTGTTGTGGGGGATTCCGTTAGTCTTTTTTATGCTTTTGATTCCCTATGCTATCTGGAATCTGACTGGAAAGTCCCACGGCGGGGATGGGGTGTATATCATTGGATTTTCTGCAATAGGCAGTGTCGTATTTACGTTCAGTTATTTTTATCACGCCCATCGAAAAAACGAAAAGGCCGGTTGAGCTACAGGTACAGGCACGAATCATATATGACAAAATTTCAACCGTAATTCCCTTCACTTTTGACAAATAGCCTCATCATTCCTGCCCCCGCTCTATGATATACTTTGTGAAGCTCACTAAACATGCATAAAAAATGTTTGAACATTCATAAAATGAGGAAGATAACAGTAAAAGTCATATCAGTGAGGTGAAAAATGATGAGTGAAGTACTTTTTACATCCAGCGCGACTGCCAAAGGCGGCCGAAGAGGTCATGTCAAATCGGATGACGGACTGATTGATTTAAACGTGGTCATGCCGACTGATGGAACCGATGAAAAGGGAACAAACCCTGAACAATTGTTTGCAGCAGCATATGCTGCTTGTTATGACGGTGCTTTTAATCTCGTAGCTAAAAAGAAGAGAAAAGAGGTTGAGTCCACAGTAAGAGCCGATGTCAGCTTCTTAAAAGACCCGGAAGATAATGGGTTTAAGATTGGGGTTACGCTAAATATTGAGGTGAAGGGCGTATCACAGCAAGAGGCAGAGGAACTGGCTGCACTTGCCCATGAAGTCTGTCCTTATTCAAAGGCAACCAGAGGAAACATTGATGTACAGTTAAAACCAAAGGCGTTATAAAAAAAGATTCAATACAGTTAAAATGTTCTGTCTGTGGAAAGCGAAGCATGCTGATAACATGAAAATTTCCGGACTAATTCATATGATGAATGAATTTAGTCCGGCTTTCATTTTTGTGCCTTTGTTTCAACTTTTTTGTCCATATTCGAGAATTAATAAAACTGTTCGATGGTTTCACCTTCAGCAGATTGAGCTATAATCGTAGAGCCGACAAGTTCATCGTGATCTGAGATGATGAACCAGAGCTTTTGATTGGGGCTGTATTCAATAATCGTTGCGCTATAATTATTTCCGTCGGGAGTAACAATCTGTATTTCCTCAATGTCAGGGTCTAAAATTTTGCCGCTTAGTACCCCTGTATAACCGGAAAAGTGATAAGCTAAATTTGAGAAACTCCAGCTGAATGAATGGTTATCAGAAAGGTAGCTGGATGACGCTCCACTATATGTCCATCCAAATATACTTTTTTTCAGGAATGCCCTTCCAAAATGGCGCTGTCCTGCAGAGTCCCATTCGTAAAATGCAATAGCCTGATCATGATCAAGCTGTTCAATATGAACAACATTAATTGCCGGATAAACGATTGATGAGTGAACAATTTGTCTGATTTCCTGTTTGTCATCTTTAAAAGCTACACTGGTTAAAAATGCAATAAAACTGATGAATATGAAAATCTTCCATTTGCCAAACATACACATCAACACCTATAAATGGGGAGTGTTAAACACAGTATAACATCCATAATAATCCATTCATAGAACCATATTTGTATTAGATGAGGTAATTATGAAATGTTCTTCAAATCCCCTCGGTGTTCATTAAAACAATACGCCAGCCATCGGGATCTTCAATGGTAACGCCTTTTTCCTTCCAGTAGGGGTTCTCCGGTTCGACCTCAGGATATCCCATTTTAGCCAGGCGCTTTGCCATGGCGTCCAGTTTTTCTTTATCAGGAATGTAGAAAACCAGCAGATTATCCTTCGTTGGCGCAGGACAGGGACTTCCATCTTCATGAGCTGTAAATTCCAGATGATAATCTGTTCCAGGCAATCCAAACATGACGCCATCATATCCTGCATGACCTTTAAAGCCACCGATCCGTTTCAGTCCTAACCCGTCTTCATAAAATGCGATGACCTGTTTCATCTGATCAGTAGGTCTGGCTATTCGGAATTGTACAACGGGCAGATCGCTGCTCCAGGGTTTCATCTTAGTCACCATCTTTCCTTTTTTTGTACGATGAAGAAAAAATGTGTTCGACATTAGTTTAATTCTGACAACAATTTACAGACATAATACTCTGCTGTGGCCCTTTTGGATGGGGAAAGTTTTTTCAGTAAAGCTAAAGTGGCATAAGGAACTTTAATACTATGCGGGTCTTTAAAAGTCTGTGCCCAGTATTTTTTATCCAGAACAGATGATAACCCGGGGGCTACAATAGTTTGCTGGATAATTTCTTCCGGACGCTGTCGGTTCAAAAACATTTGCAGCCGATGAATGTGATACCCGGTTTTTGCCAGTTCCTCATAGCCCATTTGTTCAAGTTCTACCAGGGCATGTGCCAAGGTTACTCCATGTTCTAATTCACCGGAAAAAAAGTAGTAGTTGCCGTTAATGGACTGATCAGGTGCCGCCCATCTGCATTCTGCAAACGCCACTTCGATTAAATCCTCGGTGGAATGATATGATGGAATTCCGAACACGTCATCCTCTGTCACGAGAAAATAATTGTCGTAATGATAGTAGCGGTTCTGGCGGTCATTTAATGCATTCAGAACTAACCGGGAAATCCCATTTACTATAAATTCTGTGCATAACTCCGTTCGCTTTTTCAGGGCTTTCAATGCTAATACACCAAGGATCACCCCATGACCCGATGACCGTAAAACTTTGAGATTTTGGCGAATACTCTGGACTAAAGGGTCCAGACTGGCTTGTTGATTTTTTTCGGGCAATTGATTGTAGTCAAAAAATTCTTTGTGTTCTTTTTCGATAGAAGTGCAATTTCTAGTTAAGCTTTCTTTTACATGTTCTGGAAGGTCATTTTCTTCATCCATAAAATAAGCTGCAAGAAAAGCTGCGCCATAGTGACCGGAAAATACTGATTTTTCTCCTGCTATTGCCAGAGCAAGTAGTCCTTTATCGAGATAATTATCTTCCATTTCAGCGACTTCCTCCTTCATGTCCTTTACTGTAAAAGTTAAGTTAATTTTATTTTAGAGAATGCTGAAAGGAAGAGTAATAGACTTTTGAAGCAAGGTCCTTCATACTTTTGTATGAGATAGGATCAAGAAAAATTATGCTTATGGTTTTTCAATATATCCATGAAGGATTACCTGAAGCAATGCGAAACAAAGCTCAGCATCATGAATGGTATTTTGTTTGAACTGTTGAAGACATTCGGAAACACCCATGTGAATGATGCTAATATGTTCATGGGACTCAAGCTGCTGCGCGCCTCTGTCAATAATGTCATTTGTAAAAAATGCATGGGTAACTTCATTGGTGCGCCAGGATGCGGGCCAGAGTTTTCCAAGGTAAATCAGTTTTCCGCACTGGTAACCCGTCTCTTCTGCAAATTCCCGTCGGGCAGCCGCTTCCAGCTGTTCCCCCTGCTCCACTCCCCCGCCGGGCAGCTGGATGACGGTATGATTAATTCCGTGGCGAAACTGCTCTATTAAGATAAACTCATCATCAACCTGACCTAAAACGACGACAGATTCATGGTTTTTTTCTTGTAAAAATAGGCGTTCTTTTTGATCTTCAAAAACGCTGGTATGTGTGTTTTCATAGACTTTTTTTTTCTGGTTAATAGACATAGATTTTCCTCCTCTAATTTGTATGAACAGAAGCTGCTTGATTTGGCTGGTTCGGTGTTTCGTCAACAGATGAAGCGAGCCACCAGAGGGTTAGCGTACTAATGAGCATGATCCATGCGGGAACCGGTACAGCAGTGGATAGATGAAGGTCGCCCCACATACCAAAGATCAGGGTAAGCAGAATGATCAAAAGACTCTGGATGCTGGCCCACAGGCTGGAGAAGCGACCAATCCGATCATGGGGGATGGTCTTTTGAAACAGAGTCAGTAAACCGGCATTTCCTGCAGCCTGTCCGGTTCCCAGTATCAGAAATGACACAATAGCCACCCAGTAAGACGGACTATGAGCAAATCCTATATATCCAAGTGTGGAGAATAAGAGTCCGGTTTTTGCGAGAGTCCGGTTTTTAATAGATTCAGAGATTCTGGAAGCAAAAATGGAACCAACCACATAGCCGATGCCTGCTGAACTGACAAGATAGCTATACTGGGTTTCATCCAGTCCTAATACATCACTGGAATAGATCCATTCCAGTGCGTCCAATGCCATTCCGATGGAAAGTGAAATTTGAAAAGTGATATAAAAACGTGCAAAATGTTTAAGGTCTTTTGCTGTTTGCCATATAATTTGTCCATCCTCTTTCCAGGTTCTAAAAAAGTTCTTTTGTTTTGTGGGAGCAGTTTTCTCTTCAATTTCTGGCAGCTGTGCTAATAATAAGGCGGAAATAAAAAACGAGCATGCATTAAAAAAAATAATGATCTCTGGTGATAAAAAAAGTAAAAGTATACCGGCTAAAGCAGGTCCAACGATAATACCGCCTGTGGTGACTGCCTGAAAAATCCCATTAAAGGGTCTTCGCTTTTCATCTGGAACTATTTTTGCTATATAGGCTACAGAAGCAGGGCCGAAAAACGCACTGCAGGTGTGTGCAGCAAATATCAGCAGATACATTAAGAGAACGTTAGGCATGAAAGGCAACAGCAGCATGAAGCTTCCCCGTAAAATATCCATTAAAATCATTGTCTGTTTTTTGCGTCTGCGATCCACGATTCCCCCTGACCATGATTTAATCGTAAAGCCAGCCAGTGGCCCTAAGATCCATAACAGGGCAACGAGTGAAGCAGATTCACTGATCTGATAGACAAGTATATTGATAGCAATTAAATACATAAAATCTCCGATTGAGGAGATCCCCACTCCTGCAAAAAGCGGGAAATAAGGTTTGCGCAGCCAGATCACGGTTTTCCTCCTTATATGGGCGAAAAGAATGTTTTGTTTATGCAATGCCAGTTTAAGGTTATTATACAGGAAAAATAAGGAATAGTGTGGATGATGATTGATGAACGTTTGGTATTATATTTTTAGGCAAAGTCTTGACATTTTCGATTGAAGTTTGTATAGTTGATAAAAATTTTACACGATGGATAAACGGTGAAGGGGATCAGTAAAATGTTACAGCCTCGTACAGAGAGGAAACCCATGGCTGAGAGGTTTCTGGAGGCCGCATTTGAACCTGCCCCGGAGTTCAAATAGCTAAAAACTATTTGCGGAGTGTCTCCGTTATCAAGCCAGAGAGTGCAGCCATGCTGCGAAAAAGGGTGGTACCGCCAGGCCTCGGTCCCTTATTGGGGATTGAGGCTTTTTTTAATTTTGTATAGATTGTATAGATTAGGTGCCTGTCACTTGTCGAATGCTGACGGATTCGACAAGTGACAGGCACCCCTTCCAACATATGAAAGGAGAGGGATTTTGAATGGGTAAGGATAAAAAGTTTGTTGAAGAAGTAACGGCGATGGAAGATGATTTTGCCCGGTGGTATACGGATGTAGTGAAGAAAGCTGATCTTGTGGATTATGGATCCGTTCGGGGGTCTATGATTATCCGGCCATATGGATTTGCCATCTGGGAAAATATTCGGAATGTTCTCGATCAAAAAATTAAAGAAACGGGTCACGAAAATGTGTACATGCCTTTATTTATCCCGGAAAGCCTGCTGCAAAAGGAAAAGGATCACATTGAAGGGTTTGCTCCTGAGGTTGCCTGGGTGACGCATGGAGGTTCAGAGGAATTAGCGGAACGATTATGTGTACGTCCCACTTCTGAAGTGCTGTTTTGTGAACATTACAAACAAATAATCCATTCTTATCGGGATTTACCAAAACTGTACAACCAGTGGAGCAATGTCGTGAGATGGGAAAAGACTACACGCCCATTCTTGCGGTCGCTCGAATTTTTGTGGCAGGAAGGACATACTTGCCATGGCACAAAAGAAGAAGCTGCCGAGGAAACCCATAAAATGCTGGAGGTCTATGCCAGTGTCTGTGAAGATTATTTAGCTATCCCTGTTCTCCGCGGGCAGAAAACGGAAAAAGAAAAATTTGCAGGAGCAGACTTTACCCTGACCATTGAGAGTTTAATGCATGACGGGAAAGCACTGCAGACAGGGACTTCCCATTACCTTGGCACCGGCTTTGCCGAGGCTTTTGGCATCCAATATACCGATCCGGATGGGGAGCTTCAATATGTTCATCAGACTTCATGGGGTATTACTACACGCCTGATCGGGGCATTAATCATGGTGCATGGGGACAACCGGGGATTGGTTCTGCCGCCAAAAATTGCACCAACACAGGTAATGATTGTTCCAATTGCCCAGCATAAAGAAGGTGTGCTGGACCAAACATACGAATTAAAAAACAGGCTTTCTTCCATAGCGCGGGCAGATCTGGATGCCAGTGATAAGATGCCGGGGTGGAAGTTTAATGAATACGAGATGAAGGGAATTCCAGTCCGTCTGGAAATTGGGCCAAAAGATATCGAAAACAATCAGGTCGTCCTGGTTAGACGGGATACAGGGGAAAAACAATTTGTTCCGATGAATGAACTGGAGACGAAAATCCCTGAACTCTTAAATGAGATTCAGCAAAACTTATTTGAAAAGGCGAAAAAGCACCGTGAAGAAAAAACAAGCCGTGCTAATAACATGGAAGAATTTAAAGAACACATTCATGCCCATCCTGGATTTATCCAGGCGATGTGGTGCGGGGATACGGCATGTGAAGAAAAAATCAAAGATGAAACAGGAGCCACATCACGCTGCATTCCTTTTGAGCAGGAATCCATTGGAGATACGTGTGTGGTTTGCGGAAAAGAAGCCAGACACATGGTTTACTGGGCAAAAGCGTATTAATGAAAAGCCTTCAAACAGGAAAACAAAAGATAAAAAAATGGTGCTGGAAGGAAATGATTTTCCCTTCAGCAACTCATATATACCATAGTCGCCTGTTATATAGTATTGATGCTGCGCAAGCATTTGAACGGGAGGAAAAAATATGAGAAGGATTTGTGTATTTGCAGGTTCAAATGAAGGGAACGACGAAGAATATAAAGCTAGTGCTATCAAGCTCGGTGCAGAATTAGCTAAGCGGGGGATTGAACTGGTATATGGCGGGTCAAAAATTGGCTTGATGGGTGCCATCGCCAATCAAGTGCTCGAACAGGGCGGAAAGGTCACTGGCGTCATGCCACGAGGACTGTTCCGGGGAGAGGTGGTTCATCAAGCACTGACGAATCTTATTGAAGTAGAGGATATGCATGAGCGAAAGGCCACAATGAATAAGCTCGCTGATGGTTTTATCGCCCTTCCCGGAGGATTTGGAACGTTTGAAGAATTGTTTGAAGTGATCAGCTGGAACCAGATTGGGATTCATAAAAAGCCCATTGCTGTGTTAAATGTCAAGGATTATTATACACCGTTATTAACGATGATTGATCATGCAGTAGAATCGGGATTTGCAAAAGCTTCCCACAAAGAAATTCTGATAGCCGAAAGGGAACCGGAAGCGTTATTGCACCATATGGAGCGCTATGAAGTCCCTGAACTGGAACCAAAGTGGGACGTGATTGAGAAAGCGGGTGATGAAAATTGATCTTTGCGACGCTAGGAGCTCAGGATGCTGAAAAGTACTGGGAACTTAGGTTAGAGGCATTAAAAAACATCCAGAGGCCTTTGCAACCAGCTATGAAGAAGCCATAAACCGGGAGGATGCCATTGAAAAAACAAGAAGGAATCTCTCAAGTGATCATAGTGTAACATTTGGAGCTTTTAATGATGAAGGCGAGCTTGCCGGTGTGGTCACCTTGATGTTTGAACAAAAGGAGAAATTGAAGCACAAAGCCCACCTCGTTGCTATGTACGTAAAGCCGGAATACCGGAAAAAGGGAGTTGCTAAAGGACTTATTCATAAAGCTGTGAATACGGCACGGCGGCTTAAATATATTGTTCAAATTCAATTGGCAGTTACTTCTGAAAATGAACCGGCAAAAAGACTATATGAATCAATGGGATTTGAAGCCTACGGAATCGAAAAGCGATCATTGCAAGTGGGACACCAATTCTATGACGACATCCTCATGGTCCTCAACCTAAAATAATTGCGGCGGTGCATGGCGGCATGGCGGTGCCTGTCACTTGTCGAAAAATATTGCCATCAGATAAAGCCAAAATGCGGTTTTTAAGCGTACTTTTTTCTTAGCAGAGCTGTCATATTGGCCAGGATACCCATTCGACAGGTGCCTGTCACCTGTCAGGTTTTGTCGAATAGAAAGGTGGAGCGAACGAGATTGCTCCACCTTTCCTGAATGAATTTTTCTGTGAATGAGAAGGGATGGTTAGATTTATTTGGAGTTTGCATCTGGACGATTTTCGGGATTGTAGATTACGGCAGCTTTTTTAATTCTTTGCCTAAAAACTTAGCAAGCTCCAGCATCCCATACACGCCCGCTTTCTGTTCAGCATCGGAATTATAGTTGGTATTGGTATTGACATCATAGGTGAAAAGATCGCCCTCATCATTCTGAATAAATTCAATTCCTGCAATATCAATGCCGCTGTCAGAAAGGAACTGCTCATATTTTTGAATAATCGGTTCGTTAAATCCATCGATTATTTCAAACTTAGGCTTTTGGTTGGCTTCTACACCTGCGGGGCAAAACATATCATCGATTCGGCACGCATCCGCCGGGCACAATTCAAACCCGTCAGATGTATCAACACGAACAGCATATAAAAACTTTCCGCCAATAAACTCACAGCGAGTAATATATGGCTCTGGGGCCTGAATATATTCTTGCAGTAGCGTAATTCCATCCACCGAGTCTTCAAATTCATCACTTTCCAGGTAGTGGTTTAAACTGTCCAGGGAATGAAATAACTGTACACCAAGACCCTTTCCAGCCCGGTTGTGCTTTGTAATAAAAGGTTTTCCCTTAAATTGTTCCGCTGCCATTTGAATTTGCTTTTTCCCGACTGCAGCTATCGTTTTTGGTGTTTGAATGCCGTGTTGATTCAGAGCCATATATTGATTCACTTTACTGACTTCAAAGCGGAGAGCACGGCTGCCATTCAAAACTTTTCGCTCATGCCTATCCAGCCAGGATAACACGGCTTCAGTCAGTTCAGGAGCAAATCGATGCCCGCGTGTATGGGACGATGCACTTATACGGTTGTAGAAGATTCCTTCTGGAGGTGTGTCGGATAAGTCAACCATTCCCTGATCTAGATGCCACTCTTCATAAGGAAGGTTCAATTCTTCCAATCTATTAGTCAAATGAACTGTCCATTCAGCATTTTCATGGATAATATAAATTTTTTTCATAGCATTCCATCCTCCATCATTTAGATATACGATTAAATAGTATCATAATTGATAATCATTATCAGTACTGTGCCCCGTATTTTGGTACGTGAAATTTTTAATGAAGAAAGGCGGGTTGGTGATGAAAGAGGCCATTTTAAAAGAAATCCAACAAATCATCCCAAAAAATCGTATGTTAACAGATTTGCAGGAGCGGTATGCCTACAGTTTTGATGCTTCCTTTGGTGAGTATCTGCCTGAACTGGTTGTTCAGCCACAGACAAAGGAAGAAATTAGTGAGATTATGAAATTAGCGAACAAGTATCATTTTCCTGTCTACCCCAGGGGGTCAGCTACATCTCTTAGCGGGGGTCCTCTTCCAGTTGAAGGCGGAGTGGTACTGGATTTGTCACAGATGAAGAAAAAACTCATAATTGATAAAGAAAATCTATTAGCTATTGTATCTCCCGGTGTCATCACTGGGGACATTCATAGAAAAGCAGAAGAGGCTGGACTGTTTTATCCTCCTGATCCAAGCAGTTCTCAAGTCTCCACCATTGGGGGCAATCTCCTTGAAAATTCCAGCGGGCCAAAAGGACTTAAATATGGTACCACAAAAGAATATGTCATCGGTCTGGAAGTGGTCACCCCCACAGGGGAAATCATCCGGACAGGAGGGAAAACGGTCAAAAACGTAACCGGCTATGATTTAACCCGTCTCATTGTAGGATCAGAAGGAACCCTGGGCATTGTAACGGAAGCCATTCTCCGTCTGATTCCAAAACCAAAGGCTCGAAAAACGTTAATGGCTACTTTTCCGAAACTGACGGATTCAGGCTATGCCATTACGAACATTTTATCTGCGGGAATTTTACCGGCTGCTATGGAACTGATGGATCAGGCCTGCATCCGCGCGGTGGAACATTTTCATCCCTTGGGACTTCCCATTGATGCCGAAGCTGTCATCATTATCGAGGTCGACGGACACCCCCTTGCTGTTGATGAAGAAATCAAAATGTGCCAGGAAATTTGCAGCCGGGCGGGTGCAACGTCCGTTCGCGTTGCCCGTGATGAAAAGGAACGGGATGAAATCTGGAAAGCCCGAAAAATGGTTTCCCCTGCCATTACAAAAATGGGGCCGACGAAAATTTCAGAAGATGCCACGGTTCCCCGAAGCCAGATTCCAGCTATGATGGAACGGCTTCAAGAGATCAAAGAAAAATATCAGCTGAATCTTGTAGTGTTCGGTCATGCCGGGGACGGGAACCTTCATCCAAATATCATTACGGATAAGCGAAATAAAGAGGAAATGAAGCGGGTAGAGGATGCGGTCGGCGAAATATTTGAGTCGGCAGTTGAACTGGGTGGTACTTTATCCGGCGAGCACGGAATTGGCATCTTAAAAGCTCCCTATATGGAGATGGAATTGGGAAAAGCAGGGATGATGTTTATGAAAAAAATTAAAGAAGCCTGGGATCCTAATAACATTTTAAATCCGGGAAAAATTTTCCCAAAGCCGGGCCAGACCAGGGTGGTGCTAAGGTAAATGGGAACGTCTCACAGGGAAACCCGCCAGCTGTCAACATCAAATTCTCTATATGAAATGGTCTATGATGAAGTCAACCGCTGTATTCAGTGCGGGTACTGTTTGCCTGCCTGTCCGACTTATGAATCCATGGAAAAGGAATCGGCTTCACCAAGAGGCCGGATTAATCTCGTTAAAATGGCTGCCGAGGGGAAGATTGATGTCACGGAACATATGAAAGAGCCCATTGATCAGTGTCTCGGATGCCGTGCGTGTGAAGTCGCCTGTCCGGTTAATCTTGATTATGGGCATATTCTGGAATCAGCCAGGGAGGCCATTCGAGAAGAACATAAAAAGAGAAATCGCGGCATTTCATTCAAAGAATTTTTCTTCTCTCAACTATTTCCACACTCCCGCCGCCTGAGAGCAGCAGGCAATCTGGTATGGGCTTACCAGAAATCAAGCCTGAACAAGATTATGCGTAAAACAAAACGAATAAACAGAATCTTGGAGCCTATGGTCCAGATGGAGAAAGCCCTTCCCCTGGTGGATGCGCCTGTTAAAAGAGTTAAGCCCGGATCAGTTATACCTGCAAAAGGCGAAACAAAAGCAAGGGTCGCTTTTTTTACGGGGTGTATCTCGGATGCTGTCCTTCATCGAACGAATCGCCTCACCGTTGAGCTATTGTCGCTCGTTGGATGTGAAGTGATCATACCTGAACGGCAAAACTGCTGCGGTGCTTTGCATGCCCATCAGGGGCTAAAAAAGAATGCCAGGGATCTTGCAAAAAAGAACATCGCGGCATTTGAACATACAGGTGCAGATTATTATGTCAACAATGCCGGCGGCTGCGGTGCTATGATGATTGAATATGATAAGCTGCTGAAGGATGATCCTGAATGGAATGATCGAGCTCAGCACTTTTCTTCAAAAATGAAAGATATTAGTATACTCCTCACCAAGTTTGGTCCGCTTCCTTTTCAAAAGAAATGGGAGGGTGTTATTACCTATCAGGACTCCTGCCACCTCAGAAATGTGCAGGGAATACATGAAGAGCCCCGGATATTACTGAAATCTATTCCCGGCGCAACTTATGTGGAGCTGTCGGGGAGTGACCGCTGCTGTGCTTCCGGGGGCATTTATAATTTGCTGCAATTTGATGAATCTATGAAAATCCTTGATCAAAAAATGGGGAATGTTAAAGAAACGAAAGCTGCCACAATTGTTACGACCAATCCGGGCTGTCTTTTGCAAATGAGACTTGGAATTGAGCGATGCGGCCAGTCCCATGTGATGCAAGGAGTGCATCTGGTGGATGTCCTGGCTGAAGCCTGTGGGGTGGGATAAAAATTTTTAAAAAAATCCTTTTACAACGAATGATTTTTGTGGCATAATACGGAAAAATATGTATTGGAAAAAAGGCAATGACGAGAAAAAGTAAGCTAATGGAGTCTTTTACAGAGAGCTTCGCCAGGTGAGAGGAAGCAAAGACGAGTTAGCTGAAGATGGTCTCTGAGCCGCACACCGAAATCCTCCAGGGAGAGTAGGCTGTGACGAGGTTTGGCACTCGTTAATCGACGCCAGAGTATCGAGCATGTGAAGATGTGCTCCGTACTTCTTTGAGCGGCTAATGTAGTTGACATTAGCAACTAAGGTGGTACCGCGGGATCTGCCCTCGTCCTTAGACAACTTTGTCTATGGACGGGGTTTTTTAATTGGCTCTAAACTCTGTGCAGAGATTTCGGGTTCTGATTAGCATAATCATTTTTGAAGGAGGGATAAGAATGGCTGTTTTTATTGGAGGTGCATGGCCTTATGCCAATGGGCCACTTCATTTAGGGCATGTGGCCAGTTTATTGCCGGGAGATATTTTAGCCAGATATTATCGGTTAAAGGGAGAGGAGGTTCTGTTTGTATCCGGAAGTGATTGTCATGGAACCCCGATTGCCATTAAGGCGAAACAGGAAGGAGTTGCCCCTGACGAAGTAGCAGGACGTTATCATAATGAATTTGCAGATTGTCTTGACTGGCTCGGGTTTTCCTATGACTTCTATTCCCGAACCAATCATCCCTTTCACCATCAGGAAGTACAGAAGATTTTTCAAACACTTTTAGAAAAGGGGTATCTCTACAAGAGAACGGTTCAGCAGACCTACTGTGATTCATGTGACCAGTTTTTGCCGGACCGATATGTGGAGGGAATTTGTCCTCATTGTGGTCATCAGTCGCGTGGGGATCAATGTGAAAGCTGTTCTGCTATTTTGGATCCTGTTGAGATCATAGAAAAAAGGTGCAAGCTATGTGGAAGCACACCAGTGATCAAGGAGACGGATCATTATTATTTTGCTCTGAGCAAATTTCAGCAGCCGTTGAACGAGTATTTAAATCATGCCAAAGAGAAAGGAAGATGGCGGGAAAATGCGATTCACCTGACGAAACGATACTTACAGGAAGGACTTCAAGATCGGGCAGCCACAAGGGATCTGGAATACGGGGTTCCGGTACCTGTTCAGGGGTTTGAACGGAAAAAAATTTATGTCTGGATCGAAGCCGTGTCCGGTTATTTAACAGCATCGAAACAATGGGCAGCGGAAAAGGGTGAATCATGGGAAATGTTCTGGAATGATCGTGCAAAATCCTATTATGTTCATGGAAAGGATAATATCCCCTTTCACACAATCATCTGGCCAGCTATCTTGATGGGGATAGGAGGATTAAAACTGCCGGATTACATTGTGTCCAGTGAGTTTCTGACGGTAGAGTCCAAAAAACTGTCCACAAGCCGAAACTGGGCTGTCTGGGTCCCTGACCTGATGAAAAGTTATCATCCTGATTCTATCCGATATTTTTTAACGATTAATGCTCCGGAGAGAAAGGATGCGGATTTTTCATGGAGAGAGTTTATATACAGTCATAACAGTGAACTGCTTGGGGCTTTTGGGAATTTCGTCAACCGTACGCTAAAGTTTATCCAAAAATCCTTTGGTGGAGAGATTTCAAAAGTAGAAGCAGACCATCACATGATTCAAAGAGTAAAAGATCTATATATAATTTTGGGAAATCTCATTGAAAAGGGAGAGATGAAAACGGCTCTAGAAGAAGTTTTTTCGTTTGTCCGGCAGGCTAATAAATATTTTGATGAACAAAAGCCATGGGTTCAAGTGCATGAAGATATCAGTGGCTGTAAGAAAACTCTTTATACATGTATGCAGATTATTGCTAATTTATCGATTTTGCTGAACCCCTTCTTACCCTTTTCCTGTGAGGAAATTCAAAAGATGTTAAACATTAAAGATAGTAGCTGGAGGTTGATTACGCTAGGTTCAGTAAATATCAATAGGGTTAATCCTTTATTTAATCGGATTGATTTGGAAAGAATCGAATTAGAGAGAGAAAGGCTTGGGGAGTAATGGATAACTATAATTAATCCATCCCCGAATAAATTTCATCCAACACTTTAAGCGATCTCCAAAAATTTTAAAACACAACCACTAGTCTGATGTTACTTTGCTCTTGTTCCCATCATCTCGGTATGGTAATTTTAGGATTAACATGGTCGAAGAGGTGAAATGGGAATGGGCAGCAATATGGTTTATACCGTTTGTTTTATCAGGCGGGGCGATGATATTTTAATTCTGAATAGGGAAAAGAAGCCGAACCAGGGTCTATGGAATGGTGTAGGAGGAAAAATCGAGGAGGGTGAAACACCCCGGGAAAATGTAATCCGAGAAGTGTATGAGGAAACGGGATTGAAATTGAGTGATGCAGCATTCAGGGGTGTGGTGACCTGGAAATCAGACGGAGCTCTGTATGGCCCTATGTATATATATCTTGCTGATTGCCCGGCTGATCAGACGGTAACTACTCCGAAAAAGATACGGGAAGGGATTTTAGACTGGAAACCGATGAGTTGGATTATGGCTCCGGAAAATCTCGGGGTGACCGCAGATATATCCAGATACTTTAAATTTCTTTTTGAGGAGAATACGACTTATGAGCACCTCTTTATTTATGAAGATGGCAAGCTGAGAGATTATGTGCGAAAAACTATTCCTCTAGCAGATTTTGAGAAATGGCGTTCATCAGAGGGATGAAGGCCAAAACGAGGCTGAGACGCTGGAGAAATGGCCTTCATCGGGGAGATGAAGGCCAAAACGAAGCTGGAACGCTGGTGAAATGATTAAGTCCATATAATTGTGTAAAAAACAAATCAAAAAAAGAGTGGGTCATACCCATTTCTGTCTACAATGTTTTTA
>JACDOD010000007.1 GCA_017656265.1 Bacillaceae bacterium | reverse complement strand
TCATCCTGTCGATGAAGACCATTTCTCAAGATTTTATCGCTCGCTTTGGCGTTCACCCTGTCAATGAAGACCATTTCTCAAGATTTTATCGCTCGCTTTGGCGTTCATCCCGTCGATGAAGACCATTTCTCAAGATTTTATCGCTTGTTTTGGCGTTCATCCTGTCGATGAAGACCATTTCTCAAGATTTTATCGCTTGTTTTGGCGTTCATCCTGTCGATGAAGACCATTTCTCATGATTTTAGCGCTCGCTTTGGCGTTCATCCCTTCAATGAAGACCATTTCTCACGATTTTATCGCTCGCTTTGGCGTTCATCCCTCCGATGAAAAACATTGCTCTTAGATTTCACATGCATTTCACTTGTGAGAATACAATCTTTCTATTTATATTCCGGTTCCCCCGATTAATACCGTCCAGCACACTTACTCCAGTAAAATCAGGCACATGAGCTAATGTGGAATAGACATCTTTCCAAAAACGACAGGAAAACACGGTTATTTTCCCGACCGAAAAGATACGTTACTGCATGACGAACATTGAGTGGGAAACAGGATAAAAGCGGTCAGTCATAAAAGCCAGATCTGGTACAGTCATCGGAGGTGCGGCCGGTGGACGGGCAGGCTCAGCTCGCGGTTCTTTCGGTCGGTGCAGCAATTCGCGCTATTTCGAAATCCTTCGTAATAAAACGAAAACAGATAATACTAATCAAAAAATTGACATATTCAGATAAAATTTTTGTCAAATTCACTAAATATTTTGAAAAAACAGAGGAAAATCATGTTAAAATATAAAATAACTTCATGTGCTCTGTCAGAGTTCAAGACATCATGTTTGATACCGCTTACATATTAATTGGAGTAAAAATTTAGAGAGGGTGTGCCAGAGGTAAGCCTGATGGGTATTCGAAGGTTGAAAGATGAACAGTTGCTTGAAACGTATTTTGTTGCAAAAGAACTTGGGCTTAATGAAGATTTTGTGAATCTGCTAAAGGATGAGATTTGCAAGCGAAACCTGGAACAAAAGATTTCAACAAAGGAAGAAAAGGGGGAAAATCAATAAGGTTAAATCGTTGGATAAGCCAATTGGAGGGATAAGTTACAAATGTCTATTTTTTTGAAAAGAAAAAAATTAAAGAATCATGCAGCCTGGACAGAAAGGGTTGCTTCAATGAAAGTGATCATGGACATAAAAAAGGAATCACGCATCTCAGAGAAAATAGAAATGATCCGTTTCACTCAGGAAGACCTCAGACTGATCAAGAGTCTTGAACCTCTTGTAAAGGAACATGTGGATTATTTGGTGAAAGAATTTTATGACACCATTCTTAATGTAGGGGAATTAAAAGAAATCATTGAGGAACATAGCTCAGTGGACCGGTTGAGCCAGACATTGAAGCGGCATTTGATTGAAATGTTCAATGGGAAGATTGATGACTCCTATATGTTGAAACGTCGCCGGGTTGCAATGGTCCATTATAAAATTGGCCTCCAGCCAGCATGGTATATGGGAGCCTTTCAGAATTTGCAAAATTCCATTCTAAATTTACTTTGCGATTATGTCACAAACAAGGAAGAATTGCGTCAAATATCGTTATCCCTGACAAAGCTCTTGAGCCTGGAACAGCAACTTGTTCTCGAGGCTTATGAAAAGGAGAACATTGAAAATATGCAGAGACAGTTTGAAGATGGTAAAAATCATTTAAAGGAAAAAATGCTGGAGATTAGTGAAAATCTGGTAGCATTAGCCCAGGAGATGAATTCCTCCGTTGAATCTCTCATAAGTGACAGTGACAGAGTAAAAAAACAAATGAATGTAAGCAGCGAGGAATCGCAGGAAGCGATTTCTGCTGTGAAAGAAGGCCAATTGAAAATAAATGAGCTCATCTCCAACATGGGAACCATATCCAGTGATACAGATCAAATGGGGGGCATGGTTGAAAAATTGGAAGAATCATCGAAGCGGATTATAAACGTAATCAGCATTGTAGAAGAAATCGCTGAAAAAACAAACCTCCTCGCTCTGAACTCTGCCATTGAAGCAGCTCGAGCAGGTGAACATGGAAAAGGGTTTGCTGTTGTTGCTGCGGAAGTCCGAAAACTGGCTGAGCAGACGAAAGAGTCTGTATCCGATATTCAAGAAATACTATCCTCATCATCGAGCTACACCAATCGTGTGATTGATTCTCTTCAACGTGTGACAAATGTCGTGAATCAGGGTGAGAACACCTCCAGAGAAACAGAACAATCTTTTGATCATATTGTAGAATCCATACAGTCCAATCATTCCCGAATCCAGGAATTAGATGTGCTTATGAACCAGCTGGATGAGGTTATCCAAGAAATTGGAGAAGCGTCGACCAGTGTCACAGAGTCAGCGGAAAAGCTGAATGAAACGGCAAATCTGGCGTAATTGACGGAATTGAGAGCCGAATTTTTCATCCCGCGATATGTGTTCATTGGCTAAAACTGTATCAATAAATTCTCTGTCCATAAGGGAAATTAACCATATAGCTGATAGAAAGGAGGGGAACATCATTGGGCAGAGATGATCGTCGAAAAGCCCGGGATAAGAACAAATCTGACTTGCCGCAGACACCCCGGCGAGACCTTGCACCAGACGGGCTGGATATCGAATTTTCAAGGGAATTGGCCGATCATGAGGACTTAGAAGCACTGGAGCGGGCAAAACAGGCTGATGAAAGGGTGCGGAATGACTAAGTTGATAAGATGCTGGGACTGACGAAATGAATGGTATAAATATCCGAACTAATTCAGGCTAGTGAATATAGTTCGGATATTTTATTTCCCAGTTTTCTGCAGGCTTCTCTTTTTTTAGTTGTGATAAAATATATATAACCATAACCTTACTATCTGATAGCCTCTTTTTGGCCATATACATAGAAGAACGAAATGAAATGGGTGGGGATGATGAAGCAACGGCTGACTCAGGAACAAAAATTAACATGGAAAATCACTCAACAGCTGAGCCAGGCTATCGAAATTCTTCAATATAATGGGTATGATCTCCAACAGTTTTTGCAGGAACAAATGAGTGAAAATCCATTAATTGAGGTGGAGACTGCCGGGGAGGAACAGTTTTCCTCTGTTCGCCGCCATATATCGTCCCAGACCTCTGTTACATTTGATGATTATCAGACTGCCCCAAAAAGTCTATATGATCTGTTAAAGGAGCAAATCATCCATTTTGATCTGTCTGAAGAACAAAGGTCTGCCTTAGAATATGGAATTGATTCTCTGGATGAAAGGGGCTATCTTACCATTACACTGGAAGAGTGGGCAGAAGGTAGCGGGACAAGCCTGGAAGTAGCAGAAGAGTGTCTTCGCCTTCTTCAATCAATGGATCCCCCGGGGATTGGAGCTCGTTCATTACAGGAATGCCTGAAACTTCAATTAGCCAAAAAGAAAAAATCCGCACTTCTCATTGATCTGATTGAACAGCATATCGGCTGGGTTGCTGATCACAGCTTGAATGAAATAGCCGAACACTATGAGATTTCGCTGGCTGAAGCTAAAGAATTGATAAACGAAATACAGTCCTGTCAGCCCAAACCAGGGCTTCTTCTCCAGCAAAAACAGTCGGACTATATTGTACCGGATGGTGAAGTCATTCAGGAACAGGGGACATGGAAGGTTAAGTTGTATATCTGGAACTCCCCGAGTATAACGGTAAATCGGTCATACCTTCGTGAGGATACTTTTGATGATGAAGCCCGTGATTTTGCCAAAAAATATGTCCGCCACGGAGACTGGTTGATCCGAGCCATCGAAACCCGCAGAGTGAACCTGCTGACCGTTTTTCAAAAAATTGTAGAAAAGCAAGTATCCTTTTTCCATTATGGCCCGGCCATGCTGCGGCCTTTGACACTTCAGGAGGTGGCTGATGAAGTTAACCTTCATGTCTCTACCGTCAGCCGGGCAGTCAAAGATAAATATCTGCAGACGCCCAGAGGGGTATTCCCTGTTAAATTCTTTTTTCAGCAAGGCTTTCATAAAAAGGACGGCGGACAGACCAGTGCCCATACCACCAAAATGCTAATCAAAGAATTAGTTGAAGAGGAAGATCCGGCATTCCCATTGTCCGATCAGCAAATCAGCCAGAGGCTTCAGAATGGATTTGGCATCCGCATATCCCGTCGTACGGTAGCTAAGTATCGTGAAACCTTAAATATCCCATCTTCATTTAAACGAAAAAGGAGCATCTAATCGTGATGGAACTTCATTTTTATACCAGGAAAAGATGTCCGCTTTGTGATGAAGCACGAGTGCTGATTGATCTTTTTCGGCATGAATATTTTCTTAACGTCATTGAGCATGATATTGAACTAGATGATGAACTATTGGAAATGTACCAGCTTAAAATCCCTGTCATTGTGCTCAACGGGGATGAATTGGATGGAAATCAAATCAATTATGATTCTCTGGAACAGTTATTTAAGAAGCACGCCTGAGAAAGACGGATGAAGCTTCATGACAGGGTATTTCCCATGACTTGCATTCGTAATAAAAAAATGATTCAATGAATCTTAATGATTGAATGAGGACATAAAAAGGAGTGTTTTTCATTTTGCTAAAAAAATTAGCCGCAGCATCATTCATCTTGATTCTGGCTTTCACCGCTGCTTGTTCAGGAGAAAACAATGATGAAACGATTGGCGATGACGTGACAGTTGCTAAAGTGAATGATATGGAGGTAAAGGGTGAAGAGTACAACTATCTGTATGAGCAGTTCGAGCAATTTTATACCCAGCAGGGCCAGGACCCGGAAGATGAAGAAACAGCAAAAATGATCAAAGAAAGTGTATTGGAACAGTTAATTGGCCAGACGGTTATCATTTATTATGCAGAGCAAAATGGGTTCGGCGCATCTGATGAAGAGGTTGAGAAAGAATTGAATTCTGTAAAAGAACAGTATGAGGATGAAGAAGAGTTTGCACAGATTTTGAAGGAGTATGACATTACCGAGGACGAGCTGCGTGAGGAAATTGCTCTGCAAATTAAAACTGAAAAATATATTGAACATGAAATTGGGCCTATTCAAGTAACGGATGATGAAGTACAGGAATTTTACGAATCCTATAAAGAACAGATGGGTGATGAGCTACCTGAACTTGACGAGATTAAAGATGTTTTAAGAGGAGAATTGGAGAGGAAAAAACAGCAGGAAAAAGTTGCTGAATTAATTGAGGAATTGAAAGAACAAAGTGAAATTGACATCTTCATTTAAGCATTTGGTTATGCAACATGCCTCCGGACAAACTATTTCCGGGGGCATTTTTGGTGGAAAGATCCAACAGTAATAAGTGATTTTCAACCATTGCTGAAAACCGAACGGGCCGGAATAGGATTGCAAAGCAGCTTTTTTCCTGTTAAAATAAAAATTGGAAAATGAATTTATATTTTTTTGCCCTTGTCGGGACATAATAAACCATACCGGGACAAAAATGACCCAAATGTGAAAAAGGAGCTTTTACATGAAAGATTTAATTGCTCTGCAGCAAAAGCTGGTTCCTGAAGTGCTGGAGATGATGGAACGGCGCTACAAAATGTTAAGCGTCATTCAGCTGATGCAACCGATTGGCAGACGGGGGATAGCTGATCAGACAAACAGCCCGGAACGATTAATCCGTTCTGAACTCGATTTTTTTCATGATCAGGGTTTTGTTCAGATCAGCTCCAAAGGTGTTCAGTTAACGGACGAAGGTCATCGGACGATCGAGCAGCTATCTGATTTTATGAAGAGGATTTCGGGGCTCGATGTCCTTGAGCATCAGCTGAAGGAAAAACTAAAGATTCGCCATGCAGTGGTTATATCAGGAAATAGTGATGAATCCAGTGATGTAAAATCTGAACTGGGCAAGGCCTGTGTTTCATATTTGAAGCAGGTTTTGACCAATCATTCGACCATTGCTGTAACTGGGGGATCCACGATGGCAGCGGTTGCTGAATCGATGACCCCCCTGAGTGACCATATGAATTGTTTATTCGTCCCTGCCCGCGGCGGACTTGGGGAACAGGTTGAAAACCAGGCAAATACAATCTGTGTTGAAATGGCAAAAAAAGCGAAGGGATCTTATCGTTTATTATTTGTTCCCGATCCCATCAGCGAAGATTCCTATCATTCGATTATCGGGGAGCCATCTGTTCGGGAAGTGCTGGATTATATCCAGCATGCGGATATTGTCATCCATGGAATCGGAGATGCATTAACCATGGCTGAGCGAAGAAAGACCCCGGCAGATGAAATGGAAAAAATAAAAAATGGAAATGCTGTAGGTGAAGCATTTGGCTATTACTTTGATAAAGAAGGAAACATGGTTCATAAAGTCCGGACAGTGGGCCTGCAAGTAGAAGATTTAAAACGTGCGAAACGTGTCATTGCTGTAGCAGGAGGGCGATCAAAAGCGGATGCTATCCGATCTTATTTTAACCAGGGATTAAGCCATGCTCTCATCACCGATGAGGCTGCAGCGATGGAACTGCTCAAGTAGGCTGGATTGAAGGGGCATTTTCCTGTATGTATGAACCGTTTTGATTGACCGAAAAAAATTTTAAATATATAGAAAGCCAAGGAGGAGTTTTTCATGACAGTGAAATTAGGTATTAATGGATTTGGACGTATAGGCCGCAATGTGTTTCGGGCAGCTTTAAAAAATGATGAAGTTGAGGTCGTTGCGATCAATGATTTAACGGATGCTGACATGCTGGCGCATCTTCTGAAGTATGATTCTGTACATGGTGAATTGGATGAGGAAGTCACAGCTAATGGTGCCAGCCTTGTTGTAGGCAATAAAGAATATAAAGTTTTGTCTGAACGGGATCCTGCCGATCTGCCATGGGGCGATTTGGGTGTGGACATTGTGATTGAATCAACCGGCCGCTTTACTCACCGTGATGATGCCAAAAAACATCTGGATGCAGGTGCTAAGAAAGTCATTATTTCCGCTCCTGGAAAAGAAGAAGATTTAACAGTTGTAATGGGAGTCAATGAAGAAAAGTATGATCCGGAAAACCATCACATCATCTCAAATGCATCCTGTACCACGAATGCACTGGCACCACTTGCAAAAGTGCTGCATGAGAAATTTGGACTGAAGCGGGGCATGATGACGACCGTTCATTCCTATACCAATGATCAGCAAATTTTAGACCTGCCCCATAAGGACTACCGCCGTGCACGGGCTGCAGCTGAAAGCATTATTCCGACAACGACCGGTGCCGCAAAGGCAGTAGGAAAAGTACTGCCTGAACTGAACGGAAAACTAAACGGAATGGCCATGCGTGTACCTACACCAAACGTATCTATCGTAGATCTGGTTGCTGAATTAGATAAAAACGTTACGGAAGAAGAAGTGAATGCAGCACTGAAAGAAGCGGCAGAAGGCTCTCTGAACGGCATTCTGGCTTATAGTGAAAAGCCACTTGTATCCCGGGACTATAACGGTAGCACGTATTCTTCTATTGTAGATGCCCTCTCAACATTGATTCTCGAAGATAATATGGTAAAAGTGCTGACCTGGTATGACAACGAGACGGGCTACTCCAATCGTTGCGTAGATTTAGCACAATATATCGCAAAAAAAGGATTTTAATGAAAAAAATGCAGAAATTTTTTGGTGAAATCTTTATAATAGAGTAGGGAAGCTTTAAGGAGGATGGGTATGACCCACCTCCTTTGTGCTGTTTACACTTGTAAAAAGGTTAATTTTACTATAGGGGTACATGATAAGGAAAACGAAGGCTTTCGCCATCAGTGCTGGCGATTAGCCCGGTTTTCCTAACGATCATGATGAATGGGCAAACTTTATATTGAAATGAAAAAAATAGTTGTCCATATTTTAAAGGAGGGCCAACAGGTGAACAAACGATCGATTCGAGATGTTGAGCTGAAAGGGAAGAAAGTATTTTGCCGGGTAGATTTCAACGTACCGATGGAAGAAGGCAAAATTACGGATGATACCCGGATTAAAGCTGCACTCCCTACCATTAATTATTTAGTCAATGAAGGGGCGAAGGTGATTTTAGCCAGTCACCTCGGCCGGCCAAAGGGAAAAGTCGTGGAAGAGCTCAGACTTGATCCGGTTGCCCAGCGTTTGAGTGATTTACTGGGACGTACGGTGACCAAAACCGATGCGGTGTCCGGTGAGGAAGTCAGGGAGGCTGTATCCCGCCTGGAAGACGGAGATGTTTTGCTGCTGGAAAATGTCCGCTTTCATCCAGGGGAAAAAGAAAATGATGCAGACCTTGCAAAAGAATGGGCGTCCCTTGCTGAACTATATGTCAATGATGCATTCGGAACAGCCCACCGTGCCCATGCATCAACAGCAGGTGTAGCGGAACATTTGCCTGCTGTGGCCGGATTTTTAATGGAAAAGGAACTGAACGTCCTCGGTCAGGCACTGGAAAGCCCGGAGCGTCCATTTACCGCTATTATTGGCGGAGCGAAAGTTAAAGATAAAATTGGTGTCATTGACAACCTTCTGGATAAAGTGGATTCTCTAATTATCGGCGGCGGAATGGCGAATACATTTTTGAAAGCTAAAGGATATGAAATCGGAAAATCACTGGTAGAAGAAGATAAAATCGATCTGGCAATAGAATTTATGAACAAAGCGGAAGAAAAGGGCGTTCAATTCGTCATGCCGGTTGACCTGGTCGTGGCGGATGAGTTTTCGAAGGATGCGGATCATAAAGTCGTTTCCATTGATGACATCCCATCGGACTGGCAGGCGCTTGATATTGGACCAGAAACTGTGAAGAAATATAAAGAAATCGTTGAGAATTCGAAACTGGTGATCTGGAACGGTCCAATGGGTGTATTCGAATTTGATGCCTTTGCGTGCGGAACGAAAGGTGTAGCGGAAGCCCTTGCTGAAACAGAAGCCTTTACGGTGATTGGTGGCGGTGATTCAGCAGCTGCTGTGGAGAAATTCGGTTTAGGAGAAAAGATGGATCATATTTCCACTGGCGGAGGAGCATCCCTTGAATTAATGGAAGGGAAAGTGCTTCCTGGTGTTGCAGCGTTAAATGATCAATAAGTGTGAGGTGAAAGCATGCGGAAAAAAGTAATCGCCGGAAACTGGAAAATGAATAAACTTCTTGGGGAAGCTGAAGGATTTATGGACCAGGTGAAGGACCGGGTCCCTGATGCCGGTCAGGTTGAAAGTGTGATCTGCGCGCCATTTCCATTTCTCGCTTCGATGGTAAAACGGGCTGAAGGAAGCCCTGTGAAAATCGGGGCACAGAACATGTATGTTGAAGAAAAGGGAGCCTTTACTGGCGAAGTAAGTCCTTTGATGTTAAAAGATTTAGGCGTTTCCCATGTGATTCTTGGACATTCGGAGCGCCGGGAGCTGTTCCATGAAACCGATGAGATGGTCAATCAGAAAGTGAAAGCAGCTTTTGATCATGACCTGATTCCGATTATCTGCGTCGGCGAAACACTTAAGCAGCGGGAAAACCATGAAACCATGTCCCATGTGGAAAATCAGGTAAAAAAAGCTCTCGAAGGTTTGAGTGAGGATCAGGTAAAACAGGTGATCATTGCCTATGAACCAATCTGGGCGATTGGCACCGGCAAAACTGCATCTGCGGAAGATGCCAATGAAGTCTGTGCCCACATCCGTAAAGTGGTTGCTGAAACCGTTTCCAGTGACGCTGCAGAAGCGGTTCGTATTCAATACGGCGGCAGTGTGAAGCCGGCCAATATTGATGAACTCCTTGCCCAGTCTGATATCGATGGTGCCCTCGTCGGGGGAGCCAGTCTGGATGCGGACTCCTACTTACAGCTCGTGGAGGCAGGAACAAAATGAGTGAGCAAAAACTTGCAGCGTTAATTATTTTAGACGGATTCGCCTTAAGGGATGAGGAAAAGGGGAATGCGGTGAAACAGGCCAATACCCCTAACTTTGACCGCTACTGGAATACGTATCCTCATACGACGCTGACAGCCTGCGGGGAGGCAGTAGGTCTTCCGGAAGGCCAGATGGGGAATTCAGAGGTGGGGCATTTAAATATCGGAGCCGGACGGGTTGTCTATCAGAGTTTAACCCGGGTCAATCTGGCCATTAAAGATGGATCCTTTTATGAAAACAAAGCCTTTAATGGAGCCATTGACCATGTGAAAAAGAAGGGAACCGCCCTGCATATTTTTGGTCTGTTATCTGATGGAGGCGTCCACAGCCATATCCAACATTTATTTGCTCTTTTGAAAATGGCAAAAGATCAGGGACTGGATAACGTATATGTCCATGCCTTTCTTGATGGACGGGATGTGGGTCCTACAACAGCGAAACAGTATCTTCAAGAAACGGTTGATAAAATGAATGAATTAGGTGTCGGCAAGCTGGCGACCATTTCCGGCCGTTATTATTCCATGGACAGGGACCGCCGCTGGGATCGGGTGGAAAAAGCTTACCGGGCCATGGTTTATGGTGAAGGTGAAAAGGGAACCGATCCGATACAAGTTGTGGAAAGGTCCTATGAACAGGAGATATATGATGAGTTTGTTCTGCCGACGGTGATGACCGATGAATCTGGAGAGCCCGTGGCAACGATCCAGGATGAGGACGCCATTATTTTTTACAATTTTCGTCCGGACCGGGCGATTCAGCTGACGAAAGTGTTTACGGAAGCGGGATTTGACGGTTTTGACCGGGGCGAAAAGAAGCCAGAAGATGTATATTATGTAACCTTGACTCAATACAGTGATGAGTTTGATGTGGAAGTTGCCTTTGGACCGGATATGCCGCAAAATACGATTGGAGAAGTTATTTCAAAGCAAGGTCTGAAGCAGCTCAGGATTGCGGAAACCGAAAAATATCCCCACGTTACTTATTTTATGAGCGGTGGCCGTGAGGAAAAATTCCCGGGAGAGGAACGGATTTTAATCGACTCCCCAAAAGTCGCCACCTATGATCTGAAGCCGGAAATGAGTGCTTATGAAGTGACCGATACTCTTTTAAGGGAGATCGACAGGGATAAGCACCATGTGATTATACTAAACTTCGCCAATCCAGATATGGTGGGGCATTCCGGCAAGCTGGAACCTACCATAAAAGCGGTCGAAGCTGTTGATGAATGTCTGGGAAAAGTGGTAGATGCGATTCTGGATAAAGGCGGTTATGCGATCATTACGGCAGACCACGGAAATGCTGATGAAGTCGTAACATTGGATGGGAAGCCGATGACAGCCCATACCACCAATCCAGTACCGGTGATAGTCACCAAAAAGGGAATTCGCCTGAGTGACGGTGGCATTTTAGGTGACTTATCGCCGACACTATTAGAATTGCTTGAAATTGAACAGCCTGAAGAAATGACAGGAAAATCATTAATTCAATCATAAAGGAGAGATCAATATGCCGTACATTACAGATATTTACGCACGCGAAGTGCTGGATTCACGGGGAAACCCAACAGTAGAAGTAGAAGTATTGACAGAATCAGGTGCTTTTGGCCGGGCCCTCGTGCCAAGTGGTGCATCAACCGGTGAATATGAAGCAGTCGAACTTCGGGATGGCGACAAAGACCGCTACCTGGGTAAAGGGGTTACAAAAGCGGTACAAAATGTCAACGAGGTAATTGCTTCAGAATTAATTGGCTACCGTGTGACTGAACAGGTTGAAATTGACCGTATCATGATGGAGCTGGATGGTACAGAGAATAAAGGGAAGCTTGGAGCTAATGCCATTCTTGGGGTTTCGATGGCGGTAGCCCGTGCCGCAGCTGATTATCTGGATCTTCCTCTGTATCAGTACCTTGGCGGGTTCCACGCAAAAACACTGCCGACCCCAATGATGAACATCTTAAACGGCGGTGAGCACGCCGATAATAACGTTGACATTCAGGAGTTTATGATTATGCCTGTTGGTGCACCGACCTTTAAAGAAGCTCTGCGCATGGGGGTGGAAATTTTCCACGCTCTGAAGAAGGTGCTGAAGAGCAAAGGATATAACACCGCTGTTGGCGATGAAGGCGGTTTTGCTCCTGACCTGAAGTCCAATGAGGAAGCCCTTGAAACCATTATGGAAGCGATTCGTGAAGCGGGCTATGAACCTGGCAGCCAGGTGAAGCTGGCGATGGACGTAGCTTCCTCTGAACTTTATGAAAATGGCAAGTATAATCTGAAAGGCGAAGGGGTAACCCGTACGTCTGAAGAAATGGTCGCCTGGTATGAAGAACTTGTTGAAAAGTATCCAATTGTATCGATTGAAGATGGACTGGATGAAAATGATTGGGAAGGTCACAAATTATTGACCGAACGGATTGGTAGCCGCGTGCAGCTTGTGGGCGACGACCTGTTTGTGACCAATACAAAACGTCTGTCTGAGGGGATTGAAAAAGGAGTCGGCAATTCCATTCTCGTAAAAGTGAATCAGATCGGTACCCTGACTGAAACCTTTGAAGCGATTGAAATGGCAAAACGAGCAGGCTACACAGCTGTTATCTCTCACCGCTCCGGTGAAACGGAAGATTCTACGATTGCGGATATCGCTGTAGCCACGAATGCAGGACAGATCAAAACTGGTGCTCCATCGAGAACAGACCGTGTGGCGAAATACAACCAGCTTCTCCGCATTGAGGATGAACTGGGACAAACTGCCGTCTATGCCGGAAACGATGCGTTTTACAATTTAAAATAATACGGAAAAAGTGGTAAGCTCCCCTCTAAAAGAACAGGCGGGAGCTTATTTCTTTTTAGAAAACTGTGGTGTATAATCGGGACTCGTACGCACTCTATTAGGATTCGTTGGCCATCTATCGGTATTCGCGTACACTCTAACGGGATACGTGGGTCTTCTATCGGGACTGGTGCACAAACTATCAGGATATGCGCTCACTTTATAAGGATGTGTGCGTACTCTCTTGGAATTCAGTGTAGCTCTTAATCAGGGCCCGTGCGTGTGAAATGGTTTCTATAAGCTCCCTGGTCCAGATTCACTTCTCACATATTGATTTATTCAATAAAATACAGGATAATTTTTTATGGACTGAGACTATAAGACATTAGGAGTGTACATATTGAATGTAGTTGAGGCTATTCAAAACCGCCGTTCCATTCGTACTTTTCAGCAGAGATCCGTCCCGAAACATACGTTAAAGGAAATTTTTCAGATCGCTGCATGGGCACCAACTCACCGGTTGAAGGAACCATGGGAACTGAAGATCTTTCAAGGGGATGGGCGATCACTATATATCAATGCACTGATGAGAAGCTATGAACGGCTCGGATTTTTTTCTGGAGGCCAGCAGAAAAAAATCGAACAAATGAAAGCGGGCATGGAACAGCATCTATGGTCCATCCCCCATCATGTTTTGGTTTATCTAGAAAAGGATCCAGACCAATTGAAAATGGATGAAGATTTTGCTTCAGTTTCAGCCTTCATCCAGAATGCCCAGCTGGCAGCCTGGGACAGAGGAATAGGAGTTTTGTGGACATCCAGTCCCTGCCATTATGAGGAAGGATTTTATCAGGAGTTGGGACTTAACATGGAGCAGCACAAAATAGCAGGATTGCTGCAGATGGGATATCCTGAAAAAGTTCCTGAACCAAAACGGCGAACGGGGATTGAAGAAAAAATAGTATGGATGGAAGGATAAATTTTTTTGATTCAAACATAGAACACGCGAAATTTTTGTCATATTTATATAAAATTCATCTAGCAGAGTTTTCTTTAAAAACTTGCCAGATGAAATTCACTTGTGCTACATTTATGTTATGTTAGTTTATGGTGCGTGTTTGACGTAGGAGGTGGAACACTAACATGTTTGGATTTTTAATTGCATTATTGCTTATTGATGCCGTTGTATTAATCGCACTTGTATTGTTGCAGTCGGGTAAAAGTGCAGGTCTGTCCGGAGCGATTTCTGGAGGAGCTGAACAGCTGTTTGGAAAGCAGAAGGCAAGGGGAATTGATGCAGTGCTCCATCGAGCGACGATTGTTGCCGGAACACTATTCTTTATTCTCACATTCTTGCTTGGATATATCGTTAACGGATAAACAGCAAGTTAATAAACTTGCTGTTTTTTATATATCAGAACGTTCGCAATAAATCAAGAATATGGGAAGCTTTCGGCATTATACATTGAAAAGGAAGCCGAATGTTTCTCGTTTTTATATGGGGTTTTCTCTTTCCTGAAAAATCCATAAACATTAAAATATTCCTCCTACAATTATTTGATAGGTTTGATGGAAAATTAATAGTTGCATGAAGGAGATGACAGCATATGAAAATCAAAAAACCAGAACCATTTACATTTGAAGCTGGGAAGAGAGCGGTATTGCTGCTTCATGGATTTACCGGTAATTCGGCAGATGTGCGGATGATCGGCAGGTTTTTGCAGAAAAAGGGATACACATCTCATGCACCGGTTTATAGAGGACATGACGGGGGACCGGAAGATATTATACGTTATAACCCTGAACATTGGTGGGAAGATGTCATAAATGGATTAAATCATCTCCGTGACCTTGGATATGAAGAAGTTGCTGCAGCCGGACTGTCCATTGGAGGTGTATTTGGCCTGAAACTTGCCTATAATCAGCCTTTAAAAGGCGTTATTACCATGTGTTCGCCGATGTTTTTTGATAATGAAAAGCAATTAACTCAGGGGTTTAAACAATTTGCCAGAGACTATAAACAGCTGGAGCGTAAATCTGAAGAAGATATTTCCCGGGAAATCAACAAACTGATGGAAAATTCGACAGACACATTTCAAAAAATTAAAGAATTGATTGAAGATGTTCATGACCACGTAGATCACATCTATACTCCAACCTTCGTGATCCAGGGCAGAAATGATCATATGATAAATACAGATAGCGCAAACTATATTTATGAAACTGTAGAAGCTGAACATAAACAAATAAAATGGTATGAAGAATCGGGACATGCCATCACCTTTGATGATGAAAAAGACCAGCTTCATCAAGATATTTATGAATTTCTGGAATCTTTGGATTGGTCCGGGGATTAATGTGGAATAATAATAAAAAAGACAATTTTGGCAGGTGAAGCAGTTTGGATGAAATGAAGAAAAAAGTCCTTAGTTTTTTTAAAGAAAATTCGTCAAGGCCACTTTCCGTGCATGAAATGGAAGAAGCCCTGGAATTGTATGATGCGGATGATTTTACACTTCTGGTGAAAGCATTAAATGAACTGGAACAGGCAGGAGAACTTGTCAGAACGAGAAAAAATCGTTATGGTCTTCCTGAGCGGATGAACTTGATTCGGGGAAAAATTCAAATGCATTCGAAGGGATTTGCTTTTTTAATTCCTGATGATGAAGGACAGGATGATATTTTTATTCATCAAAATGACCTGAACTCGGCAATGAACGGGGATCGGGTTCTGGTCCGAATTGAATCCAGAGGGAAAGACCATTTAAAGCCAGAAGGTACAGTTATCCGGATTCTCGAGCGTAATGTTGACAGGATTGTGGGTACTTATGAGGACAATGGCCATTTTGGCTTTGTGATTGCGGATGACAAGCGAATTCCAAATGATATTTTTATTCCGAAAAAATCAGCGAATGGAGCTGTGGATGGACATAAAGTCATAGCCAGGATTACCAAATATCCCGAAGGCCGGATGAGTGCCGAGGGTGAGATTTTGGAAATTCTAGGCCACAAAAATGACCCAGGCATCGATATTTTGTCCATTATCCACAAGCACGGAATTAAACCCGAATTTCCGGTGGAAGTCTTAGAGCATGCAAATCGTGTTCCCGATGAGGCAGACCCGGAAGAAATCGCCCGGCGCCGGGATTTGCGGGATGAAACCATCATTACGATTGACGGTGCTGATGCAAAGGACTTAGACGATGCGGTCACAGTCAAGCGGCTAGAAAATGGAAATTATAAGCTTGGTGTTCACATTGCTGATGTAAGCTATTATGTAACTGAAAATTCACCCATCGATAAAGAGGCATTTGAACGCGGGACAAGTGTCTACTTGACGGATCGTGTAGTACCAATGATTCCCCATCGCCTGTCTAATGGGATCTGTTCCTTAAATCCCCGGGTAAACCGTTTGACGCTATCCTGTGAAATGGAGATTAATCCAAAGGGTGAAGTGGTGGAACACGAAATTTTTGATAGTGTCATAAAAACAAGAGAGAGAATGACGTATAAAGATGTCAACCGGATTTTAGTGGACAAGGATGAGGAGTTAAGGGAAACATACGCAGAAATTGTACCGATGCTGGAAGATATGGAAGAACTGGCTGCAATTTTGCGCAAAAAACGGATGGACCGGGGAGCAATCGATTTTGACTTTAAAGAAGCCAAAATCCTGGTGAACGATCAGGGAGAAGCCATTGATATTGTGTTGAGGGAACGTTCGGTTGCGGAAAAATTAATTGAGGAATTTATGCTGGCTGCCAATGAAACGGTGGCTGAGCATTTTCACTGGATGCAGGTTCCGTTTATTCATCGTGTACACGAAGACCCTGATCCTATGAAACTGCAGCATTTCTTTGAGTTTATAACGAACTTTGGGTATACGGTAAAGGGAACAGCTAATGAAGTGCATCCAAAAGCTTTGCAGGGGCTGCTGGAAGAGGTTAAAGGAAAAAAAGAGGATATGGTGATATCAATGGTAATGCTGAGGTCCATGCAGCAGGCCCGCTATGAGACCCAGAGCCTTGGTCACTTTGGGTTATCAACCGATTTTTATACCCACTTTACTTCGCCAATCCGACGTTATCCGGACTTAATCGTTCATCGGTTAATCCGAACGTATTTGCTGAAAGGTAAGCTGGATTCTAAAACCCAGGATCATTGGAAAGATAAGCTTCCAGACATTGCACGTCATTCCTCGGAAATGGAGCGCCGCGCGGAAGAAGCAGAACGGGAAACGGATGATTTGAAAAAGGCAGAATATATGCAAAGTAAGATCGGTGAAGAGTTTGATGGTGTGATCAGTTCTGTTACGAACTTCGGTATGTTTGTCGAATTGCCTAATACGGTAGAAGGGCTTGTACACGTCAGTTATTTAACGGATGATTACTATCACTTTGATGAGCGGCATTATGCTATGATTGGAGAGCGGACCGGAAATGTTTACCGAATTGGTGATGAAGTCCGTGTTCGAGTCATTAATGTCAATATCGACGAACGCGCCATCGACTTCGAACTCGCCTAAAAATTTGAATGAACTTGGTGCCTGTCACTTGTCGAAAAATATTTATGGTGAAACCGCATTCCTTCACTCATAGAGAAGGAATTGCGGTTTTTCTTATGTCCTTATTTTCATTCGACAGGTGCCTGTCACTTGTCATGAATTGTCATAATTTGACGCAATTTGACGATGAAAAATTATGTTTGATCATTGTCGGCAGACAATCGCGAAACTATACTTTGGTATATTATGGAATTTGATATTAGGGGAAACCACCTATTTAGATTTTGAAGGGACTCTAAATAATATTTAATATACCTTATGGGGTATTAGGATTAAAAATAACAAAATGAAAGGAAGTGAAAGGATGAGAAAAAACTTACGCAGTCAATATCATCCATTGTATTTTCTGGCTTCTTTAGGAAGTGGCGGATTAGCAGTATCATTTTTTATGTATCTTATGTTTATGGTGAAGCACCCAAAAACCCCAATGCCTACTTTTGAGCATATTTTCCCGGCATTAATGGAAGGAAATATAGCAACATCGATTTTGGTTGGCCTGGCATTAGTAGGAATTATCTATTTTGGCTATAAACACTATCGCTTTCTTGTCTGGAACATCAGCGAATATAAGCAATTTAAAGCGACAGAGGCTTTCCAGAAGCTAAAAAACTCCAATGCTGAAGTATCACTGATGGCCATTCCTTTGACACTGGCTATGAGTGTCAATGTGCTATTTGTCATTGGAGCGGCTTTTATTCCAGGTCTATGGAATTACATTGATATGATGCTTCCATTAGCGCTTGTGGCGTTTCTGGCTATAGGTGTATATGCCATGAAAATTTTCAAAGATTATTTTACTAGATTTATCGTGAAGGGTGACCTGGATTTTGTGAATAACAATAACCTGAGTCACATGCTGACGATTTTTGCATTCTCTATGATTGCTGTTGGTCTTGCTGCTCCTGCAGCCATGAGTCATGTTCTGGCAGTATCCGTGCTCGGTATTGTCACTTCCATTTTCTTTACAAGCTTAGCTTTGATCCTGACCTTTATTAAAATGGTTCTTGGTTTTAAAATCTATTTTCAAAATGGGGATTGACAAAGCAGGAAGTCCAAGCTTATGGATTATTATCCCAATTTTGACGCTGCTGGGAATTACCATTGTGCGTCTGTATATGGGCATTAACCATAACTTGCTGCACAATCCAGATCCGTCTGCTCTACCAATCTTCCTGACATTAACCGTGCTTGTTTCATTGCAAATTTTATTTGGATTCATTGGTCACTCTGTATTGAAGCAAATTGGATACTTTACGGAAATGATTCATGGTGAAGGAAAAAGCCCGGGAAGTTATGCGTTAATCTGTCCTGGTGTTCCATTTATGGTGCTTGGAATGTTCTTTATTCACTGGGGCTTTGTGAAAAACGGAATTGTTCCTCAATATTCAGCTGTTTACTTCATACTGCTAATCCCATATGTTTATGTACAGCTAAAAACCATTCAAACCCTCTTCAAACTAAATCACAAGCTTTTAAAAGCTGAGAAAGTAACGAACATAGTTGCCAAAGAAAGCAACGCATAAAAACTCCCCCATTCGACAGGTGCCTGTCACTTGTCGAATGGAGGTTTATTGTAGATAAAGGACGTTATGGACAATTGATCGTTGATCCTTATTTCTTTCTCTTTCTGAAAACCATGTTTTAAGTAAAAGTTTATGGCAGGGTCATTTTTCGTTCCCGTAGATACTTTCGCTACCCTGTATCCTGGAATATTGTGAAGTATATACCGGCACAGGGACGAAGCAATCCCCTGCTTAAAAAAATGCGGATGAACGGCCAGTCGGCATATGGTCAGTTTGTCTTCTTCTGTTTCAAAAGATATAAAGCCAGCAAGCTCCTTTCCAAAAAAATAGCCATAAAATTGTTCATTCACCTTTTGTAAATCAGTCAAGCTTTCTTTCAGCGGCGGAAGCTCTTCGTATTCAATTATCCTCGCTTCTATTTGATAAGCAAGCTTTTGAATGGTCATTACCCTCTTGGCCAAATCCAGATTATTCATGCGCAAATGTTTTATCATTGTCCATCCCCTTCCTTCGACAAATACTGACAAGTGACAGGCACCATATGGGATGATGTTCACAGGGCCATAGGTTGGCGTGAGTTAAGGGTTGAATTGTGAAAAGGTACATGATAGTTTAATTTTCCGCTTGTACAAGACTAAATAAAATTCGACAAGTGACAGGCACCACTGAGTTATAGGCTGTATAGGATCCAGGGCTTTTGTATGTCGAAGGCTTCAGGGGCGGGGATATGCTGAAATCCGTTCTCAGAGAAGTCCACCCATAGTTTGTGTTCGGTAAAAATGGTATCCATTGCATGAAAGACGGTTTTCCAGAAGCCGGGCTGTTCAAAGGCGTCATCCCAGAAGTATTTTAAATGGGCATAAACATCGCCTTTCTGGTCTTCCATCAGCAGAAAGAATCGGCTGCTGTCCCGATTTTTATAAACAAAACAGTCATCTAAATAGCTGTCTGTAAATAAGATTTCGTCAAAAGGAAGGGGGTAGTAACATTCGTATGGAAACATTCCCAGCTGATTATTTTGAACAGAAGTTAACAGCGCCCGTTTTTCTTCTGTTGCATTTACAGCGGTCCACAACTCCCCATCAGTTCCAGTAATTTTTTCTCTGTTCACCAGTTCTGTTGAATAGAACGTCACGTTTGGGGATAGCCCGAGCTTTTCCAGTACCCTGCGAGCGGAAACATTCGGCATCTGAGTGTTTGCCCCAATCCATTTGATCTCTGGCATTGTCTTCAAGTCATCTATGATATACTGGACTAATCTTGTTGCATGCCCCTTTGACAAAAATCTGCGGTCACTCCGAAGCCTTCCCAGCACCGCAAATTTTCTTGCAAATATCGTATACCCGGCAATACTAAGAAGATGCATCTTTTCGGAATCAAAGAGGCCATATACAGCCTGATGAGTGCTCTTAACTAACCCGGGAAATATTCGAACGACATAATCATCGCCAATACCTGTATCCATTTTTTTAAGAAAATCATAGTCACCCACATTCAGTTTCCTAATTTGCAGTACACCTTGAGTCATGATGTTTTCCTCCAGCTTCTTTATTTCATCATCATATTCTCATAAGTATCATGATAAAGTAAATAGTAAACTTCCTATTTTAACCCAGTTGTTCCATAATGAAAGAGAATTTAGGCAAAATATTCGGTGAAACCATATAAAAAACTTGAAACCATCCATTTTTTTGATACAATAATCTTTACGCAAGAAGGAGGTAAGGAATATGGCCAAAGGACAGGGAAACGTTATCGCACAAAACAAGAAAGCACATCACGATTATTTTATCGAAGAAACCTATGAAGCTGGCCTGGTCTTAAAGGGAACAGAAATTAAATCTATCCGGGCTGGACGTGTCAACTTGAAGGATTCCTTTGCCCGCATAGAAAACGGGGAAGCTTTTCTGTATAACATGCATGTATCTCCCTATGAGCAGGGAAATCGCTTTAATCACGATCCATTAAGAACCCGTAAACTGCTGCTTCATAAAAGTGAAATTAATAAACTGATTGGTGAAACCCAGCGCCAGGGATATTCGTTAGTACCACTAAAGATTTACATTAAAAATGGTGTAGCCAAGGTTTTGATCGGTCTGGCAAAGGGTAAAAAGCAATATGATAAACGGGAGGACCTTAAGAGAAAACAGGCAAAGCGGGATATTGAGCGGGCACTCAAAGACCGTTATTAATCACCTGACTTCAATGAGGAGCAGGTTGGAATCAATCATAAAATATGATATAATATTTACGTCGCTAAAAGCGGCATACTATTTAATATACGGGGACGTTACGGATTCGACAGGGGTAGATCGAGCTCAGGTGGCGAGCCGAGGGGACGACTCGTAAACCGTCATCGTAAATATAACTGGCAAAGAAAACAATTACGCTTTAGCTGCGTAACGCAAGCTAAAGGATCCTTCCTGCCATCGCCCGTGTGGCAGATTGAAGGGTCTCAAAATGAGCGGGCTACGCTGGCATCCGCCGTCTGAGGATGCCGGAGGAGACTTACCAGACTAGCCACTCGGAAGCCTGTCGGTAGGCAGAAGAGCTGGTAAAGGATCATATACCGACTACGCTCGTAGAAGCCTGAGTGACGATATCTCTGGACGTGGGTTCGACTCCCACCGTCTCCATTCCTAAAATAATCATGTTTTAGTGCAACTGTACATTTGATGCAAAACCATAAGTTTTCCATATGGAATGCTTATGGTTTATTTTATTTGAGGAAAATTACCGACTGCGGGGCTTCAGTTATAAATCTATAAACTTCATTATCATTCTTACTTGCATCACACTTGTTGTTGAACGATTTCATACTATTTCTTCAGCATTTATTCCTTCAGATGGCCTTTACATAAAAAAAGCTCACTAGTGTAAAGAAAGGGTACTATGATAAAATTTTGAAAAAGAACTTGAGGGCTTTAGGAGGAATTCATTATGAAATCTGATGAAATGAGTTTGTATCGCAAAAGGTATAATGACATGATGATGGAATCAGATGAATTTTTCAGAGAATTCAGTGAGATGGATGATGGTGTATACTCAGAAGGAGCAATTACAAAAAAGAATAAGGAACTAATGGGGCTGGCTATTTCAGTGACAACCAGATGTAATGAATGTATTCTGTATCATTTAGATGGAAGTATTCAAGAAGGCGCAAATAAAGCAGAAATAATTGAAGCGATTAAAATTGGTGTTATCGCAGGGGGTTCGATTACATTTCCTAATGCCCGGTTTGCATTTGAAATGATGAATGAACGAAAATAGAATAATTCATAACCATACTTCCATAAAAAGAGCTTGCGTTTTAGAGGAATGTGTAGAAATGGATGCGGTTGAAAATCTAATATGAACATGGTCATCCTGCTTAGCCCCGAAAACGGCTGGAACGCCACCGAGAAAGCTGCCGCCGCTGCAGAGAGGCTGAAGCAGCTCGAGGGGCTGGGCAATCAATTCCTGCATTTGAAGGAGTGTTACAGGCTTAAATTTTATATTTTTTATCATTCGATGTAAAAATATCCGAACGTATTCTCATGCAGAATATCGTTCGGATGTTTTTTGTCTTTGGTGGGTATTTCAAAATCACTTTTTTGTCATTCAAACAATCAGCAATCATCCGGTTTCTTATGCAATGGTGGCGGCACGAGCCATCCTTTTTCTTTATTCAGGCGCAATACTTTCGCTCCTAGAGAAGCTTTTTGCGTGTGAAATTGCCCGAACATCATGGCAATGTCCTCACGAATTGCCTGTCCGATCATTTTGCTGCAGGATACTAACCCGGCCGCTACGTCTGCAGAAAGCATAGCAGCGATTTCCTGATCCATAAAGCGTGCTCCTGCAGGAATATCATCCAGACACGCATTTGGACGTTCAGGCGGTGTAGGAGGTAGCCCGATTCCATTGTCCTTCAATAATGTTTCAAGCTGCTTTTCCTCTTGCTTCCCCTGATCTATAGCTTCTTTTAGCAAGTGCTTTAAGTCTTCATCTCCTGCATGATGAAGAAGTGTTTGATGTGAGGCAATTGTGCCTTTCGTTACGGTTAGATATGACCATAATCCAAAAACCTCTCCATAGTGAAGAGGTTCATTTGATGGATTTCCGCTTAAAATACCCATATTGACCCTCCTTTATTTTCATATAACAAACAGCATTTATAGATTGTACGAATTGCAGGAAAATCATTCACTGGTTTTTCAATTACTTCAGCTGGATAAAATCACCCTGGATGAATTGATGGAGATTAACCAATACTAAGCATATCGAATGGTGAAAAATTCTTATCAAGGGAGTAAATAAGCATGACCGAACAGCAGGTGATTCCGAAAGAAGAAACGATCGATAACAGTGTGTCATTAATGAGGGAAGGATATTTGTTCATTCAAAACAGGGTGAAACAGTTGCAGTCCGACTTATTTGAAACCAGGGTAATGGGGAAAAAAGTGATCTGTATGACCGGAGCTGAAGCGGCAAAAGTATTTTACAACACAGAATTGTTTCAGAGGAAAGGGGCTGCTCCGTATCGTATCCAGCAGTCATTGTTTGGTGTCAATGCGATTCAGACCAAAGATGATGCTGAGCACTTAAATCGAAAGCAAATGTTTTTGTCTATTATGACACAAGCTGATCAAACTTATCTGGCTGACCTGGTGAAAAAGGAATGGGAATCCTCCTTGCGAAAATGGGAAAAGACCGATCAGGTGGTTTTGTTTGATGAAGCAAAACAGGTTTTATGCCGGGTTGCATGCAAGTGGGCGGGTGTACCCCTGAAAGAATCAGAAGTTCAAAAGCGGGCAGATGATTTTTATACCATGGTAGATGCATTTGGTGCACTGGGGCCCCGCCACTGGGAAGGGAGAGTCGCCCGCAATCGGACTGAAGCCTGGGTGAAGGGAATTATTCAAGATATTCGCAAAGGAATCATCGATGTTCATCAGCATCCTGCCATCCATACGATTGCCTATTATCAGGATGTAAAAGGAAACATGTTGGATTCCAGAATGGCAGCCATTGAACTCATCAATGTTGTAAGACCTATTGTAGCGATTGCTAACTATATCACCTTTTCCGCACTGGCATTACATGATTACCCTCAGTATATCCGTATGATTCAGTCCCGAAATCAAAAGAACCTTTACCATTTTGTTCAGGAGGTTCGGCGCTATTATCCATTCGGACCTTTTCTAGGAGCTAAAGTACGTAAAGATTTTGTATGGAAAAATTATGAGTTTAAAAAGGGGCAGCTTGTATTTCTCGATATTTATGGCACGAATCATGACCCGAGAATCTGGAAAGATCCGGATGTTTTTCGTCCGGAACGTTTCAGAGAATGGGAGGAGGATCTGTATTCGTTTATCCCTCAGGGTGGAGGGGATCCTGCCAGTGGGCACAGGTGCCCGGGTGAAGGCATTACAGTTGCAGTCATGAAAGCAGCCCTCGAATTTCTGGTAAACCATATGGAGTATGATGTGCCTGATCAGGATTTAAGCTATAGTTTAGTCAGAATGCCTTCCATGGTCAAAAGCGGTTTTGTGATGGAGAATATTAAAAGAACGTAGAACACAGAAATCAGAGCACGCAAGTCCCTGTCCAAAAAAATGAAAAAACGGCGTGCTCTTTTACTATTTAAGATATGTTAGAATCAATGATTTTCTTTACCATTTAAATAATAATCAACAACAGCCTCTGCAAGACATGTGGAAGAATCCAAAAAGTGAATCTCTCCCCGATTTTGATCCGTTATCATATTTAAATCTGTACAAGCAATAATGGCAGTGTCAACTGATTGGATGATCTCAGAATAAAAATTTCCCCAAATTTCTAGAGCATGCTTCATGTCACCAGATTTAATGTTTGAAATCAATTGGTCGACAACATCCTGCCAGTGGTCCTTACTGATATACTCAATCCCATAATGTGAAAGAAAACGTTGATATAAACCGGATTGCACGGTGGGATTTGTAGCCAGTAATGCTGCTTTTTTTGCGTTTTTTGGCAGCCTTTTTATTGTTTCCTCCACCATATTTAATAATGGAACGGTTAATGAATCCTGGATTTTTTCATAGTAAAGGTGGGCGGTATTGCATGGCATTGCTATAAAATCAACACCTGTTCGCTCTAACCTCTGTGCACCATGAATAATAGCTTTCTCCATTTCCGCATGATCAATGGGCCTGTCCACATAAAAAGGGGTTGGACAGGAATAGATCATCATATGTGGGAAATCCATATCAAATTTTGCACCGTACATCTCCTGACACTTGTCAACAACTTTATCGATAAAAGGTGCTGTTGATTTTGGTCCCATACCTGCTAAAATTCCTATCACGCTTTCTCCCTCCAATAACATGTATTTTTTTAAGGTATATGATTAAATCTTCTGTTTCACTTTGATCCTATAAGGCAAAACTGGATGGTTCAGAGTTGTATCCTTTTCTCCTTCAATGGTCACCGAGATAGGATGAATAGAGGCTTTTTTATTAGTAAGATACCATTTTCTATCCGTGTGCACCAGAACAAAGACTCCATTTTGGTCACCGTAAAATTGGAACAGGTCAGAATCATTTTGAAATTCGCTGGGAATTTCCCGAAGAAAACCCTTTAAATCATGGATATTTTCTGAAGGTAATCCCACTTCCCGTATGTTAAATTCTTTCTCTGATTGAGGTGACAGAATCTCAACAATATTCCCATCAGGATCGTGAAAATAAATTTGATCTCCTTTCCATAGATTAGACTTCATCACTCGCTCATTACATTCATTGATAAGCAGGGAAGTGGCTGATTGTACTGATGCTGCCAACAAGTTAAATTCTTTTTGTGGAGCCGAAAAGGCGAAATGATAAAAGGGCTGTTCATGATCTGCCATCTTTAATTCCAATCGGGCCTCCCCCCTTGATAATAAAGCGGATTCTGAATCTTTTCTTTGGACCTGAAAACCGATGACTTTCTCATAGAATATTGTCATCTCACTCAGCCTGGATGTATGGATTTCCAGTTGTCGAATCTTCATAACCGTAACCCCCTGTATGATTGAATAGGATTGTAAATAGTTTACCCCTACGCATGTTTGATGCCAACGAGAAACAGTGGGAATTTTCCTCATACTTTTGAAGGAGAAAAAGTAATGCTGTCACTATAAATCAAAAAAAATTGATTAAAGGTATTGACTTATTCAGATGATTGGTATAAGTTAGAAACAGTTCATCAAAAAAAGTTGATGAACTAAAATAACGGCTCATTAATCAAAAAAAGTTGATTAATTAAGGGAGGAAGCTTACTATGACGTTTTTTCAAAAAATATTTAAAACCGATAAGAAACCGGAAAAAGACTGCTGTTCTTTAAAGATTGAAGAAGTAAATGAGGACAAAAATACTTGCTGCAGTAACGGATCAGAAACAGTTGCTTGCTGCAGTGAGGAGGACCAGAAATAAGTTCATTACAACTAACAGGCAAATGAATGAGTTTACGTTTGCCTATATAGGAGGGTGACGGACAGATGGAAACAGTCAAGTCATTTCTTGTGTTAGCACTGGAACTGACAGTGTTATTTATCATTGTTTCTTTTTTCATACACTGGATCCAGAGATACATTCCATTTGAGAAAATGGAGAAGTTCCTTACCGGGAAAAACCGCATGATCGGGGCTCTGGCTGCTGTGTTTTTTGCTTTTATAACACCTTTTTGCTCCTGCTCCACCATTCCTGTTGTGGTCAACATGCTAAAGAAAAAAATGCCTTTTGGAATTGTGATGATCTTTTTATTTGCTTCTCCATTATTAGATCCGACGATATTAACGATTATGGGTGTGATTATCGGCTGGAAAGTGACGCTGATTTATACAGTCGTTACAAGTATCTTTTCGATTGTCATTGGATTTACCCTCGAGTATTTTAAATTGGAGCGTCTGGTGAAAAATGTACAGGTATCCGGCGGAAAAACATCAGAGGGCGAGGGTTCATGGAGGGAAGCATGGAAGGAAACTGTTGATTTAATGAAATCCGTTTTTCCATACCTCATTTTCGGCGCGGCTATCGGTGCAATAATTAAAGGCATTGTTCCAGCGGAATGGATTGCCGGTACCTTTCATGAAGGAAACTGGTGGATGATCCCCATAGCAGCTGTTATTGGAATTCCGCTGTATATACGGATTTCAACCATGATTCCAATATCTCACGCACTTCTGGTTAAAGGGATGGCTTTGGGCCCTACCATGGCATTGTTAATTGGAGCAGCAGGGGCAAGTCTTCCTGAAGTTGTTTTGCTAAATTCTATTTTCAAAAAGCAGCTGGTGGCCCTGTTTGTTGCATCTGTTATTTCAATTGCTACATTTTCAGGGTATATGTTTACTCTCGTAGAGCTAGGGATAATATAAAGGGTTACGGGTCAAAAAACACAAACTCTTATGAGCCGCAGCAAGAGCTTGTGTTTTTGGCTTTTTGAGAGGGGATAAACAGGCAGCATAGTTCATCGGATAACAGATGATAGACCGTTGTCTCCTTGATCGTATAGTAGCTCCACGTACCTTTTGTGGACATTTCGACTAAATCGGCATCTTTTAGAATCTTTAAATGATAACTGAGTTTGGATTGGCTCATCCCCATTTCCTCCTGGATATCACATACGCAGGAAGAACCTTTATTGGCTAAAATATTCATGATTTGCAAGCGTTTTTCATCGGCCAGTGCTTTGAATTTTTGTTTATATTGTTCAAATGTTGCCTGCAAAGCCTGGTCCATCAAAGCATTTTTGCTCATTGTTTAATCTCCTTTTTATCAAATTAATTTGATGGATATATACGTATTTTATCATATTAAAAGCTGATATGAAATCGGTTTGCGGACGGAGCACAAGTTAAGGATCATTTGCTATACTAAAAGAACTTTCATGTAAGGAGTGTGATGTTTTATGAGCATATTAATATTGAAACCCATGAATGATGATATCCAGGAGGATGAGTACAGATCACACTGAAATGCGTCCTCCTGAAAAAGAAGGAGGAACAACATGTCCAATTATTTACTGGAGGAACTTGGTTTCCAGACTTTCTTTCAAGATCAAATAAAAGATGATTCATTTGATGTGGGACGAATTTCAACTGCAGCGAATGGGATTTATACGATTTTGTCAGAGTCAGGCAAATTAAAAGGAATCCCGCTGGGTAAACTTTATTATCTGGCAGCTGGTCCTGAAGATCTGCCCTGTGTGGGGGACTGGGTGCTCTTTCAAAAAGCAAAAGGGTCCAGTGAAGGGATCATTCATCAAATTTTGGAGCGGAAAAGTCTTCTTGTCAGGAACAGGGCAGGGGAGAAACAAGAGGCTCAAGTCATGGCTGCCAATGTTGACTTTGTCTTTTTAGTTTCTGCCTTAAATAGGGATTTTAATCCAAGACGGATGGAACGGTATTTAACGCTTGTTTATGAAAGCGGAGCTTCACCGGTTATTGTTTTAACGAAAATGGATCTGGCTGAGGACCTCGATGAAAAAATTAGCTCCACGGAAGAAGTGGCACCGGGGGTTCCGGTTATAGCAGTAAATTCACTGACTGGTGACGGCTACGAACAACTGCTGCCGTTTATAACGAAAGGAAAAACCATATCTCTCCTTGGTTCATCGGGTGCAGGAAAGTCCACGATGATTAATCGGCTTTTTGGCAAGAAAATACAAAAGACCCTTGAAACCAGGGAAGGGGATGACAGAGGGCGGCATACTACAACCCATCGGGAGCTTTTTGTCTTGCCTGATGGAGGCGTTATGATTGATACACCGGGAATGCGTGAATTGCAGCTCTGGAGCGGGAATGAAGCCCTTCAGACGACATTTTCTGATATTGAACAGCTGGCAGAACACTGCCAATTCCGGGACTGTAAACATGAATCTGAACCGAATTGCGCCGTTAAAGCAGCCATTCAGAGTGGAGAGCTTACAGAGGAAAGGCTAAAAAGTTACCGGAAGCTGGGCAGGGAATTGGAACGCCTGGAGCTAAAGGAAAAATACGGTGCTCACCGGGCAACCCAAATTCAGCGATTGCGCTATTTCGGGAAAAAATAATTAAGTGACAAGAAGCTGGGACAACCATTCTCTCAGTTGTCATAGGCTCACATGTTATACTTTTTTATCTTTCAGAGTCAAATATCCGAACTAATTCATGTGATGTTGAATATAGTTCGGATATTTTATTGCCATATGCCGTTTAGTTCCATCCTCTATTAAGCAATCATGATTTACAGTAATAGAGGCACATTATAAACAGGGGGTGTTTCGTTGTGAACCGATCTTTTATCAGTATCTTAACCCTTTTGTTTATAACAGCTGCCTGTGGTATGGAAGATCAAAATGGTCTGGAATCAGCAGATGATATGAAATTGAAAGGTGAAGAAACAAACGATGCCAGGAAAGAAACTACGGATGTTAGGCATGGAGAAGATAACAAACCACAGAAGGAAAAAGTGCTGCTGGATGTTCCGTTAATTAAGCAAAACCCTGAGTTAAAGTATGGATGTGAAGTCACCAGTCTGGCTATGGTTTTAAATTATGCAGGGATTTCTGCAGATAAGATGCAGCTGGCTAAAGAGCTGCCTAAAGACAATGACCCTATTAAACGTGATCAGAATGGAAACATCGTGGAATGGGGAGATCCGGATGAGGGATTTGTCGGAGATATTACAGGAAAAGAGGCTGGATATGCAGTTTTTGACGGGCCATTAGAGGAATTGATGAATCAATATCTTCCCGGGAGAACGGTTAATTTAACTAATCAATCCTTTGATGACATCCTGAAACAAGTGGAACAGAAAAAGCCTGTGGTGGTATGGACGACTGGTGATTTTCAATTGCCGGACCGATGGGAGGCCTGGGATCATCAGCATGAACACATTGAAACGCCACTGGATCTTCACGCTGTTGTGCTGGTGGGATATGATTCTAAGTATGTATATATCAATGATCCTTTGAGCGGGAAAAAACAGCATAAAGTCGATAAACAGCAATTTATGGAATCCTGGGAGTCCTTAGAAAAAAGAGCCCTATCCTATCGATAAGAAGGGCATCCCATTAATCAACATCTATTTTCAGCAATGGCAACAATCTGTCGTGCTGTACTTCTGATGGAACTTCTCCGATTCTTCGGGCCCCCATTTTTTGATAAAACGACTCTGCATAAGGATCGCTGTGAATCACTAAATGGGGAAGTCCGAGCTGTTTTGCCGTATTCAGGGCATGTTGAAACAGCTGTTTTCCAATCCCTTTTCCAATATAAGATGGTTCTATAAAAAAATAGGTTAATTCTAAATCATCAGTATTGATTCCGTAGAACCCCTTGATCTGATAGTCGTCGTAAACAAAAATAAGCTGACTGACAATGATTTGAGGGGTAATGGTCAGAGAATATCGGCACTTTTCCAGAAAATCATTACCATAACCCCAGTATGCCTTTGATCGTAAGGCTAGTTCACTAAGGGTTCGGGCATCCATAACCCGGGCAAATCGAATGGTTGACATAAATCTGCACACTTTCCTGTAAAGTTTATTTTTTTTAGTTTATCATATAATTTATGTTTATCAGATAAAAGAAAATAAGGGAGATGAAGGATGAAAATCAGAGAAGTTCAAGAAATAGACTTGGCGTCATTAGTAGAAATCATGAATTATTACATTCGGAACACTACCCATACGTTTACAACTGAAACAAAAACACTGGATGATTTGCGCCGGTGGTATGAACAACTTGATTCCAATTATCCCTGCCTCGTGGCTGACCTGGATGGAATCATCGCGGGGTATGCATATCTTAGTCCATACCGTCCAAAAGAAGCATACCGATATACCGCAGAACTGACCATCTATTTAGATACGTCCTATCATGGAAAAGGGATTGGAGGAAAGTTAATGAGAGCTATTTTGAATGAAGCGAAACAGAGAAATTTTCATACGATTGTTTCAGTTATTACCTCTGAAAATCAGTCGAGTATTGCTTTTCATAAGAAATTTGGTTTTCAATATGCGGGAGAACTGAAAGAAGTAGGGTATAAAGGGAATCAGTGGATCAGTACATCCTATTTTCAGTGGATAGCCAGGGAAAATTAACAGGAAGTTTACGAAAACATGAAACAGAATTTACGTAAAATCTGTAATATGAAGTTGAAGGGTTCATTATGATCTTTTAAAAATGAGGAAGAAGCATGATTCTATTTTATATAGTTATTGGAACAATCCTTGTTTCACTGGGAATAGGATTGTTGATATACAAGAAAATCGAGAAAGACCCCATGGAATGAATGACCTTCCCCTCTTTCCATGAGATATCCCTGCAGCCAGACGTCTGCAGGGATATTTTTATATGCTTCCGGCATGTTCAGGATTAAACACAGAAAATATAGGATTGCCAATTATGCAGTTTGGAATAAGTCTTCTTCAATCAATGTTCCTAAATAATTTTTAGTAACATTTTCACGTTCTTATTTATACAGATCATAGGTCATTCTCTGTTTTTCATCACTTCTGCCATCTGCTGTGAATTTAAATCTCCTTCTTCATACAGCTTATCAATGATATTATAGTAGTCTTCTTGATTTCGATTTTGGCTTAATTTATAAGCAGCTTGAACTTCTTGAACTTTAATTTTAAATCCAACCACACCTTTGATTTGCTTTTTAGTTTGTGAAGAAAGGTTTTCCCATAAAACAGGATTCTTACGATGTTGTTCATATTTTTTTAATAATAGTGCAAGATCTTCTTGTAACTCTTGTTCGTTCATTATACTTGCTGTGCCATATACATGGACTGATTGGTAATTCCAGGTTGGTACATTTTCAGACTGATACCAGGAAGATGAGATGTAGGCATGGGGTCCCTGATATATAACAAGGACATGTTCATGATTATTTTCAAATGTTCGCCATTGAGGATTCGCATAAGCCATATGTCCGGTTATATAGTAATCATCTCCTCGTTTATGCAATTCCAAAGGCAAATGAGTAGCAATAGGTTTTCCTTGCTGTGCAGTTACAATGGTTCCAAACGAGTTTCTCTTCATAAAATCTCTGATTTCATCAAAATCTGTAACTTTAAAATACTTTGGGATATACATCACCATCCACCTTTCAAACCATTAATGGAGTGTTTCGATTAGGGGCAAGTCCTCGCTGATTTTGTTTTGCTATTGTTCAACGTGGAATTAAATAGATAAGAACCCAATGTATTGTATCATGAAACTGGATAGTTTAATCGTATAACAGATTTCCACAATTTAGCTGTACTAATGAATATATATTCTGTCACTAGCGTTGCATTAATCAAATCAAATGATTCAAAATAATCATAATGTTCAAAAAAGTGTTCAGTCCATAAAAAAATCCTTTACAATGGAAAGTACAGGTGGTTCCTGTCCAAATCCAAAGTAAAGGAATACCATTATGGACAGAATACACCACTTTCCTCATTTGGTAAATGGGTTTCACCTATAAATTTCAAAAAAGTTTATGAACAAATTGAAACATTGAAAACCGATCATAACACCAAAAAACTCACAACAAAGGCTTACATCCAATTCATGTTGTATGCGCTATTGCATGAGTCTGAAAGATTACACGCCATGGGTGATGTGCTTTAAGATAAGGGTTTACAGAATGTCCTAGGGTTCGATTCAATTAGTACATCGCAACTATCACATCGTAACTGTTGCAGTCACTGTAGTCGAAAGGAATAAATGTATATGTTTACCAAATGGACAATGCCACCTATAGAGTTGCATGAGCTTTTTTGCTCATTTGGTAGAGATATAGGAAATCTGAATATTCTAACTATATTTATGCAACGCTAGAAAATTTGAACACACTATTTAAAAAAATTTAGTAATGAACCAAAACTAAAATATCAACTTCATCAAAAAAAGAGCACGACTACATTTGAAAAGCACCCCATTCATGTAAAAAAGAAATTTAGTTCACGACTGGATTTGTTACATCATTTACCCAGTCCAATATAAATGGGGCTTGATGTTTGTTTAGATTTTTCGGTATTTCATTTTTGTGAAAAAAATATAAACCTTTACTCTCGTTGTTTGCCCTTGATTTTCCATAATAATCAGTTGCTTGAAAGATAATTTGAACACTATAAACTTTATCTCCATTTTCATATTGTGCATATCCATTTTTACCAGAATAAATACCAAATAACGCGATATGGTTTAATGTAAGATTTGTTTTTGCATCACTATTCTTGATAACAGAAAGAAATTCCTTTGTTATTCAACGACTAGTCAAAAGAAATAATCGACAGGTGACTGATACCCGAGGGCAAGAAGAGGGGCCTCGCCGTTTAGACGGGGATGAAAATGGTGTAGCTTGCGAGAGTTTATAACACGGTACCACAGTACCCTTCGCGGCAAATTCATGTAACCATGACGGACGCTACTGTCGCGTTTTCGAGAGGTTTTGACCGTCATAGCTCGTATGACGGTCATTTCGATACGTCAGCTCCAAGTGACAGGGAACTGCGAGATTCATTAAATAATTAATCCCATATATTCGGACGTTCAATATTCATTGTTCTCATATAGTCTAGCAATTGGCCAGTATGAACTGATTCGTGATAAGCAATTCGCATAAGCATATCACCAAGCGTCCTTACATAACCGACATCCGAACGATCAATTTCAACATTTTCTAAATCGTCTGTGTTGAGATTTTTAATATAATTTATAAACTCTTCGCGGTATTGCTTTGAAAATTCTATCTCATCATCTACAGATATAAATTTTTTTGTTTCAAATGGATTAGATATATCAGACAGGGCGTCACTTCCTTTCCCAAGCAAAATTTGATGATATAAATACTCACCTTCTAAAACATGTCTAATTATTTCTGCACATGTTAAAGCATTTTCATCAGGTTTCCAATCTATGCTTTTCTCCGGTATTGACTTCCACACCATGATGCTTCTGCGCCTGATTTCCTCAAAGTTTAAAATGATTAATTCATTTACATTCAATATGTCGACATCCTTTCTATGAATTAGAGTTAATCGAATTGAATTCCTTTTATTTGAATAAAATGACCATTTTCAACATCAAAATTTCTACGTTTTATCCTCCTGCCAAGCTAAAATAATTGTAGGAGGAAGCCCTGAACCTAAAGTCTATCTCTAAAAAGGTTAAAATTTATCCTTATTTTTTTCATGCCTTCATCATCTTCTAACAAAACAAAATTCCGTTGTGCACGTTCCCCGTTTATTAGAAAATTGTATAACTGTTGTAATTAAGAAAATCCCTATACCTACCATCAACACTGCAATAAAGATCTGTCAGTATATCTAACTCCTATTGTAGCATAATTCATGTTAAACAAATACGATTTCGTTTCTTCTGACACAGCGACATTCACATAGGAAATCAAGGAGGAATATTCCAAACTATTGAATGACTCAAAATATGCTTTCATGACCATTTCACTTTCCAGCCTCTCTTGAAGAGAGGAAAAGGTTTGGGAAAGAGAACTACCATAAAGAACAGGAGCAATGGTCAAACCCGTCTGCAGTAAGAGCGTAACTGTACCTATTGCAACTCCATGATGATCTTCTCTCCCTCGTGTGGCAAGAACACTAAAAGGAGCGTTAGTCATCATACCAAATCCTGTGCCAACTAATATACTTACAACAACCATGCTCTTTTGTTTCCAGTATAGAAGCAGAATAAACAAAAGGATACCTGCACCTCCAAGCAGGAGCGCTGAAGTGACTGCAGATTCCTGTAATCCTTTTGTTTCACCAATCTGTTTTAACCTAAACATAAAGCTCAATACCGAAACCATAAGGAGTGAAACGCCAGCCCAGTCTAACTTTTCATCAGAAGACGTTTCTGTTTCCTGAATTAAAATAAATTTCAACACAATTAAGACAACAGCAATGGGGATATTGATATAAAACAGCCATCGCCAACTTCCACTGATATCAAGAATAAATGCACCAATATTTGGACCTAGAGCTGTTGCTATTCCGTTGACACCACCAATGACTCCCAGGGCTTTACCACGAACTTCTTTAGAAACATGCTTAAAATATATGCATTGGCAACCACAATGAGCCCTCCACCACCAATAGCCTGAATAAAACGGGCAATGAGCATAAAAATAAAGTTGGGACTAATAGCAACTAGAAACGAACCAAGTGTAAACAGAAACACTTCGATTAAGAAGATTTTTTTCCGGCCATACTGATCAGAAAATTTACCGATAATTGCGACTCCTATCGCCAGGCCTAGCGTGTACATAGTGACCGTCCAGGAACCCCAGTGAGGCGGAATATCAAAAGCATAAAATGATCGTGGTCAACGCTGCACTGATAATTCCCGTATCTATCCCAGTCATTAATATACCAAACAAAAGGAAATATAACCATTATCCACAAATGCTATATAGACATATGACCACTCTCAATTCATGGATGTTTTGAATCTACTCCATTAATGATTCATCTTGTTTCCTTAAACAAATACTCGTTTCTGGACCAATAGCCTGCCAAAGCATTCGTGCGAACTGAGGAGCCCACTTTTTTAAATGAACGTGCTCAGGATATAAAAGGGAACTCATAATGAGTCCGTCAATTAACGATTGCGAAAATATTACAATCGTTTCCGGTTCCAAATCCTGTGCGAGCATGTTTTGTTCTTTCATCTCTCTCACGACTTCAATTAACTGTTCATTTAAAAACTGAAAGGCTTCACTTAGTCGCATACGTACATCTCTGTCTCGACTGTGAGCAGCAAATTCCATAAACAATCGAGAAAACGTTTGATCCGATTCCACGAAGGAAAATTGATTATTAAAAAACTTTGTTAACCCTTTCACAGGATCAGTTTCAACTAGTGCTTTCTTTAATTGCTCTGGAACAAATGACAACTGCTCATTCATCCGCTTTTCAATTAGAGTAATAAACAAATCGTGCTTACTAGAGAAATACCAATAAATGGCTCCCTTCGTCATATCTATTTCCTTCGCAACCTGTTCTAAAGTTGAATCACTGTACCCCGTTCGAGCAAAAACCTCTGTTGCAGCCCTCAAAATTTTTTCCTGAGTATTTGCTGGATGGGGATCAATTTCTAATCCTTCTTCTAGCAATATATTTTTTAAATCTGACTTACTCCCAACATGTCTGTAAACAGTTTGCCGCGTTATCCCAGCTTTCTTTGCAATTTCATCAATACGAATGTCATTAAACGAACGGTCTTTTAGCAATTCTTTTGCAGCTTCTATAATTTTTCTCCTCATTTCCTTTGCTCCCTTACATAGTATTGATATTTAATGAATAATGTCACATGGGATTCCGGTTAGCATTTTACGTAACATCCTTTTTGGTGTAATTTGTCACATTGTATGGAAAATGTCAAGTCTACACTCCTTAAATTTCAATATTTGTTGACAGTTAGCCAAATGTGTGTTACAAGTTATATCAATAGTATGTTACGTAACATTCCTTTTGTTCAATATTTGTAATATAGGAGGGATTACCTTGCATGAACGTGATCAAAAACTGAAATTGTCCGATGGTCGGGTGCTTGGTTTTAGGGAGTATGGCCACCCAGATGGTCAAACAATTTTCTTTTTCCATGGAACCCCAAACTCAAGAGTGTTCCGTTATCCAGACGAACAAGTAGCGAGACAATATGGTCTGCGTTTCCTTCATGTGGATCGCCCAGGTTATGGCTTGTCCGATCCAAACCCAGGTCGTTCACTTTTAGATTGGGCTGATGATATCAATGAACTAGCGAATCAATTATCCTTAAACAGTTTTTTCATTATGGGGATATCTGGCGGAGGCCCCCACGCACTAGCTTGTGCCTATCAGTTACATGCTCGTGTTTTAGGAGTCACTTTGATCAGCAACTATTTGTCAATCAACACCAACCCGAGACTTACAGAAGGAATGTCCTTATACAACCGAATTGGTTTCTGGATGGCCAAGAACATACCGTTCTTGCTGAAGCCAGCTCTCCGTTCCTTGGAAAAAGGAATAAAAAAGGATAAAGAAAAGCAGCTGAATCAAATGATGAAATCTTTCGCCGCCCCAGACCAACAAATTGTTAAGCGGGCGGATGTGAAAAGCATGTACCTAGAGGAAATGGAGGAAATTTATCGCAAGGGAATTCATGGTCATTTTGATGATATGGTGGCTGTTGAAAAACCTTGGGAGTTCAAACTTTCTGACGTGACGAGCCAAGTTCATATTTGGCAAGGCACAGAAGATCGGAACTCGACTGTTGCCATGGCCAAACATGCTCAAGAAAACTTGCCTAACAGTGAATTGCATATTCTAGAAGGAGAAGGGCATCTATTATTTTTTAATCATTGGCAAACCATTATCCGAAAAATGATGGAGGTAAAACAATAAAGGAGGGAAGCGTGTGGGAACCATTCAACGATTATCCGAGAACAATCCCCTATTCATGGGAATGGTTATTCTGATGCTTGCATTGCTATTCCGCATCAATGACATTTTTGTTTTACGCATAGATGAACAATGGGGTGAGATCTTCATCTCAAAAGCCATAGGTTTTTTACTTGTGTTATTGTATTTGTTTTTATCTAACAAAAGTATTTCATTTATTGGTCTTCGGAGAACGAATATAACTGTTAATCTTATACTAGGTGCAATTCTAACAATTGCAATTTATTTTTTAGCTTATCTTATAGAATACTTTGTTATGACCTTCTCATTCGAGGAACCTATTATTCTTTTTTCTGCTATTGACTCGAAACAGGGGAGGTATGGGGGCGCCTTATTTGCTCTATGGCTCCTTTTAGGAAATATCGTTAATGCTTTTATGGAAGAGGGGCTATTTAGAGGACTGTTAATCCCAAAGTTTATGACCCGCTTTTCATTTTGGGCCAGCAACCTACTTCAAGCGTTTTTGTTTGGGATATGGCATCTTGTCTGGCCTCTGAAGGATTTAATGGTAGGAGAAGTATCATTATCTGGAGCTGTTTCTGGGAGTGGGATTATTTTTATAGGGACCTTTATTAATGGATTTGTTTGGGGCTATATGTTTTTTAAAACAGAAAGCCTTTGGACACCTTGGATATCACATGTTATGGCTAACAGTGTATTAAATTTTATCCATATTCAAACAGCTGTCGAACTAGACCCATTCATCATGATTCGGAACGTAGTGGTTTCAAATTTATTTTTGTTGAGTATTTTTCTCATTAAAAAAGTATGTGAACATAAAAAGGTATCACACAATCTTTCTCGCTGAGTCCATGTGTATTGTTTGAATGTATTGCTGCAATTAGAAACGAAGAGCCGAAAAACATTACTCCGCATCACACGTTGGCTGAAAGCTGCCATCTGGAAGACTGCATACATATGGATTCGAAGTTTTGATGGACGGGCAAGTCCATAATGTTTAACTGTTGTAGTCACTGTAGTCGAAAAGAATAAATGTATATGTTTACCAAATGGACAGTGCTATCTTTAGGGTCGCATGAGCTTTTTTGCTCATTTGGTAGAGATGTAAGAAATCTGAATATTATAACTATATTTATGCAACGATAGTGATATTCTGTTTTAAATTTCTTATCTTCTTCTGAAAAAAGGGTTTCAATTCTGAAAAAACTTGTTATAATGTACTTTAACAATTCTGATAACTTGTTAAATTCTGAAAATAACATTCTACCTATCCTTATGAGAGATAGGTTTTTTGTTTTCGTTGTCATTTAACGTATTGCACCGTCAGTCTGCTAATATATTAATATTAATGCTGCGGAGAGCTGCGTTCTATGTCATTGGGGGATGATGTGTATCTTTATAAAAGGAATGGAGGTAAGTGATGAAGGCTGTGCAAATGGAAACACAAAATCAAAAGGTGAAACGTGTGCAAATTGAGGATATCATTATTGCTCATCATGTATTAAAAGATGTGGTTGAACATACGCCATTACAGCGCAATGAAATTTTATCTGAACGTTATGGTTGTAATGTGTATTTAAAACGGGAGGACCTCCAGATTGTCCGCTCGTTTAAAATCCGGGGAGCTTACCATTTTATTCAAAATATGTCCGATGACGAACTGAAAAAGGGAGTAGTATGTGCCAGTGCCGGAAATCACGCTCAGGGTGTGGCCTATTCCTGTAAACTGATGAAAATAAATGGAAAAATTTTTATGCCATCCACAACACCGAGGCAGAAGGTGAACCAGGTGAAGTTCCACGGCGGAGATTTTATTGAAGTGATCCTGACCGGGGATACCTTTGATGATTCTTTTAAAGAAGCGATGGCATGTTGTGAAAAGGAAGGACGGGTTTTCGTCCACCCCTTTGATGATCCCCATGTAGTTGCCGGACAGGGAACTGTAGGCATGGAAATTATGAATGATATGGATGAGGATGTGGATTTTGTTTTTGCCTCGATTGGTGGAGGCGGGCTTGTTTCAGGGATGAGTACATACATTAAAAGTATCAGCCCGGAAACGAAGATGATAGGAGTTGAGCCTGCTGGGGCACCGGCGATGAAAACGTCTCTGGAGAAGAATGAAGTTGTCACCCTTGATTCCATTGATAAATTTGTAGATGGTGCATCGGTAAAAAAAGTGGGGGATTTGCCTTATTCCATCTGTAAAGAGACTGTGGATGAAATTGCACTGATCCCTGAAGGAAAAGCATGCACCACTATTCTGGAACTATATAATGAAAATGCGATTGTGGCTGAGCCTGCCGGGGCATTGCCCATATCAGCCCTTGATTTTTATAAAGACCAGATTAAGGGAAAAAATGTGGTTTGTGTGATCAGCGGCGGCAATAATGATATTGGCCGGATGCAGGAGATCAAGGAACGTTCGCTCATTTATGAAGGGCTTATGCACTACTTTATCGTCCATTTTCCGCAGCGGGCAGGAGCCCTGCGGGAGTTTCTGGATGATGTGCTTGGACCTGATGATGACATTACCCGATTTGAATACACGAAGAAAAACAATAAGGAAAATGGACCTGCACTGGTCGGAATTGAATTAAAGAAGCGGGAAGATTATGAGCCTCTGATTGAACGTCTCAATAAAAAGGGCTTTAAATATAAAGCCATCAACAAAGACGAAACCCTCTTCAACCTGCTTATTTAGCCGGTGCCTGTCACTTGTCGAAAAATGTTTATGGAAAAACCGCATTCCTTCTGGTATTTCAGAAGGAAATGCGGTTTTTTTGTCCCTGTAACCATTCGACAAGTGACAGGCACCCACCTTACAGGCTTTTTTTGCAGATGTACCAGTCGGTGCACTCTATGGATGTATCGTTTGTGCGTTCCTCTGCTGCCTCCTGGGTAGTCGGCGGGGGAACAATCACTTTGTCTCCGGGCTGCCAGTTAGCTGGAGTAGCGATTCCATGCTGATCAGTCGTCTGCAGTGCCTGAATTAGCCGCAAGAACTCCTTCATATTTCTTCCTGTCGTCAGTGGGTAATACACAACAGCTCGAACGATCTGGTCTCCATCGATTACAAAGACAGCCCGGGATGTTTCGGTGTTTTTCCCCTCTGGCATCAGCATCCCGTATTTATGAGCCACATCCTTATTTAAATCAGCAATAACCGGATACTCGATCTTTACATTAAATTTTTCTTCAATATTTCTCACCCATGCTATATGGGAATGGACACTGTCAATACTCAATCCCAGAAGCTCAGTGTTCATTTTTTTCAGTTCAGGATAAATCTCCTGAAAAGCCATAAATTCTGTGGTACATACCGGTGTAAAATCCGCCGGGTGAGAAAATAAAATGAGCCAACTTCCCTTATAATCTTCCAGACGAATGGAACCATGGGTCGTGGTAGCTTCGAAGGATGGTGCTTTTTCCCCAATCCGCGGAAGGGAATACCCTCCATGTGTATCAGTATTGGTTATGACCGTATCTCCCTGTACCTGGTTTTGACTCACCAAACCTTCACTCCTTCACTAATTTTAGTCCTTAATATTCTTGTCTGTTGCCTGAAAAATTATACTGTCATCCCCGGTCTTTGGAGTTTATGATATACTAAAATTCAACAGGATTGTGAGGTTTTTCAGCCTTTATGACGAATGAAAGGTCCAATGATTGGCTGGACAATACATAATATTTTTCTTGAGAGGACTGAATATTCACGTGAAAAGTTTGAGAATGGTAGGCAGAGGTCTGCTGTATCTGTTAGGAATAGTTATCATACTAGCTTTGTTGTCTTTAGGAGCCGGCTATATTTATGAATTATCGGCCAAAGGGAAAGCAATAGAAAAATATCCTCCCCCGGGGCAAATGGTCAGTACAGGAGAACATCAGCTCCATCTCTATGATACGGGGCAGGGGGATATCACGGTGATTATAGAAGCAGGTTCAGGCAGCTGGAGCATGGACTGGATGGCGGTACAAACAGAACTTTCCAAATATGCACGGGTCATCACGTATGACCGGGCTGGCTATGGCTGGAGTGAGGAGCCAAAAACACCGAGAACAGGGGAACAAATTGTAAAAGAACTGCACACGGTATTAGATCGTGCGGGAATTGAAGGTCCTTATATTCTAGTGGGACATTCGTTAGGCGGATTATATGCTCAGCTTTTTACCAGTGAGTTTTCAGATGAAGTAGCTGGATTAGTCCTTGTGGATCCAAGACCGGTGGGAATGGATGGAATAATTGCTTCCATTAACCCGGAAAAGCAGCAGGAAATGAGTAAAATACTTAAACAGACTTATAAGCTGGGAGCATTTTTATCCAGGTTTGGCATTCAGCGATTTATCGGAGAACGATTTGCAGAAGGCTATCCGGAGGAATATATTGATCAATATATCCAAATTGGGTTTGAGACAGACTTTTTTAACACGGTAGTAGAAGAAATTGATTATGTAGATGAATTGGAAGAAACGTTAACCGATCAATCATACTTGTCAAATCTTCCATTAACCGTGATTTCTCATGGCGTTCCCACGGATCATACGGGATATGGATTTACCGCTGAAGAAAATGCTGCCATTGAACGTGCGTGGCAGGATGCCCAAAAAAAATTAGCCCGGCAATCTGAGCAGGGCAAATATGTTGTTGCAGAAGACAGCGGACATATAATTATGCTTGATCAGCCGGAAATCATAATTGAGGAAATCCTGAACATGGTGGAACAGATTCGATAAATTTATATGTAACGCTGTGTCGAAAGAGAGCAAAAAACCCGCAGATAGAGGCCATCCAGCCTAAGTTGCGGGTTTCGTTTTTAATTGTACATTAATTGATAAATCAGCTGGGGAGGTTCTGTATGGATCATTTGCTCATGATACTGATCAACATGCTGTTTGTACTTGCCTTTTCTCTTGCTGCAGGAAAAAAAGGCGATTATCCGCTCTTCAAGCTTGTCATATGAATCGGCTTCGTGGAGGGGGTGGACGACCCCCAGGTTAGATAATTGTTTCAGGTTTATTTCTTCCTGACCCGGCAGTGCATGATAAACGAAGATGGGGAGACGTTTCATTAAGCTTTCACTGATGGTTACGCCGCCTGGCTTGGTTATGATGGCATCACTGTGCTCATAAATGTCATTCATTTTGTCACGGCTGCTGATATAGGGAAGGGGGGTAAAATTACCCTTCCGGCGGGATAGGTTATGATATAATTTCGTGTTTTTCCCGCACAGGACATAATAATGAAAAGGGGATTGACCATTAAAAGCTTTAATCAGCTGATCAATCACGCCTACCCCAAGGTTTCCCCCGGTTATGATGATGTTTTCTGGATATTTTTTGATGAATTTATATTCATGCTTCTTTGTAATTTTGTGATGAACGGGAATTCCGGTAACGAATATTTTGGCTGGGTGAACGCCCTTATCCAGCAAAAACTGTTTATTGTTAATGGAAGGGACAAAGTGAAAATCAATCCCGCTGATTCCCCACAGTTGATGAATAAAGTAGTCTGTATAAACATTAATAGCAGGCGTATCAATTAACTGATTTTCTTTCAGACGGCTAATCATATAAGAAGGCAGCGCGTGTGTACATATCAGCAGGTCAGGCTTCTGTTCGTCAATCAGCCGCTTCATAGCTTTTAAGAATAATAATTCGTAATGGCGGTAGCGTCTGTCATCCTCAGGATTGGTGTAGACGGATTGGTGATAAAGCCAACTGTAAAAATTTGGAAAATAACGGATCCACTTTAGATACGTATAAGAACTTAAACTCTGCATCCACCTAGAACGGTAGTGAAAAATATCTACCTTCTCACATTGAACGTCAGGGTCAATTTTTTTGAGGCCTTCCTTCAATGAATCCGCAACCTGGTGATGTCCAGATGGAATCTGTAAAAAAGGGAGAAAAAGAACCTTTTTCATCAAGATTTGCTCCTATCCATTTAGAAAAAGAAACTAGTATTCATACCGAAGTTTTCGTATCTTGCTGGTATCTATCTATTAACTTGTCCTTTGACATAAATAAATATTTAGGGTCAGGGCATTTTTTAATACTTTCAATGGACGGTTTGCTTAAGGAAAGAACATAAATTGGAATTAGAGCGGTGTTTTTCAGCCATTTATAAAGGGGATGCTCAATGGAATGGGCTTCAAATCCAAGTCGTTTTATTCCTTTGGAAAGCATCGTAATCCCTATTATGCCTTTAATTTCCTTACAACGGCGGTGTTTGCAGATATAGTCAGCCACTCCGGGAAGGGACTGTTTGACGAGCTGATGAATAATGATTCCCCTTCTCACATCATTGTCAATGTTTTGTAGTTCACTGAGGAGTCGAACGTTATGCAGATGGACTTTTACAAGCAGGTCATTTTTTTTGATATGGGTACCGTCGGATAGAGTTACATTTTTTCCTTTGTAACGGGTTAATCGCACACGGAATACATTGTTTTTTTCTTTTTCCTTCATGACGGGATATGTCAAGCGTGTCATATGATAATAAACAGGATCAAAAACATTCCAGATTTTAATCAAATAGCTTCTCATTTCTCTTCAACCCTCTTCCAGCCCTGATTTTATGCAATAATTATTTTGATAAATATCAGCTAAAATATGCTGGAAATAACAGGGTTGTTTTTTGAATGGAGATTAAATAAACAGCAGGATCAGAGCTGCAAAAAGGAATGAAATCAGAACAGTGCTGGCCACATAGCTGATGGCTTTTGCCCACTGGTTATCCGCAATCATCTGTACCGTTTCCAGTCCAAATGTAGAGAAAGTTGTATAGGCGCCGCAGAATCCTACTCCTAAAAATCCCCACCATCCCTCAGTCAGTATACCTTTCAGATAGGTGACCATCAATAAGCCTAACAGAATGGAACCGCTGATGTTGGCAATCCAGGTTCCCAGGGGAAAAATTTTTGAGTTCAGCCAGCTGGATAAATAAAATCGGGCCAGTGCACCCAGTCCCCCTCCAACCGCAATGGACAAAATCATATTCTTTTCCTCCTACTCCACTTGTTTTTCGTTCCAATGGCTGCTGATCCAGAAGCCAAAGGCGCTCAGGCAGATACCTGCAAATATACTGATTCCCGTATAGGTCAGAAAAAATCTCAGATGCCCACTTGTGATTAAATGGATGCTTTCGACAGAAAAAGTAGAAAAAGTCGTAAATGAGCCAATGACTCCTGTACCGACAATTTTTCGAAGATGAGGTGTCAGCCAATTTCCATTGATGATAAAGGGTAAGAGAAAGCAGCCAATTAAGTTAACAGTCATGGTTGGATACGGAAAACCGCCTGTATCGGGAATGATCACACTTACCCCATAGCGGAGCAATGATCCAATAGCCCCGCCTAATGCAAGCCAAATCCAAACTTTTTGCTTCATTCGGCAACACTTCCTAAAAAATTTCGAAATTTTTAAAAATTTGCTATATAATGTATGTAAATGTAGGGATTTACACATAGGAGGACCTTCGTCATGCTGAATAAAGGGCTAGAGAAAAAAATAACGAGAAGCCGTCATTTTCCCTGGAAATTTACATTATTCTATTTTGCCATAAGTCTGTTATGGATTTCCACATCTGATTTTATTTTAAATCTTATGCTTGATGATCCGGATCATCTTACGTTCTTTCAGACAATAAAAGGATATCTGTTTATTATCATTACATCGGCTTTATTTTATTTTTATTTAAAAAGGGAAAACAGCCAGACCATAACTTTTTATAACGAGATAAAGGAAAATGAAGAAGAACGGCATTTATCGAATGAGGTTTTTGCCAGAATCCCTCAAGGGCTGGTCATTGCAGACGCTAAAGGACGAATATTGAAAGTGAATGAAAGCTTTGCACGAATGACCGGCTTTAAACAGGAAGAATTGATAGGAAAGAGGTATTATCGGGTAAAACATGTGCAGCAGACTGATGTGCCCTTTCGAGAAATAGCCCGGACCGTTATTAGAAAGGGAAAATGGCAGGGGGAAATTGTAACCCTGAATAAAGAAGGAATAGAAACTCCAGAATATTTAACTGTTCATCAGATTCAGAATCAAGAAGGAGAAGTACTTTACTATTTTGGAATTTTTATGGATCTGACAGAGCTAAAAGAAAAGGAAAAAGCTCTCTTTGAAACAAAAGATCAGCTTCATTCCATCGTAGAGCATTCTCCGCTGGCCATTGTCGTATGCAACCGTAATGGATACGTTCAATTTTATAATCAAAAAGCTGAGCAGATTTTGCATTATTCCAAGGAACAGGCTATCGGGCGCAAAATTAAAGAGGTTATCCCGGGAGTGGACCAGGAGCTCCGCCAACATTCAGAAGACCCTTATCAGCTTTATAAGGGATTTCGCTGTGAACTGGATACACACATTCCAGATGGTGAAAAACGAATTCTGGAAATGTCCTTTTCTCCGCTACATAAACAAAATGGTGAGCTGAATGGAATTCAAATGATTTTTAGTGATATAACTGAACATTATCAGGCTCAGCGTCATATTGAGTATTTGAGAAAGTTTGATCTCAACACTGGACTATATAATTATGATATATTTCATGAAGAGGTCAGAGATTATCTTGAAAGATATCCTGAAGAATCATGTGCCTTTTTATTTATTGATCTAGATCGTTTTCAGCTGATTAATGATAAATATGGGATCTATTTTGGGGACCAGGTGGTACGGGAGGTAGCACAGCGGTTAAAGCAATCTCTTGATAAGAGGGGGATTGTGGGACGATTAAAGGGTGATGAATTTGCTGTGTTTCTGCAAAATGTCAAAGATGAGAAGAATGTACAAAACATGGCCAGGGAGATTTTTGACCAGTTTACTGAACCCTTTATGATCAAAAATCAGCCGATTCATCTGACCATATCAATGGGAATTTCGGTTTATCCGCATGATGGCCAGGAACTTGAAGAACTCGAGAAAAACGCAAATCTGGCAGTGACAAGAGCTAAAAAGGAACGAAATGCTTTTCGATTTTTTGATGATTCCATGAATGAGGACGTTGACCAATTTGACTTTGAATATGAGCTTCATCAGGCCATTCGGGAAGAAGAACTGATGGTCTATTATCAGCCGCAGATCAAACTGGATACTGGAGAACTCTGGGGTGTAGAAGCTTTATTAAGATGGAAACATCCCGAAAAAGGGTTTGTTTCACCGGAAATCTTTATCCCTATTGCCGAGGAAACCGGCTTGATCGTTCCTCTTACGAATTTTGTGCTGAAAAAAGTATGTGAAGATATTTTGTACTGGAAAGAACATCATATGGATATACCTTCCATCTCCATAAATTTGTCGGCGAAACAATTTTTTCATGAAAATCTCGTGAAAGAATTTACAGATATCCTGAAAGAATACCAGGTATCTAATGACCGGATTCATATAGAAATAACTGAGTCAGTTGCAATGGATATTGGTCAAAGTATGGAAAAACTCAAACAGCTTCAGGAATTGGGTTTTAAAATTAGCATTGATGACTTTGGGACAGGCTACAGTTCATTAAAATATTTGAAAGAATTGCCTATCGATTATATCAAGATAGACCGCACGTTTATCAGCCAGATTGAGGAAGATGCAAGTATGGTGGATGCCATTTTGCATTTAGCCTCTCTGTGTCAGCTTGAAGCAGTTGGAGAAGGAATTGAAACGGAAAGTCAAAAGGAATATTTAAAGCATGCTGGATGCAGCATCGGGCAGGGGTATTATTTCAGCAAACCCGTTCCAAGAGATGAAATCAATAAGGAGATCATGAATCATACCGATGCCTGACGTAAAAAGAGGGTGTTTCCAGGTTCATTTTTCTGCCCGGAAAACACCCTCTTTGATTTATTGACAATCATAACAGACGCCGTATATTTCAAATTTATGATCATCGATCCGAAAACCTTTTAACTCTTTCTCTATATATTCCATTGGGCACAATTCTATCTCACGGGTTTTGCCGCATTCTTTGCAGATGAGATGGTGATGATGTTTCGACGTATCGCACCTCATGCGGAAATGTTTTTCTCCGTCCAATTCAGTAGATTCCAGAATTCCAAGCTCATGAAAAAGGTGGAGATTGCGGTATATGGTATCAAAGCTGATTCCGGTGTATTTTTCCTTCATAAACGCCTGAACATCACTGGCTGTGCGATAACCGTCATATTCACCAAAATAATTGAGCATGTCTTCCCGTTTATCGGTGTATTTATACCCGTGATTTTTTAATTTTTTCAAAGCTTCTTTTACTTTCTTTCCCATTTTAAATCACCCTTTAGTTTTCAGAAAGTGAACATGCTTTTTAAGCATAATGGTGCCCAGAAGTATAAGAGCCTCCGTCATTACAATGGTACCGCCCGGGGGAATCTCCAGGTAGTATCCGCTGATTAATCCAATAATAACAGCTGTCTCACCAAAAATAATACTATAAAATATCGCTTGTTTAAAGCTTCGGGCAATTCGGATGCTGGCTGCCACGGGCAAAGTCATCAAGGCAGACACAAGCAGTACCCCGACAATACGGATAGAGGCTGAGATGACCATGGCCGTTAACACAATGAAGAGAAGGTGAATCGTTCTGGTTCGAATACCTGATGCATGGGCAAATTCTTCATCAAATGCAAGGGCGAACAGTTCTTTATAAAAGAATACGACAATAGTGACGACTATGACAGAGATCGATAGGATGATATACAGATCACTTTTGCTGACAGCTGATACAGAGCCAAAAAGATAATCGATTAAGTTGGTGTTAAACCCGTTCGCCAGAGAAATAAATATCACACTTAATCCAACACCCACAGACAAAATAATCGGAATAGCTATCTCCTGAAAGGCTTTGTAAACGCCGCGCAAATATTCAATCACAATGGCACCTAAGATGGTAAAAACAATTCCGGTATAAAAGGGTGATACCAGCATCAGGGCATATTTTTTTTGCAGAAATAAACCGAAAGCTACTCCAGAAAGGGTAACGTGGGAAAGACCATCCGCAATGAAAGACAAACGTCGAACTACAATAAATGTTCCGAGCAATGGTGCGATGAGTCCGATCAGAAGTCCGGTGAATAAGGTGTTTCGCAGAAAGGGAAATTCTAAAAATGTTTCAATCATGGCTGGTCCTCCTGTTAATGGTTGTGTGTTACGGTATTCATGGAATGGCCATAAAACTGTGATCGTTCTTCATCGGACATTTTCTGGTAGTCATTAGGGTTCCCATGATAATGAACGGTCTTGTTTAAGCAAAGTAAATCCGTAACATGGGTCGTAATGGACCCGATATCATGGGAAATTAACAGCAGCGTAATTCCCTGATGCTGATTCAATTCTTTCAGCATTTCATAAAAGCGCCCAACATTATCAGTATCCACACCCACCGTCGGCTCATCAAGAATTAAAAATTCCGGATTGCTAACAAGAGCTCTTGCAATAAAGGCACGCTGCTGCTGTCCCCCTGACAGGTCGCCGATATTGTGCGAAGCGAACGCTTCCATGCCTACTTTAGCAAGGGAATCAAAAACCTTCTTTTTATCCTTTCGCCTCAGAAAGCGGAAATACCCCAGTTTACCGGTCAGTCCCATAGCTACGGTTTCATAAACCGTAGCAGGGAATCCCCTATTAAATGTATTGGCTTTCTGGGATACAAAGCCGATTTTTTGCCATTGTTTAAATTTTTGAATGGGTGTTCCAAATAAATGAATCTGACCTGATTGAATTTTTTCAAGGCCCAGAATGAGTTTGACCAGCGTTGTCTTTCCTGAGCCATTAGGTCCAATCAGACCAGTGAATTCTCCTTTTTCAATGGTGATGTCGACATCTTTTAAAACCATTTGATCCTCATATTTAAAAGATAAATGATCAATCTTTAAAATTGGATTTGCCATTTTGGCGGCCTCCTTATTGAAGTGCCTGATCAAGAACTTCCAGGTTTTCATTCATAATCGTCATATAGTCTTTATTTTGCTCAAGATCTTCATCGGTTAGTGATGAAAGATTATGAAGATAGATGGTTTCCAGGTTCAACTCATTCGCAATAATGGCAGCCAGACGATCTGTTGTATTTTGCTCCATAATCATATAGGTCAGGTTTTTCTCCTGGATTTCATGAGCAATGTTCTCTAATTCTTTTTGAGATGGCTGATTGGATGATGTCAGCCCCCTTATGGACAACTGTTCAATTCCATAGCGTGCTTCCCAGTATCCATAAGCTGCATGGGCTACTAAAATCGTTTTGTCTTCTTTTGTTTGCATCTGTTCTCTAAATTGCTGATCCAATTGTGTTAGCTCTTTTTCAAGCTGTTCAAAGTTTTTCTGAAATTCTTGTTCATATTCAGGAAATTCATTCGATAATTGTTCTGTAATTATTTTTCCTGCATCAATCATACGGATTGGGTCCAGCCAGAAGTGAGGGTCCAAATCCCCATGATGATGCTCAACTTCGGTATGACTTTCTTCCGCATGGGCATCATCCGTATCGGCATGTTCTTCATGCTGCTCATCGGGTTCTTGATGACCATGGTCGACTCTGTTTTCAAATAATTCACCATACGCACCTAACGAAATGAGCAAAACGTTTTCCTCTTTTAATGTATCTTTAATTGATTCTGCATAAGATTCCATTTGTTCACCTATAAATATAAAAGCATTGCTTTCAGCTATGTTTACGATTGTTTGAACGGTCGGTTCGTAGGAATGTGCATCGGCTCCTGCTGGTAAAATGGAAGTGACGTGTGCATGGTCTCCAGTTATTTGTTTAGTTAAAAATTCAATCGGATAAAGCGTTGTGTAAATTTCAAGTGTACCACTGTCTGTTGATTCAGAAGTCCCGTTATCGTTTGTACCGCATGCTGCTAAAAAAAGAAATAATGCAGAAATAATGACTAACGCTGTTTTTTTCATATTGTACGCCTCCTTTGTACGAAACGTATTATATCGTAAACATTCCGGTTTGTAAATAGGAATAATTACGATTTGGTTTGTTATTATTTTAACTTTTATACCAATATGGGTATAATAGGAAGTGAAATCAATATAGGAGGTATGGTGAAATGTTTCATTTTACAGTCGAAACGAATAAAACCATTGATGAGGCCATTGCGTCTCTTCAGGAGAAATTACAAAAAGAAAAGTTTGGCGTTCTGTGGGATTTTAACATCAAAGAAACATTAAATAAGAAAGGATTTGATTTTCAAAATACTTACCGTGTTTTGGAAGTCTGCAATCCGAAGGCAGCCAGTGAGGTACTTTCTCTGCAGCCGTTAGTCAGTTATTTTCTCCCATGTAAAATTGTTGTTTATGAAGATCAGGGAACGAATAAAATCGGAATGCCTAAACCAACTGTATTAATGGAGCATGTTGATGACGCTGAATTAAAAGGAATAGCGGAGGACATTGAAAAACGATTAATCGGAGCCATTCATGCTGCCAAATAGTGTTCAAAAATTTCCTCTGAAATCTGCCTGGATATATGATAAACTTTGGATTAGTACAGGCGATTAATGAGGTGAAATGATGATTAAGCGCTATTTTCTCTTTTTAGGAACCCTCCTGGTGCTATTATCAGCCTGTTCGCAGGATGAATCGAATGACACTATTGGGGATGGTTCCGTAAACGTTGATCACTCTTTACAGGGGTTACAATACAATAAGGAAGAAGACGCCTGGTCTCCTGATGTAGCTGAATTTTTCAGCCAGGAAGGTACGGAAAACATCCGCGAGGCCTATGAAATGGCGATTCATCATCCTGAAGTGCTGGAATTTATGCCCTGTTACTGCGGATGTTACGAACAGGGGCATGAAAGCAACCGGGACTGTTTTGTCGATCAAGAACAAAATGGAACAGTCGATTTGGATAGCATGGGCTTTGGCTGAGGAATTTGTGTAAACATAGCCCGTGAGGCTGTGACCATGTATGAACAGGGAGAAGATTTGCAGACGATTCGAAAAACCATTGATGAAAAGTATAAAGACCTGGGCGTAGATCCAACTCCAACCCCAATGCCTTAAGTAGGAAAGGCAGGATTTTACTCCCATAAGTAAAAAAGTTCCGGTCATCAATTTGATGACCGGAACTTTTTTAGCATTATTTCTCTTCATCGTTCCCTTTATTGTTTTGCGAGAGTTTATCGTTTTTCACACTGGATCATCCGTCTTCATTGGAGTTTATCGTTCTCACATAATTTTTCACATTTCAGGAAAGTCTTTAAATCTATAAGGAATTGATTTGGTCTTCACGGGAGTAATCAAAGGTTTAAACGGTTAAATGATGCACAAACTACTTTTAGACAGGGAGTTTTTTGTTTGACACCAAATACAATACGGGGGTATAGTATATAAAAAGGAAGTGATGAGAATGGATCATCTGGATATACAATTGCCTGAAAATAGCGGGAAATCACCGGCGAAACCACGGACAAATGATGAAAAAAAGCAGCTGGTTAACCGTTTGCGCCGAATTGAAGGACAGGTTCGGGGTATTCAGAAAATGGTGGAAGAAGACCGTTATTGCGTTGATATACTTGTACAGATATCGGCAATTAATGCAGCTTTAAAAAAAGTGGGCTTTACTTTACTGGAAAGGCATACCCGTCATTGTGTCAGTTCGGCTATGAAACACGGTGACGGTGATGAAGCAATCGACGAACTGATGAAGGTATTTCAACAGTTTTCAAAATCTTAAAAGGGTGGTGAACATGATGGGGAATTCAAAACAGGTGAACCTTGGGATTAAGGGGATGACCTGCGCCGCCTGTTCCACACGCATAGAAAAAGTGCTTAATAAAATGGACGGTGTCGATGCAAGAGTTAACCTGGCCATGGAGAATGCTGCTGTTGAGTATGATCCTGAAAAGGTTCATATAGATGAAATTACGTCAAAGATTGATCAGCTTGGGTATGGAGTAGAGGTTGAAAAGAAGGAACTGGACGTTTATGGCATGACCTGCGCTGCCTGCTCCACCCGAATTGAGAAAGTGCTAAACAAAATGCCGGGCGTATCATCTGCAACGGTTAATCTGGCAAATGAAACAGCGTCAGTGGAATATACCCCCGGGATAGCGGACCTGGATGAGATCATCGGAAAAATAAAAAAAATCGGGTATGATGCAAAAGTTCGCCAGGATGAAAATAAAGAGGAAAAGAAAGAAGCAGAATTAAAGAAAAAGCGGATGAAGTTGTATATCTCAACTCTGCTTTCCTTGCCCCTCCTTTATACCATGGCTGATCATCTGTTTAATCTATACGTTCCAGAGCTGCTGATGAATCCATGGGTGCAGATGGCACTGGCTTCCCCGGTGCAGTTTATCATCGGCTGGCAATTTTATGTGGGAGCCTATAAAAACTTGCGGAACAAAAGTGCAAATATGGACGTGCTGGTTGCTTTAGGAACAAGCGCTGCTTATTTTTACAGTGTCAGTGAAGCTGTCCAGACGTTATACAAACCAGGGATGGAACCCCATTTATATTTTGAAACCAGTGCGATCTTGATTACTTTAATTCTGTTAGGAAAATATTTTGAAGCTGTTGCAAAGGGAAGAACCACCCAGGCAATTTCAAAACTGTTAAATCTGCAGGCGAAAGAAGCAACTGTAATTAAAAACGGAGAGGAAGTAAAGGTTCCCCTTGAGAAAGTCCAGCCAGGGGATATCATTCTTGTAAGACCGGGCGAAAAAATTCCTGTAGATGGCGAAGTGATTCAGGGACAAACATCGGTTGATGAATCGGTTATTACAGGTGAGTCCATTCCGGTGGAAAAAGCGTCAGGAGATCCCGTCATCGGCTCCACGATTAATAAAAATGGCACGATTCAGATGAAAGCTACTAAAGTAGGAAAGGATACTGCGCTGGCAGGGATTATTAGAGTCGTAGAAGAGGCACAGGGATCCAAAGCACCTATTCAGCGGATGGCAGATGTCATCTCAGGGTATTTTGTTCCTATTGTGGTTGGCATAGCCGTAGTAACCTTTATTGTCTGGATTACACTGGTAACACCGGGTGAACTGCCGCCTGCCTTGACCGCTGCGATAGCGGTACTAGTGATTGCCTGTCCATGTGCCCTTGGGCTGGCAACCCCAACTTCCATTATGGTTGGAACTGGAAAAGGTGCTGAGCATGGAATTTTATACAAAGGCGGCGAACATTTAGAAGCCACACATAAAGTGAATACCATTGTGTTTGACAAAACAGGCACGATTACGAAGGGAAAGCCGGAGGTAACAGATTTTACGGGTGATGACCATCTTTTGAGGCTTGTTGCCAGTGCTGAACATTCATCAGAACATCCGCTGGCGCAGGCGATTGTTGAATATGCACGCAGCCAGAATGTATCTTTAACAGAGCCGGAGTCTTTTGAGGCAATCCCCGGTCATGGAATTAAATCCAATATAAATGGTAAATCTGTTCTTGTAGGAACACGTAAATTAATGAATCAATTTGAAGTTGATTTTTATGAGTATCAGCAAACTTTAGAACAATGGGAAGAAGAAGGAAAAACCGCTATGTTAATCGCAGTGGATGGTACGGCAGCAGGGGTGATTGCTGTCGCAGACACGATTAAAGAGACTGCCAGACAGGCGATTGCAGAGATAAAAGAAATGGGCATTGAAATCGTCATGCTCACAGGAGACAATCAGCGGACTGCTCAGGCAATTGCTAAACAGGTAGGAATTGACCAGGTTATTGCCGAAGTAGTACCACAGGAGAAGGCTAATGTTGTGAAGGAGCTTCAGGAAGAAGGCAAGCATGTAGCCATGGTAGGAGATGGAATCAACGATGCTCCAGCACTTGCCACCGCTGATATTGGAATCGCCATTGGCACAGGTACAGATGTAGCTATTGAAGCAGCTGATGTCACCATTTTAAGAGGCGAACTGCTGCTGATTCCAAAGGCGATTCGCTTAAGTCAAAAAACTATGAAAAATATCCGTCAGAATCTTTTCTGGGCACTTGCCTATAATTCTGCCGGGATTCCGGTGGCTGCTCTGGGGCTTCTTGCACCATGGATTGCCGGAGCGGCTATGGCATTCAGCTCAGTAAGTGTTGTAACCAACTCGCTTCGATTAAAGCGAGTAAAACTATAATTCATAGTATATGAAAAAAATGAGGAGGATTATGATGAAAATTACGTTAAATGTACAGGGAATGTCATGCGGACATTGTGAAAAGGCTGTAAAAGGAGCGCTGACAGAACTGGATGGCGTTGAATCTGTCGAGGTGTATCTGGATTCAGGAAAAGTGGAAATTGCTTATGACGAATCAAAAGTTTCTAGAGAGCAAATGGCAGAAGCGATTGAAGAGCAGGGATATGATGTAGCATAAATAAACAGTAGAGACTGGTACAAAACCGCATAAAGTAAGGGGATATCCGAACTCATTCAACTGTGACATGAATGAGTTCGGATTTTTTTAATGTTTTTGAAAACCCCAGGCTATGCCAGGGGCTTTCAAAAACATTAATCAAAAAAACAACACCAGCCAATGTCGGCTGGTGTTGTTTAAACCTTTCAGCTCAGTTTACATAAGGCAATTGACTGGTATAGCCTGAAAATTGCTGATAGTTTTGCTGCAGTGTCTGCTGATCTGCAACATCCAGCTTATACCATCCATTTTTAAACATCGTATTATATAGGTTCCGCTGGGTATCCTGAGTTTCCTTAAAAATCGTAGACAGATCCTGATAGAGATCCTGATTGCTCACTTCATTCATGGCCGTGCTGTATGCATCTGTTAAGTATTTTTCCATAGCAAGCATATCATTCATAAAATCCCGGTCATTCATTTGTGAAGTTTGAGGCACAGCGGTTTCCGGATTGGAAACTTTTTGGTTTGGCATGATTCAACCTCCCTTTATGATGATTGAGTTGGATTTGGATTTTTATTTAGATGCTGTAGAACCTTTTGATAGTGCTGCTGATGCATTCTTCCGGCATCCTCCAGAGCGGTTTTTACATCCTGGTTCTGGCATTGCTGGGCAAAAAAATGAGCTTTTTTAGCTGCAATCAGTGTCCAGGACAAAATATCTGTTAAATACATCTGGTCTTTGGTACTGACCATCGTCGGGGGCATTTGCATATTTTGACTTTGGGTAGTCTGTTGCTGCTGTTGCATATTCATCCTCCTTTACTTGTACTTTCATGAATAGGTTTTCAAAAAATGTTAATTTTATGCTGAAAATTTTTTCGACAAAATGATACATGTAGATGTTCTTCCATGAAAAAAATGATAAAATATTATTGATTTTTTACACAAATTCATAAAGTGCGGCAGAACATAAAGGAGGGCTTATGTTGGAACAGCTGATGCGTAATTTTTTCTTGTTTATCTCTGAGAACAAATTTTTTACAAAGCTGGCTAAAAAATACGGATTGCGGTTTGGTGCGTCCCGATTTGTGGCCGGAGAAACCATAGAAAGTGCCAGAGAGGTCATTAAATCCCTAAATGAGCGGGGGCTTGTTGTTACACTGGATCATCTGGGGGAATTTGTCGATAACGAACAGGAGGCCAGAGAACGTACCGAAGAATGTATTAAAGCGATCGAAGAAATTTCGAAGCATAATCTGGACTCCCAGCTTTCCTTAAAAATGACTTCCATGGGGCTGGACATTTCCAGAGACCTCGTTATGGAGAATATGAGAAAAATTCTGGAGGCCGGCAAAAAACATCATGTGTTCGTAACCATTGATATGGAAGATTATGAACGCTGCCAGAAGACTCTGGATATTTTTAAAGAACTGAAGAGTGAATATGATGGTCTGGGAACTGTGCTTCAGGCATATTTATACCGCACTGCAGAAGACATTGAGGACTTAAACAAGTACAGTCCCAACCTGCGGCTTGTAAAGGGAGCCTATAAAGAGTCTCCTGAAGCCGCTTTTCCTGAGAAAAAAGATGTAGATGAAAACTTCAAAAAGATTATTAAAATGCACATGTTAAATGGCAATTATACAGCTGTTGCTACCCATGATGATGCGATCATTGAGTATACGAAAAAGCTGGTTGACGAACATAATATTTCCAGAGACCAGTTTGAATTCCAGATGCTTTATGGCATTCGCACAGAGCTTCAGGAACAGCTCGTAAAAGAAGGGTATAAGATGCGCGTATACGTACCGTATGGAAATGACTGGTACGGATACTTCATGCGCCGTCTTGCTGAACGCCCTGCCAATGTAGCCTTTGTTCTGAAAGGAATCTTTAAAAAGTAAGAAATTGAGAAACCTGGCTCCATGGATAAAACCGATGGAAGCCAGGTTTTTCTTAAAGGAAGTTAAATATGAAATGATGAAACGACAATAATTTTTGGATGTGTATTTTAATTTAATTTCTCTTGAATTTTTTAAAAATATTTGCGAAATATCTGAATATAATTTATAGTAAAAATAGAACTAAATTTTTCAAGCTCACTTATTTTTTTCGCCAAAAAATGAATGAGTATTCATTCAAAAAAGGGATAGGGGGAACTGGAATGGAGCGAAAAATCAAGCGCGCGGCCGTGTTAGGCTCAGGTGTCATGGGGGCAGGAATTGCTGCTCACCTGGCGAATGTAGGAATTCCTACTCTTATGCTTGATATTGTGCCACGAGACTTGACTGAAGAGGAAAAGAAAAAGGGGCTCTCACTGGAAGATGCTGCTGTCAGAAATCGAATTGCAACTGAAAATAAGAAGAAATTGCTGAAACAGAAACCTTCTCCGCTGACAAGCAATAAGAACCTGGATTTCATTTCAACAGGAAATATGGAAGATCATATGGAGAAGCTTGGAGAAGTAGACTGGATTATAGAAGTAGTGGTTGAAAACCTGGATATTAAGCGAAAAGTTTTTGAACAGGTTGATCAGTATCGAAAAGAAGGAACTATTGTCAGTTCAAATACTTCAGGAATTTCTATTGAAAAAATGGCAGAAGGAAGATCTGAGGATTTTCGGAAACACTTCCTTGGAACCCATTTCTTCAATCCGCCTCGATATTTAAAATTATTGGAGGTCATTCCTACAAAAGATACAGACCCTGATGTGCTTTCTTTTATGAAACAATTCGGTGAGGATGTTCTTGGAAAAGGGGTTGTGGAGGCGAAAGACACCCCTAACTTCATCGCCAACCGAATTGGTACTTATGGTCTTTTGATAACGGTTCAGAAGATGCTTGAAAGCGGATACGGCGTTGGAGAAGTGGACTCTGTTACTGGCCCGTTAATCGGACGTCCAAAAAGTGCAACCTTCCGCACACTGGATGTTGTGGGATTAGATACATTTATCCATGTTGCCAACAATGTGTACGAACAGGTAGAAGATCAGGAAAAAGAAGTGTTTGACGTGCCTGGCTTTATGAAAAAAATGCAGGAAAAAGGTTGGCTCGGCCAGAAGTCCGGTCAGGGCTTTTATCTGAAAAAGAGAGGGGAAAAGGGGAGCGTTATCTATGAATTAAACCCTGAAACCCTTGAATATGAAGAGCGGAAAAAACTGAAAACGAAAGCGACGGAAATGGCGAAGCAGGAAAAAGGGTCAAGAAGAAAAGTAAAAGCCCTTGTCTCTGCAAAGGGTGACCGGGCCGGCGATCTGCTGTGGTCTATCTTTAAACCCGTGCTGATTTATTCAGCAGAGCTGCTCGGCGAAATTGCGGATGATATCCCTGCTGTTGACCAGGCGATGAAATGGGGCTTTGGCTGGGAGCTGGGTCCGTTTGAATCATGGGACGCCATCGGGGTAAAATCCTCTGTTGAACGCATGAAAGAAGAGGGAGAGCAGGTTCCTGAATGGGTAGAAGAAATGCTGTCAAAGGGCTGTGAAAGCTTCTATAAAAAAGAAAATGGTAAAGTTTACTTCTACCATAATGGCGAATACAAAGAACAGGTTGTGAATCCAAAAGAAATTCATTTAAAACTGTGGAAAGAAAACGAAGGCGTCATTAAGAAAAACAGCGGTGCGAGCCTAATTGATCTGGGTGATGACGTAGCACTGCTTGAATTTCACTCACAAAATAATGCGATTGGCCTTGATATTATACAAATGATCAATGAATCCCTTGAGGAAGTAAAAAACAATTACCGCGGACTTGTCATCGGGAATCAGGGCAAAAATTTCTGTGTCGGTGCGAACCTGGCTCTAATGCTTATGGAAGCACAGGATCAGAACTTCTTTGAGCTGGATCTCGTCGTCAAGCAATTCCAGCAGGCCATGATGAATATTAAATATAGTGAAAAGCCGGTTGTTGCTGCTCCGTTTGGTATGACCCTTGGCGGAGGTACTGAAGTATGTCTGCCGGCAAGTTCTGTCCAGGCTTCACAGGAAACCTATATGGGACTGGTGGAAGTTGGCGTTGGTCTTATTCCTGGCGGCGGCGGAAACAAGGAGCTGTATATTAAGCAGCTGAAAGGTCTGCCTGAAGGTGTCAGCCTTGATCTGATGAAAGTAGCTAATGATGTATTCGAGAAAATTGCAACTGCCAGAGTGTCAACCTCTGCCCAGGAAGCAAAAGAGTATGGATTCTTAAATCATCAGGATGCCATTAGTGTAAACGGAGATCATTTAATCCACGATGCAAAACAAAAGGTATTGGCCCTTTCACAGACAGGTTATCAGCCGCCTAAGCGGGAGAAAATTCCGGTAGTCGGTGAAGCAGGATATGCTGCTATGCTTCTTGGTGCCAAAACAATGGGCTTCGGGGGATATGCCAGTGAACATGACCTGAAAATTGCAGAAAAACTGGCATTTGTTCTCGCGGGAGGCCGTCTGAAAGAAGGAACGCTTGTAGATGAACAATATTTGCTTGACCTTGAGCGAGAAGCTTTCTTGAGTCTTATTGGTGAGCCGAAAACGCAGCAGAGAATGCAGCATATGCTTCTTAAAGGCAAACCGCTTCGTAATTAAATGAACAAACTCCAAAATGAACAGGGGGAAGAAATGTGAAGGAAGCAGTGATCGTCTCAGGTGCCCGTACACCTGTAGGAAAGGCGAAAAAAGGAACGCTTGCTAATACACGCCCGGATGATTTAGCCGCGTTAACCATTCAAGAAACACTTAAGCGTGCTGGTGGATACGATGGAAACATAGATGATGTGGTTATTGGCTGTGCCATGCCGGAAGCAGAACAGGGCATGAACATGGCGCGAAATATTGCTGGTTTGGCTGGACTTCCGCATGATGTTCCGGCCATCACCATAAACCGCTATTGTTCTTCCGGTTTGCAAAGTATCGCTTATGCAGCCGAACGAATTATGTTAGGACAAAGTGATACGATTCTCGCAGGCGGAGCAGAATCCATGAGCCTCATTCCAATGGGGGGCCACGTGATTAAGCCGAATCTGAAGCTGGTCGAACATGCACCGGAATATTATATGTCCATGGGCCATACAGCAGAAGAGGTGGCAAGACGCTTTGGCATTACCCGTGAGGATCAGGATGCTTTTGCAGTCAGAAGCCATGAGCGGGCTGCGAAAGCTCTGGCAGAAGGAAAATTTGATGACGAAATTGTACCGGTAGAAGTTGTCATGCGCGATCTGGGACCTGACAATAAAGTTCAGGAAAAAACCGTGTTATTTAAACAGGATGAAGGGGTTCGCCCGGGAACAAGCATGGAGGTGCTGGCAAAACTGAAACCTGCTTTTTCACTAAAGGGATCAGTTACAGCAGGAAACTCGTCACAGATGAGTGATGGAGCTGCATCTGTACTTGTAATGGACCATGATAAGGCCAAAGCAGAAGGTCTGAAGCCTTTTGCTAAATTCCGCTCGTTTGCCGTAGCCGGTGTGGAACCGGAAATCATGGGGGTAGGACCTGTAAAAGCTGTTCCAAAAGCTTTAGAATTAGCAGGACTACAATTAAGTGACATTGGACTGTTTGAATTAAATGAAGCATTTGCATCCCAGTCTATTCAGGTAATCCGTGAACTCGGACTGGATGAAGATAAAGTCAACGTCAACGGAGGTGCCATTGCGCTTGGGCACCCACTGGGATGTACTGGAACGAAATTAACCCTGTCCTTGATCCATGAAATGAAGAGAAGAAATGTGCAGTTTGGGGTTGTTACCATGTGTATCGGCGGAGGCATGGGCGCTGCCGGAGTATTTGAATTAGTATAATTTTAAGGGGGAAGACAAGATGAGTGAAACAAAAGAAAAATTGTTTAAAGGCGGAGAATTTTTAGTAAAGGACATTCAGGCTGATGATGTGATTACTCCGGAAGATTTTACTGATGAACATTTAATGATTGCGAAAACAACGGAAGATTTTGTCCACAATGAAGTAAGACCTAAATTAGACCGACTGGAAAATCATGAGTTTGATATAAGTGTCGATCTGTTAAAACAGGCTGGAGAATTAGGGCTCCTTGGTGCAGATGTGCCTGAAGAATATGGGGGCTTAAGTCTGGATAAGATCAGCTCATCCTTAATTACTGAAAAGATGTCTGATGCCGGGGGCTTCTCCATTTCCCATGGAGCTCATGTTGGGATTGGATCACTCCCGATTGTATTCTTCGGAAATGAAGAGCAAAAGAAAAAATATCTTCCGGCACTGGCTACCGGCGAAAAACTAGCTGCTTATGCATTGACTGAGCCGGGGTCAGGTTCTGATGCACTGGGGGCTAAGACTACTGCTAAATTAAATGATGCAGGAACCCATTATATTTTAAACGGTGAAAAACAGTGGATTACCAACTCTGCCTTTGCTGATGTATTCGTTGTTTATGCAAAAGTAGATGGAGAGAAGTTTACAGCTTTCATTGTGGAGCGTGATTTTCCAGGTGTTTCAACCGGACCGGAAGAAAAGAAAATGGGGATTAAATCATCTTCCACCCGCACACTGATTCTGGAAGATGCAGAGGTTCCTGTAGAAAACGTCCTGGGTGAAATTGGACGCGGTCATGTGATTGCCTTTAACATTCTTAATGTAGGACGTTATAAACTGGCAATTGGAGCAGTTGGCGGTGCAAAACGCTCACTTGAAATTGCCGTAAAATATACAAATGAACGCAAACAGTTTAACACACCAATTTCCAGTTTCTCATTAACAAAGGAAAAACTGGGTACCATGGCATCTAACATCTATGCAAACGAGAGCTCTGTATATCGTACGGTAGGATTGTTTGAACAGCGAATGGGAAGTCTGACTGAGGAGCAATTGCAGGATGGTAAAGAAATTGCAAAAAGTATAGCTGAATATGCTATTGAATGTTCTCTAAACAAAGTATTTGCCACAGAACTTCTGGATTATGTTGTGGATGAAGCGGTTCAGCTTCATGGCGGTTATGGATTTATGCAGGAATATGAAGTAGAGCGGATTTATCGTGATTCCCGTATCAATCGTATTTTTGAAGGAACGAATGAGATTAACCGTTTAATCGTTCCAGGCACTCTGCTGAAAAAGGCGATGAAGGGTGAACTTCCTCTTCTTCAGAAGGCTCAGGGACTTCAAGAAGAATTAATGATGATGATGCCAGAGACTGTAGGGGATGGACTATTAGAACAAGAAAAATACCTGCTGAAAAATGCGAAGAAAATCGCATTGCTTGGTGCCGGCCTGGCTGTGCAAAAATATGGAGAAAAAATTGAGCATGAACAGGAACTGCTTGTGAATATTGCTGATATGGTAGCAGAAATTTACAATATGGAATCAGCTATTCTCCGTACCGAAAAGGCCGTCAACAAAAACGGTGAAGAGAAAAACCACCAAAAAATTCTTTACACACAGGTATATTGTCAGGAAGCCTTTAACCGTATTGAAGCCCATGCGAAAGAAACGCTTATTGCCAGTGAGTCCGGTGATACACTGCGCATGATGCTTTCTGCTCTGCGCAAGCTTACCCGCCACGATCCGATTAATGTGATTGAAAAGAAACGCGAAATTGCCAATAAAATTATTGAAGCTGAAAAGTATCTCGTATAACTTTCATTACAGGACGGCCCTGAATTCGGGAGCCGTCTTTTTCTTTTTTTCAGAAGCTATTTCAAATTCTGTGTTTTACCCCATAGATCAGTGATTCATTTTGACCATAATAGGCTAGATTATATTTCTTTTTGTGTTGGTTATGCTCATGTTAATATGTGGACATAATAAATAGCTGATTCAACTAGTTTGCTGCCGTACACAGATTTTGTGTCTCTTCAGTTCAGATATGTTAAAATATTGGACAAGCGACAATATGTTGAAAGGGGGATTTTTTATGCTGAAGGTCTATCATTATCCGAGATGCGGAACGAGCAGAAAAGCTCTAAAATGGCTCGATGAACACGGAATTCAATATGATATTGTACATATCGTAGATCAGCCGCCTTCCAGACAAGAGTTGAAGGAATATGTGGAAAAAAGCGGTCTTCCGGTCAAAAAGTTTTTTAACACCAGCGGCAAAAAATATCGTGAGCTGGGGATGAAAGATAAGCTTAAAGAAGCCACTGATGATGACATGCTGGAGTGGCTGGCATCAGAAGGGATGTTAATTAAGCGTCCCATTATCACTGATGGCGAGAAGGTAACGGTTGGGTTTAAGGAAGAAACCTTTGAAGAAACATGGAAGCAAGGTTAATTTTTACTGTTAAAAACCAATCGTTTGGTGTATGATTTGAATGAGAATTTTTTATAAATTGGAGGGTCAATCATGAGTTTGCCAAAAGAATATCGTTATTCAGAAGAACACGAATGGGTAAAAGTTGAAGGTGACAAAGTGCGAATTGGCATTACAGATTTTGCTCAGTCCGAATTAGGAGATATCGTTTTTGTAGAGCTTCCTGAAGTTGGAGACGAAGTAGAAGCGGACGAGCCGTTCGGAAGTGTTGAATCGGTAAAAACCGTTTCTGAACTTTATGCACCAGTCAGCGGTAAAGTTGTAGAAATTAATGAAGAATTAGAAGACAGCCCTGAGCTTGTGAATGAATCTCCTTACGAGAATGCCTGGATGATTGTAGTAGAGCCTGAGGATATGTCACAGGTTGAAGAGTTAATGACCGCTGAACAGTATGAAGAAATGATCAGTGAAGAAGATTAAGAGGCAACAAAGAACTGGCAGTGGGAACGCAGACCGCTGCCTTTTTCTTTTATCTGGAAGTTCTGCATATGATAAATTGATTATTTCGCCTGACCAAATATTTGAATGAGTCGATCGATTCCAATCGTTTTAGGGCTGTTTCTGATTTCTTGAAGAAGAGAATTAGGTGATGACAATGGATGAGATGGAAAAGATTATGATTGTAGAAGGTCGTACGGACAGGCAAAAGGTGAAACAGGTCGTAAATGAAGATCTGGAAATAGTCTGCACTCATGGTACCCTTGGGATTGAAAGAATGGAAGAAATGATTGATGACTATCACCTGGATGACCGGGATGTTTATGTGCTTGTAGATGAAGATGATGCCGGAAAAAAACTAAGAAAGCAATTAAATCAGGAACTTCCTCATGCCCAGAATATTCATATTGACCCTGGATACCGGGAAGTTGCAGCTACCCCGAATCATGTGTTAGCCTCAATATTGATTCGGGCAAATATTAAAGTGAAACCAATGTACTTGAAAGGGTAATGATCATGGAAGAATTGAGAGAAGATCGTTTTGATGATATATGGAATCATCAGGATCCCCTTTATTTATTTATCCATACCCCTTTTTGTGGAACCTGCCAGCTGGCTGAAAGAATGCTTCGGACAATTGAAGAAAAAGTCGATCAGTTTCAGGTTTATAAGATGAATGCCTCCCTGTTTCCTGATTTTATGGAAACATATCAAATTACGAGTGTTCCCTGCCTGATGGTCATTCAATCAGGTGAGATTAAGGAAGTGCTGTATGCTTTTCATTCTGTGCCATATCTGGTTCAAACACTCGTTCCCTATTTATCGTCATCGGCCTGCAAATCTGACAGATGATATCACCGGTATAGTGTTTTTTGACTGATCGGAAGAACCAGATCTTTTTTTGTCGGAAATTTTAAAAATGAATTTAAAGGGAAACGAAAATGATTAGTCGAAAAAAATGATATAGAACAGTAACCGGGGGCACTCAAAATGATAAATGATTTACAGGAATGGAAACATCGGCTTGAACAGCGGCAGGATATTAAAAAATTGCTGGATTCAAAAAAACTGGTCATTCATCTCAAAAGTGATATAGAGGAGTGTTTTGTCGTCATTCAGAACGGCGAGGTATGGATTTCTCCTGACATGCCTGATGATTTAAACCCGGGCACCGTTACGATAACAGGGACACAAATGGGACTGAGAGAGTTGATCAATGGACGATCATTTTTATCCAGCATTCCAGATCGTCATATCCAGACAACAGGGACTTACCGCAACGTATTGATTGCAGAAGCTATTTTTGGACTAGGTATATAAAAATTACGTTTTGATAGAAACATATTTTTTATTGACAGCGGCATTTTTGTTTTTTATAATTTATATCAATTCAATCAAATAATGATCTAATGCGCTAAAATAACTTCTTATCGAGAGAGGCGGAGGGACTGGCCCGAAGAAGCCCGGCAACCATCAAACAGAGCGGTCTGTTTGAACGGTGCCAAATCCTCCAAAGCCAATTGGCTTTGAAAGATAAGAAGGGGAGAATGTTATTATGTATGTTCAACCCTCTTCTTATCTGAAGAGGGTTTTTTTCATGTCAGGAAATTTGGGATCTTTCAGCAGTAACGGTTGCTTCCAATTTTCTTTTTGCAAAAAAAGATTGACGATCATTCAGGTGTGTGGTAGTATTCTTTTGTACTTAAAAACATTAACAAGTTAATAGATTAAAATATCGATGTATTCTCTTATCGAGAGAGGCGGAGGGACTGGCCCGAAGAAGCCCGGCAACCATCAAACAGAATGATCTGTTTGAACGGTGCCAAATCCTGCAAAGTCTAAAATGGCTTTGAGAGATAAGGGAACAAAAAGGAATAACCAGGCCTTTCTGTTCTCTTGTCTGAACAGAAAGGCCTTTTTTAGTGGCTAGACCCGTACATAGCCTCATCTTTTGCCCTTCGAGTTTCGTTAGGGGAGTGCGGGGAGGAGAGTCTTCCTGCCAGGGGTTCAGAGAGATTCAGGTGTATGCATTCATTCTCTATGTTCTTTTCAAAACTATTTTCATCAGGGAGGTAACATCTGACATGATTCATATTCAGAATTTAACGAAACGATATCAAGTTGGTTCTGAGGTGGTCAGTGCTGTTCAGGATTTAAGTGTACAGATCAATAAAGGTGAAATTTTCGGAGTGATCGGTTTTAGCGGAGCGGGCAAGAGCACATTCATCCGGCTGTTAAACCGTCTTGAGGAACCTTCTGAGGGAAGCATTGTATTGAAAAACCGTGATATTACGACATTAAACAGCCGTGAACTGCGCCATACCCGCCAGAAAATAGGGATGATTTTTCAGCATTTTAACCTGCTGTGGTCCCGGACTGTGTTTGAAAACATTTCCTTTCCCCTTGAGATTGCAAAGGTTCCTAAAAGGGAGCGGAAAAAGAAGGTTCAGACATTAATTGATCTTGTGGGGTTATCAGGAAAAGAAAACAGTTATCCGTCACAGCTGAGCGGCGGTCAGAAGCAGAGAGTCGGGATTGCCCGGGCACTTGCGAATAATCCTGAAGTGCTTTTATGTGATGAGCCAACGTCAGCGCTGGACCCACAGACAACCGATGATATTCTCGAACTTCTGGTGGATATTAACCAGAAATTAAATCTGACCATTGTACTTATTACCCATGAAATGCATGTGATTCAAAAAATTTGTGATCGGGTTGCTGTAATGGAAAATGGGACATTTATCGAAGTGGGAGAGGCAGAAGAAGTGTTTCATCATCCAAAACAAAAAACAACCAGAAGGTTTGTGCAGCAATTAGCCCACCCTGCTGAAAAAACCAATCTGGAACTCGATGGTTTCAAGCATATTAATTCCGGGAAGATTGTCCGCCTGAACTTTTTCGGAGGCGATGCGGACGGACTGATTATCGGGGAAGTTTCCAGTAAATATCATGTGCACATTAATCTCCTGGAAGGGAACCTGACCCGGAGAGAATCAGGTCTGTATGGCAGCCTGTTGGTTCACATCGATGGGGATGACCACGAGATAAAAAAAACGATTACCTATTTTAAGACATCCTCGATCTCTGTGGAGGTGAAATCGGGTGCTTAAGGAGTGGTTTCCAAATGTCAGGATTGATGACTTATGGACAGCGACCTATGAAACCTTATACATGACTGTCATTTCAGTTGCTGGAACGTTTGTTTTTGGAATTATTCTTGGAATATTGCTGTTTTTAACCGGAAAGGGAGGGCTGAAAGAGAATAGCCTGGTTCATTTTTTCGCAGCCTCATTTGTCAATGTGTTTCGTGCCATTCCTTTTATTATTCTGATTCTGCTTTTGTTCCCTTTTACTGAAATTCTGGTTGGGACCATACGAGGGCCAAAAGCCGCTCTTCCTGCTTTAATTATTGGAGCTTCTCCCTTCTATGGAAGGATGGTCGAAATTGCGTTAAAGGAGGTGGATAAAGGTGTCATTGAGGCGGCAAAAGCTATGGGAGCTAATCTTTATACGATCATTTTTAAAGTATTGCTCCCTGAATCCATGCCCGCACTTGTATCAGGAATTACGGTAACAGCCATTGCACTGATCAGCTATACAGCCATGGCGGGAGTGATTGGAGCAGGGGGCCTTGGGGACCTGGCCTATATGAAAGGATTCCAGCGCTGGGATTTTGATGTAGTGTTTGTGTGCACCGTTTTGATTGTGTTCATTGTTTTTATTTTTCAATATATCGGGGATGTCATTTCCCGAACAATAGATAAACGATAAAGGAGAGGTTATGAACGATGAAAAAATTAATTATTTTCTTACTTAGCTCATTATTGATTCTATTACTGGCGGCCTGCGGGACGGCTGAATCCGGAGCAAATGAAAACCAGCATGATTCTGACAGCAGCGGGGAAACAGCTGGAGCAGCGAATGAAACGGAAACGGTTCAACTGGTTGTTGGGGCAACAAGCGTTCCTCACGCAGAAGTTTTGGAGGAAGCGAAGCCTATTTTGAAGGAAAAAGGAATTGAGCTTGAAATAGAAGTTTATCAGGATTATATTTTGCCAAATAAAGATCTGGACAATGGAACCCTTGATGCCAATTATTTTCAGCATATTCCATATCTGGAACAGCAGAAGGCAGAGTTTGGCTATGATTTTGTCAATCTGGGCGGTGTTCATATTGAACCGATGGGAATTTATTCCAAAAATATTAAAAGCGTGGATGAAATTCCTGAGGGCACAGTGGTGATCATGAGCCGTTCAGTAGCCGATCACGGGAGAATTTTATCCCTATTGGAACGGGAAGGACTGATTCAGTTAAAAGAAGGGATTAACAAAGTAGAAGCAACACTGGATGATATTGTAGATTATAAGGTAAATTTGGAATTTGATGCCAGTATCGATGCCGGTCTTCTTCCACAGTTTTACGAAAGGGAAGAAGATGCCCTTGTTGCCATTAACACGAACTACGCCATTGAAGCGGGCTTAAACCCTATGGAGGATGCCTTAATTCTAGAAGGATCTGAATCTCCATACGTGAATGTGATTGCAGCCCGGACTGAAAATCAAAATCACCCTGCACTGCAGACCCTGGTAGAAGTCCTTCAGTCTGAAAAAATTCAGAATTTTATTAAGGAGAAATATAAAGGAGCGGTTGTTCCTGTTCACTAAATATTCAAAATGGGAGGATATGAAAGAATACATCAGCATAAACCTCCAATTATAAAGGTGAGGGATTTAACTGCATTCAGAACAGTTGAATCCCCCTTAAGGTAATGTAACCCCTTTTTCTGCGCTTTGTTGTCCTATTCCTTTCCATGGTATACTTTCAAATGTAAAATTAATGGAAAGGGTTGGTTTTTTATTATTCACTCACTTAACCTCAATTACACTACTGATATGGAGAAAGCAATGCATCAGTCGCATGGTATTGGGTATGAAGAATACAGCAGGAAATTGGAAAAACGTTTGCAGGTAGAAAAACGCAGAGAAAAGGATTATTTGAAAAGTCAGCAAATCGTTGCAGAAGTTGACCGACAAATACACCGTTAACGTTGATATAGAATTCAAAGTGAGGTGCGTCTGCCTTTTATGGCAGGCGTTTTTTCTTATTGATTAAACGATCTCCAGCCATCAATAACGGGAAGTAATGAATGAGGTAGAAAAAAGTATAAATGGTCAGTTCAAAAATCATCATTTAACCTTAAATATCTGTCAATGTTTGATTATAATATACAATGTGGTTTTTGCCGAAAATAGCTTTACAGATTAATTTTTTGTTGTTGTGAGAGGTTATTACTATAATGATAGTGTAAAATTGGCCGGAGGCGGGATTTTAATTCCTTTATAAGTTGAATATACATGCGAAATGTTATAAGATTGTAATGAGAATAGATTGAGAATGAAACGAAAATGGAAATATACAAATGGAGGTATCAATATGGCAGGATCAACTTTAGAAATTAAAGATCTTCATGTGGAAATTGAAGGAAAAGAAATCTTAAAAGGGGTAAACCTTACCATAAAGGGTGGAGAGTTCCATGCTGTGATGGGACCAAACGGAACAGGTAAATCTACGCTGGCATCTGCTATTATGGGGCATCCAAAATATGAAGTAACGAAAGGAAGCATTACGTTAGACGGAAAAGATGTTCTGGAAATGGAAGTGGATGAACGTGCCCGTGCCGGTCTATTCCTGGCTATGCAGTATCCAAGTGAAATCAGCGGTGTCACAAACTCCGACTTTTTGCGTTCTTCCATTAATGCCAGACGCGAGGAAGGAAATGAAATTCCGCTGATGCAGTTTATTAAAGAAATGGATGGCACCATGGATCTGTTGGAAATGGATAAAAACATGGCACAGCGCTATTTAAATGAAGGATTTTCCGGCGGTGAAAAGAAACGCAATGAAATCCTGCAGTTAATGATGCTGAAGCCTTCTATTGCCATTCTTGACGAAATTGATTCCGGACTTGATATTGATGCATTGAAAGTTGTATCGAAAGGGATTAATAAAATGCGCAGCGATGAGTTCGGCTGTTTAATTATTACCCACTATCAGCGGCTGTTGAACTATATCACACCGGACCATGTTCATGTTATGATGCAAGGCCGTGTTGTAAAATCTGGCGGTCCTGAATTAGCTGAGCGCCTTGAGGCAGAAGGTTATGACTGGATTAAGCAAGAGCTTGGAATCGAAGACGAAACCGTAGGACAGGAAGCGTAATCAGTTAGGAGGGGTAACATGACCGTAGAAACGCAACTACCATATGACCGTCAATATGTCAGCCAATTTGCTGATGGGCGCGGTGAGCCCGAGTGGATGAAAAACCTTCGTCTAAAAGCACTGGAAGAAGCGGAGTCCCTTCCAATGCCAAAACCGGAAAAAACGAGAATCAATAATTGGAACTTTACCCGATTTGAACATGATGTAAAAGGAGAAGCTATCACTTCTCTGGACGATCTTCCTGAAAATATTCGGGTGTTTGTTGATCAGGAAAATATAAGCAAGAACTTAATTGTTCAGCGCAATCATAGTGTCGCTTATCAGTCTTTATCAGATGAACTGAAAGACAAAGGCGTAATTTTTACTGATATTCTTACCGCTATGAAAGAACACAGTGATCTTGTGGAAAAATATTTTATGAAGGATGCTGCAAAGGTACATGAAAATCGCCTGACTGCTTTACATGCAGCACTTCTAAATGGGGGCGTGTTCTTATACGTTCCAAAAAACGTTGTCATTGAGGAACCTGTTCAGGTCATTTTCTGGCAGGAAGACGATGAAGCGGCATTGTATAATCATGTTCTGCTTGTTGCTGATACGGGTAGTGAAGTCACCTATGTGGAAAACTATATATCCCATAATACCGAAAAAGAATCGGTCGCCAATATTATCAGCGAAGTAATCGCTATGGATCAGGCACGCGTTTCCTATGGTGCTGTTGATAACTTTGCAAGCGGTACGACTGCTTATATGAACCGCCGCGGTGTAGCTTATCGCGATGCTAAAATTGAGTGGGCACTTGGTCAGATGAATGACGGGAATACGATTTCCGAAAACCTCACAAACTTAATGGGAGACAATTCTTATGCGGATGCGAAAGCTGTATCCGTTGGAAGAGGGAACCAGAGTCAGAATTTTGTATCGAAAATTGTTCATTACGGAAAGCATTCAGAAGGATATATTTTACAGCACGGTGTCATGAAAGATCGGGCGAGTTCCATCTTTAATGGCATCGGAAAAATAGAGCATGGTGCATCCAAGTCAAATGCAGAGCAGGAATCACGTGTATTGATGCTGTCAAGCGGAGCGCGCGGAGATGCAAACCCAATTCTGCTGATTGACGAAGATGATGTAACAGCGGGTCACGCAGCATCCGTTGGCCGTGTGGATCCAATTCAGCTGTATTACCTCATGAGCCGGGGAATTTCTCAGAAAGAGGCAGAACGTTTAATCATTCATGGATTCCTTGCTCCGGTTGTAAAAGAGATTCCGATTGAAGCTGTAAAGGAACAATTAACACAAGTTATTGAAGGGAAAGTTTATTAATGGATGTCAAAGAATTAAAACAAATGTTTCCGGTCCTGAACCAGGAGGTAAATGGCCATCCATTAGTTTACCTGGATAGTGCTGCCACTTCCCAGAAGCCAATTCCGGTACTTGAGAAATTGGATGAATATTACCGTGGATACAATTCGAATGTTCATCGGGGCGTTCACACGCTCGGAACCAGGGCAACAGATGAATATGAAGGTGCCAGAGAAAAGGTTCGGCGATTTATTAATGCAAGAAGCACAAAAGAAGTGGTATTTACCAGGGGAACCACCACATCGATTAACATGATTGCCTATGGGTATGCCCGTCACCAGTTAAAAGAAGGCGATGAAATTGTCATCACCCCGATGGAGCATCACAGTAACATTATTCCATGGCAGCAGGCCGCTAAGGCGACAGGAGCTGAGCTAAAGTATATTCCGTTACAGTCTGATGGAACCATTACTCTGGAAGATGTGGAACAAACCATTACGGACAATACCAAAATTGTTGCCATGACTCACGTTTCCAATGTTCTTGGTACCATTAACCCTATTAAACAAGTAGCGGAAATTGCCCATAAAAAAGGTGCCATTATTGTAGTGGATGGGGCTCAGAGTACACCACACATGAAAATCGATGTTCAGGATTTAGACTGTGATTTCTTCACGTTTTCTGGACATAAAATGTGTGGTCCAACCGGTGTCGGGGTTCTTTATGGAAAAGAGAAACTGCTCGAAGAAATGGAGCCTGTAGAATTTGGCGGAGAGATGATCGACTTCGTTGAAATGTATGATTCCACCTGGAAGGAATTGCCCTGGAAGTTTGAAGGTGGTACTCCAATCATTGCAGGTGCCATCGGACTGGGTACAGCCATTGATTTTCTTGAGGATATTGGCATGGATGAGATTGAAAAGCATGAAAAGGAACTGACCCGCTATGCAATGGAAAAACTAAAAACCATTGACGGCATTCAGATATACGGACCCGAAAAACGGGGCGGACTGGTTACCTTTAATTTAGACGATGTTCATGCCCATGATGTTTCCACTGCTCTTGACGCTGAGGGAATTGCCATTCGAGCCGGTCATCACTGTGCACAGCCGTTAATGCGCTGGCTGAAAGTTCCATCTACAGCACGAGCCAGTTTTTATCTGTACAATTCTGAGGAAGACATTGATACACTAGTATCAGCACTACAAAAAACAAAGGAGTTTTTTGGCGATGTCTTTTGATAACTTAGAAACATTATACCGGCAAGTCATTATGGATCATTATAAAAACCCTCGCAATCGGGGGACCTTAGATGGCGATTCGCTAACGGTTGATATGAATAACCCTACTTGTGGAGACCAGATTCATCTGCAGCTGAAAATTGAGGACGGAAAAGTGGCCGACGCCAAATTTGAAGGTGAAGGCTGTTCCATCAGCATGTCATCAGCTTCCATGATGACCCAGGCTATTAAAGGAAAGACCGTTGAAGAAGCTCTGGAGCTGTCAAAAATCTTTTCTGACATGGTTCAGGGAAAAGAAGTAGAAGCTGATGGGATGGAGATGGGTGATATCATGGCTTTACAGGGAGTATCCAAGTTCCCTGCGCGAATCAAATGTGCAACCCTTGCGTGGAAAGCCATGGAAAAAGGAGTTAGCGAAAATGAGAAAGAGGAGTAATGATAACTCCATTACCTTAAAGGAGGTCGTTTAGATCATGGCGAAGAAAGCACCTGAAATCGGTGAATATAAGTATGGCTTTCATGAACGAGACGTGTCTATCTTCCGTACCGAACGGGGGTTAACTGAAAATATCGTCCGTGAGATTTCTAAACAGAAAGAAGAACCCGAATGGATGCTGGAATTCCGTCTGAAAGCCCTTGAACAGTTTTATAAAATGCCAATGCCCCAGTGGGGAGGAGATCTGTCAGAGCTGAACTTTGACGATATTACGTATTATGTTAAGCCATCAGAGCGGTCCAGCCGCTCCTGGGATGAAGTACCTGAGGAAATTAAGCGTACCTTTGATAAGCTCGGAATTCCTGAGGCGGAGCAAAAATATTTGGCCGGTGTATCCGCACAGTATGAATCAGAAGTGGTATACCACAACATGAAAGAGGATCTTGAAAAACTGGGAATCGTATTTAAGGATACGGATTCTGCCCTGAAGGAAAATGAAGATCTGTTTAAAGAATATTTCGGAAAACTGGTACCTCCATCCGATAACAAATTTGCCGCTCTTAACTCTGCTGTATGGTCCGGCGGATCGTTCATTTACGTTCCAAAAGGAGTAAAAGCAGAAACACCGCTGCAGGCTTACTTCCGTATTAACTCAGAGAATATGGGACAGTTTGAGCGGACCCTGATTATTGTGGATGAGGGCGCATCTGTTCACTACGTTGAAGGATGTACAGCACCGGTTTATACAACAAATTCCCTGCACAGCGCGGTTGTGGAGATTTTTGTTAAAAAAGACGGCTACTGCCGTTATACTACGATTCAAAACTGGGCAAACAACGTTTACAATCTGGTTACAAAACGTGCAGAAGCTCATGAAAATGCTACGATGGAATGGATTGATGGAAACATCGGTTCAAAATTAACCATGAAATATCCGGCAATTATTTTGAAAGGTGAAGGAGCAAGAGGCAATACGCTATCTATCGCCCTTGCCGGAAAAGGGCAGCATCAGGATGCAGGAGCAAAAATGCTTCACCTGGCGCCAAACACGTCATCAACTATTGTCTCCAAGTCTATTTCGAAACAGGGCGGTAAAGTAACTTACCGCGGAGTTGTACACTTTAGTCGAAAAGCCGATGGTGCCCGTTCTAATGTAGAATGTGATACGCTTATCCTTGATAACGAATCAACATCCGATACCATTCCATACAACGAAATTTTTAATGAAAATATTTCGCTGGAGCACGAAGCAAAAGTTTCGAAAGTATCGGAGGAGCAATTGTTCTACCTCATGAGCCGCGGTATTTCAGAAGAAGAAGCCACTGAAATGATTGTGATGGGCTTTATTGAACCATTTACAAAAGAACTGCCAATGGAATATGCTGTTGAAATGAACCGTCTCATTAAATTTGAGATGGAAGGATCCATCGGGTAATCACAAGAGAAGTCCAGATGAAAAAATAAGAGTCTGGGACAAAATTGTATAAAAACATGTAATATCCGAACTATATTCAAATATCACGTGAAATAGTTCGGATATTTTTTGCTCTGAAAAGTAAAAAAGTATAACATTTGAGCCTATTACAATTGAGAGAAGGGTTGTCTAGCTGCAGCGCCCAGCCCCTCGAGCGGCTTCGGACCCCCTGCGGCTCAGGCAGCTCTCCTCGGCGGTCCTCCAGCCGTTTTCGGGGCTAAGCGGGGCGCTTCCGCTTTTCTTTTCAACATGTTTCGCTTTCCGCGGGCACGGCCTAAGGCTTTCTCAGGCAACTCCTTCTTCTGTCTTTAGGGATTTTCGTCTCGTGCTGTTCCCGCGACGCACAGGACGTGCCAGTGTCGACGTTGGCCACAGGACGTGGCCGAGTTTAGTCGATCAGGAGTCTACACATGTTGACGGCGTTCATTTTTTCTTTAGGAAATGTGTTCGTCTTCTTCAACGTTTATTCCTTTATTATCCCGGCCCCTTCTTGGATCGCTTATGGTCCTTTTGTTTAAGGCAAAGTTTCAGTACAATAGAGAGACATACTATCTTCTTTTTAATAGAAGGAATTACCCGAGAAGCCCCCTCCTCTTAGCGTAGGTGGATGGAACTGCTCACAGCTGCATAATAACAAACAGCATGCAAATCCTGGTTGAAGAAGGGTTTTTATATGATTTTTCTGTACATTATGATCATCGGTTTTTTTGCTGCATTTATTGGCAGCATTGCGGGGCTAGGCGGTGGAATGATTTTTATTCCGGCACTTTTATTTTTAAGTCAGTTTTATCAGGAGTTCAGCTGGGTCAATCCTCAGACAGTGGTAGGAATGTCCCTCGTTGTAATGGTGATAACAGGTCTGTCGTCGACCCTGACGTATATGAAACAAAAAACGGTGGATATCCAAACTGGCCTGCTGTTTTTATTGGCGGGAATACCAGGGAGTCTGTCCGGTGTCTGGGTGAACCGTTTTATGGCCGGGGAAACGTTTTATGTTTATTTTGGATTATTAATGATTGTCATATCCTTTATGTTCACCGTTCGAAAAAAAATAACCGATCGCCATCAGATGAATAAAAATAAAGGGTTTCAACGTACATTTTATGTAAAAGGGGAAAGGTATATCTATTCATACTCGCTGCTCCCGGCGATGATGATTGCATTTCTGGTCGGTTTTGTCTCTGGCTTGTTCGGTATTGGCGGAGGATCACTGATGGTGCCGGCAATGGTGATGATTTTTGGTATTCCCATACATATCTCGGTGGCAACGGCCATGTTCATGATTCTTGTTTCAAGTTTCATAGGTGCTCTGGCTCATCTATCTCTTGGACATGTCATCTGGGAATATGCTCTGTTTTTCCTTCCGGGCGCCTGGATTGGTGGAGTTGCAGGAGCTAAAACCAATCAGAAATTACAGGGAGACACCATTGAGCGTATTTTTAGGGTGCTTTTAATCCTTATTGGTGTACGATTGATCTGGAATGGATTAATGTGAGGAGAAGGTTTGTATGGCAGAAAAAATTTTCATTTATTTTTCAAGTGATTTACATAGTCATTTTGAAAATTGGCCTAAAATGATCCATTTTTTTCGTCAGAAGATAGAACACCACCAAAAACGCGGGGAAACCTGGTTTTTACTCGATAACGGGGATCATATGGATCGTTTTCATCCCATTACGGAAGCTTTTCTGGGACAGGCAAATGTTGAGATGTTAAATGAAGCGGGTTATGACTGCGTAACTATGGGTAATAATGAAGGCATTACCCTGCCGAAAGAGAATTTATATCATTTATATGACCAGGCTCATTTCCAATTCGTTTGTGCCAATGTATCTCCGATTAAACACGGTGCTCCACAATGGCTGAAACCCTACACGATTCTGACGACGAAAGAGGGCACCAGAATTGGAATCATTGGCTTAACAGCACCTTTTCGCTTGTTTTATCGGCAGGTGGGGTGGGATGTTACGTCCCCATATGAAGCCCTTGATCATTATCTCGATGAGCTTAAAAAACAGAGTGATATCGTCCTGCTTTTATCCCATCTGGGGATTAATGATGATGAGGAAATTGCCCGAAGATACGATGCTCTGGATGTCATTATTGGCGGACATACCCATCATTTGTTTAAAAATGGGGAAATGGTCAACGGCACCTTACTGGCTGCAGCCGGAAAATTTGGCATGTATGCCGGACAGATTATCATTGCCTGGGATCAGGAAAAGAAAAAAATCGAGAAAAAGGAAGCTTACGCATATGACCTGACTGGAGAAGCAGAGGACAAGCAAGCACAGCAAATGGTTCAGATTTTTCATAAAAAAGCAGAACAGAAACTGAAGAAGCCAATTACTAATTTGAACGAGCCTTATGAGTCAGACTGGTTTAAGGAAACGATGCTGATGAAAAGGCTGGTAGAGGAGCTAAGGAACTGGACAGCTGCTGATTGTGCGATGCTGAATGCAGGGGTATTATTAGAGGGGCTGGATAAAGGTGTCGTGACAAGCGGTGATTTGCACCGAATATGTCCGCATCCGATGAATCCGTGTAAAGTTCGGATAAAGGGAGAGCAAATTGTGGAAGTCATCCGTATGGTTCATACCCCCCGTTTTATGGAGTATCCGCTGAAAGGATTTGGGTTTCGGGGAGAAGTGATCGGAAAAATGGTATTTTCCAACCTGGATGTTCATCTCCGAACTGATCAGGATGGATCAGAGCATATCGATCAAGTCTTCATTGGGGGGAAAGAAATAGAAATGGAGAAAACATACGAACTGGCTACGGCAGATACCTTTACATTTGGCCGCTTGCTTCCTGAGATTGCCAGTGCCAGGGAAAAGAAATATTTCATGCCGGAATTTTTGCGTGATCTGCTAGCAGAAGCGGTAAAAAAGTTATAAAAATAGGTTCACGTTCCCGAATGATACTCATACATTGTATCAGAAGGGAGCGTGACATGGTGGTTGATGTAAAACCGTTATGGGTAGAAAACAAACCTTTTACAGTAGTTCAGGTTGACCTGCCTGAAACCAATTTATTAATCATCTCCAATGATATCGGCTATATCATGTGCGGTGCTCTGGATGTGGATATATTAAATGAAAAAACAGAGCGCCAGATTGTAGCTGGAAGGGCCGTAGGGGTTCGAACCATTGAAGAGCTGCTGGATGCCCCGCTCCAGAAGGTGACACATACTGCTAAAAATCAATATGGCTGGGAAGAGGGAATGAAGGGGAGAGAGGCACTTTTAAAATTGTAAATCCCTATAGCAAAAGGAGCTTATTTCGATAAACTTTGACTGTCCTTTCGGGGCAGTTTTTTATTTGATTTAGAATTTTTCCTTTCCATTATTATCCCCTATTAGTTTATTGTGGATTTTCATGCAAATTGATGTATAATGAGAGGGAGCATAATCGAAAATTGTCGAAAAATGTTAGGAGAATTCCATGCGTATTGTATCCGTTACTCAGCTGAAAAATGGAGATCAGTTAGCCAAACCTATTTTAAATGATAAGGGACAAATTTTATTGCATAAGGGCGTATCATTAACAGCCCGTATGATCGAAAAATTAAAACAATACGACTTTTCATATGTTTATATTGAAGATGAGGATACTAGAGATATACACCCCCAATCCCCAATTAGTGATGAAGAAAAAATCCAGGCGATTCAAACCATTAAAGAAACCTTTGATGATTTAAGCGATGGTTCTCTGGATGGACATTCATACATACTCAGGAGTGCCGGGAAAAAAATAAAAAGTCTGATCCGTAATATTTTGCATAACGTACGGCAAAATAAAGATATTCTGTCCCTGCTGTCTGATATTTTTGTTCATGATGATTATTTGTTTACCCATTCCCTTAATGTAACCATTTATTCCCTGACCATAGCAAAAGAATTGAATTTTCCTCCGAAGAAGATGGAGGAAATCGGAATTGGTGCCATTTTGCATGACATTGGCAAGATGGAAGTTCCCAGGCATATTTTAATGAAGCCTGGAAAACTAACTGATGAAGAATTTGAAGAAATGAAGAGACACACTACCTATGGTTACGAGATGCTTCGTAAGCAGTCCGGTGTTCCGCTTGTTGTGGCGCACTGTGCTTTTCAGCATCACGAACGTTTAGATGGTTCAGGCTATCCCCGGGGGATTCAGGGGAATGATATCCACCCATATGCCAAAATAATAGCGGTGGCTGATGTTTTTGATGCCGTCACGACAAACCGGGTTTACCGAAGCAGTAAATTGCCCCATGAAGCCCTGGAAATTTTATATGGGGGAAGCGGCAGTCTCTTTGACCAAAAATGTGTAGAAACGTTCCGCAAAAATGTTGCCCTCTATCCAAACGGCCTTCATGTTACCTTAAGCGATGGAAGAAAAGGGATTGTGGCCAGACAAAATTCTCATATCTCTGACCGGCCAATTATTCGGATTTTTGAAGAAAATAATCACCCGTTAAAGGAAAAATATGATGTCGATTTGTCTAAGGAACTGAATGTTGTTATTGTAGATTACCAAATGACTTCTTGATTCTTCATTCATATAGGGCTTATAAAGGGTTCGTGCTAAAAAAGCAATCTCTTATACAAGGATGATTGCTTTTTTTTGTCCCTATTTTTGTCCCCTCTTGCACAAGCATTTCACTTGATGTAACCTGCTTAAGTTATCGTCCGTTCGTGGCGAATCTATACCCATATTTTTGAAATCCCGAGCAAAATGAGAATGACACCGGGCAAAAAAGATAGTTTCTTTACCCATGATGTATTGGCGTACAGGAATCCTACTTTCATGCCGAACCCGATAAAAACGATACAGACGGTTGATACGACGGAGGCAGTTAAAAGAGGATGATAACCGATTAAAGCTGCCCCAATTCCTGCACCAAATGCATCTAATGACAGGGCGGCCCCCAGCAAAGCTGCTTCCATTCCAGTAATAGACCCGGAGCAGTCCATATCAGCCATTGTCGGTTTTTTTAGAATGTGAATGACGAGTCCCAGTGTTTTGATTTCAATATTGAGAACGGATTTTGGTTTGTTGATTTCTCCTTTAGTCATCTGTACGGAAGAGTGACTGGTTTCCCTGTTCCGATAGAAATTGATGATAGCCCAGATTCCGAGAATAATTAAGGTCCAGGCACCAAAGTGACGTGCAGTGTTTTGATCCATGAAAAAGGAAATCCATTGTCCCAGCTGCATAGATATATATATAGCTGCAGCTGTCATTCCTGCGATGATGAGAATGGAGAAAACGGGGATTTTTATTTTTCGCAGTCCATAGCTGACCCCCACCCCAAATCCATCAAGGCTTACTACAGCAGCCAGGGCTAGTAATGATAAGTATTCGAACATCAATCTCCCTCCAACTAGAGACGGTATACCATTATCGTATTCACAATGAGGATGGCTGTGCTTGAACGAAAATCATAATCATTTATTGAGAAGTTTTTGAATTTATCGTAAATCCCTCACGAAAGCCTGCATACATTTTATAGAGGGGGAGTTTTCGTGATGAGAAGGAGAAGGATGAAAGGTCCGTCAACAGCAGGGCAGGTTTTTGTTTTAACCGTCATTTTTTTTACGTTAATGCTTTTTTTTAGCCTCTGGCTGATCAATAAAGGAATACAGCCAACCTTAATGGAAATAGCTGAAACAAAGACAAAGCAGTTTGCAATGAGGGCGATGAACGAAGCTGTCAGTAAACGTCTGGCAGATGATCTGCAATATGATGATCTCGTAAAAATTGTCAGGGATGAAAATGGTAAGATTGTATCCATGGGCTGGAATCCCCTGATTGTCAATAAAGTTTTAAGAAATGCAACATACAGAGTACAGAATTACTTGAAAAGATTAGAAAATGGCGAATTAACATTTGATAATGAAAATTCACTGGATGTAGAGGCCGAAAATACAGGGGATGTAGAAACAGACGAAGTTCAAAGGCATCCGTCCATCGTAGAAATCCCTCTCGGACAGGCGACCAACAACAGTTTGCTGGCTAACTTAGGACCCAGGATACCGGTATATTTTCAATTCATTGGTGATGTGCAGCCGGACATTGTTCAAAATATAACCGAATATGGCATTAATGCAGCCCATTTTGAAATATACATTGAGATGACCGTCAACGTACAGGTCGTCATCCCTTTTTCTACAAAGACAACAACGGTTAAAACCGATGTTCTGGTTTTTTCAGGTGTGATTCACGGGGATGTCCCAGAATTTTATAATGGTTCTTCAACTGGTGAAGCACCAAGCATTTCCATACCATATAGCGGCTTGCCTTAATGGGAAAATATGTGTTATATTGACTTAGGTGAAAAAATGATAATCAATGCATGACCTTATCTGATCGATGAGGTAGAGGTGCACTCAGCAAAAGTAGCAGACAGGAGGATGACAACGAGGATTGTCTGTGAAAGGGCTGTTTGCCGAAGTATAAGCTGATGTCAGGCGGCTTATGCTGGTGTAATTTTGAATAAGAATTGCACTGTCATGCAAAGCGATGGCTTGCATGGAGAGCTACTGATCGATGGAGGATAACATTATTACTCAGATCATACAGGGTAATGATAGTTAACTCTATCATTACCCTTTTTTTATTCCTCTAATTTATCATTTCAGCTTCTTCATGCCCATCATGAACTGTACCAATTCACCATAAAAAAAGTACAGGAATTGAAGGGAGTAATCATTATGGAAGGAACAGTCTTTTCACTTATCCCACCACTTATCATGCTTATTCTCGTTCTAGTGACAAGGAAAGTGCTTTTATCACTGGGTGCAGGAATTATTGCTGGGTCCCTTTTAATTGAACAGTTTGATCCTGTAGGGGCTCTTCAAACCACATGGAGTGCTTTTGCTGAAATTTTTGTAGTTGAGGGAGAAATTCAGCAAGGCAGTTTATTTTTATTGCTGTTTCTGCTGTTTTTGGGAATGATGGGGTCTTTTTTAGCTGCATCAGGAGGAACGAAAGCCTTTGGCCGCTGGGCTGCTAAAAAAGTAAAAACGAGAAAGGGAGCACAATTTGTGCCAGCGGTTCTTGGCATCATCATATTTATTGATGATTATTTTAACAGTCTGGCTGTTGGTCAGGTTGCCCGCCCCCTTTCCGACCGTTACAACGTTTCAAGAGCCAAACTGGCCTATATCATCGACTCAACTTCAGCTCCAGTAACGGTGATCTCGCCTGTATCAAGCTGGGGAGCTTATATTATCGGACTGCTCGGGAGCATTATTGCAGCCAGCCAGATAACCGGATTAAGTGGTCTGGAAGCCTTTATTCAGATGATACCTATGAATTTATATGCCATTGCAGCGATCTTGCTTGTGTTTCTCTCCATTCAGTTTCGCGTAAACCTGGGAATGATGAGTGCACATGAAAACCGCGCTATCAGTACTGGTGAATTGTTAGATCCAGAAAGGGAACGTGCCCCAGGAGACGTTAATAGGGATTTTGTTGAACATGATCACGGAAAACTTTATCATTTATTCCTGCCAATTATAGTTTTATTAGCAGGTACTGTGATCGCCATGATCTGGACAGGCATTCAACATTCAAGTGAGTCAGTTACCATACTGTCCATCTTCAGCAATACAGATGTGAATTTCTCACTGTTTGCGGGAGGGCTGGCATCTGTAGTAACTGCGATGACTCTATATATGATGATCAGTCAGCCTAAATCATCCGTCTTTCAAGTTCTATCAGCTGGAATCAGGTCGATGCTGCCAGCAATATATATTTTAATCTTTGCCTGGATGATCGGCACAATCATAGATCAAATGCAGACAGGAGTATTTTTGGCCGGTCTGGTGGAACAATCCAGCTTAAACCCATCTTTTCTGCCGCTGATTATGTTTATGGTCGCAGGAATCATGGCGTTTGCAACTGGTACATCATGGGGTACCTTTGGGATGATGCTTCCGATTGCAGGAGAAATCGCTGCCAATACGGATGTATCCGTGTTCTTGCCATCCCTTGCAGCTGTTCTGGCCGGATCAGTATTTGGTGATCATTGTTCCCCGATTTCTGACACAACAATTCTGTCATCTACTGGGGCAGGTGCCAATCACATTGATCATGTTTTGACACAGCTTCCCTATGCGCTGACGGCAGCCATTTCTGCACTGGCAGGCTACATCGTTATCGGGTTTTCTGGATCCTGGATTCTTGGATTATTCGTGACCCTGCTTGTATTAAGCGGCCTTACCTGGCTGATCAGCAGCCGATTTATGAATAAGAAATCTTATGAAAATCAGATGAATATATAAATATTTACTTTCAAAAAATATCCGAACCCATTCATATTTGAATATCGTTCGGATATTTTTTATATGCTGCCGCCCTCGTTATTGGATAAAAAGAAAAATGTCGTTCGCTCTAAATCTCCTGAACCCTCATTAAATACCTATTATGGAGGGGACTCATCTTCCCTTTGTTTTTCACGGATCTGAGGGGCTTTTAGCATTGGATTAATGAACAAATATTCAAAATATTCCTTTGACAGTAGGACAATATCACTGTATAATACAAATCAAATTGAAATATCTGAAAAAAGCAAAAATTAAAAACATTCTCCTAAAAAATGACATTTTTTTATCTTTGGAGAATGAAAAGAAAAAAGGGGAGGGCTTTAAATGGAGAATCGTTCACAGTGGGGAACGCGGCTGGGCTTTTTGCTTGCAGCGATGGGTTCAGCTATCGGATTAGGTAACATCTGGCGTTTCCCGGCCACAGCTTATGAAAATGGTGGAGGTGCCTTCTTTATACCTTATTTATTTGCACTTCTCACCGCAGGTATTCCATTGCTTGTTATGGAATATACCATTGGTCATAAGTATCGCGGATCAGCACCAAAATCCTATGGCCGCCTGAGCAAAGGCCTTGAATGGGTCGGTTGGTGGCAGGTACTCGTTTCCTTTGTTATTTCTACTTATTATGCGGTCATTATCGCATGGGCACTTATGTTTGCTTATTTTTCAATTGGTACACAGTGGGGAGACGATACCCAGACCTTCTTCTTAAGTGATTTCTTGCAGATGACAGATGCAGGAGCATTTGGAAGTCTTGTTCCTAACATTCTGATTGCCCTTATCATAGTTTGGGTAATTGTACTGGCTTTCTTGTTCCGGGGAGTCAAAAAAGGTATTGAGGTTGCAAACAAAATTTTTATTCCTACGTTATTTGTTTTATTTATTTTCATCGTTATCCGTGCGATTACACTGGATGGTGCTGCGGAAGGGTTAAATACCTTCTTCGAACCTAGATGGGACCAAATCTTTAATGGACAGGTGTGGGTTGCAGCATACGGACAAATTTTCTTCAGTTTATCCATTGCCTTTGCAATTATGATTACTTATTCTTCCTACCTGCCAAAGAAATCAGATATCACCAATAACGCATTTATTACTGGTTTCGCAAACTCATCTTTTGAGTTGTTAGCAGGTATTGGAGTATTTGCTGCTCTTGGCTTTATGGCACAGGCTCAGGGAGTAGGTGTGACTGATGTTGTTCAAGGCGGGGTCATGCTTGCCTTTGTTGTATTCCCGCAGATTATTAATGAAATGCCGTTTTTAAGTGATGTATTTGGTCTGTTATTCTTCGTGTCACTGGTACTGGCTGGTTTGTCTTCTCTCATTTCCATTACAGAAACTTATGTAGCCGGTGTTCAGGAGAAGTTTAATGTATCCCGTACGACTTCTGTCGCAGTTGGTGGTGGACTTGCTGCTCTGATTTCCCTAATGTTTGCGACTCAGGGCGGACTTGTTGCCTTAGATACAGTAGACCACTTCATTAACAACTACGGTGTTGCACTATCCGGATTGTTTGAAGTAGTTGCCATTGCCTGGTTTGCCAAATCTCTCAGAGATTTCCAGAACCATGCCGACAGTGTATCTGATATTAAGCTTGGTACATGGTGGCGCATATGTCTAGGTGTCATCACACCGGTCGTACTGGGCTACATGATGATTCAGAATTTGAAAGCGGAAGTTACTGCGGCATACGGCGGATATCCGATTGAATTCCTGTTCAACTTCGGATGGCTGGTTGCCATTGGTGCTATGATGATTGGAGCATTGCTGACCATTAAAAAATGGCCAAATAATGACCTCGAATTCAAGGCTGAAGCTTCTGAGAATAAGGAGGTGGCGCAATAATGTCTGGTGGCGCCATTGCAATGTTTGTTATCGGTGCAGTGATTATCTGGGGAGGATTAATTGCAAGCATTATGCATGCACGTAAACAAGCTAAACAATAAAAAAATAAGCCGAAGAAGCACATACTGCTTCTTCGGTTTTATTTTTTTCTGTTTCTCGTTTCCCGTTCCCATCTGCGGAGATGGGGATAAGGATCAAAAGACCACTCGTTTTTTCCGTTAAATTTGTACATGCCGTAATGAAGATGCGGCGGGAACTTTCCAGAGGTTCCTTTTGGGCCGTACCCTGATGCTCCTACATATCCTATGACGTCTCCAGGTTTAACTACCTGGCCTTTTTTAATGTCCTTTGCAAACCCATTTAAGTGAGCATAATAGTGATAAATATTATTGATATCCCGAATACCGATTCTCCAGCCGCCAAAGCGATTCCAGCCTTTCATTTCGATAACTCCATATGTTGTTGCCCTGACAGGAACACCATAATTTGCAAATATATCTGTGCCTTCATGTATTCTTCTTCCCCCAAAGCCACGTGGATGTCCCCAGGTACTTCGGTAACTGTAGTTGGCATGAAGAGGCACAGGAAACATATGCTGGTCTAATTCAATGGTCCTGAAATTTTGATAAACTTTTGCGATATTCATAATGGTCTGGACACTTAAATCATGGTGATAATAATCCCAGAGGGCGATTTTAATATCCTGTCTGGTTTGCCCGTATTGCAATATCCATTCAACCATTGTCTGTATTAAATCTTCATCGTTTGTACGATCAGCTATTCCATCCCCATTTCCGTCTTTTCCAATGCCCCCAAAAAGTTCAATCAGTCCAGCCTTCTGTGCGTTGTTCCGATACGGATTGGTGTAGCCTGCCCATCTCTCCTCCGGAATGGTTATGCCAATAATTCCGGTGTCAGAAGCCTTATTTTTATGGATATTTCGTTCAAATTGGTCAATGGCTGCAAAGTAATACCAGGGGATCTGGGTTACTGCTTCTGCTTTCTGATAGAGGGCCATTCTCATTTTTAATTTTTCTTCATCAGATAAGGACTCGCTTTCTGCCTGAACGATTACTGGAATGAATAATGCCAGAATAAATATGGCTGCTGCTGACTTTTTCATGGTTTCACCTCAATATTTACAAGTCAAGTATATTATGTGAAGTTATAGACGAATCATAAATGGTAATAAATGAATACATCAGCGGGAAAGAAGTCCACGCTGATGTATAGCTGCCATGTTCCTATTCATTTGTGCTGTTCATATACTGGTTGTCCTCCTGGCGATTGTCCTGATAAATGTTCTCCCCCTGTGGAGCCTGTTTAAACCGCTGAATGATTTTTTCAATGGTTGGGCGTGAGTCTTCCTCAATAGACGTATTATTTCCTAAACTTTGCAGGTCCTGGTAAGCATTTGGCTGATCTGAGATATAGATTTCGTAATATGACGGCAAAAAGGAAGCAGCAGTTTTGGTTACCATATCGGCTATGTCTCTTCCGTCAGTATTAGTGTCAATTTCAGACGCCTGATAGGCAATAAACGTATGCTGATCGGTAACAAGGGTGGCTGCCTCTTCAATTTGTTCATATTTCAAAAGTGTCCTTGTTATCATGTTTGCCAGGTATTCACGATTCATCATGGGAATTTTTTGTTCTTCTTCTTCCATATTTAATTGATCTTTGTCATACCTGACATAGCCGTAACGGTTTGTATAGTGGTCACTTTTATTTGGGTTATCGTTTGAGGCGTTGTAATTATCTATTGGTACTCCTTCAAGAGGATCCGCGCCTTCCCCAAAGTCGTCTGCTGCACAGCCAAACAAGATAAGGGAAAGCATTAAGATTGAAAAGATTAATCGCATTTTTCCACCTCCTTTACCTTACTATTAGCTTGTATCAAAAAAAGATTCTCATGCTGTCAATAATTCTCCAACGGACAAAGTAAAATATGGTACACTATAAGCACATAGAGGTGATGAAAATGTTCGAATTATACGGGAAACAATATAAACTGATGCATGAATATAAAGACGGTTTTCAAGAAGAAGAGGTAAAGGAACGTTTTAGCGATATTTTAAGCAAATACGATTTTATTGTGGGGGACTGGGGATATGGTCAATTACGAATGAGGGGTTTTTATGATGACCAGAATCCAAAAGCCACATTTGATACTAAAATTTCCACACTTGAGGATTATTTGTATGAGCATTGTAATTTTGGCTGTGCCTATTTTGTTCTGAAAAAAATTGAACAATAAATTGCTCAGGATCACGACATGATATAATGACGGGCATAATGAACCCCACTTTGAAGGTTTAATTTTTCAAAGTGGGGAATTCGTTTTAACCGGCATCATTGATTTCATCATTGATTTTCATCAGGCGGTTTTACATCCTGATCTGGCTGGTCATGGGGCGGATGTGCAATTGGGTATTGTCTTGGCAGATCCTCATGAAGGGATTTATATTCGTAATTGAATGCAGAAAAGTGACGCTGACCTTTTCTCGCTTCTTTTGGGCGAACATTTTCGAGTTTATTGTACTGGGAACCATATGGACCCTCTGGAAATTCTTCCGGAACCAAATATTTTCGCTGTACTTCAGCATCCGCATAATCGTCATAACCAAGGTTGCGGTTGTTTTTCTTTACCATGAAAAAACCTCCTTTTCCCTTAGTATGGGTCAAGGAGGATGAAAACATTAGATGACCTCTGACAAAAATTCTTTTAATTCATCTGCCTCAATTTCAGAGAGGTTAAAGGCATGTTCCAGATATCCGGGCTCTTGCAGATCGTCATGACCAATGATTGCGAAACGGTTCCCCTGAATATTTAATACAATAGCCTTTCCATAATAGCGTTCTGTTTTAATAATGGCTAAGTCATAACGGGTTGCCTCTCCCATAAAACTGATAAAACGGACATCTGTATGTTCTGTGTCATCATATAAAAACGTTCTTTCTTCTGTCAAAATAATTCCCCCATTCCTATTTATTTTATGACAAGGTGCGGTTTTTGATCCAGATGATGGAAAGCCTTAATAAACCGTACGGTCTTTGTTTTGGCACGCATCACGATGGAGTCTGTTTCAGCGAGATCTCCCCCTAAAAATTTTACTCCCTTTAATAGTTCTCCTTCGGTTACTCCGGTTGCAGCAAAAATAGCATCATCACTTTTTACCAGATCATCAAGCGTTAATAACTGGTAGGGGTCATTTAATCCCATTCTGATGCATCGTTCTTCCTCTTCTTTATTTTGTGGCACCAGTCTTGCCTGCATATCACCGCCAAGACACTTGATTGCCGCAGCGGAAACAACCCCTTCTGGAGCTCCCCCAGTACCTACAAATAAATCCACACCTGTCTGTGGAAGGCAGGTAGCAATGGAAGCCCCAACATCACCGTCGCCAAATAATTTCACTCTTGCCCCTTTTTGCCTGATCCTTTCTACCAGTTCTTCGTGTCTCGGACGTTCTTGAACAATGACGGTCAAATCCCGAATCCGCTTCTGATTGGCTTCTGCTACAATCTCGATGGTTTTCTCTATAGGATCATCAAGGTTAATTAATCCCCGTGCATGTTTCCCGGCAGCAATTTTTTGCATATACATATCTGGTGCATGCAAAAGACTTCCGCGATCTGCTGCTGCAATTACCGCCATGGCATTGTTATGTCCCTTGGCAACAATATTTGTCCCTTCCAGGGGATCTACTGCTATGTCCACTTTTGGTCCCTGCTGATTGCCGAGGCGTTCTCCGATATAAAGCATCGGAGCTTCATCCAATTCACCTTCACCGATTACGACGATTCCATCCATAGAAACAGAATCGAACATTTTTCGCATGGCTGTTGTTGCTGCATCGTCAGCCTCGTGTTTCTTTCCTCTCCCCATCCACTGGGCAGAGGCGATGGCTGCTGCTTCTGTTACCCGAACAAATTCTAAAGCTAATTCTCTATCCACCTTTTATGTCCTCCGATCGTACAAATTCAACTTTTATCATATCAAAGATTTTACTTCTCCGTAAACATGTCATCATTCTTATTCGCGTAAATGTGTGATAATATGATAAAAGACAATCATATTCATGCTCAGACGGAGGGAATCAGGATGTATTTTGTAGACAGGAATAAGATTGAACAGACACTGAAATACCTGGAGGGGTTACTTGACATTTTTGAAAAGCAGGAGTATTCCTCACATTTTGAGAAGCTGGGCCTGGAACGAATATCTCAGATGGCTGTTGAATCCATTATAGATGTAGGGAATATGATGATTGACGGATTTATTATGCGTGATCCGGGAAGTTATGAAGATATTGTGGATATTTTAGTGGATGAGAACGTACTTCCTGAAGAGGAAAGCGAAGGGTACAAGGCAGTCATTAACATCCGAAAAATGCTGGTTCATCAATATTTGGAAGTGGACCATGATCACATCGTCAATGTATTAAAAAAATATATGAAATCTTTAAAGGAGTTCAGTCCCCGCATCCGCCGCTATTTAAATGAAGAATTGGGACCAGTTTCCGCCTTTGCAAGTGACCAAAAAGATCAAGGATAACCGTGTTAAACCCTGATGCAGCAGGAATAAAAGCATTTATTCCGGCATCAGGGTTTTTTAATGTTTACCTCTTGACAGTGTTGGAAAATTCCTTTATTATAACTTACAGAGAGATACCCGAAGGGGTATATGTATGAAATTTTAAAAATCAAGAGGGGGAAATGTGAAATGAAATCTTTAACAGCTGCACAAGTAGCGGAAAAAGTAGCTAATAAAGATGAACTGTTCATTCTTGATGTTCGTAACAGTTCAGAGTACAAAGACTGGAAAATTGAAGGAGAAAATATCGAATCCATCAACGTGCCATACTTTGACTTAATTGATGGAGTAGACTCCATTCTTGACAAAATTCCTGAAGATAAAGACGTACTGGTTGTATGTGCAAAAGAAGGTTCTTCTAAGATGGTAGCTGAAATGCTTGAAGAGGCAGGAAGAAATAATATTTCTTACCTTGAAGGCGGAATGAAAGCATGGAGTGCTCACCTTCGTAAGGTAAAAGTTTACCAGGATGAAAACTTAAAAGTATATCAGTTCATCCGCATGGGTAAAGGTTGTCTATCTTATATGATCGTTTCCGGTAAAGAAGCAATGATTATTGACCCTGCCCGCAATGTTGACGAATACTTGAAAGCTGCGGAAGAAGACGGGGTTACAATTACTAATATCGGTGACTCTCACCTTCACGCTGACCATATTTCCGGCGGTAAGCAATTAGCTGAAAAAACTGGAGCTAAATATTACCTGATGAAGAGTGAAGGCGCTAAGTTTGATCATGAACCATTTGAAGAAAATGACGTTGTGAAATTCGAAAACGTAACTCTAGAAGTACTTGCTGTTAAAACACCAGGTCACACACCAGGAAGTGTATCTTTCCTAGTAAATGACAAGCTGTTGTTCTCCGGGGATACCATCTTTGTAGGCGGACTTGGACGTCCAGACCTTGGCGGAAAAGTACGTGAATGGGCGAAAGATCTTTATGACACCATTTACAATAAAATTTCTGAAATCGCTGATGATGTCATTGTACTTCCAGCACACTATGCTGACTATGATGATGAAGCAAATGAAGACAAATATATTGGAGCAACACTTGGTGACATCCGCAAGCGCAATGAAATGATGAATGACCATGATGAAGCAGAATTCGTAGAAAAAGTAGCTGCTTCTGCAAGCACTGAAACACCGCCAAACTTCGAAGATATTATTGCCATTAACCGTGGTGAAAAAGAAGCTACTGAAGACGAACAGCTTGAACTTGAAATCGGTCCAAACCGTTGTGCTGCTCACCACACTGCCTAATGATCGAATAAAAAAGAGACTGGAACGAAACTTCATTAATTAATAAAATATCCGAACTTATTCATTTTTCTCATGAATAGGTTCGGATATTTTGCTTTGAAAGATAAAAAAAGCCTTTTACAATTAAGAGAATGGATGTCTAGCTTCCACGGGCACGGCTTTAGAATTCCTAAGGCAGATTACTAATCAATCTCTTCATCATAGCTATGTGCAAGCCGGCTTGAAGCCGCTGCTGCAATAGCTCCTACAATATCATCTAAGAAGGTATGACAAAAATCACTCGATTTATCATTTAATTTTTTCAATATCCCCGGTTTTTGTTTATCGATATAACCATAGTTGGTAAACCCAATGGAACCATACACGTTAATGATGGAAAGGGCAATAACTTCATCCACTCCATATAATCCTTCGTCGTTCGCGATCGTAGTCTGTAAAGGTTCTTCCAGCATCCCTTTCTCTGCCAGGATATCGAGCTGGATACCCGTTAAAATGGCGTTTTGCACTTCTCTCTTTTTTAAAACCTTCTCTACATTGTAAATGCATTCTTCCAGGGTTAAGTTGTCATGATAAGGAGACTGCAAGAAATATACGAGCTCTGCAATGTCTTTGACACTTACTCCTCTTTCCTCCAGCCATTCCCTCGACTTTTTCTCTAAACCTTTCATTTCTCATCACCCTATTCATTGTTATTTCATCTGCTACATATATATTTATTATAAACTATGCTGAAGGATAAATCTTTGATGCTAACTATTTGGAGCGTCCGATGACAACAGGAGAGGGGGACTGTAATTGAAAGAAGATTTACAAAGGTATTACTCATTTGAAATCAGGGAACAAATCCCCCATTCAAAGCTTGATCTGTTTCAGGTGGATAATGGGTATATTATTGTGAGGTCAGGCAGGCATATTACAGAAAAGATGCTTTATGAACAGTATATGATGACGAGTTTTATGCAAAGAAATGGATTTTCACATGTAGCTGTCCCGGTCTACTCTGATATTGGATCTTTTTTAGTCACACTGGAAAGGGGGAAGATTGCCTTTGTCTGTTTTGCCAGAAAACAGGCAAAGGGAAAAATAGAAGATATCGGTTCCTTTCTGGCATCATTTCATGAAGCCGGGAGCCGGTATCCGTATACCCCTGAAATGTTTAATCGCTATGGCTTATGGAAACAAAACTGGGAACGGATCATTGACGAAATGGAGCAGGTCAGAGATTCGCTGACAGAAAGCAGCGATTGGTTAACTTCGGCAAAATGGAAGAAATTATGGATAGAAACCTCATTTTATTATATTGGTTTAGCTGAGAATGCGATCCAATTTTTAACTGAAAGCGAAAGGGATCAGCGTTTTACCCGAGCAGATCAGGGAGGGATAGCATTAAACCGAATCTCTCCTTATCCCAATGAAGGTTTTATTCTTCCCTTTCGTCTCGTTCATGATCACCCTTCAAGGGATCTGGCAGAGGCTATTCGCGAATTATTCATTCAGAACGGAACCAGGGCTTTGCCAAATGTACGGAAAGCATTGAAGGATTACGAGAATCAGCGTTCTTTATCTGCCTTTGGAAAACGTCTGATATTTGCAAGGCTGCTTTTTCCGGTTCACTTTATTGACTTTACAAAAGAAGTAATCGAGAAGAAGGATTTTTCTGACCAGAAATATGAGGAGCTGAAAAAGTGGCTTCGTTTTCAGTCCGTTTATGAGCAATGTTTAAAAAGTGTTTTTTATGAATTATTTCAGGATGACCGGTCTATACCGAACATCACCTGGCTGCAGCCGAATATTGGTCCGGAGGGGAAGGTGTGATAAGATAAGAAAAATTGCGTTTTCAGAACGAGGTGATTCGATGACTAGGCCAAAGGTATATATTGCCAGGAAAATTCCTGAACAACTGTTGTCCCCCTACCGGAATCAGTGGGAAATTGAGATGTGGCCATATGAGGATCTGCCTGTCCGAAGGGAAGAACTTCACAAGCAAATGGGGCAGGCTGATGCCATTTTTATAACGCTGACAGATGTTGTGGACCAGGAATTGATAGATGGGGCAAAACAGTTAAAAATTATTGCCAATATGGCTGTTGGATATGACAACATCGATATTGACTATGCCAGAAAAAAGGGGGTTATCGTGACCAATACCCCGGATGTGCTCACGGAATCGACTGCTGACTTAACCTTTGCTTTGCTTCTGGCTGCATCGAGAAGGCTAATAGAAGCGAATGAATACATAAAAGAAGGAAAGTGGACAACCTGGTCTCCTCTCTTTATGGCTGGCACAGATATTCATCATAAAACCCTGGGGATTGTGGGAATGGGGAGAATTGGCGAGGCGGTTGCCCATCGCGCAAAGGGATTTCATATGAATGTGCTGTATCATAACCGCAGACGAAAGCCTGAGGCAGAAGAGAAGCTGGGGGCGGTTTATGTAGGTTTTGAGGAACTTTTAACGAATTCAGACTTTGTGGTATGTATGACCCCGTTAACACAAGAGACAAAGGATCTGTTTAACCGAAGAGCATTTCAGCTGATGAAAGAAACTGCCGTCTTTGTTAATACGTCCCGTGGCGGTACGGTCAATGAAGAAGATCTATATCAGGCACTGAAAACTGGAGAAATATTAGCTGCCGGGCTTGATGTATTTCAGAATGAGCCCATTGGGAAGGATCATCCGCTATTACAGCTGGACAATGTTACAGCCCTGCCCCATATCGGTTCAGCTACAAGAGATACACGCTATCAAATGATGAAACTGGCTCTGGAAAATATCGATCGTGTGCTTCAGGGCAAAGAAGCGAAAACACCTGTGAAGTAATTAATAGTTCAGTTAAAATGTCTAGAATGATTATAACCAGTCATGAATGTGTGTTCATGGCTGGTTTTTTTAATACGTGCCCAGCTAAGCCGTTATTTGCTAGCTGATGAAAGTTCGCCAGTTTTCGGGGCTAAACGGGGCGCTTCCATTTCCTTATGTCAATTATTTCTTTATAAAAATTGACAGACAGCTGTTGCCTTCCGGTTCAAAGAACGTTATAATGTCCACTATATATAAACGTATGTATTCATAAAATAGACAAATGGTTAGGGGGATTTAAAGGTGCAAAAAATCAGCATTGGCCTTTGTGGTCTTGGGACGGTTGGGGCAGGAGTGGTAAAGATCCTGCAAAACCATCAGCAGGAATTGCAGCATCAAACCGGGTGCGAACTCGAATTAAGGAAAATACTTGTCAATGATATTCATAAAAAACGGGAAGTGGAAGTTGATTCTGATTTATTAACTGCCCGTGCAGACGATATTGTTGAGGATGAGGATATTGAAATTGTCATTGAGGTGATGGGAGGAATTAGGGAGGCCTACGAACTGGTCAAAAAAGCTCTTGATAATGGCAAGCATGTGGTGACTGCAAACAAAGACATGCTGGCGGAGTACGGACTTGAATTATCAGAACTGGCCAGAGAAAAAAAGCGGGACATTTTTTATGAAGCCAGTGTAGCCGGCGGAATTCCCATCCTTCGCTCATTAAAAGAGGGGCTTGTGTCAGACCGAATTCATAAACTGATGGGAATTGTCAATGGAACGACCAATTATATTTTGACCAAAATGGATGAAGAGGGCAGAGATTTTGAGGATGTGTTGACAGAAGCTCAGGAATTAGGCTATGCAGAGGCCGATCCGTCATCCGATGTGGATGGGCTGGATGCTGCCAGAAAAATTGCATTATTAGCGAGACTGGCTTTTTCCATGCCCGTTGATCTATCGGATGTAAACGTTCGCGGTATCCGAAAAATCAGTGCTGAGGATATGAAGCTGGCTGATCAGTTTGGATATAAAATGAAACTGATTGGTCTTGCGGCCCGGGATGAAAATAAAGTTGAAGTCAGTGTAGAACCGGTATTGCTGAAGAAAGATCATCCGTTAACATCGGTTAAAAATGAATACAATGCAGTATATGTGTACGGTGACGCAGTCGGGGAAACGATGTTTTATGGTCCGGGCGCGGGAAGTCTGCCAACTGCAGTTGCTGTCATGTCTGACCTGGTAGGGGTTGTCAAAAACATGGTTCTTGGCGTTAACGGAACTTCCTATGTGATGCCCCAATATGAAAAACAGCTGAAGGAGAAAGAAGAAATTTGTTCCAAGTTTTTTTTCAGGATGGAAGTTGAAGATGTGGCAGGTACATTTTTAGAGATTACCAGGATCTTTACCGAGGCTGAGATCAGCCTGGATAAAATTTTGCAGTTGCCAAAGAAAAAACAGCAGACAGCTGAGATTGTCATTATTACTCACAAAGCCAATAAGCTACAATTTGAACAGGTTGTAGAGGATTTGAACCAATTATCGATTGTACACCAGCTTAAGAGTGTATACAGAGTGGAAGAACAGGGTTAAAATGGATGTAACGATGGGACAGGGTATGCTCACAAATCAAAATAGTTTTCTTTAATGAGGGGGAACGTAATATGGTCTGGAGAGGGTTATTGCACCATTATCGGCAGTATTTGCCCATTAATGATGAAACACCTATGATTACTCTTTATGAAGGGAATACACCACTTATTAAACTTGATAAGTTGTCTGAGGAACTAAATATAAATGTATATGCTAAATTTGAAGGTTTAAATCCAACAGGGTCCTTTAAAGACCGTGGAATGGTCATGGCGATTGCGAAAGCTATGGAGGAAGGAGCAAAAGCAGTAATCTGTGCATCTACGGGCAATACCTCAGCCTCTGCCGCTGCATTTGCTGCACGGGCCGGCCTGGAATGCCTTATCGTAATTCCCCATGGGAAAATAGCTCAGGGAAAACTTGCTCAGGCGGTTATGCACGGTGCTCATATTTTTGCGATAGAGGGAAACTTTGATGAGGCTCTTGAGGTGGTTAAAGAGCTCAGCGAATCTGAACCGGTCACCCTGGTAAACTCTATCAATCCTTATCGTATTGAGGGACAAAAAACCGCTGCGTTTGAAGTTTGTGACCAGCTCGGTGAAGCTCCTGACTATTTGTTTATCCCGGTAGGCAACGCGGGAAATATAACGGCTTACTGGAAAGGCTTCAAAGAGTACGATGAAACTCATGGAACCGGACGCCCAAAAATGATGGGGTTTGAGGCAAGCGGAGCTGCTGCCATTGTTCATAATCGGGTGTTTGAACAGCCGGAAACCATTGCCACTGCCATCCGAATTGGAAATCCAGCAAGCTGGAAGGGGGCTGTAAATGCCGCAGAGGAATCCGGAGGGCAGATTGATGAAGTTACCGATGAAGAAATTTTGCAGGCTTATCAATGGCTGGCAAAAAATGAAGGCATATTTGCTGAACCGGCATCATGTGCTTCAGTTGCGGGATTAATGAAGGCAAGAAAAGAAGGAGAACTTCCAGCAGGAAAAACCGCTGTATGTGTGCTGACAGGAAACGGACTAAAAGATCCGGATACGGCGATTCATCATAATGACTTTACACCAGAGGTGCTTCCGAATAATCAGAAAATGATTGTGGACACCATTCGAAGGAGTATCAAATGATGACGGCGGGAAAAATTAGGATCACTGTACCGGGCAGCACCTCCAATCTGGGGGCTGGCTTTGACTCCATTGGAGCGGCTCTGGATCTTTTTTTGACCATTAATTGTAAAAAAGCTGAAAAGTGGAGGTTTGTTCCAATATCTGATCAGCTTAAAGGTATTCCAGAAGGGACTGAAAACATCATCTATCAAAGTGCTTTACATGTGGCAAACTATCAAGGTATCGAAACATTGCCCCCATATGAAGTAGAGCTTCAAAGTGAAATCCCTCTGGCACGGGGACTGGGAAGCAGCGGTGCAGCTGTGGCGGCTGGAATTGAATTAGCCAATCAAATTCTTGAGTTGAATCTGTCAGAGAAGCAAAAAGTTCTGTATGCCACCGAGGTGGAAGGTCATCCTGATAATGTAGCCCCTTCCATTTTGGGAGGGTGGATTGTTGCTTATTACGATCAAAAGGATCTTACCTATATTCAAAAGCGAAAAAATCAACGGGATATCGTATTTGTAGCAATTATTCCTGACTTCGAGCTTGAAACGAAAAAAGCCAGAGGAATTCTGCCTGATTCTTTATCCTTTGCTAAAAGTGTAGAGGCAAGTGCTGTTGCCAATGTTTCGGTTGCTGCACTATTTCAGGAAGATTATCAAACCATGGGAATGATGATGGACCAGGATCTGTTTCATCAGCCTTATCGAAAAAACTTAATCCCCCATTTTGAAGAGTTGAAAACATATATGAAGGAAGAAGGGGCTTATGGAACCTTTTTAAGCGGAGCAGGCCCCACCATATTAAGCATAATCGATCCGCAAATAGCTGACGGCAACATCAAAAAATGGCGGGAAACTTATCCGCAGTTGAACTGGAGAGTGTTAAATTTAGTGGGACATGGAATAACCACCAGGATATTCAAGGAATCCAGCATCTAAATCATATAGATACGAAAAATACCCTTGCTATTTACCGTTCGCAGCAAGGGTATTTGTTTATTAATAAAAGTTTGTATCGGCTAAAATCTTCAGAAGAAGGCATTTTATTGTCCAGCCCCTCGAACTGCTTCACCCCCCTGCGGTTCAGACAGTCTCCCTGGAGGTCCTTCAGCAGTTTTGGGGGCTAAGCGGGGCGCTAGCCCTTTTCTATATGTTAAGCACGTTCATAAAAAGCATGATGACAGCCGGGCTTTTTGCTTTCCAGCTATTCTCACCAATAGGGAGTTTTCCTTAAAAGACTTGCTCAACTTCACGGACGCCAGGAACTTCGGCAATCAGAGCCCGTTCAATACCTGCTTTAAGAGTAATGGTTGAACTTGGGCAGCTTCCGCAAGCTCCCATTAAGCGCAAACGGACGATTCCGTCTTCTACATCTACTAACTCAACATCCCCACCATCGCGCAGCAAGAATGGTCTAAGCTTGTTAATCACTTCCTGTACTTGCTCATACATCGCACATCTTCTCCTTTCTTACTTACTTATATTATAAAAGCTTTTCATTGAAAAATCTATTGGTTGGCAATGACGTTCTATCATTAATTTACACAATGATAATCGTTTTCATTTTAACTTTTTTTCGATCTTTTGTAAAATAATAATGATTAATATGAATGCAGCTATTAGGAGGTTATTATAGATGAAAACAACGGTTCAAATTACGGTATACGGTGCTGATCAGATTTGTGCAAGCTGTGTGAATCTGCCAGGTTCAAAAGAGACAATGGAATGGCTTCAGGCAGCTATCACCCGAAAATTCGGCGAAGAAGGAATCTTGTATCAATATGTGGATATTTTTTCTCCACCGGAAGATGAGAAACATCAGGAATTTGCACGAAAAGTCATCGAGGAAGACCTGTTTTATCCAGTTGTACTGGTGGATGATGAAATTGTCGGAGAAGGCAATCCAAAATTGAAGACCATTTATGAAGCACTTGAAAATAAAGGATTTCAGCCCGTTGCATAAAAGAATGAAAAGAAATGACCTTTAGGTGGTCTGACTCCCAGAAATACTTCCGCGGAATTGACAGCAGCGAATGAAGGAGAGTGATGATATGAACCCCATTATTGAATTTTGCGTCAATAATCTGGCCAGCGGATCACAAAAAGCCATGGAAGAACTGGAGAAAGATCCTGATCTCGACGTGATTGAATATGGCTGCACCAGTCACTGCGGAATATGCGCCCAGACATTATTTGCTATTGTAAATGGTGAATTGGTAACGGCCGAGACACCCGAAGAACTGGTGAAAAACGTTTATCAGCATCTGGAAGAGAATCCGATGTTCTAATAAATCTGGCGCCTGTAACCCGGGCGCTTTTTCTTATGATAACAGTACTCCAGCAGTTTTAGGCGCTAAACAGGGAAATTCCGCTTTTCTTAATGAGATAATGTAAAGGTTAGATCAGAGGGTAAGTGAAATGCTTTATAGCTTGTGGAGTTGGATTGTTCTCCGATACAATAATAATATGAAGTAGAACGCGGGGTGACCAGGTTGAATATTCCTTATACAAAAATGCACGGCTTAGGAAACAATTATATCTATATCAATACTTTTGAATTTAAGCTTGGGGAAGATGTATTATCTGATCTGGCAATCGATGTTTCCAATGTGAACACAGGAATTGGCTCAGACGGATTAATTTTAATTACTCCCTCAGAAAAAGCTTCTGTTGGGATGCGCATTTTTAATAAAGATGGATCTGAAGGGAAAACATGCGGCAACGGTCTTCGCTGTGTAGCCAAATACGCTTTTGAAAATCAACTGGTATCGGATAAGGAATTCTTAATTGAAACAAAAGCTGGAATTGTAGAGGCTAAAGTCGAAGAAGAGAATGGCAGGGTACATTCAGTTACCATTGATATGGGGGAACCGCGGTTGAATAGGAGTCAGATTCCTATGGCGGGAGCGGAAGATACCCGGGTCATCGATGAACCATTTCAGGCTGGTGGTCATAATCTACAGGTTACAGCGGTCTCTATGGGGAATCCCCATGCTGTGTTTTTTGTGGATCGTATCGAAAATGCGCCTTTATACGAGTTGGGACCAGTTATTACCAGCGATGATCGTTTTCCTGAGGGGGTTAATGTGGAATTTGTTGAAATCGTTAGCCCGAGGGAGATGCATTTTCGGGTTTGGGAAAGGGGTTCAGGTATCACACAGGCATGCGGTTCAGGAGCATGCGCTGCTGTCGTGGCTGCCGTATTAAATGGGCACAGTGAGAAGGGACAGGAAGTGTGTGTGCATTTGAGCGGAGGAGATTTATGGATTACCTGGGATCAGGATCACGTCTGGATGAGGGGACCGGCCGAAACAATTACGGAAGGGACATTTTATTGGAACAGGGGAAAGGGATCTAATTGAAGATTACAGCCTTTCTTTGTATACTCGTGTTAAAGGAGGATGGGATGAATGGTAGTAACCATTACTGAAAGCGCAAGTTTGCAAATTAAAGAGATGATGAAGGATGAAGATCAGGAAAAGGTTCACCTCCGTTTTGGTGTGAAAGGTGGAGGCTGCAGCGGTTTGTCCTATGCTATGGGTTTCGACTATGAGATCAGCGAAGAAGATATGACATTTGAATCTAACGGAATTCCAGTAGTTGTGAAAAAAGAGGATGTACCGCTGATTGAAGGTACAACCATTGATTTTAAACAAAACATGATGGGCGGAGGATTCACGATTGACAATCCAAACGCTATCGTATCATGCGGATGCGGCTCTTCATTCCGTACCGCAACCGAAACAGGCACCCCAGAGGATTGTTAATGGTGCCTGTCACTTGTCGAAAAATAATTATGGACTGTCTCCTTAATCAATGTTCCAGGCTGGAGGCAGTCCTTTTTGTTTCGGAAGATGAAAATCAGATGGAATAGTTATGAAAAACAGTTATAATAAAAAGAATACTTGTTATTTATGAAAAAATTTTTAGCTAAATTTTTCAGATATACCCATAATGAACCATTCACCTTTCGAATACATATAGAGCTTCGCAATCATTCCAGTATTTATAACGGACAGGAGGAATCAGAATCATGCAAAAGCTGAGACAAATGGGGCTATGGCTTATTATGATGATTATGGTACTGGGGGCAGTTGCCTGTTCTGCAGCAGATGAAACAGAAGGGGGCAGCACTCAGGATAATAACAACCCGGAAGAACAGCAGCAAGAAGCGGATTCATCCAGTGATGATGAAAATAAGGATGAAGAAGATAGCGAACCTGTTGAGGCAGAACAACCTGATTCGGAAGATTCTCAATCATCTGGAGAACAGCAGCAAACGGTGGAAGGGCTATCCGTAGAAGAAGTGAAGGCAATTATGATTACATTTAATCAGCGTTTATTTGTTGAAAGGGATGAAAACCAGCGGGTCAAGGATTTTCAAACGAAACAGGAATTAAACCAATACATTGAAGAAGTGGCGACCACAGAGATTGCATCAGGATTTGTCAATCAGTTTTATGAGGAGAGAGACGAAGGCCTTTATTTTCTACCACAGGGCATGCCTCCGATGTTTGACCCTGAGAAACCTTTTGAATTAGAGCAAGTAAGTGAAAGTACAGATCTTTACCTGCTGCTGCAGCCGAATTCAACAGAAATTCATGGCGAGTACATACTGAATGTTCTGCTTGAAAAAGAAAATAATCAGTATAAAATAAAAGAGTATTCCATCAAACGTTCTTAGAATAATCAGGGGGTTGTTATGCTTTATTTAATCTTTTCCGTGTTTTTATTCATTATGTTATTAATGTACAGCACGCTGTTAAGCATAAATAAAAACTTATCGGAAATAAATAAGAAACTTGACAGTAAAAAAGAAGAAAATTAACCATAATAAAGAGGCAGGGACAAAAGTCCATAAGGCAATGAAAAATCCGAACTATATTCATTCGTCACATGAACTAGTTCGGATTTTTTTACTTCGTCAACATGCTTCGCATTCCGCGCATGGCCTAAGGTTTCATAAGACAGCTCATTCTTCGCACTGTCTGCGGGATTTTCGTGGCTAAGCGGCGCGCTTCCGCTTTTCTTATGTTAAACTTCATCTCTCAATATGGAGCATGGGACGTTTGTGTCTGTTGGTCAGTCCTGAGAAAACATACTGGTGGAATGTTTAGGCTGAACGTTTGCATCTGGATCCATATATGCTTTGGCATTATTTACTGCAGTTGGCCCTTCACCAAACCCGGACGCAATCAGTTTAACTTTTCCCGGGTATGTACAAATATCTCCTGCTGCATAGATTCCAGGTATGCTGGTTTCCATTTTAGAATTGACTACAATACTGTTTTTATCAATTTCTAAGCCCCAGTCTTTAATAGGCCCAAGTGAAGAAATAAATCCATAGTTTACGATGACATCGTCCACATCGATTGTCTCCATATGCGCTCCCTTAACTTCCTTGAGAACGACTTGTTCAATCCGGCCATCGCCAATCAGTTCATCAGGCACGTATGGGGTTTTGATCTGAACCGACGATGCTTTCAATTTTTCTACACTATGCTCATGGGCTCTGAATTTATCTCTTCGGTGTACAAGGGTAACCTGTTCGGCAATGGGTTCAAGCATAAGTGCCCAGTCAACTGCTGAATCTCCTCCCCCGGCAACCAGAACTTTTTTATTCTTAAAAGCGTTCATGTCCTGTACATGGTAATGAAGGTTAATACCTTCAAACTGATCCGCATTTTCTGCTTTTAAACGTCTTGGCTGAAATGCACCATTTCCTGCAGTAATAATAATCGTTTTAGAAAAATGCTCTCCTTTGTCCGTTGACAGCTTAAATGTGTCATTCTCCAGTTTTTCAATCATCTGTACCGATTCGCTCAGCACAATTTCAGGGTCGAATTGTCCAGCCTGTTCAATTAAATTATCAACCAGTTCCTGCGCACGTACTTTTGGAAAACCGGCGACATCATAGATGTACTTTTCCGGGTAAAGTGCGGATAATTGACCACCCAGATGGGGTAAGCTTTCAATGATTTTAACACTTGCCTGACGCATACCGCCATAAAAAGCTGTAAATAATCCTACTGGACCTCCGCCAATGATTGTAATATCATAAACTCGATTTGTCACAAACATTCCCCCAATCCTGAATTTCAAATCCCTTCTTATTTTAGCATATTTTCATTTTATTATGTTCTAACCTTACAGACTAATCTAATTTGTATAAAAAATACGAAAAGTCTGAAAGATTTGAAATACCTTGAAAGGGTTGAAAAATTAGATAAAAAGTTCTATGATGAACATTGGATAATGTTTTTTACGATTTTGTGACAATTTATATAGCAGAAACGATGGTTTTTTTTATGGACAAGTACGTGAAATAGGTCACAAACATTTCATTTTCTGCCACTTGTTTTTAAATTTCAACAAAAATTTACAGATGGAAGTGATGAAGATGAAGAAGCCGAGAATTGTCATTTTAGGTGCCGGATATGGTGGAATGATGACGACAGTTAATTTGCAAAAAATGATGGGCTCTAATGAGGCGAACATCACCCTGGTAAACAAGCATGACTACCACTATCAAACAACGTGGCTGCACGAAAATTCAGCAGGGACACTGCATCATGACCGTACCCGCATTCCGATTAAGGACGTTGTAGATTTTAATAAGGTTGATTTCGTACAGGATACAGTTGTTTCTATTCATCCTGATGAAAAAAAGGTTCAGCTTGAAAATGGTGAGCTGAAATATGATTATTTAGTGGTATCCCTTGGTTTTGAACCGGCTACATTCGGTATTAAAGGGCTGGAAGAACATGCACTGATGATTACCAATATTAACAGCGCCCGTTTAATTCGTGACCACATTGAGTATAACTTTGCCCGTTACAACAATGAACGAGAAGAACGTTCGGAACTTTTAACCATTGTTGTCGGCGGTGCAGGGTTTACAGGAATTGAATTCGTTGGCGAACTGGCTAACCGTGTTGAAGAACTGTGCAAAGAATATGATATTGATCGTGATAAGGTACGTCTGATTAACGTAGAGGCAGGACCTACAGCACTTGCTGGCTTTGATCCGGAACTGGTGGAATATGCCATGAATCGCTTAGAAGCTAAAGGCGTAGAGTTTAAGCTTGGCACCATGATTAAAGAATGTACAGAAGAAGGAATTATTGTAGAGAAAGATGGAGAACAGGAAGAGATTAAATCTAAAAACGTGGTTTGGGCAGCTGGTGTAAGAGGAAACTCAATTGTGGAAAAATCAGGATTTGAAGTTAACCGTGGACGTGTACCGGTCCAGCCAGATTTGCGTGCCCCAAATTATGATGATGTCTTTATTATTGGTGACTGTGCGCTGGTCTTTAACAAAGAAAATGAACGGCCATATCCGCCAACGGCTCAGATTGCTATTCAAATGGCAGAAACCGCAGCTAAGAATTTGAAATCTCTTATTCGCGGAAGCAGTGAACTGGAAGCTTTTGAACCGGAAATTAAAGGAACAGTGGCTTCTCTAGGTGAAGATGATGCGATCGGTGTTGTCTTCAATGGCACAAAATTGTACGGATGGAAAGCGGTATTTATGAAAAGGGTCATTGACAACCGTTACCTGTTTAAATTAGGTGGTCTTGGATTACTATTAAAGAAAGGTAAATTCCTCTAAAAGATCATATTCTGTTCTGGCAAAGGCGGTTTATACCACTGCCTTTGCTTTTTTTTTATATTATTTATAAAATAGACTTTGGATTTTTCGTCTAATTTGACTTTTCGAAATGCTAAGGAGGAAGCACCATTGAATATTATTCAGCTTGTAATCGGATCGCTGTTATTTTTTGTTTTGTTTTTTGGAATTGCATTTTTGTTAAATATGCTGTTAAGAAAAACATGGGTGATGGCTATTTTTTACCCGATCGTTATTGCGTTTATTGTTGATAAATTTCCAGTTTCACAGTATTTTACTAATCCAGGACAGGCTTTTTCAACGCTGTGGAATAATCTCTTGAGTTTGCATGCGGGAGATATCGTTATTTTGGCATTCGGTTTTGCCGGTACAATCGTGTCCGGATTTGTTATTCGATTGTTGAGAGCAAAAGGCTACCAGATGTTTTAATTTTTTTATAACCGGATGTATAAAAACTATCCATTCTGGAAACGATGACACCGAGAGAGGTGTTATCGATGGTAAAAAAAATTATGCAAAGCTTAATCATGATGATTTTGCTCTGTTCCGCCATATTATCAACTTTTACATCCATATCAAATGTATCAGCAAAGGAACTAACATATAGTATTGCCGGGAATTCTTTGCAGGAAAAAGAAATGGAACCATCTTCGCATCCATTAAAAAGGGTAAGTCTTCAGAAAAAAGCAATCAATCATGCAGAACCGAGGAAACGTTATGTATCCAGTCAGGAAGTCGTTACATCGTTACCTTTAGAAGAAGCAATCGATTTTTCCAGATATGAGAAAACAACTGTGGTAGCCACCGGATATACAGCAGGGCCAGAATCGACGGGAAAAAGTCCTGGACACCCACAGTATGGTATAACGTATTCCGGGGTGAAGGTGAAAAGGGACTTGTTTTCTACAATTGCTGCTGATCTGAATAAATTTCCAATTGGTACGATTATGTTCATTCCCGGTTATGGTTATGGAGTAGTTGCGGATAAAGGTTCTGCAATTAAAGGGAATCGGATTGATTTATATTTTGAAACGGTTCGTGATGTTTATGAAAAATGGGGCAAGAAAAAAGTAGAGGTCTATATTATTAAAAAAGGAAATGGATCTTTAACCGATGAACAGCTTGGAAAGTTAAACGCAATAGAGGCACTTCAGCCATTCAGAGATCAAATACTAAAAAGTTAGAGCAGAGCGGCCAGCTTCGGCCGCTTTTTTTATTTGAAATAAAAAGAGGCTCATATACAGTTCGATATGCATGCATCGTACGGACGCATACAATTTTTTGCTATGAGCCTGACTATTTTTGGTGCTGTGATAATAGGGTGTAATTCCTGATATCCTTTACCAGACATAATAAACTAACAGCGTCAGTCCAATGCCAGTTACAGCACCGAAAAAAACTTCAATTGGTTCATGCCCTAATAGTTCCCTCAATTCTTCTCTTTTCTCGAATTCTCCCTTTTTATTCCAGTCTTTAGCCTCATCCATAAAACGCTGAACATCTTTGACCAGCTGATTAATCACGGTCGCCTGTTCACCGGCATGCCTGCGAACACCAGATGCATCGTACATCACAATGATACTGAATACACAGGCAATGGCAAAAAGGGGAGAGGACAGCCCATTTTCGATCCCAATGGCTGTTGATAAGGAACTGACCGCGGCAGAATGGCTGCTCGGCATTCCCCCTGTGCTGAAAGCCAGACCAGGTTTGAATTCTTTTGTAGCCAGAAAATGGATTGGAACTTTAATAGCCTGAGCGAAAATGACACCAATTAGAGCAATCCATAATGGAAAGTTTGAGAAAATTTCCATCGTTGAAAAAGACATCCTTTCCATTCATTTAACAACCTGACTTCTTTTTCTGTTGAATAAAATCATTATATCATACATTATATAGTTGGAAATAAGCCAATTACTGCAAGACAGGATTTTTATCATGGGACGAAAGAACGTTGTCAGAGAAATTCGTTTCACGAAATATTAAATTTCGATATAATAGAATACAGAATTTTGGAGGTGGAAAAATGTTTACAGTTTATTCATTAAATCAATGGAATACTCCTGCTGATGCCCTGGTGATTGGTTTATACAAGGGGAGCAGAGACCAGCAGTTCTTTTACTCTGATCTAAATGAACAAATGAAAGGATTTCTGGAAGAGTGTGTACAGGACGGTGATATTTCGGACGATTATAAAAAGGTATCAGTAGTTCATACATTGAAGCTGGTTAAACCGAAAAGACTGTATGTTGTGGGATTAGGACACAAAAAACACATGACCTTGCAAAAATTAAGAAAAGCATTTGGAACTTTATTCAAGCAAATACAGGAGGATGGGCGGACAGACATAAGCATTGCTCTGGACAGCTTTAAAACAGATCAGGCAGAAGAAGCCCCAATGGCAGAAGTTCTTGCGGAAGCACAGCAATTGGCTACCTATAGACTGGCGGATTATAAAACGAGCAACCGAAAATCTGAATCGCACATAGAACATATTCGTGTCCTTACTGAAAAACCCGCTGATCAAATTGAATCATCCCTTCAGATTGGCAAGGCATTTGGGACAGGTGCGAATACAGCCCGTCATCTTGTACATATGCCGGGAAATATGTTAACTGCAACAGAACTGGCGAACTTTGCTAAGGAATTAGCAGAGAAATACGACTTTGACATTGAAATATTAGAAAAAGAAGATATGGAACGGCTTGGAATGGGGGCTCTTCTTGCTGTAAACCAGGGATCTGTAGAGCCGCCAAAAATGATTGTATTAAAATATCAGGGAACAGAGAAGTGGGAGAATGCTGTTGGCCTGGTGGGAAAGGGCATTACCTTTGATACCGGGGGCTATTCCATTAAGACGAAAGACGGCATTGTGGGCATGAAGACCGATATGGGCGGTGCAGCATCCGTACTGGGGGCAATGGAGACCATTGGAATACTAAAACCGAAAAAAAATGTAGTAGCAGTTATTCCTTCGACTGATAATATGATTAGCGGATCAGCTTTTAAACCAGATGATGTGATCACTTCTTTTGGAGGAAAAACCATTGAAGTCAGAAACACAGATGCAGAAGGAAGGTTAGCACTGGCAGATGCCATTGTTTATGCCAAACATCATCGTGCAGAAACAATTATTGACGTAGCAACGCTGACCGGTGGAGTCGTTGTTGCCCTGGGCGACTGGGTAACAGGCTCAATGACTAATAACGATGAACTGTATAATAAAGTTAAACAGGCTTCACAGTACACTGATGAACCGATCTGGCAGCTTCCGTATCTGGATGTTTATCAAGAACAGGTGAGGAAAAGTGATATTGCAGATTTAAACAATTCACCTGGAAGAAAAGCTCATCCGATTATGGCTGGGGCATTCCTTGGAGAATTTGCAGAGGATACCCCATGGGTTCATCTGGATATTGCCGGTACAGCTGTTTCAGAACAACCTTATGACCTTGGTCCAAAAGGGCCAACAGGAGTTATGGCCAGAACTCTGGCCCGATTTGTTCTGGAAACGGATGAATAGAAAGAAGCAGAGTAACCGGTCATATAAATGACGACATAAAGGAACAGAAAAAAATAAAAAAGGAGTGCAGCCTGACATAGGACTGCACTCCTTTTTTCAAATGGCAAGCATAGAATTTGAATCGGTTTTAATCTTCAGGTGGTGTTTTATTGTCAAACTTCAGCGCCCAGCCCCTCGAGCAGTCTTCGGAGCTAAACAGGGCGCTTGCGCTTTTCTTATCAACATGCTTCGCTTTCCGCGGGCACGGCCTCAACTTCCTCGACAACTCATTCTTCGTTGTCTGTGGGATTTTCGGCTCGTGCTGTTCCCGCAGGAGTCTCGCATGTTGACTACGTTATTTATCCTTTAGTCAATTGCTTGTCTTTTCCACCGTTCATATTTTATGTAACAGCTTCAGCGCCCAGCCCCTCGAGCGGCTTCGGTCCCCCTGCGGCTCAGGCAGCTCTCCTCGGGGGTCCTCCAGCCGTTTTCGGGGCAAAACGGGGCGCTTGCGCTTTTCTTATGAAGCCTTAGTGGATACTGTATTCGATGAAATCATCGGGTTTAATCGTGGAACCATTTTTAATGCCAATGCCGAAACAAAGAATGATAATACGATATCTTTCACAAGGAAAGGAAGCATGATGCTCCATGCAGTTACTAGAGAAATCTCAGAGTCCATCCATACATTCAACGCCAGATGCATGAAATGGGTTCCAATCAGATAATTAACCAATAAACCGGCGAATGAAGCCATCAAATATGTACCCAGCGATTGAATGTTTTTAGATTTTTCAACAATGAATCCAGCCACCCAGGCTACAAAAATAAATGATATTAAAAAGCCTCCGGTTGGCTGAATCAGGTGAAAAATTCCTCCGCTCATTTCTGCATAAACAGGTACGCCAATGGCCCCAACAAATAAATAAGCAATCATAGAAAAGGCTCCTAGACGGCTTCCCAAAAGCAGGCCGGCAAGAGTAGCAAAAAAGGTTTGTAAAGAAATCGGAACAGTTGTGCCTCCGAAGGTAACTTTCAAGAAAGGGAGCCATATGGCAATGTTAGCTCCTATCGCCATCAGTCCTACAAATAAAGCACCCATTGTCAAATCAATTGTCCTTAATCTTTTCCCTGTAAGATTCATGGTATTCCCCCATTTCTGTTGAATAATCAGCATGAAATCCTGATATAGATACATGGCTATGAATGACTGCATTTTTATCATAATTGGTAAACTGCTAAAATGTCAACCTTATATTAATATGGTTGACAATATTGGTTTACCAGAACAATGACATCTTGAGTTCACAGCATACTTCTCCGGGTTTTACATTTGACAAAAGCGTGATAATCATTTGATTGGGGGTAAAATTTACCTGGACCGGATGGGTGATACCGGATTTTTGAATTAGCTCTTTCACCCGGTCAAACTGTGATTGCTGTGCCATTTCCATTAACTCAACGGCTGATTGCTTGGAATTGCGAAAATGATTAACAATTTTTTCAGCATCATTGATCAGGCCTTGATAGTTATCAAGAGAGGATTGGAATTGAGAAGGATCAACTTCCGGATATTCAGGACGATTCATAGAGGCAGTTTTAGGCTGCGCTTTGTAATGTGGACGATAAAAATATAAGTGATTCATGACACACCCTCCTTTATCATCAAATTATGATGAACAGCCCGGGAGAGTGAGCATAAAAAAAGATCCGTTATGGTTATAGCCATAATGGATCTGTCTGATTTACTCAGGATATCGCTGCTTCCAATGCGATTTCAATCATATCGTTGAACGTTGTCTGCCGCTCTTCTGCTGTGGTTTCTTCACCGGTAAGGACATGATCGCTGACGGTTAATACTGACAGAGCTTGGCGGTTATATTTGGCTGCAAGGGTGTATAAAGCGGTTGTCTCCATTTCGACGGCAAGTACATTGTATTTGGCTAACAGTTCAAAAAGTTCCATTGCATGATCCCGATAGAAACTGTCACTGGTAAAGACATTTCCGACCCGAAGGTTCAACCCTTTTTCAGTACCAGCTTCATACGCATGTTTTAACAATTCGAAGTCAGCAGCAGGTGCATAGTCAATTCCCCCAAAAACCATACGATTAATCTGGGAATCGGTTGTGGAAGTGGATGCCAGAATAACATCCCGTACCTTTACATCTTTTTGAAGGGCACCACAGGTCCCGACTCGAATTAAGGTCTGTACATCATATTCTTGTATTAATTCATTTACATAAATGGAAATGGAAGGGACACCCATGCCTGTTCCCTGAACAGACACCCGCTCACCTTTATAGGTTCCTGTGTAACCATACATTCCCCTGACTTCATTATAACAAGAAACATTTTCTAAAAAGTTTTCTGCGATATGTTTGGCGCGGAGAGGATCTCCAGGCAGCAGAATTTTATCAGCTATATCCCCTTTTTTGGCTCCAATATGTACACTCATCTCTATGAATCCTCCTTATCTGCTTTCCAATTTAACGTACCATATCCTTGGTATAAAAACAATAAAGCGGCAATCTGGGCTTAATTTAAAGAACATTCTCATTGATGAAGAACTGTTCTTTCATGATTTGTTCATCTTTTTTGAAGGGAATGGATAAATAGCATGCTTCGAATCCTGTGTGATAAAATATAAACGAAACTATGCTGTTTTTCAAATGATGGATTCTAGAACCAATCAGTATTTGTTGCTTGACATGATAAGCTAAGAACATGGATAATCGATAATGAAAAGAGAATATTTTTTTTCCTTCGGGGCAGGGTGAAATTCCCGACCGGCGGTGATGAAATAGGTTGTCTATTTCTCAGTCCGTGACCCGTAAGTCTAAGGCTTGCGGTGGACCTGGTGAAACTCCGGGACCGACAGTGAAAGTCTGGATGGGAGAAGGAAGGAAGTGTTCCCTGACGAACACTTCGTTTTGTCATGTCTTTTTTGGATTAAATAGACAAGCCCTGGAGTATTGCTCCGGGGCTTTTGTGTTTTAATGCGCGAAAGGATGATGTGGAGTTGGGAGATTTGCCGTACAAGCAGAGGTATATGAAAGTAGCGATTGATTTAGCCAGACAAACCATGGGCCAGACGAGTCCAAACCCATCTGTTGGTGCAGTAATCGTGAAAGAGGGAAAGCTGATAGGTACCGGTGTCCATGTGAAAGCAGGGGAACCCCATGCGGAAATTCATGCCCTGCGGCAGGCAGGACCTGAAGCGGAAGGAGCGGACATGTTTGTCACACTGGAACCGTGTTCCCACTATGGCAAAACCCCTCCCTGTTCAAAGGCGATCATTGAAAGTAAAATAAAAAAAGTATATATAGCCACTCCTGATCCAAATCCAAAGGTATCAGGGCGGGGAATAAAGTGGCTGAAGCAGGAGGGGATCGAGGTCGAGGTGGGCATTTGCGAAGAGGAAGCCCTCAAGCTGAATGAACATTTTTTCCACTTTTTGAAAACCAATCGGCCCTATGTCACCCTCAAAGCTGCAGTCTCAATGGATGGGAAAATGGCGACTTACACTGGTGACAGCAAATGGATTACCAGCGAAGAGGCCAGGCTGGATGTGCACAATTTAAGACATAGACATGACGCGATATTAGTTGGTGTGGAGACGATTATTCATGACAACCCTCATCTTACCACCCGTTTGCCCCACGGAGGAATAAACCCCACACGTATTGTTCTGGATACCCACTTGCGGATTCCGTTGCAGTCAAATGTAATTAACGATAAAAGCACAAAAACGATTGTTGTTTGCGGACAGCACGCAGATTCTGAAAAAGAATCATTGCTGAGGAAAAATAGGGCAGAAGTGCTGCGTTTGAATTCAGAACAAATTGACCTGCCAGAATTGATGAAGGAATTAGGGAAAAGGAAAATTTTAAGTGTCTTTGTTGAAGGTGGGTCCAGGGTCCATACCTCATTTATCGAATCAGGTTTTGTCAATCAGGTAATTATGTATATGGCACCTAAATTAGTTGGCGGTGAAAAAGCCAGGCTGTTTTTTTCCGGGAAGGGATCAGAAAAAATTGGCGACAGCATTGAACTTGAATTTCAAGAAGTTGAGCAGATTGGACCAGATCTTAAAATCATTGCCAAACCCCGTATACAGGAGGTTAAATGATGTTTACAGGAATAGTAGAAGAGATGGGGACTGTCCAGCGAATCAAAAGAGGACGGGAAGCTTTAGAGATCGTGATTCAATGTGAAAAAATTTTAGAAGATATCCAGATAGGAGACAGCATATCAGTCAATGGCGTTTGCTTAACGGTTACAGAGTTTAGTACGAAATCCTTTTCGGTAGATGTCATGCCTGAGACATTTCAGGCAACCTCGCTGAAATCATTAACACAGGGCGATTCTGTAAACCTGGAAAGGGCAATGGAAGCTAATGGCAGATTCGGGGGACACTTTGTCTCCGGTCATGTGGATTCGACAGGAATAATCGAGAAACAATATATAAAAGAAAATGCCCTGTATATGGAGGTTTCAGTTCCTGATGAATTAACGAAGTTCATGCTAAAGAAAGGATCCATTGCGGTTGATGGCACATCGTTAACGATTTTTGATGTCAAAGAATCAGGATTTACCATTTCTCTGATTCCCCATACTCAGCAAGTGACCGTTCTATCAAGAAAAAAACCGGGAGATCTTGTGAATATTGAATGTGATATGTTGACGAAATATGTGTATCAAATGTTTAGCCAGTCAGGTACAAAATCAGGCGGGGATATATCCCTTGAACTTTAAAAAAACAGTGGGTTTATAGACTAAAAGAGGTGAACAGCATGTTTCATACAATTGAAGAAGCTCTGGAAGATTTAAAACAGGGGAAAGTAATTATCGTGGTTGATGATGAAAACAGGGAAAATGAAGGGGACTTTGTGGCGCTGGCTGAGAAGGCTACTCCAGAAGTGGTTAACTTTATGATTAAGGAAGGCCGTGGACTTTTATGTGTTCCCATTACGGAAGAAAAAGCAGATCAGCTTCAGCTCCAGCCTATGACCGATGTGAATACGGACAGTCATGGCACTGCCTTTACCGTCAGTGTTGACTACAAAGACACTCATACAGGAATAAGTGCCTTCGAACGGTCAGAAACCATCATGAAGATAATCGACGAGGACAGTAAACCGGAAGACTTTAAGCGTCCGGGACATATTTTTCCACTCGTTTCCAGAAAAGGAGGAGTGCTGCGCCGGGCTGGCCATACGGAAGCTGCCGTTGACCTGGCCAGATTAGCCGGTACTGAACCAGCTGGTGTCATCTGTGAAATTATCAATGAGGACGGAACCATGGCAAGGGTTCCACAGCTCAAGGAATTTGCTGAGCGTTTCGGGCTGAAAATGATTACGATTGAGGATTTAATCAAGTACCGCCGAAAAAAGGAAAAGCTGATTAAACGGGAAGTGGAAATTCAATTGCCTACGTCTTTTGGAGAATTTAAGGCGATTGCCTTTACCAATACAGTCGACGGCAAAGAGCATATTGCTCTGGTAAAGGGTGAATGGGACGAAGATGAACCAGTACTAGTCCGGGTTCATTCCGAATGCCTTACCGGTGATGTGTTCGGTTCATACCGCTGTGACTGCGGCCCTCAGCTTCATGCAGCCCTTGAACAAATTGAAAAGGAAGGAAAAGGCGTACTGCTTTATATGCGGCAGGAAGGACGCGGCATCGGACTTCTGAATAAGTTAAAAGCCTACAAGCTTCAGGAAGAGGGATATGATACAGTCGAAGCCAATCATAAGCTCGGATTCCCTGATGACTTAAGGGACTATGGGATTGGTGCGCAGATTTTAAGGGATCTCAATGTAAAAAAGATGAAGCTTTTAACCAACAATCCAAGAAAAATTGTTGGCTTAAAAGGGTATGGTTTTGAACTGGTTGACAGGGTACCGCTGCAAATGCCCACAAAAGAAGAAAACTACAATTACATGAAAACGAAAAAAGTAAAATTAGGCCATATGCTTGATTTATAAAGTAAGAAGAACAAGGAGGATTTTTATCATGTATAATGTGTATGAAGGGAATTTAGTAGGTACAGATTTAAAAATTGGAATTGTTGTGTCCAGATTTAATGAATTTATTACGAGCAAATTGCTGAATGGAGCGTTAGATGCGCTAAAAAGACATGGAGTAAATGAACAGGATATTGATGTTGCCTGGGTTCCTGGAGCTTTCGAAATCCCGTTAACTGCCAAAAAAATGGCCAAGACCGGAAAATACCAAGCGGTGATAACGCTGGGTACGGTTATTCGTGGAGCTACACCTCATTTTGACTATGTGAGCAATGAAGTGGCGAAAGGTTCAGCCAATGTCGGAATGGAAACAGAGACTCCCGTTATTTTTGGTGTTTTAACGACGGACACGATAGAGCAGGCCATCGAACGAGCAGGAACGAAAGCAGGAAATAAAGGCTGGGAAGCAGGAATCAGCGCTATTGAAATGGCTAATCTTTACAAACAATTCCAGTCATAAATTCGATTAAAGAATATTCATCCAGCTTGACCGTGCTGGATGAATATATTTTTCTTCATTTTGTATGTTGAAAGGAGCTACGGTGATGAATGTTTCAGTTTCACAGTTACCGGGGATTGGGCAGAAAATATCGTTTCGGACGGCAGAAGATAATATGTTAGTGCTCATTGTTCACCATACGGGAAAAAGAGAACTTTATTTTTTTGAGGATGCCGATAATGATGAAGCGGATTATTCTATGGAGCTGACTTCAGATGAAACAAGGGAATTAGGAGCACAACTCCTTGGAGCCACTTATCAGCCGGTAGATGCAGAAAAATTAAAAATGTTTAAAAACCAGATCGTGGTGGACTGGATAAAGCTCAAGGAGAAATCCCCCCTGGCTTATCGGACGATAGAAGATGCAGAAATTCGGAACAAAACCGGTGTTACCGTAATGGGAATTGTAAAAGGTGAGGAGATGATTGCTTCTCCTGATGCCAACACAAAACTTCTTCCAGGTGATGTGCTGATGATCATGGGGAAAGAAGAACAGGTAGCCAATTTTGAAGGAATCTGTAAAGGGGAGGAAACATAACCGGTGCATGAGCCATTTCCAATGCTGTTAGGGGCAGGCCTTGTCCTTATCTTGATATTCTGGTTAGGATTTTTAAGTGTTAAAATCAGGATACCGAACGTTATTTTATATATATTGCTCGGCATTTTGCTGGCAGATTGGCTCTCTCATAATGAACTCCTTCATTTTGCTAGTGAAATAGGAATCGTCATCCTGTTTTTTCTGCTTGGATTAGAATTCAATACGAAACGGCTTGGTGGAATTGCCCGGAAAATTTGGCCGGCAGGGCTTCTGGATGTATTCCTGAATCTTGGAGTTGTTACTGCAATTGGGCTCTGGTACGGCCTCGAGTTCTATCATGCATTTTTAATCGGCGGTGTAGCTTATGCGACCAGTTCATCCATTACCGCTAAGTTACTCGGTGACACAGGACGAATGGCAAACAGGGAGTCTGAATTTATTTTAGGAATATTGATTTTTGAAGACCTTGTTGCCCCTATCGCGGTAGCTGTTCTGATTGGATTAAGCACAGGAGAAAATATGACCGTCATAGATGGGATGATTCTGGGACTGAAAATTTTCGGCCTGACAGGAATGGCCATCCTGCTGGGAAAAACCGTATTCAAGAAGTTCGATCTACTTTTGAATAAAATTAATGATGAAGACTTTAAAATTGCTTTACTGGTGGGGATCGCTTTAACTTACGGTGGACTGGCTCTATGGCTTGGACTTTCAGAAGTGCTGGGTGCTTTCCTTGCCGGTATGATGTTATCGGATATAGCAAAAATCGAGCGGGTTGAACAGACGGTACACCCTGTTAAGGATTTAATGCTGCCCATCTTCTTTGTCTATTTTGGAACAACCGTACAGTTTGGCGACGGTGTTCCAATGGCTGGTTTATTGGTTTTTCTGATTTTCTGGTCCATTATGGGAAAGATTTTTGTTGGTTTGATCGGCGGAAAACTTTATGGACTATCTGCGAGGGTGTCTTTCCGTGCTGGTCTTTCTATTTGTTCAAGAGGGGAATTTTCGGTCATCATGGCCAGTATTGCTTCCGGTGTGTTTAAAATATTCAGCGGTCTTTATATCATTATTCTGGCCCTATTGGGCACATATTTGTTTACGAAAGCTCCTCACATCACCAATAAAATCTTTGGAAAGCCAGTAAAGAAGAAGAAGGGTTTAAAAGTACCTGGGAGCTGAAACTGTTTCCAAACATCAAAGCAGAATCTCCCAGTTGATTAGTTATTTATCTGACAGCCAATTTTTTGTTATAATCAAATTGAGGACAACCGATTAAAGGTGTGATGCGTGATGATGGAATTTCTTTATTTTCCGCAAAATAAAATGGAGTATATTCCTGCTTTTATCTCACTGGCAATATTCCTTCTTGGTGCAGTTTTTACGATGCGTGTAATTGTTAAAGCATCCAGGCGGGAGGAAGAGAGATTCAACAAAGATCTCGAGAAGAAATATCCTAATGCGAATACTCCAGTTGAAGAACATATGCTAAAAAAATAAGTGGAATGTTAGCCTTCAGAACTTTATTCTGGAGGTTTTTATTTTAGGACCAGTTATTCTTTGCAGGGGTGGTTTCCTTTAATATCCGGTTAACAGCACTTTTTGAGTTGAGATGGCGCGTTCATGTTTAAAACTTTCTTTTCCGGTCAACACTACTTGGAAGAAGATAGGGAAAGGAAGTTGAACACCGTGAAAAAACTGATCCTGTTCATCTCTGCATCCATGCTTTTAACCGCCTGTAACAGTCAATTGCGCTCCCCGTTAGAAATTGAAATGTACAATGCAGCAGGAGATTCACTGGGTACTGCTAAATTAACGGAGCAGTCAGATGGCGTTCAAATTAAATTAAAATTGGAGGGACTGACGCCGGGGTTTCATGCTATTCATGTGCATGAATTTCCAAAATGTGAAGGCCCGGATTTCAAATCAGCGGGAAATCATTTTAATCCAGATTCAAAAAAACATGGACTGATGCACCCGGAAGGTTCCCACTTAGGGGATTTGCCTAATATTGAAGTAGGTGGAGACGGGACTGTCGATGCTGAAATGATGATCAACAAAGCAACGCTAAAAGACGGGAAAAATTCCCTGTTGAGCGGGGAAGGTACATCTCTGATCATACATGCCGGTCAGGACGATGGAGTGAGTCAGCCAGCCGGGAATGCAGGTGAACGGATTGCCTGCGGGAAAATACAGTTAGAAGAGGCCGATAAAGACGATGAACCACAAAATCCAGCAGAAACAGGGGAGGAGAAAAAAGAGGCTGGGACATAAGCCAATGAACGGTAAAAAGACTCAAATTTTATATTTTTTTATCTTTCAAAATAAAAATATCCGAGCTTATTCATGCGGCAATTGAATATAGTTTGGATATTTTATGGCCTTTTTTAAGTTTTGTCCCTTCCTCTTTTTAACAATTTATTTTAACTCTTTCAGCGCACGTACAATACGTTTTGTCCCTTCCTCCACTCTCTGCTTCGGACAGGCAATGTTCATGCGCATAAAGCCATTTCCTTCTTCCCCAAAGGTAGATCCATCATTTAATCCTACCCTGGCCTTCTCGATCATGAACTGTTTGAGCTCCTCTTGTGTCATATTCAGTTTTCTGCAGTCAAGCCACAATAAATACGTTCCTTCCGGCTGGATTACCTCCATTAGATCCGTTGTCTGCTTAAAAATGTCCATAGCATAATTTTTATGATCCTCGAGTACTTTTAATAAGTCATCAAGCCAGTGTTCTCCATGTAAATAAGCAGCTTCCATGGCAATAATTCCAAATGTGTTTAACATTTTAAGCCCCTGTCTGGTAAATCCCTGATCAATTTGCTTTTTACGTTCTTCATTTGCTGTTATGACATAGGAAGCCTGCAGCCCTGCCAGATTAAAGGTTTTGGAAGGAGACATAAGTGTAATAGTATGTTTTTCAATTTCCTCTGACAGGGTTGCTACCGGGGTATGCTTATACCCTTCATAAATGAGATCACCATGAATTTCGTCTGAAACCATTATCACATCATATTGGATGCATAATTCAGCCATTTTTTTCAATTCATCTCTTGTCCAAACCCTTCCCACCGGATTATGTGGACTGCATAAAATAAACATCCTGACACCGTTTTTTAATTTCTCTTCAAAATCTTCAAAATCGATTTCGTATCTGCCGTTGACAAACTTTAATGGGTTTTTGACAAGGGTTCGATTGTGATTCGTTACAACACTATAAAATGGCGGATAAACAGGGGTCTGAATCATAACCTGGTCCTGCTCCTCGGTCAGCGTCTGAACAAGAATATGTAATGAAGTGACGACTCCGGGGCTAAAAGTAATCCATTTTGAATTAATATGCCACCCGTGCCTTTTCTCAAGCCATAATTGAACCGCCTCGTTAACCTTTTCATCTGTTGTGGTATAACCGTAAAGATTATGTTCTGCCCGCTTTATAATGGCTTCTCTGACCGCATCTGCCGTATAAAAATCCATGTCAGCCACCCACATCGGCAAAACATCACTGCGCTTAAAGAGTTGATCCCGCAGATCCCATTTCACCGAACGTGTACCTGTACGGTCAATCATCTCTTGAAAATAATTCATTCCTAAAGCACCTCCACATTTTGGTTACTATCATCATACAAAAGATTTTTATAAAAATGAAAAGATAAAATCTAAATATTCCATACTTCTGATTCATTTAAAAATGGAACAAAAAAAAGCAAAGCGCCTTACAGACGCTTTGCTTGCACAGGGGGAATACGAGAAAGTTTACATTAATACTATTCCCCAAAAACCAGGATTTTATACAGGAAAAAGTACATAGAATTTCATACAGTATAATTTTCTTTAGGAATGAAGAACTGGAAAAGTTTTTGCTTGAATCAGTTGTTTATGTTACAATTTTTAAATGCGTGAAAAGATATGAAAAAATAACGGGAGTTGTTCATCATGGCAGAAAAGTTAGAAGTAGGTCAGATTATAGAAGGGAAAGTTACTGGTATAAAACCATATGGTGCATTTGTTGCTTTAACGGATGATATTCAGGGATTAGTTCATATTTCTGAAGTAACCCATGGATATGTAAAAGACATTCAGGATCATCTGTCTGTTGGAGATGAAGTTAAAGTAAAAATTCTAAATATTGATGAAGAAAATGGAAAATATTCACTCTCCATTCGAGCGACCGAAGAACCACCAAAGAAAAATGCAAAACCACAAAGAAAAGCTCGTCCAAAACGTGAAGAACAAAATGCATCAGCTGGTTTTAATACCCTGAAAGATAAGCTGGAAGAATGGATCCAGCAATCAAAAGACCGAAAAGAATTATACCGTAACTAATCCAAAAAAAGAAGGCTGACTGCAGGATACAGTATCCTGTTAGTCAGCCTTTTTAACTGTATTCGCAACCGAAAGTGAGCACATTGCCCTTCTTCGATTGTTATCGGAGTATTGTTGAACTGGATCCAGTTTGAAGTGTTATGACAGGTAAGGATTAGCTGAATGGTTAACTATAGGAATTTCATTTTTCTTTTTCAGTTGTTATTCGTTAGTTCTAGGTTCAGCACGGGGAACATACGTCTTTTCCTCTGCTTCATTACGGAACAGCAGCGGGATTAAAAATAATCCAGCTATACCGACAATGGCATAAATAGTTCTTGCCAGTGCTGCTGTCTGTTCGCCTCCGCCAAAGAGCGCGGCTACCAGGTCGTATTGGAAAAATCCGATGAGTCCCCAGTTGATTGCACCAATAATGGCAATGATCAGAGCGATTCTGTGCCATGTAGTCATAACATAAACCTCCTTTTATCTTTGTCTGCATTATTTTGTATCATAATGGTATAAAATATGCGTAAAATCATCAGACAGGATTTTTGATTTTAATGTTTGATTATTACATAATAGGAAAGCAGATACTAAATTAAGGAAGGAGAGAAATATATGAAAAATTTTGTTTTTTATAATCCGACCAAATTAGTTTTTGGAAGAGGACAACTGGAACAACTTCCGGACTTGATACCCGATCATGTACATAAAATTCTCCTTGTTTATGGAGGAGGGAGTATTAAAAAGAACGGTATTTATGACAATGTCATGGAAAAATTGAAGGAACGTGACCTGGAAGTGCATGAGCTTCCAGGGGTGGAACCGAATCCAAGAATTTCTACTGTGCGCAAAGGTGCAGATATATGCAAAAAGGAAAACATCGACTTTTTGCTTGCGGTTGGTGGAGGAAGTGTGATTGACTGTACAAAAACCATTGCAGCTGCAGCAAAATATGATGGGGATCCATGGGATTTAGTAACCAAAAAGGCAAAACCAGAAGATGCTCTTCCATTAGGGACCATTCTGACACTTGCTGCAACCGGATCAGAGATGAATTCGGGAGCCGTTATTACCAACTGGGAAACGAATGAGAAACACGGATGGGGAAGTCCACTGTTATTCCCAAAATTTTCAATTCTCGATCCAACGAATACCTTTACGGTGCCTAAAGATCAGACTGTTTACGGAATTGTGGATATGATGAGTCATATTTTTGAACAATATTTTCATCAGCCAACCCAATCACCTGTACAGGATCGGATGTGTGAAGGCGTTCTAAGAACAATTATTACGACAGCCCCAAAATTGCTGGAAAACCTGGAATCTTATGAGCACCGTGAAACCATTATGTATGCAGGTACGGTTGCGTTAAATGGCATGCTGCAAATGGGATATCGAGGTGACTGGGCTACTCATAACATTGAACATGCGGTATCGGCAGTTTACGATATTCCTCATGCTGGCGGTCTGGCGATTTTATTTCCGAACTGGATGAAGCATAATTTGAAACAGGATGTGGAACGTTTTAAACAATTGGCTGTAAGGGTATTTGGCGTGAACCCTGAAGGTAAATCAGATGAAGAAACTGCCTTGCAGGGGATTGAGCGTTTGCGTCAGTTCTGGACAGCACTGGGGGCGCCTTCTCGTCTGTCTGATTATGATATTGATGATTCTAAGCTGGATTTAATGGCAGACAGAGCAATGGCCAATGGACCTTTTGGAAATTTCTGCAAGCTGCAAAGGGAAGATGTGGAAACCATATTGCACATGTCCTTATAAGGAACGGGTTTTGGGACCGGCGGATGATTCTGCCGGTTTGATTTTTTTGTATTGTCCAGCTGCAGCGCCCAGCCCCTCGAGCGGCTTCGGTCCCCCTGCGGCGGCGACAGCCTCCTCGGTGGTCATCCAGCCGTTTTCGGGGCTAAGCAGGGCGCTTCCACTTTTCTTATTGCAAAGTGACGAAAAATATATGTTTTTTTTAGCATGGTCCATAAAAATAACAACTATTTACACCCCTTTCTTGATTTCCCACTTACCTTCCGCTACAGTGAAAGTTGGATAAAGGAGAAGCGGAGGGAGCATATGATGACCCATATTCGATTAAATAATAAATATACAGCACCATTTATTAATGACCATGAACTGGTAAATTTAAAATCAGCAGTACAATCTGCCCATCATTTGCTTAGAGAAAAAAAGGGTCCGGGAAATGATTTTTTGGGCTGGCTTGCTTTGCCGGCTGAATATGACCGGGAGGAGTTTACTCGAATCAAGCAGGCCGCTGAGACTATTCAGCAAAATTCCGACGTTCTGCTTGTCATCGGAATAGGAGGTTCTTATCTCGGTGCACGGGCTGCTATTGAAATGCTGAATCACTCATTTTATAACTTGCTTTCTGCCGACAAGAGGAAATATCCTCAAGTCTTTTTTGTCGGAAACAATATCAGCAGTACATATATGAAAGAGCTCATGGATGTTCTTGAGGATAAAGATATCTCCATTAATGTCATTTCGAAAAGCGGAACCACAACAGAACCGGCCATTGCCTTCCGAATATTCCGTAAGTATATGGAAAATAAATATGGCAAGGAAGAAGCGAAAAAACGAATATATGCTACTACGGATCAGAAAAAGGGAGCCCTAAAGCAATTAGCCGATCAGGAAGGTTACGAAACTTTTGTGATCCCGGACGATGTGGGTGGCAGATATTCCGTTTTAACAGCTGTGGGACTTTTGCCGATTGCAGTTAGTGGAATAGATATTGACAGCATGATGAGCGGTGCACTGGATGCCCAACATGAACTAAGTGCTGAAGATCTGGAAGAAAACCCGGCTTATCAATATGCCGCCATTCGTAATGTATTGTATCAAAAGGGAAAATCGGTTGAGCTTCTCGTATATTATGAACCAGCTTTACAATATTTTTCAGAATGGTGGAAACAGTTGTATGGAGAAAGTGAAGGTAAAGATCAGAAAGGTATTTTCCCGGCATCTGCGGGATTTTCCACAGATCTTCATTCCCTTGGCCAATATATACAGGATGGCCGAAAACAATTATTTGAAACAGTTCTCCACGTAGAAGAACCCCGGGAAGAATTGACCATTGAATCTGACGGGCAAAACCTGGATCAGCTGAATTACCTGACCGGCAGAAAAGTGCATGAAGTAAATGAAAAAGCATATGAAGGTACACTTTTAGCCCACACCGATGGTCATGTTCCAAATATAATTATTCATCTTCCCCGGCTGGATGCTTATACCTTTGGCTATATGGTGTATTTTTTTGAATTGGCATGCGCATTAAGCGGGTATTTGCTCGGAGTTAATCCGTTTGATCAGCCAGGTGTGGAAGCATATAAGAAGAATATGTTTGCACTTCTTGGTAAGCCGGGTTATGAAGAGGAAAAGAAAAGTCTAGAAAAAAGATTAAAATAAACGAGAATCCCTGTCACAAAATGGCAGGGTTCTTTTTTGTTTAAGTAAAAGAAGGCGGGTATACTAAAACAAAAATTCAAAAGGAGAATCAACATGCGGAGAATTGAATCAGCATTGAAAAATCAAGTATTTTCCCTTGAAGAACTAGAGAAAAAATTAAAGCCCCTGGGTTTTGATATTGGAGGAGGCTGGGAATACGACCACGGGTTTTTTGATTATCAATTACAGCAGGAAAAAACGTATTTCTTCCTGCGGATCCCATTTACGGCGGAAATTGGACAATTAGATGAACAGGGCGTACAGGTTCGGATTGGACAGCCTTTTGTATTAGGGCATCAATTTCAGACAGGTATTGATGAAGAAGGGCAAACAGGTAACTTTTCAGCGTCGCTCAATCAGTTCCAGGACCCTGTAGATCAGGACACATCTGTACCGGAACGATTCATGGAAAAGGGGCAGCAAGTACTGGAAGCAGCTGAACAAGCACTACTTTCCTAATGATGCTAGCACGATTAAACGATCGCCAGCCTGCAGTTTCATATGAAAAGGCGGATTAATCCAAATATTGTCTTCCCGGATCACACCCAGCAACAACTCATCTTTTTTCACATATTCGCTTGAACACTCAAGGAAAGTAGAACCTTCAAAGTTTTCCGGAAGTTCGTGTTCATAATATTGTTGACTTGACAGCTGCTCTAATATCAGATCAAATGGCTTGATCGGTTTCGTTCGGTAAATTTCATGGAAAAATAATGTTCCCATAAAGTCATTGGAACGGATCACTGAGGTGGCACCTGCCCTTTTGGCATTTTCTATTTGATCTTTCATCAGAATTTCGGTAATGATGGGTACTTCCTGATTCAGTCCTCTTACTGCTACGGTGGTCAGGATACTCAACTGATCTGACTGAAATTCTTTTCTGGAGGGATCGGACGTAATGATTACACATCTGGCACTTGAAATGTTTGCATCATTCAATGTCTGATCCAGCGTTGGGTTGCCTTTAATAAAATGAATGTGTTCTTTTCGGTAATTGATCCGCTTTAAACTGGAATCAACCAGAACCACTTTTTCCCGGGGGCGGTAATTCCAGATCATTTCGATAATTTGTCTGGCCCTCTCATTCCACCCGATGATGATGATGTGATCCTGATTTTTAAAAGGGACTACACCTTCTGATAATTTTTGTTCCCGCTGAACAGCCTGAGATGACACGGTTGCCATGTAGTATGTCAATAGACCTCCCCCGGCCAATATCATACCAATCCCTGCCAATTTCCCTGCCACCGTTACTGGAACATAATCCCCATAGCCGACGGTGGACCCTGTAATAAAAGCCCACCATATTCCTTCAAAAATGGTAGGAAAGTTTTCTGGTTCAAGAAAAGAAATAATCACCCCAAAAATAATCATAAAAAAGAAAATAGTCAAAATAAGACGAAATATGACAGGGAGATGAAAATACCAGTTCCACAGTGATTGGAATCGCATGAAGGTTACCCCCAGACAGTGCATCTATCATTAACTGTTAGCAGTGTGTACATTACTGTCGGGGAATATACTTTCCACGGAATATGAAGGAGCAATATATGAAATATCAGTCTGAGGAAAAAAGAGGAGTCCTAATTAGTCTGAATGCTTACGTTTTAAGCATTTTCTTAATTCGATTAATTTCCAGATCATGATTTCCTGTTTTTTCGCTTAGATATTTAATATCTGTTTTCACATTCATCAACTGATCAGCGAGGAGTTCAAACAGTTTTTGATGGTCGTTTAATTTTTGGTCCACATGATTGAAATGGCTGCGCATTTCAGCTGTGAGCTGATTAAATTTTTCATCCATTTCCAGCCGAAATTGTTTAATGCTATTCCAGACAGTCGAAAAATTGTTATTTGTTTCAGATTTGAAATCAGAGAGAACAGATTTAACATCATTCAAGTTATTTCCAAAATCTTTCATTTCAGTTTGGACTTCAGATTTCAGGCTATAAATATCCGACTTTAAATCTGTAAAATCACTCTGCACTCCTGTAAAATCTGATTTTAAACCAGCCACATCTGACTGCACATCTGTTTTGAGGTTATCAAAATCTGATTTTAAGCCAGCTACATCTGATTGAACGCCTGTTTTAAGGTTATCAAAATCTGATTTTAAGGCAGCTACATCTGATTGAACGCCTGTTTTGAGGTTATCGAAGTCTGATTTTAAGCCAGCTACATCTGATTGAACGCCTGTTTTGAGGTTATCGAAGTCTGATTTTAAGGCAGCCACATCTGATTGAACGCCTGTTTTAAGGTTACCAAAATCTGATTTTAAGCCAGCTACATCTGATTGAACGCCTGTTTTAAGGTTATCAAAATCTGATTTTAAGCCAGATACATCTGACTGCACGTCCGTTTTGAGGTTATCGAAGTCTGATTTTAAGGCAGCCACATCTGACTGCACATCTGTTTTGAGGTTATCGAAGTCCGTTTTTAAGCCGATTACATCCGACTGAACACCAGTTTTGAGGTTATCAAAATCTAATTTTAAGCCAGCTACATCTCCCTGAATGTCATTTCTTAAGTTTGAAAAATCAGCTTTGATGCCTTTTTTCACTTCCATAATTTCAGTCTTAACGTCATCTTTGAAAAGAACTAAATTTTTATTTAAGTGATCAAGCCTTGACAGAATTTGTTCAGATTCTTTGTTCATTTTTAATCCTCCCCTCTATTTTTTGAATTCATTATAATGAAAAAAAGGAGAAATTGAAAGAAAATTTTTATGGTCAGAATGCCAGATGTTCGGCCATAATAATAAGCATATCGTCAAATGAAATACATATTTTTTCAATCTTTTTTAGTAAATGACTATGATCGTGCAAGTTAATTACAGAAAACTAAAAAATAGTATAGGATATGATTAAGAGGGATTCTCCTCAAATGAAAAGCCAATATCGGGCTTATCTGACAATAAACAAAAAAGAGATTAATTCAGATTAGGAGTCCTGGGTTATGCATCAATTTATTAAATGGGGATTGAGGCTTTCAATACTAATGTATGGTTTGCTGCACTTTATCACTTTTTTTTACGAAAATGAGGGATTAACTCAAATACTATGGATCAGTGGTTTTTTTATTCTCATGTTCTCTGCCGTTTTTTATGGGGTAAACAAGATCAAATTGCCCCTGTTTCTTTTTTTAACAGGGATTGCAATTATAATGTTTACGGATGGCCACCTGATAGAGGGGTTTAGAAATGGTCTTTTGCAAATGCGCAGTATTGTCAGCTTGCTTATCATAATCCCGCTGATTAGCTGGGTATTGAGGGAAGAGCCTTATCTCGAAGCCATTATGAATGTGGGGCATCATTTGCTGGATACAGGCCAAAAATTTTATTTTGGGATGATTTCTTTTATTCAGATTGTCGCCTATTTTCTGTTGTTTGGATCCATTCCAATGATGTATCAGTTTGTCAATATGATTTTAAAAAGTGAGACAGGTGAAGCCTGGGAAAAGTTTAAAGGAACAGCTATGTTAAGAGGGTTCGCGCTGTCGGTGATGTGGGTTGTAAGCATCCCCAGCTTTATTTTTGTCGTGGAAACGATGGAGGCATCACTCTGGATTTCCATTTTTCAGGGGCTTGGAATGTCCATTGTCGGTGTGTTAATTGCCCTAGTCTTTTTATATATTGATGAAAAAAAATATGGAATAGATTTTACTTCTGGAATCCGTAAAGAGATAGATGACGTTCTGGAGCATGGAGCATCTATTCCGGAACGTAAGAAAAAAACGGCTGAGTTTATGGTATTGTTTGTAACTTTATTTGGTTCGATTTTAGTGCTGCATGAAGTATTCTCAATTGATTTAATGGTGATTATCCCCCTTGTAGTTCTTGTCTGGACAGCTATATATTATGTTTCAAAGCGAAGGTTGTATAAATTTTTTCAGGAAATGCGTATTCATGTGGAGAATGATATGCTTCATCAGGGGTACCAGCTCAGTATTTTACTTGGAGCGGGCATGATGATTTTTTCACTGAATCAGACTGGTTTCGGTGATATGGCAGTTAACGCCATAAATCAGCTGCAGGGTACATTGCCATTCGTGAATATTTTATATTTTCTGCCTTTCATGGTCATTGTTTTAGGATTCCTCGGCCTTGGTCCGCTCACCGTTATGGTGCTGATTGCCGGAATCCTGGAAAGTCTGGCCCTTCCTTATCCGCCGGAACTGATCGTAATGGCCATTACATCCGGGAGCGCTATATCTATCTTATTGTCGCCGCTTATTTTGCCGGTTATTGTGCTGAGCGGATCGAATGGGCTAAGTGTCTATAAAAATGGCGTTGGTTTTAATTTATCCTATGCGTTTGTCATATATGTTGTGGTTCAGATTTACATTCAAACCATGATACATGTCTTTAGTTTCTCATAAAAAAGGATGCCTAAAGCACTAAATATTTATAAGAGCACATCCCTGAAAATATCCCCGTTTCCCCGTATACGTTCATGCTTTAGGCATCTTTAATAAAAGAAAGGATAAAGTTTCAGTCTGTTCATTTATTTCTTTTCTTGATTTAAATCCTCGAGTTTTCTTTCAATCTTTTCAAGTTTTTCATAAACAGGTTTTAATACTTCTTGTAAAATATCCTGGAGCTTTTCTGTACGATCTGTGTTCATAAATATTCACTCCTCACCCCTGATTTAAATCCCCCATTGGTCCGAAAAATTCGAAATGAATTCGTTCTTCTGGCACTTCCCATTTTTTCAGAGACTGATAAATGGTCTTCATAAACGGCACAGGACCGCAGAAATAAAAGTCTGCCTGGTTGGAGTCGAGAATGGTTTGCAGCCAGTTCAGATCAATCAATCCTTCTTTGTCAAAAGACTGGTTTTGCCTGTCCTTATCCGTAGGTGACTGGTAGCAGACATAATAATGGATATTGCTGTTGTTTTTCGCTAATTTCCGAACATGACGGTCCATCGCATGAACATCTCCATTACGAGCTGCGTGGATAAAAGTTACTTCTTTGTCCGGGTACTGTTCAGCCAGGTTATTGAGCATACTGACCATTGGTGTCAGACCAACTCCTCCGCTGATCAGGACAATAGGCAACTCGTGATCTGCCTTTAACACAAAGTCACCGGCAGGAGCAGAGATCTCCAGGGAGTCTCCTTCTTTCACTTCGTTGTGTAAATACGTTGATACGATTCCTTCCGGGGTTTCGTTTTCACCGTCTTCCCGTTTTACAGAAATTCTATAGTAGTCTTTGCCGGGAGCATCGGATAAACTATATTGCCTCATATGGGTGTATGGCTGCCCGTCAATATCACATTTTACCGTGATATACTGACCCGGCTGAAAAGAGGCAATTGGTGCACCGTCTTCTGGTTTTAGATAAAAAGAGGTAATAACGTCACTTTCTTTGACCTTTTTTGCAACTGTGAATCGGCGGAACCCCTGCCATCCACCTGTCTGTTCTTCTGCCTCATGGTACAGGTCCTGCTCAACTTTAATAAATACATCAGCAATCACTTCATAGGCTTTGCCCCACGCCTCCACTACCTCAGTGCTAGCTGCGTCCCCAAGCACATCTTTGATAGCTAATAATAGATGTTTGCCCACAATCGGATAATGTTCCGGCCTGATATTCAGACTTCGATGTTTATGTCCAATTTGCTTCACAACCGGAAGTATTTCCTCAAGACGATCGATATGCTTCGCAGCTGCATAAATGGAGGCAGCAAGTGCTTTGGGCTGACGTCCAAGTTTCTGGTGGGTCTGATTAAAAATGTTTTTCAGTTCTGGATGATTAGAAAACATCAGCTCATAAAATCGCTTCGTAATTTGTTCCCCATGTTTTTCAAGAACAGGCACTGTTGATTGAACGATTTCAATCGTTTTTGCATCGAGTTTTGGTTCTTTAATTGCTGTTGTCAAATCAATTCCCCCCTGCAGTTTCAAAGATGCATTTTAAATACATGTTTATTATAGATGGGAATATTCGATAAAAGCAATATTTTAAATACATGTTTAAAAAATGTTCACAATTTTAGGTGAGATGTTTGACTCAAGGATTTCGACGGAATATGTTACTATGGTGATAGTTAATTTTGCCTTGACCTGAATTGGGGTGATTTGTATGCGGCTCACTTCCTTCACGGAATATTCCCTTCGCGTTCTCCTTTACCTGGGAACCCGGCAAGAGGGAAAACTGTCCAGTATAAAAGAAATATCATCGATTTACCAGATCTCACCTAATCATTTAAGCAAAATCGTATACGAACTAGGAAAGTTAGGCCTCATTCAAACCATCAGAGGGAGGAATGGTGGAATTCGGCTTGCCAGGTCTCCTGATGAGATTAATATTGGCTGGGTTGTGCGCCAGACAGAAGAGGACTTTCATCAGGCTGCCTGTTTCGATGAATCCGGAGAGGGATGTGTAATCAGTTCAGCGTGCAAATTGAAATCAGTTCTTTCGAAAGCTTTGCATGCCTATTTGCATGTGCTGGATTCCTATACACTTGGTGATTTGCTCATTAATCAAAATGCCCTACAAATTATATTTGATCAATCATCCGAAAAGGAATAATGGATGCAGTGCAGTACACAAATAAAAAGAAGTCCAGATTTCGCGAAAAACCATTCATTTTTATATAGGAGGTATTTTGTCAATGGAATCGAAAAGCAAAGAGTTTTTACTGGAGTTATTATCTACACCGTCACCATCCAGCATGGAGATGGGCATTCAGAAAAAATGGATGAATTACATAAAGCCTTATGCTGACGATATTCGGACCGATCATGCCGGGAATGTTATTGGTGTTCTTAATCCTGAAGCTGAATTTAAAGTTCTTCTAGCTGGTCATTGTGATGAAATCGGACTCGTTATCACGAAGATTGAAGAGGATGGTTTTCTCCGTTTCAGCAAGATGGGAGGAATCAGCCCCAAAGTAGCTGTGGGTATGAAAGTAGATATTCTGGGTTATAACAAAAGGATTACGGGTGTGATCGGAGCCAATGCTGAGCACCATGGAGGTGTGAAAGACAAAGTAGAGTTTGAGGATTTGTATATCGATTGCGGTGCCCGTTCCAGGGAAGAAATCGCCCAATTCGTTCAAATTGGTGATTTAGCGGTATATAAGCGGGAGCCAGAGTGGCTAATGGACCGCTATATCTCCGGGAGAGGATTGGATAACCGAACAGGTGCGTTTATTGTTGCGGAAGTATTGCGCAGGCTCTCTGGAAAAGATTTGAATGTAGGCGTATATGCGGCCAGTACGGTTAATGAAGAAACCAATCTGGGGGGAGCATATTTTGCGGCTGCCGGTGTGAACCCAACTATGGCCATCGCCTGTGATGTTACCTTCGCCACCGATTACCCGGGTGTCAATAAATCTAAGTATGGAGATGTTAAACTGGAACATGGCCCCGTGTTAGCGAAAGGGGCACCGATTAATATTAAGATTAATCAGTTATTAGAAAATGCTGCGAAATCCTTGAACATGGATGTGCAGTATGAACTGACCCCGAGAAATACAGGGACAGATGCTGACCGCATGCGCTATACCGGACAGGGAGTGCCCGTTGCACTTGTATCGTTACCTCTACGCTACATGCACTCGCCTGTGGAAACGGCCAGTATCAAAGACATTGAACTGGAAATTGATCTCCTCGTTCATATGATTGAACAACTGAAGGGGACGGAATCCCTGAATCCTCTCGAAGATTAAAGGAGCAAGTTACTGTTCAAAAGATATATTTTTTTGTATAATAGTTTTTGCAAAACAATTGAATCGATTCCATCTTCGGGGCAGGGTGAAATTCCCGACCGGCGGTGATGAACGGACAATCCGTTCTCAGTCCGTGACCCGCTTCAGCTATGAAAAGCACATGCTTTGAGCTTTAGTGGTGGACCTGGTGAAACTCCGGGACCGACAGTGAAAGTCTGGATGGGAGAAGATGAGGAGTGCTCAAGGGTACGTATGTCAAGAATTGACGACTTTGTACCCCTGTTTCCCTATGGTCTTTTATCCCTGGTGCCCCGACCGGCGCCAGGGTTTTTTAGTAGGGGTAAAAGGCCAGTCAAAGAAACGCACTCCCCTTCATCAACAAGATGTGAATCGAAATAGGATGAAGGAGGAAATCGATGATGAAACAATCATCAAAACTAGTAAAATTAATTGTTCTATCTTTGCTGTCAACTATTTCTATGATTCTCATGCTTTTAGATTTCCCGCTGCCGTTTCTGCCGAGTTATCTAAAAGTAGATTTCAGTGACATTCCCGCTATTGTAGCAGCATTCATTTTTTCACCAATTGCCGGAGTACTTGTGGAAGGACTAAAAAATGCGTTGTATTTTCTGTATTCTGGTTCAGGAGATCCGATTGGTGTAACAGCTAATTTTATTGCAGGTTCTATGTTCGTTCTGCCCGTTGCTATGCTGTACCATAAATTCCGCACCGTTAAAAGCGTAATGTCCGGATTAATAGCAAGCACGATTGTAATGGCACTGGGAATGTCCGTATTAAATTATTTTATTATTTTGCCGGCGTACAGCTGGTTTATGGGATGGGAAACCATGTCACCGGCTGTCAAACTGACAACCATATTGGCCGGTATTCTCCCATTTAATGCGATTAAAGGAATTTTAATTGCTGTTCTGTTTATTCCGTTATTTATAAAGCTAAAGCCGTGGCTCGAACAGAAGCGATTATCTTTTTCAAATTAATGAATAAAAAAAGCAGCATGGAAATGTCCGGAAAATATCTTTAAATCTCGAATGAAAAAGTCAAGAAAGGCCTAAAATTTGTAAGGCATTTCTTGACTTTTGTTGTTTTTTGCTTTCATTGATATTAATTTTTTGCCAAAACATTATTTATGGTTATTTGCTATTTTTTCTCAATTACCCCGATTGTACAGCGGGAAATGGAGATCAGAGCATCATCCTCATCGACAATCTTTACTTCCCAAACCATGGTTCGCTTGCCGATATGCAGTGGGGTTGCTATTCCTTTCACATACCCGGAACGCTTGCTTTTTATATGATTAGCATTGATTTCAATACCAAACACCTGATATTGATCAGGGTCCACGTTTAAATATGACCCAATGCTTGCAGCACTTTCCGCCAGAGCAACACTGGCTCCGCCATGCAGGAACCCCATGGGCTGATGTGTTTTAGAGTGGACAGGCATCGTCATTACGACACGGTCAGGAGTAGCTTCAACTGTCTCCATTTCCAATGTCTCCATCAACGTATTTTTAAAATCCATCTCAATCTCCCTTTCTTATTAAATTAAGCTAACCCCTTCGATACTCAAAGGAATTAAATGGAATGCCAGTCAGTATAAATTGAAAAGAGCAGGAACATAAAACGTTAATAATGAAAAACGATCAATTGGATTAAAGTAAAAATATCCGAACTATTTCATAAGGCAATGAATATAGTTCGGATACTTCATTCTTATTTTAGTTTTGTCCAAGACTTTTCTAAGCTGTACGATTTAAATGGTTAAGATATGCTGCAGGATGAGAGAAACGCTAAATAATAATCCATAAACTGTATTGGTTTGAGCAGTAGCTTTCATTGCCGGCAGCATTTCAATCGGTTTTGTTTTGCCGATAAATCCTTTTACAGCTGTTATTGCTTTTTTTACACTCCATAGGGTGATGAGCGTCCACCAGGGCAACATTCCGATTACGACAAATGCAACTGTCAGCAGATAGGCAGCCGTGAAAAATAAAGCAAGGATGCCAACTGCTTTTTGTTTTCCCACAAGAATAGCAAGGGTTTTTCTGCCGTTCTCACGATCTCCATCGAGATCCCGGATATTGTTTGAGAGCATAATAGCAGCAATAAAAATAGCAAAAGGAATGGTAATCAACAGGGTTGACCCGTTAATCGACAACGTCTGAATATAATAGCTGATCCCAATAATGATGGTTCCCATGAAAAATCCTGAAACAAACTCTCCAAATGGCGTATAGGCAATTGGATATGGTCCACCTGTATAAAAATAACCGCAGGCCATTGAAATCACGCCTATGACGGCAATCCACCAGCTGGACATCATACAAATATAAACCCCAATTAATGTCGCAATGAGAAAAAAGATCAGTGCGAGAGATAATACAGTTTGCGGCTTTATGCCATCCCGCACAATTGTTCCTCCAATTCCGACGGATTCCTCATGGTCCAGTCCTCTGATGTAATCATAGTATTCATTAAACATATTGGTGGCTGCCTGTATTAAAATAGAAGCTAGAAGCATTGCTGAAAAAAGTCCAAAGTGGATGCTTCCATCAAAGCTCGCCAGCAACGTTCCGGCAAACACAGGAACAAATGAAGCGGTTAAGGTATGGGGACGCAGCATTCTCCACCATACATTCCAGCCTTTCTTTGATTCAATAGACTCCTGTACTCTATGACCTGTTTGCATCTTTTTTCATCCCTTTTATATGACAAGTCTCTAATTAAGTTTAGGCAAAGGAGCATAAGGTGTCAATCATTGTATGACGGAACTTACATGTTAAAATTATTGTATGGTTTTGGACAATTCATGACGGATATCTCCGATAACATTTTCATATGTCTGAAACAATGATAAAATTTGACCTGGTGCTTATTGTAAGGTGTGTAAAGTTTGTATTCTTGAGCATAAGAAAAAAAGAGAATAAAATAAGTATAGATGGTGGAAATTATAATCTCCTTTAACCTATTTATTTTTTTGCTTTTTTACAGTTGTGATGTCTTTTTTCTTTCTGGAGGGACTTATGATGATCGAAACAGAAGAACAGCAGTTCATGGATTTAATTGAAAAGGTCAGGGGGCAGGCTGACAAATTTCGATTGTTGAGTTATACAGAAAAAATTTTTTATCAGGATGCCGTTGCTTTTTTCGAACATGGCAAGGGTTATTTTGAAAAACGCTTTTTTTGGACCAGTGCTGACCAGGATTTTTCAATTGTTGGTCTTGGCAGTGTGTTTCGGTTTATTGGTGAACAAGATCGCTTTATGGATGTGGAAAGGCAATGGAAAGATTGCTTATCCTCCATCTATATAGAAAATCCTTATCAGATTCCGGGGACAGGTCCGGTTTTAATGGGGGGATTTTCTTTTCACGAAGATGATCAGCCTGATGAAATTTGGGAGCTTTTTGAGAACAACGAAATGGTACTTCCAGAGATTGTACTGACTAATTATCAGGGGGAGTCCTACATTACCCATCACATTCCGATTTTACTGGATCAGACTATAGATGAAGTGATTGGAATGCTTAAAGAACAGCGTGTTCATATGCTCAGGCCACTAATGAACAGAACGCAGGCCAGGTGTATTTTGAAGCAGAATGTCGCACCTGAAGAATGGAAAGAACTTGTTAAAGCGGCTACAGAAGAAATCAAAAAAGGATTATTCTCAAAGGTTGTCCTGGCAAGGGAGCTTAGAACGACATATGACCGGGATTTATCTCAATCCGCTGTCTTAATGAATTTGATGGAGGAACAGCATCAAAGCTATATATATGCGATTGAGAATGGTGATGCGTGTTTCGTCGGGGCTTCCCCGGAACGTCTGGTGAAGGTGGAAGACAATCATCTGCTGTCAACCTGTCTGGCAGGAACAGCACCGCGAGGAGAAACGGCGGAAGAAGATAAAAAAATTGGACAGGACCTTCTCGAAGATGAAAAAAATCTGCAGGAGCATGCTTTTGTTGTGGAAATGATCAGACAGGCTGTAGAAGCTTGCTGTGATGAAGTGGACATTCCGGAAAAGCCGGCTCTTCTTCCTTTGAAAAACCTGCAGCATCTGTATACTCCTGTAAGAGGGGAACTAAAAGAGGGAAAAACCCTCCTTCATGTCGTGAAAAGGCTTCACCCAACCCCTGCCCTCGGTGGAGAACCCCGGGAACAGGCGCTGGAATTTATTAAACATCATGAACGTTTGAACCGGGGATGGTATGCTGGCCCTGTCGGCTGGATGGATGCCTCTGGAAATGGTGAGTTTGCGGTTGCCATCCGCTCAGCATTGCTGAACGGAAACCAGGCTTCTTTATTTGCTGGATGTGGAATTGTAAAAGATTCTGATCCTGAAAAAGAATATAAGGAAACCGAAATGAAACTGATGCCAATGTTATCGGCGCTGGGAGGATCATCATGAATCATCAAAAAAACTTGTCTTACTATGTAGCCCATTTTATTGATGAACTTGTTAAGAGCGGATTAACGGATGCAGTGATTTCTCCCGGATCAAGGTCTACTCCCCTTGCGATGACTTTTGCCGAACATCCTGAAATTGATCACTGGATTATCCCGGACGAGCGTTCAGCAGCTTTTTTTGCCCTCGGTATGGCAAAGGAGCAAAATCGTCCGGTTGCTATTGTCTGTACCTCTGGAACCGCAGCTGCTAACTATTATCCGGCCATAGTCGAAGCCTATTACAGCCGTATCCCTCTAATTGTTTTGACTGCGGACAGGCCCCATGAGTTAAGAGATAACGGAGCTCCCCAGTCCATCGACCAGATTAAAATGTTTGGCTCTTATGTGAAGTGGTTTCATGAGATGGCGCTTCCTGAACATCATCCTGACATGCTTTATTATGCTCGTAATCAGGCGAATAGAGCTGTCATGGTTTCCCGAGATCAAAATCCAGGCCCGGTTCATCTTAACTTTCCTTTCCGTGAACCCCTTGTTCCAGATTTTTCACTTCCCGGTTTATGGAATCAGGTTAACATAGAAGGGAGACGCTCATTTTTTGGAGGGCGTTCGCTGAATGAAGAAGAAATTGACCATCTTTTGCATGAGCTAGCTCCATATAAAAGGGGATTAATCACTGTCGGTCCTCAGACAGATCCGGAAGCTGGTTTTTGGATAAAAAAGCTTGCCGAGCAGTGGAATATTCCTGTTCTGGTTGACCCCCTTTCACAGCTCAGGGGAGGGGTTACAGAAAAAAGGTTCATTGAAGGGTATGACGCGATCCTAAAAAGTGAGAACATCCGAAATGAACTAAAGCCGGATTTTATTATCCGTTTTGGCGCTATGCCTGTCTCTAAATCTTACTTGTTTTTGATGAAGGAAAATAAAGATGCCCTTCACTTTGTTGTTGAAAATTATGAGGGATATCGAGATCCTGTTCATGCCAGTACCCGATATATTTTTTCGAATCTAAAACGTTTTTGTCAGCAGTGTTTAGCAAGGGACTTTTCGTTAAACATAGATAAAGGCTGGACGGATTTATGGGTAGAGATGAACCGGAAAGTAAAAGAGAAAGTTTTGGAAAGAAAAGATAGTCTAACTGAAGGGAATCTGGTCCCTGTCATCCAGGAAGAAATGAAGGATGGGCATGTCCTTTTTGCAGGAAACAGTATGCCAATACGTGATGTGGACAGTTTTTTTATGAATACGTCTAAGCATATTCAAATTCATGCGAATCGGGGCGCCAACGGGATTGACGGTGTGGTCTCTTCGGCAATAGGAATGGCAGCCAAAGGAAAAAGAGTAACCCTGCTTATTGGGGATGTATCTTTTTTCCATGATTTAAATGGTCTGATCATCACCAGGCAGTATCATATTCCATTAACCGTAGTACTCATCAATAACAACGGAGGCGGAATTTTTTCATTTTTACCGCAGGCTAACGAGCCTAAACACTTTGAGGCATTGTTTGGGACGCCTTTGAATTTGTCCTTTGATCATGCAGCCAGTCTGTATGGGGGTACTCATCAGCTGATCGATTCAATGGAAAAGTTTCAGAAAGCCCTGAAGAGAAGCTATCAATCGGAAACCGTTGATATACTGGAAGTAAGGACAGACCGTGGAGAAAATGCCAGATGGCACCGTGATTTTTGGCAGGAAGTTGAACGAGAAATGCAGAAGTTATGTTAACAGGTGATAACTATGTATGTGACAACAAAACGGGGGAATTACTGGATTAGAAAAGAGGGGGAAGGAGATCAACATCTGCTTCTCCTTCATGGTTTCACAGGGAGTAGTGAAACCTGGGATTCTTTCATCAGGAAATGGGCCAAACATTTTACGGTGATGGCTCTCGATCTTCCAGGGCACGGAAAAACCGTAATCAATGCCGAATTTTCCATGGAAACGTTTTGTGAGGATCTTGAAGAGATTCTTGATCAATGCGGAATATCGCAGACACATGTACTGGGATATTCCATGGGCGGGCGCACGGCACTATCATTCGCTATGCTGTATCCGGAACGGGTTCAATCCTTGATTTTGGAAAGCGCTTCCCCTGGACTCGAAACAAAAGCAGAACGGACGCAAAGGCAGGAAAAGGATGAAAAATTAGCACAAATGATTGAAACAAAAGGAATTGAGCATTTTGTAGAGTACTGGGAAAATATCCCCCTTTTCCAAAGCCAGAAACAATTGCCGAAAAAGGTACAGGAAAACATCCGAAGAGAACGTCTTGAGCAAAATGAAAAAGGTCTTGCTGCTTCCCTTCGTCACATGGGGACCGGTGTTCAGCCATCCTGGTGGAATCTCCTCCATCAATTAAAGATGCCTGTGTTGCTCCTGACTGGTGAATGGGATCAAAAATTTGTAGGGATTAACCAAAAAATGAAAGACAGGATCCCAGCAGCCATACAGAAGGTGATTCCAGAGGCGGGTCACACAATTCATGTGGAACAGCCAGATTTTTTTGTTAAAATAGTTAATGACTTCATTTTACATAAGAAGTCCAAGGAAAAAGGAGGATAATCAAATGGCTATTGAATGGAAGAAAGAAAGGGAATATGAAGATATTATCTATGAAACGTATAATGGCATTGCCAAAATTACCATTAATCGCCCAGAGGTGCGCAACGCATTTCGTCCTCAAACAGTCCATGAACTTATTGATGCATTTGCCTATGCCCGGGATGATTCCGACATTGGAGTTATTATTTTGGCAGGAGCAGGCGATGAAGCATTTTGTGCAGGGGGGGATCAGAAAGTCCGCGGTCATGGCGGATATGTAGGCGATGACAACATTCCTCGCCTGAATGTCCTTGATTTGCAGCGCTTAATCCGAGTTATTCCGAAGCCAGTTGTGGCGATGGTGTCCGGTTATGCGATCGGCGGCGGCCATGTTCTGCACGTAGTATGTGACTTAACCATTGCAGCAGACAATGCCATCTTTGGACAAACTGGTCCAAAAGTAGGAAGCTTTGATGCAGGGTACGGTGCAGGATTGCTGGCCCGGATCGTTGGTCACAAAAAGGCACGTGAAATCTGGTATCTGTGCCGTCAGTACACAGCTCAGGAAGCGCTGGAAATGGGACTTGTAAACACCGTTGTACCTCTCGAGCAGCTTGAGGAAGAAACGGTGAAATGGTGTGAAGAAATGCTGGAAAAATCACCAACAGCTCTTCGATTCTTAAAGGCATCCTTCAATGCGGATACAGATGGATTGGCAGGTCTTCAGCAGCTAGGCGGAGATGCAACCCTGCTTTACTATACAACAGATGAGGCCAAAGAGGGACGCGACGCCTTTAAGGAAAAAAGAAAACCAGACTTTAAACAGTTCCCTCGTTTCCCTTAATCAATTCATTTAAGCCCTTGCTGAAAAGCAGGGGTTTTTTTGTTTAAATTCAGTGGATGAGGATATCTTTGTACTTGTCCAGCTGCAGCGCCCAGCCCCTTGAGCGGCTTCGGCCCCCCTGCGGCGGCGACAGCCTCCTCGGTGGTCCTCCAGCCGTTTTCGGGGCTAAACGGGGCGCTTACGCTTTTCTGTATTGTCCAGCTGCAGCGCCCAGCCCCTTGAGCGGCTTCGGCCCCCCTGCGGCGGCGACAGCCTCCTCGGTGGTCCTCCAGCCGTTTTCGGGGCTAAACGGGGCGCTTAAGCTTTTCTGTATTGTCTACTAAGTGAGGTTTCCGTTCTCATTCATTTTACAATCCATTAAAAATCATAGATAATCTTTATCAGATATCTCAGGAGAGGATGACCTAAAAATGATGGATACCATGCCACACTGGCTGGAAAAGCGTGCACAGCTGACACCCGAGCGTACAGCTATACAGCTTGAAGATGGTACAGACCATACTTTTCAGAAAATGCGTGATGATGCCATTTCTTTTGCGTATCAATTAAATACAGCCGGTGTACAGAGGGGAGATCATATTGCGATTCTATCGCAAAATTCCTATGAAATGGCCGTGGCGATCCATGCGCTTTCTTATATAGGTGCAGTAGGAGTATTGTTAAATACCCGTCTGTCTCCCCGGGAATTGGCCTATCAAATCAAGGATTCTGAATCCGCTTTTTTGCTGTATGATGAAAGACTGAACGATAAGACAGTTGCTCTAAAGAGAGAAGATATTCATGCCAGAACAATCTCCTTTACGGATGTCCGCAGTCTGAAAGAAACAAGTTTTCAGGCTGCAAGGGAAATAAATCTGAACAAAACATTTACGATTATGTATACTTCTGGAACGACCGGTTTTCCAAAAGGTGTTCAGCATACTTACGGCAATCACTGGTGGAGTGCTGTGTCTTCAGCCCTGAATTTAGGTTTACATGAGCATGACCGCTGGCTGGCTGCATTGCCCCTTTTTCATGTAGGGGGATTTTCCATTCTAATTCGAAGCCTTGCTTATGGCATGCCTGTACATTTACATGAGCGGTTTGATGCCAAAAAAATCAATGATGAAATTATGGAAAATGGAGTTTCTATTGTATCGGTTGTTTCAGTAATGCTGGAAGAAATGATTCGAACCATGGGGGATGATCAATATCCGGAAACTTTCCGCTGTATGCTGCTGGGCGGAGGACCGGCCCCATTGCCGCTGCTGAAAGCCTGCAAAGATAAGAATATTCCGGTAATCCAGACATATGGAATGACCGAAACATCTTCTCAGATCTCCACATTAAGCCACGAGGATGCAATTCGAAAACTCGGTTCCGCAGGCAAGCCATTATTCCCGGCACAGCTTAACATCGTGAAGGATAATCAACTGGCCAGACCAGGGGAAATTGGAGAAATTTATGTGAAAGGTCCAATGGTCACATCGGGTTATTATAAACGAAAAGATGCCAATGCCCGATCTTTTAAAAATGGATGGCTAAAAACCGGAGATCTTGGCTATATCGACGAGGAAGGCTATTTATATGTGGTGGACCGGAGAAAGGATCTAATTATATCAGGCGGGGAAAATGTATATCCTGCTGAAATTGAAAGTGTGCTGAAAGAAATAAACGGGATTTATGATGCCGGGGTTGCCGGCAAGAAAGATGAAAAGTGGGGGGAAATACCTGTAGCTTTTATTGTTAAGGATGAGAGCTCAGAAGTCACGAAGGAGTCTGTCATCGATTACTGTAAAACAAAACTGGCTAAATACAAAGTTCCCAAAGATGTTTTCTTTGTTCATGAGCTCCCCCGAAATGCCTCAAAAAAATTGCTGCGAAGAAAGCTTTCAGAAAGACTGAATGGAGATATGTAAATCATGTTATAAATCAAAACAATTGAAAAACGTGAAAAAAAGTTATATTCTCTTGAATATAAATATACCCTATTGGGTAAATGCAGGAATAATATTAGACACAGAATGGGTGAAATACAATGGATCAATTGACGAAATACAAGTTAACCGATAAGGAAGTTCAATTTCTGGCAGAGCATTTTCAGCATTTTGTTGGCGACCTTCAGTCAGACAATGGGAATATAAAGATATATTCAGGAACACAATTTATTGATCATGGAGAAATGGAAAAATTGTTATTTGAACTCAAACAGTTGCTGCACTCAGATTCTCTGGTAGCCACTGCCTCCGCTTTTGCAAAAAAGTATGCTTATTTCATCGTAACAGCGGGACTTGTACCAATATCTGTGTTTCACAAGTTTCCGGAGTTTAATTTTGAAAACGTAGAGTTGATCCGTTCTTCTGACAGTCCGAAATGGGATCCGAAAATCAAATTTGCAAACAATGAAGTTACCCTTCCCGGAGAATTTGACAGCCGTGAAAAATGGCTGAAATCTTCCTATACAAGGCTATTTAAGGATCATGTAAAGGAATTATTCGAAGTGATTCATGATCTGAGCAGGCTGTCCATGAAGGTGATGTGGGAAAACTTAGCTCATCACACGTTCTGGTTTTATGAACGTTTTGCTAAAAATATTCTCGATGATGAACAGCTGAAAACGGTTAAAGAAGATTTTCAATACCTTATTCACAAAGCTGATGGAGAAATGTTTGGAGAAGAAGAAAATCCACTTAGCTATTTTGCTGATCTGAACCGATTGCCGAATGGCGCACCGATTCGGAAATATTGCTGTCTGACATATCTGCTGAATGAGGAGAGCAACAACTGTAAAGTTTGTCCCCATACTAATAAGTAATTCAGGAATTTTGTCATGCTCATATTTTGTGACGAGTTGATGCAAAATAGGGGCAGGAGGTTCAGACAATGGAAAAAACAAAATATTACGTCAGCCTTGGTACACAGGAAATTTCCCGATTAAAGGCAGGAAATAATGACGATTTTATTATTTATGCGACACCTGATGAGGTGAATGAACTGCGGGAAATGTTTAATCAAATGTATGAAGCAGACGGAGGGGCGTTTATTAGGTCGCATATCCCTATTTTAGAGTACCATCATGACAGGCCTAATGATGATTATGATCAGGGAATGTTAAGGGTGCTGGAAAAGCTTCATCAATTAGGGGATGAAACGACCAAAAGACATATTGAGTCCATGGGGATTTTGGACTTAGATTAAAGAGGTTGGGACTTAACTGCTTTAGGTAATGAAAAATCCGAACTGCATTCATTAGTCATATGAATGAGTTCGGATTTTTTTGACTTTGAAAGATAAAAGGTATAAAATGTGACCTTTTTCAATTGAGAAAAGAGTTGTCTAGCTTCAGCGCCCAGCCCCTCGAGCGGCTTCGGTCCCCCTGCGGCGGCGACAGCCTCCTCGGTGGCCCTCCAGCCGTTTTCGGGGCTAAGCGGGGCGCTTCCGCTTTTCTTTTCAACATGCTTCGCTTTCCGTGGGCACGGCCTCAACTTCCTCGACAACTCATTCTTCGTTGTCTGCGGGATTTTCGGCTCGTGCTGTTCCCGCGACGCACAGGACGTGCTAGTGTCGACGTTGGCCACAGGACGTGGCCGATTTTAGTCGACCAGGAGTCTCGCATGTTGACTACGCAATTTTTTGTTCGTCTTTTTCACTTCATTGCTGTATGTCCCAGCCTACGGTAAGCCGATTTCTTCAATTTCATTAAATTGACTGTATTTTACTTTTATGTTCTGACTGATTGTTGATGGTTTGTCACTGTCTTTACGATTTACCGCCAATTCCATTGTCAGTTCGAACGTCTGCGGGATGAATTGTTCTTTGTCGATCACAAATGTGTAGGTGATATTCTTCACAGTTAAGTTATTAATGGCTGTTTCCATTCCTTCTGTTAAGCCGTTCTGGGATAACATTTCTTTCACAAGACCTTTTAAACTGTCATCAGATGATACCAGGGTTAATACATAGTGGTTTTCCTTTTCCTCGAACTGCATTTTGTCTATATGTTTTTCCAATTTTTCTAGCTGCTGAGAAGGATTTTGCTGAAGCTGAACCCACAGATTCATTCTTTTTGTCAGCGGATCAGGGGCTTTTACCCATTCGTTTGTTTCCGCATTCTGAACGAATAATCCTTCCTCTACAACATACATCTCGGTTACTTCATCCAATGCAGAGAGCTGCTGGTAGAAGACAGCAGGGTTTGTCTGGATTTTTGCATCAGATTTCATCGTAAAAGATAATGGCTCATCGATTTCAGGAATCGACACTTGTTGATTCAGTTCCATGGATGCTGCAAAGCTGTCCAATTCACTTGTTGCATTTACGGTATGCTTAAAAATATCTTTCACTTTTTCTCCTTCCTGCTGGGAACAGGCGGTGAGGACTAAACTGGTAGCCAGGACAAAGGTAAGCCATGAGAACATTTTTTTCATTGTTATACCTCCATAAATCCTGTAAACTCATTAGCAATTTTGTAAAGGGTCATGTTTACATGGTGAGAGCACAGGAATAATATAAGTAATGCGGATCATTACAGTTTGAAAATCAGGTCTGCTGTTTTATTCCCTTACTGTAATATTCGTTAAAGGGGCTCTCCCCTCTGGGGGTAGCCGGGAAATCATTTTTTTGAATTTTTTTCTAGCAAATAATGAATATTCCTTGCAAAATAATTTTTGGATTCTTATGATAAGGAAAGTGATGTTAACCTGAGAGCAACGGGCTGGATTTTAGCTGAACCTGGTTAGTCCAAAATAACCATACAAAAATTAGAAATTAAAGGTAGTGAAAATATATGATAACGTTTAGAGATTATTATGATAATGAGGTAAGGCTTTCGTTTTCAAAGTGTCCTTTTTCAAGGAATCCAAAACACGTATGGGTCATTGCCCGTTATAAAGATAAATGGCTTTTAACCCGGCATAAGGATCGGGGACTGGAGTTTCCAGGAGGGAAAGTGGAACCTGGTGAGACACCGGAAGAAGCGGCCATCAGGGAAGTTCGGGAGGAAACAGGAGGAATTGTAAGCAAACTGGAATATGTCGGGCAATATTATGTAGATGGAAAAGGCGGATCCATAGTTAAGAATATTTATTTTGCTGCCGTAAAGGAACTTGCCAGTCAGACGACGTATTACGAAACAGAGGGACCGGTATTATATGATCAGCTTCCCGAAAATATAAAAAATGACCCTTCTTTCAGTTTTATGATGAAAGATGGGGTACTTCCAAACAGCCTGACATATATTCAAAATCAGTTACAGGAATGGATATAAAGAAATCCCTTGCAATCAAAGATTGATTGAGCAAGGGATTTTTGCATCTTTGCGGATGACATCCATCCCGGGTGCCTGCTGAAGTTATCGGGTCTAAGCAGACACTTCTGCTTGCTATCGGTTGTGGATCAGTTTCTTTTCTAGTTTTTCTACTGCTTGATACATAAGGGCTGCAAAGACAGCAATCAGTAAAAGACTGGATAACACCAATGTAAAATCAAATACCTGGAACCCATATATAATCAGATAGCCCAGCCCTTTTTGGGAGACAAGAAATTCACCTACAATAACCCCGACCCAGGATAATCCTACATTTACTTTAAAGGTTGAAATCATCGATGGAAAGGAGGCAGGAAAAATCGCCTCTTTAAATATTTGAAATCGATTAGCTCCAAATGTTCTCAACACTTTTATATAATTTTCATCCACTTCGCGAAAGGCTGAATAAACCACAATGGTCGTAATGACGATGGATATGACTACCCCCATTGCAATAATGGAGAAATAGCCGGGTCCCAAAGCGACAATAATGATGGGGCCTAGAGCAACTTTTGGCATGGCATTTAAAATAACGAGATAGGGATCAACTATTTTAGCCACTCTCGGAAACCACCACAGGATACCGGCTAATAGAATGCCTGCAACAGTACCAATAATAAAACCTGCTACGGTTTCCAGCAATGTGACTTGAATATGCATCCAGATCGATCCATCCTCAACTTTATCCATAAACATGCGGGAAATTCTTGATGGCGAGCTGAATACGAGGGGATCAATCCATTTTAATCTGCTAAACATTTCCCATGAAGAAAAAAAGATAACAAATAGAAAAAGCTGCCAGTAAGTGACCAATCGTTTTTCTTTTTTTAGTTTTTGCTTGTGCATGATAAATCGAAGTTCATCCTGCTTTTGACTCAAGATTTTCCATCTCCTTCCACACCTTCTTAAAAAAAGAAGGGAAGGTTGTATGATGACGGGCCTCAAAAGGTGTCATGTTTTGAAGTTCTTCTGGAACGGTAAACGTGCTATGGATTTTCCCTGGATTGGATGATAACAGAATAATTGTGTCACTCATGGCGATGGCTTCTTCAATATCGTGTGTCACCAGAATGGATGTTTTTTTATAGGTCTTAAGGGTTGATGCGACCAGATTTTCAAGCTTTAACTTAGTCTGATAATCAAGGGCGGAAAAAGGTTCGTCAAGTAAAAGAAGTTTAGGGTCAGTGATCATTGTCCTGGCAAGCGACACACGCTGCCTCATCCCTCCGGAAAGATGATTGGGATAGGAATTTTTTGTTTGACCGATTCCCATTTCTTCAAGCAGCTGTTCCGCTTTCTCCTTAAGTGAAGGATCCCGATTTTTCTGGATATGGGGTCCTAAAAGAACGTTCTCCATAATGGTTTTCCAGGGGAATAAATAATCCTGCTGGAGCATATATCCGATTTGCAGTTTTTCTTTAGCCATTTCCTTTCCCTCAAGGAGCACTTTGCCTGCTGTAGGTGTGATTAAACCGGCTATGATCGAAAGGAGCGTGGTTTTGCCGCATCCGCTTGGTCCAATCAGTGAAAGAAACTGACCTTCTGATACATCAAAGCAAATATTCTCCAGTGCTTTGGTGTAGCTATTATGGGAAAAATATTGCTGGGATATATTTTTTACTGACAAAAAGGTCAAGGGTATTCCCTCCCCCTTATTCATTTAAAATTTCTCTGGCAATTTCCGTGTTCACCAGTGTGTTATGTTTTACATCCTGCGGCAATTCCCCGGCTTCTTCCATAATTTCTTTTAAGTTGTTCCATTCCGCCTCATCCAGGATAGGATTTTCTGCATAAGAACCCTGGCTTTTGTAATGGTTAACAACTGTTGTAATTAAATCTAAATCGGTGTCTTCGAAATAAGGCTGAATCACACTGGCAATTTCTTCAGCACTGTGAGCTTGCACCCACTGCTGGGCTTTATACAGAGCACGGGTAAATTTTTTAATATCATCTTCGTTTTCGTTGATGAAGCTTTGTTTTGCCATAAAAACGGTGTAAGGCACCTTTCCGGACTCCGTGCCGAACGATGCAATGATGTGTCCTTTTCCTTCCCGTTCCATAATACTGGCTGTCGGTTCAAACAGCTGAACATAGTCATAATCGCCTGTAGCAAAGGCATTCGGGATGTTGGCAAAGTCAATGCTCTGGGTTAAATTTAAATCTTCATGGGGATTAATGCCGTGTTTTTTAAGAACGAATTCACCGACCATCTGGGGCATCCCGCCTTTACGCTGTCCCAGAAAGTTGCTGCCCTTCAAGTCTTCCCAGTTGAAGTCAGTGCGTTCCTCCTTAGCAACTAAAAAGGTTCCATCCGTCTGAGTGAGCTGGGCAAAATTGATGACAGGATCGTCCGAGCCTCTCGCATAAACGTATATGCTTGTTTCTGATCCTACCAGAGCAATGTCTGCACCATCTGACAGCAGTGTAGTCATGGTTTTATCTCCGCCCCATGTTGTTCTCAGTTCGACATTTAATCCTTCTTCTTCAAAGAATCCTTTTTCAAGGGCAACATACTGGGGGGCATAAAATATGGACCTCGTAACCTCTGCTACCTGAATGGTGGAATTTTCTTCGGTACATGCGGTTAGAAGAAATCCGAACCCCAGGAAAATTAAAAGAAAGGGGATTTTTTTCATTTCGTTTCATCCTCCTGTATGATATAAGTGGAATACTGCCATAGTTTATGTTTCTTATTAAAAATGTGTGAATGCCCAGTCAAAGGAGAATGATTGTATGAAAGACGGTTATGTTCTGCACCAGCTTCGCTTCCCATCACCCCATCCAGATTTTAATGTCTATCTTGTAACTTACATCAGCAGCGGGTTAAGAGTAAAAGGTTTTTTAGTGGAACCGGCGGAAATCAGCAGAAAGTATCCTGGTCTCCTGTATTTGCGGGGCGGAATAAAAAATGTCGGGAAAGTTCGCATAGGGCGCCTGATTCAATTTGCTTCTGAAGGTTTTATTGTTTTTGCCCCGTGTTACCGTGGGAATCTTGGAGGGGAAGGAAGAGAAGATTTTGGACTGGAAGACCGCCAGGATGCGGTCAATGGATTTCGGGTGTTAACCCAGCATCCACATGTACAACAGGATCATATTTTTGCCTTTGGCTTTTCCAGGGGTGGATTAATGGCTTTATGGACAGCCATTGAAGAAACAAAGGTCTGTAAAGTTGTAACATGGGGAGGTGTAAGTGACGTCCAGTTAACGTATGAAGAGAGAGTTGATTTGAGAAGAATGTTAAAGCGGGTGACGGGCGGGACTCCAGGAAAACATCCGGAAGAATATAGCCAGAGGACCCCCCTGAATGAAATCAAGCATCTGACATGTCCGGTATTAATCATTCATGGAGCAAAGGATCAGAATGTAAGTGTGAAACACGCCGATCTCCTTGAGAAAGAGCTGAAACGATTTGAAATCTCCTATGATTTCTGGCTATATAAAGAATATGACCACTATTTTCCTCCAGCCACGAACAGGAGAATTGTTCAACAGCTTTCCAATTGGCTGAAAAAATAAAGAGGCTGCCGAAATCTGTCGGCAGCCCATTTATATAAATAAAGGAGATGAGGGAACAATGTTTAAATGTTGCTTATTCTGGCCGATATAGTGGGCCAGCGCTGGCAATTTCATCTGAAACATTTTCAAACTTCTTGAAGTTTTCATGGAATTTCATGGCAAGCTCTTTCGCTTTTTCATCATATTGGTCAGGATTGCTCCATGTTTGCTTAGGTACAAGCACCTGGCCAGGAACACCTGGAACATGGGTAGGAATTTCAAGGCCAAAAATTGGATCTGTAACGGTCTCAGTAGAATTTAGCTCACCTTCTAATGCAGCGTGTACCATGGCGCGGGTGTAAGCTAATTTGATTCGGCTGCCTTCACCATAAGGTCCACCTGTCCATCCAGTGTTTACCAGGTATACATTAACATCGTATTGATCAATTTTTTCGCCAAGCATCTCAGCATAAGTTGAAGCTGGAAGCGGCAAGAAAGGTGCACCGAAGCAGGTAGAGAATGTTGCAGTCGGTGATGTGATACCCCTTTCTGTACCAGCTAATTTACTGGTATATCCGCTTATAAAGTGATACATGGCCTGTTCCTTTGTCAAACGGCTGATTGGGGGCAGAACGCCAAATGCATCAGCAGTTAAGAAAATAATAGTTCTTGGATGCCCAGCAATGCTTGGCTGAACGATGTTATCAATATTTTCAATCGGATACGCAGCACGTGTATTTTCAGTTAGAGACGTATCATCGTAATCTGGCTGTCTAGTCCGATCATCGATGATTACGTTTTCCAGTACGGATCCGAATCGGATTGCATCATATATTTGAGGTTCTTTTTCTTTGGATAAGTTTACGCATTTTGCATAGCAGCCACCTTCGATGTTAAACACACCATGGTTTGACCAGGCATGTTCATCATCCCCGATCAAACGGCGGTTAGGATCTGCGGATAATGTTGTTTTTCCGGTTCCAGAGAGGCCGAAGAATAGAGCTACGTCTCCTTCCAGTCCTACATTTGCTGAGCAGTGCATAGATAGCACATCTTTTTGAGGCAGCAAATAGTTCATCACGGAGAAAATAGACTTTTTAATTTCTCCAGCGTATTCGGTACCTCCAATTAAAACAATGTTATGTTTAAAGGACACGATGATAAATGCTTCTGAATGGGTACCGTCTTCTTCTGGGTTTGCCTTAAAGTTTGGAGCAGAGATAACGGTAAATTCAGGTTTATGATCGTTTAACTCATCATCATTTGGCCGAATAAACAGCTGTTTTGCAAACAAGTTGTGCCAGGCAAATTCATTAATGACTTGAATCGGCAAACGATATTTTTCATCGGCACCGGCAAAGCCGTCAAAGACAAATACTTCGTCCCTTTCAGCTAAGTAGTTGATTACTTTATTATATAGGTTCAAAAATACCTCTTCAGAAATGGGCTGGTTAACAGGACCCCATTCAACTTTATTTTCGCTGATTTCATCTTTAACAATAAATTTATCTTTAGGTGATCTTCCTGTATACTTTCCAGTTTCTACTTGAACTGCACCTGTTGAACTCAGCTTACCTTCATTTCTGGATAAAACTTTTTCAACAAGTTCAGGAACGGATAAATTTTTTTGAATATGTTCACGCATTAATAACTCTTGAAGCGCACTTAATTGATTGACAGTATTCATCCATAAACCCATCCTTTTCAAAAAATTTCACAAAGATCCAAAAGCAAATCGAGTAAATCTGATATTAGTATAACACAATGTTTTTATTAGTCCATACTATTAAGCGAAATTGACATAGTTTTTTCATTATTAGGCTTGTATGATAATTTTATGGAAGTTTTGGAAAACCATACGAAAATTCGCTATAATTTTTTACAAAGGGATTGTTGAATAAACAGTTGTTGACATGGACCTTTCTACACGTTATGATAAGTCGCGAGCGGAAGTTCTCTTATCCAGAGCAGGTGGAGGGACAGGCCCAAAGAAGCCCGGCAACCATCACGATTATGTGATAAGGTGCTAACCTGATGCAAGACATTTGTCTTGAGCGATAAGAGTGAAAGGATCCTTTCCCTTTCCTCTGTTGAATTGGGAAAGGTTTTTTATTTCTTTTCAAATTATTTTTGAACATCACACCACGTCTTTTTTTCTGTGGTTTGTTTCTCATAAAAGCTAAACTGGGTAGAGGTCCGTGAATTCTACTTAATTTATTGAAGGAGGAAACAAAGGGAATGTCTAGTAAACGACGGCTTTTTACGTCGGAATCGGTTACAGAGGGACATCCGGATAAAATTTGTGACCAGATTTCCGATACGATTCTTGATGAAATTTTAAAAAGTGATCCAAATGCCCGTGTGGCGTGTGAAACGACCGTTACAACAGGTCTGGTCCTTGTAACCGGTGAAATCTCAACCAAAACGTATGTGGATATCCCAACGATTGTACGTGATACGGTAAAAAGCATTGGCTATACCAGAGCTAAATATGGCTTTGATGCTGAGACATGTGCTGTGCTGACAGCCATTGATGAGCAATCTCCGGATATTGCTCAGGGAGTAGATCAGGCCCTTGAAGCAAGGGAAGGTCAAATGTCTGATGAAGAAATTGAAGCGATTGGGGCAGGAGACCAGGGATTGATGTTTGGTTATGCTTGCAATGAGACGAAGGAATTAATGCCTTTGCCGATTTCTCTTGCGCATAAGCTGTCAAGACGTCTGGCACAGGTCCGCAAAGATGAAACACTTCCTTACTTACGTCCGGACGGCAAGACTCAGGTGACGGTAGAATACGATGAACATAATCAGCCTGTTGCCATTGATACGATTGTTATTTCAACACAGCATCACCCTGAAGTATCCCTTGAACAAATTAAACAGGACTTAAAGGAACACGTTATTGCCCCGGTTGTTCCAGAAGAACTCTTATCAGAAAACACGAAATACTTTATTAACCCGACAGGACGTTTTGTTGTTGGGGGACCGCAGGGGGATGCCGGCTTGACTGGCCGGAAAATCATTGTCGACACGTATGGAGGCTATGCCCGTCACGGCGGCGGTGCCTTTAGCGGTAAAGATCCAACCAAGGTAGACCGATCTGCGGCATATGCGGCCCGTTATGTAGCAAAAAATATTGTTGCAGCAGGTCTGGCTGATTCCTGTGAAGTACAGCTGGCCTATGCTATTGGTGTTGCCCATCCTGTTTCTATCTCCATTGAAACATTTGGGACCGGTAAGGTATCTGAAGAAAGGCTTGCAGAAGCTGTTCGCAAGGTATTTGATTTAAGACCAGCAGGAATTATTAAGATGCTGGATCTTCGGCGCCCGATTTACAAGAAGACGGCTGCATACGGTCACTTTGGCCGGGAGGAAGAGGAATTCACCTGGGAAAAAACAGATAAAGCAGAAGAATTGCGCAAATGGGTAGATGAACTGAACTAAATCAACTATGAACACAGCCCTTGCTATCTTATCCGAGATGAGCAAGGGTTTTTCTATTTGTCAAAAATAAAAAAACCTTCAAAACCGTTACATTTTTTTCGAATAATATAAGAATAAGGAAAAAGATATTTTATACAGCATGGAGTTCAGTCGTATTGGAATATGGATTATGATATACTCAAGTTCAGTGAATGTTTCATAAGTGGATGAAAGAGAGGGCATAAACATCATGTGTGGATTTATAGGCATGATCCGACATAAACCAGAACCAATCAGTCAAGATATGGAAGAGCAAATTCAGAAACAAAACAATGTGATCGAGCATCGAGGTCCTGATGATGAAGGGTATTTCCATGATGAATATATTTCTTTTGGTTTTAGGCGTTTAAGCATTATTGATATTGACAGCGGACACCAGCCTTTGAGTTATGAAAATGAACGGTACTGGATGGTTTTTAATGGTGAAATATACAATTATGTAGAACTAAAAGAAAACCTTCAGAAAGATCAATTTGATTTCGAAACAGAATCTGATACGGAAGTAATCGCGGCGATGTTCCATAAATATGGGGAAAAGGCTTTTACATATTTTCGGGGCATGTTTGCCATTTTAATCTGGGATAAACAGGAACAGACATTGTATGGAGCAAGGGATCCTTTCGGCATTAAGCCGCTGTATTATCAAGAAGATGACAATGGGATATATTTCGCTTCTGAAAAGAAAAGCCTATCCCATATAAATAGTCAAGAAACAGTCAATCCAGAAGCACTGCAGCATTATTTGAGCTTTCAATATGTACCGGAGCCGTATACAATGACAAAAAGAATAAAGAAGGTAGAAGCAGGTCATTACTTCACGGTAAAGCCTGGAAACACGATTACGTTTACCCGTTATTATCATCCCCGCTTTAAGCCGGTTCTTCGTCCCAAAGAAGACTGGATTAAAAAGATACAGGATGTATTATATGATTCAGTAAAGGTTCATATGCGCAGCGATGTTCCAGTGGGGTCTTTTTTATCAGGAGGAATTGATTCCACCATTATCGTGGCTATTGCGAAAGAGTTTAACCCTCATATTCAGACTTTTTCTGTCGGGTTTGAGCGGGACGGTTATTCTGAAATTGATGTGGCAAAAGAGTCAGCCGAAAAGCTTGGGGTTGAAAATATTTCCTATGTGATTTCTCCGGAAGAATATGTTCATAAACTGCCGAAAATTATCTGGCATAATGACGACCCTCTGGCAGACCCGGCATGTGTGCCGTTATATTTTGTTGCCCGTGAGGCGAGTAAATATGTAACGGTCGTTCTCTCAGGAGAAGGTTCTGATGAATTATTTGGAGGCTACAACATTTACAGGGAGCCTGAATCGTTAAAAGTGTTTCAGTCCATTCCTGGCCCTGCAAAAGATTTGCTTAAACGGGTGGCCCATGTTTTGCCGGAAGGTGTTAAAGGGAAAAGCTTTCTGGAACGGGGAACCACCCCACTTCACGAACGGTATATTGGAAATGCGAAAATGTTTGAAGAGCATGAAAAGGCAAATCTTTTGAAACACTATGATGCCAATGTGACATATCAGGATTTGACATCCCCGCTTTATCGCCAGGTTCAGGGGGAAGATCCGGTCTCGCAGATGCAGTATATCGATATTCACACCTGGCTCAGGGGAGATATTTTGCTAAAAGCGGATAAAATGACCATGGCTCATTCCCTGGAGTTGAGGGTTCCTTTCCTGGATAAAGAAGTATTTCGGGTAGCACGAGAGATTCCGTCTACAGATAAAATCGCAAATGGCACGACAAAATGGATATTGCGTGAAGCCGCAAAGGGAATCGTACCCGATCATGTACTCAATCGGAAAAAACTTGGTTTCCCTGTTCCGATACGCCACTGGCTGAAACATGAGCTGTATGACTGGGCGAAGAATTTGATCCAGGAAAGCCAGACAGACGAATACCTCCAAAAAAATGTTATTCTTCAGCTTCTTGAAGACCATGCCCTTGGAAAGGGAGATTTTAGCAGAAAGATTTGGACGGTATTAATGTTTATGCTCTGGCATCAAGTATTTGTGGAGAAAACATTTGATGTTGACCAATTAAAACAGGAAGATCAAGTAAAAAGCAGGCTTACCCATTCGTAAGGGTAATAGCCTGCTTTCCCATTTGCACCCATGCATCTACAAAATCGTCGAAGGGTGCTTTTTTTGCTTTACCGTCTATTGGATCATTGAAGTAAATATGGTCCCTGTCGTAGCCAGTGACGAGTACAGCGTGTTCTTTCATGGTAATTTTAATGGCGCCCTTATCTGTATGCCAGGTCATAAAAGCAGATTCAGGCAGCTTTTTAAAGGTTACATTCGTAATCACCAGTACAGGCTCGCCGCGGTTTAAGGCAGCTAAGATTTCATAGAAGGAACCCCCGGTCAAATCTTTTGCCCTCTCTCCAGCATATTCTTCTGCCAGTTCAGCGAGGGGTTTATGATACACTCCATACCCGGGTTCATTTAAAGAATACATATTCCCCACAAATCCCTCATTTGGATGACCGAAATAAATTTTGTTTCCCTTTATCTGATAAGGGGTTTCATCTTTTTTTATCTCTTTGGCGAGGGTCATCTTGTCAGCCTGTATGTCATGATATTGCATGAGCATAGCCAGTGAGGTTACTTCACACCCCCTCGGCAGCTCCGGGTACTGGCTAATAAGTGGGGCTTTTAGGAAAACGGATTTCTTCAGCTGGAACAATTCAATCAGCGGCTGAGACGGATACTCCCTTTCCTCTTTCTTTGATATAGTATCCGCAAAAGCATGCTGAATGACCGGATGATCATGTTTAATCCATGTCTGCATTGTTGACCATAGCATGTTTCTATGCTGATGAAGGGATATAGCTGAAAGAGGAAGGGAAATGACGGCAAACAGTACTCCGAAAACCGTCAGTATTTTTTGGTATTCCATATATTTCCGTTTCAGCCAGAACAAGATTAAAGTCATGAAAATTGTAAAAATGAGTAAACTTAACATCATAGGGAACTCCCCTTATTTGCCATTTCATGCACGCGTATAGCTGCGGAGAATCAGCAGCTATATCGTTAGTTTAATTACTCAGCGGTTAAATTATTTAGGAGCTTTTTGTAATATTGTCCCTTCTCTACATAGGACTTCCGGATCCGATTCATTTCCTTAAAGTCTTTATCGGTTAATTCCCGGACAACTTTAGCCGGTCGTCCAAGAGCAAGTGTGCGGGGAGGGATTTTTTTCCCTGGAGGAACTAGGCTTCCAGCCCCAATAAAAGCTTCTTCGCCGATTTCGGCCCCATCGAGAATGGTGCTACCCATTCCGATCAAGGCATTTTTTCGAATAATAGGCGAATGAAGAATGACCTGGTGGCCCACTGTAACGCCATCTTCAATAATTAATGGCATTTCCGGACTCTGATGCAGCAAGCTCTGGTCCTGAATATTGACTTTATTTCCGATTCGGACAGGGGCAACGTCGCCCCGGATAATGGTCTGAAACCAGATGCTGGAATATTCACCGATGGTAACATCTCCTGTAATGACAGCATCCCTGGCAACAAATACAGTTTTTGCTATATCTGGTGTTTTTCCTTTATATTCACAGATCATTCAAACTCCTCCAATACATCATATGTTATGATTAGTATAACAAAAGATTCAGGTATATTGTGGGGTGAGAGCTGGGATGAAAACCATGTTGTGCGATCATGCCCGCGGTTCTATTGTAATGGTTCACGGGGCTTTTGAACACTCAGGCCGTTATGATTGGTTAGCGAATAAATGGAATGAAAACGGATTCCATGTGGTGTACGGGGATTTGCCCGGCCAGGGTGAAAATAAAGAAAATCGGGGCCATATTGATTCCTTTGATGAATATATAGAAACCATTTCGGCCTGGCTTGAAAAAGCGAAGACTCTGAACAGGAACGTATTTCTCCTTGGACACAGTATGGGCGGACTGGCAGTAATCCGCACAATGGAAGAAAAGCAGCCTCAGGTCAAAGGAGTTATTTTATCTTCTCCTGCACTCGGAATAAAAGACGGTCCATCTAGAATGGTCCATGTGATTTCAAAAGTGTTAGACCGTCTATATCCGGGTCTTAAGGTAAAAACCAGACAGAACCCGGGTGCGGGGACACGCAACGAAGAATTTCACGCCCGTGATCTGCAGGATCCCCTAATCTTAAAAAAAGTATCGGTCAGATGGTATCATGAATTTTTGCGTGCCATTGAACAGGCTTTCACTCAAATTCAGAAATATCCTGATGTCCCGACTCTGATTATGCAGGCTGGAGAAGACCGCTTAGTTTACGAAAACGAAGTCGAAAAATGGTATAACCAGATATCTATTACATATAAACGGTTTAAAAAATGGGAGCAACTGTATCATGAAATCTTTAATGAGCCTGAGCGAGAAGAGGTATTTGACTTTTCTCTTTCCTTTGTGGAACAGGTACTGAATGAAGAAACGGAGGGTCATTGATTGAGTTTTTCCATACCAAAAGGGTCACTCCATTTAGTTGGATTGTGCTATACAAAAATTTTTCCGCAAGTTCATAAAGAGCTTGGCTATTGGAAAAAAAGAGCATCTCACATTCCTGATCCTGAACTGAAGACACAGGCACTGTCCAGTATTGAAACGAAGACTTTTCACTGTGAAGGCGGATCCATCTATGCCATTCTTGCACAGGAACAATGGAAAGAAGCTGTACGGTTTGTAGTAGCTTACCAGACGATCAGCGATTACTTAGATAATTTGTGTGACCGGAGCACATCATTAGATCCTGTAGATTTTTCTTTTTTGCATCAATCCATGACAGATGCCTTAACTCCAGGAGCAGAAACAAAAAATTATTATATGTACCGGAATGAGCAGGAGGACAATGGCTACCTGGCTGAATTGGTTGCCACCTGTCAGGAAACACTGGAAAAAATTACAAATTATCAGTTCATCCAGCCTTATTTATTGGAGCTGTCTTCCTTGTATAGTGACTTGCAGGTACATAAACATGTATCAAATGAAGAACGGGTTCCAAGATTGAAGAACTGGTTTCAAAAGCATGCTTCCAGGTGGCCAGATTTAACCTGGTATGAGTTTTCAGCCTGTGCTGGTTCTACATTAGGAATTTTTACTCTCGTTTCGTATGCATTGAATGGCCAGGCATCAGAAAGGATGGCAAATCAAATTTTTAAAAGCTATTTTCCTTTTATGCAGGGGCTCCATATATTGCTTGATTATTATATAGATCAGCTGGAGGATGAGGAAGAAGGCGATTTGAATTTTTGCAGCTACTATCCGGATGAAAAGACAATGGAAAAGCGCTTCCTGTATTTTATTCAAGAAACTGAAAAACATTTGCAATTGATTCCGGATGTAGATTTTCATCGTTTAATTGCCAAAGGTCTGGTGGGGATGTATCTGGCAGACAAAAAAGTCAAAAAAATAAAGCATGCCAATCAAATGATCCCTAAACTCCTGAATGAATCAGGGATGAAGGCTAAGTTCTTCTATGTCAATACGAAACTATACCATAAAGTAAGACCCGTCTTATCATGAGCGGGTCTTTTTCTTTTCAATCGCCAGCAAAAATGGCGGGTTATTTTTTTGGTTGATGAATTGATATTTAAGCACTTGATAGGTTTTTTGATCCAATTCCGATAAATACTGTAATAATGCATTTTTTTCTTCTTCCCCGCCCGGATGTCCGTGATAAACTACGAGTACACAGAGCCTTTCCTCTTTCAGATGTTTCAGAATGGATTCCACAGCAGCAATCGTGGTTTCGGGAATGGTGACCACTTGTTTGTCGCTTCCGGGTAGGTAGCCCAGATTAAAAATGGCTCCGCCCAGGTTGAAAAGAGCTTCTTCAGGCAAGTAATCTTCGAGATGTTCATGACCGTCATGAATAACCGTAGCTTGCTCTAAATGCTGTTCTTTGAGGCGGGAAACCGTGTTATCCACCGCCTGTTTTTGAATATCAAAAGAAAAAACATGCCCGGAAGGACCTACGAGGCTGGCTAGCATGACCGTGTCATATCCATTTCCGGCGGTTGCATCGATAACAAATTCCCCTGGTTTAACAGATTGCTGCAGTAATTCATGTGCAAAAGGAATAACCCGTTTTAGCATGATTCTTTCTGACTCCTTTTGTTGAATTTTTTTCCCTGCCAGCTGTTGCGGCGTTCGAGTTCCCTGTCAATTCCGTTTAACACATCCCATTTATTCATGCTCCACATCGGCCCGATCATTAGGTCAGCCGGCCCATCCCCTGTAATTCGGTGGATGATCATGTCTTCAGGCAGGATTTCCAGTTGATCAGCAACCAGACTGATATACTCCTCCTTGGTCAAAAACTTCAGCATACCCTTTTCATACTGTTTAACCATAGGAGTTCCTTTTAACAGGTGAAGAAGATGGATTTTGATTCCCTGAACATCAAGGCTTGCGATCGTTCGTGCTGTTTCCATCATCATATCGTAATTTTCGCCAGGCAGACCATTAATCATATGAGAACAAACCCGGATGTTGTGTTTGCGTAATTTTTCAACCCCTTCAAGGTAACAATCCAGGTCATGCGCACGGTTAATAAGATCTGCCGTCTTCTGATGAACCGTCTGCAGGCCGAGTTCCACCCAGAGATACGTCCGTTCGTTTAATTCGGCCAGGTAATCCACTACATCATCTGGGAGGCAGTCGGGCCTTGTGGCAATGGATAATCCCACAACCCCATCCTGTTTTAAAACGGTCTCATATTTTTTTCGCAATTCATCAACGGGAGCATGGGTATTGGTATAAGCCTGAAAATACCCGATATATTTTCCGTCTTTCCACTTATCATGCATCTTCTGTTTAATTTTTTTAAACTGGATTTCCAGGTCATCGGAGCGGTCCCCGGCAAAATCACCGCTTCCTGCAGCCGAACAAAAGGTACACCCTCCATAAGCTACCGTTCCATCCCGGTTCGGACAGTCAAACCCGCCATCCAGGGAGACTTTGAATACTTTATGGCCAAAGGTTGTTTTTAAATGATAATTCCAGGAATGATACCGTTTGTGATCAAAAGTAAAAGGAAAGGGGTTATTCATGGAAAAACTCCTTTGCATTAAATTCCATCAGCTTGTTTAAATCAATAATCCAACAGTCATTGTAGCACGGATAGTCACCTGTTAAAAGCCTGGCCCCTTCCTGGAAGAATGCATACAAATGATTGGTCAAGCACAACATAAACAAGAGGTGATGAATGATGTCAACAAGGGATTCTATGGAAAAACTTAAAAGAGAAATTGAAGATAAAATTGAATTCGCCAAAGAAGAATTGGATGAGGCCAGAAAACTGGGTCACAACACAGATGAACAATACACCAACGCCCAGTCTTTGCTTCAGCAGGCAGAAAGAGATATAGAAAAAATGAAAAACAGCGCAACCCCTGAACAGCGGGAAGAGCTTCACCGGATGCATTTAAGGGTTTATCAAATTTTAAATGACATGATTTTGGACCGGAATGATCTGCGGGATTACAGGTAACATTTTTCGACCGATTAGATGAATATACCTTGACATTCCCTGCTCCCTTCATTAAAATACGATTACAAATAGTGACTGGAAAAAACGATGAGAAGGAGTAGTAGTGAACGGATTAAGCAGCAGAGAGACAGCGGCCGGTGTGAGCTGTCCTTAATCTTCACGAACTCGCCTTCACAGTTGCAGATGTGAACCGTCAGTAGTATCTGCCGTTTGTCCGCGTTAAGGATACAAGTGGGCACGTTTTGTGCTAATTTGGGTGGTACCGCGGGAATAATCTCTCGTCCCATAGATGGGATGGGAGTTTTTTTATTTTTATATATGTTTACCGGTCTCAAGTTTGATTCAGAATGTATGTTATTTGGAACCGGAAATGCAATGACTAAACGGGAGGTCAAAGGAATGTCATATGATCACAAAAGTATAGAAAAAAAGTGGCAAAGTTTTTGGGAAGATAACAAGACATTTAAAACAGACATCAACAGTGATAAGGAAAAATTTTATGTCCTGGATATGTTTCCTTATCCCTCTGGAGCAGGGCTGCATGTAGGCCATCCGGAAGGCTACACAGCAACTGATATTTTGGCGCGCATGAAACGCATGCAGGGGTATGAGGTCCTCCATCCAATGGGATGGGATGCCTTTGGACTGCCCGCTGAACAATATGCTCTGGATACAGGAAATAACCCAAAGGAATTTACCGATAAAAATATTCAAAATTTCCGCCGGCAAATTAAATCCCTGGGCTTTTCTTATGATTGGGACCGGGAAGTAAATACGACAGATCCGGACTACTACAAGTGGACCCAGTGGATCTTTTTAAAGCTGTATGAAAAGGGACTGGCTTATATTGATGAAGTTCCGGTTAACTGGTGCCCTGCACTGGGAACCGTTCTTGCTAACGAAGAAGTAATTGATGGAAAGAGTGAGAGGGGCGGTCATCCGGTCATTCGCAAACCGATGAAACAGTGGGTATTAAAAATTACCGAATATGCCGATCGTCTTCTGGAAGACCTGGAAGAACTGGATTGGCCAGAGAGCATCAAAGAGATGCAGCGCAACTGGATCGGCCGGTCAGAAGGGGCTGAAATCACATTTGAAATAGATGGAACCGGTCATTTCTTTAAAGCATTTACAACTCGCCCGGACACCTTATATGGTGCCACTTATGCGGTTCTGTCTCCGGAACACCCTTTAATTGACAAAATTGTAGCTGATGAACAAAAGGAACTTGTAAAAAAATATCAAGAAGATGTTGCTGCTAAAAGTGATCTGGAGAGAACGGACTTAAATAAAGAAAAAACCGGTGTATTCACCGGTGCTTATGCCATTAATCCGATTAACGGCGAAAAAATGCCAGTCTGGATTGCTGACTATGTGCTGATGAGTTATGGAACTGGAGCAATTATGGCCGTTCCTGCACATGATGAGCGGGACTATGAATTTGCCAAAAAGTTTGACCTTCCGATTAAGGAAGTAGTAGAAGGCGGAAATGTTGAAAAAGAAGCTTATACAGGGGATGGCAAACATATTAACTCCGGCATTTTAGACGGTCTAAATAAAGAAGAAGCCATTGACAAAGCGATTGAATGGCTCGAAGCGAATGGGAAAGGTGTACGGAAAATTACCTATCGCCTTCGTGACTGGCTGTTCAGCCGTCAGCGTTACTGGGGTGAACCAATCCCGATTATTCACTGGGAAGACGGCACCATGGAACCTGTTCCGGAAGAGGAGCTGCCTCTGACTTTGCCTGAAACCAATGAAATCAAACCTTCTGGAACAGGCGAATCACCTCTTGCCAATATTAAAGAGTGGGTTGAAGTGACAGATCCTAAAACAGGCCGTAAAGGACGCAGAGAAACCAACACGATGCCTCAATGGGCAGGAAGCTGCTGGTACTATTTGCGATACATTGATCCCCACAACCCGGAACAATTAGCCGATCCGGAAAAACTGAAAAAATGGCTGCCGGTAGATGTTTATATCGGCGGTGCTGAACATGCGGTGCTTCACTTGCTGTACGCCCGTTTCTGGCATAAGGTGCTTTATGATATCGGCGCAGTACCGACAAAAGAACCGTTCCAGAAGCTCTTTAATCAGGGGATGATCCTTGGTGAAAATAATGAAAAAATGAGTAAATCAAAAGGGAATGTTGTGAACCCTGATGAAATCGTTGAATCCCATGGTGCTGATACTTTAAGACTTTATGAAATGTTCATGGGGCCATTGGAAGCTTCTATTGCATGGAGTACAGAAGGCCTGGATGGAGCAAAAAGATTCCTTGATCGGGTATGGAGACTTTTTGTAAATGAAAAAGGCAACCTCTCAGAACGAATCAAGGATCAAGAAAATAAAAACCTCGAAAAGGTATACCATGAAACGGTTAAAAAAGTAACTGAACACTTTGAAGGACTGAGATTTAATACTGGAATTTCTCAGCTCATGGTATTTATCAATGAAAGCTATAAAGCTGAATATATTCCAAAAGATTTTGCAGAAGGGTTTGTTAAACTCATTTCACCGGTGACTCCGCATCTTGCAGAAGAACTTTGGAGCAGATTGGGACACACAGAATCCATCAGCTATGAACCATGGCCAACTTATGATGAAAGCAAGCTGGTAGAAGATGAAGTAGAAATCGTCATTCAGGTAATGGGTAAAGTACGGGCGAAAATGATGGTCCCTAAAGATGCTTCGAAGGAAGAACTGGAAACTATGGCCCTTGAAAATGAAAAAATTCAGGAATGGATTGAAAATAAAACTGTTCGAAAAGTCATTGTCGTTCCTGGAAAGCTGGTTAACATTGTAGCAAACTAAAAGATCGAATGATGACTGCCTGGAAGAGGATTTCTCATCCGGGCAGTTTTTTGTTGTTTTGGAAATTATAAAATATAGTGAATGTGGATAACTTTGTGCTTTATACGGTTGAAAAGGAATCAAACTAATTTGACATGTTGGGGTGGATATTACAGTGTCAGATTATAAAAATATGATGCATTGATTTAAACGTAGAAGGAACTGGATGAACCTCCATATATACCCCCAAACGTATCTCTTGACTTTTTGTCAAAAGCAGATAAAATGGAGCAAGGTTGCATTTGAATTATTTATAAAGCAAAACATTGGCTTAGAACAATGTTTGACGATATAATCCGTTAACGAACAAATTTTTATAGATATTATTATTGGAATCATTATTTATCATAATGCATCAACGAAAGGGGAATCATAATGGAAGGAATTATTGCAGCCATTGTCATTTTGGCGATTATATATATAGTTAAAAATTTCATCCGTCCACTTATTACGCTTCAGGAGCTACCCGATCATATGGAATTGGAAACGATGTGCAAAAAATATTGCTTAATTGATTTAAGGGACTATATCACAGCAGATAAAGACCCGGTCCCATATGCTAAAAATATACCTCTTTCTTACCTTCCGAGGGAGTTAGAAAAAAGCATTGATTGTGACAAAGATATTTTGCTGATCTCTGAAGATAAACGTACAGCACGTTTGGCTGTAAAGTTTTTTCAGAAACAAAAACGGGACAAAATTTACTTTTTAAAAAATGTATAAAAAGATGTTGACATTCTATTTGAACCGTAGTAATATATTTATTGCTGTCGCGAGATTATTCCAAACTCGTTAAGCGGGTGCAAAAACTACCAATTGACAGAGAGTTGGATCTCGTGTTATATTAAAAAGCACCGAAAAAAACATTTCGAACCTTGAAAACTGAACAAAACAACTTGTAACGCCAGAAGCTAGATTG
>JACDOD010000006.1 GCA_017656265.1 Bacillaceae bacterium | reverse complement strand
ACCTTTGCGGTTCGGGACTTGAACCCTATAGCCTGCGCACATGCCGGGCGCACAGTGAAAAGGACGCGCTCTGGGTGAGCGCATCCTTTTTTACGAACGGTTACGGATATTTTGGAAATACTCAACATGCTTTTCAAACGGTTCTTGAAGATTCTGGCTGTTGATCTGATTTTGAACGTGAGTTACTTTTTCCTCATTGTTTTGCTGTTTGTAAATTAAATACAGAATCGATTGCTGGCGTAAATATTCTTGTTTTTGATTATCCGGATTATATTTAACACTGTTTAATAGGGCAAGTGCCTGATCGCCTTGATGTAATAAGAAATAAGCTTCACCGACAAACAGTTTGGAGCGCGGGTCGAGGTTTAAGTTTCTGCGATCCGGTACGAATTGCTGTTTGAATGTTTCAATATACTCGATTTGTCGATCATAGCGGTCGATTGCCCTCTTGAAAGATTGCTCGGCAGCATTCGCCTGATCATTTAGAATCAGTTTTTCCCCATATAAGACATTTTCTACAATATAAGCAAAAGCATATTTTCGACTGAACCGGTCGTAATCCATGGCCAGCTCATAAAACTCAATGGCTTTTTCAGAATCATTGAACATGGCATAAACTTTGCCGATATTGTACAGGTTTTCCGGCTGATGAGGTTCCAGTTCATAGGCTTGATCTAATAGAGTGTAAGCACGCTCTCGGATTGAAGGATTTTGATTCTGTTCGTAAGCTTTTTCATAGACCTGAGCCAGTTCAATGTAATAGTCTGTATTCCATTTATTTTTGTTTTTCGCATCCACAAATAGTTTTTCAGCTTCGGACAGTGATAGCTGTTTTTCCGCATTGGCAACCAGCTGATGGGCCGAATGGAACTGGAACAGGAGATAGGCACTGATCACCGTTGCGAGGATGGATATCGCGTATAGGACAGTTTTTATTTTTTGAGTGCCGAGCGGGTCGTGATGGAGCTTTTCCGGCAGTGCCATCACAATAGTTAAAGCAAAAAACAGGCACACCGTTCCAAAGGAAAAGTCAAAGTCGATAATGGCATGCAATAGTAGCATAATCTGGGCAGTCAGAGTTGCCAGAATAAACGTACGATTCGCTTCTGATGAAACCCTGAAATTCTGATAAGTTTTTATCCAGAAGTAAATGAGTGATGCTGTAAAAACGGCTGTACCTAACCAGCCGATATTTAACACAAGTTCCAGATAAAAGTTATGGGTTTCCCGCGCCCAGTAGGGAACCTCCTGATATTTCGTAAACAGCACACGCCACCCATCCCCGCCAAACCCGAGGAATGGTGCATCTTTACTCATAACCACAGATTGTTCGTAGAATCGAAATCTGGACACAACGCTGGATTGTGCAAGATTAATCGTTTCAATTCGGGTCTGCAGTGGCTGAGGCAAACGCTGAAAAATTATCCCTTTGTTAGCGAAGTCCAGTACCAGCGCTGTGAGTGAGGACACGGACCCAATAGGAAGAATGGCCCGCACCCACTTTTTCTCATTCCATTTGAGAGTGAGTTTTTCCTTTGAAAATGTGATGTGTAGGAGGACAATAATCGCTGTTACCACTGATGTAATGATAATCAGCTGATTAAGTCCTCCGTTCGCGGTTTCCATATTTCGCAAAATGGATTCATAGGAAAGAAACGCTCCTCCGGCAGTCAAGATGGTGTACAGGATGTATTGAACCTGCTGTTTAAACGTTAGAAAGGCAAGCCCGAATAGCCAGGCAGCCGGGAACAGAATGTAAACCCCACGGGAATAGGAATATAAAAAGTCTACTCCAAACATGACCAGTGGCAGTGCAAAGATAATCACCTGCCACCAGGGCATCTCTTTACTTGTCATCCAGATGAGTCCGAACAGCCAGCCCATAGCAATGATTGTTGCGAAGGTATTGGGGTACTGGAAAAAACCTGATACCCTTCTTCCTCCCAAGTAAGCATCTGTGAAATCTGTCAACCCCCAGAGGGCCATTAACCCAAATATCCCAATCCAGACTATTGTTATGTAAAACACATAGGGCAGGAGCTGACGAACAACTTTTTCCTTAGCCGTTTCATACATCAGCACAAAGAACATCGCATACGTCATCCAGCGGAACACCTGCTGCAGAGCGGCAAAGGGCGATTCCGCTACAAAAAAGCTGATAAAATACATCAGCGGCCAGATGAAAACGATGAATGATAAAATGTTAAGTTCTTGTTTCGTGAGGATTCGCACAAGTAGATAGACTATAAACAATATATGTATCGCAAGTTCCCAGATATAAAAATCCTCGTCAAAAAACAACCCCCTGTAGTACGGGGTAATGATGAACATGACAGCTAGAATCAGAAAGGTTACTAGATTGATTGAACGATTGATCAAAGGGATTTCCTCCTTGATGAAATTTGTCAATATCTTGATTTCTATATTAAAAGAATACGAGTTGGTTATCAATGGGAATTTGTTCTGTGTAGGTGGGGTGATGGTGCTGACTCTAGGGAGAAAACAGGAATGATGTTAAAACCTGAAGCCCCCTCTGTGGGTTAATCTGCGGGGACGGGGGGCTTCAGGCTTTTTCATTCTATAGGGATATTGATTGGGAAGGACCCTACAGCTAAAAGAAATAATGCTATTAATACTTTTTTCAACTGTGGGATTTTATCCGCAGCTGCAGCGGGGAATTTTACAAAGGAGTATGGGTTTCTTACAACTGGATTACGGTATCCTACAACTGTGAGTGGGTTTCTTACAACTGCAGTACGGAACCTTTCAACGGGGAGCTATTTTTCTACAACTATAGCTGGGAATTCTACAACTTTGAGCTGTTTTCTTACAATTGAAGTGCGGTATCCTTCAACTGAGTGCATTTTTCTTACAACTGCAGCACGGATTCCTTCAACTATGAGCGGTTTTCTTACAACTACAGCTGAGAATTTTCTACACCTCGAAGTATTTTTCTTACAACTGGATCGTGGAATCTTACAACTATGAGCTGTTTTTTTACAACTGCAGCGAGGAATTCTACAACTGTGATTCCTTATCCTACAACTGAAGGGTATAATCCTACAACTAGGATGCTTATTTCTACAACTTCAAGAAGAAATTCTTGCATGATCAACCTCAATTCATCCGCTACCAGGAATATATTTACAACCCAACTAAGCAAATACTCAGCAACTCCAATAAAAAACCAGAAGGCTCTTCGCAGAATGTACATCCTGGAACGACCTTCTGGTTTCCTTATTTAAGGAATAATGTACTTTGCACCTTTGGTTTTTCCTACTTTTTTGCATCCGGCTGTGTGCAGTAAATAGTTTGCGACTCGGGGTGTTACGCACAAGAAAAGGCATGCCTGCTGAATGGTGATTTCTGGACCGTAAATCCGTTTGAAGTCCTGGAGAGCGGGGATGTGTGCGAAGCGATCTTTGTGCTGGCATGTTGGACAGCGCCAGTTCTGTTTTTGGCGGATCATCATGTCGGTTTGGCAGGAGGTGCAGCGGACTCCATTTTTGATTCGGGATGGCGAGATATTGAAATCTTTTACGATGTTTTTGATTTTCGGGGTGTGTGCTCTTGCGAGATGTTCCCCAAGAGCGATAAGTTCTGGGCGTTTCACATGAGAGTTTTTGTATTTTTTCTGGAGGGCGGGGATTTGATCCATCAGTTTAGAAGGAAGAATAAGATTGGGGGCCTGTCCACTGATTTCTAGAATAGCATATGGATGGGCGAACACAACCAGGGTACTAATAGGGTTTTGCGTAAGGTTATGTTTTTTCAGATACGTTGAAAACTGAAGCTTTTGAATTTTTACCTGGGTCTGAGGATCATCGAATCGCTCCAGTTTCCCATTTTCATTTTCTCTCACCAGCAGTCCGGTGTCAGCATGATATTTGAGGAGACCACTGGTGTTTTTCACTTCAATAATCAAGAAAACATTTGGGAACAGGATGAGCGTGTCGATTTGAAAGTAGGTATCTCCGTTCTTTAGGCGGAGGCTATGTAGGGTGGGATAAGGGTCGAGGTTGAGAAGATTATAGTAGTAATCCAGGGAAACCTCCCCTTCATAACCCGCCTTTTCCCGATGAAGAATGTCTTTTAACTTTAAATAGAGAGGATCCTTTTGGCTCATCCGGGGAACAAGAGCCTCCAACTGATTAAGATGGAAAGGTTTTTGGTGAGGAAGGATAATCATATGAACCTCCTTATGTTTTTGAAGAAATTGTTGAAGATATTCATGGAAATGAAGGAATGGAATTTTGATAAAACCAGAAGGCCCCGCTGCAGGCTGATCTTCGGGGATGGAGCCTTCTGGTTTTTCCCTTTTTAATTTGGATGCATGATACTTCAGATGAAAGACATTCTTTAATCGCTTGAGGGATTGGGCTATGATTGATTTTTCACATCTGTATTATGGGATTTGAAAATACGAGTGCTTTTTACATGATGCAGATTGCTTTCTACAACTGTGGACATTTTTCCTGCTTCTAAAATGTATGATTTTACAACTGTGCGTGATTTTCTTACAACTGTAATGTGGAATTTTACAACTTCGAGCTGGTTTCTTACAACTGTAGTGCGGAATCTTTCAACTGGGTGCATTTTTTCTTACAACTACAGTGCGGATTCCTCCAACTGGGTGCATTTTTCTTACAACTGTAGCACGGTATCCTTCAACTGGGTACATTTTTCTTACAACTACAGCACAGAATCCTACAACTTCGAGTCACTTTCTTACAACTGCAACACGGTATCCTACATCCCCAAGCTGTTTTTTTACAAACTGACACTCATTTCCCACAATATTCTTTTCAAGAACCATACTGCTCCTTCAAATATTCACAGTTCCTCAGCTTCTTTTTAGCTAGCCTTCCCCAGTTCTTTACTGCGTCCACAGTGGTGTCATGATCCGTTGCGATTTCAGCAAGTGATTTTCCTTCTACAATGTGACCCTTAATGTAAATCCATTGTTTATCTGTGAGTTGATTGCGGACAGTGCGCCAGAAATGGGGATCGAATTCCTCGATTTCGGTTTGTTCTGTTCCAATGACAGGGTATTCTTCGGTAAGTGCTTCCTGCTCTAAGTAGCGACGTTTTTTTCTCATGTAATCGATGATGCGGCTCCGGATGATGAAGTAGGCAAAGGGCGGGAACTCCCCTTTTTTCTCGTCATATTTTTCACTGGCTTCCCAGAGGGCGAGCAGCCCTTCATGATAAAACTCATGATGGGGGTCACGAATCCCCAGGCGGTGGATCACGTGATAGATCATGTTCTCGTACTGTGCCACCACTTCCTCATAGGAGAATCCTTTCATCATTACCTCTTTCTGAAAAGCGCGCCTTTCGACCTATTCCGCGGTAATGATGATCATAATAGAATTTTTCCGTTCGTTCACATCTCGATTTTGCAATTTTTCAGCTTAATTTTTTCAAAATCTCTATAGGGTTTTGAAAAAATAAGGGTCATTCGACACCAGTTTTTGAATTTTAGGAGATTCGTGTGACAAATTTCGCTAAAAGCCTGGGGTAGGAGATGGTTTTATAAATTTTACAAGATTTTTAATCAGATATAATCAAAATCGAGCTAACTAGAATGGCGAATAATCTTAGGTTAACCTTCTGTATGCTTTCTTATGATGTAGACATAATGTAGCAATTCTATGTTGTATGTGATAAACTATTGTTGTCCTTCATTAGACTTGCCTCCTTCTGCGGTAAGATGCAATGGTCGGGAAACCTACGTTATCTTACTCAGAAGTGAGGCATTTTTATGTTCTGGGCTAAATAATTTTCGAACCAATGGTATAGCCTGGATATTCAAACCATTAATAAAGACTCTGCGGGGATGATCCTCGCAGAGTCTTTCGACAAAATTCGGGAGGTGACAGGCACCACCTATTTGGTCTGGAATGGGACGATGACGGATTGTTTGAGTGGTTCTCCTCCGGATGATTCGAGTTCCTGATCGATGTAGAGGTAGTAGTTTTCTTCCTGGTCGTATGGCTCCTCTGGTGTGACGGATATAACTTTGCCTGATTCATCTTGTTCAATGGTTATGTCTACCTCGTATCCGTATTGATCATAGACGGTTATATACTCTCCAATGGTTTCCTTTAATACTTTCATAATGGTGTTAAATTGGATGTTAAAGACTTTATCAACAGGTACCTTTGTATCAAACTCCCATTCCTTTGTATCCTCTGGCAGAACGATCACGATGATTGAATCGGTTTTTCCTCCGCTGATGGATTTCGCAGAAACTCTGACTACTCCTGGTTCTTCTGGTGTGATCTCTCCTGTATATCGGTCTACGGTTACTACTTCTTCATCGCTGCTCTCCCAGACGATCCGCTTGTTGGAAGCATAAGATGGGCTGATATCTACATGCAGCTGCTGAGATGAATCTCCAGCTTCTATGATGACAAGCTTTTCTTCAATATCGATGTCTCGAACTGGTGTGTAAGTTGGTTCATCGTTATTCGCGTCGTCGCCTGGCTGATCGTCTCCGGCATCCGGTTCATCACCATCTCCTGGCTGCTGATCATCTCCATCGTCAGGCTGGTCACCTCCATCTCCGGGATCACCACCGTCACCTGGATCGCTTCCATCTCCAGGATCACTGCCATCACCTGGGTCAGTTCCATCCCCTGGATCATCCTGCACGGGTTCTGTTACCTCAAGGGTTACCGTATAGTCCTGATTCATTGGAATTCCTGCATAGCTTTGAATTAATTTTTGAATCGTCAGTTCCACTTCACCGCCTGCGGTCCATTCCTCATCCGGCGTAAATACGAAAGTGGTTGCGACCTCATCTCCATCCTGGTCCGTTACCTGATCCGATGGTGCCCATGTTCCAGCTATCTGCTCATCAGATCCAGACAATGTGATGCTTACGGTACTGCTGCTGAAACTGTTGACTTCCACATACTTGCTGAAGGATACGGTTAATCCGGTTGTTTCAGCCACTGCCTGCTCCACTGTCGGGGCCTCCAGTGATGTCATTGGAATGTTCACATCAAAGTGTGGCGGCGGTACTGTAAGCACGTCACTGTATGCTGTTTCGTAGCCGTCTTTTTCATACATGACTTTCCACTGTCCGGCCGGTACATCCCAGCCGTATTTTCCCTGTGTATCGGTCTGCTGTGGGTTTTGCTGGCCATACCATTCGGCGTCCCAGACGGTCCATCTGTCGTTTTCACTGGCGCGGAAGAGGGCCGTTGCGGTGACGTCCTCAATGCGGTTGTCTTCCGTCACTTCATACACGTATCCGCTCGGATCGTGGATCCAGTGCGGATCTGCTTCAGGGCCGTCACATTCATTGTGTTCAAGCTGCCAGTCAACGTATTTTCTTGCCTTTTCAGTAGCCGTAACCTGAACTTCTTTCATCACTTCATCCCAGAATTCGGCAACTCCGTCCGGATAGAACATCGTCGTTTGACGGACGATTTCTGGGCGCCGGACGTCATCTTTCCACCAGCCGTCAAGGAGTCCAAGGGTTCTTCTGCGGATATAAGGGTCGCAGATTTTCCGGGCATCCCTGAACATTTTGTGGAACTCGCCGGTTGCCCATTCAAAGGTGTCGGATGGTCCAAGTTCATTCAAGGCATCATATACATCACTGGCATTGCTGTAAATATCGTAGCCTTTCTTAGCGGCTTTTATAAATCCTGCTGCATGCATCTGATCCGACTGAGCTACGGTATCATCTATAGATAGCAGTTCGGCCTGCTCTTCTGAAACCAGCAGATCCAGACTGACTCGGAGCTCGCCGTTCACCTCAGCGCTGCTGAAGGAGGAGCCCCAGATCGTGACCTCTTCCCCGTTTACCGTAATGGTTTTTGGCTGTACTTTTGTATCATCAATTTCTACCGTTTCGGAGCGTTCTTCAATGAATACGCTGGCACTTCCCAGGGAAGCCTGTTTCTGGTGATCCAGTTCGCCTGATTTCCATTCGGTTTCTTCCATGATTGGCATGGCCCGTTCTGGAATAGCGCGGGTGGCCCATTCTGGAAGTCCGGCAATCAACTGTTCCCTGGTCATACCCGCAAACTCTGATTCTTCGACGTCGTAATCCACATAAACCTTTCCTTCCGGCCATCTTCTCGGGGTGACCACAGCTTTAAATAATCCGTTATCTTGAAGGGTAGCTTCCCCTGTGACGCCGTCCTCCTCGGATCCGATACGGACGCTGACATCGGTCACTTTATCCGGTTCGTCAAATTCCAGATAGAAGGTAAATGGTCTTCCTGGAACGACCACATATGGGAATCGTGCAATCGTATCACCGATTTCAAAGCTGACCTTTCTTCCCTCTGGCTGTTCCATGGACATGCTCACCAGATGCGGGAAGTCCGGATTGTATAGTACATCAATTGGCTCTGATGTGTAAGTTTCACCGTTCCAGATGGCATCTGCCTGCAGCTGGTGGTAGCCTTCTTCTTTAGATCCGGCCAGTGCGGTATCCAGTTTCCAGAGTCCCGTCGGCGATGCTTTGGCGCTTCCGAGCAGTACCTGACCGTCATAGACTTCGACGGTACTGCCGGCTGGTGCATATCCTTTCACGGTGAGTTCCATATCTTCATTGGAAATATGGCGCGGTGCATCGATGGTTACCGTTGGTACGGGAACTTCTGTGGTGCCGATCACCTCTTCTTTTTCCTCGCCATCAAGAGAGTACGCGATCGCTGCGGTTGCACCTACGGCCTGATCGGTAAACGTGTCTACCACTGTTAACGTGTATCGGAGTACGCCTTCACTGTCTGGCGGCAAGCTGCCGATGTACACTTCAAAGCCAGATGCTGTTGTGGTTAAGTCGCTATCCGCTACTGGCTCCCCATTCAGGGTGAGTGCTTCCCGGATGAATTCGGTGCCCGCTGGAACCAGAATGTTGAGGGATGCATCCTGAACGGTCTGGGAACTGTTATTGTTGTAACTCACCCGGAAACTGACGTCGGTACCAGGTGTGACTTCATCCTTCAGCGGCAGAATGTCGTTTCCGTCTTTTCCAGCGAATAATCCCGAGGATACCAGGGTGATGTTTTTCGTTAATATGTCTCCTTCATTGATCTGGAATTCGATAGTGGACATTGGAGACGAATACCGTTCTCTCACTTCTAACATATAGCTGCCTGCTTCAGGTACCCAGACTCGATATTCTCCCTGATCGTTATATTGATAGTAGGTTCGAATGTGTTCCCTTTCTCCCTCGTCATTCACCCGATATAATCTGGTCATCGAGCGAGTGACAGGTGAGCCATCTGCGGTGGTCACGGTTCCTTCTACATATCCGCCGGTCTGCTCCAGTTCGACGGTAACAGTAGCTTCGAGATTTTCATCTAAGGTTGCCGTTCCGCATCCGTCTGGGAGATCCGCTTCATGTCCTTCAAAGCAAAGTTTGACCTCATCTCCCGGAATCCCCTTCGTTTTTAATGGATATGGGCCCCGGAATTGGGTGCGTCCCCGTGGACTGTACAGTTTGCTGTGATAGTGATACAGCGTACGCCCATCCACTTCGTCCGGAGACAGAACCTGCCAGCTGTCGTCGCCGATATACTTCGTTTTAATCTCTACATACACGGTGGCTTCCTGGATTTTTTTGACGGTCAAATTATGGGTAATGGTCTGGTCTTCTTCTGGCGTTAACGTTTTGGTGGCCACGGCCCAGTTGCTGTTGCCCGGAACTGCTCCGTAAATTTTCGCTTCACCAGGGTATACCGTCACAGAATAGGCCCCGGTTTCATCCGCTGTTGTCCGGCGATTGATGGTGCGCCATTCATGGGTCGGATGATCCTGTGAAGCGGTAATTTCTACACCAGACATCGGATTGCCCTCTGAATCGGTCACGGTTCCCTGTATGGTCGCGGTTTTCCACCATGGCACTTCCAGATTGATATTATTATCACCAGGAGTTAATACAAGGGTTTTCGAGACATCTTCTTTGTATGGCCATTCCATTCCCTCTATGGAAATGGTTACTTCATCACCGGAGAATAACGCTGTCCCCCTGGCCGGTCTGATCCAGCCTCGGTAATCCGGTGATCCGCTTCCGATGATGTCTCCTTCTGAATTAAATACATGGGCTTCGATCTCTTCAAAGACGTTGTTTTCTGGTCCGGTAACTCGTACGTTTATTTCCGCCGGCACTTTTGACGTCAGGGCAAACGGATTTTCCATCCCTGCTTTGATTTGAAGATCGGTGAGTTCAGCCAGAACCCTTCCTGACTCATCGTGCAGGATCCGAATGTGATAGTCTTCGGCTGGAATTATTTCAGTAAACGAATAACTCTTTGGATCGCCTAGCCCCTGCGTTATGCCGGTTTGCTTTTCTTCACTCCAGATGATGAGAGTGGATTCGGATAAAATATGGCTTTCGGCTTCTGCGTCAATATCCACCGTGACATTGCTGGAGACCGTGAGATTAACGTTAACCGGATCTCCTTCCTTCATGCTGCCCTGCTGGTCGGAGAGTTTTGGCAGGATGGACAGGAGTTTCGCCATGCCTGTTTCCACTGTCACTTCACCAGTGTATTGTCCCGCTGTTTCTTCGGATTCGGTCAGCGGAATGATTTTTTCTTTTTCTGCCGTCTGATCCCCATCCCACTCGAGGTACGTTAACACGGCTTCAGCGGTCTGGTTTGGATCGGCTGTCAGGGTCACCTCAAGGTTATCTCCTAATTTTGCTAAACGGAACGGGAAAGATGTCCGGTTTACATTCCACGTCAGCTCTCCTACGGTCAGTTCAGGTGTTGTGACCGATGTTTCAACGGAATACGGATAATTCTGATCGCTTGATGTCATCAGTTCAATTTGATAGAAGTAGGTCGTTCCCGCTGCCAGATTTTCGTCCGTGTATGTTGTGGTTGCTAAACTGTCTATGGTTGCGATGACCTCTGGTTCCTCTCCTTCTTTCCAGCGCAGTACACGATAGCCGGTACCCTGTTCACTGGTGGATGGATCCCAGGTTAAATCTACTGTTCCGCCCTGGTTTGCTGTGGCTATCAGGGCCGCTTCTCCCTTGATTTCTTCCATCGTGGTCACCGAAATAGACGGTCCATCACTGCTGACGTTTCCAGAACGGTCCACCGCTTCAACCCGGAAAGTATAAGTAGTTTCCGGTTCCAGACCGGTGACCGTGTACTGCAGTTTCTTGCCGTCAACCGTCGCGATTTTTTGACCATTCTGATAAATGTGGTAGGACGAAACCATGACATCATCACTGGCTGCCTCCCAATTCAGGGTAACAAAGGTCTGGGCGGTGCCTGCTGCCCTCAGTACATCATCCCCAGAAGGCCAGGTTGGTGCCATCCGGTCCATATCAATTGCAAAAATGTCCCTCTGATCATTCGTATCACTGTCCACCAGATTTGTGGCCTCTGATGCAAACACAACGGTTTTTCCGTTTCCGCTGATGGCTGGTTGCCAGCTGTAGTCATCCGCTTCCCCCGCAGGCGTCATGGTAATCCTCTCCAGCCAATCGGTTTCACGGTCATACAGATAAATGTCTGTTTCATCGTTGGTGTCCCCTGGCACCAGGTTTTCTCCTGATGATGCAAAAGCTACATAGCGTCCATCATCGCTGATGACCGGGCTGCCGCTTCCGCCATACCCATCATCACCTGTAGCTGTTCTACTGACTTTGATTTCCTCACCCGTTTCCAGATTGTACAGGAACACAAAGTGATAGCCGCCACTCCATGTCGGCCCTGAGTAGGTTAGGTATGTTCCATCGCCGCTGATGGCCGGGGATGAGCGTTCATAGATTCCTTCAGTTACTTTTTCAGAGGATACAGCGCCTTCTTCATCGAAAATTCCGTCCTCATCCGCATCCCGGTCGATCAGATGAATGTGTTCCATACTGGAAGGATCCCAGATTTCGGTATCAAATTCTAATCCAAAGGCAATAAACCGGCCTTCATCACTAATGCTAATATCCTGGACTTCCCCTGTTCCTTCTTTTATAGAGCTGTAGCCTGGGTCCTCTGTTCCGTCTGTCAGCCGGTATGTGATGCCTTTTTCTATATCATGCACATAGAGATCCCAGAGATGAGATGTTTCATCCTCTGGCACGAGCCCTGCGCCTGTTTCTGCTTTAAAGGCTACATGCTTTCCATCCCCACTGATCACGGGATGGATGCTGTCTGCCGTTGATTCAGTACCGTCGGAAGCAACACTGATCCGTTTCACTTCGCTCGTTATGGTGTCAAACAGGAAAATATCGGATTGGCCATTGGTGTCGTTTTCTACCAGATTGCTGGCTGTGGATTCATAGACAATCCGGGTTCCATCGCTGCTGATGGATGGATGCTGGCTGGCTCCGTTCCCCAGCTGTCCATTGACTCCAAGACTGATTAATTGCAGTTCTCCTGTTTCCCTGTCTTTCAAATAAATGTCCACTTCATCATTCGTATCACCGGAAACCAGTGCTGCCCTCGTTTGAAAGACGACATATCGTCCCGATTCATCAGTTGCCGGGTAATCGGACCGGTAATCGGACTCTTTGCCATTTTCATTAAGGCTTACCCGTGAGATAGATAAACCTGAACCGAGAGCACTGGTTTCAATTTGCAGTTCGGCCTGTTTAGACTGATTTCCATCCGGATCGGTGGCGATCAATGTTGCATGATAGGTGGTATCCGGCTCCAGCTCTCGAACAAGTGCCTCCGTGGCTGAACGGATGCGGTGATCCATGCCATTGATGTGGAGGGTATACTCCAGCTGATCTGGCCAGAAGCTGGCATTTTCCGGAGGCTCCCAGGTTATATATGCACCGAATTCATACGGCTTAAAGGAAACGTTTTTCGGTTCATCCATTTCCTGGACAGTCGTCACCGCTGCGGTGATCGGTTCACTCCAGTTTCCATACATATCCACGGCCCTGATGGAAAACTGATAGGATGTTTCTGGCGACAGTTCCCCGACTGTATGGGTGGATGTAGATGGACCAAAGGATCTGACATACTGACCATCCTTAAACAAATCATAAAATTTAATCTGGTTGTCATCCGTAGCCTGTGGCCAGGATAACGTAGCCTGCGCCGGTCCTACATTGGCAATCGTCACTTCAGCGGATGACGGCCATTCCGGTGCTGACTGATCCAGTTCACTGCCACCAAAGAAGGCTACATACGCCCGATCTCCCCGCTCGTAAATGATCCTCTGGTTATCGCTGATCCGCGGTCGCTGCCCAAAGGCTTCATTACCATCCTGGTCATAGCTGATAATCATTTCCACGCCTGTATCGATGTGGTGCAGCACCACCCGATTGACAAAGCCGCCGTTTCGATAAATTTCTTTTTCGTAGGCAATAAAGCGTCCATCCGGCGACACTTTCGGCACTGTACTTCCGTTAATAGCCTTTTCTGAAATTTGAACGAGTTGGTCCGTATCTGAAAAATAAGCATAGACTTGATCCCGATATGTGCTGACATTTGCGTTTTCCACCAGATTGGTAGCCCGGGACTGGAAAACAATCACGTTTCCATTCCGGCTGATGGAAGGATACGTGCTGAATTTATCGCCGCTGTTTCCATCAATAGCCTCACTGATTAGCTTGATTTCTTTTGTCTCCCGGTCGTAAAGGTAAATATCCAGGGTTTCATTGGTGTCATTCTGTACAAAGGCTTTTCGGCTGTGGAAGACGACATAACGTCCATCAGGGCTGACATCGGTAGACAGCTGATAATCTACACCACTGGCAACTCGCTCGATCTCATCCGCATTTCGATCGTAAATGAATAAATCTATTCCTTCACCATTATCATCATCTGGTACCAGATCCGCATATTCGGAGAAAAAGGCAATGACATTTCCGTCATCACTCATACTTGGTGAGTACACGTTTTTGGAATAGTAGCCTACATCTGTTAAATTGATGGTTTCTTTTGTATCCCGGTCATGCAAATAAACATTGTATCTTGTGCTAAACAAAACCTTAGATCCGTCATGGGACAAATCCAGGTTATACAGATAGGCCATCAGCTCTTGACCATCAGGCAAATAGCTTACAAATTCGGTTTCCCCTGTCTCCAGGTTATGCACATAAGCGCCGCCTTCTTCTCCGGCAATCGCCGCCCATTTTCCGTCCGTGCTGATCGTTGTTGAACGGGCACCGATATTTTCTCCGCTTGAATCAGTGCTGACCAGTGTGGTCCGAACGTAAAAATCTTTTATGACCATGACCGACTGGGACAGGGATTCCTGAAGGCCTTCCACCGATTCATAAACGGCATATACTTTGTACTCATATTCCTGACCTGGTTCAACTGCTGGATCCGTGTCCTCATAGTAAGTCTGGGTAAGCCCGGAAGCAATCGCTTCCCCGTTGCGAGTGATCGTATAGCTATCTGGCGTTACCATGAATGGATCGTTCCAGTTTAATGTGATGGAGGAAGAGTCTGCACGCCAGGATAGATTCCATGGCGGTGCCGGTGATTCGGTTTCAGGTACTGCGGTTAAGGCACCGCTCCAGTTTCCGGCGTCATCCCCTGCATAAACGTCGATGGTGTAAAACGTTTCTGGTTCGAGACCTGTCACTTCATACATACGTTCTGTTCCATCTACGACAGCCACTTCGACTCCATCCACTTCAATGCGATACTGGGTAACCCCCACATCATCGGTGGCTTCCGGCCATTCCACTGTGACGGAGGTTAAGGTTTTGTTATAAGGCGTTAAATAGGAATTTTCTGGCCATTCTGGTGCCTGCTGGTCTCCGGTCGTCTGAACTTCCTGGGATGTCAGGGATACTGTATTTCCTCCTAGATCCACCGCTTCAATGGTAAACGTATAGGAAGTCTTCATCTGGAGGCCTGTCACGGTGTACCCGGTTCCAGTGATAAGCGTCTCATTATGTGTTTCTGTGCTGTCATTTACATACACGTTATACCCTTTAATCCCTGAATCATCCTGCGCTGCTGGCCATGAGATTTCGACGCTGGTGGAAGCAACGGTCGGGAATGAAACCTTTGATCCATCCGGCCATGTTGGCGGACTACTGTCGTCTGAAGCTGTTATGACCGTGATGGATGGTCCAGGTGTACATTGTTCAAAAGCGTTGCATGCTTCAACGATAAAAGTATATTCCGTACCGGGGCTCAGTCCCTCGACAGTTGTGGTCGTCGCGCCCTGAACATAGGCACCATGATATTGATTCTGATCCAGCACCTGATAAAAACTTGTATTTTCATCAGCAGGGTCCCATTGCAGTTCTACGGAGGTCATCGATTTGCTGACCACCGTAACCTCGCTACCTTCCGGCCATACTGGCATTTCTGGCGAAGGGTCAACTGGATCTTCACCATCTTTCGGCGGCTCTGTCACCTCTGACGTGCGATTTTCCAGCTCTGCCTGACTGATTGAAGCCGTCCGGTCCCCGTTTATGTCCTGAATGGCTGGCTCACCGCTGGATGGCTTTGTATAATTAAGGGTTATTCGCTGGCCGTATTGTACGGGAGTTTCCAGTGTTAAAATCACAAACGCCGGATCGAATTCCATTTCAGGTGGTGAATCACCCTGAACTTCATCCATATAAGAATCATCATTGGAGATCACAACACTGGACACATTAATCTGGGTTTCATCTGCGATTACTTGAAATGCATCCGGAGATACAGTTTGACTTTCATCCAACTGGTCAAAATAGGGTGCAAATATGAGAATAATCCGATCCCCGTTTGCCATACCTCCAAAGAACATCGGTCCCGTTAGATTCATAGCCGGCTGACCTGAAAACGGTTCCGCAGTATTACCTGCAGCATCTCGTAATGCATGGTCCATATTGTCAGGCAGCACGTAGCTGACCGTCACCTGATCTTCGGTCTGAACGGGTTCATTTAATGTCAGGACAACATAGGAATCCTCAGACTCCGGTGCTTCAGGCATAGAAATGTCAAGTATAGTCAATACATCCGCTATATTATTTTGAACATTTACACTCGATACACTTCGGCTTTCGCCATTGACGTTTACGGTAAACACATTTGTAGGGGGAATGGCCGTTTCATCAAGGCCTTCATTCAGTGTGAGGACGACAAATTCACTAAGTACCAGATTATCTCCCGTAAGTACAGGCGGGGTTGTATCCGTATTTTGAGTGGTTTGATTAGATAGGTCATCCAGAGTTTGGATTGGCTGTGAGGTCAATTTAGCGGATAGGTCATTTTGATCAATCGCTTCAATGGTGAACGTGTAGGAAGTGCTCGGACTTAAATTTTCTACCGTATACACCGAATCTGTCACTGTCATTTCAGTATATGGAGCCGTATTGACATCCACATATACATGGTAGCCTTTTAAACCTGTATCATCAGTAGCCTCTGTCCAGGTTAACTCAATACTTGTGTCTGTAACCTTTGAAGCTGTCACCTCTGCCCCTTCAGGCCATGCTGGCGGATTGGTATCTTCAGTCGATTCTGTGGTACTACTTGTGCTCTCATTGTTCGTTTGGGATGTTTCACCCTCCACAACTGTGGAGTCCGGTTGAGCATCATTGGCTGTTTCTCCCGTTTGATTCACCTTTAAAAATAGCCATGATAATCTGCTCGTTTGAAAAAATTGTTTGAATGCCGTAATGGAAAGATGATCGAGTGATTCTGGAATAGATAAGTGAGGGGTTTCTTGATTAACTGCTTGATTTCTCAATAATGTTCGCATGATTTGTGACACTGTTGCTTCCGGATAAGATAGCTTCAGTAAAGCTGCTGCCCCTGAAACAAAAGGCGCCGCATAAGACGATCCAGATCTTTCTCCATACGCATTGCCTGGCAGTGTGCTCATAATATCTATACCCGGAGCGATCAGGTCAGTGTCTATATTCGATGTTTTAGACAATTGACGATCTTTTGTTCCTGTGCTTACTGCAAGCACACCATCAAGACTTGCCGGGTAATATCCCTGTACGGGTTGCGCCTCATTCCCAGATGCTGCAACAATAACAATATCTTGATCACGTGCATAGTCTACTGCCTTTTTTAATTCCTCAGGCGGCTCTTGCTCCCTTTTTCCAAGACTCAGATTTATGACGCTGACTTTTTCACCATTGTCTCCTTCCCAGTCTGCAGCCCAGCGAATAGCCTCTGCAACATCTGAGATATCAGCCGTTAAGTTTTCATCCAGAACTTTCACTGGAAGGAGTTTCACGTCAAATTTTCCTGTTACGCCAGCGATCACACCAGCTACATGGGTTCCGTGGCCTGCCTGATCCGTAAGCCCTTTTGAATCATCTATTAAACTCTTACCTTCCAATACTCTGTCCTTAAGCGCTTCATGTTCACTGTCAATTCCCGAATCTACCACAGCTACAACCACTGGCCGGGATTCTCGCAAGTTTGTTTTTTGAATCTGATTCCATGCTTCATATGTCCCTGTGCTGTAAAATCCCCATAAATGTGCCTTTCCTTTATTATGTAGGGGATCTATGTCACCACTAAATGCATTAGCGATCAGCCTCGAACTTGATTCCATCCCCGCATCACCATCATCTGTCACAACAGCGGCATGGACATGTTTTCCATGTATCACGTTCATCAACATGAACATCCCTAATAATAAAGTGAGTGCTGCGAGGATCGTTACTGTAATTTTCAAAACCTTCTGATCCGATTCTTCAATATTGACATTCAATACAAAACCAACTCCCATCCAAATCTGATATTATGGGAATCGTATCATATAGAGGTAATAGCTTCTACACTTTCGACAGAAGGAGTCAATACTTTAGGAATTTAGGTAAATAGTTGGTGCTCAAATATTCATAAATACGTATTGTTGCAAAACAAAAAATAGCCCTATAATTAGGGCTATAGATCATATATTTATGTATGTACTGACGTCAAAAGAAATCTATGAATTTTCGTCATTGTTTTCAGGATCTTGAATGATAAACTCCCCTTTTGCTAACTCTTCATCACCTTTTTTAACAATTAACTGATAAGCACCTGGACCAGTTTTTTGAAAAATAGTTCCAGGCAAGCCATTCATAAATTGTTTCCATTCTGGCTTAACTTCTAATGGACCCTCCGTTAACTTAACCCATTTATCTTCTTCTAATTTGTTAAGAATGATGGTCACTGCATCTGTCTCAACTGCTTTTTCAAGAGTGACAAGAAAGTATGCATTTTCACCAAGCTTAAACAGGTTCCTGGCATCTAGTTCTCGCTCACCCTTTTTATCACCGAAAATAATTTTCTTCTCGACTAATAAATCCTTTGTGTCTTTTTTCTTTTCACTATTATTCTGATCGCTTTGCTCTGCATGTTGGTTATTATCAGAATTATTACTAAGAATAGTTTCCTCTTCTGACCCACATGCGGATAATGTTACTGAAATTAATATGATTACTATATGTATACTAATTTTCTTCAAAGCACCCAGCTCCCTTAATCCTGTATCAATTGCTTATATAAATAATAATAAAGAAAGATTCAGGGTATAGCAATAGTATGCGGGCTCTTCAATCATAAGTATTTATATTTTTATAATTTATTATTGTTCTAAATCAAATGTTGGGGTGAGCAGATAGTTCACTCCTAATTTATCCGATTCAGCATCAATATTTTTTATTGATGGTGCAATAACATCTTTAATCGAAAACAATCAAACTCTTTAAAACTAGTCTTTTTCTTCTTTCTCACTCTCATTAAAGCACAATAGAAATACCGACAAAAACAAAGTCGGCCCGCTACTGCTATAGGACGATGCTTGGTCCACAATTGCTTTAAAGGAAGGACTCATACCCAAGACCATTACATTAGCCCCATTTTCTCTTAAATAAGTCACCAGGGTATCTTTTTTACAATCTCTCAAGATCTCTAGTGGCTTTCTATGAATGGGATCTGCAATGACTGTTTAATACTTTTCACCACAAGCATCTCCTTTGTATTCATCAATTGCAATAACCTCAGGTAACTGTTTAATCTCCTTTAACATGGAAGAACTAATCTTATTAAAATGGCGCATAACGGCCGTTGACGAAGTGCAAATGTGAAAAGGTACATCCTTAAAGTTTTTGCCATGAATTAATTTAATCCCCACTGACCACTCAAAATCCACAGACTGCCTTTGATAGCTCTCCACAATCAACTTTTCTTCGTAGAAACGTTTCACGCAATCTTTTTACATACATATCGCCATTTTCGAAAAAAGATGGCTGTACTTCTGCTAAATATTTGGTATACTCAATTTTCTGTACTCGATAATTATGTTCGCTTTCTGTAGTTTGCCCACATCTAAATCAATGATGGAGTACTCTCTCCAACTTCACAAGAAGTTGAAAGTAACCTTCTTCCTCCATTGAAGTTTTATGCTATACTCTTCTACCCTAGTAAAGACATGTTAGAATTCAACTACACGCAACTCCTTTTTGTTATTTGTTTATTGGGTCTAAACAAAGTCTAACAAAATTAGGAGTTTGCGTGTTTTATTTTTTCAGAATTTTTTCTGTCCCCCAACATATATTTTAGAGCCTATTTTAGAGCCTATTTTCTAGAGCCATATTTTAGAGCCAAATGAAAAAAGGTGGGCATGTGCCCACCTTTTTTGGTTGTTAAATTATTCACCATATACATCTACTGTAACGCTGAAGTCTTCAACTTTATTGGTATCGGCAGTATCTGTGAAGTATTTATTAGCAGAGAATTCAATTTCTGCCTCATTACCTTCTTGATCATAGACATAGATACTTACAGTTTCATCATCTGCACCGAACTCAACAAAGAATTCACTAGAATCATCTAATTCAGCTAAACTTGTAACAAATGATAGTTCATCACCATCAATGAATACTTTGAAGTATGAAGAAGCTAGTGCTTGTGTAGCCATAGTACCAGCAGTCACTGACTCAGTAAATGTTAAATCAATTTTATTAGCTACAGTGCTAGCAGCACCGTTTTCAGCTAATGTAGGTGCATACCCATCAGCAACTGTTTCTCCTGCGTCATCACCAAATGTAAATGCATCTACAGAATAACCAGTCTCTGATACAAGTTTATCGGCAACGATGCTTACTTCATCTACTAAGTCAGAAGAATCTGTCTTAGATACTTGAGTGTCAGCCTTAAGAGTACCAGTTACTACAGTTTCGTTGTCATCATTGATTTCCCAGGAAACTGCAGCAAGTGTATCTGTAGTTCCATTATTTGTTACTTCAAATCCATCTGCAACTACAGTTTTAAGAGGTTTATCAATTGTAATCTTAATTGTTTTATAGTCTAACACTTCTACTCCAGTAATTACTGGTGAAGTATCTGCAGAAATGCCTCCAGAATGATATAGCTTTGCACTCGGATTTCCAGATGCATCTGCAAGTCTAGACACAGTAAATGTGCTTAGATTAGATGTGTTATCATCTAATACAATTTTAACTGCACTGCTATCCTTGAATAAGGTTACCTGATCTTTTGATCCAAGATCTTCACCATTAATTTGGTAGTTCTTTTTATCTAAGATAGAATACTCACCAGAAGTTGCCATTTTTTCTGGGAAGTAAATGTATACTAAATCTGGATCGTCTCCAGATCCTTCAACTCCAATGGCCTTAACTTTAGTTAAGTCTGGACCTGTTAAATCCTCAACATTAAATGAGAAAGTTACTTCTTCCAAAGTATTTGCATTTAATGCTTTATCGTCAATATCTGAAATGTCCACGGTATAATTACCGTTTAAGTCGCTAGAGAATTTGACCTCTGCATAATATTCTTCATCATCAGAGTTTGAATGATAAGTAATATCAGATGGAGTAACTTCTTCACCGTCTGCGTCTTCAAATACATAGTTATCCTTATCTTCAGCATCTGATTTTACTACATCTTCACTAAAGTAAATGTTAATTGTTTGCTCATCTACTACATCTACCTTAGTTACTTCTGGTTTTTCTTTATCAGCTTCAACTTTAACTGTAAATACCATGTTTTCAGCTAAAGTATTTCCCCATTCGTCTTGTACTAGTTCGTCATTTGCATTGTAATCTACAACAAATTTTACATTTCCTTCAGGTAGAGGATTGTCTGTAAAGTTAAGTGTATATTCAGTTCCATCAGCAGAAACAGTAACAGCGTCTATTCCAAGTTCTGCATCATCATTTGGTTTATAAGCAGAGTAAGAATGATAGAAATAATCTGCAGTTAATTGTGAACCGGATTCTGTTTCAACTGGCTCACTAAATTTAACTACAACTTGAGTTTGTGAAGCCTTTTTAATTGTTGCAGTTGGAGCTTCAGTATCTTTTGTGTAGTCTAGCGTAAACTCTTTATCTAATGCTTTATATCCAGCATAATCTTCAAACCCAGAAACTTTTACTGAATATTCATCTTCAGACAAGGAGCTTGCGCTAAGTGTAACAATAGCAGCGTTACCATCAGTAGTAATGTCAGCAACACCATAAATTCCATTTTCTACTTCTACAGTAGACTGATTAGCAACATTCACAATTGGCTCGCTAAAATAAATTTTAAATTTATTAGGTCCAATTAGTTCAATTTTTTCTGCTTCTGGAACAGTTGCATCAAAGAATGTAAATTCTGTTTCTACATCTTCATCTGCACCAAGAACTTCCTTGTCTACAGTTAAAGTTGCGCTTAGTTGGTTAGTTCCTTCATCGCCGTCTTTCAATGTCAGTACAGCTGTTGTTCCATCAACAGAAACTTCAGCAACAGCTAAATCATTTCCATTTTCATCAGTGATAGAGTAGCTATCAGGATCTTTTACTAACTCCTCATCATATTCTGTGCTGGTGAACTCTACTACTACTTCCTTAAGATTATCAGCATCAACATCAGCAACATCAGATGAAACACCTGAGCTAATTTCTTCAGTTACAATTTCTCCATCTTCTACAGTTACTTTAGTTACAGTAGTAACTTCAGCAGCAGGAGCATCTTCACCTTCTGTGAATTCGTTGATATCGAATCCTTCAGTGTCTTCTAAGTATGCATCTTCGATAGCGTCATAAGCTACATATTTACCGCTATCATCAGAGAAAGCATAGAATCCGTTCTCAGTGAATAATTCCTGGAAGTATTCGTAAAGAGCGGTATCTCCATCGCCGTAAACATAGTTCATATAAGACTGTTCAAGTTCTGCTTTGTCGAAGCTGTATACAGTACCTTCAGCGTCTTTTACAAGGTATCCGTCTACAGCCGCGCTAGCTGTGCCAGCAAAACCTACTACAACTGCTGCGGAAGTAAGAGCTGCTGAAGATAAAACTTTTGTAGGAAACTTAGCCATTCTTATTTTTCCTCCCTGTACTTTAATTTTTTTAAAAGATAGTAATTTATGAAAGTTTATAAATTACTTTTGAGTAACTTCTACACCAGCTTTGATTTCGTCATCGTTAGTTGAGTCTACAAGACCAACGAATACACCTTTATCAGCTTTATAGTCTAGTTCTTTACCAAGAACAGTTACTGCATAATCTTCTGGATTATCTACAGTAAGTTCAACTTCTACTAGACGTTGGAAAGCTGTTAAGCCTGTGTCGATTTTTGTAACTTCGTAGTCAACAGTTACTGGAGCAACTACTACTACACCAGCTTTAATTGCTTCTTCGTCTGTAGAATCTACTAGGCCTACAAACAAACCAGACTCAGCTTTGTATTCAAGCTCTTCGCCAAATACAGTTACTGTGTAAGCTTCTGGGTTCGTAACACCATCCAGTTCAACTTCTACTAAACGCTGGAATGCTGTTAAACCGTCTTTAACTTCAACGTTGTAGCTTACTTCACCTTGCACGTTCATAGCTTTCCAAAGGAAAGTTGCGAATTGGCCGCGAGTTACGGCTTCACTCGGACGGAAGTCATCTAATTGATTAGTGATTCCGTGCTGAGCAAGGATTTTAACATTGTCTTTGTGTGAAGGGCTTACGTTATCGAGGTTGATATCCAGCTCTTCACCAGTGTCAGTAAGACCAAAAGCTTTTACTAATACAGTTGCCATTTGCTCACGAGTTAAATCGTCAGATGGCATGAAGCTTCCAGCGCTTCCTTTGAAGATTTCAGCATTTACTACAGCAGCAATTTGCTCTGCGTATAGAGAATCAGCTGTTACATCTTCTAGGCCAGCAAGTACATCGTCCAGGTTTTCAGGTGCATCTAGTTCTAGAGCTTTCGCAAAAAGAACTGCTGCATGACGACGCTGTAATGGATCGTTAACACCAAAAGATCCATCTTCATAACCCTGGATAACACCTTTAGCAGAAAGGTCCATAATCGCTTCGTAGTGTGCGTCACCTTCTTGCACATCTGTGAAACTATGGCTGTCTGCTGATACAGCAGGTGCTACCGCAGCTGTTACCGCAGCCGCTGATAATGTGGCAGCCACGAATTTACGATAAGATTTAGGTTGGTACATTCCCTTTTATCCTCCTTTTATGTAATTTCTATAAAAATAGACTATTCTCCCAGGCTTACTTAATATCCATTTTTACTATCAAAATATGCCCTGGAAAATAGTTTCCACCCACTAATCTATGAAGCTACAAAAACAGTATAGAGGGATATACAGGAATTGTCAACTGATTCTGGCATCTCAGATGCATTTTTCATATAATTGTAATGTTTTTATGCTTAATTTGTTTTTCCCTCTGTAACTAGTATTTTACAAGAAATCCGAAAATTTTAACAGAGCAGATTCGCATTTTCCCTGTGGTAATGTTTAGTAGATTTCCCATCTGTGTGTTTCGCTTTGTACACCAGCATTATTGTATGATTCAGGTTTTCGGTTTATGATTCCCTTTCCGACTGAAGAAAACCCTAATCAGAAATCTTGGTAAAGCGAGCTGCCGCTTCCAGCGCCATGGTTCCCTGATCAATCGGTACAGCCATTCCAGGCCAAGGTTTCGAAATGCTGCTGGTGCTCTCTCGATGTTTCCTGCGAGAACATCGAAGGAGCCGCCCACTCCCTGGAACAGACTAACCTTTAACTGATTTCTGTACTGGCGAATCCACTGTTCTTGCTTAGGGCTGCCGAGTGCGACAAATAAAATATCGGGCTCGGCTTGATTGATGGTTTTAATCACATCATCCATATCCTTTTGATAGCCATCGATTGTTCCTTTGATTTGAATGTCTGGATATTGCTGCTTTACATTTTCTGCTGCCTGATCGGCAACTCCTGGTTTGGCCCCATAAAGGAATATGGACTTTTGTTGATTTGCAGCTTCTTTAATAATACGCATCATTAGATCGATTCCGGTAATGCGGGTTTTGATGTTCCCGCCTTTTAATCTTGATGCAATCAGTACGCCAACTCCATCCGGAATATGGTAGTCGGCTGAATTTAACAGTGTTCTCAGCTTTTCATCCTTCTGGGCTTTCATGATTTTTTCCGGGTTGATTGCTACGATAAAGGATTGTTTCTGATCGTTAATCCGCTGAAACAGTTCAGCTGTCAGTGATTCATAAGTTGCCTGTGTTACATCAACACCAAGTATGGTTTCTTTTGCTGTCATGATGAATCACCTGGTTTTTGCGTCGCCCAGACGATAGAATGAAAATCCAGCTTTTTCCCATGTTTCTTCATTTATACAATTCCTTGTATCATAGATAATCGGAGAATTTATCCAATTTTTGAGGGTCTTTGGATCGATTTCCTTAAAATATTTGTGATCCGTTAGAACGACAATGATATCTGAGCCCAGGACAGTATCTTCCAGGGACATGGTCTGATGAGGTACCCTTTGTTCCTTAATATAAGGATCAAAAATACGGTATTCGATTCCTTCCTTATTTAATAATTCCATCACAGATAAGGATGGGCTCTCCCTCATATCATCGACGTTCCCCTTAAATGAAAGACCCAGCAAGGCAAGTTTGGGCGATGCCAGTTTGTGCTCCTTCATGATCGTTTTGATTCGGTCCACGGTGAATTGCGGCATTTGATCATTTGTTTCACGGGCTAAGGCAATCATCCGGGCATTTTCAGGGTCCAGATCAGCCAGGAACCATGGGTCAACTGCGATACAGTGACCTCCTACTCCCGGTCCAGGGTAATGAATATTTACCCGCGGGTGATTGTTGGCCAGCTGAATGGCTTCCCAGATGTTCACTCCTGCTTTCAGACTCAGTTTTGCCAGTTCGTTTGCAAAAGCAATGTTCAAATCGCGGTATGTATTTTCCATTACTTTTACCATTTCAGCCGTGGTGGCATCGGTTATATGGATTTCTCCTTTTACAAAGGAAGAGTATAACTCTTTAGTTAATTCGCCAGAGACCCTGTTGATTCCTCCCACAATTCGATTATTTTTTATTAATTCTGTCAAAATTTTTCCTGGAATCACCCGTTCCGGCGAATGAGCAACGTATAATTCCTCGCCGATTTCCAGTCCGCTTTCTTTTAGAATCGGCAGCATGACATCTTCCACAGTCCTTGGAGGCACGGTGGATTCAAGAATCACCAGGTTCCCTTTCCGGACATATGGAGTGATATCCTTTGTCGCCTGCCGTACAAAGTCCAGGTTTGCTTTCTTATCTTTTGTAATAGGAGACGGAACAGCAACAATGAATACATCTGCTGTTTCTGGTTTTGTGGAAACGGTAAAATGACCTGAGTCAATCGCTTCCTCCAGTGCTTCCTGCAAACCAGGTTCTTCGATGTACAGCTCCTTGTTGGCAATTTTCTTGACGACGATTTCGTTCACATCCACACCATGCACCTGAAAACCGTGCTTGGCGAAGATGACGGAGGTCGGCAATCCGATATATCCCAGGCCGATGACACATATTTTTTTCATGTTCATTCTCCTCTTCTGCAACTGAACTTTGCCACCTCCTTTTTCCTTAGACGCATAAGGGGTGGCAAAAGTTTCATGGTTCGCTAAATTTTTTTAATTTTTTTTGTAAAATTTTTTTGATGCGGTTGATCCGCTTTTTTTATCGTTTTACCCGGTTGCTCCGGTATGCCTCAAACCAGCCCACTGCCATGAAAAAATACATGGCAAACACATTATTCTCCCAGATGTTATAAAAAACACCAGCGATACAGATGAACAGCCAGAATGAAGCTATTATATAGGAAGGAATTGGGTGTTCCTTCCTCACTGACCAGATCCGGTACAGCATGTGCAGCAGGAATATGGCAAACAGGATCACGCCGATCACACCGGTCTGGGCAATGATCTGAATATATTGATTATCGGAAAAAAACGTTTTTCCTTTATAAGCATAGATATCCGCAAGCCCGTATTTTTCATAGATCGGAGAACCGTACGCGAGTGTAGCCGAATCACCAAAGGTAGCAAATCCTGTGCCTGTGACAGGATGATCAAACAGAATCTCAAACCCTTTTTTAATGAAGAAAATCCGGCCGCTTTGCCCGCTTCGGTTCAATGACTCATTATCGAAGGTTTCGGCAAAACGATCCCTTAAGCCCCCTGGTTCATCTTTGTTGTCAAAAAAGAGAAGATCCGTAAAATGCACCGGGGTATATACGAGAATAAACCCGACGAGAGCAAGTACAGGGATTTGTTTTAACCAGATTTTTTGCCGGGTGGCAATGGCATAAGCAATGAATGTAATGGTAAAGGCAATCCAGGTCCCTCTGGAAAACGTTAGTAACAGCATCCCCATAAACAGAACTTGTAAAACCCGGTACATTCGATGATGTGTCTGGGTATACAGATAAGTGACCCCGAGAAAGGCTACCGATAAAAATAGGGCAAAGGAATTCGGATTCCCGATTAGCCCATAAATCCGGTCAGCATTCGTTGGCGAAATCAGCATCTCTTTCCACGCCTGCGGCAAAAGAATCTGGCGATTGGAAATCCGCTCAATGACCCCATGGACAGAAAGTACGACGGCCATGACTGCTGTGATATTTGCCCAGACAAACAGATCAGATCTATCCCATTTCAGACGCTTGACGCCGTAGAAAACGAGATACATCATGATAAATTTTCGAAGCTGAAAGATAATGGCGGCTGGAGTAACTCCTGTTTTTAAGGCGACCAGCCCTCCAAAAAGACACCAGACGATGTATGCCCACTCATACCAGGCGAGCTGAAAGATCGATTTTGGATCGCGGCGGGAATCCCAGATCACCCGCAGGACCAGAATGATAATGGCGATATCCCCCGCCAGCTTCAAGCCGGGGTTCACTTCCACCAGAAATGGCCTCACCGGAAAATAGACAATGAGTAATGGAATAATCCATTTCGGGTTGAGCCAGGTTACGACCGCAAAAAAGGCCGCCGATACGATTAATGCAATTGTTTCAGGAAGCAGTAAACTGATAATGAGTACTGCTGCGGTTAATGCTGCTATTTTGTATGGTTGATTCATGTATCCCACTCCAATGAAGTAATGTGCTCATTCTATTTGACGTAATAGCTGTGATGTCCGTTACGATTTTGTTGTGTACTGTATGGCCGATGAGTTTGAGTTGACCGCAGTTATGGTCTAATGAGTGCTGAGTGCCTTTCTGTTCTGATTTCTTCTTTCATTGTAACGTTTTCGTCCTGTTAGATGTTTCGTTAGGATTGGTTTTTTTGTGACGATTTTTTCCTGCTTCCATGTCAGGAAAAAATTTTTCGGGTGGCTGGTCCTGCTATATGAGGCTCTCAGTCTCCTTTCATTATTGTTTTGTCCAAAAAATGTTAACGATATTAGAATAAATGAGATTGAATTTGTTTGACAAGGGGGAACCTGCCCTAAACTGCAAGGGGGATTTGAACTTGATATGGGTGCAGGGTTAGGGCCAGGAATTTCTGACCGTCCGGAATCTGGACGTTGTCAATCATCAAGGCTGCATGTTACGATTCGTCCACAGCTATCGTTTCCGGGGAATTTTTTTGGTTCATTATGCTATGAGCAACTTTCTTCATGCTCCTGCACTTGATTTTTTGTGTTAGGATAGCAGGAAGAAAGTAGATTTTTATAAAGGGAGATAGCAGGAATGGGAATTAGGCAAGTTTTTATTCACATACTGGAGTTTGTGTCGGCGATTGCTTTAGCCATTATATTAGGATTGGCTGCAGCGGCATTGTGGCCCCTTATGGCTGTTCTTCCAATTGACCTGGTGGGAAGTCCTGGTTCAATTGATTTAGGAGCTGTTCTTGTCGGACTAGTGTATTTTGTTCCTGTTGCATTTTTGTCCATTTATCTTTATCGCCATACGAAGTATAAAATTTTTAGCCTGACCTTTGCATTGACCGGGGGATTAATGGCATTTCTCGTGTTCGTACTGGTCAGCTTGATGATCTGGCTTTAAATGACATGAAGTGAATTTGAAATGAGGGCAGGGAGTTAATAAGAATGGAAAGCATTATCGAATACAAGTGGCTGTTGCTTCTGGGGCTGGAAGTGCTGGCCTGGTCTTCCACATTTTTTATGCTGTTCGCGCGGTACCGTCTGAACTCCAGGTCGCTGTTTAAGATTGGGGTATGGCTCACGATCATAACCGGTGTTATACCCCAGGTTTCGCTGGGTGTCGTGATCGTTGTGTTTCAGCGGAAAATCGATCTGTTTAGTGTGGTGATTGTACTGCTGGTCTTATACGGGCTCACCATAGGCAGGGAACACATCAGGCAGATGGATCAATGGGCAAAGAGGAAGTTTGGTGGCTAAAACTTTCTGGGATAAGGATTTTTCAGATAAAGATTTTTCGACAAGTGACAGGCACATTCAGTGGGGGGCTGGGGCCCGAACAGTAGGCTAAATTCCTTTTAGGCCAACAAAATCATTCGACAAGTGACAGGCACCATATGCGCAGGACAGGCACCTTATACGGGGAACAGGTCCCACATACATAGGGTATGAAAAAACCAGAAGAGCCGGGCGCGTGTGCGCTCGGCTCTTCTGGTTTTTTCTTTTTAAAATCCTCCGGTGGTTCCGCCGGGGAGTTTTCCTTCTTTGAACAGTTCAAATTCCTTTTTGAGGAGCATGTAGTCTTTTTGTGCCTGGAGCAGCTGCATCTGGGCCTGGCGGATTCCAAGTCGGCTTTGTTCCAGTGTCCTTTGTGTAATCATTCCGTTTTTATACTGGATTCGCTGCATTTGATACATTTCCCTGGCAAAATCGATGTTTTCTTCGTAAGTTTCTATTTGTTTATGCAGTTTTTCAAATTGTTCTTCATACTGGCGTGCCTGATAAGTCAGCTGTTCTTCCTGTTTGATCAGATCAATGCGCGCATTATGTAGCATATCTTCGTAGTATTCTTCCAATTCTTCTTTTGCCGTTGAAAGTGGTGCAGCATCTGGAGCCTGAGCTTTTATTTGGTTAATTTGCGTCTGAAGCATGGCTGCCTGACCCTGCAGAATTAATAAATCCCGCTGCTTTTGGCTGGAAAGTTCAGTCTGGATTGCCTGAATAGAATCCTGGACTTCCTGTGATGCGCCTGCTGGTACAGGAATGTTCAGAGGCGTTTGCATAGCTACCAGTTCCTGCTCCACTTTGTCAAGCTGTTCCTGTAAAGGTGCTGTCATCGCACTGGTTCCGCCAGACATGGAGTTCAGGTCGTCGATTTCATCCAAAATATCTTCGTACGTGTAGACGATGGTCCGGTAAAGCCTCAGCGATTCATCATTTTTCCGCACGTCCTCCATGACTTTTTCACTGTTATAATCGGACCGGGAAAGCGGCTTAAACGCGGGTGAATCAAGTTGAATTTCCTGATCAAGGGGCTGTTTTAAATCCTGATTGAGCATCGTCCGCAAATTATTGAGCTGGGCTTCCATATTGGCCAGGTTTGCCGTCTGGCTGTTAAAATTTTGTTTGGCCTGATTGTACTCTGATTTGGACGCTGTTCCTTGCTTATACCGCTTTTCGGTCATGGCTAAATCTTCTTCCGCCAGTTCGAGATTATCTTCTGTCAACGCATATTTCTCTTTGAGAAACCAGTAGTTATAAAGCTGCTGATAGATTTGCAGTTCAAGGGCAGCATCTTGTGCTTCTTCCTGATATTCTGACTGGATATCCTGAATATCTTCTAACTCATCCTGAAAATTAGATTGATAGATTTGGACGTCAGAATCAAGCTCTTCAATGTCCCGCTTCTGGTTCTCCAGATCTTGTTCCTCCATTTGTTTTGCAGCCTGATCAATGGTTAATGTATTGCTTACGCTTCCGGTTTGAGGAAATAGGAACAACCCTGCTGCAACGGCAGGAATCAATATTTTTCTTTTGCTGTTTAACACTCCGGTCACCTCCCCGCATCAGATGCCCCGGGACCTGCCAGCCGGCACAGACTCCCGGTTTCTGATGCTGTCATGAATAATTTAATCATTTGTTTAAACATGGGACGCTTTATTCACTGCATTTTCTACACATCCATATGGGTTCTTAATAGCGCTATTTTTAAAAACATGCAAACCGTAAATTTTTTTGAACAATTACAATACGTCATCACTGACTCGTCTTCGTTCTCCGGAACAAACCGCCAATTTTTGCCCTTAGCTTTGGCAGGTCGTCGAAATAGGTGTAGACGACTGGAATCAGGAGCAGGGTAAAAAACATGGAAACGGTGAGACCAAAGATAATGACGATGGCCAGCGGCTGCTGGGCTTCGGCTCCCTGCCCCCAGCCGAGGGACAGCGGCACCATTCCGAGCACAGTCGTCAGAGTCGTCATCAAGATTGGACGCAGGCGGCTCGGACCCGCTTCCATAATCGCTTCGTAACGGTCAATCCCTTTTCTCCTTAAAATATTGATGTAGTCTACGAGCACAATGGCATTGTTTACAACGATTCCGGCAAGCATGATCACACCTACAAAGGCCGGCAAGCTAAGCGGTTTCTGGGTGATAAATAATCCAAACAGTACCCCGATGACGGTTGCTGGCATGGAAAACATTATGACAAATGGATATAAGTAATTTTCAAACTGGATCGCCATAACGGCATATACCAGGAAGATTGAAAAGACCAGGGCCAGTGCAAGCTGCTGGAATGATTCCATCATATCTTCTGCCTGCCCGCCGATAGTAAATGAATATCCTTCCGGGAAATTCATGCTATCCAGCCGGGTCTGAATATCCGCTGTAATGCTTCCGAGATCCCTTCCTACAATGTCGCTGGTTACATTAATCTGGCGCTGCTGGTTTTCCCTGAGAAGGGATACCGGACCCTGCACCTGTCTTAAATCAGCAACTGCCGATAGTGGGATCATCTGGCCAGCCGGTGTCTGGATTAACAGGGTCTCCAAATCTTCAATAGACTCCCGTTTTTCTTCGGGAAGAACGATGCGCACGTCAATTTCATCGCCTCCCGTCCGGTATCGGGTTGCAATCTGGCCATTAAATCCTAACTGTACCTGGCTCATAACCTGCTGATAGGTTAAGCCGTATTGACCGGCGACATCCCGGTCAATATCTACCTGGATTTCTGGACGCCCTTCCGATGCGGAAGATTCTGGGTTTTCCACACCTTCAATACCTGAAATCATCCAGACGACCTGGTCAGCGATTTCTTTCAGCACGCCATAGTCCGGGCCATTCAGTTGAATCTGTACCGGGTCACCTGTGCCAAGGCCAGCACTCATTTCCCTGACGATAATTTCCGCACCAGGAATGGTTTGGACTTCTTCACTGAGGGAGGCCACGACTTCCTGGGTGGTGATCTCCCGGTCATCAGGCGGAATCAGCTGGATGGTGTAAGTAGCTTCATTGGCACTGCCACCAAATCCTTCAAAACCTCCACCAGCAATATTCAAATAACTGGCTTCCAGGATGTCCTGATAATTTTCGAGTTTTTCATTGATTTGATCGGTGATTTGCTGTGTCGTTTCCAGCGATGTTCCTTCAGGTGCGGTAACCCTTATTTCCAGCTGTCCCTGATCTGATGGTGGAATAAAGGACGTTCCGATAAATGGAACAACTGAAAAACTAGCAATGATCAGGACAATGGTTGAAAATACTGTTGTTTTCCGGTGATTTAAGACAAACCGAAGCATACCGCGATAGATATCATACATTTTTTCCATTAAACGGTCGAACCAATAACGGCGTCCTTCAGTTTCAAATGATTTGGTCAGCAATTTGGACGAAAGCATCGGGATCAGGGTAATCGATACCACCAGCGATGCAATTAAGGAAAAGGAAACCGTTAAAGCCAGTGGGGTAAACAGTTCCGACGCCAGCCCTTCAACAAATACGATCGGCAAGAAGACAACCAGGGTTGTCGTGGTGGATGCGATCACAGCCGGAACAAGTTCGGACCCGCCTTGTTTGGCGGCCTCGATCAGGGAGTACCCCCTTTGCCTGTAACTGACAATATGTTCAAGAATAACGATGGATGAATCCACCATCATGCCGATTCCGAGGGCCAGACCACCCATAGTCAGTACGTTCAATGTTTCACCGGTAAAATACATCAGGGTAAAGGTTGAAATAATAGCAATCGGTATGGATAGACCAATCACAATGGTCGCTCGAAAGCTTTTTAAAAATAAGAGAAGGACCAATACTGAAAACACGCCTCCTGCAATCATATTACGCATGACCGAATCAATGGACTGCCGAATAAAGACGGATGTGTCAAATACGACATCCAGTGATACTTCGTCCGGCAGTTTCGGCCGGATTTCGTCCATGGCTTTGTATATTTCATCGGCTACCTGTACGGTGTTGCCGGCTGATTTTTTCAAGATGGATAATACGACGGCTGGTTCGCCATTGACAATGGACAGGGTATTTTGTTTTTTATACGTTTCAACAATATCCGCTACATCCTGCAAATAGAGCTGTTCGCCGGCTGGTGTCTGAATTAATGTTTTTTCAATGTCTGCTATAGACTCGTATTCTCCCTGGATCCGAATTTGGAGATCCTGATCTCCTTTGTCAATCACGCCGGCTGATGCAGATTGGTTGGCTGCATTGATCGCCTGAACCAGAGCGGATGCGCTGAGGCCGTAGTTGGTCAGCTGCTCCTGCTTTAAAACTACATGAATGACGGGTTCTTTTCCGCCCTCAACGGTAACGGACCCTACCCCTTCCTGCCGTTCCAAATAAGGAACTACGCGGTCATCTGCTACCTGCTTCAGCGCCACCGGATCTGATCCAGTAAGGCCGATCCACATCACCGGGATTTGCTGGGGATCAAATTTCAGCACGTTTGGTTCACCGGCATCTTCAGGAAGTATGCCTTTCACCCGATCAACGGCTTCCCTGACGTCGATTAGAGCCTGATCGAGATTGACTCCGTTATTAAACATCAGAACAACCAGAGAAGCTCCTGATTGAGACTGGGATTGAACGGTATCGATTCCTTCGATGGTACTGACAGCCGATTCGATCGGTCGGCTGATGAGATTTTCCACTTCCTGGGGTGCTGCCCCTTCATAACTGGTGGATACCACCGCGATAGGCAGCTCAATTTCTGGATACAAGTCAATGGCCAGGTTACGAAACGAAACGAATCCCAATGCAAGGATGGCGATCACTAGCATGGTGACGCCAACGGGCCGCCGTACAGATAGGTCTACGAGTTTCATTGCTGATCCTCCTTCATGATCTGTACTTTGTTGCCGTCTGTTAAGGTTAGCTGGCCTTTGATGACCACTTGATCCCCTGGTTTGATATCTCCTTCAATGGCTGTAAATGCTGTCTGGGTTTCAATAATGGTTATCTCTTTCTGGACGGCCCGATCGTTTTCTACAATAAACACATAGGCCGAATCGCCCTGCTCTACCACTGCACTTGTCGGAACCAGCAGCTGATCGCTGACGGTTGTCTGCGGAAGCTGGAAGCTCACCATCATCCCGGGCTTAATTTCCTCATTGTTATTTTCGAGTTCAGCTTCCACCGTGTACATGCCGTTATCGCCCACGACCGGTGAAATATAGGTAACGACTGCTTTTTGGGCTTTGTCTAATGGATGAATGTACACATTCACCTCTTCTCCTTTTTGGAATAATGGCAGTTCATCGGCACTAACGTTAGCCTGAATTTTAATTGGGTTTAGGGAAATAATGGTAGCAAGAGGCTGCGTATTGGATACGAGTCCTCCTTCTTTGCCATTTACTTCGGTGACAATCCCCGAAATGGTTGCTTTAATGGCGGTATTATCGAGCTGATTTTTGGTTTGCTGAAGCTGAGTCCGGGCCTGCTGCAGCTGCAGACGGGCCTGTTCCACTCCGATTTCAGCCTGTTTCAGACGCTGCTCTGCCTGGATAACGGCGTTGTCAGCCTGTTCCACTGACCTTTCACCGGATTCAGCCTGATTTTGAGCCTGTTCATAGGCGATCCTGGCCTGCTGTTCCTGAATCTGAGCCTGCTCTAATTGGGTAAGGGGAATGGCTCCCGCTTCGTACAATTCTTCCATCCGCTCCAGATTTTTTTGGGCCTGCTCCCACTGGATTCGGGCATTTTCGACGGCCAGAGATGTATTTCCGTCTTCTTCATTGCTGCGGGCAGCTTCATCACGCTGGAGCTGTGCATTTTCCAGTGCGGACTGGGCTTGCTCCTTGCTTACGATGACATTATCCAGCTGGGTCTGAGCCTGAGCTACGGCGATTTCCTGTAGCTCGATCTGGTTTTGAATGGATTCTGGATCCATTTTTCCAATTACTTGCCCCTTTTCCACGACGTCTCCTTTTTCAACGTTGAGCTCAATCAACTCGCCGGATGTTTTCGGGATCACCGCTTCACTGTCACCGGGCATCGCACGCCCAAAAATTTCGTGCTCTTTTTGCAGATCCCCTCTTGTTACGTTTGTGATTTCAACGGGAGTAACGGGTTCGGGCTGGTCACCTTGAGTAACGGAACTCTGGGCACAGCCGGCAAGAATGATTAGGATAAGTCCGATGAGGATAGAAATTCGTTTCATGACTGATCGCTCCTTTGATTGCTGATCGCCTGAATGGCCGCGTGCTTAGTAAGAGAACCATATTCCTCTTTCAATGGTTTCAGCGATTTAAACTGATCGAGAATTCCCTGTACAAGGATGGGGTTTGGCCTTTCTTTTGCCAGTTCCTGTTTGAGAATGGCAAGCGCCTCAGTGAGATCCTTTTTCTCATCTGGCTGCAAATCCATTTCGGTCAGCTTTTTTCCCATCTTGTTCAGGATCTCTGTCAGGGAATTGGTTAGATCCAGATCGGGAATGAGCGGCGGCTCCCCTGATCGGATCATGCCCTGAACACAATCATCCAGCCGCTCCACGATAAACCGGGAAAGCCGGGTATAATCCATTTCGTGATGGTCACCGATCACACACCATTTAGAATAAATCTGAATCAACCCCTGTAAAATAATAACTCCATCCATAATGTAGGGTTGAATGTCAGAACCATAAATGGCTGTTAAATTACTCCTGGACCATTCCATCTGCTGATTTTTGATTTCATGAATCGTTTCTTCCACCTTTTTGCCGATGGAAACCTGTTCTCTTAGCAACATTAAGATAAACGATTTATTGTCGATTAAAGTTTCAAAATAAACCTGAATCTGACTGGCAAGGGAATCTTTTGGCCCAGCATTCCGGGCTCGAACCTGGTCGATCCGCTCCATCATTAGTTGATAATAGTATTTGTAAATCGACAGTAATAAATCTTCTTTTGAATCAAAATAAATATAAAAAGTCCCTTTGGATACATCACTATTGTCGGTAATTTCCTTTACAGATACCGCGTGAAAGCCTTTATGGGCAAATAAATCAATAGCCGTTTCAATCATTCGCTTTTTCTTTTCATTCATCATGGAACACTCCTCATTCATACATGACTGAACGTTCATTAACGTGTTCTGGATAGCGCGTTCTGGAAAATTTTACCGTGAGCACGCTTGACGCGAAAATGCGTTCTTGATAGCGATAGTTGGAAACTTGTTCTGGGATTTGTTATTTAAAATCGAATCACCCTTAAAAATAATTGCTGTTATGTAGAGGGAGATTTGATTTTCGGCGTACGAGTCCTGATTTCTGGAACGTGAGCCCTGATTTCCGGTGCGTGAGCTCTGATTTCCGGTGCGCGAGCCCTAATATCTCGTGCGTGAGCCCTGATATCTCGCGCGCGGGAACCCTGATATCTGGTGCGTCAGCCCTGATTTCTGCTGCGTGAACCCTGATTTCTCGTGCGTGAACCCTGATTTCCGGTGCGCAAGCCCTGATTTCCGGTGCGTGAGCTCTGATTTCCGGTGCGCGAGCCCTGATTTCCGGCGCGTGAGCCCTGATTTCTTGAGCACGAGCCTTGATTCCTCGTGCGTGAGCTCTGATTTCCGGTGCGCGAGCCCTGATTTCTCATGCGCGAGCTCTGATTTCCGCCGCGTGAGCCCTGATTTCTCGAGCACGAGCCTTGATTCCTCGTGCGTGATCCCTGATTTCCGGCACCTTAAAGCTGCAGGTCTAAACCCAAAAATATATTTGTCTGCGATGGAAAACAATTTTCTGTTTGGAAGGGAGTGAATGCGAAATTTCTTCTGTTTTGGTTATGCAAATATGTATATTTCCGCTACTGTATGACCGGTCAGTCACTTCATTGTAGACTATACAAGAAATTTTTGGCTGATTCAACGAAAAACTTTGAACAATTTGTTACAAATGAGGGAATAAATACGGATTGCGGCAAAGATTTTAGTTTTGTACTATACTTTAATTAGAATATTCGACAAGTACCTGGCACCTGTCGAATGGGTTTGGGAGGATCTGGAGCTGATGAAACCCTTTTATAACGGGAAAGTTCGCTCATATTTTTCGACAGGTGACAGGCACACCATATATACCATCATATATACCATAAATACAGGAACTATATAGACAGCACCATAAATTAATTATTTGTGTGTGGGATGGAGGATTTTATGGATCGTAGGCGCAGTACGGTGTATTTGTTATGGGAACAGTTGCGGCCGAAGCAGTGGACGAAAAATCTGCTGTTGTTTGCGGCACTTATTTTTTCGTATAAATGGACGGATCTGAATGCTGTTATGACAAGTATCTTTGGATTTGTTGCTTTTTCGATGACAGCAAGCAGCATATACATAGTGAATGACTTTCGTGACCGGGAGGCTGACCGGGCGCATCCCGAAAAAAGACATCGCCCCATGGCTTCCGGCGAACTGAATCCGGGGCTGGCTCTTTCCGTAGGGATTCTGCTTTTTATTATCGCCATCCTTACTTCGTTGATCATGGAGCCCATGTTTGCTCTTATTTTGCTCATCTATACCGTGATGAATCTGGGGTACAGCTTTGGCCTTAAACATGTGGTTATTCTCGATCTGATGATGATTGCAACTGGATTTGTCTTGAGGGCCATTGGCGGTGCCGTTGTCATTGAAGTGCCTTATACCGCATGGTTTTTGCTCTGCACCATGCTTCTTTCCTTATTCCTGGCCATTGGCAAACGCCGTCATGAACTGCAAATTTTAAAAGAAAAAAACGAGAAGCATCGAAAGGTATTAAAGCACTATTCTCTGCCCTTTCTTGATCAGCTGATTGGCATTGTAACCAGCGCCACAATTGTCAGCTATGCTGTGTTTACCTTTACATCGGGACACACGATTCATTTAATGTGGACCATCCCGATTGTGATCTATGGAATTTTCCGTTATTTATATTTGATCCATATGAAAGGAAAAGGCGGAGCACCCGAGAAAGTATTATTGGAGGACCGCCATCTAATCGTCACGATTTTATTGTATGTGGCATCGGTTATTTTTATTTTAGGATGGCTGGAATAGGTACAAGCAGAATTTTTGCTAATTATTAATGACGGCCCGAACAAATTCTAAATGTTTGATCGAATCCTCTATACAGTTGACCCAGCAGTTTTCAAACTGAAGATATCGCATGATACGCAAAAATTTTTCCGGGAACCTGAACCGAAAAAAGTGAGGGATCATTGATGGGTTCATATATAACGAAAGAAATATACGCCTGGGGGAAATACCCGAAGGAGACATGCCATGTGTACCGGCCGGAACAGCCTGAGGAAGTAAAATCTATTTTGGGCAGCCGGGAGCAGGAACACTGGATTGCCTATGGTCTCGGACGTAGCTATGGGGATGCTCCTTTGAACCGGGGACATGGTGTGATACAAACCGAACGCCTCAATCACATGCTTGAATTTGATGCTGATACCGGCTTGCTTACCTGTGAAGCCGGAGTATCGCTGGATGAAATTATCGAGGTATTTTTGCCGCGGGGGTATTTTCTCCCGGTTACACCGGGGACAAAATATGTCACGGTCGGCGGTGCCATTGCCAATGATATTCATGGAAAAAACCATCATGTGGACGGCTGCTTTTCGGAATTTGTCCATTCCTTTACGCTGCTGACAGCTAGCGGGGACGTGATCCGCTGCAGCCGGGAGGAGAATCGGGACCTGTTTTATGCAACAGTTGGAGGCATTGGCCTGACTGGTGTGATTTTAACCGCCACCATTCAATTGATCAGAGTGGAAACTGCCTATATGAATGTGACGTATGAAAAGGCGAGAAATCTGGATGAGGCGCTGGAATTATTTATTCAAAATGACCGAAACTATAAATATTCAGTTGCCTGGATTGATTGTCTGGCGAAGGGGGATTCCCTGGGGCGCTCGGTGCTGATGCGGGGGAACCATGCCCAAAAGGCGGATCTTCCGCATATGATAAAAGACCCCCTTTCCTTTAAACAAAAACAAAAGTGGGCGGTACCCTTTGATTTTCCGTCCTTTACGCTTAATTCTTACAGTGTCAAAGCCTTTAATCAGGTTTATTATTCATCCTATCAAAATTCAACAAAACTGGTTGACATGACCAGCTTTTTTCACCCGCTGGATTCCATCAGGGATTGGAATCGCCTATATGGAGGAAATGGGTTTGTTCAGTACCAGGCGGTGTTCCCTGAGGATCAGCGTCCTGAAGAAGGGCTTCGTACGTTGCTGACACGGCTCAGTGATGCCCGGGTATCTTCGTTTTTGGCCGTTTTAAAAAGTTCAGGGCCTGCCAATGAAGGGCTGCTTTCTTTTCCAATGAAGGGCTACACACTGGCACTGGATATCCCGATTAAAGGGCCGGCGCTGTTCAGGTTTCTGCGTGAGCTTGATGAAATTGTTCTGGCCCACGGAGGGAGAGTCTATCTGGCTAAAGACAGCACCCTTGAACCCGAGGTGTTTCAGCGCATGTATCCCCGCTGGAGGGATATGGTCAACCTTAAAAAAGACATAGATCCTCATGGGGTGTTCTCATCATCCATGTCCCGAAGACTCGGCCTGACATAGGTTATTATATTGGTGCCTATGGTTAAATTGGTACCTGTCACTTGTCAGTTTTTGTCGAATGTTTCTGCCATGAGAAGCCTTTATTTTCAAGGAAGGGATGGACATATGGGTACTTACAAACCGAAAATCCCGTTCGACAAGTACCTGTCACTCCCCGGTTTTTGTTGGCTTTTGTTGGTTTTTGTTGGTTTTAGTAGTTTGTTGATGAAATTATATGTTATGGAGGAATGGTAATGGGTGCAATTTTAGTTCTTGGTGCCACTTCGGATATTGCGAAAGCGACCATCCATAAGCTTGCCGCAAAAGGGCGTGATCTGGTGCTTGCGGGAAGACGGATGGATGAAATGGAGAAAATGAAGCGGGACCTGGAGATCCGATATCAGGTTACCATCTGGATAGAGCCCTTTGATGCCCTTGATTTTGACTGGCATGAAACGTTTTTTACCCGCTGCGTGGAAAAAGCGGGCAAACTGGATGGCCTGCTTTTAATGTATGGTACGATGGCCGATCAGAAAGAAGCAGAACAGGATTTTTCCGTTGCCAAACAAATGATAGATGTCAACTATTCATCAGCCGTTTCCATACTAAACCTGGCTGCTGATTATTTCGAAAAGCGGAAAGCAGGGTTTATTTGCGGAGTATCATCGGTTGCCGGTGATAAAGGCCGGAAGAGCAACTATATATACGGATCAACCAAGTCTGCCTTAACGACTTATCTGGAGGGACTTCGAAACCGGCTTCATGCCTCTAACGTACATGTCATGACTATAAAGCCTGGAATCATTGATACAAAAATGACCTATGGTGTAGTTGAGCCGACACCACTGATGGCTCCGCCTGAAACAGCTGCAAATGATATTGTCAAAGGACTTGACAGGAAAAAAGAAACCGTTTATACCCCGTGGTTCTGGCTGTTTATTATGCTGATCATCAAACACCTTCCTGAGAAATGGTTTAAACGGACGGATTTATGATGAAACAGCCGGTGACCTTTCAGCAGTTGGTGCCGAGAATTATTTTTGGAGTTGGGTTTGGCATTGTTATTGTTGCTTTATTTTTGTTTTTTTCAGATTTGCAGCAAATCGAAGAATCCATCCGTCATTTACCTCTGGCTTCAGTGCTGGCTGCTGTATGCTTCACATTCATGAGCTATGGCCTTCGTTTTTTGAAATGGCAATATTTTTTTCACGTGACCGATTTAAAGGTGACAATCAGAAAAAATATGACCGTATTTTTAATTGGGCTCTTTTTGTCCATTACTCCAGGAAAAATTGGTGAACTGGTGAAATCCTATGTGCTGGAACGTGATGAGAACATTCCCTATGCTCGCTCGATACCCATTATTTTTTATGATCGGCTGACAGATTTGCTGGCTATGCTGGGACTTATTGGTGTTGGATTTTTATTCTATCCTCTCGGTCTCCTTCCCTTTGGCATTCTTGTTGGCCTACTTGTACTGGCCATGTTCTTTCTCCCGAACACGCGGATTGCCACGGGGATGATTGACTGGTTCACCAGGCCGGGGTTTATGAGAAGATTCAGAGGCCCGCTTTTAGAAATATATGATCAGACGTTACATATGTTTCGATTCCGTGTTTTAGGTCTGTCTTTTGGGATTAGTGTTCTGGCCTGGCTGATGGAATGTATCAGTTTGTATATGATTTTTAAAGGATTTGATCTGAACTTTAGCTTCGCAGCCAGTATTTTTATATTCAGCGTTGGGACCCTTGCCGGTGCCCTTTCCATGCTGCCGGGTGGACTGGGTGCATTTGAGGGGAGTACGACAGGTTTGCTGATCTATTTTGGTCTTCCCCATTATTTGGCTGTGACCATATCTCTGGTGATTCGTTTAGTCACCCTATGGCTCGGCGTCCTGATCGGTCTCGCAGTATTCCTAAAAAACCGCCGCCTTTTCTTGTAGGTGCCTGTCACTTGTCGAAAAATATTTATAGAACTTTCAGGTTCATCAAGGGTTTGACCCCATTCATTTCTGGAAAATGCATCATTTTTGCATTCGACAAGTGACAGGTACGTTAGCGAGCGGGTTCGCTAGAGAGTTGGACAGGTACGCTAGCGAGCTGGCTGGGAGGTACGCCAGCTGGGTACGCTAGTTAGAACAAGACAATTGCTGGAGGGGGAAATGATGGAAATGTTCATAAAAAGGAGTTTTGATCAGAGAGCCGTGTTGCGCTATCCATGGTTAAACAGCGCCATTTTGGTCATTATCTTTGTCATTTACAGTACATATATTTTACTGCAATCCTATTTCCATCAAGATGGCTTTGTGTCTTCCGATTCGGCTCATTACCTGCAAATGGCGGAAAATCTCATGATGGGAAAAGGTATGGAAACCACCAGTCTGGTTAACGGAATTTCTACCTATTTTGCTGTCTGGCCGGCAGGTTATCCCCTGCTCATTGCTGGTGTATCCATTTTGACAGGACTCTCGGTTTTCTGGGCAAGTAAGCTTGTGAACATCATCATGCTGGCCTTGAGTCTGTGGTTGATCAAACGTTTGTTCAAACGGGATGCCTTCCTGTTTGCCATGATATTTTTTGTCAGCACATTTACTGAAGTTATGGTATACACCTGGTCTGAGGTGCCCTTTTTCTTCGGACTGATCTGGCTTGCTTTTTCAGTAATCCGTTATATTGAAACAGACCGTATCCATTTTGCTGGACAGATGATGGCCAGCAGTATGTTCCTGTTTCTCATGAGATATATTGGACTGTTTGCCGCTGGTTTTGTAGGGCTTGTTGGTTTTTATTTTTTATGGAAACGAAAATGGAAGGCCATGTGGACATGCTGGATTGCCGGCGTTATTCCTATAGTGGCAGCAGTTCTCTACTTGTTCCGAAATTATCAGGAAACCGGCTTTTGGACGGGAATGCCCCGTGTGGAGCGTGTGGAAAGCATCCCGGAATTTTTCATGATGCTAAAAAACGGCCTCATTGCCGAGTTCAATTTATTTTCTGTCAGCAGTGAAATCTATCTGAAATTAACTATCATGGTGCTGATTCTTAGTGTACTTGTCTTCCTGCGCCCTAAACATTTACTCGGGCTTTTTCGTTCAGGTTCAGGAGACCATCTTGCCGCCCAAATATTTTCCATGATTGGCGGACTGTATTTGATCATGCTGGCATTGATGCGGTTTCAGTCTCATTTTGATCCCTTTAATTTCCGGCTGCTTGGTCCTGCAACATTAATGTTCTGGCTGGGAATCTTTGCCTATATACGTACTAAAGAGGTTTGGCCCCGGTTTCGCATGATGTTTTTAGCGGTGTTTCTGGTTTGTTTTTATATGAACATTGGCTATCAGACTTATCTGGCTGCTGTCAGTCCTTCAAACAGTTATCCGGAGACAAGAGAAGAAGTGCTGAAGTTATATGAAGAGATTCCTGCTGAAAGCATTGTGGTGTTTGAAAATATCCATGCCCGTTATTTACGGCCGGACTTGCAATATATCAAACCTTATTTCACCCCCTATTTTCCTGAAAAAGAATCGGCAGAGGAGTTTTTAAGACGAATTGATGAAAACCATGCCAGGGGAGTGTACGTTCATGTTCGTCCTCTAAGGGAGGATCGCTATCACAAAAGCTTCATCGATCTCATGAAGGACCATCAGGGTGAAACGTTTGTTCAAATTCGGTGATTGACCGCTGAACGGAACGAAGTAGGATTGTGAGGCAACGGAGTAAACAGTAGTTTCTTTTTTCAAGAAGATTTTTTAGATCTTTGGGGGGTTTAGAACGAAGAAAGGAACTTGAATGAGTTTTATAACCTTCTTTTCCATAACGATAAAAAGGGCCGTTTGCGGTACGGATTCGTATCGTAAACAGCCTTTTTGTTTTTAGCCAGTAATCCCGTCGTCAGGCCAAAAATCGCTTCTGCAATAATGGGCTACTGCCAGACCTGTTTTCAGCATTTGCTTTCGAAACGATGAGTACGAAGATGAAATGGTATGTTTTGATCCATCGGAAAACAAAATATCAAGTTTGTTTTTGTCGTATAAAGAAGAATGATATGATTTCACATGGAAGAAAGAAATCCAGTGACAGTCTATACTTAGATGGGATTTAGTAGGAAATAGGTATACACCGATTTTGGGGTTTACGGGAATCGGGAGTTTTGTACTAGTATGTAAAACCCTCTTCATGACTTCTCTTCTTCCAATCAGGCTCGCTCCGCCTATAATACAAGAATCTTCCAGAATTTTAATGGTTGTCCGGGTACAATAAATGGTGTGGTTTGGTTCGAGTATTTTTGTGACATAAATCGGATCTGGATTTGAGAAAACCGCAAGCGTATTCCTGTTTACTACATAATCGTTAGACTTAACTAGAATTTTCATCTCCTTCCCTCCATACAAAAATTTATAAATCGTACCATATATTTACTATAATTTTCATAAAATTCCTTCTTTTTTACTCTAATTTTTTCTATTTTTTGTTAAACCATTAGGGAAATTGGATCATATTCAGTCATTTTGCAAGAAGACCGCTTCCACTTGTCGAATATCCTTAGTGGCAGCAGTGGCGGTGCCTGTCACTTGTCGAATGAGTTTGCTGCCCTAAACGAGATGGAGGCTATAGTTCGGGACACAGCACCCGCTAAATGTACCTGTCGCTTGTCGAAATTTGGGAGGGATTACCATGGATGCAGCTAAACTATCTATGGCTTTCAGTCAAAGCCAGATCCGTCAAGAAGCGAGCCTTGCTTTGATGAATAAAGCTATGGGACAGATGAAGCAGCAAGGAAATGACCTCATTCAAATGCTGGAGAAATCCGCTCCAAGCCCTGCTGGTTCACATCCCACTCTGGGAAAACATGTTGATATCAAGGCTTAAAAATGGTGCCTGTCACTTGTCGAATTCGACAAGTGACAGGCACCATTTCAATTTATTCCTGATTTTTTTCGTTGTTGCCGTTCATTCCTCCACCCTGGTCTTCATTATTCTGTTCTTCTTCCATCATGTCATTGTCCTGATCATTCTGATTTTGATCAGTACCTTCATCAGTCATCGTGCCGTCACCCTGGCCGCCCTGGTCCTGTCCTCCTTGATCCTCCTGCTGCTGCTCTTGCTGATTCTGTTCATCTCCTCCGCCTTCTTCCTGTGCGCAGGCGGTGGCCAGTAATACGGCTAGGAAGGGTACACTTAATTTAAAAAGCCATTTTTTATTCATGCTGTTTTTTCCTCCTTTATTATACAATTTTCAGGATTAGCTTTTCCCGATCAGCACAAAAGTTCATGATTATGACCTGGAAAAAGCTTTTCTAGACTTAGGTTGCACAGCCGCTGAAAAAATATGATAAAACCGCATATTTTTTTCATCCATTTAGACTATCCATATGCTTTCTCTGCAGCCTGACCATCATCCAAAAAGCATCACAAAAGCTGGGAACACCCCATCACCGCTAACTGCTCAAGCAAAAGAGCCGGATGCTGCAGTTAACAAAACTTATAGTCATCCACAACCAGATATTTAATTTTTCTGCATCAAAAAAATTCTTCTTGCATGAAGAAATTGATAAAGGTGAAGGAATGATGGTTTGAACAAACGTTCAATCAAGTATTAGATAAAATGGATGAGGCCTATGACTGAAAAGTGTAATATTATAAACTTCTCACAATTTAATTCTAGGAGTATAAAATAAAGACACGATAATCGAACATTCCTTTCAAACCGAATCCATTCATGAAATCGCTTCCCATATTTATCATTACAAAAAGGAATTGTCTGATGCGATATGTGGAAAAGAATTAGAAACAGACTCATTGGTCTATAACACAAGTTTTAATCAGAGCATTTTCGAATCCATACAATTTAGACGAATTGGGATAGCCATCTGGAAAACATCTTCGCCATCTTACGTCTCCTGGTTTACTTTTCAAGAAAAAAGATATGAAGACCATTTAGCGCAAATTCTCTTCCCGTTTTGGCCTTCATCCACCTTATGAAGACCATTCAGCGCAAATTCCCTTCACGTTTTGGTCTTCATCCACCTTATGAAGACCATTTAGCGCGAATTCCCTTCATGTTTTGGCCTTCATCCACCTTATGAAGGCTATTCAGCGCAAATTCCCTTCACGTTTTGGTCTTCATCCACCTTATGAAGGCCATTCAGCGCAAATTCCCTTCACGTTTTGGTCTTCATCCACCTTATGAAGGCCATTTTATACGATATTTTTCGGTTGTGACCGTCATGATATGTTATTTATCAAGTTCATTGAGTAGAATATACTTTTCCGCTCAATCAATTTTTTTAGAATCTCAAAAAAAGAGCTGTGTTCAACAGCTCTTTTCACACCCAATCGATATTCCATTTCAATACCCATTTATTCACCAATAGCAAACATGATTTCCGTTTCGCAGGCTACTTCGCCATCAACCGTCGCAATGCCTTTCCCTTTGCCGATCCGCCCTTTGGCCCGGATGATTTCCACTTCCAGTTTCAGCTGATCTCCTGGTTTGACCTGACGCTTAAATCGGCACTTATCAATACCGGTAAAGAACGCCAATTTCCCTTTATTTTCTTCCTTGCTCAGCATGGCAACCGCTCCGACCTGTGCCAGCGCCTCGACAATTAATACGCCGGGCATCACCGGATAATCGGGAAAGTGTCCCTGAAAATAAGGTTCATTCATGGAAACATTTTTCAGGCCAACAGCCCGTTTACCTTCTTCCATTTCGGTTACTTTATCGATTAAGAGAAAAGGGTAACGATGTGGAATGACCTTTTTAATCGCATCGATATCGTACATATCCGTCTCCTCCTATTTCTGTTTTGTCACAATGTCAATGATGTGCTGCCATGTTGATTTGTCCAGTGCATCAGCAGGTTCTCCTTCGCCGATCACCCCATAACCGAACATGAGACCGGCAATCAAGGCACCAAAACAGAAGAGGGCCACTAAAATAAGACGCAGCCAGATTGGAATAAGCCGCTTTCTTATCTTTTGGCGGCGTTCCTGAATGTCCGCTTTTTTGGCTGCAATCCTTTTTTCACGCCTTGATGCCCTCAATTCCTGGCGTTCCCTTCTCTGGCTTCGGCGTGCAGCCCGCCTTGATGAGGATCCTTTATTCATCTCATTAGTAGGCATAACCGTTAACTCCTTTTGTCTTCATCATGATGATTAGCGTAATTTACCAATTAATCCCATCATTTGATCGCCAATGGTTATGGATCGGGCATTAAATTGATAAGCTCTCTGCACTTGAAGCATCTCTGTCAACTCTTCTCCTATATTAACATTAGAAGCCTCCAGAGCACCAGATTTTAAGGCAGCATCTCCCCGTGCTACTTCATTGACAAGATCTAATGGATTAACCCCAAGTTCGTCTTCCGGTGGAAAGCGAAACGTATTTGAACCGGCTGCTTCAAGGGTTCGGGGCTGATCAATGGCAGCCAGGGCCAGTCGGTCAGCTTCATTGGTCTCTCCCTGTATGCTTACTAGAATGGCTCCATCGTCCTGGATTCGGACAGAATCCACATTGCGCGGAATCATAATCGATCCATCCTGGCCCAATACAGGGTGTCCCTCACTGGTTACCAGCATCATCTCTTCTTCATTGATCGGCTGAAGATAAAAGTTCCCCGCTTTCGTATAACGGGTTTCGGTCTCGCCATTTTGCGTCACCTGAATTTGGAAAAACTGGTTTTCAGCCAAAATCGCCACATCCAGGGGACGATTCGTCGTCAGCAGCGCTCCCTGTTTCATATTCATATTGGTATGTCCCAGTCCAGCACCAGAACCTACACGGATATCATATGGTGCGGTTCGGCCGCGGTTCCCCGGTACATCTCCCGCCAGAGAATCAAGCTCGCGAATAAGGAGAGAGGAAAAATTTACGCTTTTGGATTTGTATCCCGGTGTCTGGGTATTGGCAACATCATGGCTGATCATATCTAATTTTTTTTGCAGCTGTCCCATGGTTACAGCCGACTGATACATATTTATCATAGCCATTTACCTCCTGTTAGCGAAGCTGAGCAATGCGGTTCACTGCAAGATCCATGCTCTTGTCATAAGCTTTCAGCACCTGCTGATTCATTTCGAATAATCGGTAGGTGCGCATCATTTCGGTCATGGTTTGCTGCGGGTCAACATTGGACTGTTCTAGAAATCCCTGTTTAATTTGGAATGGGACTTCTTCACCTTCAGCTCTGGCATTGACCGGTTCCCTGTTTTGCCAGTATGCTCCGTTCTGTTCCAGTTCATTGGTGTTCTGATGATAGACGACCGCCATCCTAATTTCGTCTCCGCCAGATTGAAGGACGCCATTCTCATCCACGGCAAAGCCCCCGTTCGCCTGAATGCGCCCGCCATTTTCACTCAGCACAAAAAATCCTTCGCCGTTTGTCAAAAATCCATCCTCATTGACAACAAAATTCGCATTCTGGGTATATTGAACGTCCCCGTCTTCATTTTGCAGGGCGAAAAATAACGCTCCATTTTCATCCGGCAGGTCGCCATTTTCAATCACAAGATTGTTTCCGTTCTGTTCAACCTGGAATGGAATGTTCTGGGAACGTGCATGTAGAGGCGCATCTGGTTTAAAACGATACAAACTGTTCCCTTCATTCACAAAGTTGCTCTTGTCCATGTAATAGGCTATGCCTATATTGACTGGCCCTTCTTCTAACTGGATGGCTCCGCTGGCATCCACCGTAAATTCTTCACTGGACGTCTGAATAGGGTCTCCGTTTTCATCAAGAACATAGTGACCCTGTCCTGTCACAAGAAAGCCTTCGCTGTCTACAGTAAAATTTCCATTTCTCGTATACCGTACTTCGCCGTTCTCGTTTTGAACGGTAAAAAATAAATAGCCATTTTCATCTGGAAGCTCGCCGTTCACAATGGCCAGATCCGTTGCAAAACCGGTCTCATTCAAGCTGCCCTGGGTAAAATCGGGCAGGGTCTCATGAATATATACCCCAGTATTTAAGGAACCGATTCTGGCATTCAATGGGATATGCCCGCCATTTTTTGACGGAAGCTTCTGGGATCCCATCCGCTCCATCAGCATTTCAGGAAAGGCCCTTAGTGTGGTCTGTTCAGCCTTATAGCCCGGAGTCAGCATATTAGCCATGTTATTTGACAGCACTTCCTGCCTGCGCTGCTGAGAAATCATGCCGGATGCGGCCGTATAGTATCCACGTAACAAAGCGGTTACCTCCTATTTGACCATTTTCTTTTTCGAAACTTTATCGATATTTTCAAGCATAATGCCGGTTCCTTTTGCGACACAGTTCATTGGTTCTTCGGCAATTAAAACCGGTACTTTGAGCTCTTCTGCCAGCAGCTTGTCCAGTCCGTTCAGCAGTGCACCACCGCCTGTTAAAATCACGCCTCTGTCAATAATGTCAGCTGAAAGCTCTGGCGGTGTACGCTCCAGTACAGATTTGGCTGCCTGTACAATAACGGATACTGATTCCTTCAGCGCCTCATGAATTTCCTCTGATTTTACTGTAATGGTGCGTGGAAGACCGGATACCATGTCACGTCCGCGAATATCCATTTCTGCCTGACGCTCACCCGGGAAGACAGTAGCCACGTTAATCTTGATGTCTTCCGCTGTCCGGTCACCGATGAGGAGCTTATATTTTCTTTTTATGTACTGCAAAATCTCCTGATCAAACTTGTCCCCAGCGAGCTTAATGGAAGAGGCGGTGACGATATCTCCCATTGACAACACAGCCACATCGGTTGTCCCACCGCCTATATCAACCACCATATTTCCGCTTGGCTGAAAAATATCCATTCCAGCACCGATAGCAGCTACTTTTGGTTCTTCTTCCAGGTAAACCGGCTTGCCTCCGCTTTTCTCCGCTGCTTCTTTAATGGCTTTCTGTTCTACTTTTGTTATATTCGTCGGGCAGCATACCAGAATACGCGGTTTCGATAAGAAGCCCCGCACATTGATTTTTTTAATGAAATGCTTTAACATAGCTTCGGTAACATCAAAATCAGCGATTACACCGTCTTTAAGCGGCCGAATGGCTTCAATGTTGCCCGGTGTCCGTCCGACCATGCGGCGTGCTGCATGCCCTACTTCCAGGACTTTATTTGTATTTCGATCCATTGCAACAACCGATGGCTCGTTTAATACAATGCCCTTTCCTTTTACATGAATCAAAACATTTGCTGTACCTAAATCAATGCCAATATCCCTAGCAAACATTTATCATTGATCCTCCCTGCCATATCATACTTCGACATATATCACAGAACATAATATATCTATTCTAATATTTTATCATAAATTGGATGAGTACGTCTCTTTGTTTTGAAAAAAAGCTCTTTATTTTCTTATAATTTGTAAAAGAGGAATTTTTATGCTTTTTTATAAGAGATTGCTATACAGGCAGGTTTCACTTTCTGTCAACATGTCTGTTCAATAGATTATGAGCCAGCTTTTGTAGCAGAACGCTCTCGGTACTTTCGCTTCGTTGCTTCTCCGCCACGCAGATGACGAATTGACTTATGATATTCGAGAATTTTCTTGACTTCCTTTGCCAGTTCAGGATTAATCTCCGGCAGCCGTTCGGTCAGGTCTTTGTGGACGGTGCTTTTGGAAACGCCAAATTCTTTTGCAATGACCCTCACCGTCTTCCTCGTCTCCACGATATATTTCCCAATCTTGATTGTGCGTTCTTTGATGTAATCGTGCACACCACTCGCCTCCCTAAGTTGGATATCGCAAAGGTGTGAAATGAGACGTGGTGATGATCCCTGGGAAATTGGCAGAAATCAATAGATGATGTTCAATTGGAATAGCTTCTTTTATGCTTTCAGCAACAAACCACACTTTCTCACCTCAAACCTTTCCTTAAAGCTTGATTTGTATAATTTTATTAATTTTTTTTGGGGAATATGCTTAAAATTCAAGGGGGACAAGGGGTTAATTGGGTTTTAATTTATTAAAGATACGACATGTATTCTGTCTTCCACGGATAAATGTTGGGGAACTTTAGAAGAAAAAGCCTTAACGTCATTTCGATCGGACGAATCCGAGGCTCTACCTATTAAATATCTTCCAATGCCAGTCGTATGTCTTTATTTGAGCAGAAAAGAGGGACATGGGGCCAGGATGATCCAGCCCCTTAATGAGAACAGTATTGAAGGGAGGTTTTCACCGAGATGTCTGCATTTTTCGCAGCAAATATAAAAAATAAGGGGCACCGATGATAGCTGTGAAAATTCCAGCAGGCACTTCAACCGGAGGGGCTATTCCTCTTCCAAGTGCATCTGCTGCTGTGATAATGACAATGCCAAAGATCGCGGAAGCAGGCAATAAATATTTATGCTGTGGGCCAAATACTTGCCTGGCCATATGTGGAGCGATTAATCCTACAAACCCCATGGAGCCTACAACTGCAACTGATGCCGCAGTTAATACAACCGATACCAGCAATAAAACTACTCTAGTCAACTGAAGGTGAATGCCGAGCCCCTCAGCTACATCGTCTCCGAGGGAAAGGACATCCAGCTTCACGGTTAAAAAAAAGCTAATAGGCAGGAAAATGAGCAAAACAGGTAAAATCAATACGATATCATCCCAGTTGCTCCCCCACAAACTTCCTGTTAACCACACAAGAGCAGCATTAACTTCAACCGGAAACTTTACCATTAAATACTGAATCCCTGCCTGACATATAGCACCAATAGCAATTCCTGAAAGGGCTAAGGTAGATGGTTTTACACCTTTCTTATAAGCAAATAAATATAAAAGCAGCGCAACCACAATCGCTCCGCCAAATGCCGCAAGGGGGAGAACAATGACTGGAGATTTGGGAAATAAGATAATCACGATGGCAGCAGCAAGGCCAGCTCCTTTGGTAATGCCAATCACATCTGGTGAAGCAAGGGGGTTACGGATGACTCCCTGTAAGATAGCTCCTGAAACACCCAGGCTGGCCCCAATCAAAATCGCCATGACCATCCTTGGAAAACGGTAGTTTTGCAGTATAAATTCATTGCTCCCCTGATCTGCACCAGTCAGGAAAGAAAAAATATCGGCTGGAGTCATCATAACTGCTCCAATTCCTGTCATTAACAGGGCAGCGATCAAAGTCATCATTAAAAAAAGAGCTATCCATATCCCCTGCAATCTTCTCACCATTAAAAACACCTACCCTTTTTTTCGAGCCAAATACAAAAAGAACGGCCCTCCAATTAACGCCGTAACAATTCCTACAGGCGATTCGGAAGGAAATGAAATAAACCTTGACAGTACATCAGAGGCCACCAGCAAGAAGGCTCCTAAAATAGCAGAACAAGGTATAATATGAAGATAATTCGATCCTACCAGCTTTCGTGAAATATGAGGGATGATTAATCCAATAAATCCAATTGGTCCTGCCACTGCCACCGCTGATCCCGCCAGCATGATTACGAGTACAACCGATATGATGCGGATAAAAGTAATTTTTTGTCCAAGCCCTCTTGCTACTTCTTCCCCGAGGGATAATATAGTCAGAGATCTGGACAGAGCCCAGGCGCCAATTCCTCCAACTATAAACCACGGTGCCAGCATAACAACATGATTCCATCCAGCCCCATCAATGGCACCAACGAGCCAGAATAATATATCCTCAGTAGAATGTTCGTGAAAGATGATAATACTCTCAATAATTGCGGACAAAAAAAGATGGATCGTAATACCCGCAAGAGCAAGCTTCACCGGTGTCATGCCGCCACCGGAGGCCATATAGTATACAAGCAGACCTCCTAATGCAGCACCTAAAAACGCAAACATCATCATGGCTGACTGAGTATAAATTGGGTATAGTACCGCCATGATTACAAGTACCAGGGAAGCCCCGGCATTGATCCCAAAAATCTGCGGGGATGCCAGGGGATTTCTAGTGATTGCTTGCATAATCGCACCTGCAATAGCTAGATTGGCACCAACCATGACTCCAGCAATAGCCCTGGGAAGCCGTATATTCTGTATGATTAACCATTCCCGTGATTCCTGCATATAAGCCATTGAGCCAATCATCGCCATCCAGTCAATTTTAAAGGCACCCACGCTGATGCTGGCTACCAGGCTTAAAAATAATAAAAATAATCCTATTATATAAACTCCTAAAAAATGAACAGATTTTCGTTTTATTTCTGCTATTTCGGGTCTAGCATCCATAACTGATCACATCCTGATGGCTGATTGAACGGAAAGAGCGGAGGAAAAATACTCCGCTTCTTCTCACTGGTTATACAACAGTTCAACAGCATCTTCAAGTATTTTTTCAGAAGAAATCAGACCTCTAAAACGGGACCACATATTTCGGTCAACCCGGTAAATCGAATCTGTCTTTACCGCTTCAATTTCTTCCCATAGTGGATTGTCTTTCCACTCATCCAGTATTGTCGCTTCCCCTGCCTGCATATTGAAAATAATATCCGGGTTTAATTCAATCAGCTGCTCCAGGTTAATCTTGTTATATCGCTCATCACCTGTTTGCATGGCATTTTTTAGTCCAATAGACTCCAGCAAAGATCCAGTATAAGATGCATAGTTATGAGCGAAGAATCCACTGCTTGCAACTACAGCAGGAAGTACGGTTCTGTTTTCATCTTCCGGTACTAAAGCTCGAATCTCTTCCATACGCTGTTTATGTTCATTCAATACTTGCTGTCCTTTTTCTTTCTGACCTACCGCTTCTGCTATGGTGATAAAGCCTGATACAATTCCGTCATAGTCCGCACCTAAAGAGTTTATCACAATCGTCGGTGCAATTTCAGACAGGTCCTGATAGATTTCTTTATGGCGCTGAAGGTCTGCAATAATGAGATCAGGTTGCAAAGAGCTGATTATCTCAAGACTTGGCTGTTTTCTTGTTCCGACTGATGTATAATCTCCAATTTTTTCGCGAATCGGTTCAATAATTCGGCTTTCATCATTATCATCTGCAATACCTATCGGTGATATATCAAGGGAAGCTAATGCATCCACAAAGGAGAACTCAAGAGCTACAATTTTCTGTGGAGCTTCTGGTATATTGGTTTTTCCCATTTCATGTTCTATGACAATTCCTGAATCATCGCCATCTTTTTTCTTTTCTGCCTCACTGCTGTTCCCTGCCTGTCCGCAAGCGGCAATAGTCATGAGCAGAATGGTCATAATGCTGATAAATACAAATTTTCTCATATTCCCTTCCTCCTAGCTGCTTCATTTATCACATTAATAATGATAATCAATATCATTTACGGTGTCCAGAGGAAATTTTTCATGAGCATGTATATAGTAGTTTACTTTTGAAAAAAAAATCCCGAAACATCAAAGATGTTTCGGGATTCCATGTTAAATATTTGCCATTGAAATGGAGGATTCTGTTTCTTCATTTGTTACTTTCTGATCGGATTCTCCAGGTTCTTGTGTTTCCGTTTCTTCTTCCTGTTTGGAAGGTTTAATGTCATTGATTGGCTTGTTAAAGTATTCTTCCGGGTTCAATGGCTCATTGTCTTTTCTCAGCTCAAAATGAACATGAACGCCATTTCCGTTAGCCTGACCATACAGGTTTCTTCCAGCGGTTCCGATCACATCTCCCTGTTTTACTTTTGCCCCAGTTTCTACCAGCACCTCACCCAGACTAGCATATTTGGTGGTTACACCATAGTCATGAGTGATTTCAACCACTTTTCCGTAAAAGGGATCTTCTCTGACATCAGTTACTGTTCCGCTTAGTGAAGCCGTTACGTCAAATGGCTGGTCATTTTGTGATGCAATGTCAATTCCCATGCTCTGGTAGTATTTATTGTTGTAAAAAATAAGGGCCTGTTCCTGTTCTTCACTTGGTGCATCATAATCATAAAATTTGGTTACAATCTCCGTTTCATCCGCATTTTTGACTGGCATCTTGACTTGTTCCACCTGTTCCATAACCGCAATGGCACCATCCTCACGATCGTTGTATAGCGGATTGGATACCATTGAGTTATCTTCTGTTCCCGTGTCTAATGGCTGGTTTGCTTCATCCGGAAGATCGGCGGCTCGATTCTGATACCATATGACACCTGAAAGAATAATCGCAACTAATGTTAAGTAAACCGCTGGATAAAACCATTTTTTCCTGTAAATTTTCCTCCAGGAAGATTTTTTGGAGATTGGCTTTTTGCCTTCCTCTTTCATTTCCATCACCTCAGCAACCATTCTGAGCAGAAAGAGGACAATCTATACCTATTTTTTAAAATTTTTTCCTTTTATTTTTCGACAAAGCCAAAAAAATATACGCTTTTATTTAAAAAATAGTAAAAAAATAGTGTGCCCACAAGTTCCATAAGCCATTTCAGCATATTATGGAAACACTGGAAAGTTCGGTATTTGCGCCCTGCTGTGGACATCTTAGAACATAAAAGTTAGAATCTCACGTCTTAAACAGCAAAAAACCTGGCTAAGGGTTTGATTCCCAGCCAGGGGTTCATTTCTTTATGATGATTGACCATTTCCGGTAACAGCCTGTTCCAGAAAGGGAGAAATATCAGAAACCTCCGCTCCTTGATAGTAATGTTCAATAATTTCTTTATAGTTTTTTCCTTCCAAGGCCATGCCGTTGGCTCCATACTGGCTCATCCCAACTCCATGACCATATCCCCTGGTCGTAAATATTAAATAATTGTCTTTTTTAGCGATGGAAAAATCACTGGAATGGAGGCCAAGTGCTTCCCTTACTTCTCTTCCTGTAAACGATTTGCCGCCAATGATTACTTTCTCCACCCGCTTACTTTCAGTTCGGCTTAAATGAGAAACGACCGGTTTTTGGTCAAAATCAACGCCTAGTTTGTTCTCTACATCGCTCAGCGGAACAATTTTTTGATTTAAAAATTTAGGTGATTGCTTATCCCATGGACTTTGGACACTCCTTAAATAAGGGATGGAATTTTGCCAGTAATCTTCAGAGTTTTCCGTGTACCCATTGCTGGTGGAAAAAAACGCGGCAGTAATAGGCTCTCCTTTATAGGTTATGATTTCGCCTTTTGTTTCATTGACAGCCTGATTGATTCTTGACATCTTCCAGGAAAAGTCCGTACCCCAGATTCTTCTAAGCTCTTCCTCACTCTTATACACCTGGTGGTCCACCGTATCCAGCACGTCCGCACCACCCGGAACATCTTCACTGCCATGCAGCAGATGTTTTACGAGAAATGTCCTGGCTGCCAGTGCCTGGGCCTTTAAGGCTTCCAGTTCAAATTCGGCCGGCATTTCTGATGCTACAACCCGGGCAACATACACTTCCAGCGGAACCTTTTCTACCTTGTTTGCGTTTGTACGGAATACTTTGATAACAGGTGAAGACTCTTCCTCCACTGTCACTGGTTCCTGACTCTGCTCTGGTGTTAAATCCTTGTTTTCTCCTGCTTCGATGAATGGTATGACAATAACACTAGGAATAATCAGTATAATCACAACAAAAATGCTCATGAGAATGATGCTCGATCTTTTCCAATTCAAGTTCAACAAGTTCGCCTCCTCTCATTTCTCTACTACTAAACTTATACAGAAAGCAGGTTTAATAGAACAAAAAATGAAAGAAGTTGAGTGAACAAATGGGAAATGATTATATCAATGATCCAGGTTTGAAAGATAGAGTGGGGTAAAGAATAGAGGAAAAAAGTTTTGTTCATATGAATTTCAACATTTCATATGGGTGATTTCTGTTTTTTGCGGGCGAAGCATCCGTCTCTGAATGAAATGTGGAGGATATCGGCTGTTTAGCCGCGGGCTTCTGCTGTGTGAGACCTGATTTTCCACGCGTGAACTCTGATTTCGCGCGCGTGAGTCCTGATATCTCCTGCGTGAGCCCTGATTTCGCGTGCGTGAGCTCTGATTCCTCGCGCGTGAACTCTGATATTTCGTTTGTGAACCCTGATTTCTCACGCGCGAGCCCTGATTTCGCGTGCGTGAGCTCTGATTCCTCGCGCGTGAACTCTGATATTTCGTTTGTGAACCCTGATTTCTCACGCGCGAGCTCTGATTTCCCGTGCGTGAGTCCTGATTTCCCGCGCGCGAGCTCTGATATCTCGTGCGTGAGCCCTGATTTCCCGCGCGTGACTTTTTCAGTTAAAATTTGTTCGTTCAAGAGAAAAACGCGCATACAAAAACCCCGTACGGAAACCGATCCATGTCCGTACGGGGTTTTTCTCGAGAACGATTATAAAGAGGAAATCTGTTTTTTGTCTTTTGACTCACTTTCGGAGACTCTTTCGATATCAGCTCCGAGTCGTTTTAATTTTCCTACAAAGTCTACGTAGCCACGATCGAGGTGGTTCAGCTGGGTCATTCTTGTATACCCATCCGCTGCGAGGCCTGCAAGTATCAGCGCTGCCGCTGCACGAAGATCCGTTGCAGCAACCTCTGCACCTTGAAGTTCCACAGGGCCATCGATTATGGCGCTGCGGCCTTCAATTTTTATCTTAGCATTCATGCGCCGAAATTCTTCCACATGCATGAAACGGTTTTCAAAAACTGTCTCTGTAATTACACTTGTTCCTTCAGCTTGCATAGCAAGTGCCATCATTTGTGCCTGCATATCCGTCGGGAAGCCCGGGTGCGGCATTGTTTTGATATCTACCGATTTCATTTTTTCGGGACCGATTACTCTCAGGCCGTCATCATACTCTTCGATCACGACTCCCATTTCTTTTAATTTAGCAATAAGGGAACGAAGATGATCCGATACAGCCCCATGAACATACACGTCTCCTCCGGTGATGGCCGATGCAACCATAAATGTTCCAGCTTCGATTCGATCTGGAATGATGGTATGTTCGCAGCCCCGAAGCTGGTCAACCCCTTCAATCCGGATGGTTTCAGTACCGGCACCAACGATATTGGCTCCCATTTTATTCAGGAAATTAGCGAGATCTACGATTTCCGGTTCTTTCGCACAATTTTCGATGACCGTCCGGCCTTCAGCTAGCGTTGCTGCCATCATAATATTTTCCGTAGCTCCCACACTTGGTACATCCAAATAAATACGTGCACCTTTTAGACGATCCTGTGACGTATGGGCTTCAATAAATCCATGCCCGACATGGACCTTAGCCCCCATTGCTTCAAACCCTTTTAAATGCTGATCAATCGGTCTTGATCCAATGGCGCACCCTCCAGGCATAGCTACTTTGGCATGGCCATAGCGAGCTAACAGAGGACCGAGGACAAGAACGGACGCACGCATTTTTCGGACATACTCAAAAGGAGCTTCCGTTTTCAATGGAAGTTCTGCGTTAATCCGTATGGTTTGATTATGATTGATCACCTGAACATTCATATATCGTAAAACTTCGCTCATGGTATCTACATCAGCGAGAGCGGGCACATCATGTATGACACTTCTGCCTTTGCTTGCCATTATACTTGCTGCGATGACAGGCAGTACAGCATTCTTAGCACCTTCCACTTTAACTGTGCCTTTCAGCTGCCTCCCACCACGTACAATGATTTTTTCCAAGTTATTCCCCTCCGCGACTAAATTCTCTATATTAATATTCAACTGTCAGGATTGGTGTGCCGATTGTGACATAAGTCGTACCGCCCAATCCCTTCCGTACAGAAAACTGAACGTTCATTTTTTTGTTTTCTAATAGCGGGATATGTGTATCCCACTGATTGGTAAAACCAGAAACTACAAAAAAGTCCTTCTCCTCTATTCTATGTAAAATATCTAGATTGTGAGAATGTACAAAGGATCTTAATAAATTATCTTTAATATTAGCACCTGTCCTTGACTGCAAACAAGTGAAAATTGCCGTGTTTCCATGAAAAATCTGTGACTTTGCGTTAGTTAAGCGTTCATTGATTTCATTTATTGCAGCTTCATTCAGTCTGGTTCCAGACATTTTATATATTATTTCGACATTTGGCTGTGAATTTCCTTTTTCTTTTATCAATATAACGTGTTCGTTTAGTCCTATTTTTTTATGACTGTTTATTGCGTAATATTTCACAGATTTCGACTGGTCTGTTTTCTTAAAGAGGGTATTTAGATGGAGAGTCTGTCCGATTTGATCGAGGGTCTGCTCTCCTTCCCATTTGATGGTCCTTCGCATCATCAGCTCCCATTTGACTAGTGGCAGCTCTTCTTTTTGCAAGAATAAATGAAGGTCACGAAGGGGTTTCGTATCTGGTGAAGGATTGGCCCCTGTTCGGCTGATCCCAAACAGGGAAAATACTAGAATCATAGAAAGAATGGCCAGCATCATTGGTTTTTTCATCATTCTCTTCCTCTCCCGCTCTTTTTTATCATCAGTATAGACGGGAGAAGAAGAGTTTAAACAGATGAAACCTTGCCTTTTATCGACAAAATCACTATCTCCGGATAATTTTTAAACCGATATGATTCACAGCGTCCTATGAAAACAGATAGGTCAGCTGCTGGGACCATTTTAAGAAGTCAAGGAAAAACTCGCTGACACTGGAACCGATTGCAATGGATATGAACAGATAGATAATCCGTGCTTCAACCACGCTTCCTTTACGGATCAGATTTTCCAACCGAAGGCCCTGCAAGGCTCTCCAGGTGAGGATAATAAAAAGAATATGTGAAAACATTCCGATCAGTGCATCGATGCCTAAGGACTGTAACATGAGCATCCCCTCCTCTATAGCGTCATCAATACAACCATTACACGTTTAAGGGGATTTTGTCAATCACGGCAGCAACCAGACTACCAGCTAAAAAATTGTAATGCCAGGTTCGGAAAAAGTCCAAAAACAAGGGTGCCTGCTGCACAGATGGCAATCGTCAGCCACAGTGCTTTTGGAACCTGTATCGGTGATGACTCTGCCTTTGGCCGGGAATACATTTGTACCAGAATATTAAAGTAATACACATAGGAAATCACTGTTGTTCCAATCATAATGGCTGCCAGGACATAGTGAGCGGGATCGGCTGACAGCGCCCCCAGGAAAATATTAAACTTTCCGATAAATCCGGCTGTAGCTGGTATTCCTGCCAGTGACGCAAGGAAAAGGGTCATCATCAGAGCCAGAACAGGCGAACGCTGATACAGTCCCGAAAACATGGATATATCCTCGGTCTGATGGTTTTGAATTAACACATGAATAATGGCAAATGCACCAATATTCATCCACATATAGGCGAGCAAATAAAACCAGATCGTTTCTAAACTAAATGCCGACAGAGCCACGAGCGGAATTAAAAGATAACCGGCATGAGCAATGCTTGAGTAGGCAAAGAGCCGCTTCATGTTGCGCTGTCTTAACGCAACCGTATTCCCTATAATCATGGTGATGGCAGCTAAAACCCCTGCAAATCCGATAGCATATTCATATACCGTTAAGTCATCGCTCAGGCCTGGCTCAGTGGTAAAGGCAGCGACAAAAATCCGGATCAGCAGCAAAAATCCAGCGGCTTTGGACACGACACTTAAAAAGGCGGTAATCGGCGTTGCCGCTCCCTGGTACACATCTGGGGTCCACATATGAAACGGAACGGTGGAAATTTTAAAGGTCAGTCCCACAAAAGTAATCACAAACCCCAGTACAGCCAGTGGTTCGAGCTGTGTGTCGATGACCGACATTTCCCGGGAAATATCGTATAAATTTGTCGTCCCAGTCAGTCCGTATATGTAACTCAAACCAAACAGAGTAACTGCTGAAGCAAGGCTGCCTGTAATGATATATTTCATGGCCCCTTCATTGGCATTCCGGTTATATTTCCGAAGTCCGACCAGAATGTAGGAGGAGATGGACAACAGTTCCAGCCCAGCGTAAAGCGTAATGATATCGGCACTTGAAACAACGATCATCCCGCCTAACAGGGCAGCGAGCAGCAGGTAGTGAAAATCGCCCCTGACCTTTTCTGTCTCTTCATCCCTTGATGTACTCGTCATGAGTAAAATTAGCAAGGTTCCCATGAGCAGAATGTATTTAAAAAAGAAGGATACCTGATCGAATACATAGGTATCGTACAGGATGGAAACTGGTACATGCTGATACTGGGCGGACAAAAAGACCATGGCAAGCAGGATTCCGATAATGGCAAGCCAGTTTGACAGACGTTTCTTTCCATAGAATAAGTCCTGTAACGAAACGATTACTCCGGTAATTAAAATGGTAAATTCAGGTGCCATCATGCCCCATTGAAAACTTAGCAGTGTTTCTAAATCCATTGCTTATCCCCCCATCCCTGTGACTAGTGTTTCCAGGGTGATTTGTAAAAGCTGGCTCAGGCTATCTGGATAAACGCCAATCAGGATAATAAAGGCAACGAGAACCCCTGCCGGAAACAGTTCTCCTTTTCCAATATCAGCCATTTTTTCGTATTTATTTTTTCTGGGGTCCCCGAAAGTCATATTTAAAATTGCCCGCAGGAAATAGACGACGGTCAGAATTATTCCAATTACACCTACAGCCCCAAATAGAGGGAGCTGTTCAAAAACGCCCACAAACGCCATGAATTCACTGACAAACCCGCTCATTCCCGGCAGTCCGAGTCCAGCCAGGGCACCGGTTAAAAACAGGCCTGAAAGAACGGGAGCAGCTGTCCACATGCCTCCCAGTTTTTTCAGATTGGTGGTTCCGGTTCTGAGAATCAAGATGCCAACCAGATAGAAAAGCAGAGCTGAAATCAGGCCGTGGGAAATCGTCTGGAAAATAGCGCCCTGATATCCTGCTGTATTCATACCGGCAATGCCAAGGAGAATGATTCCCATATGGGATACACTGGCATAGGCAAAGACTTTTCGCAGATCATCCTGAATCAGTGCCAGAAACGCACCGTAAAGCAGGTTGATCAGACCAAGTACAGCGATCGTCACTGCGAATACCGGAAACGCATCCGGAAACATCCCGGAACCAAATTGCAGAAGACCATAGGCCCCGATTTTTAAGAGAACCCCTGCGTGAATCATTACAACTGCCGGGGGTGCATAAACGTGGACACTCACCATCCATGAGTGCAGAGGTATAATTGGCAATTTCACGCCAAAGGCAACCAGGAATGCGATCAGCACACCCACCTGGAAAGCCATATCATCACGTTGGGCCATATAGGCCTGAACTGCCTCAAAATTAGTCGTTCCAGCCTGAGCAAATACCGCTACGATGGCAATCAACAATACCGCTGACCCCAGGCCGTTATAAATCACATATTTGTAGGCGGCTTCTTCCCGCTCCACATGTCCCCATTTTCCGATTAAAAAGAACATCGGAATCAGGGTCAGTTCAAAGAAGAAGAAGAACAGAAACATATTATCGGAAGCAAAGACACCAAGAATACCAAGCTCCAGCACAAACAGCCACTGATAGAACAGTCGTGGATTTTTTGTAATTTGTTTTACAGATGCTAGAATGGCAAGCATGACAATGAGTGTGGTTAACAGGATTAAGGCCAGGCGAAATCCGTTAAGTGCCAGCTCATAATCGATGACAAAACTTTGCTGTCCACCCTGATAGGAGAACCAGGACACTCTTTCAGCCAGCTGGTTATGTCCCTGGAACTGAATATAAGCAACCCAGGAGATAACCAGGGGGATGATGCCGCCTAAAACAGCATACCGATGAATACTTTTATGATCACTGTTTTTCGTTAATATGGATATCAATAATAATCCGATCATCGGCGAAAACAAAAGCAGGCTTAACAGTCCCATTTACATGTACCCCCCTTTGACGACAAAGAATAGGACAATGGCTGCAAGACCCAGGAGTGCTACTGTGCCATAGGTTTGCACCTGGCCGGTTTGCAATCTGGATCCCCTCGTACCAATGGCTTTGATGGTCCCGGATACAAAGGCCATGGCGGTTTCTACCACATATTTTTCGATATAAAAGATAAGATAGGAAATGGCTCTTGTACTGTAAAGAATCGTATTTTCATAAAATTCATCAATGAAATATTTGTTATACAAAATGGTGTACGTAGATGAAAAGGTTTCTTTCCATTCCTCTTGATTGATTTGTTTTCTCAGATAAATATAATAGGCCAGCACAATCCCTCCAAGTGAGACGAGGGTTGCCAGAAAGATCAGCCAGGTTGGGCTGTGATGAAGAACCGCAAATGATCCCTGACCTCCCGCCAGCCAGTCTGCAAGCTGTGAGCCGAAAAATCCCGCAATGACAGCGAAGACAGCCAGAATCACCATTGGTCCATTCATGCATAGCGGAACAGTTCTTTCCGGTTTGTCCTCCCCTTTTCCGTGAAAAACAAGGAAGTAAAGCCTGAACATATAGACAGATGTTAAAAAGGCGGTGAACAATGCCACAGCCAGAAGTCCGTACTGCCCATCCTCCAGCAGTGCGGCAAAAATAGCTTCTTTACTGAAGGACCCTGACAAGAGCGGGAATCCACTGATGGCAAGGGTGCCGATTAAGAAGGTCCACTTCGTTACAGCAAGGTGCTTGCCTGAACCGGCAATCTGTTTAATATGCTGATTTTTCAAGGCAAAGATGACACTTCCTGCAGCCAGGAACAATAGCGCTTTAAAGAATGCGTGGGTGGTCAGGTGAAACACTCCGGCTACATAGCCCCCTGCTCCCAGTGCCAGCATCATATAGCCAAGCTGGGATACGGTGGAATAGGCCAGGACCCGTTTCAGATCATCCTGAACCAGTCCGATAGTGGCTGCAAATATGGCGGTAAATGCACCGATCACAGAAACAATGATTAACGCCCATTCGCTGGCCAGAAAGAGCGGATACGTCGCAGCTACAAGATACACACCGGCTGCCACCATGGTAGCAGCGTGAATCAAAGCCGACACAGGGGTCGGTCCTTCCATGGCATCCGGAAGCCACGTATGAAGGGGGAACTGACCTGACTTTCCTACCGCTCCGATGAAGAGCAGAATGGCAATCAAGGTGATCATGCCAGGAGCCAGCTTCTGCTGTTCAATCGCCTGAAAAATTTCTAAAAAAGATAGGGTCTTTGTTTGCCAGAATAATAGAATCAGGCCGATTAACAGGCCCGCATCCCCGATTCTGGTCATGATAAAGGCTTTCCGGGCCGCCTTTTTAGCACTTTCTTTATACAGATAAAAGCCAATCAGCAGGAATGAACCCAGACCAACAAGCTCCCAGAACATATAAAACTGCAATAGATTAGGAGACATCACAAGTCCGAGCATGGCAAACGTAAACAGGCTTAAATAAGCAAAGTATGAAGACTTTCGGTCATCCTCCCCCATATAACCGAGTGAATAAATATGTATGAGAAGGCTGACAAATGAAACTACAAACAGCATTAATCCATTGAGGGGATTGATCAGGGCTCCTGCCTGAAATTCAATCTCTCCAACGGTTAACCATGGCCAAATCACTTCAAATTCCGTAATAGTCCGCAAATCCAAAAGCACGCCTATAGTCAGGAGAAAAGAAATCCCTGTCAGCAAAATCGCTAGATAACCGCTTGCATTTTTAAGTTTTTTTCCAGAAAGGATTAACACCATGAAGGAAATCAACGGAAACAGCGGGATCAGCCATGCAAAACTGATCATTTTATCATATCCCTTCTAATCATGATTAATGTTTTAACGTATCCATTTCATTGATTTGCACACTCCGGCGATTTCGATAGAGTGCCAGCAGAATCGCAATCCCTACCGCTGCCTCAGCTGCTGCGATGGTGATGGAAAACAGGCTAAATACCTGTCCCGTAATATTCGGATGAATTCCATATTTGCTGAACGCAACTAAATTCAAGTTGACGGCATTTAACATTAATTCAATAGAAATCAGCACGATGATTGTATTTCTTTTGGTTAACGCTCCAAAAAGTCCGATACAAAACAAAATCAGTGCCAGGATTAAATAACCTTGAGCCGGAACAGCACTCATGACTGATCATCTCCTTCCCTTTTGGCGAGAACAACGGCCCCAACCAGTGCCGCCAGCAGAATGACCGATACGACTTCAAATGGTATGACATAATAGGAAAAGATTTTAATTCCGATCTGCTCTGTATTGGCTTCATGCAATCCTGTGGCCTGTTCACCAAAGGGAACTTTGCGGATAGCGCCGTATACGGCGGCAAAAAAGACAATGACTCCCCCACCCGCGAGTAAAGAACGGCCGATATTCTGGGGATGCTTTTCCTGATCATGATGCTTCGTCAGCATAATGCCGAAAATCATCATGATCGAAATGGCTCCTGAGTAGATCAATACCTGAACAACAGCCACAAATTCTGCCGACAGCAGCACATAGATCCCGGCCAGACTGAAAAAGGTCAGCACGAGGGACAGCAGCATGTGCACAACTTTGGATACATACAGCATGGCCAGTGCACCGATGACACTGGCGGCAGAAAGGAGTACAAAAGCTATGATCTCTCCGCTCATGACTAATTCTCCTTTCTTATGTTCGTATCGTTTTCATCAAGCCATTGCAGGTCTTTGAAAAATTCATCCCTTGAATATTCGGCTAATTCAAAGTTATTGGTCATGACAATGGCTTCGGTAGGACAAACCTCTGTACATAAATCACATAATATGCAAATTTCAAAATTGATATTGTATGTTTCAATAATTCTTCCTTTCCGCTCGGGATCCGGATGTTTTTTCCCGGTTAAGGTAATGCAGTCAGTTGGACAAATGTTGACGCACTGGTTGCATACAATACACTTTTCCGGATAAAATTTTTGAATTCCCCGAAACCGGTCTGGAAGGGGCAATGGTTCTTCCGGATAGTCATAGGTGACTTTTTCCTGGGTCATATTTTTAAGGGTATATTTTAACCCTTTGGCTAAACCTTTCATGTGCGTACACCCCTTTAACTAAAGAATCGATCGTTCAACATGCCGCTTTCTTTAAAATTTTCTTCTTCACACTGTTAGAAGAATAATTCTTTCAAAATAGCCGACAAAAAGATGTTAAATAGCGCGACCGGCAGCAATACTTTCCAGCCGAATTCCATGAGCTGGTCAGCCCTCAGGCGCGGGAAGGTTGCCCGGAGCCACATGAAGAAAAAGACGACCAGACTGAATTTCAGTACAAACCAGATGATTCCCGGGATGAAATCAAGCCCGATGATCGGATTCCACCCTCCAAGGAAGAGCACGGTAATTAAGGCAGACATGGCAAATAAGTAGACATATTCCGCCAGCATAAAAAACGCCCACCGAAAGCCGGAGTATTCAACGTGGTAGCCTGCCACGAGCTCTGATTCTGCTTCCGGCAGGTCAAAAGGTGTCCGGTTTAACTCAGCTGTTGCTGAAATGACAAACACGATAAAACCAATAGGCTGTAGCAAAATGTACGGTACATATTGCTGCTGGGCCACAATTTCTGATAAGTTCAGGCTTCCTGCAAACAGAACAACACCGATTACCGACATGACCAGAGGAATCTCATAGGAAATCATCTGGGCAGCGGAGCGCATTCCTCCGAGTAACGCATACTTGTTATTGGAAGCCCATCCAGCGGTTATAATTCCGATGGTGGATAAGCTGGAAATGGCAATAATATATAGTAACCCTACACCCATGCTGGTAAAGGTCAGCTGTTCACTTAATGGTATGGCAGCGAGCACCATAAAAGAGGGTGCAAAAGCGATCACCGGCGCAAGAATGTATAGCGGTCGGTCAGCGAGACTCGGTTTAATATCTTCTTTTAATAAAAGTTTTAGGACATCCGCTACCGTTTGCAAAAGGCCAAACCTTCCTCCGACTTTCGACGGACCGTACCGAAGCTGCATAAATCCCATCACTTTTCGTTCAGCAAGAATGGCATAGGTGACAAACCCCAGCACGACGAAAAGCAAGGCTAATGCAACCGCAAAAAAGATGAGTGTCTGATATAGTCCAGGAGCATTTGCTAATAATTGTTCCATCCACGTCATCAGCCGTCCACCTCCCCGAGGACAATGTCAACTCCGCCCAATATGGTCACCAGGTTCGCCATGTTTTCACCCTTCAGCAATTTTGGAAGAATCTGCAGGTTATAAAAAGATGGACGACGGAATTTCAGGCGATACGGCTCTTTTTGTCCGTCACTGGCAATATAACAGCCGATCTCGCCCCGGGGTGATTCGATCCGCACATAGGTTTCGCCCTCCGGCGGACGGATGACACGGGGGACTTTTCCTAAAATTTTTCCATCTTCCGGAAACTGTTCCACTGCCTGCTCTAATATTTTTAGAGACTCTTCAATTTCTGCCATGCGCACTTTATAGCGGGCAAAAGCGTCTCCCGCTTCTTCCGTCGGGACATCAAAATCAAAACGGTCATAGATGGAGTATGGTTCCTCTTTACGAAGGTCAAATTTCACGCCCGTGCATCGCAGATTTGCCCCACTCAGGGAATACTGGATCGCATCTTCTTTTGTATAAGTACCGACATTTTTTACCCGATTGACAAAAATTTCGTTTCCTGTCACCAGATCGTGATATCCTTCGAGTTCATTCCGCATGTATGGGATAAACTCCCGAACTTTGTCAACCCATCCCTCGGGGGCATCCCACTTGACCCCGCCGATTCGCATATAATTGAACGTCAGGCGTGCACCGCTCAGTTCGTTTAATAGGTTAATAATGGCTTCCCTTTCTCGGAATGCATAAAGAAAAGGACTTGTTGCACCGATATCGAGCAGATACGTTCCAAACCAGACCAGGTGACTGGCAATGCGCCCAAGCTCCATGGCCATCACCCGAAGATACTCTGCTTTTTCCGGCACTTCAAGCCCCATTAACGTCTCCACAGCATGACAGAGAACATAGTTATTGGTCATGGCAGATAAATAGTCCATGCGATCGGTGTACGGGATAATTTGTGTATATTGAAGATCTTCCGCCAACTTTTCAGTTCCACGGTGCAAATAGCCAATAACAGGTGTAGCTTCCTTTATAATTTCTCCATCCACTTTGACGACAAGACGAAATACGCCATGGGTACTCGGATGCTGCGGACCGACATTCAATAGCATTTCTTCTGTTCTGACCATTGGCTACACCTCCACATCATACGGTTCATAATCTTTTCTAAGGGGGTATCCTTCCCAGTCTTCACCGAGAAAGATCCGTTTTAAGTCAGGATGATTGGTAAATTTAATTCCTAATAAATCATAGGCTTCACACTCTGGCCAATTGGCTCCCTCCCAGAGCGGGGTCAATGAGTCAATTTCTGGCTGTTCCCGATCTAATTTGACTTTTAATGCCATATTTTCTTTTTGACTGAATGAGTAGAGATGGACATATACTTCCATATATTCCTTGAAGTCTGTTCCATGAAGTTCAGATAAATAATTAAATTGCAATTCCTCATGTGTTTTTAACAATTTTGCGATGCTGAAATAAAATCCGGGATGTGCAATAAGCGTAGGAAGGTCTTTGGATGCTCGATTAATAAATGAATCTTCTAATGCATCTTCGCCGAGGTGTTCTTCTATGATGGATACATATTTTTTCAAAAGTGGTTCTTTTGGTGATGGTTCCAGCTCCTCGCGGGCCTCTTCTTTCTCTGCTTTTTTCTTCGGTCTGCGCGTTTTTTTCGTTCCTGCTTGATCTGCCTTTTCCCGTGCTGTCTCTTTTCGGGATTGATCATCAGCAGTAGCTGAAGTGCTGGATTCGGCAGTTTTATTGCGTTCTGATTGGCTTTCTGCAGCCGGTTTGTCCGATTTTTTTGCATCTTTTTCTGACTTCGCTTCTGTTTCTGCCTTACCGGAGACTGATTCGGGTTTCTGTGAATGGTCTTGTTTTGCTTCGTCAGCCTTTAATTCTTCCGCTTGATCTGGGTTACCGGCATCCGTTTGTTCGTTTGGTGTTTTTCCATTCTCTTCAGCTGTCATTTCAGGATCACCCGCTTCCCTGTTTTCGCTTCATAGCGAATTTTTTCCTGAAGTTTATGAATACCGTAAATGAGGGCTGCTGGATTTGGCGGACAGCCAGGAATGTATACATCTACAGGTACGATTTGATCGACTCCTTTAACGACAGAGTAAGACCTCACATATGGGCCCCCTGCTGTAGCACAGGATCCCATGGCAATCACCCATTTCGGCTCCGGCATCTGATCATATAAGCGGCGAAGCACCGGGGCCATTTTTTTCGTTACTGTGCCGGAAACAATCATTACATCCGATTGTCTTGGTGAGGTTCTGAAAAATGAGCCGAAGCGGTCTAAATCATAATGGGAAGCTCCTGTCCCCATCATTTCAATGGCACAGCATGCAAGCCCAAAAGTGAGGGGCCAGAGAGAATTGCTTCGCGCCCACGACTTCAGACGTTCAAGGGTGATAAAAAATACATTTCGTTCCAATTCTTGTCGTTCTTCCGGTGTAATATCTTCTAAGTTCATTGCCATTTTAACACCTTCTTTTTCCAGGCATAGATTAATCCAATCATCAGCATAATGACAAAAATGAGCATTTCAATAAGGGCAAAGATTCCAAGCTTTTCATAGGCTACTGCCCATGGATAAAGAAAAACGGTTTCCACATCAAAAATGACAAAAAGCAGCGCAAATAAATAATAGCGGACATTAAACTGGACCCTCGCATCCTGAAAGGGGTCAATTCCGCTTTCGTAGGTTGTCAGTTTTGCTTCTGTCGGTCTGGATGGTCTTAAAAGTTTCCCCATTCCCAGCGCCACAGCCGGCAGCAGTAAGCCGATGAGCAAGAACAGGAAAACCACGAGATAGCTGTTTTGATAAATGTACAGTGAATCCATCTTCAGCCCCCTTTTAATCCCCTAAATTTTATGATATTTTTAAATTTTTTGTAATCGATTTCATTATATCAAAAGGGCTTATCTGTGTCGATACAGGCTGCGATGCTTTAAAATATTTGGATCAGTTCGTTTGTTGGTTTAGTGTGCTGCCCGGAATGACTTGTTGTGATTTCTATTTATTTTGTGGGTTGAAAGCTGATCTCAGAATGAAGCATTTCCTTCGTTCTCTTTTCAAAAACATGTGTATGAGGTTTTGCTGCTGGATAGAAGTATCTGGGAAAAGTTTGATGGGGGTGACCGGGGGAACAAATAATGGAATATATGTTGACGAGTTTGTTTAATGAATTTGTGTGGTCTCCTGGGGGCGTTTGGGTTTCACCAGGTGCTGCGTTTTTTGTGGGGGGAGCGGATCTTCATGAGTATTTACCGATCCTAAAAAGATTTTATCAATCTTAACGAGGATGTATCCTTCGAGCTAAATCCCCTCTTATCGCAAAGATTTTTCGACAAGTGACAGGCACCATTTTTCCATTTTTTTATACGGGAGAAAAATGGAAAAACCCTTGCTGCAACTCGTATATTGCAGCAAGGGTTTTATCGTTTTTTATCCGTTTTGAGCCACATCTAGGCGATTAAGCGCACGTTTAAGCGCTAATTCTGCACGTTTGAAGTCGATATCATCCTGTTTAGCTTGTAGGCGGCGTTCAGCACGTTCTTTGGCTCTGCGCGCGCGGTCAACATCGATATCAGATGGTTTTTCAGCTGCTTGTGCCAGGACGGTTACTTTGTCAGGGCGTACTTCTAAAAATCCGCCGCTGACTGCGATTTTTTCTGTCTTATTGTCCTTTTTTAGACGCACGGCGCTAATGGTTAACGGTGCCACCAGCGGAATATGTCCAGGCAGGATACCAAGCTCTCCGCTTTCCGCCTTACAACTAACCATTTCATATTGATCTTCTAAGACAGGGCCGTCAGGAGTGACAACACTCACAGTCAGTGTTTTCAAACTTACCCCTCCTTGGGCTTGGATTAAGCGGCACCTAAACGCTGCCGCTTAATTTCCCATTTATTGTTCCATCTGTTTTGCTTTTTCAACCACTTCTTCGATGCGTCCAACCAGGCGGAATGCATCTTCTGGAAGGTCATCGTATTTACCTTCAAGGATTTCTTTGAATCCTTTAACAGTCTCTTCAACTGGCACATAAGAACCAGGCTGACCGGTAAACTGCTCGGCAACGTGGAAGTTCTGAGAAAGGAAGAACTGAATACGGCGTGCACGAGCAACAATTAATTTATCTTCGTCAGACAGTTCGTCCATACCTAAGATGGCGATAATGTCCTGAAGTTCTTTATAACGCTGTAATGTTCTTTGTACTTCACGTGCAACATTGTAGTGTTCTTCACCTACGATGTTCGGATCAAGGGCACGGGAAGTTGATGCTAATGGGTCAACGGCCGGGTAAATACCCTGCTCAGATAATTTACGCTCCAGGTTTGTCGTCGCATCTAAGTGTGCGAATGTAGTGGCTGGAGCCGGGTCAGTATAGTCGTCCGCTGGAACGTATACTGCCTGGATCGAGGTGATGGAACCTTTATCCGTAGAAGTAATACGCTCCTGCAGGTTACCCATTTCAGTAGCAAGTGTTGGCTGGTAACCTACGGCAGATGGCATACGGCCTAAAAGCGCTGATACCTCTGAACCTGCCTGTGTAAAACGGAAGATGTTATCGATAAAGAACAGAACATCCTGTCCCTGTTCATCACGGAAATATTCAGCCATTGTCAGTCCTGTCAGAGCAACACGCATACGTGCTCCAGGCGGCTCGTTCATCTGACCGAATACCATTGCTGTTTTATCGATAACGCCGGAGTCTTTCATCTCATAGTAAAGGTCGTTACCTTCACGTGTACGCTCACCTACACCTGCGAATACGGAAATACCTCCATGCTCTTGAGCAACGTTGTTGATTAACTCCTGAATTAATACGGTTTTCCCTACTCCAGCACCACCGAAGAGTCCGATTTTACCACCCTTGATGTATGGAGCCAGCAGGTCTACTACCTTAATTCCAGTCTCAAGGATTTCGGTTTGGGTTGATAGATTTTCAAATTTAGGTGCTTCTCGGTGGATTGGATCACGGCGAACATCTCCGCTCAGTTCATCACCTAAGTCAATCTTTTCACCTAATACGTTAAATACACGACCTAGTGTTGGTTCACCTACTGGTACGGAAATAGGTGCACCTGTATCATCTACTTCCATACCCCGTACAAGACCGTCTGTAGAAGCCATTGCAATGGTACGAACTGTATCATCACCAAGGTGTAAAGCTACTTCCAAAGTAAGGTCGATATTAACTTCGGAATCGTCTTTAGCTTCATGACGAACTGTCAGGGCGTTATAAATTTCAGGCAGGTGTCCGCTTTCAAACTGAACGTCTACTACCGGACCCATTACCTGTAAAATACGTCCTTTGCTCATCCTTTTCCCTCCTAACTTACTAGCTGATACCTAATAGGGCGTAACGTTATTCTAAGGCTGCTGCACCACTGACAATCTCACTGATTTCCTGTGTAATGGATGCCTGACGTGCTCGGTTGTAAGAAAGAGTCAGGGAATCAATCATTTCACCTGCATTATCAGTAGCATTCTTCATCGCTGTCATTCTGGCTGCGTGCTCACTTGCTTTTCCGTCCAATAATGCACCATAGATCAGGCTTTCAGCGTATTGTGGCAACAACACATTTAAAATTTCTTTTTCGTCTGGTTCGTACTCGTAACTTGTCAGTTTCTGTCCACCATCTGGGTTAATATCTGTTAAAGGTAATAGTTTCTTTTCAGTTACAACCTGAGAGATGGCACTGACATAGTGGTTGTAGTACATGTACAGTTCATCCACTTCTTCGTTGGCGTACATGTCTACTGTTTCACTTGCAATCGCCTGAATATCCGCAAATGCAGGCTGATCGGCAAGTCCTGTAATTTCCTTCGCAATTGGGATATTGCGTTTTTTAAAGAAATCACGGCCGACTTTTCCGATAACAATCACAGCATATTCATCCGTTGACTGATGACGTTCCTGGATGACTGAATAAACTTTGCGCAATACGTTACTGTTATAAGCACCGGCAAGTCCGCGATCCGCTGTAATCACGATGTAACCTGTTTTCTTAACAGGTCTTGATTTTAGCATCGGATGATCTGCACCTGTATTCCCGGAAGCGATGCTGGCTACCACTTCCTGCATTTTTTCCATGTACGGAACAAATGACTTCGCATTTTGTTCGGCACGGTTCAGCTTGGAAGCAGATACCATTTCCATCGCTTTCGTGATTTGCATCGTTTTCTTTGTGGAAGTTATCCGGCCTTTAATGTCACGAAGGGATGCCACGCCGTTTTCACCACCTTTTCTTTAAGAGACTTTCATCTCAAATCCGTTATTCAGATACAACGAATGTTTTCTTAAATTCTTCAATTTTTTGATTCAGCTGTTCTGCTTCTGGCAGGTTTCCTGTTTCACGGATATGATCCATCAGGTCTCTTCCGTTCTTATCCATCCAGTTGTAGAATTCTTCTTCGAATCGGCGGATGTCTTCAACTGGAATGTCATCCAGATATCCATTTACAAGTGCATAAATAATTGCAACCTGGTTTTCAACCGGAAGCGGTTTATGCAGATCCTGTTTCAGTACTTCTACCGTACGGGCACCACGGTTCAGTTTTGCCTGAGTCGCTTTATCCAGGTCTGAACCGAACTGTGCGAATGCTTCCAGTTCACGGTATGCGGCAAGGTCAAGACGCAGTGTACCAGAAACTTTTTTCATGGCTTTGATTTGTGCTGCACCACCCACACGGGATACAGACAAACCTGCGTTAACCGCCGGACGCACACCAGAGTGGAATAGATCAGACTGTAAGAAGATCTGTCCGTCTGTAATGGAAATAACGTTTGTTGGGATATAAGCTGAAATGTCACCAGCTTGAGTTTCAACAAATGGCAATGCGGTCAGAGATCCGCCGCCTTTCGCATCACTTAGTTTAGCCGCACGCTCTAACAGGCGAGAGTGCAGGTAGAATACGTCACCCGGGAATGCTTCACGGCCTGGTGGACGGCGAAGCAATAGGGACAGCTCACGGTAAGCTGCTGCCTGCTTAGAAAGGTCATCATATACAACAAGTACATGCTTGCCGTTATACATGAACTCTTCACCCATCGTTACCCCTGTATATGGAGCCAGGTAAAGAAGCGGTGCAGGCTGAGATGCACTAGCCGTTACAACAATGGTATAGTCTAACGCACCATGCTGACGTAATGTTTCAACAACACCACGTACTGTAGATTCCTTCTGACCGATTGCTACGTAAATACAGATCATATCCTGATCTTTCTGGTTCAGGATGGTATCGATGGCAATCGCTGTTTTACCAGTCTGACGGTCACCAATGATCAACTCACGCTGACCGCGGCCAATTGGAATCATGGAGTCGATGACTTTAATACCCGTTTGAAGTGGTTCATGAACGGACTTACGGTCCATAACACCAGGAGCTGGTGATTCAATTGGACGTGTTTTTGAAGTCTCAATTGGACCTTTGCCGTCAACAGGCTGTCCAAGCGGGTTTACTACACGGCCAAGAAGCTCTTCTCCTACTGGCACCTGCATAATGCGGCCAGTACGACGAACTTCGTCACCTTCACGAATTTCAGTATATGGTCCAAGAATTACGATACCGACGTTATTTTCCTCAAGGTTCTGGGCCATACCCATTACCCCATTGGAAAATTCAACAAGCTCACCGGACATCACATTATCCAGACCATGAACACGTGCGATACCGTCACCAATTTGAATGACTGTACCAACATCGCTTACTTCTATTTCAGAATCATAGTTTTCAATTTGCTGTTTAATCAGCGCACTGATTTCTTCAGCTTTGATGCTCATCCAATTTCACCCCTATCATCATTTGTTTGCAGAAACGAGCTTTCGTTCGATTCGCTCAAGTTTGCCGCTGACACTGCCGTCATAAATGCGATTTCCAATTTTCAACTTTAGTCCACCTAGAATGGATGGATCTACAATGTTATGAATGCGAAGGGTGTTTACATTCAACTTTTTCGCAAATACATCCTGCAGTGCTTTCTGCTCATCATCATTAAGCTCACGAACAGAGTAAACGTCTGCTTCTGCAATGCCGCGCGCTTCATTTGTTAATTGAAGAAAGTGATCTATCATATCCGGAATAATAGCCTCACGCCGGCGGTCTACCAGCAAATGAAGCGTATTTTTTACTTCTTTCGAAAAATCTTTGAATGCTTCGTCAAGAATCTGCTTTTTCTTATCCGCACCCAGCCGTGGATGGGTCAGCAGTTCAATCAGCTGTTCATTATCCAGAAAAACTGCGCGGACTGTGCGGAGTTCTTCTTCCATTTTGTCGAGCATAGATTTCTCTTGTCCGATTTGAAAAAGAGCAACTCCATAACGTTTGGCTACGATTTCTAGACTCATTGCCCTTCTCCTACCTCTTTAAGATATTCGTTGATCAGTTTTTCCTGATCCTGCTCGCTCAGTTCTTTTTCAATTACTTTGCTAGCAATCTTAACGGACAAGGCAGCCACTTGATCTTGCAATGCTTGAACTGCATTTTCTTTTTCCTGCTGAATTTCCTGAAGAGCAGATTCTTTTAAGCGTTCAGCTTCTGCACGAGCGCTCTGAAGAATGGCTTGCTCTTGTTCTTTTGCAGTTTGTTTAGCATTTTCAATAATTTGTTGTGCTTCATTTCTTGTATTTTTCAGCTCTTCTTGAGCCTCTTTTGCCATACGTTCAGCTTCCTGACGATTTTTCTCAGCTGTTTCAATTTCACTGGCAATATGGGTTTCCCGTTCTTTCATCATGTTCATGATCGGGCCCCATGCAAATTTCTTAAGCAATACGAGTAGTACAATAAAAATAATCAGCTGCGCCAGCATATCTCCAACGTTAAAACCGCCAGCTCCAGCTCCAAGTATCATCATGCTTGTATCAAGCACAGCTTTCACTCCTTTCGCCTCAAACTGACAAACAGGCTTACATAAAGGAATGGCGAAGTATTCATTCGTGGAACTTCGCCATTATGTTCACTTTTCATACAACAGAATATCCTTTTCTACTACATAACCATAAAGGCGATAACAACTGCAATAATCGGAAGTGCCTCAACTAACGCAACACCGATAAACATAGTTGTTTGAAGTGTACCGCGCAATTCTGGCTGACGCGCAATACCTTGAACAGTACCATTTACGATTAATCCGTTACCAATACCTGCACCAAGTGCACCTAAACCTACTGCAATCGCAGCTGCTAAAGCTCCTAAACTCATTGAAAATTCCTCCTCTGAAAATTTGATATAAGTATTAATTTTAAATGTTGTATATCCAATTAATGGTCATGACTCACTTTGTGTGCCATATAAACCATTGTTAACATGGTAAAGATAAATGCCTGAATAGCACCTACAAATGTACTGAATGCCTGCCATGCGAGCATAGGAAGTGCACCGCCTATCGCTCCAAATGCGCCTGAAGTCATAAGGGCAGCCAGCATTCCAAGCAAGACTTCCCCTGCAAAGATGTTTCCGTAAAGTCGGAGACCCAGGGTCAGCGTGTTGGCAAACTCCTCAATCAATTTTAATGGGAACAGGAACCACATTGGCTGGAAGAATCCTTTCCCATATTCTTTTACACCATTCAACTTAATGCCATAATAGTGTGTCAAAATGACAACCATTGCTGCAAGCGTCAAGGTGATACTTGGGTCTGACGTCGGGGATTTCCACCACAGATAATGGTCAAAAGACACAATTGTGATTACCCCAAGCATATTGGCTACAAAAATATAAAAAATTAAAGTTAGTCCCAGTGGTAAAAATCGTTTACCTGTGTTCCAGTCCATCGTGCTGTCGATGATGCCTTTGACAAAATCAATCAGCCATTCCATAAAGTTTTGCAATCCAGTCGGCTTGCGCTGAAGATTTCTGGCTGCAAGGGTTGCTACGATGAAGACAATGGTGGAGGCAACGAGCATCATAGCTATGTTAGAAAGGTTGAAATCCAGCCAGGAAATCCCAAAGGGATCGTTCCACATAGGATTCTTATGATCCATCTTTTTCACCTCTCTTCCCTGTGGTTTTTTCTTTTTGGTGTAAGGCAAAGTCTATAATCATGACAATGTAACTTGTCATTAGACCTACTACCACAAATGGCAAATGGAAATATTGCGGATAGCGGAGAGCAATTAGCACAGCTAAAGCAGCCATCGCGAGTCGCGAGACTGATCCAAGGGTCTGCTTCTTCTTTTTTTCCTGTGATTGGTATTGTTCTGCTGCTTGTCCAACCCGGTCAACTTTTACTTGCAATAACCAGAGGTTAAAAAAACTTATCGAGGTGCCTAAAATAAGGCCGGAAAAGATTTCCCTATATGGTAAGAAACCCCACCCGAGCACAAAGAGAGCCAGCAAATAAAACATCCATTTTCGCTGTCGATTCACCATGTATCTATATTGTTCCACGGTTATGAATCTCCTGTGTAATTTTTCACTAAGTAGATTGTGCCATAAACACCGGCGGCTAATCCACTAAAAAGCCCTATGATCAAAAAAAGAGGTGATGTGGAAAAATGCTGGTCAAGCCACCTGCCTATGAAAATCCCAACGATGGTTGCACCGGACAGCTGAGCTACGATGCCGCTGGTCAGGGCAATGGCCCGGTAAGGATTTTGTTTATCACTCAAAATGACCGCTCCTAATCAGTTTGTTGGACATTGAGCAAAGTAAGCTGTTCATGGTGAAAACCTTATCATTCCACACTAAGTTAGCATACAATAGGGGTTTATGATTGTCAATGTCTTTTCTGTGAAAATTCGAGCATGCTTTATTCGATATAAATTCGGGAAAAAACCGAGTCTATCTCTGCATCTGCAGACACCTTAACAAACATGATATAGTCTCCTTTGAGACTTAGCTTTTTTCGGTTAAACGTCTGTGTAAACATTCCAGGACTGACACCATTTTCCCAAATTAATCGCTGTTCATACCGCAGGGTGTCAGGGTCGTACAATTCAACGATCAGCTGATCAGCTCCTTCCGGCAGGTAAAGCTGAAACCGGTACTCATCAGGTTTCAAAGGCATAAATGAAAATTCCAGCCCTTCTGCTCTCGGGTAATCAGCTGTCTTATTGACAAACAGATACGGCAGCTGAATGGTTTGATAGTCATTTTTCAGTGTCAGCCAGCCTTGATGAAGTCCATTCTGCAGCCTGTCCGGTTTAACTTTCAGACCTACTTCAACGCTTGCGGTTTCCCCTGGAGGGACATAGATGGTACCTGGCAAATTCCAGACCACTCCGTTCTGCCTTTCCGGGTGTTCAAATATAAATCGCTGTGTTTCATTTTCAAGATTTTCAATCACGATGTGAACCGTGTGTATGGGGTTCTCCTCTGTGATTTTTCCAAACGTCAGACGGCTATTATAAATGAGAAAAGGAGGAGTGACGGCTTTTTCTGGCTGAACTCTTCCCATCCCCTGTGAAATCGGGGCGTATAGATCTCCATCTTCTTTCGCTAACGGTCTGGCTGTTGTCAGCAAAGCTGCCTTTATTTTTTCAGGTCCCCATTCTGGATGGGCTTCCTTGATCAGGGCGGCAACTCCGGCAACGAACGGTGCCGCCATGCTGGTGCCCTGAAGAGATTGATATTTCCCCTCTGGAATGGTACTGATGATATTTACTCCCGGTGCCACCAGGTCCGGTTTAATATCCCAGTTGACAACGACCGGCCCCTTCGAACTGAAGTCAGCCAATTGATAGGAAATATGCTGATAACCAGGGTAAACCCATTCATCCGATTCAACAGCATGCTCGATCAGCCATTCTCCATCCTCTTTTGAAACTGAAACGACAGGAATTGGAACTTCCTCGGTCAACCCGCCCCGAAACATTTCGTCTTCATGATTAAAAATTATCACCGCCTCGGCACCCGCTTCCGCTGCATTTTTCGCTTTTACGGTAAACGGTATTTCTCCCCGTTTAATCAGGGCTATTTTTCCTTCTAATGAAGGAAGGGGTTTTTTTCCTAAATCTGCATATTCCATTTTATATGGTTTTTGAAGATTCCATGGCTTTGATCCGGCAAATGGGGTCAACTTAATGGTTTTGTCAAAAAAAGGAACGTTAAGAAGCGGGAGGGACAGCTCATCTACAGACGCACCAACTGAAATGGCTTTAACAGCAGTAGCCGGGGAGGAAACCGTCCATTTTTCCGGTCCATCATTTCCATTTGCAATCACCACTGTAATGCCCATTTCAATGGCTTTGTTGACGGCAACACTGGTTGGCCAGTCCGGACTGTTCACACTGTTTCCAAGGGAGAGGTTTACAATGTCCATCCCGTCTTCAACGGCTTTCTCCAGCGCAGCAATAACCTGTACAGAAGTGCCGAATCCTCCTGGTCCCAGGGCACGATAGCCGTATATGTCAGCTTCTGGCGCCACACCGGTTTGTTTACCATTCGCCGCAATAATGCCGGTTACATGGGTGCCATGAATCGTGGGCATCCCCTCTGCCGGAAGAGTTTCCATTGGATCGTCATCAAAATCGACCACATCGTACCCACCCTGAAAATTGTTCTGGAGGTCCGGATGGCGGTAGTCAATTCCAGTATCGATTACCCCGATTTTCACCCCTTTTCCGGTATAAGGAATGTTTCGTTCAGAAGAGGGGATGTCTGTTAAAGAAGGCATGGATTTCGTTTCCGGAACGCGATATGTCTGGACATGGTGCATCACTTTGATAAAGGGCTGTTGACTCAGCTGAAGGAGGTCATCCCGTTTTCCCTTCAGCGCAAGGGCATTTAACAGGGTATCGTAAACATATTCCACCTGAATAAAGGGATGATAGTTTTCAATATATTGTTTCCGTTCATATGGATCACCCTCCACCTCCACAATTACTGCCATTTTGTCTTTGAGGATCTGAGCATGTATTGATTCTTGATTGAAAAAAACTGCTCCTATTAAGATTACTAGAACCATCCATTTTTTGCTCACTTCAATCCCGTCCCATTTTTTTCTTTTTAGTTTAAGCAAAATTAAACAGATCCATGTAAAGAAATCAGGGATATTCCTTTCAAAATCATAAATGCAAATGGAAGACTAAAAAGAAGCACGTATGAGAAGTGGTTTGAAAAAAGATAAAGAGGAATCTTTATAAAGATGGACCCGATTTAGTGATTTATCGGGATTCAGCTGAACTCGATCGTGATTCGCGCTGCTTTTATATTATATAAGAAAAAACCACCCTCCCTTATGGCTTGAAGGGGGATGGCTTTTCGCTCGTTTGATGAAAATAATATAGAATGGCGTCTGCAATTCTGCTGGATGCCTGTCCGTCACCATATGGATTGGACGCTTTGGCCATTTTTTCGTATTCCTGTTCATTCGTCAATAATTCATGGGCCAGCTGAAAAATGGTTTCTTCCTCCGTACCTGCAAGCTTCAGTGTTCCAGCCTCGATTCCTTCCGGCCGTTCCGTTGTATCCCGAAGCACAAGCACGGGAACTCCAAGGGATGGCGCCTCTTCCTGAATGCCTCCTGAATCGGTTAAAATCAGATGGGCCCGAGACGCAAAATTATGAAAATCAATCACTTCCAGAGGATCAATCAATTGAATCCGGTCATGGTTCCCCAAAATCGATTGGGCTGTTTCCTGGACTGTCGGATTTAAATGAACCGGATAGACGACTTCGATGTCTTCATGTTCATCAGCCAGGCGTCTAATGGCACGGAACATTTGCTGCATTTTGTCCCCGAGGTTTTCTCGGCGATGAGCCGTCATTAAAACAAGCCTTCTTCCCCCTGCTCTTTGCAGAACTGAATGGGAATATTCTTCTGAAACAGTTGTTTTCAGAGCATCTATAGCTGTATTTCCGGTGACGAAAATCTGTTCTTCCGGTTTATTTTCTTTCAATAGATTCTCCTTCGCCTTTTCAGTGGGAGCAAAATGCAAATCGGCGATCACTCCGGTAAGCTGCCGATTCATTTCTTCCGGGAATGGGGAATATTTATTCCATGTCCGAAGTCCGGCTTCCACATGCCCGACAGGAATCTGATTGTAGAAAGCAGCGAGACTCGCGACAAAAGTGGTTGTTGTATCACCATGAACCAGCACCATATCTGGACTGGTTTCTTTCATAACCTGGTCCAAGCCTTCGAGTGCCCTTGTAGTGATTTCAGCAAGGGACTGGCGCTGCTTCATAATATTTAAGTCATAGTCAGGCTGGATATCAAAAATTTTCAGAACCTGATCCAGCATTTCCCGGTGCTGAGCCGTCACTGTAACAATCGGTTCAAATTCGTTATCCCGTTTTTTGAGCTCTAGTACAAGGGGCGCCATTTTAATTGCTTCCGGTCTCGTTCCAAAAATAGTCATGATTTTGAGACGCTGGGACATTTCATTCACTCCCATTACTTCGTTCCAAACAGACGATCACCAGCATCGCCCAGTCCTGGAACAATATAGCCTTTTTCATTTAACTTTTCATCCAGTGCGGCCAGATAAATGTCTACATCTGGATGTTCCTTCTTCACAGCTTCTACGCCTTCTGGTGCAGCAATCAGGCACATTAAGCGAATTTGTTTGGCTCCACGCTTTTTCAGTACGTGAATCGCTTCATTAGCAGATCCGCCTGTAGCCAGCATTGGATCAATGACGATCAGCTCGCGCTCTTCAATATCAGAAGGAAGTTTGACATAATATTCAACAGGCTTTAAGGTATCCGGGTCACGATACAATCCGACATGTCCTACTTTCGCCGCAGGAATTAATTTTAGAATTCCGTCCACCATCCCTAAACCGGCGCGCAATATTGGAATAAGGCCAAGCTTTTTCCCGGACAATACTTTGGATTTTGCGGAGGATACAGGAGTTTCAATGGTTACTTCCTGAAGAGGAAGGTCTCGTGTAATCTCAAAAGCCATTAATGTTGCAACTTCATCAACTAATTCACGAAACTCTTTCGTTCCGGTGCTTTTATCACGAATAAATGTTAACTTATGCTGAATGAGTGGATGATCAAATACATAGACTTTTCCCATGAGCCGATCTCTCCTTTTCAAAAATTCACATCTTTAAAATTGTACTGAATAACGAATCGACTTGCAAGGTGAGGATTGCAGATCTTCCCATCTTTTACCCTCTTATCGAGCATCTCATAACCATCCGTCACCACGTATAACTATTACATGATAAGGCTGATTCCAAAAAAAGGACTGGCCCGATTCTTTAGCTGAAATGGCCAGTCCTTTTCGATTATTCATATAATGGGAAACGTTTTGTCAGGTTGTGTACCCGTTCCTTCGCTTCTATCATTTTTTCTTCATCTTCATGGTTTTTCAGAGTGAAGGCAATAATGGATCCGATTTCATCCATTTCTTCCAGGCCGAAACCGCGGGTTGTAACCGCTGCTGTACCGATTCGGATACCACTGGTTACAAATGGGCTTTCCGGATCAAAAGGAATAGTATTTTTGTTTACCGTAATACCGATTCGGTCCAGGGCTTCTTCTGCAACCTTACCTGTAAGCCCGAGGGAACGGACGTCCAGCAGCAGCAGGTGGTTGTCAGTACCGCCAGATACGATTCGGATTCCTTCTTTAGTCAAAGCTTCACCCAGACGTTTCGCGTTGTCCACAATGTTTTTTGTATATGTTTTAAAGTCATCGGACAGGGCCTCTTTAAGGGCTACTGCTTTAGCAGCAATGATGTGCATTAACGGCCCGCCCTGCATGCCAGGAAATACGGATTTATCAATTTTCTTCGCGAATTCTTCTTTACATAAAATCATACCGCCGCGAGGTCCGCGCAGGGTTTTGTGGGTAGTGGTGGTCACAAAATGAGCATGCGGAACCGGATTAGGATGCAATCCTGTTGCCACAAGTCCGGCGATGTGTGCCATATCCACCATTAAGTAAGCGCCCACTTCATCAGCAATTTCACGGAACTTTTTGAAATCAATGGTGCGCGGATAGGCGCTGGCACCGGCTACAATCAGTTTTGGCTTCACTTCTTTTGCTTTTTCCAAAACGACGTCGTAATCGATTTGTTCAGTTTCAGCATCTACACCGTATTCTTCAAAGTTATACAGGGTACCGCTGAAATTTACCGGGCTTCCGTGGGTTAAGTGACCGCCATGGCTTAAATTCATGCCTAATACCGTATCACCTGGTTCCAATACGGCAAAATATACCGCCATATTTGCCTGGGCTCCGGAGTGAGGCTGTACGTTAGCATGATCTGCCCCAAACAATTCTTTCGCACGTTCACGGGCATAGTTTTCCGCTTCGTCCACGAATTCACATCCGCCATAGTAACGGCGTCCAGGGTATCCTTCTGCATATTTATTCGTTAATACGGAACCTGCAGCTTCCATGACAGCTCTGGATACAAAGTTTTCGGAAGCGATCAGCTCAATGTTATTCTGCTGGCGCTTTTTTTCCTTTTCTACGGATTCAAAGATTTCTGGGTCAACTTTTTTTAAATGGTCCATCTTCATTCCTCCCTTTACTTTTACACCTTAATCACAGGTTGTATCATACGCTTTTTCCTTTGAGTATACAGCCCGTTCTCCACCGATGAGTTTCGGACGGGTAAATGCAGCTGTCACATGGGCATGTCCGATATTTTTGCGTTTGAATCGGAGAGGAACCACAACCGGTTTCAGATGCATGCCGATAAACGTGTCACCGATATCAAGTCCAGCATCTGCCTGAATATGTTCCACCATCACTGGATCTTGCATGTGCTGATAGGCATAGGCAGCCATGGATCCTCCTGCACCAGGAATCGGTACAACGGTCACCTGATTCAGATTTTTGCGTTCCATCGTTTCCCTTTCCACCACCAGGGCCCGATTGATATGCTCGCATCCCTGGAAGGCCAGAGAAACCCCTGTTTGATCTCTCAGCCATTCCAGTTCAGAAAATAAAACAGCTGCCAGATCATTGCTTCCGGAAGTCCCAATACGCTGACCAGCTATTTCACTGGTGGAACAGCCAATGACAACCAACATTCCTTTTTTTAGTTGATTCAGGGAAACCCATTCTTCCAGGATCTCCCGAATATGCCGGCGAACTTCACTGGCATTTATTTCGGCCATCATTCATGCCCCCTCAAATGGTGTCTCCTGACACCAAAAGCTTTCAGAACTAAACTTATGAATAGTATGTCATAAAATAAAAAGAAGATGAGGGAGATTCCCTTCTCCTGGGTTGCCTTTTCACATGAAAACATCCATGCCTCCATTCACGAAAGGAGGGAATGGATGTTTTCCGTTCATTCCTTTGCAGATCGCTATTTGGCGGTTATTGATTTTCGTAGTCTGCAATTTTGCCGATTCGGCGTTCGTGGCGGCCGCCTTCATACTCCGCTTCCAGCCAGGCTTTGACAATTTCCCTTGCTAGACCGGGTCCAACTACACGTCCTCCTAGAGCAATCATGTTGGAGTTATTGTGTTCTCTTGTGGCTTTCGCACTGAATACGTCATGGACAAGGGCACAGCGGACTCCTTTTACTTTATTGGCAGCAATCGACATGCCAATACCTGTTCCGCAGATTAAAATTCCCAGATCAAATTCACCATTAGCTACCCGTTCAGCAGCAGGAATTCCGTAGTCAGGATAGTCAACAGAATCTTCACATTCACAGCCCATATCCTCATAGGAAATATTCATTTCGTCCAACAAACTTTTAATTTCCTGACGCAGCTGAAAGCCGCCATGGTCAGATGCCAGTACAATTTTCATGGATGATACACGCTCCTCTTTTGATGTCTTTTATCCTATTCTATGAACTGCCTTTTGTATACGAACAGTTCATCGTTTACTTCCTAATCCAGATTAAACTTTTGAATTTGTTTTTTCAGCATTTTTGCCTGTCTTTCCAATTCATTCGCCATGTCATTAATGTTTTCAATGAGTGAGTTTTGTTCATGAATGGAAGCACTGACTTCTTCAGTTCCTGCGGTTGTTTCTTCGGCAATGGCCGATACTTCCTGGGACTGCTGAGAAGTTGCTTCCATCGTTTTTAATTGTTGATCCATCAGGCCGGAAATATGCGCAACCATATCCGCCACTTCATTAACGGAAGCAGACATTTTTTCAATAGCTTCATTGGTTTCCTGCCCTTTTTCTGCTTCTTTGCGGGCAAAATCCACCTGTGTTTGAATACGTTCAACCACTTGACCAATATCATTTTGAATGTTGTTGATCAGTTCAGCTATTCCCTGAACAGCTGTAGCACTTTCATCAGCCAGCTTGCGCACCTCATCAGCTACAACGGCAAAGCCCTGGCCATGTTCCCCGGCCCTTGCTGCTTCGATGGATGCATTTAATGCCAGCAGATTCGTCTGTTCAGCAATATCCCCGACGAGTGAAATAATTTTTTCTACCTCAATGGCATTCGTTTCAAGCCGTTCAACAGCTTCCAGCGAGTATTCCTGTTCCTTCGCGATATTTTGTACGCTTTCCACCAGTTTTTGAATAACTGCTTTGGATTGATTTAGCGTGTCGAGCATCCCCTGGGAAAGTTCCTGGGAATGTTTCGCCTTCTCCTGCACTTCACCGGCCAGGCGGGTAGATTCCTCCATTGATTCGGCTGTCTGCAAAATAGCCGATGTGGAATTTTCTGCACCTGTCGCAATTTCCCCAATGGTATGACCAATTGCGTTAGCCTGCTCAGCAGCTCTGGCTGTCGCTTCCTTGATTTTTTGGACAGATTCGTTTGTCTGGTCAAAGTTCTGATCAATATTTCGGATAATATCCCGCAGGCTTTTTAACATGGTGTTAAAAGCTAGACCCAGTGAACGGATTTCGTCATCAGATCGGGACACTTCTACATCTGCCTGAATATGTCCTTCAGCCGCCTCATTGGCTACCTCCTGAAGCTTCATGAGCGGCTTCGTAATTAATCCTGCGGCGAAATAAGCAAGAATCCCAGACCAGATAATCCCCAGCAATAAAATGATCGAGGTATATACTTCTTCAGATAACCCCAAAATCCCCTTGAATTGTTCATAAAGCACATAAATAAAAAAAGCACTTGTGCTGTATGTAATAAGAGCAAGAACGGTTGTGAATATTACAAGTTTGATCCGCAGACTGAAGCGGTGTTTCTTTTCCATTGTATTCCCCCCTGATATTCCTACTTTTCTTTATTGTCCAATTTTTTGATGAGAAGTTCAATATTTTTTTCTACTTCTTGAAAGGTTTTCATATATACGTCAAAATTGCCTCCGATGGGATCCTGTATATCGAGGCTTTCCAGCTGAGCTTCCAGGCTGCGAATTGACTGAATTTCATCCTGCGTGTACTCGATCAATTGTTGCTGCAGATCCTCTTCTTTTAATTGATCTCGTTTTTCAGATATAAATTTGAGTTTTTTCTCCTCAAGTGCTGTATAGGCCTTTTTGAGCTGCTCCCAGATGCCGGCCTGCTGTTCGTTGACAAACTCCTTCAGAGTATATGTTTTGGGCTGTGCTTCTTCATATTGAGAAATCAGCATCTGTTTGTGCTGGGAAGTCATGGTCAGAATATAGTCAGCCCATTCAATTAATTCTGCTGTGACCGGCTGAGACTGATGCCGAATGGAAATCCCCTTATTCTGGAGAACATCCTTTGTTCCCTTAGAAGCATAAGCCCCTTTTTGGGCAAAAATCCCCGCAGACTGTACGTCAAATTGATCAGACTTGTGTTTTAACACCGCTTCAGCCATTGGACTTCTGCATGTATTTCCTGTGCAAACAAATAAAATCTTTATCTTCATTCCCCTGACCTCCGCATTCTTTCTAAGGAAAACTATATCATAAATAAAATAGGAAAACCAAAAATAGAAAAGACTCCGGACTGATCCGGAGCCTGTTTTATCCAATAGAGTCAGTTTTAATCAAGCGAGCAGCAGTTTTAATCCGAACGCAAAGAGAATGCTGCCCCCCAGTATCTCACTGTATGCGCCAAATAAATGGCTGACCCTTCTTGCCAGCAGAAACCCCATCCAGGTTAATATGGCGCTGGCACTTCCAAACAGAAACAAAGCAAAAATAGCTTTGATGCCAAACATCCCCAGACTTAAGCCTATTGAAAAACTATCCAGGCTGACGGTGAAAGCAAACAGCAACACCCCGAATTTATCGGTTAACGGCTGGGATTGTTCGCTGGAGAATGAGGAGATAAACATCTGCATTCCAAGGACCATTAACAGAATCCCACCCAGAAAGGCAGCAAACTCCCCAAACTGCCTGGAAATCATCTGGCCCACAACCATGCCCATAAAGGGCATAACAATATGGAAGACCCCTACTAGGAGACCAATCAAAAAAATTTTTCTTAACCGAAGGGCTGCCATGCCAAAGCCAAGGCTCACTGAAAAGGCATCCATTCCCAGGGCTATTGCCATTAATGAATAGGTCAGCCACTCCCCAAGCAAATGTAGAAACATGCAAAAATCCTCCCCTGGACATGCTACACTCAAATATATGCATGGGCTGTCCCAATTAGAAGGAGGATTTTATTCTCAAACAAATAATGATCCAATTTCCACGACGTTTATTCGATGATTCCAGTGGACGCTTTTTCGAGTCTATTCATGACTGCAGCTCCGATGCCGTCGTTTGGAAAGGTTTCTGCCAGAATGATATCTACAGGTTCATGATCAAAGGAGCGAAGGGCATCATAGAGACCTGCTGCAATAGTAGCCAAATTTTCCCGGCTTCCATATGTCTTAAGATGTGAAGCTTTTAACGCTCCAGCGCTTTCTTTGCTCACCATGACCCCGACGATTTTTCCCTCGGATTGCAGCCTGTCTATTTGTCTCTGGAAAAATTCCAGATCCCCTTTGACGAGCCATAAAGGGGCAACTGGTGCATAATGGGTATATTTCATCCCCGGGGATTTCGGCTTTTCCCGTTTATTATTAAGGGCAGGATCAATGTTCACAGCAGGGACAATTTGTTCCAGCTCTTCCCTGGATACACCACCCGGGCGAAGGATGACAGGAACCTCACCCGTACATTCCACAACGGTGGACTCAACGCCCACACCGGTTGTCCCGCCATCTAAAACCCCGTAAATCCTTCCCGATAAGTCTTCCAGAACATGGGCAGCACTGGTCGGGCTCGGCCGTCCTGACCGATTGGCACTGGGGGCTGCTACCGGGAGACCACTCGCCTGCAATAACGCCCGGGCCACCGGATGATCCGGCATACGGATTCCTACTGTGGACAATCCAGCTGTCACACTGGATGCACAGGTTCCATTGCTCGTAAGAATGATGGTGAGAGGGCCTGGCCAAAAAGCATCCATCAGTTTTTGGGCCACTTCCGGAACTTCCGTCACCAGTTTGTGGACATCTTCTTGATCACCGATGTGGACAATTAGTGGATTATCGGACGGACGGCCTTTAGCGGCAAAAATTTTTTTGACGGCTTCATCGCTTGTGGCATCTGCCCCCAATCCATAAACTGTTTCAGTCGGAAAGGCGATCACTTCCTGATTGATTAATGCATGGCTTGCCTTCTGGATAGACGGATGATCAGGTGCTGCTTCTTCAGTTGTCACATTCCAGTATTTTGTCTCATATGCTGCTTCGGTCATTGTAATCCCCTTTCCCGTTATCAAGCATTTATCCCCAAGTTATCCACAGCAGTTATTCACATATGTGGATAATTATGCTGTCCACACCCAGCCTGAACAGTCAGTCTGCTGATCGTCTATACGTGTCGGCAATTGATCAATCCTTTGAAATCCAATGGTTTCCAGCAAGGTTTCCGTTGATTCATCACGGCTCAAGGCATAAATATGTTTAAAGCCTGCACGCACTGCTTCCTGTTGAACCCATTCAAAAACCATCATGAGAAATGCCGGTGTGAGTCCCTCTTTCATATACAGCGCCCGGAGCCAGCCGGACTGATCTCCCGCAGGCAAAATTGCAAAAAATGCTTTTTTCTTCCCATGAACAAGCATATATCTTCCATATTCATAAAGTTTCTCCCGATCGGTCTGCTTATCCCAGACATCTCCAAAGAACGATTCCAGTTCTTCCATTGAATAGTCTTTAGATGGTGTAATTTGAATCAACACGATCACTCCCCTGGATTGTTTTCATTCTACTCTATGAGTTCGGGGAGCGATCTATTCTATTAAATCTAAAAAATGACCAACCTTTTATAGAATATGGCCGTAATCATCAGGCAAAAACAGATAAAATCCAGTCCCAGAGCTGTTCGGCCCATTCGACCACAAAAAATTTCACTTTTGCTTGTTTACCTGACTTCTGGCCTTCATCTAAATCGGTTGCAGTTTCATCGGCTGTGACCGTTGTTCCATTGGAAAAGTCAAGAAAACATAGTGGCGGAAACAGAACACACCACCAGTTATCCCCTTTTCCTGCACCAATCGTAATCAGAATCGCCTCATACTCTCCCGGGGGGTACAGGTAGCTGCCATAAAGTTTGGCCGGAAAGTTCACCATCCCATATTCTACACCATAGGAATAGTCTGCACCCTGTTCCTTCAATACCTGTCCTACGGTGTGTTCAATCTGTCCGATTCTATTTTCTATTAATGTTCTTGCTTTTTCAATTGACGTTAAATCTTCTACCCAGGTGGTGATTTCGGCATTAACCTGATCGCGAATGATCCGTTTCAGCCGTTGATCTTCTTCACTGTTCGAGTTAGCCAGAATCCTCAGTCTGATCGCCTCATCGGGGATAACCTGAATGGCTGGATCAGAACTTTCGCTTCCATAGCCCGACTGAGGATGAATGAAAAGAATCATTCCAATGAATAACATTATTATTGCTTTTTTCATGTTTCCCGCCCCCTGTAACATCGTTTGGCTACAGTATGGGCAGACATTTGATATTTTAAACGTTAAAATCATATTTTTTTAGATTGATAGATTCTGTCAAAAATGAAGTGGAACGTAGACCGTTGTTTAATAGAGAAGTTCGGCACTCCAGCAAATATGCGTGCTTGTGACATACTCCCACCACCTACGCTAACGCTAGGAGATGGAGACTTCTTTCGGAGGTAAGTTAAATCCAGCAAAACACCATCCGTTCTTTTCCATTTATATCCTGCTTAATCTCTGGGCTGGAACCTGGAAACTGACGGAAAATCAAATCGGAGACATCCTTGCCCTGCTGGTGGCCTATTTCAAAGGCCAGGCATGTCCTATCTTTTTGTACGTAGCCCGCCTGTTTTACGATCGCTCTGTATGCATCCAGCCCATCCTCACCTCCGAAAAGGGCTAAGTGAGGGTCATAATTCCGCACCACATCCTGTAGCTCATCCTTTTCATAGAGAGGGATATAGGGCGGATTGGACACGATGACATCAGCTTTAATATTGCCTTCTATTAAAGGGATCAAAAAATCTCCTTTAAGAAAGTGTACCTCTGCCCGGTGTCTGTCAGCGTTCTCTCTGGCTATTTTTAATGCACCTTCGGAAATATCAGTAGCATAGACAGTCAGATCCGGCCGTTCTTTTTTCAGGGTAATGGCAATGATGCCGCTTCCTGTTCCAACATCAACAACAGTAATCGGTTCCTTTAAACCATTTATCTCATCCAGCACCCCTTCGACCAGCTCTTCTGTTTCCTGCCGGGGCACCAGCACCTGATTATTGACTTTAAAGGGGCGTCCGTAAAACATTTCCTCACCGGTCAAATGCTGAACCGGCACACCTTTTAAAGCATGGGCTTTGATATCCCTGATAAAATCATCCCTTGCCCCATCTGGAAAAGGATCCCGCAAATCCGCGAGCAGGCGTGCCCGGCTGATCTTAAGATGGTGCATTAACAGCAGGTCCGCTACCTGCTTTTCCCGATGATGTTGTTCCAAAAAAAGAGAAGCCCACTGGCGGGCCTCCCGGATGGTTTCAAAGTTCATGCTACTCACCAATTTCCTCGAGTTTCTTTGTCTGCTCTTCAATGATTAGTGCATCAATAATTTCTTCAAGTTTGCCTTCTAAAATTTGATCCAGTTTCTGAATGGTCAAACCAATGCGATGGTCGGTAACCCGATTTTGCGGGAAATTGTACGTGCGGATCCGTTCAGAGCGATCACCGGAACCAATCGCAGATTTTCTCGTCTGATCATATTCTTCCTGTGCCTCACGCTGAAATTTATCATACACCCGGGCACGGAGAACTTTCATCGCTTTTTCTTTGTTTTTGATCTGGGATTTTTCATCCTGACACGAAACCACAATTCCAGTAGGAAGGTGAGTCAGACGTACAGCTGACATCGTCGTGTTAACGCTCTGTCCACCTGGACCGCTGGATGCAAATGTATCCACTCGAATATCTTTTTCGTGGATCTCGACTTCTACTTCTTCCGCCTCCGGAAGAGCAGCAACGGTTGCTGTAGACGTATGGATACGCCCGCCTGATTCTGTTTCAGGAACACGCTGAACCCTGTGGGCCCCGTTTTCAAATTTTAGTTTGGAATAAGCGCCGTTTCCTTTAATCATGAAAATAATCTCTTTATATCCGCCAAGATCCGATTCGTTGGATTCAATGACTTCTGTTTTCCAGCCCTGGGACTCGGCATAGCGGGTATACATCCGGTACAGGTCTCCTGCGAATAATGCTGCTTCTTCTCCGCCCGCTGCCCCGCGGATCTCCATAATAACGTTTTTCTCGTCATTTGGATCTTTAGGGATAAGCAGAATTTTCAGCCGGGCTTCCAGGTCTTCTTTTTCAGAGGACAGCTCACTGATCTCCTCTTTGACCATATCCCGCATATCGTCATCCAGGTCATCTTCCAGCATGGATTTTGCATCATCCAGCTGGCTGGTTACATCTTTATATGTTCGAAATGTCTGAACGACTTCTTCCAGATCGGATTGTTCTTTCGAATATTCCCTTAATTTTTTTGAATCACTAATGACTTCCGGATCGCTTAATAATTCATTTAATTTTTCATAACGATCTTCAATGGATTGTAATTTTTCTAACACGTCATCCACCTCTTTTTGCTCCTAAACATTCTAATTATAGTACAGGAGTATAGATGCGTCAAAACAAGAAAAGCTTAAAGTACCCTGCCCGCATCATACACAGGGACTTTTCAAAGGAAGAACTTTCCGGTACCGATACTGCCTACTTATTTAAAGGCTGGTAGCACCGCCTGTCACTGGACGAAAAGCTGAACGTCACTTCCTTCTACGGTTATTATAATCCTAAATGGCCGCTTCGGTGAAATTTTACCTTGCAGTGGGTGACAAATTGAGGTGAAGGGGGATCAAGGCTTGCGGAGATCGATAAACCTCAATGAAGATTGACAAATCCCTGTGACGCACACTAAACTAAATGCTCCTTCTGCCTTAATGGAAAGACGATTTAATTCTAAAAAGACTGGGGGAAAGGAATACACAATGGAGAAGACGAACAATTGGTTAAAGAACATGTATCGAAGTCCACATGCGAGACTCCTGGTCAACTAAAACCGGCCACCTCCTGTGGCCAACGTCGACACTAGCACGTCCTGTGCGTCGCGGGAACAGCACGAGCCGAAAATCCCACAGACAACGAAGAATGAGTTGTCGAGGAAGTTGAGGCCGTGCCCGCGGAAAGCGAAGCATGTTGAAAAGAAAAGCGGAAGCGCCTCGCTTAGCCCCGAAAACTGCTGGAGGGCCACCGAGGAGGCTGTCGTCGCCGCAGGGGGGCCGAAGCAGCTCGAGGGGCTGGGCGCTGCAGCTAGACAATCATTCCGTCCATTGAAGAATTGTGTAAGACTCAAATTTTATATTTTCTTATCTCTCTAAGCAAAAAAATCCGAACTCATTCATGCGACGATTGAATACAGTTCGGATATTCCATTACGTTATCCATTTAGTCCCAGCCTCGATGGAAAACATTTCATTTGTTATCTTTCTTTTGATGCCACAGGTTCCTCTTGCCCAGGCTTGTTAGGCACTTCATGATGATGACGGCAGCGGGGTTCATAGGATTCCGCAGCCCCAACTAAAATGACGGGATCATCATAGGATGCGGGATTGCCATTAATTAACCGCTGTGTCCGGCTTGCCGGAGAGCCGCAGATCGGGCAAATGGCGTTTAATTTGGTCACCGATTCGCTGATGGCCATCAGTTCCGGAACCGGACCAAAAGGTTCCCCGCGAAAATCCGTATCCAGCCCAGCCGCAATCACCCGATGCCCTTTATAAGCCAGCTGTTCCACTACTTCCACGATTTTTTCATCAAAAAATTGCACTTCATCAATCCCGATGACATCTATGTTCTCATGAACGTGCTCATAGATTTCCTCTGAATGCCCCACAGGGATTGCCTCAAAAGAAGAGCCGTCATGGGATACTACTGAATCTTTGCTGTAACGGTTGTCAATTACCGGTTTAAAAACCCGGACAGACAGATTTCCGTACGTAGCTCTCTTTACCCTGCGAATTAATTCTTCCGACTTTCCGGAAAACATACTGCCGCAAATCACTTCTACCCAGCCGTTTTGTTTCATTACATGCACCAGGTGTCTCCCCCTTCCAAGCTCACCTTATGTACAGAAGAATCCATCACCGGCCCTTCCTCAGGGCGATGATCATACCGATCCAGTTTACGATCTGTCTTTATAAGTAAAAAAACAGGCAAATATGAATGTTTGCCTGTTTTCCATCCATGAAAAACATCTTACTTAAGATTGTATTTTTTCTTAAAGCGATCTACACGTCCACCAGCTTTATCAGCTTTCTGCTTACCGGTGTAGAATGGATGTGAAGATGAGCTGATCTCCACACGAATAACCGGGTAAGTGTTGCCGTCTTCCCATTCAATGGTTTCGTCAGAAGTTTTTGTAGATCCGCCTAAAAATTTAAAACCCGTACTTGAATCAAGAAATACAACTTTCTTGTACTCAGGATGAATTCCGTTTTTCATGCTTTTCACTCCTTTTCTGCCCTGATTCCTGTGGAACCAGAGTTTTGTCTATCGTCGTTTCATTTACGACATTTTTGTACGGTATCTAAACTCACATAGAGTGATTATAACAGGCTCATTTTTATTTTGCAATACTTATTATAAACTTCATTTTTTGTAAATATAAGTGCGAGGAATATTTATGAATAGCGGCGGTGTGAGCCGTTGCCTTTCATATCCTCCTCCATCATCTGGAAAAATTCGTCATTGTTTTTTGAAGCCTTCAGCCGCTTCAGGAATCGATCCACAAAATCAGGGGAATCGCTCATGGTTTTGCGAATTGCCCAGATCTTGTCCATATGGGATTTAGGCAGAAGCAATTCTTCTTTCCGGGTTCCAGAGCGCAAAATATCCAGCGCAGGGAAAATCCGGCGCTCGGCAAGATTTCTGTCCAGGTGAAGTTCCATGTTACCCGTACCTTTGAATTCTTCATAAATGACATCATCCATACGAGATCCCGTATCAATTAAAGCTGTCGCCAGGATGGTCAAACTTCCGCCTTCCTCAATATTTCGCGCAGCACCGAAGAAACGCTTTGGACGGTGGAATGCTGCCGGATCTATACCTCCGGATAACGTCCGTCCGCTCGGCGGAATTACCAGGTTATAAGCCCGGGCGAGCCTTGTAATACTGTCCATTAAAATGATAACATCCCGCTTATGTTCAACCAGTCTCATGGCCCGCTCCAATACAAGCTCGGACACTTTGATATGATTTTCAGGTACTTCATCGAATGTAGAACTGACCACGTCTACATCTTCATGGACAGAACGCTCAATATCCGTTACTTCTTCTGGACGCTCGTCCACCAGCAAAATGATGAGTTTGGCATCCGGGTGATTTTGGGAAATGCTGTTGGCTATCTCTTTAAGCAACATGGTTTTACCAGCCTTTGGCGGTGCTACAATTAAGCCCCTCTGGCCAAAACCTACCGGAGCCATTAAGTCGATGATTCTGGTAGAAAGTTTATGGGACTCTGTTTCCAGCTTCATCAGCCGGTTCGGATATAGAGGGGTCAATGCCGGAAAATGCACCCGTTCTTTTGCCGTCTCTGGATCTTCTCCATTAACCGCATCCACATGCAACAGACCATAGTAGCGTTCATTTTCCTTTGGCGGTCTTACTTTCCCGGATACTTTGTCCCCATTCCTCAAGTCAAACCGGCGGATCTGGGAAGCAGAAATGTAAATATCTTCGGAACTTGGCGAGTAGTTAATCGGGCGCAAAAATCCAAATCCCTCAGATGGAATGATTTCCAGTATTCCATCCATAAATAAAAATCCGTCTTTTTCAGCCTGTGCTTTCAAAATCGCAAAAATCAATTCTCGCTTTGTAAGCTTAGAATAATAGGATATTTTATATTCCCTTGCAAGAGCGTATAATTCTTTCAATGTTAAAGACTCTAAATGACTAATGGTCAATTCAGACACAATATCACCACACCTATTTATTTTTATAACGAATTTATAGTGTCATAGCTGTTCTTATCTGGCTGCAAGCTACAGCCCTGGCCAAGAACGTTTAAGCCTGCTGATTCTTAAAAGGAGTGAGAAAACACTTTAAAATGCAGCTGATCGCTCCGACTCTGACTAAAATCCGCTTTTTAAACATTCACATTCAAAAAATTCAGATATCGCTGAACATTACATATATAAAATCTATGAAACCATAATTAAAAAGGGAATTCACTTCTAGTTCAGGAAGAAGACATCGAAGCGAAAGTGAAGTACATGCATATGGGGCTATCAAACTCTCCTTATTCATAAACATTATCATTTTAACCCCATTTTTATTCATTATTCAATACTATTCTTTTAGAAAAGCAAATTTTCACAGCTATCACGTCAGAAATCCAAAAAGGATAGACAAAAATGGTGAAGCAGATAAAAGAGGTTAAGTAAGACGGGGCTGTCTGTGTTTGAATCAGCCCCGTTTCATCTTCATATTAATCTTTGATTACGAGGTTTGGTTTTTTCTTCAGACTATGGGTTCCGTCAATAAAACGGACGGTGCCAGATTTAGCACGCATAACAACTGATTGAGTTGTTGCACGGGCGCCTTTATATTGTACACCTTTTAACAACTCACCGTCCGTTACGCCGGTAGCGGCAAAAATAGCATCATCCCCGCCACAGAGATCATCCATTGTCAATACCCTATTGATATCTTCAATACCCATTTCTTTGCATCGGCGTTCTTCCTCTTCATTCTGAGGAACCAGTTTTCCCTGAAGTTCTCCCCCAAGACATTTCAGTCCCACAGCTGCCAGCACGCCTTCTGGAGCTCCGCCGATTCCGAATAAAATATCCACACCTGTATGATCAAAGGCTGTATTAATGGCTGCAGCTACATCACCATCAGGAATCAGTTTAATACGTGCTCCCACTGAACGTATTGCCTGGATGATTTTTTCATGCCGTTCCCGATTTAAGACAACTGCTACTACATCTTCAATGTCCTTGTTTTTTGCTTCTGCTACAGCTTTCAAATTGTCTGTCACGGATGCATTAATGTCAATCTTGCCAACCGCTTCCGGGCCTACAGCAATTTTGTTCATGTACATGTCCGGAGCGTGAAGCATTTTTCCATGATCCGTCACAGCTATGACAGCGAGTGCATTCCAGGTTCCCTGGGCCACGATGTTCGTTCCTTCTAACGGATCTACCGCTACGTCAACCCTCGGTCCAAAACCGTTTCCCAGTTTTTCTCCAATATATAGCATTGGGGCTTCATCCATTTCACCCTCGCCGATGACTACTGTCCCCTTCATCGGGATTGTATCAAATACATTTCGCATGGCGGTTGTAGCTGCATCATCCGCTTCATCTTTTTTTCCGCGTCCCATCCAGCGTGCGGATGAAAGCGCAGCTGCTTCGGTTACGCGGACGAGTTCCATTGTAAGGCTTCTTTCCATGGTTCTTTTCCTCCCCTATACTTTAACAGACTATTCCCTCATCTCCATGGAACATTCCAAAACCTTACAATTAAGAATTCTGGAATTGTTCAATTTCTTCCTGCGTCATTTTTTCTCTCCAGATATTGGCACCCAAGTTTGCCAGTTTATCCGTCAGTCTTTCATACCCTCTGTCAATATGGTCTAGACCGATCACCTCGGTGATCCCATTGGCCATAATTCCAGCCACTACCAGAGAAGCACCGGCTCGGAGATCGCTTGCCTTTACCTTTGCTCCTTCCAGATTGACCGGGCCAGAAACAACAGCCGATGAACCTTCCAGTTTAATGCTGGCATTCATCCGCCTCAGCTCGTCAATATGTTTAAACCGGGACTGATAAATGGTATCTGTCACGATACCGGTACCTTCTGCCTGGGTTAACAGCGCGGTAAATGGCTGCTGAAGATCGGTTGGGAATCCGGGATAAACCAGTGTCTTAATGTCTACACTTTTTAACTTTCGATTACCGCGGACCAGAAGCTGTTCATCCCCTTCTTCAATCACTACTCCCATTTCCCTGAGTTTGGCAATCAGGGACTCCAGGTGAAGGGGAATAACGTTATCAATCAGCACTTCATCGCCTTTGGCTGCAGCCATAATCGTATACGTGCCTGCTTCAATCCGGTCAGGAATAATGGTATGACGGCAGCCATTTAGTTTCTCTACTCCATCAATCCGTATAACATCGGTACCTGCACCTTTAATTCTGGCACCCATGCTGGTCAGCAGTGTGGCGACATCAATGATTTCCGGCTCTTTGGCTGCATTTTCAATAATGGTCTGTCCTTCTGCCCTGACCGCTGCGAGCATAATATTAATCGTAGCCCCTACACTGACTACATCCAGATAAATTCTGGAGCCCTTCAGGCGATCTGCGCGAAGGTACACAGCTCCCTGTTCATTGGTCACTTTCGCTCCGAGGGCTTCAAACCCTTTAATATGCTGATCAATTGGCCGCGGACCTAAATTACAGCCCCCAGGCAGGCCAATGACAGCCTTTTTAAAGCGCCCCAGCATCGCACCCATAAAATAATAGGAAGCTCGAAGTTTTTTCACCTTACCATTTGGCAGGGGCATGGAAACCATAGCGGAAGGGTCAATGGTAATATCCCTTCCTGACTGATGAACAGTTCCGCCTATTTCTTCCAGCAATTGGGCCAATATTTGAATGTCTGAAATCTCGGGCAAACCTTCAATGGTTACAGGTGTGTCAGCCAGGATCGCAGCCGGCAGCAGGGCTACTGCACTGTTTTTCGCTCCGCTGACCCGAACCTCTCCCCTTAAAGGGTTGCCTCCTTTAATTAATAATTTCTCCATCTGGAACTCTCCTATCATGGATACAAAACTTTACCCTTAGCTTGTGCGACTTTTATGAAAATCATGCCTGATTTTGCTTATTCCAGTCAGCCAAAAACTTTTCAATTCCTTGATCTGTTAATGGATGCTTAACGAGCTGTTTTAATACGTTGAATGGAACAGTTGCAATGTGAGCGCCGTTGATGGCTGCTTCGGTGACATGCATTGGGTGACGGATGGAGGCTGCGATAATTTCTGTATCAATGTTATGACGGGTAAAGATTTCAGATATTTGAGCGATTAATGTCATACCATCATGTCCGATATCATCTAAACGGCCTAAGAATGGAGAAACATAAGTTGCACCGGCTCTTGCTGCAAGCAGTGCCTGATTGGCTGAAAAGATTAAGGTCACATTTGTTTTAATGTTTTTATCGCTTAATTGTTTCACAGCTTTTAGACCCTCTAATGTCATCGGCACTTTAATGGTGATGTTCGGAGCAATTGCCGCCAGCTCTTCTGCTTCTTTCAGCATGCCCTCTGCGTCTTCAGAAATGACTTCCGCACTGACAGAACCGTCTACTTCTGCTGTAATCTCTTTTAAACGGTCATGAAACGATACGTTTTCTTTTGCGACAAGACTTGGATTGGTTGTGACACCGGATAAAATTCCAAGGGCATTCGCTTCACGAATTTCGTCAATATTGGCAGTATCCACAAAAAACTTCATGTCTTTCCCTCCATTTTCTTGTTGTCCATGATTCATGCAAGGAAAACCGCCGAATGTTAGGGGCGGCGGTTATTCCTGTGTTGGCTGCTTCAGCAAAAATTCATTTTGCAGGCCCTTTTCATTAAAATTGCTGATCGAACTGAATTCCGTCAGGCTTTATTAGAAGAACCAAATTCCCGCATTTTGCCGATAACAGTTTCCTTAATGGTATCACGGCTAGGGCCTAAATACTTGCGCGGGTCATACAGTTCTGGTTTTTCTTCCAGCACCTTGCGCACGGTTTTAGTCTGAGCCATTTGGTTCTCTGTGTTTACATTGATTTTTGCTGTACCAAGGGAAATGGCTTTTTGAATATCTTTAGTAGGAATACCTGTGCCTCCGTGAAGAACTAGAGGGACACCTGTTAAATTCATAATTTCTTCCATGCGGTCAAAGCCAAGGTTTGGCTCTCCTTTATAAGGTCCATGCACAGATCCAAGGGCTGGTGCAAAACAATCTACATTGGTTTCTTTTACAAGCTGTTCACATTCAGATGGTATAGCGTAAGCCTTTTCAGCATCTTCCACAATCAGGTCGTCTTCCTGACCGCCAATACGGCCTAACTCTGCTTCAACAGATACACCATGAATATGAGCGAGTTCTACAACTTTTTTCGTAAGGGCGATGTTTTCCTCAAGGGGCAGGTGGGAACCATCGATCATAACGGACGTAAACCCGGCATGAATGGCCTCTGCACATTTTTCGAAGCTTGAACCGTGGTCGAGGTGAATAGCAACTGGCACGGTTGTACCATATTCCTCCATCAGTGATTTCGTGATGGCAACTGCCACTTTAAATCCGCCCATGTAGCGGGCAGCACCCTCAGATACACCAAGAATAACTGGGGATTTTTCTTCTTCTGCTGCCTGCAGAATAGCCTGAACGTATTCCAGGTTATTGATGTTAAACTGACCAACAGCATACCCCTGTTCCTTGGCTGTTTCTAACATTTCTTTCATTGATACCAATGGCATGAAAAAATCCTCCTTTTTCTATAGGTACGATCATCGCCTTCCGTTCACATTGGCGATGACCACATATGTAAACAGATTATACACATACATAGCATACCAAGACCATACCCCTCGTGCAACAGAAGGATGCTGTATGAGCAGGAAAATTGCAAAGAAAGATAGAAAAGACCTGTGGAGGACTTGTGGTTTTGATTCAGAAGGAACCAATTACCTGAACTACTTTGCCCTTCTCCATGATGGTTCATGCACAATATGGAAAACCCTTGCACATGAAGCGGAAGCAAGGGTTTAGATGATCAATCAGGAATAGGCGGTGAAATTTGCAGATACAAAAGGGAAAAGTATTCGGGCATATCGGAAGTTTCTTTCCCTTCAGGATGGATCCCCGGCGTATTTCTTAAGTATTTTCTTAACTTCTTCAATATTAAAAGGTTTTAATAAAACTTCTTTTACCTGATCCGTATGTACATTCTTTTTCACTTCATCTTCAGATAGTCCTGTCATCATAATGACAGGACTATCCACTCCCAATTCATCTAATTTATGTACCATTTCCACACCGGTCATAAGAGGAAGTTTATAGTCTACAAATAAAAGGTCTGGCTTTTCTGCAGATATATGATCGAGTGCCAAATTTGCTGTTTCAAAGGTCACCGTATGATATCCCTCATTATTAATGATCTCTTTGAGCAGAAGCTGGATCCCCACTTGATCATCCACAATATAGACGGTTTTTTTTCTCTTCGACATAAACCTCACCTATCTCTAATTATTACTATGTATTATAGTTCGATAAAGCTTCCTATATTTCCTTCTTTATCCATAAATTCGATTTAAAAGTCAATTTTAACATGTTTTTCACACAAAACAAAACGTATGAAATTTTAAGATCTTTGATTTCGTTAAAAAAGTAGTTCATTTGCTGCCCAAAAGACCTGCCTTAAGTGCAAGAAAAAAGTCAAGAAAATACCCTCTCAGATGGGTGACCTATCATCCTCTCCGGGGCCATCATCCTGCCCCTGAGCGGACGCCAGTGCCGTTTTACCCAGCGGAGTATCGGGCATTTCTTGACTGTTCTGTGGAATCTTATTCATCGAAAGTTTTGGGACAAACCCATTTTTTACTTCTTATGTTTCATGGCAGCATGAATAAATTCTCGGAACAATGGCTGCGGCTTGGTTGGTCTTGATTTAAATTCTGGGTGGAATTGTGAAGCCACAAACCATGGGTGATCTTTTAACTCAATGATTTCGACCAGGCGTCCATCAGGACTTGTGCCAGAAAAGATAACGCCTTTTTCCTCCATTTGCTGACGGAAATAGTTATTAAATTCATAGCGGTGACGGTGACGTTCATATACGATTTCTTCCTGATAAGCATCCTGCGCTTTTGTACCTTCCTGCAGCTTGCATGGGTATACTCCAAGTCTTAACGTACCGCCAAGATCTTCAATGTCCTTCTGTTCCGGAAGAAGGTCAATAACCGGGTATGGCGTATCCGGGTCAATTTCTGAAGAGTGTGCCCCTTCTAATCCCAGTACATTTCTGGCAAATTCTACAGAGGCGAGCTGCATTCCCAGACAAATGCCAAGGAATGGAATGTTATTTTCCCGGGCATAGCGGGTAGCGATAATCTTCCCTTCAATCCCCCGGTCCCCAAAACCTCCTGGAACAAGGATACCGTCTGCACCCTGAAGAAGTTCTTCCACATTGCTGTCTGAAACGTGTTCCGAATTAATCCACTTAATCTCAACATCTGCATCAAAGGTATAGCCTGCATGATTTAAAGCTTCCACTACAGAAAGATAAGCATCCTGAAGCTCTACATATTTACCGACGAGCGCAATGGTGACGTGATCAGACAGATTTTTCACTTTATTCACCAGTGCTTCCCATTCTGTCATGTCAGCTTCCGGACATGTAATGCCAAAATGATCACAGGTCAGCTGATCTAACCCCTGTTTCTTAAGCTCAAGGGGAACTTCATAAAGGGTCTCTGCATCTCTTGCTTCAATGACAGCCCGCACATCTGTATCACAGAATAGGGCGATTTTTTCTCTTAATTCCTGGCTAAGCGGGTGCTCTGTCCGCAGCACAATTGCATCTGGCTGAATGCCCAGTGAGCGCAATTCTTTTACAGAATGCTGGGTTGGTTTGGTTTTCATTTCCCCTGCCGCTTTAATGTACGGCACAAGGGTACAGTGAATGTACATCACATGATCTTTTCCAATATCACTCTTGATCTGACGGATCGCTTCTAAAAACGGCAATGACTCAATGTCTCCAACCGTTCCTCCGATTTCCGTAATGACCACATCGGCACCAGTTTCACTTCCCGCGCGGAATACACGTTCTTTAATTTCATTGGTAATATGCGGGATGACCTGAACAGTTCCCCCGAGATATTCGCCGCGGCGTTCCTTGCGAATAACGGAGGAATATACTTTTCCTGTGGTTACATTGCTGTATTTATTCAAATTAATGTCGATGAAGCGTTCATAATGACCTAAGTCCAAATCAGTTTCTGCTCCATCTTCCGTTACAAAAACTTCCCCATGCTGATATGGGCTCATCGTACCCGGATCAACATTAATATAAGGATCAAACTTTTGAATAGTTACTTTCAGCCCTCTGTTTTTCAAAAGTCGGCCTAATGAAGCGGCGGTGATTCCTTTTCCTAATGAAGAGACAACCCCGCCGGTTACAAAAATGTATTTTGTCATCATGAAACAACCCCTCTTTTTCGTTATGTTTACAGGAGGACACGTTTTCTGACATTTTTATATAAAGACAGCCTGTCCCATAAAAAGCCATTCAAGGTATGACCACAGGCTTAGCTGTACTTATACTTTTATCCTTCTCCATTTATAAAAAGGATAAAAATAAGAAAAGCGCACCCGTTAAACGGGAGCGCCTGTCATTCGTTTTGAAAGAGCCCACATAAAATATTACTTATTTATCAGGCATAAGTCAAGGTTAAATGTCGTCATCTTCGTCGTCAAAATCGAGATCGTCATCATCACCGATTACATCGTCATCCAGGTCATCATCTAAGTCTTCATCATCCAGATCATCGTCGTCGAGATCGTCATCGTCTATATCATAATCTTCATCGTCATCAAAGTCGTCATCATCGATGTCATCCTCGTCATCAAGGAGGTCCTCATCATCCATGATATCGATTTCGTCTTCCACTTTTTTCTTGGCTTTTTTCTTCTTCTTTTTGCGAACCGTCGGAGTAATATCTTCTTCGATCTGATCAACAGGATACCAGCGTTTCAGTCCCCACAAGTTCGATCCTACTGTCATGAACCGGCCGTCGATATTTAAATCGGTATAAAATTGGGCGATGAGTTCTTCTTTCTCTTCCGGGGTTAGTCCCTTTAATTCAGCAACTCTGTCAAAAATCTCTTTAAAATCCATGGCTTGTTTTTGTTCCAGCAAGATTTCCATAGCTATATTAATCATAGACATTTCAGCTAATTCTTCCTGGGTATATTTTTCCAAGCTCACGACCAGCACTCCCTTTTCAACAATTTATCATATTATTTCCCGCTTTCTATCATCCGCATGCTTCCCCTTTAAGACAAGAGGCAAAAGCAGCGGACAAAAAGCCTGGCCCGTCTTACCGTCCATCAGCTTTTGCTTCCGCTCATGATGGCAGCTCGACTTCATAGTTCTTCCTATTCTAACCATACCATACATTATAAACAATTCTATAGCAAATATGCCACATTTACACAGGAAAAAGTAAGCTTTTCCCATAAAGGCTGCTTACATTCTTCCTTCGTTCAAATCCTCTGATTCTAGTTAAGCTCTTTAAAGTATAAGTAAAGGGCTTACATCGGTCAAGAATTTCTTGAACAAACCAGTCTTTCATGAAAAAAGAATCTGGAACAAAACTAAAAAACAAAGAAATATCCGAACTATATTCAATCGTTATGAATTAGTTCGGATATTCTTTTACTTCGTCAAAATGCTTCGCTTTCCGCGGGCACGGCCTCAACTTCCTCGACAGCTCATCTATTCGCTGTCTGCGGGATTTTCGGCTCGTGCTGTTCCCGCGACGCACAGGACGTGCTAGTGTCGACGTTGGCCACAGGACGTGGCCGGTTTTAGTCGACCAGGAGTCTTCGCATTTTGACTACGTAATTTTCAGTAAAATTGTTCGGCTTTTCCACTGCTCATTTCTTTTTTGTCCCAGCCTCATTTTTGCTTCGCAAGATAAAAGGATAAAATTTGATCCTCTTACATGTTACGGCGATACTGGCCGCCGACTTCATATAATGCATTGGTAATCTGGCCAAGGCTGGCTACTTTTACTGTTTCCATGAGTTCTTCGAAAATGTTGCCGCCCGTTCTGGCAACCTGTTTCAGACGTTCTAAGGCTTCCTGTGCCTGACCTTCATGTTCTTTCTGGAACTTGCGCAGATTCTCGATCTGCTTATCTTTTTCTTCTGTTGTCGCACGGGCCAGTTCCATAGAGTTAATCTCATCTTCGGAAGGCGGGTTCGGATTCAGGTAAGTGTTGACGCCGATAATCGGCAGCTCGCCTGAATGTTTTTTGCCTTCATAGTACATGGATTCTTCCTGGATTTTGCCCCGCTGATACTGGCGTTCCATGGCTCCTAATACACCGCCGCGGTCATTGATGCGTTCAAACTCTTTTAAGACCGCTTCTTCAACCATGTCTGTCAGCATTTCGACAATAAATGAACCCTGCAGGGAGTTTTCATTCTTCGTCAGGCCGAATTCCTTGTTGATAATCATCTGAATAGCCATTGCACGGCGGACGGACTGCTCAGTCGGAGTTGTAATCGCTTCGTCATACGCATTCGTGTGGAGCGAGTTACAGTTATCCTGAATCGCGATCAGTGCCTGCAATGTCGTACGAATATCATTAAAGTCAATTTCCTGAGCGTGCAGGGAACGTCCGGAAGTCTGAATATGGTATTTCAGTTTCTGGCTTCGTTCATTGGCATCATATTTATCCCGCATGACAATAGACCAGATTCGGCGTGCTACCCGTCCGATCACCGTATATTCTGGATCCAGTCCATTGGAGAAGAAGAAGGACAGGTTTGGTGCGAATTTATTAATGTCCATGCCGCGGCTGCGGTAGTACTCCACATACGTAAATCCATTCGCCAGTGTAAAGGCCAGTTGGGTAATCGGGTTCGCTCCCGCTTCTGCGATGTGATAGCCGGAAATAGAAACAGAGTAGTAATTTCTTACGTTATGATCGATAAAGTATTGCTGGATATCACCCATCATTCTCAGGGCAAATTCGGTAGAGAAGATACACGTGTTCTGTCCCTGATCTTCTTTCAGGATGTCCGCCTGTACCGTACCCCTTACAACAGAAAGGGTTTCTTCCTTAATACGCTTATATTCTTCCGCATTCGGCTCACGACCATGTTCCTGTTTAAATTTTTCCACCTGCTGATCGATGGCTGTGTTAAAGAACATCGCCAGAATAATTGGCGCAGGGCCATTAATAGTCATGGAGACAGACGTCATAGGGTCGCACAGATCAAATCCGTCATACAGTCTCTTCATGTCATCCAGTGTACATACGCTGACGCCGCTTTCCCCGATTTTTCCGTAAATGTCTGGACGTTCATCCGGATCCTGGCCGTACAGGGTAACGGAGTCAAAAGCTGTACTCAAGCGTTTCGCCGGATCATCTTTACACAGATAGTGGAAACGTCTGTTGGTACGTTCCGGCGTTCCTTCCCCGGCAAATTGACGCTTCGGATCTTCCCCTTTGCGTTTGAATGGGAATACACCAGCAGTAAACGGAAAAGCCCCCGGAACGTTTTCTTTTAACAGCCACATGAGGCGGTCGCCCCAGTCATGGTAACTCGGCATCGCTACTTTAGGGATCTTCAGACCGGCCAGACTTTCGGTGTTCAAGTCCATGGTGATTTCTTTATCCCGTACTTTGTAAGTCATTTGATCCTGCTGGTATTGCTTCTTCATTTCATCCCATTTTTCGAGAAGCTTTTTGTTTTCCTCATCAATTTGTTTTTCGTATTTTTCGATTAAAGCTTCGACTTCTTCTCTGGCCTTTTCGCTTTCCATTTCTTCCTGAGTGCCTTTTAGCTGATACAGTTTGCGTGCCGCATCACTTTGCTTTTTCGCATCTTCGTGATAATTGCGCACGGTTTCCACAATTTCACGAAGGTAGTGACGGCGTTCGTTCGGAATGATTAAGTTTTTCTTTTCCACCAGTTCTTTTTCCGTAAAAGATGTGGTCTCATTCCAGTTGTATTTTTCATTCAGCTTATCAATAATCGCCGCAAATAATGTGTTTGTGCCAGGGTCATTAAACTGGCTGGCAATCGTTCCGTATACCGGCATTTCTTCTAAATCGGTATCGAACAGCATGTGGCTGCGCTGATATTGTTTGCGCACCTGATTCAATGCATCTTCGGAACCTTTTTGCTCAAACTTATTGATGACAATAAAGTCTGCAAAGTCAATCATGTCAATTTTTTCAAGCTGTGACGGCGCCCCAAATTCACTCGTCATCACATACATAGACAGGTCAGTGATTTCTGTGATTTCCGCATCTCCCTGACCAATCCCGCTTGTTTCAACAATGATAAAGTCGTAGCCGGCTCCTTTGACTACGTCAATCGCTTCCATGATGGCTTTGGAAAGCTCACTCTTCGAATCACGGGTAGCGAGTGAGCGCATATAAACCCGTTCATGGAAAATAGCATTCATACGAATGCGGTCGCCAAGCAATGCCCCGCCGGATTTCTTTTTCGTCGGGTCAACGGATAAAATCGCCACTTTTTTGTCGTCAATTTCCTGAATAAACCGACGGATCAATTCATCGGTTAATGAACTTTTTCCCGCACCGCCTGTACCGGTTATTCCCAGCACGGGGATTTCCGCTTTCTGGGAAGCCGCTAATTCTTTAATGGCAGCGGTCTGCTCTTTTGCGTCTTCATCCATGTTTTCAACAAAGGAAATTAAACGGGCAATCGCCTGATGGTCACCTTCTTTGAGGCGTTCCATATCCTTTTCAAAATCAACCGGAGTCTGGAAGTCACATTCTTCCAGCATGAGGTTAATCATGCCCTGCAGACCCATTTCCCTTCCATCTTCCGGAGAGAAAATGCGGGCAACGCCATATTCATGAAGCTCTTTAATTTCTTTAGGGATAATGACTCCCCCGCCGCCTCCGTAAACGCGTATATGACCGGATCCTCTTTCCTTCAGCAGGTCGACCATATATTTAAAATATTCCATGTGTCCGCCCTGATAAGAGGATACCGCAATTCCCTGAACATCCTCCTGAATGGCTGCATTCACCACTTCTTCAACAGAACGGTTATGCCCTAAATGAATCACTTCAGCACCGCTTGACTGCAGGATGCGGCGCATAATATTAATCGATGCATCATGACCGTCAAACAAGCTGGAAGCAGTCACGAAGCGCACTGGATTCTTCGGGCTGTAAACACCTTCTTTATTCATCGATTTCTCCTCCCATCCTCGTGATGTTTTATTTCATTTCGCTTGCATGCTCATCAAGCTTTAGCATCTGAATCAGGAGATTGAGCTGCTTATCAATATACTCATCCAGTGTGAAATCCTTTTGCAGCATCCATCTCCTGAAACTCCACATCTGTCCCTGAACAAAAATATTGTTGGCAATCAGTTTCATTTCTTTGTCAGAAAGAGTATATGGCAGGCTGTTTTTAATCACCATTTCCAGCATATGAACCATGTCTTTTTCCTTCTCAAGGACATATTCCTGTGCATCTTTCGGAAGGGATTTTACTTCCTGATACATGACAATGACTTCATCCTGCATATCATCAATGAGCTGAAAATAGGAACGAATGGCATTTTTCAGGCTGGAGATGCTCTGCTGATCCATGTCGATAACCTGTTCCATCCGTTCTTTAACCCGCTCATAAATAGAGTCACAGACCAGAAAAAGAACATCCTCTTTCGTACGGATATATTCATACAGTGTTCCGATACTGAAGCCTGAGGCTTTCGCAATTTCCCTGGTGGTGGTGCGATGGAATCCCTTTTCCTTAAAGAGGGTAACAGCCCCCTTTACCATTTGATTCCGCCGTTTTTCAACTAACTGCTGGTCTTTAATGGATGATGGCACTTGCTTTTTATCCATTTACTCTCCGCCCCCTTTTTCTCTCCACTCTAAAAGCCATTGCTTTGCCAGCTGGTAGGGATCGTTCTCCGTCTGGAGGGCGATTTCTTTTGATGGGTCACGGCTGATGAATCGCTCGACATCCTTCCACAACTCTTCCCGAATCAGCTCATATACTTCAAAAGTCAGCTGTTGTTTCCGCTTTTTCTTGCCTGCATCGGTTTGATTCAAAAAGTCTCTGTGGTTTTCACATGCCCTGAACACATCAGCAATCCCTTTATTTTCCGTTGTAATGGTTTCTACCATCGGTGGTTTCCAGTCCTTTTGGTCCGAAATATGCAGAAACTCTTTTAATTGCATTTTCAATTTTTGAACCCCGGGCAGGTCTGCTTTATTAATGACAAACACATCAGCGATCTCCATAATGCCTGCCTTAAAAATCTGGAGAACATCACCGCTGTTTGGGGTTAACACCAGAGCCGTCGTATCCGCAACCTTCATGATATCCAGTTCCGACTGTCCCACTCCTACTGTCTCAATCAGGATATAGTCAAATCCATAGGCATCACAAACCCGGATGGCATCCTTTGTGGAACGGGAGAGTCCCCCGAGACTCCCCCTGGTTGCCATGCTGCGGATAAACACTCCGGGATCTGCAAAATGTTTGTGCATGCGAAAACGATCCCCGAGCAAAGCACCTCCGCTGAACGGGCTCGTGGGGTCAACGGCAATGACGGCCACTGTTTTATCCATGCTTCTGATGTGGGTAATCATCCGGTCCACCAGAGAGCTTTTTCCTGCTCCGGGTGATCCAGTTAAACCAATAAAATGGGCATGTTTTTTCTGGGTGGCAATTTCGCTCAGCAAGGATAACTTCTCGGGATGGTCATTATCCACCATCGTGATGGCCTTAGCCAGTGCTCGCTGATCCTGGTTTTTAATCCGTTCAGCAAGGGTACTCATCAGACTTCTTCCTCTCTCTATTCTTTCGTCAGCATTCTTCCGATTACAAGGCGCTGAATTTCGTTTGTTCCTTCATAGATTTGCGTAATTTTGGCATCTCGCATAAAGCGCTCTACTGGATAGTCCTTTGTATAACCGTAGCCGCCGAATACCTGAACCGCTTCAGTTGTCACTTTCATAGCTGTGTCTCCGGCAAATAATTTAGACATTGCAGACGCTTTACCGTACGGCAGGCCTTGAGATTCCAGCCATGCAGCCTGGTAGGTTAATAGACGGGAAGCTTCGACTTCTGTTGCCATATCCGCAAGCTTAAAGGAAATTCCCTGCTGGCTGGCAATCGGCTTGCCGAACTGTTCACGCTCTTTGGCGTATGCAACTGCTGCATCCAGAGCACCCTGTGCAATACCAACTGCCTGGGCTGCAATTCCATTACGTCCGCCATCAAGAGTCATCATGGCAATTTTAAAGCCGTCTCCTTCTTTACCGAGCATATTCTCTTTCGGTACTCTGCAGTCTTCAAAAATCAGCTCAGTGGTAGGGGATGAACGAATACCCAGTTTCTTTTCTTTTTTACCGAAGCTGAATCCTGGTGTTCCTTTTTCGACGATAAAGGCACTGATTCCTTTATGTCTGGCGTCCATATCGGTTTTGGCAAATACGATGTAGATTTCAGCTTCACCGCCATTGGTTATCCAGACTTTGCTTCCGTTCAATACGTAGTCATCACCGTCCAGTTTGGCTGTTGTACGCATAGAAGCTACATCTGATCCTGCTCCCGGTTCAGACAGCGCATAAGCACCAAGCTTCTCACCGGTAGCGAGCTGATACAAGTATGTTTTCTTCTGTTCCTCTGTACCGAATTTATATAGTGGCCAGCTGGCAAGGGAAATATGAGCAGAAAGGGTTACCCCTGTAGAAGCACAAACCCGGGATAACTCTTCAACTGCGATGACATAGCTTACATAGTCAGCTCCAATGCCGCCGTACTCCTCTGGCCATGGAATACCGGTCAATCCAAGTTCAGCCATTTTATCAAAAATGCTGCGGTCAAACCGTTCTTCTTCGTCCCGCTCGGCAGCAGTCGGACCTACTTCATTTTCCGCAAAGTCACGGACCATCTTTCTCAACATTTCCTGCTCTTCAGTTAACTGAAAATTCATGATTGTGTCCCCCTCTATTTTTTGTATCCATTAATCCTTTAATAGATGTTTGCTGATCACGTGGTGCTGGATTTCGTTTGTTCCTTCATAGATTTCCGTTACTTTAGCATCCCGGAAGAAGCGTTCTACTGGATAATCTTTTGTATATCCATATCCTCCATATACCTGAACTGCCTCAATAGCTGTCTTCATTGCAGTTTTAGATGCATACATTTTGGCCATGGACGCAGCTTTTCCGGTAGGAAGGTTGTTCGCCTTTAAGGATGCAGCATGGTAGGTTAATAGTTTTGCCGCCTCGACTTCCGTAGCCATATCTGCCAGTTTAAAGGATACTCCCTGCTGATGGGCAATCGGCTTTCCGAACTGCTCCCGCTCTTTTGCATAGCCTACGGCGTGTTCCAGTGCAGCTTCTGCAATACCAAGGGATTGGGCTGCAATGCCGATTCGGCCCACATCCAGGTTCGCCATGGCAATTTTGAACCCTTCCCCTTCTTTCCCGAGCAGCTGGGATTCGTGCACTTCACACTGGTCAAAAGTCAGCTGTACCGTATTTGACCCGTTCAATCCCATTTTCTTTTCCTTTTTGCCAATTTCAAATCCTTTTGTATCTTTTTCTACGATAAAGGCGGAAACCCCTTTAGATCCCTTTTCTTCAGGGTTCGTCCGGGCAAACACGATGTACGTGTCCGCTTCACCGCCGTTTGTAATAAATACTTTCGAACCGTTCAGCACATAGGTATCACCGTGTTTTTCAGCACGGGTCTTCAGGCTGGCTGCATCTGAACCGGCTGAAGGCTCTGTCAGCGCAAAGGCACCTAAATATTCACCAGATGCCAGTTTCGGGATATATTTTTGCTTCTGTTCTTCATTTCCAAAATAAAGGATCGGATTGGTCCCAACGGAAGTGTGAACGGACAAAATGACACCAAGGGCTGCGCTAACTTTTGACAGCTCATGAATGGCAATAATGTAAGACGTAAAGTCCATTCCTGCTCCGCCATATTCCTCGGGGATCGGAATTCCCATGAGGCCCAGCTCACCCATTTTGCTTATGATTTCACGGGGAAAACGATCCTCTTCTTCCATTCGCTCTACTTCAGGCGCCACTTCATTCTGGGCAAAATCCCTGACCATTTTACGCATCATTTCTTGTTCTTCAGTGAAATGTAGATTCATGAGGTGCCGCTCCTTTCTTAGTTGTCATATACATAAAAGCCACGGCCCGTTTTCTTTCCAAGCCATCCTGCTTTTACATACTTGCGAAGTAGTGGGCATGGACGATATTTGCTGTCGCCAAATCCTTCATAAAGCACTTCCATGATATACAGACATGTATCCAGACCAATAAAGTCAGCCAGCTGAAGCGGTCCCATCGGGTGGTTCATCCCGAGCTTCATCACTTCATCCACCGCTTCTGGCGTCGCTACTCCTTCATATACGGTATAAATGGCTTCATTAATCATTGGCATTAATACCCGGTTGGATACGAATCCCGGGAAGTCATTGACTTCTACAGGCGTTTTGTTCAGTGCCTTTGTCATATCTTCAATGGCCTGATATGTTTCATCTGAAGTTGCCAGACCCCGGATAATTTCTACTAATTTCATAACAGGAACCGGGTTCATAAAGTGCATGCCAATCACTTTCTCCGGGCGGTTGGTTACTGCTGCGATTTCCGTAATTGGCAGGGATGATGTATTGGATGCCAGAATCGCATGCTCCGGTGTGATTTCATCCAGCTGTTTAAACACTTTTGATTTGATGTCCATATTTTCAATTACTGCTTCGATGACAAGGTCACAGTCGTTTGCATCCTGCAGGGAAGTCGTTGTCTGCAGGCGGTTTAATGTATTTTGTTTGTCTTCCTCACTGATGCGTCCTTTTTCTACTGAACGGGCCAAGTTCTTTTCAATTCCTCCCAGCCCTCTTTGCAGCGCTTCTTCTGAAATATCGTTCAATTTCACGTTAAAGCCAGACTGGGCACATACCTGGGCAATTCCTGAGCCCATCTGTCCTGCTCCAATGACCATGACGTTTTTAATTTCCATGATGATCTGTCTCCTTTCGATGAAAACGTGTTTTATAGAAGTAACAAAGTCTGCTGAATCAGCAATCTTTAATTTTTAGGAACTTCAACCAGTATAGCATCTCCCTGGCCGCCGCCTGAACAGATGGCTGCAATGCCTAAACCACCGCCGCGACGCTTCAATTCATAAATCAAGGTTAATAGAATACGTGCTCCGCTTGCGCCAATTGGATGCCCAAGGGCGACTGCTCCGCCGTTCACATTGATTTTTTCCGGGTCAAGGTTTGCAATTTGCCCGCTTGCCAATGTTACGGCAGCAAAAGCTTCATTGATTTCAAACAGATCAATCTCCTCAAGGGATTTGCCGGCTTTTTTAAGCAATGAATTGATGACTAAACCTGGTGTTTTTGGAAAATCAGGCGCTTCTACCGCTACTTCATCATGGGCTAAGATCGTTGCCAGCGGCTTGAGTCCCTCTTTCTGGGCACGATCTTCAGACATGACAACCAACGCAGCTGCTCCATCATTTACTCCTGGTGCATTACCTGCTGTAATCGTTCCGTCTTTGTCAAATGCTGGTCTTAATTTTGCCAGTACTTCTAAGGAAGTGTCTTTTCTAGGTGCTTCATCGGTGTCTACAACCACTGGATCTCCTTTGCGCTGAGGAACTTCTACAGGTACGATTTCTTCAGCAAGCAGTCCGTTTTCAATGGCCTGGATAGCACGCTGATGGCTGCGGTAAGCCCATTCATCCTGTGCTTCTCTGGTCAGACCATATTCGTCTGCTGTGCGATTTCCGTAGTTCCCCATATGAACCCCTTCAAAGGAACAGGTCAAACCATCGTGTACCATCATGTCTACTGCTTTGCGGTCTCCCATCCGCATGCCCCAGCGAGCATCAGGCATGAAGTAAGGAGCATTGCTCATGCTCTCCATACCGCCGGCTACAATAACCTCTTCATCGCCGGCACGAATAATCTGATCCGCCAGTGTGACACTGCGAAGGCCAGATGCACATACTTTGTTGATGGTTTCTGTTTTTACTTCCCATGGGATTCCAGCATTGCGAGCAGCCTGACGGGAAGGGATTTGTCCCTGTCCTCCCTGAAGAACGGTTCCCATAATGACTTCATCCACTTTTTCCGGGGACATTCCCGCCCGCTCAAGGGCACCTTTAATAGCAATTCCGCCAAGTTCAGCTGCTTTCAGTGAACTCAAAGCTCCCCCGAATTTCCCAAATGGGGTTCTCGCTCCGGATACGATTACACTTTTTGTCATGTTTAATTCCTCCTCAAAAATTTGATAACGCTTACAGGGTCAAGACGGCGAACGATTGAACGCTCGCTCAATAAATGCTCCAAAAGGAAAGTGTACAAATCATTGCACACTTTCCTGTTTTACCTGATTCACTCGTTTACTAGGCAGATTGTTCTTCCTGTCCTTTTTCATCGCCAAAGATCGATTTAGCCAGTACTTCTGCTACGTCCATTGTGCTTACTTCTTCTTCCACTTCTTTTGCTTTCGTACCATCACTTAACATCGTTAAGCAGTACGGGCAAGCACTTGAAATCATAGATGGCTGAACTTTCAGCGCCTGTTCTGTACGTGCAACATTGATCCGATTGCCCGTTTTCTCTTCCATCCACATGAGTCCACCGCCGGCTCCGCAGCACATTCCAGTTTCACGGCTGCGTTCCATTTCGGCAATTTGAACACCAGGAATAGCTTTTAAGATTTCACGTGGAGGATCATAGACCTCATTGTATCTTCCAAGATAGCAAGAATCGTGATAGGTTACTTTTTCATTTACAGGATATTTCGGCTTTAATTTACCTTCTCGAACCAGTTGGGCTAGAAGCTCGGTGTGATGGTAAACTTCAGCTTCCAGTCCAAAGTCTGGATATTCGTTCTTAAATATATTATACGCATGAGGATCAATTGTCACAATCTTTTTAACATCATGTTTCTGGAATTCTTTAATATTTTTCTCCGCAAGCTCCTGGAACAGGAATTCGTTACCAAGGCGGCGTGCCGTGTCTCCGGAGTTGCGCTCTTTATTGCCTAAAATCGCAAATTTGACACCTGCTTCATTTAATAGACGGGCAAATGCAAGGGCGATTTTTTGGCTGCGGTTGTCATAAGATCCCATGGAACTTACCCAGAAGAGGTACTCGAATTCTTCCCCTTCTTTCTTCAGTTCTTTAACGGTTGGGATTCGAACAGTTTCATCCTGTTCGCGCCAGTTTTCACGCTCTTTCTTAGAAAGACCCCACGGATTACCCTGACGTTCGATGTTCATCATCGCACGCTGAGCTTCCTGATCCATCCGGCCTTCTGTCAACACGAGATAGCGGCGAAGATCAATAATTTTGTCCACATGTTCATTCATTACCGGACACTGGTCTTCACAGTTTCGGCAGGTCGTACATGCCCAGATTTCTTCTTCTGTGATTACGTCTCCGATCAGGCTGGTGGCCTGCATTTCTTCGAGTCCGGCAGCAGCTTCCTGCTGACCGCCCTGTGAAGCACGGGCCATTTGTGCGAGTTGATTGCCCTTTGTATTTGAAAAAGCATAAGCTGGAACCCATGGTGTTTTGCCGGTAACCGCTGCCCCTTTTTCAGTCAGATGATCACGCAGCTTGACGATTAAGTCCATCGGAGACAGCATTTTACCCGTACCTGTTGCCGGACACATATTTGTACAGCGTCCGCATTCTACACACGCATATAAATCAATTAGCTGGAACTGGCTGAAATCCTCAATTTTACCAGCACCGAATGAAACATCTTCGTCTTCATCTTCAATATCAAAATCAATCTTCTTCAGTTTTCCTGGCGGTGTATCACGACTGAGGAAAACATTCGCAGGGGCCGCCAGCAAGTGAGCATGCTTGGATTGCGGCACATAAACTAAGAATGCGAGCAAAGTTACCAGGTGGATCCACCAGGCAATAAAGAATACTGCAGCTGCCGCGGCTGGGCTCATCCAGGCAAACGCTGCTGCAATAAGGGAAGCAACCGGTTCACTCCAGGTTCCCTCTTCACCATGCCAGACAAGCTCCATTCCGTTCCCTAGAAGAACAGAAATCATCAGCGTACCGATAAAAATAAGAACAAGCCCCGCTTTAAATCCGCGCTTAAGGCGAACCAGCTTTTCAATATAACGGCGGTAAAACGCCCAGATGACAGCAACAAGAATCATTAAAGTCACCAGTTCCTGGAAGAACGTGAATCCAGGATACAGAACACCCAGCGGCAAGTGAGAACCAGGTGCTAATCCTTTCCAGATGAAATCAATGGCACCAAATTGCACAAGCAAAAATCCATAAAACATCATGACGTGAATGGCACCTGATTTCTTATCTTTCAGCAGCTTTTTCTGCCCAAAGACATAAATCCATATTTTCTTCAAACGCTTTTTAACTTCCCTGTCATACTCAGATTTCTTCCCCAATTTAATGTAGGCAATGCGCGTGCGCACAACCTGAACAAACAGGGCCACACCATAAATGGTGGTGATCAGGAATAAAATCCAATTTAATAGTAGTAATGAATCCATCTGTTAATAACCCCCTCTGTAAAATCTGCCCTGACCCTGACTGCGTATCTATTACAAGCAAACTTAAAAACATAAAAATTTTCAGATATCTATAGTTCTACTTTAAACATGAATGAGCATTCAGTCAACATGTTTTTATAAATTCTTTTTGTTAATCCTGGCTGTTATTGGGAAAGATAACCCCTGAAAAAGGAGGAATAATTTATGATCTGGATCGTGTCTGGAATCGCTTTCATAATTATTGCCATCATCATCACTGTCCAAATAAAAAACCGGCCTGACACAGGTGAAAGTGACCATTTAAAATTTTCGGCGACTTCGGGTTCATTTACGTTCTATTATGAAGGCTATCCGATGTTTCAAGATCTGTTTCAGGATATTTATGATGCAAAAAAAGAAGTCAACATTCAGTTTTTTATTGTGAAACGGGATATGATCAGCCAGCAATTTTTTGCGCTGTTGAAGGAATGCGCCCAAAAAGGGGTTACCGTCCGGCTGCTTCTCGATCGCCTCGGCTGTTTCCGAATTACGAAAACGACCAGACAAGAGCTGGAAAAAGCCGGCGTACAGGTTGCTTTTAGCGAAAAGCCGACATTCCCTCACCTATTATACCAGATGAATCGAAGAAATCATCGAAAAATCGCAATCATTGACGGCAAAACAGGATATGTAGGCGGCTATAATCTTGGAAAAGAATATACAGGAAGGGACCCTCAATATAATGCATGGCGAGATTATCACCTGCGCATGACCGGGAAAGTGGTTAACGACTTGCAGAAGATTTTCGAGTATGACTGGAAAGAAGCAAAAGAACCGATATCACCTATTTATGAGACTCTTCCTGAAGACACAAGAAATGTACAGGTGCTGGCCACTAACGGGAAGCGTCTGGAGGAACATTTTTTAGCCCTTATTAATGGGGCACAGGGAGAAATTTTAATAGGGACACCTTATTTTATTCCGAGTCAGCGTTTGTTTAACGCCATGATTCGCGCTCTCAAAAGAGGGGTGATGATAAAAATTCTTCTTCCGATGTCCGCCAACCACCCGTTTGTAAAGGAAGCGGGCATTCCCTATTTCACCGAGTTAAAGGAGGCAGGAGCTGATGTCCGCCTTTTTGATCAGGGATTTTATCATTCCAAAATGATTTTGATTGACCAGAATATTTGTGACCTGGGAACTGCAAATTTTGATATGCGCAGCCTGTTTTTGAATAAAGAAATTAACTTGCTCATCACGGACCGGGGTTTCATTCAAAATGTGCGGGATCATTTTATGTCAGATTTTAAAACAAGCATACCGGTCAGCAAACAATGGATGAACCAGCTCGATCTCGGAACAAAGCTCAGGATCCCCATTGCCCGGTTGCTTCGTCCACTGCTGTAATTAACCAGAAACATAAGGTTTTACAAACAGATTATTAGAGCATTCATTTAGGATGGCATAAAAAGGAAAATTCACGCAGTCAACATGCGAGACTCCTGGTCGACTAAAACCGGCCACGTCCTGTGCGTCGCGGGAACAGCACGAGCCGAAAATCCCGCAGACAACGAAGAATGAGTTGTCGAGGAAGTTGAGGCCGTGCCCACGGAAAGCGAAGCATGTTGAAAAGAAAAGCGGAAGCGCCCCGCTTAGCCCCGAAAACGGCTGGAGGACCACCGAGGAGGCTGCCTGAGCCGCAGGGGGGCCGAAGCCGCTCGAGGGGCTGGGCGCTGCAGCTAGACAACCCTTCTCTCAATTGAAAAAGGCTCACATTTTATACCTTTTATCTTTCAGAGCAAAAAAATCCGAACTCATTCATGTGACGATTGAATGCAGTTCGGATGTTTCATTTTCTTTCTCCGTTTTGTCCCAACCTATTCTTTTTACATTTTTTCCGGTGCATGAACGCCGATGAGCTTCATGGCATTGGCAAGGGTGATTCTTACGGCATCCACCAGAGCAATTCGGGCTTTTGTCCGTTCCATGTTGTCCAGATCGAGAACTTTTTCAGCATTATAAAATTTATGCAAATCAGATGCAAGATCAAACACATACTGGGTAACTTTATGCGGACTCCGCTTTTCCGCCGCATCACTCACCACCTGTGGGAATTCTCCCAGTCTCTTCAAAAGATCGATTTCTTTTTCGCTTGTTATCTGAGAATGGTCAAAGTCTGCGGATACTTCCAGGCCCTTTTCTTTTGCCTGGCGAAGCATGCTGCAGATCCGGGCATGGGCATACTGCACATAGTAAACCGGGTTTTCACTGGACTGGGATTTTGCCAGGTCCATGTCAAAATCCAGATGTGTGTCATTGGAGCGCATGACAAAGAAATAGCGTACGGCATCAAGGCCAACTTCTTCAATCAATTCCTGCATCGTAACCGCTTTTCCAGTCCGCTTGCTCATTTTCACGACTTCGCCATCCTGAATCAGTTTAACCAGCTGAATAATTGGAACCTCCAGGCGTTCAGGGTCATAACCCAGCGCTGCAATCGCCGCTTTCATGCGGGCAATATAGCCGTGGTGATCCGCCCCCCAGACGTTGATCATGGTATCATAGCCACGATGAATTTTATCCTGATGATAAGCAATATCCGGAGTCAGGTAGGTGTATGAGCCGTCTTTTTTAACCAGCACCCGGTCCTTGTCATCATCGAATTCGGTAGACTTAAACCAGGTTGCCCCGTCCTTTTCATAGAGATAGCCTTTCTCATCCAGTTTGTCGAGGACTTCTTTAATTTTTCCATCTTCGTAAAGGGATGTTTCGGAAAACCAGTTGTCAAAGGTTACCCGGTAATCTTCAAGGTCATGTTTAATGCGGTCCAGCAAAAATTTCAAACCATATTCTCTAAAGAAGGCGATCCGTTCTTCTTCATCTTTTTCAGCCCACTTATCCTGATATTCTTTTTTTAACGCCTCTCCCAGCTCAATGATATCTTTTCCGTGGTAACCGTCTTCTGGCATGCCCCAGTCTTTTCCAAGTGCCTGCATGTAACGGGCTTCAATCGATTTCGCCAGATTATGAATCTGATTGCCGGCATCATTGATGTAATACTCCCGGTCCACATCGTATCCTGCCTTTTCAAGAATGTTGCTGAGGGCATCTCCAAAAGCTGCGCCCCGGGCATGTCCCAAATGCAAGGTTCCAGTCGGGTTTGCCGAAACAAATTCCACTTGAATCCTCTTGCCTGTTCCAGTGTCACTTTCACCATAACGTTCCTTCTGTTCCAAAATCGTCGGAATCAGATTGGTCAAATAGGACTGATCCAGAAAAAAGTTAATGAACCCTGGTCCGGCTACCTCCATTTTTTGAATGGAAGCTTTGGACTGATCAAAGTTTGAAACAATTTCTTCGGCAATTTGCCTTGGGGCCTTTTTTGCAATCCGGGCAAGCTGCATCGCCATGTTCGTTGCATAATCGCCATGAGCTTTATCCTTTGGTGTCTCCAGAATAACAGCAGGGATCTCATCCCTTGCCGCCAGCCCCGACTTTACCACCGCTTCCACGATTTCCTCTTTTAACTTTTGCTCCACCTGCTCAACGATGTTCATCGGTTAGACCTCCTTCACGTATGTAAAACGTAAATAATGATTTCTGGGTTCCTGCCCATTCAAGCTTAATTGATACTCAATGTTCAGCGTCCCCTGTTCTTCACTTTCCGTAAAAACCAGCTGATCCGTATACGTTTCCATCAACATCGTACCATAGGGATGATGATACACAGTTTCCGTTTTTTGACCGGGCTTAAACATTTGATTCATACGAATTTTACCGTTTCTTTTTATCATTGCCCGCCCTGGCTGTATGGTAACCATAGTTTGTATAACATTGCCCTGCTCATCTTCTTCATCGAAGAGAACAATGGTGGTATCACCCTTGAAAAAGCATCGCCCCATCTGGGTAATGACCATTTCTTCCTTTTTACCCTGATCCTCAATGACGTTTTTCAGCTTAATGTGTACATTCATTGATCTCGTGCCGGCCAAGTCCATCTCTCCTTAAACATTGGAATGACCTGTTTCATTTCTTTATGCCTTAACTAATTCATTATAAAAATACAAAAGAAAATTCTCAAGCTGTCATTCCTTTAATCTGCGCTGCGATGCGACGTGCTTAAAATGAAAAGCGGGAACATCCCGTTTCCCGCTAAGTAAACCTTATCATTATTCATGTTATTTTTTCACCCAGCCCAGGAGCATTTCCCGGACAAATTTGCTCGCTGCAATCGGTGTCTGTTCAGTTGGGTCATAGGCTGGCGCCACTTCTACAAGGTCGGCTCCCACAACCCGGACATCCGATTGGGCAATGAGCTGGATAGCTTCCAGCAGCTCCCGGGATGTGATTCCCCCTGCTTCAGCTGTTCCTGTACCTGGAGCGAAGGCCGGATCCAAAACATCGATATCAATGGTGACGTAAACATCTCTTCCCTTTAATGATGGAAGGATATTTCGCAGAGGCTCCGCCACATCGAATTTAGCCATGAACATCCCGCTTGTTCTGGCGTACTCAAATTCTTCACGCATACCAGAACGAATTCCAAAAGAATAAACATGTTCAGGGCCAATGAGCTCACATATTTTTCGCACAGGGGTGGAATGAGACAGCTCTTCCCCTTCATATTCCACTCGCAAATCAGCATGGGCATCAATATGGATGAGTGCCATGTTCGGATACTTTTCATAAACGGCCTGAACAACCGGCCATGTAACTAAATGTTCACCGCCAAGCCCCAGGGGAAACTTGTCCAGATCAAGAATCTTTTTGACATAATCACGAATCATCTCAAGACTTTTTGCCGGGTTGCCAAAAGGCAAAGGAATATCACCGGCATCATAATAGTTCACTTCTTCCAGATGCCTGTCCATGTATGGACTATATTCCTCCAGCCCAATGGAAGCTTCACGGATTCGATTCGGGCCAAATCGGGAACCAGGCCGAAAGCTGACGGTCCAGTCCATTGGCATGCCGTAAATAATGGCATCAGCATCTTCATATGTTGGTCGGCTCATGATAAACACTTTTCCGGAGTAACCCTCATCAAAACGCATTCTGTTTCCCCCTCTATTCCGTCAAGTCTTTTACAAATTTAGGCAAGACAAATGCAGCGTGATGAATTTCTTTGGTGTAGTATTTTGTATTGATTTCATGGAAACGATCCTCTTTTACCTTTAATGGATCGTAAATTTTGCTTCCCATCGTAAAGGTCCACAGCCCGCTCGGATAGGTTGGAATGTTTGCTGTATACAGGCGGGTAATCGGGAAAATTTCTTTGACATCTTTAAATACCTGACGAATCAGATCCCCTTTAAACCATGGATTGTCGCTCTGGGCAACAAAAATACCATCTGTCTTCAGTGCTTTGGAAATGCCGGCATAAAACCCCTTCGTAAACAGGTTGACTGCCGGTCCCACCGGTTCAGTGGAATCCACCATGATCACGTCATAGTCTTTCTCACTCTGGGCAATATGCATAAATCCATCATCAATTTTTACATCCACTCTCGGGTTTTCCAATTCTCCTGCAATTTCCGGCAGATATTTTTTGCTGTATTCAATAACTTTGCCATCAATCTCCACCAGGGTAGCCTTTTCAACAGAAGGGTGTTTCAATATTTCACGAATAACGCCCCCGTCTCCCCCGCCAACGACCAGCACATGTTTAGGGTTCGGGTGAGTAAAAAGAGGTACGTGGGCCATCATTTCATGATAGACAAACTCATCTTTTTGAGTGGTCATGACCATCCCATCAAGGGTAAGCATATTCCCCCATTCTTCTGTTTCATACATATCCAGTTTTTGAAAATCTGTTTGTTCAGTATGAAGGGTCTGTTTGATTTTTGCCGTAATTCCAAAGTTCTCCGTCTGCTTTTCTGTAAACCATAATCCCATGGTCACTCTTCCTTTCAGTTAAGTTCGCATCTATTTGACATTTAGTGTTTACGTAACGCTTTGAAACAATCAAATTATAGAGAAATTCATGTGAAATGTTAAGTCCTATTTTTAAAAATTCAGGAATGATATGGTTTAAAATGATTGTTCTTCTCCCATACTGTTAAAAATACGCATTGTCTGCCTGTTGCCAGATGGGAGGGACCAGTATGGCATTTGTTCGTCTGTTGAAAAAAACGCTGCCATGGATGATCTTTTTAACAATCACCGGGATCTTAATGGTCTTTTTATTCTTCGCCGGACTTTATTTTTCCTTATATCTTCAGGGGCCGCCACCATTGACCAGCGAGCAGAATACCGTGATTTATGCCAGCAATCAGCAGGTCATGGGAGTCAAACATGGAACGGAAAGCAGGTACTGGGTGGAGCTTGACAACATTTCCCCCTATTTAAAGGATGCGTTTATCGTCACAGAGGATCAGCATTTTTTCGATCATCACGGCTTTGACTTTAAGCGGATTCTGGCTGCCATGGGGAAAAATTTGCTGGCCATGGACAAAGTACAGGGGGCGAGCACCATCACTCAGCAGTATGCGCGGAACATGTATTTAAGCCATGAAAAAACATGGGAGAGGAAACTAAAAGAAGCTGTTTATACGATGCGCCTGGAAATGTTTTATAGCAAAGAACAAATTTTGGAAGGCTATTTGAATACCATTTATTTTGGCCATGGCAATTACGGCATTGAAGCTGCCAGCCGGTATTACTTTGACAAACATGCAGACGAGCTGACACTGGAAGAAGCTGCTCTTCTGGCCGCGATACCAAAGGGGCCAACCTATTACTCTCCCATAGACTATCCTGACAACGCTCTCCGCAGGCAGCGCTTGATCTTAAACCAAATGCATAAACATAGGGTCATCACAAATGATCAATATCAGCAGGCTTTGTCCAGACAGGTCGTCATCCGGCCTAAAAAAAGGGATGCACATCAAATAGCCCCGTATTTTCAAAACGTTGTCATCCGAGAAGCGATGGACATTTTAAATGTGTCCAAAGAAGACATTTATACAGGTGGATACCATATCTATACAACCCTTGATTTACACAAGCAGGAACAGCTCAAGGAAGCCATCACACATCAGATTAATCCTGAATCATCCATTCAGGTTGCCGGGGTAAGCATGAACCCGAAAACAGGGGCCATTGAAGCCTTAATCGGGGGCAGAGATTATCGGGATTCTCCCTATAATCGGGCAGTACAGGCACAGAGAATGGCCGGTTCCACTTTTAAGCCTTTTTTGTATTACGCTGCCCTCAAGCATGGCTATACACCGGTTACTTCACTAATGAGCAGGCCTACTTATTTTCAGCTCGAGAATGGAAAAATCTATGAACCTTCTAATTACAATGGCTACTATGCCTATGCTCCCATTACTCTAGCTCAGGCTCTGGCATTATCTGACAATGTTTATGCGGTGAAGACGAACCTTTTTCTGAAGCCGGAAACCCTTGTGGAGACAGCCAGAACCTTTGGCATTGACGGAGATCTTCCAGCAGTTCCTTCCCTGGCACTGGGTACAGCGTCCGTATCTGTACTCGAAATGACCAGTGCCTACAGCATGCTGGCGAACAATGGAAAGGGGATTGAACCTTATACGATTACAAAAATCACCAATTATAAAGGGGAAATAATTTATTCCAGAGAAACCCCTGAACCTGAACAGATTTTAGATCCGCAGGTGGCTTTTGTGCTGACCCATTTAATGACAGGCATCTTTGATGAAAGTTTAAACGGATACAGCCGGGTTACCGGGGCGTCTATTGATCATATGCTCACCAGAACCTATGCCGGTAAATCAGGAACCACGAATACGGACAGCTGGATGATCGGATTCAGTCCTCAGCTGGTGACAGCCATCTGGACCGGTTATGACAAAAATGAAGAGATTACGAGAACGGAAGAAAAACAATATGCAAAAAAAATCTGGGCAAAATACATGGAAAAGGCTCATGAAAACATGCCCATGGAAGTATTCCGTCCGCCTGAGGGTGTAACCGGGGTTTATATTGATCCTGAGAGCGGAAAAATCGCTACAAGATATTGTCCGAACAGACGCCTTACTTATTTCATCGAAGGCACAGAACCAAGAACTGCATGTGATGTCCATTACCCTGATGAAGGATCCGAAGAACAAAGCAACCCTGATCCGATTGAGACGGATGAGGAAAATGAAAAGAAGAAAGGATGGAAGTCCATTTTCGAGTGGTTCTTCTAAATAAACACTTTCTAAACTAATCACAATTCCATTTCTCTCCCAAGCAAAAAGCTGGCTCTCCCGAAAACGGGGGCCAGCTGTTTATATGGGGAAATTCATTTTGGAGAAGCCATAACATGAGTTACACCGCTTGTTTGTACTTTTTACACGGTAAAAAAGCACAAAGAAAAAGGCCGACCCTACGCCGCCGACCTTCTCTTTGTCCTAGTAAACAAGTGTAACCCATGTAATGTTTATTTTACAAAGTTCAACATCAAAGCTCAATATGTTAAAAAAATGTTCACAATTCTTTCAAAAAATTTTTATTCTTCGGGGAAGGATGCTTTTAACTCCTCAGAAGAGTTTTCCCACATTTCAGGATTAAACTCCCGCAAAAATTTGCCCAGAAGTTTTTTCGAATGATCATCCATATGTTCTACGACTACGCGTCCCTTTAATGATTTATCCATATGGTTCACATGTTCAGGAAGAAGTTTATAGCCCCGGCGAATCTCATGATCAATGAGCATTTCGCTGGCTGCTACGCCATGGTAGTAGGGGCCGTTTTCCTTTCGCTCCACGGTGATCCAGGCAATCCAGTAGAGTTTGCCGTTAGGTACCTCGTTTTTATCGGTTAAAAACTTTATTCGTTTTTCTACTGCACTGCGGGCGTGCATGGCTCCCATATCCACATAGGCTTTATTTTCATTCGGATCGACAATGACCGGCGACATGTTTTCAAGGCTGACTGCCCCAACGCCATATCCCCCATGTCCATCTGTAGAATCGTCTTTTATTATGGTAAATTGCTTGGATTGTTTATCCTGATTATTTTTGTCAAGAAAATCTTTCATGTGCACTCATCCTCCTTTTCACCCATCATTGTAACATATATCCTGTTGTCTCCAATATATGAACGTTTCCCGGGATGGAAAGGCAGAAAAATTAGGTTCTAACATCTTTTTTAAAAAATAGGCAGGTTTTTTTCTTTTTAAAGCGAATACCCTATATTGGGATCTATCTATTATCACGGGATTGTTATTTTGCTCCAACGGATTAGAGGGCGGGACAAATGTGCAAATAGGCAATAAATATCCGAACTACATTCAATCGTCGCATGAATGAGTTCGGATATTTTTTTACTGATTTATTTGTCTTTTCCACCGTTCATTCCTTTATGTCCCCGCCTCTTATGATGGTACCTTCCTCTGGCATCTTCCAGCGCTTTTCGAGATTGGACAGTCGCTTACGTTTTTCTTACAAACACAAAGCTTTCTTCAGTTGGAACTGGATGTTGTGCTGGAACAAGGTTCTTTTCCTTTTTTCTTTTCTTATACCTTCGTTCAATATACTTATACGATACCCCAACCTTCACCTGCTGTATTTCTTTCACCCCCTGGATAATTAACTGCATAGCGAAAATTGAAATCATAAAAGCAAGCAACGTAAACAGAACCAGCCAGTACTTCCCCGTAACCAAGGCATCTTTCATGGACCCGATTAATCCGGACCATTCCATTGAAATACTTCGTGGAGGATCCTTAAACAATCCTGTTGTTTTATTTGTACCGCCAAAAAAGAGATTGAATAATCCCAGATGAACAAAAATCAGCAGCACTTGTATAAATTGCTGGCCAAACAGGATCACTAATCGTGGCCCTAAATGAGGCAGAATGTGAGTTTTTAATAAATGAATAGTACTTCCTCCCAATACCTTTGCACTGGAAATGAACTCTTCCTTCATGATCAGCTTCATCTCATTCCCAATCAGGACCGTTGTCAACGGAACAACCAGAATTGTTAAGATAGCGGTTTCCAGAAACACCCGCTCCCAAAATGGGTAAAACCACTGGGAATTATACCCGATTAAAATAGGCTGTAAAAGCAATAGCGCTATAACACTCAGGGGCAAAAAGTGAATGGAATCGACCATCTTTTCTGTCCATTTCTGTACAGTGTGTTTTAACTTAAAGGCATAAAAGAGCCCAAACACAAAACCAATCAGGATTCGAAGCAATGCAATTAAAAATGCGAAAAATAAGGTAAATTTCGCACCGACAATGAGCTGGTCGAAAATATCATAGCCAAATCGGTCTGAACCAAACCAGAATACGAATGACGGCGGATGGGGCGGACCAGAAATAATGTTTCCTTCTTCATCCTTTAACAGCATCACTTGTTTGACCGGATTTTCAGCGCCCAGGGTATAGATCACACTATAAAGTGTCAATCCGAACAAAAAGGTAAATCCGGTTGCGAACTTCAGGTTTTTCATATGAACAAACCAGGTACGGCCAATCCAGGCTATTAACCGAAAAACATTAAGCTGGTGCAGCAGTTTTTTGAAGGATTGTTGTTTCAGCCAGCCAGTAAAACGGTTAAAACGGAAGAGCGGCTTCATTTGAACAGCATCCCTCTTCTTCTTCGGATGAACCGGCACTCCATGACGCTGATCAGGGAGCAGCCAGTGGTCAACTAGCTGATAAAAAATAAAGAATGGCGTAAAGATCATCAGCAGGGATACTGCAATAATTATCGGCCGAAAATCGTGGGTCATATAATAGGTAATTCCCCTCATGTTAAAGAGCGTTTCCACGATGAACAGTGACGATAATGACCCCCATAAAATGATTTTCGCATGATAAAACGTGCTAGGAATCACATTTCGTAAAATATGAACAAATACTAAGCCTGTTTCTTTTATCCCTTTACTTTTGGCAAATTCCACATAATGCTTTAACATCTCTTCTTCAATCAGTAAAAGCAGGACTTTAAACAGGGAGACCATCGGGAGAATGGCCAGCGTGACGATAGGAGCCAGATAAATCTGTTCATTCTGCCCGAGGGTTACAAATTTAAACAGCAGAATACCCGTTTTTTTGAAAAAGATCACTACGAAAAACGTGATAAAGAATGCAATCATCACATCCGGTATAGATTCTAAAACATCAAGAATACGCTTGACGGTCACTTTAACAGCACGGGGAGAAAACATGGTGATCAAAGCTAAGATAAAGGCCAGGATAATGCCAAGAAAAATAGCTGAAAGCAAAACCTGCATGGAATATACATAAGGTTCCCACAAAAATTCTAATACAGGTCTGGGTTGTCCCTTATACAAAAATATCCATGAATCCGGCTGTACGAACGTAACCACGAAGTTGCCCAGTTCTTTCATATATGCCCAGACGTTATATACCCCGTATTCCCGAATGACATTTGGCGCTACACTAATGGCTAAAATGCCTAAAATACCTAGTATGTAATAGATGACTGGTTTGATGATCTTCATATATACACCTCCGATTCATTGATAAATCCCCTGTTTGATTGTCCGTTTTTTCAAATACAATAATTTTAACATAAAAAATTTTCTGCCAATTAACATAGACGTATGTCTTAGGTAGAAAGTTACACAGATTTTAATATTTTTTATTACTTTTCTCCCTTCCTTTTTGTGGAAATGAGAAACCTGATGTGATTTGAAGAATAAACCGACTTTATCATTTGCAAATCACGCATAAAACGAATATTATATATAATTGTGTTTATAACGTTCGTGTTTAGGGGGTACTTTATGTTTGATTTGAAGCACCATAATACTACTGTAAAAACTGAAATTCTGGCAGGAATGACTACTTTTTTAACGATGGTTTATATCATTGTGGTAAACCCTATTATATTGCATGATGCGGGTGTACCATTTAATCAAGTATTTACAGCCACCATTATGGCAACTGTTTTAGGGACATTATGGATGGCGTTTGCCGCAAACTACCCCATTGCCATTGCACCAGGAATGGGGTTAAATGCCTATTTTGCCTATTCAGTCGTCAATAACCATAACATCACCTATGAAGTTGCGTTTTCAGCTGTTTTTATCGCAGGAATTTTATTTATTTTATTGTCTTTAACCAGATTTCGACAAATTCTGATTGAGGCGATACCTCAAAACCTAAAGCATGGGATTGCAGCGGGGATTGGGCTGTTCATTTCTTTTATTGGCCTGAGGTTAACGGGAATCGTTACAGATCATCCGTCCAATCTCGTAACCCTGGGAAATTTAAAAGATCCTTCTGTTATGCTGGCACTTGCCGGGCTTGCCATAACCCTAATTTTTATGGCATTGAACATTCATGGAGCCTTATTTTTTGGAATGATTGCAACTGGAATCCTTGCTTTCTTTACTGGCCAATTAACCTTTGACACTATTCTGTCATTCCCGTCTTTATCCGAGGGCATCATTGTTTTTAATCCCTTTGAAGCTCTGGGGGATGTCATCCAGTACAGTTTGTACAGTGTTGTCTTTTCCTTTTTACTCGTGACTATTTTTGACACGACCGGAACCATGATTGGTGTCGCCCAGCAGGCCGGATTAATGAAAAATGGAAAAATGCCCCGGGTTCGTCAGGCTCTTCTGGCAGATTCAGCTGCAACAACAGTCGGGGCTATGTTTGGTACAAGCCCGACCAGTGCGTACATTGAATCTTCATCGGGGGTTGCAGCCGGGGGTAGAACGGGACTGACGTCACTGACAGTTGCTGTTCTATTTGTTCTGGCAGCCTTTTTTAGCCCGCTAGTAGGTGCTGTTGCTGGGGTATCAGCTATTACTGCACCAGCACTCATCATTGTGGGAAGCATGATGATGAGCCATATTGCAAAGATTGACTGGGATCAGCTTGATGAAGCATTTCCTGCCTTTTTAATTATTTTAACCATGCCTTTAACATCAAGCATTGCTACCGGCATAGCCTTTGGATTTATTTCTTACCCGCTCTTAAAAATCATGCGCGGAAAATGGAGAGAGGTCCACTGGCTGGTGTATATGTTTGCTCTATTATTTTTATATCAGCTCATTTATCTTCCTCACTAAGCCTTTGTTCTTTGAGACCGGTTTGAAAGATGGAGAACTGCTGTAGAGGCTGGGACAATACCGGCAGGAAAATGAAAACATCCGAACTCTATTCATTCGTTACATGAATAGGTTCGGATGTTTGGTCCCGATCTCTTTTGTTTAATGCATATCAGCATCGTGCTTTTTCAATCTTTAATGGATATTCACGCATGCTTATCGATCCTCGTGTACTTCTATTGATCATTCGTAACTGACAACCTTAACGCCTCAATAAACGCCCAGGCTTCTGCTATTTCTTCAGCCGTATAATTTTGTTTGCTTTTAACCGTATGTACCTTTTTCTCAACTTCTTCCCTGGACAGCTCATCAAAATACAACATCGTTGACACCAGTTCAAGAAACCGGGAACTTCTTTCATTTAGCAGGTCGATCAGGGGTTTCATATCAGGCATATCCAGGTCATAATGATGCAAGAAATTTTTCCCTTCTTCCGTTAAAGTATAACGATATTGATAATACCCGCTCTTTTTTTCCTTCTCTTCATCCAGTAACCCCAGATTATTTAGCTCTTCCACTCTTAAAGTCAGTTCTTCCGAATAGGGTCCGTAAAAATGAAATTGATACCGTTCTGAAAATGGGAACCCGCATTTTTTTAAAATATAGATCATTTTTTGCAGGCGTTTTCGTCCTTTCACTTCCTGACATTGTGAAAAAAACGCAATTAGTTTAGCATGTTCTTTTAACACAACCCCTCAGCTCCTATTCTTGCAAAATTTCCATGATTCTTTTTTTAATCCGGCTGCGGTCTGATAAGCCTTCAATCAAATCCATTGGAAAATACAATTTATGATCGGTACGTTTTTTCCCGGAAATGGACTCAACGATATCAGACTGCCTGGACAGCTCCCGGAGTTCTCCATCTGGCATCAAAAGGTGAATAGGCAGCCTTTCCTCCTCTTCCCCGGGACGATAAAAATCGTAAGGAAGGTCCGATGAAGAATCTACTTCCAGGTAGTATTCCGGATCAATCCCTGCTTTTTTAAACAGCTGTTGCAATTCCGCCCACTGTTTAAGCTGGTGATTGGGATTAAACTCAATGTATTTAAATAAGTGGCGATTAACAAAACGGTTGCTTAAATCACTTAATACGGGATCATCTTCACCCATCCATGTCTGGAAGTAATATAGTACGACCGCTTCATCCAGATGTAAGTATTCGTCCAAATCCACTTCCTGTTGAAAAAAGCTCAGAAAATGGACCGGCTTTACTTTAAACGCATACCCGTTTTCATATAGTTCTTTGGCACGCTGAAGTATTTTTGAAAGAATAACTTCCGCACTTCTTGTCACTGGATGAAAATAGACCTGCCAGTACATCTGGTAGCGGCTCATAATATAGTCTTCAACCGCGTGCATCCCGCTTTTCTTGATCACAACCTGGTCTTCCATAGGACGCATCACCCGCAATATCCGCTCCATATCAAAATGCCCATAGCTGACACCGGTGTAATAAGCATCCCTAAGCAAATAATCCATTCGGTCAGCATCAATCTGACTGGAGATGAGACTGACTACCAGTTTGTTCGGATAAGTTTTATGGATGACATCGGCAACTTTTTGGGGAAAATCTGAACTGACCTTTTTCAGAATCTGGTGGACATTTGTGTCTCCCAGTATAATCTGTCGGGTAAATTCTTCATGATTTAAATCAAACACTTTCTCAAAGGAGTGGGAAAAGGGACCGTGCCCAAGGTCATGCAGCAAAGCAGCACACAGGCATAAAAGCCGTTCTTCTTCATCCCAGTGCGGTCGGTGGCGAAAATTTTCAATGATCCTTCGTACAATTTCATACACACCAAGTGAATGATTAAACCGGCTATGTTCTGCTCCATGGAAGGTCAAATAGGATGTCCCCAATTGTTTAATCCGGCGGAGCCTTTGAAATTCCGGTGTTCCAATCAGATCCCATATCACTTTGTCCCGAACATGAATGTATCGGTGAACAGGGTCTTTGAATACTTTTTCTTCTTGGAGCTTTTCGTCACGATACGCCATATTTTCCGACCTTTCCATAAAAAACCATATTTTTCTTTATTATATAACCTTTATGGACAGAAAAAAAGACACGAAAGTCATTTTAAAAAAGAAAACCCCTGCTTCTTACAAATAGCAAGGGTTTAACAAATTATCTCGAACGGCTGGGCTGCTGTTTTTTCAGCCTTTTTTTCACTTTTTCCATTAATTCCTCTTCTGTGGGTGCTGCACATGGGCGGTTATTGACAAATACAAACGTCTTCTTCAGTCCTGGGCCGCAATAAGATTGACAGCCGATTTGAATATCGGCATCCGGGTCAATCTCTTTCAGTTTTGGAATTAACGTTTTCATATTTGGGGTACGGCACTCATCACATACCCGAAATTCGTTACCCATCTGCCTTCCTCCTTTGCCCGGAAAAATATACATCTATCTCAAACAGCGTTACAGACTATGGACTAACAGGTATTTTACCGATATTTTTGTGTTCTTGCAAGAGACATGTTCTGGTATAATGGTATGGTAAATCTAAACGCGAGGCGGGAAAGATCATGTCGATTGATCATTTATTGTCTTTTGATCATATCCGGGTCATTGACCAGTCGGAATTTTCCAACCAGGTACAACCTATGGAATCCTTTGCGATTGATGACGCGCTATGTCTGTCTGTAGGAGAAAATCTCTCTCCTCCGGCTGCTCGCTTATGGGTTCATGATCCGGTTGTGATTCTGGGAATACCCGATAGCCGCCTGCCATATCTGGAAGATGCAGTCAGATACCTGCGCAACCATCAATTTCAGGTGATCGTCCGAAACTCAGGCGGACTTGCTGTTTTACTGGATCAGGGGGTGCTCAACTTCTCCCTTATTTTTCCTGATGCTAAAAAGATTAGAATTCATGATGGATATGAGGCTATGGTCGCTTTTATACAGAACGTTTTTGAACCAGAAGGAAAACCGATTGAAGCCTTTGAAGTGAGAGGCTCCTATTGTCCGGGGGATTACGATTTGAGTATTAACGGCAAAAAATTCGCCGGCATCTCTCAGCGAAGGGTAAAGAACGGAACGGCTGTCCAAATTTATCTGGCCGTTGAAGGAAGCGGCAGCGCCAGGTCGGAATGGATCAAAGCGTTCTATCAGTTAGGGATTAACGATGATCAGGTTTCATTTGACTACCCCGCCATTCAGCCAGATACCATGGCATCATTGGAAGAGTTGTTCGAAAAAACAATGACGGTCAAAGAAGTGCGCAACCGAATCATCGATCAGCTCAGGTCTATGTCCAATCATCTCTTTTTCAACCTGTTATCCAACAAAGAACGAAAATGGTATGAAGATCGGCTAGATCAGATGAAAAAACGAAATGAAAAATTGCTGAACTTAAAATAATTTTTTAACGGTTCAAAAGAATGTTCCCAAACTGTCACAAATCTTTCCGGTTTGAGCTTTTCGGATTTGTGACAAAATATGTTATAGTAAAGTCGATATAAAGACTGATCGGTAAAGGAGCGATAGATATGAGTGAACCTGTAGAAACTCTTGATGGCTGGTATAGTCTTCATGATTTTCGCACGATTGACTGGACAGCGTGGAAGCTCGCTTCCCCTGACGAGAGGGAAACAGCCCTTCATGAATTGAAGCAACTGATCGAAAAATGGGAAGCAGTCGAAGGAGATAAAAAGGGAAGCTTCGGCATTTACTCCATTGTCGGCCAAAAGGCAGACTTATTATTCTGGAACCTGAGACCAACCATGGAAGAATTAAATGAACTGGAGAATGATTTTAATAAATCAAAATTTGCCGAGTTCACCATTCCGGCGTATTCTTATGTTTCTGTTGTTGAACTGTCCAATTACATGGCCCAGGGAAAAGATCCGGAAACCGATCCGGAAATCCAGGCGCGGTTAAAGCCGATCCTGCCTAAGTGGGATCATATCTGCTTCTACCCAATGGACAAGCGCCGAATGGGTGATGACAACTGGTACATGATGTCCAAAGAAGACCGTGGCAAGCTGATGTATGCTCATGGAAAGACCGGACGCAAATATGCCGGAAAGATTCGTCAGATCATTACAGGCTCCATCGGCTTTGATGACTGGGAATGGGGCGTAACATTGTTAGGCCACGATGTTCTTCAATTTAAAAAACTGGTGTATGAAATGCGTTTTGATGAAGTCAGCGCCCGTTTTGCGGAATTCGGTTCTTTCTATGTGGGACACCGGATGGAAAGGGATCAGTTCCCGGCTTATATGCAAGTATAATAAGGATTTTATCACATCCCCCATCGATCAGATCGATGGGGCTTTTTTATGCCTTTACAGCGTTCGTTCCTACCAGATTACTGCTTCTTTCAACCTCAAACATGTTCCTTTTTTAACTACGTTTGAAATTAGTTCTAATCCATACATGCCCACATATACATGATACAAATGACCTTTTCATGAAGAAACTTTTGGGCTTTTGGTACATAGGCTAAAGTGTTGAGTTGTTTCGTAAAGGTGAGGTGAAGTGCTTGGCGGTTATAGCTTTCAACGAAGCAGATGTAAAGCTTTTAGCCCGGCTCATGCGGGCTGAAGCAGAAGAAGACGGGAAACTTGGCATGCTGATGGTCGGGAACGTCGGTGTCAATCGGGTGCGGGCAGAATGCCTGGATTTTACTTATATCAACAATATCAGGGAAATGGTGTATCAGTCTCCCGGCGGTTTTGAAGCCGTACAAAAATCATATTTTTATCAGCGAGCCAGAGAACAGGACATCGCCCTTGCAAGAAGGGTCATCAGAGGGGAAAGATTCCATCCGGCAACCAATTCGTTGTGGTTTTTCAGACCAGCGGGAAACTGCCCTGCCCAGTGGTTTGGACAGTGGAACACGGGCAGATTTAAAGCTCACTGTTTTTATTCACCTTTAGCCTCAGAATGTCCAAGAGTATTTTAGAAAGGAGAGTGTGTGCATGTCTAAAAATTATTATGATGTGCCTTCTTATTCTACAGGCCAGAATCCATATTTCCATACTTCAACAGCCGCATCCCCTTATCAAGCAGGCACTCAGCCAGGGTATCCAGCTGGATACCCGGGATATCAAGGAGGTGCTCCGGGTTATCAAATGGGGATGCCAGGTTACCAGGCAGGTGTTCCTGCCGGTGGCTATCCGCCGACAATTCCGGCCAGTTTTCCAGGTGGCGGGGTATTTCCAGGGGAAGAATCTTATATTGAAAACATCCTCAGACTGAATCGCGGAAAAAGAGCTACCGTATATATGACTTTTGAAAACAATCAGCAGTGGAATGCAAAGGTCTTTAAAGGGATTATTGAAGCTGCCGGGAAAGACCACCTCGTGATCAGCGATCCTCAGACCGGAAAACGTTACTTGCTCCTGATGATTTATCTTGATTATGTGGTATTTGATGAAGAGTTAGAATATTTCTATCCTTACAACGCTCAGCGCACTGTAGAAGAATAGATTCCAAAAGGAGTATCCTACCAACGCAGGATACTCCTTTTATAATCAGAGAGAGGACGGTCCATATGAAAAATTCCTTTGAAAAATTTTTTCGCCTGCAATACATTATGATGGCTATCAGTTTTGCTTTCGGAATCATATCCATCTGGAGAAAGGATTATCACTTTCTCCTTATACTGTCCTGCTATGCTCTCGCATTCAGTTTTATATTTGAAGGCATCGGCTATTATGTACGCAACCAGCCGACCATTTTGTTTAATCATCTGATTCGGGCTATCTTATTAATCGTATTAGCTACCTATTTATTTATAAAAATTTAACCGCAGCATACCCAAGAAGAGTCCACCCAATCAAAAAGGCGACACCGCCAAATGGAGTAATCATGGCCAGGAATTTGATACCGCTGGTAGAGTAGAGGTAAAGGCTTCCTGAAAATAACAGGATTCCTGCCAGGAAAAACCAGCCGGCATTTGTTAATGATGCACTACTGATTTTGGTCATCAGTAATGCTGTTATAAAAATAGCAGCTGTATGAAACATCTGATAGTCTACTGCTTTTTCCCATGTCTTCAACATCTTTTCAGACAGTTTTCCTTCCAGACCATGGGCACCAAATGCACCAAGGGCTACAGATAAAAACCCGCTGATTGCTCCTATGATAAGAAACAGCTTCATCGTTTGTCTTCCTCCCAATCTTTAAAAGTCAAATATGGATTCACCATTTGCTCCATCATGATCGATGGGTTCATGGTTTTCCTGTTTTCCTTGAGATTCCTTCACTTTCGCAAGAACATCCTGATCCTTCGTTGAATTTTCTAAACCATCCTCCAGCAGCAGTTCAGCAAGAAGCTGTACTGCTCGTATATGCTCCCGCATTCTACTAGGCTGATCGATGTGAGCAGCAGCTTTTTCAAGTTCGTGAATCATTTTCTGAATCATTTTGTGATCAGAAACGGGCATGCTTATGCCTCCTTTACATTTGCTGCTCCTAGTATAACACGATTCAAATGGAGACAAAAAAGAAAGAAAAGTGGAAGCGTCCTGCTTAGCCCCGAAAACTGCTGAAGGACTCCCGGGGAGGCTGCACAGGCGGCCGAAGAGCGAAGCAGCTCGAGGGGCTGAGCGCTGAAGCTGGACATAAAAGAAACATGCAAGGAATTTCCTTGTTCCGATATATAAGACGAGCGACTAAGTGTTTATTTATCTTTCAATCCTCTGACCAGACCGGAAATGTTCCAGGTATAAAAGAGCCCCTGCTAAACATAAGCAAGGGAAAAGGGTCAAGCACGAAAGAATAGCCGGGAAAACATCTGCTGCAGGCTCATATGGTTATATTTTTGTTTTAAACGGTCAAGCTCTCCAGATTCCAGCACCTGTCCTTCATGCAGAAAAATTACTTGATCCGCAGCAGACTCCGCAATATCCAGCTGGTGGGTCGAAAAAATGATAGACTGATTTTCTTTTTTTAGCTCCTGAATGATCTCAACAAATGATTTCATCCAATAAGGGTCAAGCCCGTTGGTCGGTTCGTCGAGAATTAAAAGCTGTGGAGATCCGAGCATCGCCTGGGCAAACATAAAGCGCTGCCTCATCCCTTTTGAAAGGCTGTCAAACGGTTCATCCTGAACATCTGTTAAACCTACCCGATCCAGAATACCAGCTGTTTCTTCTTTCGGCACCTTTTTTAATTGAGCATAGTAGTTTAGTAATTCCCTTACAGATAAAGAGGCATCGAGTGAAAAGTGATCAGGCATATACCCAATCTTCCTTGCATAATCCCGGCGGTTCTTGTCCCATGTAATCCCATCGATTGTAATGTTGCCCTGGGAAGGCTCAACAATTCCCGCTATCATTTTTAAGATCGTGCTCTTCCCTGCTCCATTTCCTCCGCACAGGGCGAGAATTTCACCGGAATTTAATTGAAAATCAATCGGATAAACCACTGTTTTACTTTGATATTTTTTCTCCAGACCTTTAACTTTTAATATACGCTCAGACATGTCTTCTTTTCCTTTCCCATTTCCAGATGGTTAAGCCGACGGACCCCAGAACCCATAACATACTTACAGCCACTAAAAACAGAACGCCAAAGGGCTGGTGAAACCATTCAATCCACTCATAATAGGCAGGACCAAAAATATGGCCTCCACCCAAATAAAGGGTTACAAAAATACGCACAAGTTCGGCGGGATTGAAGAAGACCAGAATTTCAAGGGTCGGCTGAATCGATGCGTACGGAAACAGACTTAAAACAGCAATGAGCAAGATCGGCCAGGCTAATACCAGAAGAAACCAGACACCCACACTGATGGTCAGCGCCTGCCAGCGGTTTTTGGAAGCAGCCCCAATCCAGACGGCAAGGCCGAGAAATAATAGAATCAGCATCATAGAAAAAACAAATATCCAGAGCAGCGTTTCCAGACTCAGTCCCTGACCCAGAAAGGAGCCAATGAGGCCTGACAGCCCGAAACCAAAACTAATGATAGCTGTGAGAACGATAAACATTCCGGCATATTTTCCTATAATAAAAGAAAAAGACGAAAGAGGATAGGTAGATAGAAGGTGCCATCTACCATCCTCCTTTTCACTTGTAATGGACAATGCACCCAGTAGCAGGGTCATTAACGGCAGCAGATAAAGGATCAGATTCATTAAAGTTCCAGTCGTTTTGGTATATTGATTCAGATCTGAGACTGGGCCGCTCTGTATGATAAGCATGGACAGGCTGAGCAGTGTGAAAATACCAAGAAAGCTATAAGCCCATGGATTTCTGAATCCTAATTTAATTTCATTTTTCATAATGGTTAGAGCGTCCATTCATCACACAACCTTCAGCCTTATTCCTGATTTTCCTGCTGATCTGTTTCATCCCCATTTCCCTGTTCCGTATCATCACCCTGTGAAGCCTGTTCTTGTTTCTTCTTCATCATCATTTCTTTCATTTTTTTCATCATTTCCATATTGCGCTCCCAGTGGTGATTTTCCAGGTCTTCGGATGTCATTAATTCACCTTTGCCCTGTTCTTGAATAAATTGCTGGGCATCTTCTTCATTTACAAACGAATAGATTCCGTATGCCATTGGTGTCTTAAAATTTTTGTCATAGACAAAGGTTGCTTCTTCAAGATTAATCCACTCTTCTGAATGATAATCCCTTACAAAGCGGGCGCCAATGTCATCGGTTCCATTTTCTGCAATCCATTTATTCAAACAGCCAATATCATCAAATTTCAATGCTTTTCCATCTTTTAATACAATTTGTGTAGCGTTATGATCATGCGGAACCGCCATATTACATACTTCACAGCGATCCACGTCGGTTAATTCTGCCGGCTGATATTCTTCTTCGGTACCACAGGCCGCAAGAATCAAACCTACGAATGATAAAGATACGAATAATGCCATCCATTTACGTTTCATTTTTTCTTTTCCCTCCATAATAAATGATGTACATACTGAATAACAGGAGCAAAGCACTGAACGCCAGGAGCCCGATAGAAACAGACTGGCTACTCTCGTCCATGTCCAATACAGGATGTTTACGTGGTGCGGCATCCTCCAGCCACAAACTTGTATCCGATTTCAAAATGTTTTCCAGAAAGGTCATTCCCGGAGCTTGAAAAAAGATTTGAAAGGCTGGTGTGTCTTTTACAATCGTGTAAAAGAAAGGGTCCGCCCGATACGGAATGTCACTGCGCTCATCCCCGTCTAAATCGAGTCCCATGTGATTATCCCAGTAGTTTTCCTTCACCTGGTTATTGGAACTGTGCTGTGCCTGTGCGGATACTACATTTGCCACAAATTGATTTTCATAAATATGATTGTCTTTAGCATTTAGCATTTGTACACCAATATAATTGGCAGCCACTTCATTCTGATAGATTTTATTTTCCTGCGAATCCTGAATAAATATTCCGACCAGGTTGGCATGAATATGATTATGATGAACTTCTGCATGTAGAACATCGTATAACAGCAATCCCTGAGCAAAAACATGTTTCAGCTGTTTTCTGAATTGATTATGGCTGACCACTGTTCCTCTCGTCCCCATGACCATTGCCCCCGTTACGTTCTGTTCGGAAATATTTTCCGTAAGACGGGTACCCTCGGTGAACATCAGGTGATACCCATAACGGGAATGGGTCACTGTATTATCGGTGATGTCATTATCTTCGCTTCGTTCCAGATAAACTCCATCATGAACATAAGAAATATCATTACCTTTAATCACATTATCGTGGGATCCAAATAAATCGATCCCATTTTGCCGATCTTTCCGTTCGTTTTCAGCATTTCCTTTAATCGTATTTTTTGTAATCTCACTTTGATGGGCATCCCTTAATACAATTCCATAGCCATCTGTTTGAACGGTGAGACCCGTTAGTTGATGACCATCCCCTTCCACAAGGACAGCCATTGTATCCTTGTCCTTTGATTGATGCTCAATGGTCAGCCCTTCCAGAGTCACTTGATCGGCCGCAATATAAACGACAACATCTAAATTGTTCCCCTGAACCACGACTTCCCCGTTCCCTTTCAGTGTTATAGGCTTTGAAATGACGATCGGGCCGGTGTAATGGCCAGAAGGGATGGTTAATACATCTCCCGGGGTTGCTTCATCAATCATCCGCTGCAGTTCATTTTGACCTTCCGCTGATCCATCAACAGGCAGAAGCAATAGATACATGATAGCGAATGCGATATAGACAGCAGCTATTCGAATAGGACATCACCTCTCATACCATCAGGACGAACCTTCCATATGTCCACGATTAAATGTGGGTAGCCATTAGAAATGATTCTGCCATATTTTTGCTCACATTTATTATTGTAGCGGATTTACCCCCTAAGGCATGTCAGGATTATGTCAATCCTGTTGAAAAAATATGATAAAAATATGGACACTGAAAATGGCTCTTATTGCGGATACAAATGGAAAAATAAAAATTTGAATAATCAAGCCTTATGCTTTTATGAAATTAAACTGTTTGTAGCCTGTCTTATTCAAAATCTTAGAGGGGATAACAAGTGGATTGATGTAGTCATTTTATTCCAGGAGTCTTTTCAGCCTCCTCACTTTCCCATGTGGACCATGCTGATTCTTTATTTCACTGCTTTGGTCTTATTTTGCCAGTCTTAAGATAGCGGCTTTTCCCCTATTTACATCTTTGTGGATTTTATTTACATGAAGACGAACCAGCTCTTTAGATAAATAGCGGAATCACAAAAAACAGCACAGCCGCAATGGTTGCCGCTACAAGGGCAGGCTTCAGCTTATACTTCGCATATTGAATGGTGTTCAAATCTAAAATACCCGCAGTAGTGTTGGTGTCATCACTTAATGGTGAAGCAAAAGCTCCGAACGTCCCGCTGGCAAACACCGCACCGATGACAAATGCCAGATCACTTCCCGACACCTGAGCAATGGATACACCTACCGGCATTAAAATTCCCCAGGTACCCCACGATGAGCCGATGAAGTAAGATAGTCCGCATCCAACGATAAACAGCAGTCCCCCTACAAAGGAAGGGGGAATCCAGGAAAGGGCTGAGGAAATGGTATCAGCAAAATTTAATTCTTCAGACCCGACACTGAGAGCCCAGACCAGTGCTAACAGAACAATGACTCCCATCATCTCATTTCCGCCTTCAATTAAAAATTTCATCATCGTTTTCAGTTTGTTTGTCCGTAGCAGATAAACCAAAAACCAGACGATTGTGATGAGAAGCCCCAATACCATGGCATCAAGCACATTGGCTTCCAGAAAAACCTCGAACCCCTGCACCTCGCTTTCTCCACCTAAAAAGTACATAAAAAAGAAGGTGAAAAAAATGACACTGACCAGCGGAAAAATCAGGTTCATGGGTTTTTCAGGAAACTCTTTTGAAACAGCAGGATGGCAGTCTTCCCATCCATCCTCCTCTTCGCCAGGATTTTCCTCCTCTTTTACTCTCTCTTCGTTTCGGGGCTTATGAAACACCGCATAATAAACCCCAGTAATGATCATGGCAAAAGCAAAAAAGTTATAGGGTATACTTTTTAGAAATAAATTGTAGGCGTCTCCCTGAATTCCGGTCTGATGCAGGGATAATTCAATCAGTGATGTCATATACCCAACAAATGCCGTTGCCACTGGGATGAGAACAATCAGGGGAGATGCTGTGGTTTCTATAACAAATCCTACTTCCTGTTTAGACATGTTAATTTTTTTTTGTAACGCTTTTAATATTGGTGCAATCGTGACAATACGAAAACTAGGAGCAGCAAAAGTCCCCAGTGCAGATATCCATGTTAAAAATAAAGCACTTCGCTTCGTCTTCATTTTTTCTGAAGCCTTACTGACAAATCCTTTGATTCCTCCTGCCATTTTCATCAGCCCCACCAGCGCGGAAAAGGCATATAAAAAGAGAATAATTTTTAAATTATTAGGATCACTCAAACTCTCGACGATATACCTCAATGTAGCCGTCAAACCTTTGAGCCAGTGAAGTTCTGCAAGATACCCGGCCGTAAGCACACCCAAAAAAAGACTTGGAATTACCTGTTTCGTCAAAACAGCCGCCAAAATGACGATAAAAAACGGAAGGATTGCAAGCCACTCCATAGTACAATGTTCCTTTCTATATGTTCTGATGTTAGCATGTGAAAAACGTGAGGAACTATACATTGTCTGGAATGACCCATTTTGGATCGGTAAGATATGAAAGTGGATACGCTGAGGGTTGAGATTTGGGGAAAAATACGGTGCTAGGGATAGTGAAAAGAGTGCTTCTCATTCGTTGTTCATGTTCAATCCACCATAAAATGAGGCTGTCTCAAAAGAATACTGAATCATCATTCCTCTGAGACAGCCCCACTTGTTTTTCAGCAGGTTATGGGGATTATTTAATGAAAAGGAAAAATTGTTTCCGTCCCACATATTTTCGTTCCTGTGAATGTTTTTCAGAAACCCAGAATAAAAATTTCTTTTCCTCATCAGCCAATTCACGGTTTAGCTTCAATTCGAACTCTGCTTTTAACCGACGATAGGTGCTCATCTATGTACCCGCCCCTTTTTCAAGACTCCGACATCCATTATACAACAAAACCTATAAATTGTTTATATATTTTAAAAATTCAGTCCATTATGACTAGAACTTTTTTCCATATGGACAAGTGTAAATCCTCCTGGACGATTTTCGTGTAGGTATATGCTGCCCGGAAACCTAGTTCCAGGCAGCTTTTGAATCATGAAACGGTTTGTTTGATTGTAAGAACGAGGGGAGTATTACGTTTTATGTTATACAATGTACCATACAGATGAACCGAAACGTCATCTCCTTCAATCAGCTCCATTTTCACCTCATGTTTTGTTACTTCTGTTTTTATGCTGCAGCCTTTATATTGAACATGGAAGGAATAGCGCTCCCAGTCTTCCGGAATGTTCGGTGCCAGGTACAGACCATCCTCTTTTATCCGAAGACCTGCAAACCCGAATACAATGGCCATCCAGGTTCCGCCCATATTAGCCATATGAAGACCATCCTTTGTATTGCCCTTCGTATCATCCAGATCCAGTCTGGCTGTTTCTATAAAATATTGATACGCTTTTTGTATATCCCCAAGTCTCGCTGCCATAATGCTGAATATACAGGTGGAAAGGGAAGAATCATGGGTCGTGATCTTTTCATAATAATGATACGAATGCTTCATGGTCTCCGGCTTGACTGCATCTTCCAGCAGAAAATGGGCCAGAACTGTATCCGCCTGCTTACACACCTGATAACGGTATAATGTTAATGGATGGTAATGCAAAAGCAGTGGATAATGATCCGTTGGAGTATTGTCAAAGTCCCAGACTGCTTTATCCAGGAATGAATCATCCTGAGGATTGATATCCAGCGTTTCATCATATGGAAGAAACATGTTCCGAGCGGCCTCTTTCCATTGTTCTGCTTCTTGCTCATCTACACTTAACTTACCCGTTAATTCACGAAAAGCTGCTTCATCCCATTTTTTCAGCTGATGAAAAATTTGGTGGGCCCAGTTTAAATTGTGTTTGGCCATTAAATTCGTGTAGAAGTTATTATTTACAATACACGTGTATTCATCAGGACCGGTAACATCTTCCATGACAAATTTGCCGTCTCTCCGGTAATGACCGAGATCTGCCCACAGCCTTGCCGTTTCAAAAAGAACTTCAGCTCCATAATCGATCATGAAAGGGATATCCTGTGTCGCATGAAAATATTGAATATAGCTGTATGCTATGTCCGCACTGATGTGATACTGGGCTGTTCCTGCAGGGAAAAAGGACGAACACTCTGTTCCGCTGATGGTTCTCCACGGATAAAGTGCACCCTTTTTATGCCCCAGTTCACGGGCGCGGTTTCTGGCATCATCCAGAGTAGAATAGCGGTAAAGGAGAAGCTGTCTGGCTAATTCCGGGTTCGTCATTAAAAATACAGGGACAATATATATTTCGGTATCCCAGAAATAATGCCCCTCATATCCCTCTCCCGAAAGTCCTTTCGCCCCCACATTGCTGTATGGGTCCCTGCCTGCAGCCTGGAGCAGATGAAATAAATTGAAGCGAATCCCTTCCTGAAGGGACGGATCCCCATCAATTTCAACATCACTATGTTTCCAAAAATCCTCAACGTATTGAGCCTGGACATTCTTTAAAGCTGAAAAAGATTCGCCTTCTATATCTGTCATCCGCTGATTGGCCGCAGCATTCAGGTCGTTTCCATGTCTCATTGTGTCCACATAGATATTCTTTTTCACGAATTGGATGGTTTCACCCTGTCCTAGATGAAACCGATAAGTAAAGGTGACTGACTTCTCATCTTTTTCACTCGTTTCCATGTAGTGACCCGTTGTTTCGATTTGATGCTGAGTCAGACACCCGACCTGGAGTCCGGATGTTTTCGTTTCACATACCACCATTCCCCGATGATTGTCCACCCGGGTATCCGTCACACGGAGGCTTTTGGCATGACCTGCTCCAACCCGGGGATCATCAGGATTGACATAATTATATACATCCCCATTAACAGTAGACTTAATCTCAACATTTCCTTCAAAATTAATCGGCTCTACCTGAAGATGAATGGCGAACAATTCACGATGCAAAAAGGAGACAAGCCGTTCAACATAAATTTTCACTTCTTTCCCCTGAGGTGAGCGCCAGTGAATCTTTCGGCTGTAATATCCTTTATCTAAATGGAGCGACCGTTCATAATCCAGAATTTTCCCATTGTGAATCGAAAATGGTTCCCGGTCTTCTCCAAAAAATAGCTGGATCGTCTGAGCATCAATGATATTGACCATTTTTTGCTGAGTGGAAGGAAAGCCATATTGCTTTTCCCCATATGGGATGTCAATTACATCATGAAAGGCATTGATGTAAGTTCCTCTTACCTCTCCAATATCAGTCCCGTAGGTTTCTTCAAAATTGCCCCGTACACCAATATAGCCATTACCGAGGGAAAACAAGCTCTCCTGGGTAATCAGATCCTCTTTTTTCAGTGACTGGCTGGTTACTGTCCATGTCATTCTGTCTCACCTCTTTTTCTATGTTGCTTATTCTTTTACGCCGCCGCTTGTTAAACCGGAAACAATCTGACGCTGGAATAACAATACGATGATGAGTGTCGGGATGGTAACGATAATAGTTGCCGCTGCAACCTGACCCCACAAAATTTCAAATTGGGTTCGTAAAAATGAAATCGCAACTGGTACGGTATGAAAATTGCTGTTGGCATTTAATGTAATAGTCAGCAGAAACTCATTCCAGGCAATGATGAACACAATAATGGCAGTTGTAAATACTCCGGGTGCAGCTAATGGAAATACAATCTTGAATAAGGTCTGAAAAGGAGTAGCCCCGTCGATTTTGGCAGATTCCTCAAGAGCAAGGGGAATCTGATTAAAATGAGTGACTAATATCCAGACCGCCATCGGAAGGGTGATGGATGAATATGGGAGCACCACCCAATAACTGTTCGTCCAGCCCAGACTCAAAAACAGATCATAAATCGGACCAACAACAATCATTTGCGGGAACATGGATACAGCTAAAATCAATCCAAGCAGCAAATTTTTGCCCCGAAACTCAAACCTGGAAATAGCATAGGCTGATAGGGTTGCCACAAGAATGATATATACTGTTGTAATTGTCGATACAATTAAACTGTTTAAAATAGCATGCAACATGCCTTTTTCCGTGATGACCGTTACATAATGTTCAAGAGTCGGGTTTTGGGGAATCAACCCAAAGGCATTGTCGCCAAAAATTTCGCCATTGCTTTTAAAGGAGGTGATTAAGACCCAGAAAAATGGAAATACTACGACGGCCAGGTAAATCAATAACACACTAAAAAAGGGCCATTTCTTCGCTCCATTTGGATGTTTTGGTTTTGCCATGCCCTTCCCTCCTTAATTTTTTTCCATTAAATTGGTTCCCAGTACTTTGACATAAATCGTCGCAATGATCGCCACGCAAATAAACATAATCATCACGATGACCGATCCATAGCCGAAATTCATCTGGCCAAACATCACCTTATAGGCATATACAGACATGGTTTCAGTTGCTCCGCCGGGACCGCCGCCAGTTAAAACATAAATCAAATCAAATACCCGAAAAGCATCCAGCGTCCGGAATAAAAGAGCGACCAGAATAGACGGCTTTAGCAGCGGCAGCGTTACTTTGAAAAATTGCTGAACTTTCGAGGCTCCATCAATAGAAGCCGCTTCATATAAGGAATTTGGTATATTTTGCAGACCAGCGAGAAGCAAGATCGCCATATATGGTGTAGTTTTCCACACATCCGCCAGAATGACCGCACTGATTCCGCCAATACTGGTCTGAAGCAAGTCCGTAGAATTGCTGATCAGACCCAGACTTTCAAAGATGGATGCGACCACTCCATAATGCCCATCATATAAATAACTCCACATCAGAGCTGCTACCGCTGTAGGAATCGCCCACGGAATGAGGGAAGTTACCCGGATGAAGCCTTGACCTTGCATGGCTTTGTTCATAATCATGGCCATACCGAGACCAAAAACAAGTTCCAAAAACACAGATATAATCGTAAAGGCTAGCGTCACGCCCAGAGAATATTGCAGTCGGTCGTCAGTCAAGGCTTTTATATAGCCGTCAAACCCAATAAAATTGGATTGAACTAAGCTGTTTTTAATATCATCGATGAGCAAAGGAAGGTTTTCTTCCTGAACCAGTTCATATTTTTCACTTAAATCACGGACAAGCTGGCTAGCAGATTCATAGACGGCCAGGACCTGTTCTGTTGTATCACCGGATATCTTAATAATGCCTTCCTGTCCCTCAAACTGCTGATCCAGCTGGTTCAAGTCCTCAATGACCGTCTCCACTCGGTTTTGATCTTCTTCTGATGTAATGTTCTCCTTACTTTGATTTAAAAATCGCTCTACATAGAAAGACCGTTCATTGAATAATTCCACATTAAATTTTTCGCTGAGGAGCAATTCCGATTTCGTCTGATCGTTCAGCCGGTAGTCAAAAAAGGAATAAGTGAAAGACTGTATGACCGGCCACAACGAAAATACACCGATCAGCAATAGGACCGGGAGGATATAGAGAAATTCCTTAAACCCCATCTTTTTCATGCGGTTGACCTCCTTCCTGCCACTTCAAACTACTCCCTTCCGTCACACAAGATGAGCCTCGGCGCTGGTTATCATGCTTTTATGATAAGATCCCTAAACGAATGGGCAGGCAGATGATTTCAATAGCCATTCTCCAAGAAAGAAGGGGGCGCCCCAAATGCCAAATCACGAATATAAAGCCAGGAAAATGCCCTCCCTTTACGCGAACGGCCCGCGAGACTCCCTCGGGCTTCTGTCCTACTGGGTCTCACCTGGCTCGTTTCTTCCGTTCCGCCCAGGACGGGCTGGTGTCGGCATTGGCTACGGATCGCAGCCACTTTTAGCCGATCAGGAGTGCCGGGCATTTCCTGGCTTTCTGTCTATTCATATTCTTACACGATTTTGGGACTTCCCCTTATCCATATATAAAACTTGTTTATTCAGCTAGTGCATCTTCAATAGCTTGAGCAGCTTCATCCAGACCATTACCGGAGCTTAAATATTTATGCGTGCTAACCTGAATGGTATCAGACGTTTCAGAGTAGTTTGGAGATACCGGACGTGCAATGGTCGAGTTCAGTGCATTCTGGAATCCTTCAAATGAAAGCATATCGTTTGAACCAAGCACCTCTTGATCTTCCATTAATGGGGCATAACCTGGCAGATATCCGCCTTCAGTGGACATAATCTTCTGCCCTTCTGGTCCAGCAAGGAAGCTCAAGAACTCCCATGCACCTTCTTTATTTTCAGAGAATTTGCTGATACCTAACAGCCATCCGCCTACTGCTCCGCCATTTGGAAGCGGTGCAACGCCTACCTGTTCTGGAGTTACAGCAGCTCCAGTATCAGGGTTTTTGATGCGGCCATACATATATGGCCAGTTACGAGCAAATACGGCATCGCCATTTTCGAATGCTGTATGGGTTTCACCTTCTGTAAACGTCAAAATGTTTTCTGGTGTCCAGTCAGCGGTTGTGAAGTCATACATCGTTTGCAATCCTTCTTCAATATTGCTGAACTGATCAGTAAATTCTGTTACATTTACTGTTAAACCTTCATATTGTTTAGATTGATAGACAAAACCATACTTTGTATCATTTTGGCCAGTGTATTTTTCTGCCATGGCCGCTAAATCTCCGTAAGTATAATCACCGGAAATTAATTTCTGTGCATCCTCTTCAGATACAATATCCGAGCGGTAGTAAAGCAGTCCTAAATCAGGGAAGAATGGCAGTGTATACTGAATGCCTTTGTAGTTACCGGAAATCATGGAACCCTGGTTAAAATCTTCTGCATTTAAGCCTGCGTCTTCCATCATAATATCAATTGGCTCAAGGAAACCAGCACCAGCAAATTCTCCTGCCCAGACAACGTCCATGGAGATCACGTCATACTCACTGGACTCACTGGAAAGAGAGTTCAGCAGCTGGTCATGCATTTGAGCAGAATCGTTTGTCATTTCTACCCATTCCACAACATACTTGTCCTGACTGCTGTTAAACGCATCAATGACTTTTTGTGTTGCTGGAGTATTATCATTTTGAGCTGCAAACTTAATTACAGTTTTTTCATCTGAGTTATTCGCTTCATTGTTGTCATTTGTTTCATTATCATTCTGTTCTGTGTCTTCATTTTGAGTTGTGTCATTTCCATTGGCTTCGTCTCCGCCGTTGTCACCGGTTTCGTCTCCGCCGTTACAAGCAGCTAAAGCAAATACAAAAGCTACCATCAAAAGACTTAATAGCCACTTTTTCATTTCTTAGACCTCCCCCATTTTTTTCAAAAGACTCAGTTTCATTTTATTGCGTAATCGCTTACAATGATATTAAAATTTTTATATATCTACTAAATTTTTATGTTTGTGGGTGAATATATGAAGAGCAGAATTAAACCTTCCATGATCGAAAAATTTCAGCAAATAAGAATGAAAAACCTTGAAAATGAATACATTCATCCATCTTTTTTAATGGAACAAAGGCTGCTGGATGCGATTAAAAACGGAAACCGGACCAAAGCATTAAATATTTTAGGGAGTATTAATCGCGATCAGCGGCCAAAACTGGCTCAGCAGTCCATACGCTCATTAAAAAACTCTCTTATCTGCAGCTGTACGCTGTTTACCCGGGCCATTATTCAGGGAGGGGTTCAGCCCGAAAAAGCATTCAATTTAAGCGATACGTACATCCTGGAAATTGAACGAATTGAAGATTACCATGAACTTGAACAGCTGGAATACAGCATGCTGGACCATTTTATTCATGTGCTGAAAGAGGAAGAAAAGCTGCCTTACAGCAAAACGATTAACCGTGCCATTACGTATATTCACGATCACATCCTTCAACATTTAAAACTGGAGGTCATAGCCAAACATAGTTATGTCAGCGCGAGCTATTTATCGCACCTATTTAAAAAGGAAGTGGGCGTTTCTATAGTTCAATATATAAATAAGAAGAGAATTGAAGAATCAAAATATTTTCTATTGCATACAACCTCGCCTATTTCCGAAATTTCTTCCCTGTTCCGGTTCTGCAACCAGAGCTATTATACAGCCCTGTTCAAAAAACATACAGGCATCACACCAAAAGAATTCCGCGAAAAACACACCAACAAACAAACCAGCTAAAAAAAAACGGTGCCTGTTAAAAAAAACGGTGCCTGTCACTTGTCGAATGTAAATCCTTTAATCACGGGGAATATCAGCGTTCTTCTCCCCATCATCCCGTTCGACAGGTGCCTGTCACTTGTCATATCCTGTAAAAAATTGTCGTTTGTTGATGTCAGATTGATATTGCTAAAAACAGAGATCATTTTTGTTCTTATCAAAGGAGGTCTATGGTTTGTCAAAAGAGGTGATCAGACTACTGGAAGAGCATCAATTTACAACAGAAGTTGAACAGATTCAATCTATTTCTGGCGGAAGCATTAATGACGCTTACTATGTCCTTACCCGTGATGGAGAGTATTTTGTCAAAACTAATAAAGGAGTTCCATCTCATTTTTTCCGTGTTGAAGCAAAGGGCCTTGAGGAAATTGAAGCATCCGAGACGATAAAGGTTCCTCACGTCCATTATTATAATGAACCCGAAAAACAGGAAACAGGGGTTCTCATACTGGACTGGGTGAAAGGACAAAAAGCCCCTCATACTGACGAAGAACTGGGACATAACCTTGCTGAAATGCACCGTACTTATCATACCCATTTCGGATATGGAGAAGATACATTTATCGGGGAACTTCCCCAGCCCAATGGATGGTTTGACAGCTGGGTGACATACTACCGGGATCGCAGGCTGTACCCCCAGTATAAAATAGCCCTTGAACGGGGCCGAATGACGGGGACACGAAAAAAACGGATGGAACAATTGCTCGACCAGCTGGACCGATGGATTCCGGATTCCCCACGCCCCTCCCTTTTACATGGAGATCTATGGGGCGGCAACTGGATCGTCGGCCCCGGAGGAGCACCTTATTTAATCGATCCTTCCATTTTATACGGGGATCATCTATTCGAAATGGCCTTCACCGAACTGTTCGGGGGCTTCTCCCATACTTTCTACCGGGCTTATGCAGAAGTCTTTCCCCTGCCTGATTATTACAACGATGTTAAGCCCCTTTATCAACTCTATTACCTCCTCGTTCATTTGAACCTGTTTGGAGAAGGGTATGGGGGATCTGTGGACCGAATCCTATTAAAATATGTTTAATGGTCTACATTCAATATGTGGATCATTGGAATTTTTAGTTAGTATGGGGGTATTCGATGACTGACGGCCGAATTCAATTAGGAAATGAAATGATTCAATTATTCAATCAAGAGGATAAAGTTAAAGAAGCTTTTTTAAGAGGGAGCCTAGCAAAGGGTGAGTTTGATGAATACTCAGATATTGACATTGGTATAGATGTTTCAGGTTATGATAATGGTGCTTTTGCTTTGGAACTTCCAGAAATACTGGCTAAACACTTCCCAATATTATTTTATGATTGGGCACCCAGTTTGCTTCCAGATTCATATGTTCAGACTTATTTTTTGTCAGGGAACCCTCCTTTTTGGTTTATAGATATTGAGTGTATAGCTACTCCACATGCTCCGTCCGTTACTCATGTTAAAAATGATTTTGTTGGTCACCATTTAAAATTATGGATTCTACTATCTAAATACTATTTAAGGGGCAATCCTAATACCAATGAGCAAATTAAGAACTTAGCCCATAAAGTTTTACATCATGATGTATGGAGCACCAGCCCGTCTGAATTATTGAAAATATATTAGTGCAAATTGAAAGAGATGCAAAATCAAAGATATACGATGATTTGATTAAACGCTGTTATAAGGTTAGTGAGCAGTTTTAGCAAAAAATTATTTCGAATAGAATTGGTGAAGCATTTAAATCAATGATTCATCTATTGTTCAATATAAAGGGGCTGCCTCCAGAGATCTTTTATATCCAGGAGACAGCCCTGTTTTTTCATCAACTAAATTTCTCCGTTGTTCACCCGGGAATCTTCCCTGCTTTCACCATTTTTCTCACCCGGGGATTCAAAGTTTTCATCATCCATTGATGGTACAGCTCTTTTTTCCGGGCTTCATTTAAGAAGTAAATGTCGCCAGCTTGCTCCCTCGCCCTCTTTGTCACTTCATATAAGCTTAAAGCTGCGGCAACGGACACATTAAAACTCTGCATAAACCCTTCCATAGGGATAATAAAATCCTGATCAGAAAGTTCCAGAGCTTTCTCTGAAATTCCGCTCTGTTCATTCCCAAACAACAAAACGGTCGGTCTTGAGACGTCAATCTCCTGAATAGGAACCGCATCTTTACTCAGGTTGCTGGCCAGAATCTGATATCCGCCATTTTTCAGTTCATGAATGGCACCTTCAATCGTCTGATGTTTCTTCAGGGTTAGCCAGCTGTCAGCACTTTTGGAAATGCTTCTGGAAGGATCAAATGGCGTTTTGCCCGTCACTATGTGAACATTTTGAACACCAAACGCCTCCGCACTCCGCAAAATGGCCGCCTGATTATGCCCGTCATCCACCGCTTCCGTTAAAACGGATATATATTCTGTTCGTTTATTTAAAATATCGTACATACGTCTTAATCTTTTGGGTAAAATCATTTCCCAGATATGCTGGTTGTTTTCATGTAAATAACCTTCAAAGAAAAGAGGTTCCAGCATCGCGAGATCCTGTTCTTCCAGATGTTCCATGATGTTCACCCCCAAAAGCAGTCTTCATCTCCCTTTCCATTATTCCGATTTTTGACTGATCTGTCCAATGTTTTTTCTATTCGCTAAGCAGTTCATTCGAATGCAACTCATAATTCCAGAAAAAGGTTCATGACGAACGCTATTATTTGACTTATGAGTTTTATGTATGGTCCGTCAAAATGGTTATGACCGACTTTTCTAGTACTTTTTTGTCTGCCATTATCCATCAGAGCACCTATGAAGGCCAAAAACAGTATATCGTGATACTGCTCCGTCCTTCATAAGCCCGATGAAGACCATTTGGATGCTCACTCGACACTGTTTTGGTCTTCATAAACCCGATGAAAACCATTTCACCGCTCTCTCGACACCGTTTTGGTCTTCATAAGCCCGATGAAGAACATTTCACCGCTCCCTCGACCCCGTTTTGGTCTTCATAAGCCCGATGAAGACCATTTGGACGCTCACTCAACGTATTTATTAAGTTGGGGCTTTATCCATTTTTAGAACCCTTGAATTTTTTTGATGCTGGGACAAAAGTGCACAAAAATATCCGAACTATTCCATTGTCATAGGAATGAGTTCGGATATTTTCAATTCGTCAACATGTTTCTCTCACTTTCCGCGGGCACGGCCCAGGGATTCCTAGAGCTGCTCATCCTTCAATGACTGTGGAATTTCAAAGCTCGTGCTGTTGCCGCCGGAGTCACTGCATGTTGACTGCTTGCCTTTTTTCTTTACAACACATACTCCCGTTGCCTGTCCATTTCTGTTGATTCAATGGATTACATATCATCCTGAGCCACGGATAGACCATTTCCGCCGGCACTGACATCAAAGAAATAGTCCCCATCGCCGCTGTAGGAGTATACTTCAATTTGGTAAGTTCCTGTTTGAGCCGGTGTAAAACTAATCGTTTCCTGACGCTGTGTTCCCTCAGACTCAGCGACCAGGTTACCGTTAGGATCATAAACATAGATATCAAAGTCTGGATCAGAGGAGAACCAGCTGCTTGTCCAATCTGGCATAATCATGGTGACCGCAATTGGATAGTCTGTGTCATCTACAGTCAGATTAAATACATCGCTGTAGCCGCTGCCAGGAAGGTCTTCACTCTGATAGTAGTGATCTGGCCGGTCAATGTTAGATCCAGCGTCACCGCCTGCACTCTGAACAGCTGCATAACCATCCATCAGGCCATACCCATAATCAATGTCCTTGCCAGCTGGACCCCAGTCAATAGCTGTTCCATACAGATGATTTTCTACCTGAGAAGGGCTAAGAGACGGATTATGATCCAGCATTAATGCAATCGTACCTGCTGTAAATGGTGTTGCCATGCTTGTACCGCTGTACTGAACATAACCATTAGTAGAATTGGCTTCTGGAGCCATGATGTTGTAGCCGGCAGAAACGATATCCGGCTTGATCCGATTGTCTGCTGTGTAGCCTCGGCTTGAGAAATCAGCAAGGAAATAACCGCCTTCTCCAACATCGGCACCTGCTCCTACTGTAATCGCTTTTTCAGCTGCACCGGGGGAGCCAATGGTATACGTTCCCGGTCCAGAGTTGCCGGCAGCCACAACCGCAACTAGCCCTTGATCAACAGCATTATTAATGGCCTGGGAAGTAGAGTCCGTTCCATCTGAGCTTGCTGAAGTTCCTAAACTCAAGTTTAAAATCTCAATTCCATAAGTGTCTTTGTTTTGAACAGCCCAGTCAATACCAGCTGTAACATCACTCATGCTTCCGCTGCCATTTCGGTCAAGAACCTTAATACCTACTAAAGCTGCTCCGGAAGCTACACCTTCATAGTTTCCATTTCCTTCTCCTTCACCGGCAATAATTCCGGCAACATGGGTACCATGTCCATTGTCATCATATGGAGTGGATTGTCCCTTTACATAGTCCTTCCACCCAATAACTTTTCCATCATCCAGATCAACATGAGACCCATCAATTCCCGTGTCTATGACAGCGATAACGACATCATCTTTGGTATAAGAATTTGGATTTCCATCCAGGTCTCCTTCTACATCAAAATCCATTCTGGCTTTGGAAGTTCCAAACCATTCATCGGAAGTATCCAGGGTAGCCTGTACTTCACTGTCATATTCCACTACGTTTACAAATGGAATCTTCTCCAGCTGCTGAATTTGTTTCTTCGTTAAAGTTGCTGCCATTCCATCGATAATGTCATATTCGTATTTGACCTGGAATTTCCCAATTCGCTTCTTCAATGCTTCCACAGCATTTTCATTCACTTTTGAAGAATCGAACTGCACAATAACCGGGAGCTTTTCATCGCTTTTCACCTGACTAAGCTTTTCCTCAAGATTATCAAAAAACTTATTGCCATCGAGATTTTGTATTTTTGGAAGATGCTCCACTTGAGGAACCTGTTCAGGTTTCGAACCGTTATGATCCTTCACCCCCTCTGCATACCCCAAAACCGGGGCGGCTACCATAGTGGCTGTCATGCACCAGGTGACAACAGCTTTTGATAATTTCATGCAAAAACCTCCTTAAAATTTTAAATTGTTTGAATTTTCAATTTCCATTATAAAGCCGTTGTCCGGTGCTGTGTATTGAATAAAAAATAGGGAAAAACCCTAATTCAGCAGGCTTTTCCCAAAAAATTTGAATCTGTCATATTCATTTGGGACTGGCGTCACAAATCGCAAATTTTTGAAGAAAACTGTCAGGATTCCATCCCTATTACCAGGGATTTATTTTTAATGAACATCAACTATTTAACACTGATTTATGGTATTATATGGAATACAAATTTTTGAAGACAAAGGAGGATTTTATGTCCCTGGGATCACGGATTAAATTTTACCGTAGCCAGAAAGGTTTCACCCAGGAAGAGCTGGCAGAGGGAATCTGTTCCGTATCTTATATCAGCAAACTGGAAAACAATAAAGTTACGGTGCATGACGAAATTTTAACCCTGATCTGCGAACGCCTGAATATCAACCGAAATCAGATACAAGTTGAAAACGAATTAAAGAACCTAAAAGAACATTATGACCAATGGCTTCAACGTATTCTAAAAAAAGACCTCCCGTCATCCTCCAGCTGCTTCACCAAGCTATTTTCAATTCATCATGCCCTTCACGAAGAATTAAATGCCCTTTCTTCCCTTTGTCAATTTGGCCACAATCTATTATCCAATAAGCTCCATGAAGCTGGAGGCCAGATTCAGCAAATTCTAGATATTCGGGAAAGGATTCCAGAAAAATATCAGTATTATGCGGATGCTTTTTGCGGTATTTATTTTTTATCCACGGAGCAAAATCACAGTGCGAAGATCTGCTTTGACCGTGCGATACAGGCCTGCAAAGAACCGGAAAACGGTGAGTTAACACTATATAAAGCCTTAGCACTGAGCAAATTGAGAGCCTTTGAAAAATCCAACCACCTGGCCAGAAAAGCTCTCAGCATCTTTCAGGAGCAACTAAACTATGAAGGGATTATTGATTGTCACATGCTCTTCTCCATTAACCTGAATTTTTTAAATGAATTTGAGGAGGCCAGGGAACATCTAGCTAAGATTCTCTCTATTAATCTTTCAAAGGAAAAACCCCTATTGCTCGGTCAGGTCTATCATAATCTGGGTTATATTTATTTTCGTGAGCATCACTACCCGTATGCTAAATATTATTTTGAAAAAGCACTGCTATTTAAGAATAAACCTTCCAGTCAACTGTCCACCAGATATCTTCTGGCCAAAACTTATCGGGAAATCGGCGAACACCAAATTGCATTGAATATCGCCATGAATTCCCATACGGTATCAAAATCCTGTAATCATAAACGGTATGAATATAAATTTAAAGTACTTACAGAGTTACTCAGAGGGAACTTTGAGGAGCTGACAGTGATTCTGGAAACAAAAGTAATCCCCTATTTTATGAGGCATGGCAGCAGTGGGGAATATGTTCATTATTTAAAAATATTAGGAGAAATCTGTTATCAGCTGAATCATTACCGAAAAGCAGCCTTTTTCTTGCATCTGGCTCACCAGGTAAGTGATGTAAGGAGGGAACAGGTTGAAACAAATACCAGCCAGCATGATGCATCAGGTGCTTGAATCAAGAACAATCGACTTTTCGATTGGAGAAAATGATGCGGATTATCCAATTGGGCGTATGCAGGAAGCCATGGGAAAGGCGATCAGATGGAACAATTTGCCCCATAACATGAAAGACTTCCCTGTACGAATCGTTGATGAGAACAGACTGGCTGAACAGGATGCGGACTATCCGAGACTGCTGATACATGGTGACAAGTGAGGATAGAATCTTGAGGCAAACAGCCTGTCCTGCCGACAATGGGAGACAGGCTGTTTGATTTATGAACCCGCTACTTTCTTTCGTTTTCTTGTGGTTGTCTTTTTCTTTGTTCCTTTTTCGGCCCCTTTCGCTTTTTCCAGGGATTTTTGAAGGGCTTCCATCAGATCGGTTACATTGTCTGGAGCAGGCTTTTCTTTGGCTGTGGCCACTTTTTTGCCCTTTTTCTTATCCTCAATCAATTCCAGCAATGCAGTCCGGTATTCATCGGTATATTTTTCAGGTTCAAATTCGGTCGTTAGCTGATCAATGAGCATCTTGGCTGTATCCAGTTCTTTTTTCGTCACTTTTTCTTCAGCAGGAACATTAGGTACATCGAGCACGTTTCGCACTTCATCGGGATAGTGAATGGTTTCCATTAAGAGCGTATTTTCATAGACCCGAATGACCGCCAGCTGTTCCCTAGAGCGTATCATTATTTTGGCTACTCCTATTTTTCCTGTCTCCTGCAACGCTTTCCGCAGCAGGGCATAAGCTTTGCTGCCTCCATCGTTGGGGGAAATGTAATAGCTCCGTTCAAAATAAATCGGATCAATTTCCTCCAGCTGGACAAAATCTACAATCTCTACAGCCTTGTCCTCCTGTTCTTTCTTGAGTTGCTCGAGGTCTTCTTCGTCCAAAATAACAAACTTATTTTTGGCATATTCATATGCTTTGACAATCTCTTCCTGTTCCACTTCCCGCTCACAAACCGGGCATACTTTTTTATATTGAATCGGTGTCTGGCACTCTTTGTGGAGCTGCCGGAGTTTTACATCTTTATTTTCTGTGGCTGCATGGAGTTTAACCGGAATATTTACCAGCCCGAAACTGATACTTCCTTTCCACATCGTATGCATGTTTGATCACTCCTTTTTTGTTAGTCTTTGCATCTTTCCTGTTAAATATGAAAGTCTGGAATTCCATTCAGGCAGGCACTCATAAGAATAAAAACTATGAAGCAAACTAAACGGTACAATGATTTTATAAAGGAGCCAAACCATGTGGAAACCGATGCTTCCAAAACTTTCAGAATCTGTACCTTCAACAAATGACTGGGCTTTTGAAGTCAAATATGATGGGTTTCGGGCCATGCTAGAAATAACCGAATCGGGGATTCAGCTGATTTCAAGAAACGGAAAAGATTTACGTCCAAATTTTCCTGAAATCACTGGTTTCTGTGAAGAACAACTGGGGAAGATCCGTCCTTTTTTGCCCGTTCGTCTGGATGGAGAGATTGTTATATTAAATACCCCCCTTCAAGCCAATTTTCCGATCCTTCAGCAGCGGGGACGGATGAAACGCAGGGACAAAATACAGGAAATGGCCAGCAGGCGACCTGCTTCCTTACTTGCCTTTGATATCCTGCTCAAGGAAGGTAATAAACTAACATCAAACCCCTATGACGTTCGCAAAAACCTGTTATTCAAACTTTTCCATGATCTCGGATGGGACGGTCCCGTACACGGAGGTAAAAGGATAGCCTTTGTTCCTGCTTACGATCAGCTGGAGGAACTGCGGGAAGAAGTTTTCACCCATTTTGGGGAGGGAATCATAGCTAAGCGCAAAAAAATGCCCTATGAAGAGGGAAAGCGGACCGGACACTGGCTGAAAATTAAAAACTGGCGGAACGTGAAAGGCGTAGTGACTGGTTTTAATCCCCAAAACCAGTATTTTCAGTTGTCGGTCTACCACGAGGATCAGCTTGTGCCGCTTGGATCGGTCAAACATGGTTTTTCCGACGAAGAGTACCGAACACTAAGTACCACAATCCGAGATCGGGGAAAAAAATCAGGGAGAGTCTATTCGGTTCCGCCAGGGATCTGTGTTCAGGTTCATTGCCTGGATGCAACGGATGGAGAACTTCGTGAACCTGTATTTGACCAGTTCCGTCTGGATCTTGTTCCCGAAGAATGTACAGCAGAAGAAGTAAAAAAAGATTTGCTGATGTTTCCTGATGAGGTCGAAGTTACACACCCTGACAAAGTGCTCTGGCCAGAAGAGTACATTTTGAAAACCGATTATATGATGTATTTGCGGCAAATAAGCCCATACATGCTGCCCTTTTTCAATGACAAACCCCTGACATTAATCCGTTATCCCCATGGCGTACAGGACACATCTTTTTATCAAAAACACCGGGCTGATTATGCCCCTGATTTTGTTCATTCATATGAAGAGGACGGAGAGGCGTACATTTTATGTAAAAATGTGTCGGCGCTAATTTGGCTGGGAAATCAGGGTACCATTGAGTTTCATACACCGTTTAACCGGATTCGAGACCCTTACCCAGACGAGATCGTGATTGATCTCGACCCCCCTTCTAGAAATGCGTTCCCATCAGCTATCCAGGCTGCTCGCCTGCTTAAGGGAATGTGTGATCAATTAGGCCTGCACTCTTTTGTCAAAACTTCCGGCAACAAAGGATTGCAGATTCACATCCCCCTGCCGCTCCAGAGCCTAAGTTATCAGGAATCGCGGCACCTTACCAAAAGCATGGCCGAACTTTTGGTAAAGGAGCATCCGGATTTATTTACGGTGGAACGTTTGAAAAAGAAACGAGGAAACCGCCTGTACATCGATTATGTTCAGCACTGGGAAGGAAAAACGATTATTGCCCCATTTTCCGCCCGTGCCACAGAAGAGGCAACAGTAGCTGCACCGTTATTCTGGGAAGAAGTGAATGACAGTCTAGACCCCACCTCTTTCACGATAATGACGATGCCCTCAAGGCTAAAAAAAATGGGTTCGCCGTGGCAGGATTATGATGAAAAAAGAAACCGGCAGCCCATTGACCGAATTCGGATGCTGTTAGGGAATCTGGAAGCGAAAGTATGAATGGATGCCGGAAGTTGTTTTTAGAAGTTGATGTTACAGAACGGCTTTCAGTTCAAACCGTTTATTATTTTTCCCTTTACTGATGAATTTGACGAATTCAGCATGGCCAATCTCCTTTGTTTCCTTTACATGTGTTCCTCCGCAGGCCTGTGTATCCACATTACCGATCCTGACCAGCCGAACCTCTTTCACATGTGGAGGCAAAAGATTAATAGCTGTTTTAATATATTCGGACTTTTCTTCTGCCGCGTCCCTGGAGACTACTTCATAGGAAACGGGGTGATTCTGCTGAATGATGCTGTTGACCTCGGCAAAAATATCCTCAATTTCCTGAGTATCCACTTCCGGCAGGTTATTAAAATCAATTCGGGCTCGGTCTGGATAAATTTTATTCCCCGTACACAGCCCTTTATAGCGATTGTAGACAACCGCTCCAATAACATGAAGAAGTGTGTGGTGACGCATCAGTCCGTAACGCCGGTCCCAGTTGATTCGCCCTGTAACGGAACCAGGGTTCAGCCCCTCCGCATCTTTAACGTAGTGAACCACATTCCCTTTTTCCTGTTTCACCTTATGTACTTCAAATTCACGGTCTTCCTGAATCAAAACACCCGTATCATGCTCCTGGCCACCGCTTGTAGGATAAAAAAGGGTTTGATTCAGATAAACTTTTTCCCCGTCTATTTTTTCAATGGCACCTTCAAACTCCTGAGCATAGCAATCTGTTAAATAAAGACGTTTCGTCAATTGTTTCATCCTCCTATTCTGGAAAAAATTATTTCCATCCAAACCATCATTCCCCAAATAAACGTTGCTCATACCAGGTGTAATAATATCCGGGAAATGCCTGTCATTTCTATATCTAATTCGATTTCTCCCTGAAAAAATCCTCTTCTCCCGAAATCATTTCCATTTTATTTCCATCAGTTACCACGTCCATTGCCAGAATATTTTGTTACCATGTAAACACATTAGCCGTCGCCTAGAACACATCACAGGAGGTTTGACATCATGAAAAAAACTATTCGTAAAGTAGTTGCTTTGACGACAGGAATTGCGGCTACTCTAGCATTCGGTACTAGTGTGAACGCTCAAATGATTACTGTTCAGTCCGGGGACACGCTATGGGAACTATCCCAAAAATATCACGTGTCCGTTGATGAAATAAAAACGGCAAACCGCTTAAACTCCGATATGCTTTATGCTGGCCAAACCCTTCATATCCCGGCGAAAGAAAATACTCATACCGTTCAAAGCGGTGAGACGCTCTGGATTATCAGTCAAAAATACAATATAACAGTTACTCAATTAAAAGCAGCAAACAACCTAACATCAAATACTATTTACGCTGGACAAAAGTTAACCATCCCCTCTAACGGAACAACATACACCGTACAACCTGGCGATTCCCTTTGGAAAATCAGCCAAAAATTTGGCGTTTCCATAACAGCTATTCAATCACAAAATAATTTGTCTTCCCACTACATTTATCCAGGACAAGTTCTATCTATCCAAAAAACAGCGCATCCACAGGCTGTTCAAGTAAATACGGCAAATCTGGCTGACAAAATGATCACAACTGCAAAACAGTATATGGGAACTCCTTATGTGTGGGGAGGAACCAGTCCTTCTGGATTCGACTGCAGCGGTTTTCTTCACTATGTTTTCCTGCAAAATGGCGTCACGATTCCACGTACCGTTGCAACCATTTATGAAAAAGGGACCCACGTCGCTTCTCCGTCACGGGGAGACCTGGTTTTTTTTGAAACGTATAAAGAAGGTCCTTCCCACGCCGGAATCTATTTAGGGAACGGACAATTTATCCACGCAAGCAGCTCTAAAGGGGTGACCATCAGTTCTATGAACAACCCTTACTGGAGCCCGCGCTATCTGGGAGCAAAATCATATTATTAATCGTTTACTTTTGAAAAATGAAAAAGCCGGTCATGATGAGCCTGTCATGACTGGCTTTTCTGATTTTGGTTACAGGCTGTTCGTTTGGAGGAGCTTATGATCACTCTTTACATAAAACTGGATAAAAAATCGCATGGGGATCTTTCATTCCCATGCGATTTGTAAGGTTTCTATTCCATATCCAGCGCCCAGTTTCCGTTGCGCATAATCGGTTCTGTTTTGCCATCCTTCGTGACACCATCAATATCCAGTTCAGCTGATCCCATCATAAAATCTTCGTGGTTAATGCTGACATTGATGCCCTTTTCTTTTAATTCTTCTTCGGACATTTCCGGTCCGCCCTCTACGTTTGTCGGATAAGCTTCACCCAGCGCCAGGTGGCAGGATGCGTTTTCGTCATATAACGTGTTGAAGAAAATCAGGCCGGACTGGGAAATCGGTGAATTGTGCGGAACAAGCGCCACTTCCCCAAGGCGCCTGGATCCTTCATCGGTGTCCAGCAGATGTTTCAGGGTCTCGTATCCTTCTTCAGCGGTGAAATCCACCACTTTTCCATCTTTAAAAGTCAGAGAAAATTTATCAATGAGATTCCCATTATAGTTTAAAGGTTTTGTATTGACTACGGTACCGTTTACGCCATCCTTATGGGGTGCAGTAAACACCTCTTCAGTAGGCATATTCGGGTTAAATTCTGCTCCCTTTTCAGAAAGAGAAGAACCGCCGCTCCAGATATGATTTTCTGGGAGCTCAATTTCAAGATCCGTACCAGGAGCTTTGTAAACGAGCTTTTTATACTGTTTTTCATTTAAAATTTCCCTTGCCTTGCGCAGACGTTCATTATGCTCTTTCCATGCCTGGATTGGATCTTCCTGATCTACGCGGGTAATACGGAAAATCTGTTCCCAGAGCTTATCCATAGCTTCTTCCACTGCCAAATCCGGATAGATTTTCTTTGCCCATTTTTCTGTTGGAACGGAAACAATGGACCACTGAACACGGTCATTCATCATATAACTGCGATATTTTTTCAGCGCTTGTCCGGATGCTTTATTGGCTGCAGCTACTCGCTTCGGATCCACTCCCTTTAACAGATCCGGGTTCGGAGCATAGACGGATAAGACAGCCCCTCCCTTTTCCACATGGCTGTTCAGCATCTGAACTTTCCACTCAGGGAAATTTTCCAGAATGCGCATAGGCTCCCGCTCAAACTTCATACGAGTCAGGACCTCATCCGTCCACTCCACTCGTACATCTTCTGCCCCGGCATTGTATGCCTCTTCTACGAGCAGATGGGCAAATTCTGCTCCTTCAATCGGGCAGTTGATGATTAAAGGCTGGCCTTTTTGAATATTTACGCCCGTTTGGATTGCCAGCTTTGCATATTTTTTTAGATTGTCTAGTAGTGATGCCATTATTCTTTCCTCCTTTTCAGACTATTACTATTATTCCACAAAATGGTCCGGAACCCAAAATATTTTTTAGTCCAAAACATACTTTTTACTGACGTGTTGATGATGAAACAAACCAGATCCATTTTAATACCCACATCGGTTCTATACTACGGAAAAGGGCTAAAGTTTATCCTATTTGTAAAATTAGATCACTCTTGATGGAATCATGCTAAAATGTATAGATAATGGAATATATTTTACTAAAATAACGTATTAAGGAAATAGTTGATGTCTCGAACTGTCATTGTGTGAGAGGAGGAATTACTATTTTAAATCTAATTGGCTTTATTATTTCTTTCATAACTGTCATATTATTATTGATTCTATGTGTCAGAATTCTGATTTTTGCCATTAAAAAGAAACCATTTCCTAAAAAATTGCTGCTTGCCACACTTTCAGGGATTGCACTTGTATCTTCAATCTATATATACCATGTATACTTTTTTACATTCAGTAATATTGATCGAGAATACATCCAGGAGGATCCTGGACCTGTGACATCACCCACTGGAAGATATACGGCTCATGCGTATTTTGAACCATATGGCGGGGCAGTTGGTGGGGTTAATGTGTGGATCGAGATAACCGATCACCATGACCATGATGTAAAGAAAACCATTTACTACAGTGAAGCTCATACTTACATCGATATGATTTGGAAAGACAGTGATGTATTGTTCATTATAAATAAAGAACCTGGTTATCCTGATGATCATTCGATTGAATTAAACGTAAACAACGAAATTTATCACGATCAGGGATTAGCTTGTCAGAGCTGGCTGATGAAAGGTGAGTATGAAGTTTGTTATCAAGAGTAATTTTCTTGAGCAAAATTTTATGAGAAGGCTGGTCGATTGTCTGGCACCTTCGTCTAAAACAAAATGAACTCTACTGTTAAAGTCCATAAAAACATCAGCAGTAAGATGCCAGAAGCTGACCAGTGATAGTAATAACTCCTGTCTGTTTTATTTTCTGCATACGCTTCAATCCCTCGAAATAAGTAGATCAAAAAGAAAAACACAAATCCGGACATACTAAATGCCCATTTTGAGTCAGGAAAAACACTTCTTGCTACGATAAACCAGGCGATAAATAAGGCAATTAATATAATCTCAATGACAATGAATGCAGATCGGCGGTCTTTTTCAAACAAACTCATATTTTTCATTTTAATACCCCACCTAAAAAAAGAGACCTTGGAGAAATACCAAGGTCGGATATTGTTTCTTTTAAATTAAATTATCATATTTTCTACCATTAATTGTTATACTTTTTGCTTCAACAAAGAGTATTGAATTCCATATTTCTAGTACAAAATTTGCTGATGAATAATATTCATCTACCCATTCATCTGACTGTGAATTGATAGTTATTTTACCAACTCCTGACTCAAAATAGTCAATGGATGACAACTCCAAATAATCTCCCTCTTCTACTTCGTGAAATATAAATCGACTATCACCGTTGTTCTTTAAGTAGTAATGAGCAGATACCTCTTGAAATAGGATTTCATAGCGATAAGTGTTATTATTTTCTACAACACTTATTTTTAACTTGATTAAACCTCTAAGAAAATCAAAATTTATATCTTCTATACTTCCTGCCCAAAGCTCATTTAATTGTTCTTTCAAATCTTGCATATTAATCACTTCCCATTTATTGAGTTTACAATTTTAGTGATTGATTTAGGTAGTCATCAGCCATATCAATATGGGTTAATCCCCTATCATTTGAGATTTTACCCTCGATTGTATATGAGCCTTTCCCATCGACACTAACTCTGTAATAAGGCTGTGTTCTACCACCCGAACCCTCATTCATTACTCTAACCACAATTGGCTTTTTACTATTTGCATTTGGTATTTCAATTTTATATCCATTTTTCAGTGGAGTAACTGTACCACCTAAATTCTTTGATATTGCCTGTGAAGCATCACCTGTTCATGTAAATTTAGCCTTACCCTCTAACCCATCTTTGGTCTGGTATTAGTTATTTTTCATTTCACCTTTAGTGAAGTCATATTTCTGTAGATTTACACGGTAAATCTGACCCTTATTATCAACAAGCAACAGGATATTTTGATTTATATAGAATTCAATCATTTCAAAATCGATATGTATGCTATCGATTCCCTTTTGTTCCTTCAGGTTATAAATTTCAATTCGATTGTTTTGCATGAAAACAGCGAAATGATCATCGATAAGCTTTGCCATTATATGGGTTTTATTCAAAGGCACCACATCTTTCCCATTCCATACATAGTGCTTTTTATAGTTTGCACTCCTGACCGTAAACAGAACATGTTCTCCATTACAATCGTCCAGGGTAAAGCTTGAAAATGCCGGATCAAAAAATGCCGGAAAGGCCTTGTCATTGATTTGAATGGTACCATCTTTACTTATAGACACCTGTGCAGTGCAGGAATCCTCCAGAATGCTCGTATATTTCTTGTGTCCCGTATCCGAATAAACCAGAGGAATATCCGAATTCAAAAGATTGGTAACCTGCCATGATCCATCTACCAGTTTTAATGCTTTCTGGTAATTGATTTGCAGGTAAAGGGTATTTTGATGAGTAAAAAAATGAATACGTTCTGTATCCAATTCCTCTGCAGAAATATCCGTAAATTCCATAGCAGACTGTTTCACTTCGAATAATTGCGGACGAATATCCCATTTTACAAGAAGAAACTTAAAATCCTGATCATATCCGGCCATATAAATCGAACCGTTAAAGAATAGGATATCCAGTGGTTCTGAAAACGAAATACCAATAGGGTATTTCTCTTCCTCTCCATCCGCAAACTGAATGATAGCTGGTGATGTTGGATTCACAAAGAAATCGGTACCCAGCCAGCCACTGGAATCAGCATGAATAATGGACGATATTCCTTCGGAAACAGAGAAAAGATCAGTCCCTTTCAAATCCGTCATTTTCTTCCCTTTTCCTGTATCAAGGATGACATAGTGATCCTGGAGCAGCGACTGAAAAGTTTCCCCTTCGTTGCTCAGCTTTTTAACATGTCCAGTTTTATTCGGCTGGTATTCTTCATTTTCTGCAATAGGTTCTGTATTATCTGGTCTTTCCTGAGCCCTATCTGGTACAGGCTCCTCCATATGGCTGCATGCTGTTAACAACAATAAAAGCAATATAATAAGCCTCATCGAATCCTCCTTTATTTTTTCACTCCACATCATCCCGCCAAAATTTCTGTATAGGTTACCTAAAATCCCTATAATAAGTCGTTTTTTCTTTATCAAATACAAGCAAATAAAATACTCATTCATTCACCCAATGTTATTTTCAAACGTTTTTCCCGTGTATTCCCCATCCGATCGGTGATGAATAATGAATACCAGGTTTTGTTCTTCAGACGAAAAATAATATAATCCATCGACGTCCACTCCTGTCCAATTATATTATCTGATTCACCACTCTTGAGTGTTATGTCTTTCGTTCCTGAGTAAACAGGCAAGATCAAACGAAATTCCTGTTTATTCAGGAGTTCTTGATTGGTTGCTACAGTAAAATGAAGATGATTTCTTAGATTCCAGCCCGTATAGGGATTTTCCCTTGATAGTGTGTGCAGTCCCTTCAGCCGAAACACGCCATCTTTTTTCTCAACTTCATGAAAAATTTCGGAGGAATGATTCCCATCAATAAGAAGAGGCGCTTTCGCCCATTGTATTGTATTGGCACTCAGATCATCAGCATCATAGTATAGCGTAAACGTCAACGATTCCCTGGATGTGTTCATGACTTCAGTAAAACTGAACGGGGCATCTTTTGTTTGTTCCTTATACTTTTTCGATTTTGTTTTTTGTTTATCGTTTGCTGTCTGGGAGGATGGACTTGAATCGAGTAAATTCTCTTCCTCCTCCTGACATCCTGCTGCCATTAATAACATCAGCACGATCACATATCGAGCCACCATTTCTCCCTCCTTCATTAACCTTATTTAGCTTCCCCAAAAGTAGTCTGAAACAAGTGAAATCAATGTCGGACTCTTTTGCGTGTAAAGAATTAGAAATCTTGATCGGACAATATGCCGGTTGTTTTTTATATAATCGGAAGTCCACTATGCTATTTTTTATATTTCTTATTCATCAGGATAAACCTATTCCATTCGCTCCAGTCTGTATATATCATCATATATCTATCTTAACTTTTTTTCGTTCTTTTACTAACTACAAATCCCGAAAATAATCTGTTTACAATCCTATATTTCTCCCATCGAAACTAGCAAACTTATGATAAAAAAAATTATGCATAAAAAATTTTACAAAATTCTGTCCATATCAATTGTATTATTCGTTCGCCAAATATATAATGTTTGTATAATGTTTGTATAGCATCCATGCATTTAGTTGTACAGGGGGGCCAGAGATGACGAAACAAATTGCCGTTATTGGTGCAGGACCGGGAGGATTGGCTGCTGCTATGCTCCTTGCCAGCAAAGGGTATGATGTGCAGGTGTATGAAAAACAGCCCTTTATCGGTGGGAGAAATGCGGCACTTCAGCTCGGAGAGTTTACTTTTGACCGTGGGCCAACGTTTTTAAGCATGATACATATTGTGGAAGAACTGTTTGGGGCCGCCCGACGTAATGTCTATGATTATCTGAAACTCATCGAACTGGATCCCATGTATCAGCTGATATTCGAAGATAAAACGCTTAACATGACCCGTAACCCGGCCAGCATGAAAAAACAGATTGAACAGCACTTTCCTGGAAACAACACCGGATATGACCGGTTTGTGAAGGAAACTTCCCGAAAAATGGAAGTGTTAGCTCCAATATTGCAGAGCAAAATGGACCGATTTTTCCAGCTGTTCAGCCCAAAGGTAATACGAGCACTGCCTGAACTGGAACTGGGCCGTTCACTGTATGATGTCCTGTCCCGCTATTTTTCCGATGATCAGTTAATTTTCGCTTTTACCTTCCAGTCCAAATATCTGGGGATGTCGCCCTGGGAATGCCCCGGTGCCTTTGCCATCCTATCATATATGGAACATGCCTATGGCGTCTATCATCCCATCGGTGGGTTGAATCAGCTGACAAAAGCCATGGCGAAGGTTGTCCGGGAATATGGCGGAACCATCTATACCGGAGAGGGCGTCAAACAACTGCTCATTAAAAACCGGAAAATCCAGGGACTCCTTCTGGATAACGGGGAAAAGGTGCATGCAGACGAGGTCATCATCAATGGCGATTTTGCCCATGTGATGACAAACCTGATTGAACCGGGTGTCCTGAGCAAATACACCCCTGAAAAGCTGGAACAGAAAAAGTATTCCTGTTCTACCTTTATGATTTATGCTGGTCTCGACAAAATCTATCATCTGCCCCATCACACCATTGTATTTTCCAATGATTATCGGAAAAACATCGAGGAAATCACTACTTCCAAAACACTGTCAAGAGATCCTTCCATTTACATTCAAAATGCCGGCGTAACCGATCCCACTCTGGCTCCTGAAGGAAAATCCGGCCTGTACATTCTCGCTCCGGTACCGAATAATTTCAGCCGGATCGACTGGGAGAAGGACCGAACGGTTTTTCGGGATCTCGTACTGGAAACCATGGAAAAGAAAACTGGCTTTAAAAACCTATCAGCGCATATTGAAACTGAAACTATTTTTACGCCTATGAACTGGGAACAGGACATGTTTGTCTATAAGGGAGCCACTTTTAATCTTGGCCATCAGCTGTCCCAAATGATGGTATTCCGGCCCCACAATCAGTTTGAGGAATTGGGGCACTGCTGGCTTGTGGGCGGCGGAACCCATCCGGGAAGTGGTCTTCCGACGATTCTGGAGTCGGCACGGATAACAGTAAACGGTATTCTGGAACGTGACCGACAAGAAAAAATTCCGGCCGGACCCCTTCCGGCGGTGGAGGCATGGCGATGAACATCGGAATAATCGGCGGCGGCATGGGCGGTCTGATTTCAGCTTTGCTGCTGGAACGTCAAGGTTTCTCTGTCACCCTATTTGAGAAGGAAGAAAGACTCGGTGGGCGGCTTGCCTATGTGGAGAGAGACGGATTTAAAATCGATCAGGGACCGACGATTGTACTTCTTCCCCATTTGCTAGAAGAAATTTTGACGGAGGCTGGCATCTCCCGTAATGACTATCAGATCATCCAGTGCGATCCCCTTTATTCCATAACCTTTTCAGATGGGACCCGATATACCAAATACCCGGATCTAACCCGTCAGCTGGAAGAGATTCGGAGCACCTTTCCCGGGGAAGAAAAAGGGTTTCAGCGATTTCTTGAGGATGGAAAAAACCGGTTTACTCTCGGAAAAAAAGCCTTCCTGGACCACGCTTTTGTACCGAAAAAAACATTCTGGACCTATGAAAATATGAAAACACTTTTGAAGCTGAAACCCTATCAGTCAGTGAAAAAGCTGATGAATAGCTACTTTCAGGATGAGCGGCTGCAAATCGCCTATTCCTTACAGACCTTGTATATCGGAGGGGATCCATTTCATGCACCGGCATTATACTCATTGGTCCCCTTCAGTGAACACGAGCACGGTGTATATTATCTGAAAGGCGGCTATGCCGGACTATTATCTATTCTGGAGCAGGAACTAAAAAATCGCTCGATTTCCATCTGGAAAAACACCCGAGTCACCCGCATCATCCGGGAAGAAAACCGGGTGACAGGGCTGGTGGCTGATGGAACGTATATTTCTTTTGACGGCATTGTTTATAACGGGGATTATCCCCTTCTCTCCAATCTCATGGATATGCCCGAAAAACGAGCATTCTCCCCTTCATCCAGTTGTGTACTCATCTATTTTGGGTTGAACCGGGTGTATGAAGATGCTGATGTGCATCAGTTTTTCATCAGCCGTGATTTTAAAAAGCACATGAAAGCCGTATTTGAGGATAAAACCGTTCCAGAAGCGCCGTCTTTTTATACGTTTCATCCTTCGAAAATCGACGCCAGCCTGGCACCGCCCGGAAAAGGTGTGCTTTATACGCTGATTCCTGTCCCGTCTGGCCAGCATATCGATTAAGTCCATATAATTGTGTAAAAACAAATCAAAAAAAGAGTGGGTCATA
>JACDOD010000005.1 GCA_017656265.1 Bacillaceae bacterium | reverse complement strand
AGGTACTAATCGATCGAGGACTTAACTTAGTCAACACAGCGTTCAGGGATGATGCGGATTCCACTTCTTATCTAGTTTTCAGGGTGCAAACCCTAAACCTATATACTTATTGTCTGGTGGCGATGGCGGAGAGGTCACACCTGTTCCCATTCCGAACACAGAAGTTAAGCTCTCCAGCGCCGATGGTAGTTGGGGTCTTTCCCCTGCGAGAGTAGGACGCTGCCGGGCAAATAAAAAAGCAGGAAGTTATGATTAACTTCCTGCTTTTTTATTTGCCATTTATCTGATTGTTCGTATTCCGCGAAATGGAGAAATACAAGTGTCATACTCTCGCCACCTACGCTGACACTAAGAGGTAGGGGCTTCTTTCAGAGGCAAGTTAAAAATTTTGCCTCTATACTAATTTTAGTAGTGCTTCCTAACCTAATAATGATTTGTGACAGGTCCTAAAAAATGACAAAAAATGCACCATTCCTCTTCTGTTTTTGTTAACCTAGTGTTTTGACTAGACAAAGGGTAAAGGAGAGGAAATGAGTGCAAAATAATTTTCATTGTACGTTTAGGGAGTAAAGACAAACATATTTAAGAAGAAAGATGTTATGGCAAAAGAGATGAACAAGGTTCTTTAATAAGGCTGTTTACGATTTTGAAAATGGCAACTTTACTAGCAGATGAAAAATACGGAGACTCCTGATGGAACAGCGGGCCTGGAGAGACCATACAGGAGGGACGACTGAGGAGGCTCGACGCCCCCGCAGAAAGCATAGTGTTTATCATCTGCGGGGTAGTGAAACAAACAAAGCAAAATGCGTATAAAAGGCTAAAAAAAGAGATGGTGGAATGATTTTTCACACCACCACATTTGACAAAGAACAAATTTTTATCGAGTTCATTTTGCGAATATTATTCGACAAGTGACAGGCACCATATTGAAGAAAAATTTGATAATTTTTGATAAATTAAGTAAAATGCACTCATACTTACTTTTACGGTGAAAGGAGGTTCGAGACAGTTGCATGAACATCAAAACTTTGAAAAATATAAGAAAAAGGGAGAACTTGATCCTGAAAAACTGCTGGAAACTATATTTAAATATGTAGGAGAAATAGCAGATGAGCGTGATCTCGATAAATTATTAATGCTTATGGCAGATATGGGAAGAGAACTGATCATTTCTGACCGCTGTACGCTGTGGCTGTACGATTCGGAGAGAGAAACTTTATGGACTAAAGTCGCGCACGGGCTAGAACGTGTGGAAATCCCTGTGGATTCAGGGCTGGCAGGATATGCTGTTACAAACAATGAAGTCGTGTTGATTGAAGATGCCTATAAGGACCATCGTTTTAATCCTGAAGTAGACCGGCAGACAGGCTATCGGACAAAAGCTGTACTGGTAATCCCTATTAAAAATCAGGAGGGCGATGTAATAGGATGCTACCAGGCAATAAATAAGATGACAGAGGCAGCAGTTTTTTCAGAAACAGATGTTAAGCACCTGAAACTTGCATCCACATACACAGCAAAGTCACTGGAATCAGCCATGCTGATGGCAGAGATTGAAGAAACCCAGAGGGAAATTATTTTTAGAATGGGAGAGATTGGAGAAAGTCGGTCACGGGAAACAGGGAACCACGTCAAAAGAGTGGCAGAATATTCTTATATACTTGCCAGGGGAATAGGTCTGAATGAGGAAGAAGCAGAACTAATCAAACTTGCTTCTCCTATGCATGATATTGGGAAAGTAGCCATACCGGATTCCATTCTTAAAAAACCTGGCCGATTGACAGACGAAGAATTTGATGAAATGAAAAATCATACTATAATTGGCTACAATCTATTAAAAAAATCAAACCGAAGAATCTTAAAAACGGCAGCTATAATAGCTGAACAGCATCATGAAAAATGGGATGGGTCTGGCTATCCAAACGGATTAAAAGGAGAAGAAATCCATATTTATGGAAGAATTACGGCAGTTGCAGATGTTTTTGATGCACTGGCGAGCGACCGTTATTATAAAAAGGCATGGGAATTGGATAGAATTTTAAACTTATTCAAAGAAGAGACTGGCCGTCATTTTGATCCCACTATTGTAGCCGTATTTTTTGAAAGTCTAGATCAGATATTAACCATTAAAGAAAACTATAAAGATATCTAAAAAATTCAGAAAATTCATCCGCGGCACTTTTCATATTTTGGCGAAAGAGGTAGAATGGTGTTATATTGAAAAATATTTGGTGTTGATAATATGAAATATATTAAAAAAATAGCAGCTGGATTAGTGATAGGGTTTCTGATTTGTATGTTCTATCTTTTTGATACGTTTTATTTGATAGAAAACAATATGAGAGACCGGCTCATTAATTTTAGTGAAAATCAGGAAGTAGACTACAGGATCAAGATATTAGCTATTGATGACCAGAGCCTTAATGAAATAGGCAGCTGGCCCTGGCCAAGAGATGTGATTGCCTCTCTGGCAGCACAGCTTGCCCAGAGTGGTGCCGCAGCTGTTTGGACCGATGTACTGTATGTGGAATCAGGCTCAAACCCTAATGAAGATCGATTCTGGGAGTCTATCACAAAACAATACCCCAACGTGTATCATTCCGCTTATTTTTCTTTTCCTCCAAGACAAAAAAGTATTGACCAATTCAAACCTGAACGACTTCACTGGCCCATTTTTTCAGTTCCCAAACAACAGGCAGGACATATTAATGTAATCCCCGATAATGACAATAAAATTCGGCAGGTAATTCTTGGAATAGAGGATCCCACTGCTGGAATGATCCCGGCTATTTCGGTTCGCTTATCCAATCTTTTACTGCCGGACAATCAGTTAATTTCATGGAAAAATGGTCATTGGTACAGCGGGAACCAGCCGATTGTTACTGGGCATATGAATAATGTCTATTTTCAATATTCATCGGAACCCCAATTAAGGGAACAGGATGCGGTAAACGCTTTTGAAATATATTCAATCAAAGATGTAATGAATGGAACAATTCCAACTTCTTATTTTGCCAATTCAGTCGTTTTGATTGGCCCATATTCTGTTGGACTGGGCGATCAATATTTTACACCTGTCAGCAATAAAATTCCTATGTTTGGCGTGGAAATACATGCCAATATTATTCAGAGCATACTAAACAATTACATATATACCGTGGCAAGCCCCGTTCTTGGGTCCGGGATCATTCTTTTGTTATCCATTCTGTCCTATGCTTTGGTCAGCTGGGTTCGCGCCAGATGGTCTATTTTCATTGTTTTTCTATTGACCATTGTTTATTCTGGCTTATTGCTGTATATCTTCCACTCATTCCATGTGCTGCTCCCTTATATTTATGTTGTGCTGGTTTTCTTGATCACATATATAGCTTCCGTAGTTGTTCAATATGTACAGGAGCAAAGAGAGAAGAAAAGAGTAACCGGGATTTTTGGAAGGTATGTATCTAAACGTGTGGTAGACGAAATCTTGTCCAATCATGATGAAATCAAAGTTGGCGGCGTGCGTAGAGAAGTCACACTCATGTTTGTGGATATCCGTGGGTTTACTCCTTTATCCGAAAGCATGGAGCCGGAAGAAGTGGTAGAGATTTTGAACGAGTATCTCGACCTCGGTGCCCGCTCTATTTTTTCTTATGAAGGAACCGTTGACAAATTTATGGGGGATGGGATCATGGCCTTTTTCGGTGCTCCTGTTGAACAGAAGGACCATGCCAAAAGGGCAGCCAGAGCTGCTCTCGCGATGAAAAAGGAAGGACAGCGGATGGCAGAAAGGCTGAGGGAGAAATATGGGAAAACAGTGGCTTTCGGAATTGGCATACACTCAGGTCCAGCTGTAATCGGAAACATAGGCTCAAATGACCGGCTGGAATATACAGCAATCGGAGACACCGTAAATCTTGCAGCACGGTTAGAGTCGAATGCAAAACCAGAACAGATTTTAGTCAGTCAGGCTGCTTACGAATTTTTGCAAGATGACTTTAAGTTTACTCCGCTAGATCCGCTAAAAGTGAAAGGGAAAAGTGAAAAAGTTCAGGTTTATCAGCTGGAAGGAGAGTTATGATGAAAATTTTCAATATCTTGCTTTCGGTACTGTTGGTGTTCCATTACACCTTTTTGTTTGCTCCATTTCAAATCAGTGCCGACCAGGTCACCAGAATAGCTAAATTAACAGAAATAAAGGGAGACGTTACTTTAAAAAGGGGCGGAGGATTGAGGGAGTTTCAGGCATTCGACGGTATGGGGGTCCTGGAAGGGGACTATATTCGTACTGGCAAAGATGGGTTCGTCAAAATTGTTTATGATGAAAAAACAGAAGCTGTAATCGGCCCTGGATCGGAGGTTATGCTGTCCAAACTGGAATCCAGTGAAGAACTGGAAAAAGCCGCTTTAAAACTCTGGTCCGGAAAGGTCTACAGCAAGGTGAAAAAGGTTTTAAACGCTGACGAAGATTACAAAGTTGAAACCCCGACTGCGGTTATGGGTGTCAGAGGAACCCTGTTTCTTGTGACACTTGATCAGGAAAATCAAAGCTCATCGGTGCTTGTCTTTGATGGAACGGTGGGAGTAGCTGCAGGAAATCAGGGGAAAGATTCGAAACAGGATGATACCGAAATACTCGTCGACATTTATGAATCTGCAGATGTAAGTTCAGATGTGATGGACGCAGAAAAGGCCAATAAAATTGATTTAGAGAAATTTGTAGAAAATACTGAACCAGAAATTCTGATAGAAGTAGTTGAATCGATCATTGACGAGACAAAACAAAGTATCGAAGAGTCAGAAGGGCTCCTGAAAGAGGCCAAAGAGCAGCAGGATCAGGACAAGATGAAGCAGGCACTAAAAATGGCAACAAAAGCACACTTAAGTTCGATTATGGCAGAAAATATGATAAAAACGATGCAAAAATCTGCTAAAAAAGAAGAGATTGAGCAGATCTTAATTGAGAGGAACACATCATTAGAAGATGTGAGGGAGAGGTCTCAAGAAATCAAACAAACATCAGAAGATCAGCAGGATAAAGTCAAAGAAGAAGCGGAAGAATACGGAGTTTCAGAAGAAGAAATTGATGGAGTCATTGAAATGAATCAAAAAATCACAAAAGCTATAGAGGCATCCCGAGTCCTGGATGAGCAGATTCAGGCTCAAAATACTGCTGGCCAGGATGAGGAAGGTGAGGATACGGGATTCTCTTCAGAAAACAATGATGATCAAAATGATACAGAATCAGGAGATCAAAATAATGAGGACACACCTGGGGACAATTCCGAACCTGAAAATGATCCTGAAAATGATAAGGACGAAGCAGATGAGAATCAAAGTGATAATGAAATAGAGGGTGATGAGGAGGAAACTTTGCCTGAAGAAGGACAAGATGAAGCAGGAAATACAGAAGAAGATAGGAACAATGATTCTGATGAAGGGGAAAATTCATCTTCATTAGATCCAGGAGATGACAGAGGTACGGAAGATCCGGAAGAGGATGAGTCTCCGTCGCCAGTTAACCCGGATGATGGTGGGGATACAGAAGATCCGGATGAAGGAGAGACCCCTCCACCGACTAACCCGGATGATGACGGAAATACGGATGGCCCGGATGATGGACAACCCCCTACTCCTACCAATCCAGATAATGATGGGGATGATGAAAACCCGGGCACCGGCGATGAACCGCCAGCAAATCCGGACGATGATGGAACAAATGATGAAGATGAATCACCTATAAATGAAACGGTACAAATCGATTTAGAAATGGGTTCTTTCATTAGCTTTGAAAGCGGAATTACTGTTGATCTTTCCAGTGTTTCCAGCAATTTGCCGGAAGGAATAAGTCTGACGATTCAAGAAGATCCTGTTGATCCGGCAGCAGTTGACCCATTACTCAAGAAAGCTGGAGAGATTGTTTCGTTTGCATTTAAAGATTCAGACGGAAATATTATTAACGATCAGATTATGCAGGAGAATATTCAGATAGGCATTCCTATTGATGAATCCTATGAAGGTGATTTAAACAAACTGGGAATCTTTTATTACAACGAAACAGACGGATACTGGAAGCATATTCCTTCTATAATTGAAGGAAATATGATCATAACAGACGTAGAGCATTTCTCAACTTACGGAGTTCTGGAAGCCCCGGCATCGATAATACCAGAATTTTATGTTAATGAGCTTAATCAGATCGATATCATGAATAAAGATCAGTTTGATTTTGAGACAGATATGGTCTTTATGGAGGTTTCCTTTGAAGAAATAGAAGGGGAAATGATTCCGTTTACACCTGATCTGAAAATTACACTGGGTCCGGAACTTCCTGCTGAATTTACAATTAATGGATTTTCGTGGCAGAAGAATAAACGAATCAGCGATAAAAAATCCTTTTTGATTGAAAACCCTTTTACACTGGAAGGTAAGGTTAACTTTTTTATTCGGGATGATTTTAGTTCAAACTTTCATGTATACTTAGCCGGATATCAAAATGAAAGCTCTCCATTTACATCCATTAAAAATTTTGATGCAACTTTATTCGAGGGAGAAGAATCTGGAACGATTATCAGCCTGAATGAGAGCGACATTTCTTCATACACATCGGGTACGGTTTTGATTCAATCAGAAAAAGCATTATATGTTGTTCAGCAAATCAATTCTGATGATCAAAATAATTATTATTTGTCCACAGAAAACCATGTTCAGGCAAGTGTAGAGATACCATTTGCAGGAGACGACTTTACTGTTGATGATCTGATCCTATCTATTCAGGGATACAATGATTATTATTATGGCGATCAATTAAACCTCCCGATCGTAATGGAAGTGGAACCTGGCTTTTTAGTCCCTTCTGATTATTCATATGCCCTTCAAGTGAATGGACACGATTCAATCCATGGATATCATCTGATTAATCGGACTGTTGACTTTGTAGAAGGCCCCGCCTATTTTGATCAGGAAACGGTCACAGAAGTCCAGGTGAATTTTGCGGATTCAGAGGGGGGATGGCAAATATCCGAAGTAATTCCGGAACCGTATGGCTTTCATTATGACATGGATTATCAGCCTCTTCAGCCAAAGGAAGGAATCAGAGAATTCTATGTAACGAGTAATTATCTTTATAATCTGGCTATCAGTGCTTATAATGGATCGGATTTAATGACTTATCACCCTGTTGTAGACCAATATGGAGGAACGGTATCCTTAACAATGATTCAGGACCTGGAACCACCTCAGGCAATCAGTCATATATACCTTTCTGAGTATGGTTCTATGATGATGGCTGACTTAACTGTAAATGAAACGTCAAGATTTGTCCATGACATCAGGCCAAAAGGATCCGAGGCCCCGACATATGATGAATTAATCAGTGGTATGTCTGAGCCGCCTCAGGTTTTAATGTCAGAACAGACGAGGGAGATAGGTCTATTTAATATTAACCCAGGAGAGTATGATTTTTATATTGGGCTGGAAGATCTGTACGGCAATCAGCAAATGATTAAGGAAAGCTTTGCGTATTACCCTTCCTTAAGCTATTTAGCTGATCAAAAAGTTATTGAAAAACTGGAAAATGGTAACTACCGAATCACTTTTTCTAATCTGGATTATCTGGGAATGACTGATCTGGTCATCTATAATGATGCCATATCTGAAATTTTGCCGGCACAGTATTATGAGCACAACATTTCGGAACTCTCTGTAGAAAATAATGATCTGGTGATTACCATTGACGGAACCTATGAAGAACTGGGTCAGAACCTTGCCGTCGCCTATGTATATGACGGGGATGGAAATGCCAGTCCTGCAACTGAGTTTATAAAGCTGGATACCATTGCCCTCAAGGATATGAAATACGAAGCCGAACCGGGATTATTTTTCCCAGGAAGCCTGATTAATGCACGTATTGAAAATCCAGATATAAGCGGTTCCATTGAACTGAATGTTTTAATAGGGAGCGCTGAACTTCCAGGTCAAACTCTGGAGGATTCTATGGATGCAGGACTGTATTTAACAACAGTTGGTTTAACCGGAATATATGATGAAGTAAATGCAGAGGATTCCATTATTGTTCAGTATGAATACATGTCTAATGACATGTGGATCCCAACTTTATACATTGACCATAAAGCAGGAATCATCTTAAAAGAAGAAATTATGCTGGATCCTTTTCATCCGATCCTGGATTCAGAAACGACTGTTTATGCAGACGAATCTTCGGTAACAGAAGACGTATACGGTACCGTGACGGCGGATGTATACAATCCATATACAGGTGAATCCATTCAGATAGAACTTACGAAAGATGGAAACTCATATAAAGGACTGTTCACACCTAGTTCAGAAGCGGATACAAATGATCAGGAAGATGTCTTAAAAGTTTTCCCAGGACAAAGCATCATCATCCGTCTGGAAGAAAAAGAATATCTGTTTTTACTTAGTGAAATCCATTACATGGGATAAATCATTTATAAATCAGCTGGGACAACGTTAAAAGGTATTAAAATATCCGAACTATTTTCAACTATTTGAATTAGTTCGGATATTTTTTATAAAGATAACATTTGATGCTGTTACAATTCTTAAATGAAGGGAATGGTTGTCCAGCTCCAGAGCCCAGCCCCTCGAGCTGCTTCGGTCCCCTGCGGCTCAGGCAGCTCTCCTCGGTGGCCCTCCAGCAGTTTTCGGGGCTAAGCGGGGCGCTTCCGCTTTTCTGTATTGTCTAGCTACAGCGCCCAGCCCCTCGAGCGGCTTCGGTCCCCCTGCGGCTCAGGCAGCCCTCCTCGGTGGCCCTCCAGCCGTTTTCGGGGCTAAGCAGGGCGCTTGCGCTTTTCTTACCCAACACGCTTTAGTATGGTTGTGAGTCTTTATTACACTTCATTCTTTTTTGTTCCAGCCTCTTTTTGATTGGAAACCAATTATTTCGGACAGGTACGAAGACGTACTAACACTAAATATATAAAATAATAGCGAGTACCATGATATGAAACACCTGATCGACTACAATAACAATCCAGGGTACTTTTGTTTCATCGGTTCTCATAACACGCCTGACCCACCAGACTATAAATCGGCGTCTGTCCAGGATAAGGTGGGAAAGAAACACAATAAGGATCCCTGTCATCGATAAGCCGCCAAAGGTCATCCAGGATACAATAGATATTACCCCTGTATACACGATGCTATGAACCATTAAAGCATCCCATCTTCTGGCTTTATTCATTGCCATCCAGTTTGTCTGGAATAAATAATCACCTATCAAATGAGCAACCAGTAAAAAGTCAAAGGGACTCATAAAAAACTCCTTTGCGTGCGCTATTGTTCAAAGCGGATGGTTCGAATCAAATGATTCCACTGATCAACAACTAAAAGCTGACCGTTCGTAAATAAAATTTCATGGGGGCCGTCAAATGTTGCGTTTTTTGCATCCCCATTTTGCAGCCCATGATCGCCATTGCCCGCAACTGTAATGACTTGCTCCTCCTCAAGGGAAATAGCACGGATGACGTGATTGTACGTATCAGCAACAAAAATAGTACCATCATCTGCTACAGCAATGCCTTTTGGAAAATTAAACCGAGCTTCAGTAAGGGATCCATCTATATATCCTCCCTGGATATAGGGGGAACCCGGCAGCTGTTCAGACCCGGTTCCTGCAATGGTTGTTACATTTCCCTGGGGATCGATGGCCCGGATTCTTTGATTGCCTGTATCACATACATAAAGGGTGCCATCTGTACCCAGTGCTATTGCTGAAGGCTCATTGAATTGTGCCTGTTTCCCCTGTCCATCTTTTAGACCTCCAACATTTCCCTGTTCATCCTGCTTATAGCCTCCGCCAGCTATAATCGATTGCTCGCCCTCATTTGACAGCTCAATAATTCTATGATTTAAGGTTTCAGACACGATAAGATTTCCATTATCCTTTACTATAAGATCTGCAGGGTGGTTTAATCCTGAAGCAATAGTAGAAACTGTTCCATCAGCTGAAATTTTTCGGATGACTCCGTTTTGGGAATCGGCAATATATAAGTTTCCTTCTGAATCAGCAGCGATTCCTTTTGGTTCATAAAACATTGCCTGATTTCCTGCTCCATCTCTTAATCCCCCTGTGGACTTTCCGTATTCATCCGTCAGCGATGGATCTCCGGCAAAAGTTGAAACAGTCCCTTCAGAGTCAATAAGCCGAATCCTGTTTCCGCGTAATTCCGATATGTATAACGTACCATCATCTCCCTCAGTAATTCCATAAGGGAATGAATAGTTTGAGGTCATTTTGCTGCCATCTTTTGCACCTGGAAGTCCCGTGCCTGCAAAAGTAGAAACCGTGACATGAATAGGGTTTTCGATTTTGCTATCCGTTTTTTCTTTCTTCTCGTTATCTTCCGTTTTTGTGCTGTCTTTGCTTGCCTCGTTCGCCTCATCATCTTTAGAAGTACATCCAATAACCAGCCCAAAAGCTAAAAATAATATAAACGATAATTTAAAAAACTTCATAATGACTCCTTCCATAAGGCTTAAATATTACCATTTCCCTGATTATATCATGAAAATGTTGATATTTTTAGAAATATTACGAATTTTATCGATTCATAAAGAACTGTAAAAGAGACTGAAACAAAATTGACAAGAAAATAAAAATATCCGAACAATATTCAACCATCTGAATAAGTTCGGATATTTTTTACTTATATAGATAAGAAAATAATAAAATGAGTCTTAACCATCGTTCATTCTTTTATGTCTCAGCCTCTTTGCATTTAACTCAGCCATGCGAATAATAGAATAAACATCGCAACAACGATTAAAAACACCCCAAATAACCTGGATAACTCGAGGTATAGATCGCTTGGCTCTGTATCTTCAAATTTCCATCCCTCTTTTAAGTACCATATGGTTTCAGGCTTAGCGATATGGAAAACCCCTACAGCAATTAATACAATGGCAGCAAATACTTTCATTTGACCTTCCTCCCCCTTAAAAACAGTTACGTCAGCACCTGGGGAAAAGTTTCCGTTATTTCTTCCCGAGGGCTTCAAAACAGGCGTTCATCCCGGCAATTCTGCCGGTAACGAGGGCAGCAGTAATATTAAACCCTCCTGTATATCCATGAATGTCAAGGATCTCCCCGCAAAAATACAGTCCGTTCATTTTCTTTGACGCCATCGTGTTCGGTACAATTTCTTTGACAGAAACCCCTCCGCCTGTGACGAAGGCTTTTTCAATCGGCAGTGAATCATGGATGTTAAATGTGAAACCTTTTAAACGCTGTACAAGCTCTGATAATTTTTCCTTCGCCAGGTTCCCGCCTTTTTCCTCTCCTGTCAGATCCATGCTGTTCAAGATAAATAGGAGGTATCGTTCCGGAACCATTCCTTTTAAAAGGTTTCGAATGGACTTTTTCGGATTTTCCCTGCATGTTTTGACGATTCTGTCTAATAGTTTCTGTTCGTTCTCTTCAGGAAGGCTGTCCAGATGCATCCGGACAGGTTGATTGGTTTTCATCATTTGTTTAACCGCAAATTGGGAACACCGGAGCACCGCCGGACCGGAAATGCCAAAATGGGCAAAAATCATATCCATCTGATGGGTGACGAGCGGATTTCCTTTTTCATCCAGTACGCTGAGCGCAACATCACGAAGGGACAGCCCCTGCAATGTTCTTTCCTTGATAAAGGATTCATTTGAAACAAGGGGCACTTCAGTAGGAAATAATGGTGTAATGGTGTGACCCGCTTTTTTTGCCCATGGATAACCGTCACCGGTTGATCCGGTATGGGGAACTGATTTTCCCCCAACAGCAACCACAACAGTGTGAGCCTGAATTTGTTCCCCGGATTTTAGCTCAACTGTATGATGATTTTCACCGTAATGAATGGTTTCAACAGGTGAATTAGTCCGTATTTGGACGTTTAACGTTTTTAAATGATTTAACAGGGCGTTAACTACTGATTTTGCCGAATCATTCATGGGAAACATACGGCCGTGGTCTTCTTCCTTTAAACGGACACCCAGGTTTTCAAAAAAAGAGATAATATCTTCATTGTCAAAAACGGAAAAAGCGCTGTATAAAAATTTTCCATTGCCGGGGATGTGACGGATAATTTCTTCCCGTGGAAGGCGGCTGGTCACATTGCAGCGTCCGCCTCCGGATATTTCAAGCTTTCTTCCCAGTTTATTTCCTTTATCAATGAGAAGGGTGGATGCGCCAAACTCACTGGATGCTATGGCAGCCATAAGGCCAGCGGGTCCTCCTCCAATGATTATGACATCGTAGATCACGTGCTGGTCAATCCTTTCTCTAGTGTCAAATAGGTTCTTCAGTCAATAATGATGATTTTGAATCATCGATTAAGACTTCGGTTATCAAAAGTTTTTTATCTGTTAGCCGAGCCGTTTAGAATAATCTTATGATAAAATAAAATGGGTTTATTCTACAACAAATGCAGGTGAAACTATGGCATTGTCGAAGATTGTTAAAGGAACCATGCTATTAACGGGTGCCACTATGATTTCAAAAATGCTTGGCATCCTTTATGTTATACCATTTGAAGCTCTGGTTGGTCATGAAGGCGGTGCATTATTTGCATATGCTTATAACCCTTATATGATTTTAATCAGTATTTCCACTATGGGTGTGCCTCTGGCCATGTCTAAATTTGTATCTAAATATCACTCCCTTGGGGATTACTATACAGCGAGGAGGATGTTTAATTCCGGGCTGATATTCATGCTTGGAACTGGAATTCTGGCTTTTTTGTTTTTGTTTTTTAGTGCAGAATTTTTTGCGAAACGAATTATTACGAATCAGCAGTTAACCAACTCTGTTGACGACGTGACTTTTGTCATTCAGATGGTCAGTTTTGCTCTGATTATTGTTCCAGGCATGAGCCTTGTTCGGGGATATTTTCAGGGACAGGAATCCATGGCTCCTACAGCCGTATCCCAGGTAATGGAGCAGATCGTTCGGATTATATTTTTGCTCACGGGTACATACATTGTGATTAAGCTCATAGATGGAGAACTTTCTGCTGCAGTGGGACTCGCTACTTTTGCTGCTTTTATAGGAGCGATTGCTTCATGCCTGGTACTTTGGTTTTACTGGAAATCACGAAAACCATATATGGACCGTCAATTAAAGGGTCAGCAGAAAAAGCATGCCTATCCCATGACCAGTCTATATAAAGAATTGTTAAGCTATGCAGGACCCTTTGTACTTATTGGGATAGCTACACCGATTTATCAATTAATTGATCAGTTTACCTTTAACCGGGCGATGTCTGATATAGGGCTTGCTCAAACTGCTGAATCTGCTCTGTCGGTCATTATTCTCTATGGGCATAAGCTGGTCATTATTCCTGTAACTCTTGCTACTGGTCTGTCACTGGCATTATTGCCTGCTATTACAAAGTCGTACACAGCAAAAAAGAGGGATGTTTTTATTCATCAAATCAATCAGTCTCTTCAGATTATTGTTCTGGTAACCATTCCGGCGGTTGTAGGGCTTGCCCTTCTTTCCAGAGAAGCCTATGGGAGTTTTTATGGAGTGGAGCAGCTGGAACTGGGATCGCATCTGTTGAGCTGGTATGCTCCTGTTGCTCTTTTTTATGCTTTATTTACCCTGACAGCATCGATTTTGCAGGGAGTTGACCAGCAAAATTTCGCCCTGATCAGTTTAGGGGCTGGAGTGTTGATTAAATTAGCTTTAAACGTTCCCCTTATTCATCTTCTTGGAGCGGAGGGTGCGATCATTGCGACAGGTCTTGCTGTCATAACTGCATCGGTTTTAAATTTATGGAAAATCCATCAAATTGTTCGATTGCCGCTGAAACCGCTGGTAAAACGTACGGTACTCATTTTAATCTTTACCATCATCATGATTGTTTCTATTCTTTTGTTAAAATGGATATTAAACCTTTTCTTTTTCGATGAGGTTAGCCGTGTGTCGCTGCTTGTGCAGCTGCTGCTATTAACGGGGATAGGCGGGTACGTTTTTTTATGGTTCAGCTACAAATCTACCCTTCTTGAGCGAGTATTGGGAGGAAGAGTGCGATATCTGGAGAGAATCTTTTTTTAGGAAGGATGAGGGGCTTGCGGCTTGATAAATTGCTTGCCAATATGGGATATGGCAGCAGAAAAGATGTTAAGAATATTATAAAGCAAGGTCAGGTCCAGGTAGATGGAGAAACAGTGAAGAATGGAAAAATTCATGTGGAACCTGAAAAGCAGGACGTCCGTATTAAGGGAGAAAGGGTCAGCTACCGCAAACATATTTATCTTATGATGAATAAACCGCCCGGTGTGGTTTCGGCGACCGAAGATTCAAAAGAAAAGTGTGTAACAGATCTGCTGCCTGAGCGTTATCAGACCTTTAACCCCTTCCCGGTTGGAAGGCTTGATAAAGATACCGAGGGCCTTTTGATTTTGACGAATGATGGCCAGCTTGCCCACAGGCTTTTATCACCCAAAAAAGATGTGGGAAAAACCTATTTTGCAATTATTGATGGCCTGGTTACAGAAAGGGATGTACAAATCTTTAAAGAGGGAGTAACCCTTGAAGATGGCTACATCTGTAAGCCAGCTGAACTTACCATCCTCAGACAGGAAAAACAATCAGAAGTGCATATTGTGATTACAGAAGGGAAATTTCATCAGATCAAACGGATGTTTAAAGCTACAGACAAAACGGTTTTATATTTAAAAAGAATCAAGATGGGAAATTTAGGGTTGGATCAACATCTCAAACCGGGAGAAGTTCGTGAATTAACGGATGAAGAGTTAAAAATGTTGAAGGGGTGACAAAAAAAAACCTCGGATCAAAGCCCGGGGATTTATAATCGTATTCCTTAGGAGATTTTCACTTTTTTATTTGTAGTCGTCCACTTACCACGAGTCGGACTTTTTACAAGCCCATTATACGCCAGCACATTCAAATCCCTTTGAACAGTTCGGTCTGTAATGCCAAACTCTTCAGCTAACTCAGAAGTAGTCACTGTGCCATTTTCTTTAATATACAAATAGACAGCTTTAATTCTGGTTAGCATTCGGGAGGTTGAACGATTCAAAGAACCACTCCTTGGAATTTAGTTCTGTGGTGAATCATCGTAGAAGCTATAAGTTATTTATTATATTATATCAAAAAGAGCAAAAATTTTCGTATTTTTTTATGAAAATTTAATACTTTTTTAAAATAATTGTAATTGAAGGGGAGACAATCAGGTGTATTTTGTTCGGCGGGCTATTATGAAATTGGTAAAAATAAGCAATACGGTATTATTTATCAGCAGCATAGCGCTTGTGTTGATTTCCAGCCATTTAATCGTGAAGGTGGAGCCTGAGACGTTTGAGTCCCGGCTGGACGGTATCTGGTGGGTTTTAACTACTGTAACGACGGTTGGATATGGTGATTTAGCACCGGCAACCCTCGAAGGAAGAATGATTGCCGTATTTTTATACATATTTGGAATTGGGTTAATTGGTGTGGTCATTGGTAAAGTAGTAGATGCATTTGCAAGCTTTCGGAAAAGACGGGAGGAGGGAAATATCGTGTTTAAAGGAAGAAAGCATTTTATCATTATCGGTTGGTCTAAAAAAGCATATTATGCTATTCAAGAACTGTTACAGTCAAATCCAAAAGCTGAGATTGTCATTATTGATGAGGCCGAAAAAGCACCATTGCTGGATGAAAATATCCATTATGTTCGTGGGAATCCTACAACCAAAGATACGCTACAGAGGGCAAGTCTAGAACGAGCGCAGGCTGTATTAATCTTTGCCGACGAATCGATTCAGGATTCTAAATTGACCGACGGTAAAACACTCCTGATTGCTACAGCAGTTGAGTCAGAAGCGTCCCATATTCATACTGTGGTTGAAGTCATGGAAGAGGAACATATTAAGAATTTTAGACATGTTAAAGTAGATGAATTTATCTTTTCATATGAAACCATCTCATCTCTCGCGGTCCGTTCAGCTCAGACGAAAGGGATTGCAGAGGTCTATGAACAGCTTCTCCGTAAAAATCATGGAGATGATTTATTCCAGATTCCGAAACGAAAAGAATGGCGAACCTATGAAGATGCTTTCCATGCCCTGCTGAAAGAGGGGGCTACCTTAATTTCAGACGGAAGCAATTTAAGTATTAACCGGATGCTGACAGAGGAAATTCCTGATGATGCCAGACTTTTTGTCATCTGTAACAAAGATACATACGAAAAGATTAAAAAATAATGGATGGAGATTTACTGGAGGGATTACGAAGTGAAAGCTGTGGAACCGGCCAGATTTCAGGAATATGCAGAGCAGATCAAAGATGAGCTTCTCGATAAAACAATGGGATTATTAAAAATCCCCAGTGTGTACGATCCATCAACAGCAAAAGAGTATGCCCCTTTTGGAACAGGCATTAAAGACGCACTTGAATACCTTCTTCACATGGGAGAACAGGAGGGATTTAAGGTTAAAAATATGAATGGATATGCCGGGCACATCGAATGGGGAGAGGGAGACGAATTGCTAGGCATTCTTGGTCATGTAGATGTAGTGCCTCCTGGAGACGGATGGTCACAGGATCCATTTTCACCATATGTGAAAAACGAAAAACTATACGCCAGGGGTGTACAGGATGATAAAGGGCCAGTGATGGCTGCGTTTTTTGCCATGAAGATGCTGAAAGATCTCGGAGTAAAGCCGCATAAACGCATTCGTCTGATTCTGGGTACAGACGAGGAGAGGTCCTGGAAATGCATGGACCATTATTTTACCTGCGAGGACATGCCAGACTTTGGCTTTTCGCCCGATGCAGAATTTCCAGTTATTCATGCTGAAAAAGGTCTCCTTGATCTGGAAATTTTTATACCAGCGGCTGAGAATGACCATAAATCTGATGGAGCTACGTTGCTTCAGTTCAGCGGTGGAGACCGTCTGAATATGGTACCCGCCCGGGCTGAAGCTGTTCTGGCTGTTTCTGATCTGGAAACGGTTCAGCAGTCCTATCGTGAATTTTTAGATAAGAAACAAATCCAGGGCCAAATAGAAAAGCTGGATGATCAGACAGTCAAAATGATTTGCTTTGGCAAAACGGCTCATGGCTCCACTCCTGATGAAGGCGTGAATGCGGTCATGCTTCTTCTTGAATTTTTAGCGGAGATTCCTGGTTCTGAAGTTCCCAATAAACAGATGAAAAAGATGGTTGACTATTTCAAAGAAACAAACGGAAAGGGACTTCGAATCCATGTTTCGGATGATGTTTCAGGTCCCCTTACATTGAATGCAGGTACAGCACACATGGATCATAGCGGCTTGACCATTGGAGTCAATATTCGGTATCCGGTTACGGTACCTGAGGAGCAGTGGTATCCAGCACTGGAAGAGATATTAAAACAGGAGGGGTGGAAAGCAAAGAAAATCGACCATATGAAGCCTCTCTATATTCCTGAGGACGATCCGTTTGTACTTACTTTATTGGATGCCTATAAAAGGCAGACGGGGGAAGAGGGTTCACCAATTTCCATTGGCGGAGCTACGTACGCAAGAGTATTATCTAAGGGGGTTGCTTATGGAGCTATGTTCCCTCAGAGTACAGATACTGCTCACCAGGCAGATGAACATATGGAGATAAAGGATTTAGTGCGTGCCACAGCAATTTATGCCGATGCAATCTATCATCTGACCATTCAAAATTCATAGCAGAGCGAGGAAACATTCATGGAGCATATATCTTCTGAAAAAAGGTATCGCCAATTTCAGGTTTTTTATTTTCTTACTTTTTTTGGATTTGGTTCATTATTTCCATTACTTTCCGTTTATCTTGAGCAGGAAGCTCACCTTAACCACACACAAATTGGCATGATCATTTCTTTGATACCCATTATCACTTTATTTATGCAGCCGATTTGGGGAATGTTAAGTGACTACACAAGAAAACCAGCCAAATTATTAATGACTGCCGTCTTAATGACAAGCTTTGCGGCCATCCTTTATCTGTTTGCAGAGGGATTCGGTCTGCTGCTTGCTGGTATCATTGGTGTTGCTGTTTTTCAGTCAGCCGTTGTTCCTCTGTCAGACAGTATTTCATTAAATTTTGTTCATCAGCACAAAAAGGAATATGGGAATATTCGTCTCTGGGGAGCCCTGGGCTTTGCTTTTGCCGTATTTGTTGTCGGGAAAATAACAGATTGGAGCGGATCTCTCGGATGGATCTTCATCGTATATGCAGCTGGTTTATTGATTTCCCTTTTCCCGCTACGAGATTTTCCAAAAGAGGGTCAGCCGGTTCATACAGGCTTTTCAGAGGGATTATCCAAATTGTTTAAAGAAAAAACCTTTGGTATGTTTTTGTTTTCAAATTTCCTGATTTTTGGGCCAGTTCTGGCCAATAATTATTATTTTGGAACCTTTATTCTGGCAGCAGGAGGTTCTTTAACAGGTGTAGGAGTAGCTTTTCTTCTTGCAGCAGGAAGCGAAGCCCCTTTTATGCGTGTTGCCCAGAGGATCATCCATCGTATTGGCATCGTTCCCATTTTAATTGTATGTTCCGCACTGTCATTTGGACGATGGCTGTTATATTTCTTTGAACCTCCAGTCATGCTCATTTATGCCACCACATTTGTACAGGGTATTTCAGTTGGACTTTATATTCCTGCTGCTTTGCTGTTTGTGAAAGAAATAGCTCCTGAGGATGTCCAGGCAACAGCGGTTGGAATCTACTCGGCGGTAGGGAATGGGGTTGGCAATGCCTTTTTCAGCTTCCTGGCAGGTGTAATGGTGGATGTATTCAATGTTTTTTGGATGTATGGAGCTTTTGCTCTGTTTACCCTCGCAGGAATTGGTGTTTCTGTTTACGTTCATCATTTAACCAGGCGTACATTTGGATTGAAAAGGAGCGGTTACCTTGGTACGTAGTTCACACTATTTTATCGGTATCCCTTTAAAAAAAGAAATTCAAGACTGGCTCTGTGAGTGGCAGGAGGCTTTAAATCCATATGTTTCCTATAAGATCTGGCCACACCCGGACGATTTTCATATTACATTAAAATTTTTAGGTAGTGCAACGGAAGACAGGATTCATTCCTTGCAAGAAAGGCTGAACAATGGCCCATATCCCTCTTCTTTTTCACTAAAAGTTGGTACTTTAGGCTTTTTCGGCAGTTCAATGCAGCCCCGGGTTATGTGGGCAGGAGTAGAAAAGTCTCCTTCATTGCTCGAACTTCAGCAGGTTGTGGAAGAGCAATGCCGTGTCTTAGGCTTTCCACCGGAGAATCGTCCTTACCGGCCTCATATCACACTGGCTAAAAAGTGGAAGAGCCCAGATCTTAGCCTTTCTGACCAAAATTTTGACACTATTCTCCCTCCTCCGAAAAAGAGGATCATGGAAGTCGACCGCTTTTGTCTGTTTAGAATTCATCCTTCAAAAAAGATAAAATATGAGGCTGTTCATACGGAATATTTACGAGAAAAATAGTGGGGTGTTTTATGATGGCCCAGTTAATCAAACTTCAGGATTATATATCCCGGTACGAAATGGATTTTTTCCGTTATCCCGGCCAATTTATCCGGCTAAAACGGGAAAACTGGGGAAAGCTTCAATCCCTCTGGAAAGAACAGAAGAATGAAGGCCAGCTTCTTCTGGACAATCCTTTAGAAGAACATGAGATAAAAATGCAATGGTTCAGAAACTGGTTTAGCCGCAAACCAGAAGAGGGACTGGAGGAGTTAAGCGGAGCAGGAAAAGACGCTCCTGTACTGCCCGATAACGTACAGGAACTGAAAAAGCATTTTTTGGATAAACTATTTCCATTTCAACTAAAATGGGCATCATCTACCATTCGGGAATCATCGATTGTTGATCAAAAATATTATCATGATCCTCTATTAAAATACTTGTTGCAGAGGTTTCCAGACACCTTTCTGATCATGTATTATCCGGTCTTTCAATTAAAAAAAGCCCCGGTAGAAGCGGAAATTGTGATGATAACCCCGCTAAAAATCTATTGTATATATGTTCTCGAAATAGAAGAGAATGTAAATATTGCAGCCGATGATCAGCGGGTATGGCATTTGGATTATGGTCATATGAAAAAGAAAATATTGAGTCCATTAATCTCACTTAGAAGGACGGACCGCCTTGTCCGAAGCATACTGGATGCTTATGACATTCATCTTCCCTCAGAGAAAATAGTGATTTCGCGCAGACATGCTATCCAGTATCAGTCTGAACCCTATAACACTGTGTTTATCGGAAAAGATGATTATGAAGCATGGATGAATCGAATGAGAGAGATCCGCTCTCCACTGAAGTATGTTCAGTTAAAGGCAGGGGAAGTACTGCTTAAACATTGTCAAACTACATCAATGAAAAGACCTGAATGGGAAATGAACAGTAACGAGACAACGCTCTGGAATGACTAAGGGTAAAGGAGAATCTTGTTGATGTATATATTCATTGTCAATCCTGTTGCGGGGAAGGGCAAAGCCATGTCCGTCTATAAAAAAATTCAAAAACATCCCCTGTTTAAAGAGAAAGATTGCCGGACTTTTTTCACCAGATATGAGGGGCATGGAACTGAACTGACCAGGCAGCTCGTTCAAATTTATCATGAAAAAATTAAAAGTATCATAGTCGTTGGCGGAGATGGTACCGTTCACGAAGTCATCAACGGCTTAAAATCGGATTCATCTATTCATCTTTCATATATTCCAGCTGGCTCTGGAAATGATTTCGCCAGGGGTATTTATGTAAACACCAGAGCGAAGAAACTGTTCGAACAAATTGTAACACGGCCAAACTGGAAACCTTATTGGTTTGGGCGCTATTCGATGAAGAACTGGAAAGCGCATTATTTTCGGTATTTTGCCAGCAATATAGGATTTGGATTTGATGCTGAGGTGGCAGAGCATGCAAATGGCTCTCGTTTTAAAACAATCGCCAATCGGTTTAGGCTTGGAACGCTGGGGTATGTTTTTTCATTGATCAGTGTGTTGTTTAGATATAAACCAAAACAAATAGAGCTTTCTGTAGATGGAGAAAAGAAAATTTTTGAAGAGGCCTGGATGGTTACCGTCGCCAGTCATCCATTTTTTGGGGGCGGAATGAAAATTGCCCCGGGGGCGAAGAATAACCCCAATGATTTTCATATTATTGTGGTAGACCGGATATCTAGGTGGAAGATTCTGGCTTTGTTTGTCACTGTATTTTTTGGCAAACACACAGCATTAAATGAAGTTCATGTCATGAAAGCGAAAAATATTGAAGTAAAGGTTAAAGAAGGAATATACTATCACGCCGATGGCCAGACGGGTAAGTGCCATCACTGCCATATAACAAAAGAAGTGAAGAAATATTTTGTTCATCAGGGAAAGGTTGGCTCATAAAAAACAAAAAAGGGGACTTGATTTTAAAGCGGAAAATATATTAATCTAAATTCGTGTCTTTTTTGCCAGATTGGTAAATTATCAAAAAATTTCAACAATATTCTACCCATTTTTTAAAAAACACGTTATACTAGATTATATAGATTTGAGGAATTGAAGGTGGACTGGTTGGAACAGATACTGGGAAAAGAATGGAAAATCACTCCGGCGGGCGGGACTACCGGGGAAGCCTATTTCGCTCAGCGAGAAGGGAAACGGCTATTTTTAAAACGCAACTCTTCTCCTTTTTTGGCTGTGCTGTCTGCTGAAGGAATTGTTCCTAAACTGGTGTGGACGAAGCGGATGGAAAACGGTGATGTCATTACAGCCCAGAAATGGCTTGAAGGAAGAGAGTTAACGCCGGATGAAATGAAGCACGATCGGGTAGCCCTATTATTAAGTAAAATCCATCATTCTACGGAGCTGTTAGATCTATTAATGAGACTTGGGAAACAGCCCCTTGAACCTGAAGATATTCTTGCTGATCTTAAACCTATGGCGTCCGGGAATGGATTTTACGTACATAAAGCTTTGAATTTTTTAAAGGAAATGCTTCATGATGTCCGCGACCAGGCAAAAGTTGTATGTCACTGTGATGTCAACCATAACAATTGGCTGCTCGCAAATAATGGACAATTATATTTAATAGACTGGGATCATGCGGTGGTGGCAGATCCGGCCATTGATCTGGGCATGCTGCTTCACTGGTATATCCCGGAACAGGAATGGGGTTCCTGGTTGCAGCGATATGGTATTGAGTTGACCGATTCGTTGATGAAACGCATTCACTGGTACGTGATTGCTCAGTCATTATCTTTTATCAAGTGGCATACGGAACGTGGAGATATCCAGGAATCAGACAGATGGCAATCTTTTTTAGAGAGTCTTTTTGATCAGATTGCGAGTATAAATAATCATTGATCGGATGAATGATATAGATCTGTTCCAAAAAACGTTGGCAGTTTTCCTGCCAACTTTTTTATTTTCAACTAGATTATTTTATTCAGTCGCCGATCCGCCGATCTCCGGTAATCCTGTTCTGCTTTGAAGAATCGGCCATTATCGGAATGTTTTTCAGCACTAAGGACATAGCTGATCTCTAGTGCTTTTCTTTATTGATCATTTCGTGGTATGGTATAGACGATAAATAAGGAGGATGAATAAAAATGAGGATAAGAAACAAACCATGGGCAGATGACTTTATAAAAGAGAATGAACATATTGTTGAACAGTCTCCTTATTCCCAGAAGGGCAAGTGGAAACATGTATTTCAAGAAGATCAGCCCATTCACCTGGAAATTGGCACAGGCAAGGGGCAATTTATTGCCGGAATGGCCAAACAGCATCCTGACATTAATTTTATTGGCATTGAACGGGTTAAAAGTGTCATAGTCGGAGCGATAAAAAAAGTGAAAAATGAAGATGTCAGGAACGTTCGGTTGTTAAACGTAAATGCCAAAAATTTAAGTGACTTGTTTGCGGATCATGAAGTGGACCGCATTTATTTAAATTTTTCGGATCCCTGGCCGAAGAAAAGACACACGAAAAGGCGACTCACTTATCATACGTTTCTTGAGCAGTATCAAAAGATTTTAAAACCAAATGGGGACATCGTGTTGAAAACGGATAACCGGCACTTTTTTGAATACTCTCTAGTCAGTTTTTCAAAGTTCGGGATGATGTTAGACGAAGTGACTCTTGATCTGCATGAATTAAACGACCCTAAAAACGTCATGACAGAATATGAAGAGAAGTTTTCAGAAAAAGGAAATCCGATTTACCGTTGTCAGGCCCATTTTCCTGAAAAGCAGTGATAGGCATCATACTTGATAATGATAAAATATAACTAAAAAAGGGGGAAAAATACTGTGGAGACAATGCAAATTGGAAGAGCGAAACTGACCTGGCTGAATGGAGGGGTCACCCATCTCGATGGGGGAGCGATGTTTGGAGTGGTTCCTAAACCACTCTGGAGCAGAAAATACCCGGTAAACGAAAAAAACCAGATTGAACTCCGGACGGATCCTATTCTTTTGCAAATTGACGGAAAAAACTTTTTAATTGATTCCGGCATTGGAAAAGGCAAATTGAATGATAAACAAAAACGTAATTTCGGTGTGCTGGAGGAAACGAGTATTGAAGAGTCTCTTTCTCAGCTTGGGATGGCACCTGAAGATATTGATGGTGTGCTTATGACCCACTTGCATTTTGATCATGCCTGCGGATTATCCAGGTGGAACGGTGAGGAACTGATTCCTTCTTTTAAAAACGCTGTGATTTATACATCAGAAACCGAGTGGGATGAGATGCGCCATCCAAATATCCGCTCTGTCAACACATACTGGGAATCAAACTGGAAGCCTGTTCAGCATCAGGTGGAAACCTATGAGAAGGAAAAAGAGATTGTTCCTGGTTTGAAGATGATTCATACAGGCGGGCACAGTGATGGTCACAGCATCATTGTTTTTGAGGATGGCGATGACATGTTTATCCATATGGCGGATATTATGCCGACACACGGACATCAAAATAAATTATGGGTTCTGGCTTATGATGATTATCCAGTAACTTCGGTACATCAAAAGGAAAAATGGATGAACATCGGTTATGAAAAACAGGCCTGGTATACGTTTTATCATGATGCCTATTATCGGGCTTTAAAGTTCAATGCCGATGGGGACATCATTGACCAGGTTAAAAGAAAACGGTATGAATATAAATAACAGAACGTATCCGAACTAATTTCAATAAGCTGAATTAGTTCGGATATTTGATTTTGATAGATACGAAAGTAAAAATAATCCTCCAAATGAAGGGAATGCTTGTCCAGCTTCAGCGCCCAGCCCCTCGAGCGGCTTCGGCCCCCCTGCGGCGGCGACAGCCTCCTCGGTGGTCCTCCAGCCGTTTTCGGGGCTAAGCGGGGCGCTTCCGCTTTTCTTATTAACATGCTCCGCTTCGGCAGGCACCGCCTAAGGCTTCAGCTCATTCTTCTGTCTTTAGGGATTTTCGGCTCGTGCTGTTCCCGCGACGCACAGGACGTACTAGTGTCGACGTTGGCCACAGGACGTGGCTGGTTTTAGTCGACCTGGAGTCTCGCATGTTGACTGCATTAATTTATCCTTTACCAATTGTTCGTCTTTCGTTCATTCCTCTATGCCCCAGCAGCACTTGTTTTTCAATCCTCTATCTTCAATGTTGTTTCATATTGTCCTTTTTGCTTCAATCTTCAATAAATTGACCTGTCTTTGCGTCAATAACCAATTCCTTCTGTACTGTTTTTCCGTCTATGGTAACGGTAATTCCAGCTTTATATACCAGTGTATGTTTTCCATATCTCTCAATCGTTTCAGGTTTCATATAGATCCAGGAACCGTTTACAGAATGAAAATGCTTTTTGGCCATCTCCAGCGCTTTTTCAGGAGAGAGTATATTTGGTTTTGCTTTATTCCAGGCGAAATAGGCCAGGAGACCGGCTCCAGCAGAGATCAAAAATTTTTTCATCCCCATATCACCACTCCTCTTGTAAATATAAGTATATCCAAAACGGAGAATAGGGAAAAGGAGTAGTATTGGAAATGTAGCATATAGTCAGGTAAAATAGGGAAAGAGATTATATGAAAATGGAGTGATACATAATGAACAAGGATACCATGGAGCTGTTTAAAACCCTTACCGAGTTACCAGGAGCACCTGGAAACGAACATGCGGTTAGGGCATTTATGAAGCAGGAACTGGAAAAATATGCTGATGAAGTTATACAAGATCGTCTTGGCGGCGTGTTTGGCGTCAAAAAGGGAAACGGTCCAAAAGTTATGGTCGCTGGTCATATGGATGAAGTCGGTTTTATGGTTACTCAGATTACGAAAAATGGAATGATTCGTTTTCAGACTCTAGGCGGATGGTGGAGCCAGGTTCTTCTGGCGCAGCGGGTACAAATTATTACAGACAACGGCCCAGTTGTAGGTGTAATTGGCTCAATTCCCCCTCACAACCTAACACCGGAACAGCGCAAGAAACCAATGGATATTAAAAATATGCTCATCGATGTTGGAGCAGATGATGAAGAGGATGCAAAACGAATCGGCATTAAACCGGGACAGCAGATTGTTCCGATTTGTCCATTCACTCCAATGGCAAACGAAAAGAAGATTCTGGCCAAGGCATGGGATAATCGCTACGGGTGCGGATTGTCTATTGAATTGTTAAAAGAGCTGAAAGACGAGACTCTGCCTAATGAGTTATACTCTGGTGCAACAGTTCAGGAAGAAGTAGGTTTAAGGGGCGCGCAGGCAGCAGCTAACATGATTAAACCTGATATTTTCTATGCTTTAGATGCATCTCCTGCCAACGATATGGAGGGAAGCGAGAAAGAGTTTGGACACATTGGAAAGGGAGCCCTTCTCCGGATTTTTGACCGGACTATGGTTACCCATCGTGGTATACGTGAATTTATTCTGGATATTGCTGAGTCCAATAACATCCCATATCAGTATTTTATTTCTCAGGGTGGCACTGATGCAGGCCGGGTTCATATTTCCAATGAAGGTGTTCCTTCAGCTGTGATCGGAATTTGCTCCCGCTATATCCATACCTCGGCATCTATTATCCATGTGGATGATTATGCGGCAGCAAAAGAATTGCTTGTCAAACTAGTTAAAGCAACAGACCAGAATGCTGTAGACCAGATCCGAAAAAATGGCTAAAACGGTTTATGATGAAAGGATGACATGATGAAAATAATGGTGGGATCCAGAAATCCAGCCAAAGTTAATGCTGTGAAAAAGGTTTTTCCGGATGGGGAGGTCGAAGGAGTAAAAGTTCCATCCAAAGTCTCATCCCAGCCATTTTCCGATGAGGAAACCCTTGAAGGTGCCATAAACCGGGCAAGACAGTGTTCACAGTTGCACAAAGGGGCAATAGGAATTGGGTTGGAAGGCGGCGTGATGGAAATTGAAAACAGGCTTTACCTCTGTAATTGGGGAGCTCTGGTAGATGAAGAAGATAATGTGTATACAGCAGGCGGTGCCCGCTTTGCTCTGCCAGATGAAATTGCAAGAGAACTGGCAAGAGGAAAAGAACTGGGTGATATCATGGACGAATATACGAAAAAGAAAAACGTGAAACAAAATGAAGGAGCAGTAGGAATTTTTACCAACAATCTTGTGGACAGGGAATCTATGTTTGTTCATGTGGTTATGCTACTAAAGGGTCAGATGGAATTCGCTAAGAAAACGGAATAATGCCTGGTTAAATCGAGGGGGAAATATAAGAAATATCCGAACTAGAATCAGTCGTCACATGAATTAGTTCGGATATTTGATTTTGATAGATACGAAAGTAAAAATAATCCTCCAAATGAAGGGAATGCTTGTCCAGCTTCAGCGCCCAGCCCCTCGAGCGGCTTCGGCCCCCCTGCGGCGGCGACAGCCTCCTCGGTGGTCCTCCAGCCGTTTTCGGGGCTAAGCGGGGCGCTTCCGCTTTTCTGTATTGTCTAGCTGCAGCGCCAAGCCCTCAATGGTTTGTCTTTACCACCGTTCATTTCTTGATGTCCCAGTCTCACCTTAACAAAAATTACTTGAAAATGTAGCTGATGGCATCGAGTGCCTGATCGACGGTTTCAACTGTAACATTTGCACGGTTTGACAGTTCTTTGAGCGGGTGAATTAATGACTCCGGACGAATGATGATCAGCGGCTTGTTATAAGCAACAGCCATTCCCGCATCCATCGCTGTATTCCACTGACGGTACTTATCTCCAAACAGGGCTATGACAAAATCAGATTTTTCCATTAATAGCTGGGTGCGAAGGTTGTTAATGCTCGATGCCGTGTCATCACGATATAACTGGTTAGGCTGCTTTCCTAAAATATCTTCGCCGATGCTGTCTGATTGCTCATGATTTTCCTGAGGGCCAACAAAGGTTAGAGGCAGTCCTCTTTCTTTTGCTTTCTCTTTAATTTCATCCCGCCAATTATCATGAATTTGTCCTGCCAGATACACAGTGAACTCCATCATAAGACCTCCTTGAAATATGTACTATTATAATCATCTTATCCTTAATTCCACTTGTCAAATCATTTGGACAAACAGTATTATTAAATTAGAGACAGATAGATCGGGGGAATAACCATTGATATATAAGCAGAAAATATTATTTTTAACTATGATTGCTTTGACGGGGCTTCTAAGCGGATGTCTGTTTAGTTCAGAGCAAAAGATTGTTGATGAAGCAGAACGGACAGTTAAAGATGCCTTTCTGGCTGATAAAAAGAATCCTACTGCGGAAACAGAATCTTTTTCGATTTTTTTGCCGGAAGACTTTCACATTGAAGAAGAAACGGAGAATAACCTGGTACTTCAGCGAGATGATCAGCTGTTCCTTCTCTTTTTTAATCCCCTTGAAAAAGATAATAGCGAGCTATTGTATGAGAACATAGACAGGGATGATCAACTTGTTAATGCGATTTTTAAATCAGAAGACCAGTTTGGATATGTTGTGGCCATTCCTTTTGAGGATAAAGGGGAATATGAAGTGATAGTCGGTTTAGGAGGAAAAAGAATTACCACAGTTTCTGGAAAAGGACAGATTGCTGAAGATGCAGGCTTAATGATGGAAATGGTTCGTTCCATTACATACAAATAATGTGGGTTGTACATATATGAATAACCCCCTTGCGAATTGAAAAGTTCGCAAGGGGGTTTGTTTTATGGAATTCTCCTATTTTTCTTTTTCTTGTTCTTTGTTATGCTCTTCAGTATCGTACTCATTCTCTAATCGTTCTTCGTCCTGTTCGTTTGAATCCGCTGTGTCTTCATATTCAATATAAGTTGTTTCTGTTTCTGCGGCTACTTCATCGAAAGAATATTCACTCATGAGTTCCTCTTCATGGTTCTCTGCAGGAGGTTCATCATTTACTCCTTCTTCAATTCCTTCTGCATCAGAATGAAAATCTTCTTGTTCACTTAACTGAAAATCACTCACTTCAGCTTCAAGCTCCTGAGAGAGTGCATGGAGGTCCATTGCGGACTCATTCACTTTTGCAATGGATTCAGCCTGATTTTCACTGGATGCAGCAACTTCTTCAGACGTAGCAACAGCTTCTTCAGAAATGACACTAATATCATGAAGCTTTTGTTTAAGTACATCATTCGCATCCCGAACTTCCTGAAGAGATGTGCCGATATTTTCAGTTTTTTCATTCATGTCATAGATATGTTCTGTAATGTTTGTAAATGCACTTTTCGTCTCTTGTACGGATACGGCCTGCTCTTCCTGATAGGTGTTGAATTTTTCGGATTCCTCTGATAGAGCATTCATTTGTTCAGTCATCTGACTGATCAATTTATAAATTTCTTCCGCTTCATTTTTTGAACGTTCTGCGAGTTTTCTGACTTCATCAGCTACAACAGCAAACCCTCTGCCATCTTCTCCTGCACGGGCCGATTCGATGGCTGCATTGAGGGCAAGGAGGTTTGTGTTATCGGCAATTTCCTGAATCGTTTCAACAATTTGATTGATTTTGTTTGACTGTTCGGTTGCCTGATGAATTTCTTTTGTCAGATGATTAGCCAGTTCAATAAAGGATTTCGAGATATTTTCCAATTGGTTCATTTTCTTAAATCCGGACTGGCTATCTGCTTCCGCATTCTTTAATGCTTCAACAATTTCATTTTTCATGGATTCGGTCTGGTTAATCGCCTTTTCTACATTTTCAATTAAAGTTGTGCTTTCCTCAATCTGGCTGGCCTGCTCCTGAGATCCAATGGCTACCTGATTAATGGCATCATTTACCTCCTGGGCCTGGGAAGAGGTCTGCTGGGAGATCGCAGTCAGATCACTGGAAGATGAGCCTAATATTTTGGCTGCATCCTTAACCTTTAATAATGATTGATTCATTTTTTCGGCCATTTGATTAAAAGATGCTGCAAGATCAGACATTTCATCTTTTCCTTTTACGTTTACCCGATAGGCAAGGTCCCCGCTTCCCATAATTTCCGCACCCTGTTTCAGTGTCTGAATAGAGCGGTTTATGGAACGGATTAAGAAGATACCTGTGATCATCAAAAGCAATAATACAACAACGCCGATTGAAATGAGAAGCATATATAACAGGTCCTGCAGCTCTTCTTGTTCTTTTAATACGCGGTCATTCACATTCTGTGCAGCAACGGTTACTAGATTTACTTGATTCACCACAGCAGAAGTGATTTCTTCAAATTGGGATTTGATTTCTTCTGCACTAGTCAGAGTTGTCCGAATGGATATCATTTTTGTTTTATATTGTAGTGATTCTCTGCTTATCTTTGAATTCGTTTCCCTGTCGATTTCTGACTCCCGGAGGTTAAAATTAAATTCATCCATATATTTGTTAAAGTTATTAAGGGCTGCGTCGCTGCCGGTTTCCAGATAGGTCTGTTCATTCATCCGCATCTCTAAAACGAGGCGTCCTAAATGATGATTGCCTGTTCGCTGAACAAGTGTATATAGACGATCATATGTATTATTGAGCACTTTGTATTGCCCTTCATCCGGTGAGAATCCCACCAGCTCATACATTTTGATAACAGGTTCGATTTCCTCTATATATAAGTTTGCACTTTCTGCTATCGCAGAAAAACCATCGGCAATTTCCGGGTGCATTTTATGAAATTCAGCATATTTTACTGATTTATCATATAAAGATTGAATAGATTTTCTGATTTTTTCTCCCGTTTCTAAAGACGGGTCATAATAAAACTGCTGTTCATAATACCTCGTGTTCATCAATTCATATTTAATGCTTTCACTCTGCTGCAAAGCCTGCTGTACCATTTGTCTGGTCTTAGTCATTTCATTCTGCTTATTTAAAAAGAATATGTAAAAACCGGTCAAAACGGAAAGGCTAATAATAGACAAAACTAGCATAAATGCTACTTTTCCTTTAATAGTTTTCAAGTTTTTTCCCCCTTTTAATACAAAAATCCTGATAGAATTGGAAATTTTTTTAGTATTACTCACAATTATAGAATTAATTTTAAATTATGACAATGTTAGAAAAACACAAACTGGAAAAACATATAAAAAATAATTGAGTTCAGGATTGTTTTCATGTATGATTAAACCGTTCTACTAATGTAAAGGCAGGTGTAAAGTCAGCTATGAAAATAAAAGAATTTTTAAGCAAAAAAGGTGTTACGCTATCACCAAAGGAATATTTTATTACGGCTTTATCTTATATGGCACTGGGATTATTTTCTTCTTTAATTATCGGATTAATCATAAAAACGATTGGCCAGGAATTCCAGCTTCAATATTTTATTGATATGGGAAGCCTGGCTATGGAGTCAAAGGTCTGGGGTGGAGCTATCGGAGTTGCTATCGCCTACGGTCTTCAAGCACCTCCTCTTGTTATATTTGCAGCATTGATCAGCGGTGCAGCCGGGGCAGATCTTGGGGGACCGGCAGGCAGTTATATTGCGGCATTAATAGCTGTAGAAATTGGTAAAATCGTCAGCGGAGAAACTAAAGTTGATATTATTGTTACCCCATTTGTAACCATTTTTGCTGGATTTTCTACGGCTATGTTCATCGGGCCATATATTAACTCTTTTATGATCGGATTCGGGAATACCATTGAATGGGCAACTGAGTTACGCCCGTTTTTAATGGGAATTATTATTGCAGTTTTAATGGGATGGGCATTGACCGCACCAATATCCAGTGCAGCGATTGCCATTATGTTAGGACTCGAGGGCATTGCCGCAGGTGCTGCAGCAATCGGATGTTCTGCCCAGATGATTGGGTTTGCGGTCAGCAGTTATCGTGAAAATGGCATAGGCGGCTTATTTGCACAGGGGATTGGAACATCGATGCTTCAAGTGCCTAACATCATTCGAAAACCTATTATTATTTTACCGCCAACCATTGCCGGAGCAGTTCTGGCTCCTCTGGCTACGGTTACATTCCAGCTTGAAAATAACCCATATGGAGCAGGCATGGGAACAAGCGGATTCGTTGGCCAATTAATGACCTTTGAAACAATGGGATTCAGTCTTGAAGTTTTCTTCCTCGTATTGATATTGCATATTGTTGCCCCGGCCATCATTAGTCTGTTATTATCAGAGTGGTTCAGAAAATTAGGCTGGATTCAATTTGGTGACATGAAGCTGTCTTTTAATGAGGGAGGAAAAAAGTAATGAAGCTTCTGGGTACAACAGAAGAGTTAGAATCACTGATCCAAAACGGGAAAACCATATTGCTTTTCTCTGCAAACTGGTGTCCCGATTGCCGGTTTATCGATCCTTTCATGCCGGAGATTGAAGAAAAATATAATGAGTTTCAATTTGTCTACGTGGACCGTGATGATTTTATCGACTTATGTCAAAAACTAGATGTTTTCGGCATCCCAAGTTTTATCGCCTTCGAAAATGGAAAAGAAGTCGGGCGTTTTGTCAGCAAGGATCGGAAAACAAGGGAAGAAATTGAAGAATTTTTGATGGGGCTGCAAGCATGATCCAGTACGGGTCATGCTTTTAATTTTAAGCGGAAGTCTGCTAAAATAACTGTTAGTGTGTAAAAAACGGCAGCTGACAGTCATATATGGCTAGAAACACGTGAATAAAGACCCTGATTTGTACATAGCCGATAAGGCAGAGTAAGGGGGAATTTTTGTATGCGGATGACAAGTATAAAAATGAAAAAAATGCTGGAAAAACGGTTTGAAAACCCGGATTGGAAGCTTTCTTTTGACCGGGATCATGATATTTTTCGGATTGAGTGGAAGGATACCGGACAGGGGATTGATATTTCTCTTCCAGGGTTCATTTCTAAGTGGGAAGCTAAAAAGGATGAGGCGATTGATGAGCTGGAAGAACATATCAAAGAAGCTTTGAAAGTCATGCATGAAAAGCAGGACTTAAAGGGGAAAGAAAATCATATTTTCCCTGTGATTCGTTCCGGATCTTTTCCTGTTGAAACGAAAGACGGCAGAAGGCTAGTCCATCGTGATCATACAGCTGAAACCAGAATTTATTATGCACTGGACCTTGGAAAATCATACAGGCTCATTGACGAAAGTCTGCTGAAGTCAGAAGGGTGGACAGAAGAACGGGTGAAGGAGGTGGCTTCTTTTAATGTGCGTTCCCTGCCAACGGATATGAAAAAAGATGAAGTCGCCGGCAATACCTTTTATTTTGTCGCTACAAAAGATGGCTATGATGCCAGCAGAATATTAAATGAAGCTCTGCTGGAGGAAATGAAGGCCAGAGCAGAAGGAGAACTGGCTGTTGCTGTCCCTCATCAGGATGTCCTGATTTTTGCTGACATAAAAAACGAAATAGGCTATGATATATTGGCACAGATGACGATGCAATTTTTTGCAGAGGGGCGCATTCCCATTACCTCTCTTGCATTTTTATATGAAAATAAGAAACTGGAACCCATATTTATCCTGGCTAAAAATAAAAAGAAAGATGATCAAGATTAATAAGGAAAGGAAGAGGATTCATGCAAGTGTATTACAATAAACAGGGAATTGGTGATGTGCTGATTATTCCATTAAAAGAGGGAAACCGCTACCGTTTGTCCCATGAACGGTATCAGGATGTAGTTAAGATTGTAGACGAGGAATCAGGATCAGTGGCAGGCTATAATATTTTTAACGCATCGAATTATTTCCAAATTGATGAACAAGGACCCATCCAGCTCTCCAGCGACCTCCTTGATGATATTCATCAAGTGTTCAAAAAAAATGGGCTGGAAGAAACGATTGATGTTGATTTATCACCAAAATTTGTTGTGGGCTCTGTCGTGGAAAAGAAACCCCATGAAAATGCTGATAAATTAAGTGTCTGTAAGGTGGATGTTGGTGAGGAAACCCCGCTGCAGATTGTCTGCGGAGCTCCTAATGTCGAAGCTGGTCAAAAAGTAGTGGTCGCCAAAGTCGGAGCGATTATGCCTGATGGAATGGAGATTAAAGATGCTGAACTGAGAGGCGTTCAATCATCCGGCATGATTTGTTCGGCAAAAGAGCTCGGTTTACCGGATGCTCCAAAGGAAAAAGGAATACTTGTTCTGGATGACCATTATGAAAAGGGCCAGCCATTTGAATTTTAAATCATAACATGAAGCTGAGACAAAATGATCAAAGCCGGGGAAATATCCGAACTATATTCAGCTGTCTGAATTAGTTCGGATATGTTTTTAAATATAAAATGTGATGCTGTTACAATTTCTTAAATGAGGGGAATACTTGTCCAGCTGCAGCGCCCAGCCCCTTGAGCGGATCGGTCCCCCTGCGGCGGCGACAGCCTCCTCGGTGGCCCTCCAGCCGTTTTCGGGGCTAAGCGGGGCGCTTCCGCTTTTCTTATCAACATGCTTCGCTTTCAGCGGGCACGGCCTAAGGCTTCCTCAGGCAGTTCATTCTTCGTTGTCTGTGGCATTTTTTGCTCGTGCTGTTCCCGCGATGCACAGGACATGCCAGTGTCGACGTTGGCCACAGGACGTGGCTGGTTTTAGTCGACCTGGAGTCTTCCATGTTGATGCTTGAAATTTTCATTAGTCAGGTTGTTCGTCTTCTCAATCGTTCATTCCATTATGTCCCGAACTCTTCGTTTTTACCCTGATCTACCCATTGATTTTCTTCCCAATCATAACCATAATGAAAGTACTAGAAATATTTGACTACACCAGAGAAAGAGTGGGGTTCATGTTTGATCAAATTATGAAATGGTTTAGAAATCTATTATCAGATCATGATCAGGAAACTAAACTACCTGAATCCAGAAACTTACATACACATAATCAGACGGTTGAGGCAAGGATGTCCTATCAATATCCAAAAAAGTCAAATTTCCGCTTTCCGGTAATCCCGGATCAGGAACCGGCACCAGTCAGAAGAGAGAGGCACCGAAATCGTCAGCAAACGGCACAGCTGGAAAACAGGGAAAGGTATCAGCAAAAAGAGCCATTTAAGCCAACAGATGTCCCCTCTCCTGTCTATGGATTTCATAAAAACTTGCCAGATCAGGAAGCTGAAATCGAAGCCATTCCCTCGTTTATCCGCAACCGGGAGAACAGAAAACCTGATCATTTAATAGAGCCAGAAGAGCATCCGGCAGCTTCAGAAGTCGTTAAAGAAGAAAAAAATGAGCTGGGCACAAACGTTATTAATGCCGAAGAAACATTTCAAAACCGGAGAAAGAATAAGCAAGAAAACGAGGATGTTCAGCCAAATCACTCAGCGGAAAAAGGAAGCACAGTGGAAAATCACCCAAAACCGACCGTAAATCAAACATCACAGGCAGAGAAAGAAAACCGAACCAGAGAGGAAAGCAGCAGCGATATCAACCGTCCAAAAGAAGAAACAAACAGACAGCAGAGACAATCAGCCATTCACAGCCATCCTAAACCGACTCACACTCCTTTTAATGTCATCATGACGCCCGGTGATCGCAAAAAAATGATACATAACGGCGGAAACAGCCAAAATCCTGACCAGGGAACTCTCCCACCTTTTCACTTGCTGGATGACACTCCGGAAAGCGGGGAGGATAATCATTGCTGGGTGAAAGAACAGACAGAGCGTTTGGAAACGACGCTTAAACATTTTCATGTAAAAGCGAAAGTGACAAACGTGATGAAGGGTCCAACGGTAACTAGATTTGAAGTACAGCCAGAGCCCGGGGTCAAAGTGAGCAAAATTACAAACCTGTCAGATGACATTAAGTTAAATCTTGCCGCGAAGGATATTCGGATGGAGGCACCTATACCAGGAAAAAATGCCATCGGAATTGAAGTCCCGAATCTGAAAGCTGAACCGGTATATTTATCGGAAATTTTAAAAGATAAATCCTTTCAGAATTCTTCTTCACCTTTGACGGTAGCTTTAGGACTGGACATTGCCGGAGAACCGGTTGTAACAGATTTGAAAAAAATGCCCCATGGATTAATTGCCGGGGCAACAGGGTCAGGTAAGAGTGTTTGCATTAATACCATTTTAATTAGTCTGTTATTTAAGGCTTCCCATCACGATGTCCGCTTTATGCTCATTGACCCAAAAATGGTAGAGTTAGCTCCTTATAACGGTATTCCTCATTTAGTTTCTCCAGTTATCACCGATGTGAAAGCGGCTACATCAGCGTTAAAATGGGCTGTTGGTGAGATGGAGGAGCGATATGAGCGTTTTGTTGAAACAGGTGTAAGAGATATTGAAAAATATAATGACAAAATGCAGCGGGAAGGAAAAAACAATCAAAAAATGCCTTATCTGGTCATCATTATTGATGAGCTGGCGGATTTGATGATGGTTTCGCCGCAAGATGTTGAAGACGCCATCTGCAGAATCGCTCAAAAAGCCCGTGCCTGTGGAATTCACTTGTTATTAGCGACCCAGAGACCATCTGTTGATGTGATTACCGGTCTTATTAAAGCGAATATCCCGACCAGGGTTGCCTTTTCGGTTTCATCTCAGGTTGATTCACGCACAATTATCGACTCGAATGGTGCAGAAAAGCTGCTTGGGAAGGGGGACATGCTGTTTTTAGAGAATGGCGCTGGAAAATCTCGGCGAATCCAGGGAGCATTTGTTTCGGATGAAGAAATTGAACGGGTGACTCATTATGTCAAAAAACAGGGTCATGCTCAGTATCTGTTTAAACAGGATGACTTAATCGATCAATTTTCTATCGAAGAAAATGAAGATGATTTGCTCTATGAGGTGATTGATTTTGTAGTTGAAGGAGGAAGCGCCAGTACCTCTCTGCTGCAAAGAAGGTTCAAAATCGGGTATAATCGTGCTGCCAGATTAATTGACAGAATGGAAGAATTAGGGATTATTTCCGAACAAAAGGGAAGCAAGCCCAGGGATGTACTGATGTCGAAAGAACAGGTTCATCAGCTGGTAAAAGCGGATCATCATTGATTCATTTCCCGGGAAATAATTAACAGCGGATGGATGTTTTACCCTTTTAAAGCAAGTTTGACTTTTACCTGTTTTTTTGTAAAATAAAAATATGCTATTATAGGACAGGAATGCGTTGTTCCATAATAGCAAAAAAGTATGAAAGAGGGGGAAAATTATGAAAAAGAAACTTTTCTCTATGCTCTTCTTCTCGCTGGTACTTGTACTTGCAGCATGTGGTTCTGGCGATGAAGGGGATAACGCTGACGGCGATAATGCTGGTGGCGAAGGAGCACAGATTCAACTTGGAACTGGTAGTACAGGGGGTACATATTACCCGCTTGGTCAGGAAATCGCTAATATCCTGACTGACAATGTTGACGTTGAAGGATTCAGCGCTTCAGCGATCTCAACTGATGCCTCTATTGACAACCTTTCACGAATTGGCCGCGGAGAATTAGAACTTGGAATGACTGTTCACATTCCTGCACAGGAAGCAGCAGCAGGAACAGGTTCATTTGATGGAACTGCAATTGAAAACTTTGGTTTTATGGGCCACATCTACCCAGAAGTTATGCAGGTATTCACTCTTGAGTCAACTGGGATTGAGTCCATTGCAGACCTAAAAGGCAAGCGTGTGGCAATTGGACCTCCAGGAAGTGGTACTCAGGCAGCTGCTAAGAAAATTTTAGAAGCTTACGGCCTTGAAGAAGGAGACTACACTGCATTCCAGGAAGGTTTTGGCGATGCTAAGAAAAAACTTCAGGATGGTCAGGTAGACGCAAGTTTTGGGTTCCTCGGTCTTCCTTCTTCATCAGTTGACGAATTGCAGGCTGCAACAGGAGAAGTGAAACTTCTTGAAATTACTGGTGAGCCATTAGAAAAACTTCAGGCTGAAACTGGCTATGAAGCATTTGAAATTCCAGCAGGAAGCTGGGAGTGGCTGGAAGAACCAGTGAATACAATTACCGCTTATGCAATCCTTGTTGGAAGCACAGACTTAATTGATGAGGATCTTGGCTATCAAATTACGAAAGCACTATTTGAAAACGCTGGCAACATCTCTCACAAGCAAGGTGCACACATTACCAAGGAGAATGCTTTGAGAGGTTCAACAGACTTGCCAATGCATCCAGGAGCTGAAAAGTACTTTAAAGAGATCGGCCTTCTGGACTAAAGAACAAATAAGACCGGGCGGTATATTGTCCGGTCTATTTTTTCCCTATCAGATGATATCATGCTGAAGGGGATATTATTCAGTGGAGTAAGCTAGATTAAAAAAAAGCCGGTAAGGGCAACTGAGCCTCGGTCATTGCCTAAAAATCCCGTTAACCGGAAAAAGTTCTTTATCCGTAAACAATCATTTCCCTATTTCCGTTTGCTAAATTACCCGCAAATGATACACACCTTTTAGCACACATTTATTTTTTAGTGAAAGAAAAATATTAGTACAGTCTAACTGTGTCGCAGTCTTCATGGAGGCTCGGTCCGACCGAGTTTTCTTTATGCATTTTTTTGGTGTTCAACATCGTTCTTGACGAAAGAACAGGCAAGACTTGTTCTTTCGTGAAGATCGTTGACGCCCAGAAAATTTTATAAGGTGGTGGATGAGATGAAGCAATCAAAAGAGAAAGAAATGTCAAAGGAACAGCTGCTTGCCAAGTACAACAAAGAATATGCTACTCGAATGAATTTGAAGAAGGCTCACTGGGTTATTATCGTTATCGGCGTTGCATTGACCTTTTTTCACTTATTTACAGCTTATAGAGGAGTTTATCCATCCCAGATCCAGGGACCTATTCATTTGGGGACAGCACTTGCCCTTATTTTCTTGATTTATCCAGCTAAAAAAGAATGGGTACACCGTCCCGGAGTTCCATGGTATGACGTTGCACTTGCGATACTGGGAGTGTTCACAAATTATTACATTGTATTTAATTATGAGCGAATTATAACCAAAGCTATTATTCTTGGTTTTAATACGATGGACATTATCGTTGCTACCATTGGAATCATTCTGTTGTTAGAAGCAACGAGAAGAGCTGTAGGATTGCCGATTGTCATTGTAGCTGCACTCTTTTTGCTCTATGGGCTATATGGCCAAAACATACCGATCATTGGTCACAAAGGTTTTACATGGGACCAGTTAAGTACGGAAATGTTCTTTAAAACCAATGCAATATTTGGAATTCCTATTCAAATTTCATCCCAGTATATTTATCTCTTCTTATTCTTTGGTGTGCTGTTAGTCAAAACGGATATTGGTAAGTTTTTTAATGATCTTGCGTTTGCATTAACGGGAAGATTTACAGGAGGTACAGCGAAGGCTGCCGTATCTGCAAGTGCCCTTCAGGGAATGGTTACAGGTAGTTCAGTTGCTAACACTGTTGGATCAGGATCTTTTACGATTCCAATGATGAAACGCGCTGGATTTAGAAGGGAGTTTGCTGCAGCAGCTGAAGCGTCAGCCTCTACAGGCGGCCAGATTATGCCTCCAATCATGGGAGCAGCCGCATTTATTATGGCTGAGTACACAGGTGTGCCGTATAGTGAAATTATTGTTCTTGCAATCATTCCTGCGATTCTTTATTTTTCAGGTGTTTTCTTTGGGGTTCATTTTGAAGCTAAAAAGCATGGAATACTTGGGGTATCCAAAAAAGATTTGCCTTCCATAAAAGGCATTTTAAAGAAACTCGACCTGATTTTGCCGCTTGTTGTGATTGTCGGTATGCTTCTTTCAGGAAGAACACCGACGTATGCAGCATTATGGGCGATTGGGACAGCTTTTGTCATCAGTTTAATCCGGAAAGAAACGAGAATGTCAGTTATGAAGACCATTGATACCTTTGCAGAAGGGGCTAAAACAGCATTGCCTGTTATCGCTGCCTGTGCTACTGCTGGTATTGTGGTTGGTATTGTGACTGTGACTGGATTGGGCGGCAAGATTGCAGGTGGAATCATAGAATTGTCGCAAAACAATTTCTTCCTGCTGTTATTCTTCACCATGTTAGCGGCTATATTGCTGGGTATGGGTCTGCCTACAACGGCGAACTATGTTGTAACAGCATCTATGGCAGCACCTGCTATTTTAACAGCATTTCCGGATATTCCTGTGATTGCTGTTCACATGTTTGTATTCTACTTTGGAATTGTGGCGGACATTACGCCGCCAGTATGTCTGGCTGCCTATGCAGGGGCCGGAATAGCCGGAGGAAATCCGTTGAGATCAGGTGTTAAAGCGTTCCAGCTTTCCATTGCAGCCTTTATTATTCCATATATATTTGTGTCCCAGCCAAAACTTCTTCTGCAGGATGGAGCGACGTTTTTAACGGTTCTGCCGATCTTTATCACAGCTATGCTGGGAATGGGTGCGATTAGTGCAGCACTTATGGGACATCTAAACAAAAATACGAATTTGGTTGAGCGTATCCTGCTGATTATTTCCGGACTTCTTCTTGTTTATCCAAACACCTGGTATGCAATAGGCGGTTTAGCGCTGTTTGCCGGCGTTTATTTATTCCAGCGTTTTTTGAAAAAAGAAATAGCAACTCTTGAAGCTTAGTGTGATCTGATGGAATAAAAAATCCGAACTAGTTCATGTGGCTCTTGAATTTAGTTCGGATTTTTCATTACCTTATGCACTTTTGTCTCAACCTCATTATTTTTTGATCCCAGGATAGCAGAATAAGAGTAAATCATTCATACATAACACTGGATTCAAAAGAAGAAATATATGAAAAACTCATCTTTTCCTTGTATTGATGTGATAGAATGATTAAGATAGTTATAGCATGTTCTTATTTTCTCTTAGAAAAAAACAGAAGAGGGATATAGGATGAAAGAATTCGAGTTAAAAATGCAGGGGAAAATCAAGCGGCTGACAAATAAAACATTTAAATTTGATAAACGCGTGAAAGACGGCTGGTTTTCTGCTGTTTATTTTTTAAAGACCAGAGAAATTGTAAAAGATGCACTTCCGAATAATATGGTGACAATGCAATTTTTTCAAAAAGAAAATGCTGTCCTATGCGGTACAGATGAGGCAATCGCCCTTATTCATACCTTTGCAGATCATCCTGAAGAACTTGATATCTATTCGCTGAAAGACGGAGACAAAATCAGTCCTTATGAAACGGTGCTGACCATTACAGGGCCTTATCAGAACTTTGGTTTTCTTGAAGGAATCATTGATGGAATTTTATCCAGGAGAACTTCAGTTGCAACCAATGTTTATAATGTAGTGAAAGCAGCAAGGGCTTCCGGCAGGCAAAAACCAATCATTTTTATGGGAGACAGGGATGACCATTTTACTCAGCAGGCAGGGGACGGATATGCCGCTTATATAGGCGGTTCAACTGCACAGGCTACCCATGCCATGAATGAATGGTGGGGAAAAGAAGGAATGGGAACGATGCCCCATGCTCTTATCCAAATGTTTAAAGGTGATGTAGTGGCTGCCGCAAGAGCTTATCATGAAAAATTCCCGGAAGATGATCTTGTTGCCTTAGTTGATTATAACAACGATGTCATTACAGACTCTTTAAAAGTAGCCAGAGAATTTGGAGAAAAGTTAAAAGGTGTACGAATTGACACTTCCCGAACATTGGTGGATCAATACTTTTTCCGCAATCCTGAATTAATGGGGACTTTTGATCCGAGGGGAGTGAATCCTGAACTTGTTTTTGCTTTGCGAAGAGCACTGGATGATGAAGGATTTAACCATGTAAAAATTGTGGTCAGCGGCGGATTTAATGAAAAACGGATCCGCGAATTTGAGGAACAAAATGTTCCAGTGGATATATATGGAGTAGGAAGCAGTCTGCTAAAAATTAATATTGGCTTTACAGGCGATAATGTCCTGTTAAACGGTGAGCCAGAAGCGAAAAAAGGACGCCGCTTTCGACCAAATCCACGTTTAGAGAAGGCAGAATATATTCCGCAGCAGGAGTAGAAATCTTTATATGCTGTAACAAAAAAACACTTGAAACCCTTGCTTTTGATAATAGCAAGGGTTTCAGCGTGATTAGGGTATATTGGAAAATATTTCGTGTGACGGCGATTCACGCCAATTTTAAAATTTGTTATAATAAATTGAACTTTATTTCTTGCAATTGATTCAATGCTATTCCTCATTATAAGATAAAGACAGGGATCAGATTCCTGGCTTTTGAGATGACAAAAGTATTGCAACAGACAAGAAGGCTGATACATATAATAAAAATCAGAATGACAGTTTGTGGGGGTTCTTGATTTATGACAACATACCACTTTATTGGTATTAAAGGAACTGGAATGAGTGCCCTTGCTCAGATTCTCCATGATGCAGGAGAAAACGTTCAAGGGTCTGATGTGGAAAAACGTTTTTTTACCCAGCAAGCCTTAGAAGATAAAGGAATTGCCATCCTTCCTTTTTCTGAAGAAAATATAAAAGAGGGCCTTACAATTATAGCAGGAAATGCTTTTTCGGATGAACATGAAGAAATACAAAAGGCAAAACAGTTAGGCCTTCCTTTTTATCGGTATCATGAATTTCTGGGTGAATGGATTAAGAAATTCACCAGTGTAGCCATTACCGGCACCCACGGAAAAACGTCTACTACAGGATTGCTGTCCCATGTATTGAAAAAAGCAGCTCCTACCTCTTATTTAATCGGGGATGGAACTGGATATGGCCAGCAGGACAGCCAATATTTTGTTTTTGAAGCATGTGAGTATAGGCGGCATTTCCTTGCCTATGAACCGGATTATGCCATAATGACCAATATTGATTTTGATCATCCAGATTATTTTACGAGTATTGATGATGTGTTTGAAGCATTTCAGCAAATGGCTATGCAGGTGAATAAAGGAATCATAGCCTGTGGTGATGATGAGCAGCTTCAGCAAATTCATGCAAAAGTGCCTGTACTGTATTACGGATTGTCCGATGGAAACGACTTTCAGGCGAAAAATATCCGGGAAACTGAAGAAGGAACCAGTTTTGATGTATTTGTAAGAAGCACCTATTATGAAACGTTCGAAATCTCATCATATGGAACGCATAATGTGCTAAATGCACTGGCAGTCATTGCTCTTTGCCACTATGAAGAGATTGGTACAGAATTCATTAAAGAAATTAAGTCCTTCCAGGGTGTGAAGCGGCGTTTTACTGAAAAGAAATGGAGCAATGGCCAGATTTTGATTGATGATTATGCCCATCATCCAAGGGAAATTAAAGCAACCATTGAGGCTGCCAGGAAGAAGTATGTCGGGAAAAATATAGTGGCTATTTTTCAGCCTCATACTTATACACGTACGAAAACATTTTTGCAGGAGTTTGCAGACAGTTTGCAGGATGCTGATAAGGTGTATCTGTGTGACATTTTTGGGTCAGCCCGTGAACAATCTGGTATGTTATCCATTGAGGATTTAAAAGAAAAAATTGAGGGAGCAGTTCTTCTGGATGCTGATCGCACAGAGGTTTTAAAGGAACATCAGAATAGTGTACTAATTTTTATGGGAGCCGGAGATATTCATAAATATCAGGAAGCCTATGAACAATTGCCTGCGAAAACCTTGAACGAATAACTGGACATCTTGTTCTTTTTTAGCTAAATAAACTCTCTTATTACAAAAAAGGCCGGGACAAAACCACAAAAGGGAATGAAATATCCGAACTTATTCAATGGTTACAAGAATGAGTTCGGATATTTTTTATAACTATAAAATTTGATGCTGTTTCAATTTCTTAAATGAAGGGAATGAATGTCCAGCTGCAGCGCCCAGCCCCTCGAGCGGCTTCGGTCCCCCTGCAGCACAGGCAGCCTCATCGGTGGTCCTCCAGCCGTTGTCGGGGCTAAGCGGGGCGCTTCCGCTTTTCTGAATTGTCTAGCTGCAGCGCCCAGCCCCTCGAGCGGCTTCGGCCCCCCTGCGGCGGCGACAGCCTCCTCGGTGGTCCTCCAGCCGTTTTCGGGGCTAAGCAGGGCGCTTCCGCTTTTCTGAATCACTTTAAGTTTTCTGGGTTTAATCCCTGAAGATCCTCCGTAATAAAGCGGCCGTCTTTTCGGACCAGTTCTCCGTCAAAATAAATTTCCCCTCCTCCGTATTCAGGGCGCTGGATCATGACCATATCCCAGTGGATATTAGAATGGTTTCCGTTGTACGCGTCATCATAGCACTGACCAGGGGTAAAATGGAAGCTGCCATCTATTTTTTCATCAAATAAGATATCTTTCATTGGATGCTGAATATATGGATTGATTCCAATAGCAAATTCACCAATGTAACGTGCTCCGTCATCTGTATCCAGAATGTCATTGATTCGTTTCGTATGATTGGCTCTTGCATCGATAATTTTGCCGTTTTCAAAGGTCAATGTAACATTTTCAAAGGTAAAGCCCTGATAAGGAGAGGGAGTGTTAAATTGTATAGTTCCATTAACTGAGTCTCTGACAGGCGCCGTGTACACTTCTCCATCTGGAATGTTCATCTCACCGGAACATTTGACAACCGGAATATCTTTAATGGAGAAGGTAAGATCGGTTCCTGGTCCTTTAATATGTACCTCATCTGTATTTTCCATCCGTTTGACAAGCGGATCCATGGCATCCTTCATCTTCTGATAATCAAGGGTACAAACATCAAAGTAGAAATCCTCAAATGCTTCTGTACTCATATTTGCCAGCTGGGCCATTGAATCATTTGGATAACGCATGACACACCATTTGGTTTTCGGGATGCGGATCTCCCTGTGTACTTTTCGTCCAACTGTTTCTCCAAAAATTTTGTTTTTATCTGCAGGAACATCAGATAATTCGGCAATATTATCGCTTGAACGGATAGCAATGTAGGCATCCATGTCATCCATTATGTTCGCTTCATAATCTGCCCATTTTTCCATTTGTTCACGCTGAGCACCTTTTAAAATAGTCCGCATCACTTTCGGATCTTTCAGCCAAACAAATGGATAGCCGCCAGCTTCGTAGGCCTGTTCAACTATAGCAGATACCAGTTCTTGCTGAAGACCTGTATTTTCAATTAATATTTTTTCTCCGGGTTTAAGGTTGACGGAATATTGAATGAGTAATTTTGCCAGTTTATTCATACGGGGATCACGCATAATTGTTCACTCCTTTTCATATGTATATGTTGTTACCGAAACTAAACTTATCATATCGAATTTTTTTAGGTTAGTGAACAGTTAAGTCATAATCCCTCTATATTGCTAAAAAGTGTTTGACGAAATGAAATCAGGGGTATAGATTAATATATAAATACATAGTAAGGAGATGATCATGGAGCATGGAAAATCTGCTATACATATCAGCATTAATCGTTGCATTAGCAATCGCAGTATTTGTGTTTTTTGCTGTGAGAACATTAAAGTCCACACAGAAGACGCTTGACAGTATTTCACTTACGCTTGAAAACCTCAATAAGCAGATGGAGGGTGTGACGGTTGAAACAACTGCCTTATTAAATAAAGTGAATAAGCTTGCAGATGATATAAATGAGAAATCTCAAAAATTAAATTCGCTTGTTGACAATGTTAAAGGCATTGGTGATACAGTTCAAGAGTTTAATCACTCACTTCAAAATGTTTCAAAGGAATTCATGCAGGGAGCTGAAAAAAATGCTGATAAAGCAGCACAGGTTATGCAGTGGGGGGAAGCAGCTCTTGGAATATGGAATAAGTATAAAAAGCTGAAAAACAATAAATAACAGGAGGGAAATGGAATGTCTGATAAACAGGAACAGAATATTAACAGCAAGGATTTCTTGCTTGGAACACTAATTGGAGGAATTGTAGGAGCTTCGGTAGCATTGCTGTTTGCTCCAAAATCAGGAAAGGAACTGAGACAGAATATTAATGAGGGGGCCCATTATGTCAGGGAGCGGGCAGATGAATGGAAAGATGCAGCCTATGAAAAAGGCAATGAATGGCGTTATGCTGCGAAAGAAAAATCGTCAGAGCTTGGGCAAACAGTAACTGAAATAGGCGAACGTGTAAAAGAAGCAAAAAATCAGCTTCAGGAAAAAGTACAGGAAATGAGACATCATGCAGTTGACGACACCGTTGAAGCAGCGAAAGATGTTGCAGACGCGATTGAGGAAGCGGCTGAAGAACTGGAAAGAAAAGAAGCAGAAAAGAATATTAAGCTGGTAACTAAAAACGATAAATAAAGCATGGAATTTCACAAGGGACTGCTGATCGTGCTACATTAAGATCAGCAGTCTTTTTCAATGATAGGAAAGTATGAGTCTGCATAATGCTACAAAGATGGAGGGTTTAATGCAATGACAGTAAGCACCATTAAAACGGCTGAAGAGTTTCAGGAAGTTTTAAACCATCATAACGAATTTTTCCTTTTGAAACATAGTCTGGTCTGTCCGATAAGTGCAGGTGCCAAAAAACATTTTGATCCCGTCGGGGCGGAAGCGGAGATCCCGTTTTATGTTTTGCCTGTTCAAGAAGCCAGGCCATTATCCAATTATATTGAAGAGACGTTTAAGGTTAAACATGAATCTCCTCAGGCACTTTTATTTAAAAATGGAAAAGTAATCTGGCATGCCTCTCATTGGAAAATAACCGACAGTTCGTTAAGAAAGGCTATTCTCATATAGTAAAATTGGGGATGTCCGTAAAGTCCTGAAGACTTTTTAGACATCCCCATCATATGTTTGCTCAGCCTCATTCAGCGGCTGAGCTTTTTATTGTAAGATGGAAAAGATTCGTGCCAGACAATTTCTAATTCATCGCCGGGGGAGAGGTGATCTGAAAACCCTGCTTCTTCACCATTGATGTAAATTTTAAATCGCTTGCCCTTTATGTCTGACAAGTTTAAGTCAATGTAGCGGAAGATATCCTGGAATATAAAAGGCTCAGCTCTGTGTTGCTTTGTGAACAGCTGGTCTCCAGGAAACACAGGTTCCTCTTCGTGCAGCTGAACACCATCCCGGAAAATAGATACCTTTGGTTTCGTCAGTATGATTTTTTCTGATTCGAAAATGACTGGCATCTGTTCATTAATATCCATATTCAGCAGATCTGTAATTTCTTTCAAAGGAACAGAAGTCAGCCGGTTTATGTTTAACTGGTCCTTTTGCTTTAAAGGATCATTGAGATGAACAGGTTTTCCATTTTTAGTAATAGAAATGACCTTCCTGTCCAATTGAATTTTTTCTTTATCGACAAACAGTGTAAAAGGTTCTGTTTCTTTTATATAATGATGGTTTTTGGTGATTTCCAGAAAATCCTTAATTGTTTTAACCGGTTTAACCTGAATGACATCCCGATCTTGAACGGTGTAGTCTTTATCACGTTTCTTGCCATTAACAAAGATTTGCGGATTCACTTGATGCCATTTGCCGTTAAAGCTGATATCAAGAGGGGGGATTTCACCAATTAATTCATGAATAGTCATGTCAGGAGACTGTCCGTCTTTCCCTCTTTCTACGCTGATTTGATCCCCATGCTTAACAGGCGATTTAAGGGATGCTTCCTGATCATTTAACAATATGGTCGGCGAAGCACCAAAGGTTCCAGGGATGGTCATGTCTTTGCCATTTAATTTAATGGTGTATGCCATGCCTGGTTTTCCATACAGCCTTTTGAGCTCAATCCCTGCGGATAGCAGACAGTCGCCGATGGTCAGCTGTTTTAAATCAAATAGTCTGACTGTCCTTTCATTGACATTTACGCTAATATAATGAACCGGATTTTCTTTTGCTGCAATCGCAATTCCGATTGGAGTGACAAAGGCAGGGCCACCCGGAATGGCTTCCGAATTTTTCAGGTTCTGTATGGCTTCTGTTCCTCGAACGGCAACCCGGTTATTCGGCAGTTTCAGAAGCTCTGACAGTCTCCCCGTTAATTCAGGCGTTAAACTGCCTCCTCCGACCAGCATAACGGCTTGAGGTGGTTTTTGATTTAACCTCAGGATTTCTTCACTGATTGCCCTCGCTAATTTATCAATAGCGGGAGCAATGCTGCCAACCACTTCTTCATAAGGAAGTTCAGTTTCAAAACCTAAAATATCTACAATTTTCACTTGTTCAGATTTTGACAGTTTTCGTTTGATTTCTTCTGCTTTTGGAAAATCAAGCAAATACTGATCACTTAGTGCTTCGGTAATTTCATCTCCGGCAACCGGAACCATGCCATAGGCGGTAACCGTACCGTAATTGGTGATAGCGATGTCGCTAGTTCCCGCCCCAATATCTACCAGAGCTACATTTAAGCGCCTCATTGATTTGGGGATTAAAACATGAATGGCTGCAATTGGTTCCAGCGTTAAAGCATCCATTTCCAGATCGGCTCGCTGCAGAGCGGAGATTAACGATTCTACGACTACTTTAGGAAGAAAGGTTGCAATAATTTCAACGGAAGCCTCTTTCCCTTGCTGATCAATTAAGGATCCAATCTCATCTCCGTCAAGATGATAATGAAGAACGGAATAACCGACACAATAGTAACTGGTGCTGTCTTCCTCTTTTTCATGCTGAGCCAGTTCATACTGGGCTTTTTGTACGGCAGATAATTCTAGATGCAAGATATCCTCTTCGGTCATAAGCGGCTGGTTTTCTATGTTTTTCACTGATTTAGTCTGCTGAGTTTTCAGGGCACGGCCGGCGGCAGCTACACACACTTTCTTTAACGAACCATGCTTTTCTTCGAGAGCTTCCTTCACTTCTTTTATAACATTTGCCACCGATAGAACATCGTGTATTTGCCCATCAAGCATGGAACGTTCCTTGTGTTCCATTGAAATTAGGTCCGCCACTTGAAATTGTTCTCCGTTTTTTTCTAAAATAATACCTACTACAGATCTTGTACCAATATCAAGGGCAAAAATTTTTTCATTCATGCTAACTTCGATCCCTTCCAAAAATTCCGTTTATTTTCATGTGAAACGTGGTGACATTTAATTTACATTCCTATATAATAATCTCTAATTAATTAAAAATTTATCATATTTTTAATGTTTAATAAAATATATTGGGGAGGATGTATATGAGTAATGAGTTAGAAAAGCTGAGAAATGAGCTAGATGAGGTTAATGTTGAGCTGTTAGAATTAATTAACAAGCGCGGCCGACTGGTAAAAAAAATCGGGCAGATCAAAGAAAAACAGGGGATGAAACGATTTGATCCCGTACGTGAGCGTGACATGCTGAATCATATTCTAAGTCACCATGAAGGCCCCTTTGAATATTCAACGATCGAACATTTATTTAAAGAAATTTTCAAAGCAGGCCTTGAACTTCAGGAAGACGATCACCGCAAAGCTCTCCTTGTATCCAGAAAAAAGAAGCCAGAAGATACCGTAATTGAAATCAATGGTGAAAAAATTGGCGATGGAAATCCGCATTTTATCATGGGACCATGTGCAGTTGAGAGTTATGAACAGGTAGCCGAAGTGGCAGAAGCAGTGAAAAGACAGGGAGTAAAACTGTTGAGAGGCGGGGCCTTTAAGCCTCGTACTTCACCATATGATTTTCAGGGTCTTGGTGTAGAAGGGTTAAAGATTCTGAAGCAGGTGGCAGATGAATATGATCTGGCTGTTGTGAGTGAAATCGTTAATCCGGCTGACATTGAGAAAGCAATAGATTACATTGATGTCATTCAAATTGGTGCCCGGAACATGCAAAACTTTGAATTGCTGAAAGCAGCAGGTTCGGTCGATAAACCAGTTCTTTTAAAACGTGGTCTTGCTGCTACCATTTCTGAATTTATTAATGCAGCTGAATACATCATGTCCCGGGGCAACGGGAACATTATGCTTTGTGAACGGGGAATCCGCACTTATGAGCGTGCGACAAGAAATACACTGGACATTTCAGCTGTACCCATTTTAAAACAGGAAACACATCTGCCGGTATTAGTTGACGTGACCCATTCTACAGGGCGAAGAGACTTGCTTCTTCCTGCTGCAAAAGCTGCTATTGCAATCGGAGCAGATGGGGTTATGGCAGAGGTGCATCCAGATCCGGCTGTTGCTTTATCTGATTCAGCTCAGCAAATGGATATTCCAATGTTTGAGAATTTTATGAGTGAGCTGAAACAAACCACTCTCGTAGGTAGATAATTCAATTTAAGAGGCTGCCTCATAAGTCGAAGTTCCGGCTTGGAGCAGCCTCTTTTTTGATTGAGATTTGAACGTTATGTGGAAAGAACATGGACAATATGCTTGTATCAACTAATATGGTATATAATAGAAGAAAGTTTTGTAAGCTAGCGTTGCTTGCCCTTGAAGTTTGTCGTATGATAACAAATACATACATGAGGGAATAACGGATGATTGTAAAGGAGGATGATGGGAAAATGAACAGTGTAACGATATATGATGTGGCCCGTGAAGCAAATGTTTCCATGGCCACAGTTTCAAGAGTTGTAAATGGAAACCCAAATGTAAAGCCCTCAACGAGAAAAAAGGTGCTGGACGCGATTGAAAAATTAGGCTACCGTCCTAATGCTGTGGCGAGGGGACTGGCCAGTAAAAAAACGACGACAGTAGGCGTAATTATTCCGGATATATCCAGTATTTTTTTCGCAGAGTTAGCCAGAGGGATTGAAGACATCGCGACGATGTATAAATATAACATCATTTTAAGCAATTCGGACCAGAACCAAAACAAAGAAATACATTTGATTAATACGATGCTGGGCAAACAGGTGGATGGTATTGTATTTATGGGCGGTACAATTACAGATGAGCATATTAAAGAATTTAAGAGTGCGCCTGTACCAGTGGTTCTGGCAGCAACCGTCGATGAAACAAATGAAATTCCATCTGTTAATATTAACTATGAACAGGCGGCGTATGAAGCAGCCAAAGAATTAATTGAACATGGCAACAAACGAATCGCCATTGTATCAGGTCCCCTTGATACCGTTATCAATGAAGAAAAAATTAATGGATACAAAAAGGCCCTGCAGGAGTCTGGAATTCCTGTGGATGAAAATTTATTGGTAAAAGGGGATTATACGTATCAATCTGGCATAGATGCAGTTGAACATCTATTAAAACTTCAAAAGCCTCCAACCGCTATATTTGCTGCTTCCGATGAAATGGCACTGGGAGTTGTTCATGGCATCCAGGATTGTGGATTATCGGTTCCAGATGATATTGAAGTCGTTGGATTTGACAATACAAGGCTCGCTACAATGGTTCGCCCGACACTAACAACGGTGGTACAGCCGATGTATGATATTGGAGCTGTTTCCATGCGACTTTTGACAAAATATATGAATAACGAAGAAGTGACCGATCAAAACGTCATTCTTCCGCACCGAATTGTCGAAAGAGACTCAACAAAATAGAGGAATTGCCGATATAACTTGTAGTAAAAAGTCTGATGTTAGGGAGAGAGATCATGAAGCGGAGTGATATTTTAACACCAATTGGAATTTTCCTCGGCAGTACCATGATCCTTTTAGGGATTTATACAAATGGAGGACTTGGCGGTGCAGCACTTTTTATCCAGATATCATCAGTTATCATTGTGCTTGGAGGTCTTATAGCTGCTCTGTTAATTAATTTTAATCTGGATGAAATGAAATTGCTGGGGAAGGTGTTAAGGGAAGCCTTCAGAAAAAATGAACATAACTTAAGGGAATTGATTGATTTATTTATTAAACTTTCAGAAACTGCTAGACGTGAAGGCTTACTTGCTCTGGAAAATGAAGTGGAAGAAGTCGAGGATCCCTTTATTCGAAAGGGCGTATTGCTTGCAGTTGATGGAATTGAGCCGGAAGTAATTAATGATATAATGACCGCAGAAATTACTGCCATGGAAGAACGTCATCAAAGGGGACGGGCCATCCTGGAAAAAGCAGGTCAATATGCTCCTGCCTGGGGAATGATCGGGACACTTATCGGGTTAGTGCTCATGCTAAATAATCTGACCCAGCCCGAAACACTTGGTCCAAGCATGGCGGTTGCCTTATTAACGACGTTTTATGGCACGGTGCTGGCAAACCTGGTGTTTCTGCCGATGGCTGCCAAACTGGAAAATAAAACGGATCAGGAAGTATTTATGAAACAAATTGTAATTGAAGGAATTATTGGCGTTCAATCCGGTCAAAACCCTAAAATTCTTGAAGAAAAATTAAGTGCCTTTTTGCCTGAGGAAGACAAAGAAAAGGAAGAGGACGCTGAAGATGAGTTTGTAGGAGAGACCATCAATGAAGCTTAATCGGAAAAAGAAAAAAGATGAAGGCGGCGCACCTGGCTGGATGGTTACCTATTCAGATTTAATGACGCTCATTCTCGTGTTCTTTATTCTGTTATTTTCTATGTCTCAAATTGATGTTGAAAAATTCAGGGCAGTTGCAGAATCCTATCGCCAGAGGGTAATTTTTGATTTTTATCCCTCTATAGTTCCGATGGAGAACCCTTCTGAAAAAGCGAAAGAAATTCAGGAAGAGCGTAATCTTGATGAGTTTTCTACTCCATCTCAAAATGATACAGTTCGAAATGAGCAGACAGGAGATCAGTCTGTCGATTCCCTAAATCAGCTCATTTCAGAGGTCAACCAGTTTCTGACAGAAGAAAATCTGCATGATGTTATTACAGCCGTGCGTACTGACCGGGGAGTGGTACTGACTCTGCAAGAAAAGGTACTCTTTGAAACGGGAAAAGCGGATATTATTGATGCCGGAAAACCCTTTTTGAATAAGGTCAGCAAACTGCTGGTGAATATTCCGAACCATGTCAGGGTTGAGGGTCATACTGACAGCAGACCCATATCTACATATCGTTATCCGTCAAACTGGGAATTGTCAGGGGCCAGAGCAAGCAGTGTCATTAGATATATTATAGGAGCTGAAGGGCTGGATCCCACCCGTTTTCAGGCCGTTGGTTATGCAGATACGAGACCTGTTGCGGAAAATAACTCACCAGAGAACTGGCAAAAGAACCGGCGTGTTGAGATTGTGATCCTCGAACCAGAAGAAATAGTGGATCCCTAAAAAGAGCAGATACAAAACTGCAAAAGATAAAAAATATCCGAATTACATTCAGCAGTCTGAATGAGTTCGGATATTTTTTGCTTCGGTCCCCAGTAGGCACGGGCAACCTCCTCGGTGGTCCTCCAGCAGTTTTCGGGGCTAAGCGGGGCGCTTGCGCTTTTCTGATAAACTAATATGGTCTGTTTTTTTGATTTTGAATCCATTTCATCGCTTTATCCAGTGTCTGTTTGTTTTTTTCTGTGATTTCTGCCTTTCTTGGAATCGGTTTGTACATATTCTCCGTATCTTCCCATGTTTCAGGCAGAGGGACCGGGGATGAGTCCTTCCATTTGTTCAGCCATGCTTCAGGCAAAGAACCAGAAAACGGTGTATCCGTTGACATGATTTTCCACAATTGGCTCCAGGCTCTTGGTACGACCCGCCAGATGTCATATCCCCCTCCACCCAGTGCAATCCACTTTCCATCACAATATGTATGAGCCAGCTCATGGGCTATTTTCGGTATATACTCATAAATTTTCATCGTTCCATAGAGATGGGTCAGCGGATCATAATAATGGGCATCTACACCATTTTGAGTGACGATCACATCCGGTTTGAAATAATCGGTAACTTCCCTCATAGCTGTTTCATAAACTTCCAGAAATGACTCATCTTCTGTAAAGGCATCAATCGGAATATTAAAGGAATAACCATACCCTTCTTTCTGCCCCCGTTCATTAACATTCCCTGTTCCGGGAAATAAATAGCGGCCAGTCTCATGGATAGAAAGGGTACATACATCAGAATGATCATAAAATGTCCACTGTACGCCGTCTCCGTGGTGAGCATCTGTGTCCACATACAGCACCCTGTATCCATATTTTTTTCGGATATACTCAATGACGATTGCACCATCGTTATAAATGCAAAAACCTGAGGCCTTCCGTTTGAATCCATGGTGGAGCCCGCCACCAAGATTTAAAGCGTGTTTAAACTTTCCCTCAAGCACGGCATCAGCAGCCTGTAAAGTTCCCCCAACCAATAATGCAGAGGCTTCATGCATATTGTTGAAAATGGGGGTATCTTCGGTTCCAAGCCCATATTCGGCTGCTTTCGCCTCTGAAAGTTTGCCTTCTCCTGCTTTTTTTACTGCATGAATATAGGATTCATCATGTACAAGGTTTATTTCTTCATCTGTAGCCATACGGGGAGGAAGAATATGTTCATCTTTAAGAAACCCGGTCTCCCTTAAGAGTTCGTAGGTCAGTATGACACGCTTCTGATTAAATGGATGGTCGGAGTGAAAATGATAGCCTGTAAAGTCCTCTGAAAAAACAAATGCTGATGGACAACTCATTCTGTCATTCCCGGCATGTTTGGCCATAGTACCTCATATCCTTCTTTTTTAAGGTCTTGTATAATTGGAAGCGGATTCATAGTCTGAATTCGGAAGACAAGAATTTTGTGATCATCATCTTTAGGATCAGGATAAACAAGAACTGAACAGATATTGACTTTATGCCGTCCCAATATATTCGTGACAGCAGGGAGAACCCCTACTTTATTTTCAACCTTAATTTCGATTTGTGAGCTTTGAACATGAACACCTGTTAACTGAATGAGGGTGTACAGCACGTCTTTTTCAGTAACCATTCCTACCAGTTTGTTTTCTTTTGTAACCGGGACACAGGCGATTTCCTGATCATAAAAAATGGCAGCTACTTCTTCAATAAAATCAAGGGGATGTACGGTTATCACGGGTGTTGACATGATGTTCTGAATTTCATTTTTCAACTCTTCCGGGTCGGGATCGTTTTCAAAAATGGAAGGACTGGCATCCCGAACATCCCGGTCTGATACAATTCCAATAACGTGGTTATCTTCATCTACGATGGGGATATGTCTGATGTGATGCTCATTTAAAATTTTTAAAGCGTTTTCAATAGTAGCAGTAGGGGGAAGGGTGATCACTTCCCTTGACATCACTTCTTCAACTAACATGGGAGATCCTCCTAATAAAGGTTTCTTCTTCCGAGAAAGCGCAATTCATCAAACTGTTCAATGGACTCAGGCGGAACATTTTTTCCGATGCGTGCTAGCAGACAATTAGCAGGATGAGATACAATTTCAGGATCATCGGTTGCATATGGTTCCAGTCCGCCGGCAGCCATCATTTTCTGCATTATCTGACGGTATTCCCAGACGTTTAAGCCTGTGCCTTTTAAATCCCAGTGCCAGTAATATTCGGTTGTGATGATAATATAGTTCTCCATTGCCTCGTCCTTCATGGACATTTCAAGCAGGGTAGAGCCAACTTTATGCCCCCTGTACTCCGGTGCCACCTCAATGGCTCCAAGTTCTAAGAGGTCCTCCATTTGAAATGTCGACCATCTTTCCAGAGGATCAGGATATAAAAATGTCACATAACCTACAATCTGATTATTTACGCTGGCAACATTTATCCTTCCTTCTTCAAAATCAGCAATTTGCTTAATGGCTTCAAATTGTTTCTTAGGAGGCCGAAAAGCATCTAAGCCTTCATGAAAATGGTATGCTGACAGTTCATCAGAGGACAGCGGACCGTGAATCAGAATCGTCTCATCCCCGGTATGAATTTCAGTGGAATAATAGGTTTTTGGATGTTCCATTCCTGCACCACCTGTATATGAAGACATCATTTAATACCAATTATACAAGAAAGATTTTTTTTTAAAACGGATGAGAAGAAATAAAAATGAAAATTTTGTTAGATCTCTAAATGAAAAGTAATTGTAATAATTATAAATCACACGAAAAAAGAAAAAAGTCAAGACCATGACCCAGCGGATTTTTCGCGTCAGAAACTCGTGCCAGTGAAATAACGGTAACTTCTGGACCGACTATCGAAAAAACGCCGGGCATTTCTTGACTTCTTATAGGAATATATTAAAACAGAAATGAATTATAATCTATCCAGGATATCAGGAATACCGTCTTCCCCTTCACCATCTTCATTTTGTCCGGTATCAGGCTGTTCCTGATTATTGTCCTCATCCGGATTCGGGTTATCACCTGTATCTGAACCAGGCTGATCTTCATGATCGGTAGGAGGGGTACTGCCTCCACCTGTATTTCCGTCATTTGTATTTCCGTCATCTGTATTCCCGTCATCTGAATGGCCATCTCCCGGTGTTTGAGGATCTCTGTCATTACCGGTATGATCATCGTCTGGAGGAGTATCTGTTCCATCATCGGTGCAGTCTTCCTCATCAGTATCATTAAACGGGAAGCCAAAATCATTTTCTTCCTCACATTGACTGTTGTCAGGCAATTCACCGTAAATAACAGTTGCTGACGGATCAGACTCCTGGCCAAAATAATCGACAGCTGTTACATAATACGCTTTATCCTGGGCCGGAATCATAAACTCAAGTTCAGTTGTGCTGCCAATCAGCTCTCCGGGTTGATCTTCCTGGTCCGTCTGATAAATGCGATATCCGATAACATCTTTCTCTTTCGGTTTTTCCCAGATTAATTGTTCATTTTCAACTGCAACATTTTTTGGTGAAGAAGGTGCTTTTTCATCATTTTCCAGCTCCTCAACTTCAGGAACTTTTATTTGCTCCCATCCTTCACGGTCAGGAATTAATTTATTTAAGTCTTCAATTTTGTCCCATTCCATATCCTTTAAAAATTTAGGATTGAGGAAATAACCTTCCTGAGTAAACTCCTCAGGGGTGTTTTCACCGGAAGCATATACCTTTTCATCAATGGTGACATAATTTCCTTTAATCAAACTATAATCCTCTTTTTTCGGAACATATTTAGCATTAAAGACTTCAGACTTAACCAATCCAAGCTCCTGACAGGCTTCACCAGGCAGCAGCCCAGAAACTTCACAAATACTGGTACGAACGATTCCTCCAGGATTTTTGAATCTCTCCTGAGGGATCATTAATTCCGGACGGATTTCTGAGGCAGCATTAACCAGCATGGACCAGAACCTTACATTCCGGTTACTGTAACCGAGATCACAGGAACTGCATTTTAAATTAATAATTTCTGGATCAGCGCTCCCATCACCATTCGCATCATACGTATCATAGCCCATCCAGCTTCCAATAGTGACGTTTGGATTCGTTGCAACAAACCAGGTATCCTGCCAGTTCTGGGTCGTACCAGTTTTCCCTGCCCAATCGACATTTTTATGATTTAACACATAATTAGTATAAGTAGCCGTACCATATTTCAGCACATCACGCATCATGTCCAGCGTTAAATAAGCGGTTTGCGGAGAAAATACTTCAACAGGCTCAGATTCGTGCTCATAAATCAATTCTCCGTCTTTAGTTTCAATCCGTTCAATCATGTATGCGTCCACAAATTTACCATAATTAGCAAATGTAACATACGCGTTGACATTTTCTTCAACGGTTACCCCATTAGTAAGTCCACCGATGGACATGGAGGCATTATACATATCGCCTTCAGTTAAAGAAGTAAAGCCCATTTCTTTTAAATATTCTGCAGGACGTTCATTCAGCATTTTTAAATAAGTCCGGGCAGCAGGAATGTTGTAAGACCTTGCCAGTGCTAAGCGGGCACTGGTCAGCCCGTGTTCCCGTCCTGTATAGTTGGCGGGAGACCAGGGTTCTGCTGAGCCTCCATAGGTAAATTCCACATCTGGAATTGGAGAACCAGGCTGAATAATTCCTTTTTCAAAAGCCGGTGCATAATCCAAAAGAGGCTTCATTGTACTTCCATTTGGTCTTAATGTATCGGTTGCGTGATTTAATTCGCTTATACTAAAGTCTCTACCGCCTACAAATGCAATAATTCTTCCTGTTTTATTTTCAATCAGGATGGAGCCAACCTGAACAGGCAATTCCTTCGTTTGACGTTCTCCTGTTTCAGGATCTGTTACAACAATGGTATGAGTAGGTGCGAACCGATCATACTCTTTTGCGATTTCCTGAAACTTATCATAGATCTCTTTGTCAATGGTGGTATGAATCTTATAGCCATTTTGGCGCAAATCACGGTCAGCAATAATTTTATACTGTTCCCGCAGCTGTTCATTGTTTTCCAGGTCTTCTTTTGTGTAGCCATCCTGTTCAGCAAGTATGACTGTCAGTATGTCACGGGCCCGCTTTTCAATTTCAAATGTTAAGAATGGGTATTGCTGAATTGGTAGCGGCTGCCATTCAGCGAAGTCACTGACAATATCATACTCAAGTGCTTCTTCATACTCCTGTTTCGTTATGACACCTGTTTCATACATGCGCTCCAGAACCACTTTCATTCGTTCCAGTCCAGGTTCCAGACCTTCTTCGCTTTTTAATTCACCGCCGTTTTTAAATGGAGTATAGTAGAACGGGCTCTGAGGCAATCCGGCGATATATGCGGCCTGAGGCAAATTTAGATCTGCTGCATCAACACCAAATATTCCCTGTGCCGCTGTTTGAATACCGGCAATATTTCGGCCTGAAGAGTCTCTTCCAAATGGAACAACATTCAGATAGGCTTCCAAAATCTTTTCCTTATCAAAAAATTGTTCAAGACGCAAAGCAAGAAGAATCTCTTTAGCTTTGCGCTCAAAGGAAACCTCGTTTGTCAAAATCTGGTTTTTGATCAGCTGCTGGGTTAGAGTACTTCCCCCCGTCTTAATGGAAGAGTTGGATACTTCCTGGAACAATGCCCTCAGAATTGCCTTTGGCACGACTCCAGGGTGTTCAAAGAAATATTCATCTTCTGTAGCGATCAGCGCACTGATGACGTGCTCTGAAACATCATCAATATTTATTTCTTCTCGGTATAAATCCGAACTTAATTTCCCAAGATATTGATTGTTATCAAAGTAAACAAGGGTTGTTTCTTCATAATTGTAAATACGCTTTTCCATTTCAGCCTTGCTCCGGATTGGCTCATCCTTAACAAGAGAAGCAAAATAACCGGCTCCAACACCACCGACAAAAAAGAAACCTATAAGTCCGAGAATAATAAAAAATAATAACACGTTCCAGAATACATCATATGAAACACGGAAAAACTTTTGTAACTTACCTTTATGCCAGATCTCAAGCCATTTATTCTGTTTATCTGAATGTTTGTTAGCCATTTTGTAAATACCTCCTAAAATTCCACACTATATTATAGCACATTCCCATTTTGCTGGACATGAATCTACATACTTATCTTGTTGCTTTTTTTATGAAATTATGGTATTTATGTATAACAACGTATTATAGGAGAATGCGAAGAAAAGATGAAGTAGCAGTCTGTTCCCTGTCCAAAGAGAGCTGACGGCTGGTGCAAGTCAGCACACAGCAGATTGCGAATTACGTCTTGGAGCAGCTTCTGCAAATAGCAGAAGACGGATGAATCCGTTATCCAATGAAGCGGCAGTTTTCTGCAACAAGGGTGGTACCGCGGGAAGTATACATTCTCGCCCCTTATATATAGGGGCGAGTTTTTTGTTGGCTTTTTTAATAATAAGACAGGCAATTATAGTATCCCGCTGTATAGAAAAAACAACCGTGATGAATTAGATCAATGATGAAAGAGGAGGGACATTATGGATTTATTACAGGATTTAACAGAACGAGGATTGGTGAATCAAATTACAGATGAAGAAGGGTTAAAGGAACACCTTGAACAAGAAACCGTGACATTATACTGCGGATTTGACCCGACTGCCGACAGTCTTCATGTAGGAAATTTGCTTCCGATCATGCTTTTGAAGAGGTTTCAAAAAGCAGGTCACCGTCCCATTGCTCTTGTGGGCGGGGGTACAGGATTAATTGGAGATCCGAGCGGCCGCAGTTCAGAGCGCCAGTTGAATGAAGCACATGTGGTGGAAGAGTGGAGCAGCAAAATTAAATCCCAGCTGGAAAAGCTGCTTGATTTTGATGACGAAAAAACTGGGGCGATGATTGCCAATAACTATGACTGGCTGTCTGATATGACTACGATCGAATTTTTAAGGGATATCGGCAAGCATTTCAGTGTCAATTACATGCTGGCTAAAGAGTCCGTAGAATCCCGGATCGAAGGCGGAATTTCATACACGGAATTCAGTTACATGATTCTTCAGTCTCTGGACTTTATGAAACTGTACAAAGAGAAAAACTGTACATTACAGGTTGGGGGAAGTGACCAGTGGGGAAATATCACAGCAGGTCTTGAACTCATTCGAAGGACGTCTGAAGAAGGGGAGCAGGCCAAAGCGTTCGGATTAACCGTACCGCTAATCACAAAAGCAGATGGAACCAAGTTTGGGAAAACAGCCGGGGGTGCCATCTGGCTTGATCCAGAAAAAACAACACCTTACGAGTTTTACCAGTTCTGGATTAATGCCGATGACCGGGATGTCATTAAGTTTATTAAATACTTTACATTCCTGGATCATGAGGAAATTAAAAAACTGGAAAACGAAGTGGCAACACAGCCGGAGAAACGTGTGGCTCAAAAGCGTCTTGCAGAAGAAGTGACCCGAATGGTCCACGGTGAAAAGGCACTGAGACAGGCTCAAAAAATTTCCGCAGCCCTTTTCAGCGGAGACATTAAATCCTTGAATGGCGAAGAGATCGAACAGGGATTTAAAGATGTTCCTTCCCATACTTTTATGGAGAAGGAAAAAGGATTAATTGATCTATTAGTGGAAGCGAAAATTTCTTCATCAAAACGCCAGGCGCGGGAAGATATTCAAAATGGAGCCATCTACATCAATGGAGAACGTCAGCAGGATCTGCAATATACAGTAGGAGAAGAAGACAAAATTGACGGCAAGTTTACCATTATTCGTAGGGGCAAGAAAAAATACTTCCTGATTCGTTTTGAATAAAGGTTTTAAGGGTAGGCGGGCTAGCTTTTTTAGCCCACCTATCCTTTTTTTAACTCCAAGCTAAACAGGGCACATGTGTTTTTCGTAAGAACAGCCTAAGGGTTTTCTTATTTCATAATCCATTTCTATTACTATTTTACAAAAATAGTTACTTTTTCTACCATTTTCGCTATGATAATCTTGTAAACTATTTTTCTAATCTAACGGCGGTTATTACTAGAGGTGAAAATGTGAATAAAAAATTTAGATTTAAACTGTTTCTCATTATGATCACCTTTTCTGTTTTGGTTGTAGGGATACTTGCACTCGTTGATTACAACAGGGTGATTAACCAGACGGTCAAGCATAATGAATCCCAATTAAGACAGATCCAGGATATAATTGAATATTCACTTGGAATTACTGAAAAGGCTTATTATTTTTTTGATCAGGAAACGGCAGCAAATATGCAAGAGTATACCTTTGACCTCATGTCTAAGTATGAAGAAAATCCAGATTTTGATGAATGGGATTTTGCAAAATTGAAAGAAGATTTTGATGGGATAGATATTTATATCATAAATGATGAAAATGTAATTATACATAGCAGCTTTGAAGATGATATTGGACTGGACTTCGACGAATGCTGTTCGAAATTGGCCAGAATATTAGATGAACGGAGAGAAACCGGTGAATTTTATCATGATGGTCTGGAGATTGAACAGGCTACTGGTAAGATAAAAAAATACAGTTATATGGCAACGCCTGATCACAACTATCTGATCCAGTTGGGCTACGACCTTCAGCACGGACAAATTTTTGAACAATTTAGTTTTGTGGATGTTGCCTCAGATATTGAAAATAAATACGACATGATTAATAAAATTAATGTTTTAAATATTGGCGGGCTTTATATAGGTACCAGTAAAATTCTTGAACTGAATCACGAAAATAGAGAAGTTTTTGAACAAGTTTTAAAGACGGGTGACACGATGGAAGTGAAGGGGGTCTGGAAAGAGGAACCCGTCACTTATCGGTATATATATCATGATTCTGAGTACGACCCGGGAATATCTAAAGAAAAAGTCATCGAAATTGTCTATAACGATGTGGAGCTTCAGGCTGCATTAGATCATTTGACAAACACGTATTTGCTTCAATTTATATTGTCTGTCAGTATCGCCGTAGCCATCTCATTTATGATATCCAGGTGGGTAGCCACACCAATGCATCTCGCTTTTCACGACAGTCTAACCGGCACGAAAAACCGTGCAGCCTTTGATGAGTACTGTAAATCAACCATTACTTTCGAACAGGGTGTTACCGCTTTGCTGATGATGGATATCGATAATTTTAAATCCGTCAATGATCTCCTTGGCCATGATCGGGGGGATGATTTATTAAGAAGGATTTCAAACGTTATGAAAGAAGTAGCCCGTAAAAAAGATCAATTATTCAGATATGGCGGGGATGAATTTATATTGATTATGGAGGAAACGACAAAAGGGGAAGCTGCAAAGGCTGCCAGCCGCTTAATTCAAATGATACGGGATGAAATGAATCAAATTGAAGACCTTAAAGGGCTGGGCGTGTCGGCAAGTATCGGTATTGCATTTGCCCCTGACCATGGCGCAGATGCTGTAGAATTATATAAAAAAGCAGATCATGCCTTATATGCCTCGAAAGAAAAAGGAAAAAACCAGTTTCAGGTATATCAGCAGAACTAGTCAAAATAAAAACCCTGAAATTCCTTGACAATCAAGGATTTCAGGGTTTTTACATGCAATCTTATTAACGAGAGTAGAATTCAACGACAAGCGCTTCGTTGATTTCAGATGGCAATTCAGAGCGTTCAGGATAGCGGTTAAATGTCCCTTCCAGTTTTTCTTCATCAAAAGAAAGGTATTCTGGAACAAAGTTGTTTACTTCTACAGCTTCTTTAATGACAGCAAGATCACGAGATTTTTCGCGAACGCCGATTGTCTGACCTGGCTTTACCCGATAAGATGGAATGTCTACTCGGCTTCCATCAACAGTGATGTGGCCATGGTTTACAAGCTGACGTGCCTGACGGCGTGTACGGGCCAGACCAAGTCGATAAACTAAGTTGTCCAGGCGAGATTCAAGGAGAATTAAGAAGTTCTCACCATGAACCCCTCTCATCTTACCTGCATCTTCAAAGATACGGCGGAATTGACGTTCGTTAATTCCGTACATGAAACGCAGTTTTTGTTTTTCCTGAAGCTGCAGACCGTATTCAGAAAGCTTTCTTCTCTGATTCGGGCCATGTTGTCCCGGTGGATAAGGACGTCTTTCAAGCTCTTTTCCTGTTCCGCTCAAAGAAATGCCATAACGACGAGACTTCTTCCATACTGGACCTCTGTAACGGGCCATTGGCATTTCCTCCTTTATATTTGATTTGCATAAAATAAAAACAGCGTGTCCCTTTCACGATGTTCATTTTGTTTTCATGTACCTTCGCTCCGGCAGCAGAGAGTTACACGATACACCTCTTATGAAGAGGAACAAAATGAACCCATCGCTGGTCCACATAAGCCGCCTTTTATTTTACACAAAGGCTATTATAATTTTTTTCATCAATTTAGTCAAGAGGTTCCTGTTTAGCCAGTGTATTTATAAGAAATGTTTCGTTTTTCTTTACTTATTTCAAGCGTAAGTGTGGTAAAATGAAAAAAGTACCAGGCAGGATTTACTATTTTTATTTATATATAGATAAGCTCAGGGTGATGACAAATGAAAAACAAAGGCGTGTCTAACTCTAATACAATGTTTGAAATCAGACATCAATTTTATGAATTAATGGTTTCAAAGTCACATTTAAATTTCAATCATTTTGTAAGTGAACTGGCAAGAACGATTAAAGAAGCTACAAACGCCAGTTCTTGTGCCATTTACCTTATCAATGAATATACCGATTCCATTCAGCTTTATGGGAAAAACACTCCATCTGAGGGCTGTGATGTGGAGCTTGAACCTAACAACATAGGAGAGTGGTTCAGCCAGATGGCCGATCAAAAACCGCTCGGTTATGGTCAGGTTTTGTATCCAAAAAAAGCTGATACACTGATTTATCGTCTCCCGCTTCAAATCGAAAACAAAAATTATGGCTTCCTGCTGTTAACATTTTTACAAGAAGAAATGATTTATAAACAACTGGAAGCATTTCAGGATATCTCATCTGAAACCGTACGGGTACTTATTAAAATGAGGGGGGTTCTGGGTATCCTGAATGAAGAAAAAAAATACGAGCTTTTATATCGTGTGACTTCAAAATTTCATTCATCCATCCGCATGGATGATGTACTAAAAGAAATTATTTTTACTTTACAACAAATTTACCCTGAATTTGAATATCATTTGCTTTTATCCCAGGATGATTCTATTCATGAACGTTTGCCTGTTAAGATTATTTCCTATGAGATGGAAGACTCCAATCATGCAAGTACGCAGGCCTATCTGACAGGAGAGGTTCAAATCGAGGACAGGATTGAAGATAAACGGTCATGTTTATATGCTCCATTAAAAGGAAAGCAGGGCATTTATGGTGTGCTGCAAATTATTACTCCAAAATCCGTGTTGTTTCCGGAGAAGGATATTGAATTCATTTCATTGCTGGCCAACACAGCAGGTAATGCACTGGAAAATGCCAGGTTATATCAGCAGTCTAAAAAATTAGTTGAGGATCTTCAGCTCATTAACAGCACCTCTCAGCGGTTGAATATGAATTTGAGTCTCTCGGATACCATTTCATATATTTCAAAGCAGACAGTTGAGAGTTTTCATGCTGAAGAAGTTGGCGTGATTTTGTACAGCAATGATGATTTAAATTATTTTGAATTGCAAAAAGGAAGCACGTCGTTTTTCTATTCAACGGAAGGAAAAAGGTTTATTGAATTTTTAAATAGACAATTAGAGCAGCAAAAGGAAGGAATTTTTATCGGTGACTTTCTCGCCAAGTTTCCGTCCTATCCTTTTGATTTTCAGTCGGTTATGGCCATTCCTATGATTCAGGAGAAGAGGATGGTCGGGCTTGTCATCGTTCTTCATCATCAATCCTATTATTTTTCCTTTGAAACATTTAAGCTGCTTCAATCCATTGTTCAGCATTCAGCGCTGACAGTAATAAACTCCATGTTAAAGGAGGAGCTCGAACAGCTGGTAAAAACCGATTATTTAACTAAATTATTCTCCAGGAAATATCTTGATGAATCCCTTCACAGACATATGGAATCCGGGGATCAGGGCGCCTTTCTCATGATGGATATTGATGACTTTAAAAAGGTAAACGACAGGTATGGACATCATGTAGGTGATCAAATTATCATTCAGGTTGCAGAGATTATTAAAGAGCACATTGCATACAAAGATGTGGCAGCCAGATGGGGTGGTGAGGAACTGGCGGTTTATTTCCCGGATACGACTCTTGAAGAAGCCTCTCGTATTAGTGAGAGGATTGTTCACACTGTATCGGAAAAGACGGAGCCCGGGGTCACCATATCCTGCGGGGTCTCTTTCTGGGATGATAAAACAAAGGACCAGGTGAAAGATGTTTTTATTCGGGCTGATCGTGCTCTTTATAAAGCAAAGGAAAGCGGCAAAAATTGCGTTAAAACGCAAAATGATCTCGGCTCTTAAACTTGATTTGACCTTGATTTGACCTTGATTTGACGCTGCCGTGAGGATGAAAATATAAAAAACAGGGTGCCTGAGGACATCAACTGTCATATGAGCACCCTGCTTTTTTTTGAATTAAAGATATTCACTTAAGATGGAAGCAAACTGTTCAAGATATTTTTCATCTGTCTTGTCAAATCGGTTTTTAATCGGACTGTCGATGTCCAGAACCCCGAACAATGTTCCTTTCCTATAAATCGGAATGACAATTTCAGATTGGCTGGCTGCATCACAGGCGATGTGGCCAGGAAATTGATGAACATCTGCGACCCGCATAGTTTTTTCCTCTTTTACAGCTGTTCCGCATACTCCTCTTCCAAAAGGGATCCGAACACAGGCTGGAAGGCCCTGAAATGGCCCCAGTACCAGTTCTTCGTTTTTCCATAAATAAAACCCTACCCAGTTTACTTCATCTAAAAACTGATTGAGTAAAGCAGATGCGTTGGATAAATTCGCGATTTCATCCTTCTCATCTTCAATTAAAGCTTTCAGCTGTTTTAAAACCAGTTTATAATTTTCTTCTTTTGTACCGGAATATTTTACGACATGAAACAAACCAATAACCCCCTATCCGTCATAGAAAAATAAAAAAATGCTGAAATCATAGCTTTTTTGTCAGGATATCTTGAACGTTTCCTAAAGGAATCTTCTGCTGCAAATCGAAAACAAAGAGATGAAAGGAGTTGTCGTGTCTTGAAAGATAATAACACAAAGCAGAAAGTTCAGGAAGCGGCAAGAGAATTATTTTACCTGAAAGGATTTCATGGTACATCATTGAGGGATATTGCCAAAAAAGCTAATGTGAATGTGTCGTTAATCAGCTATTATTTTGACAATAAACAGGGATTGCTTGAACAATTAATGATTCAATATTACGAACAATACTTAAAAGAAATTGAGCAGGTACAAATCCAATACAAGGAAAGTGAGCCGGTTGAAGCCATCAGCCGACTAGTTGAAGCTATTATACAGTATAAACAGAAACATCATCAATTCACCTGCTTTATTCAGCGGGAATTAACTCTTGACAACATGCTTGTCAGAGAAATGTTGGTTACCTATCTTGCTAAGGAGCGATATGTCATTGAACATGCATTTTTGAAGATTCTGGAGCAGCAGTCTTATAGTCAAATAGAGAAGAAATGCCTGCTCGTTCAATTTAAAGGCATGCTGAACAGTCCATATTATATGCCATATGAATGGATTGACTATGTCCGCTGGGATGGGAGCCACCAGCTGTTTGTGAATCAGTACACAAGAGCGATCAAACGCTGGATTAAGTCCCTTTTTGCGGCATGAATAAAGCCTCTTATTAGAACTAGATTTTTCCTGCAGACATTGTATAATAAAATTAAAATATATTTTTGTCATTTAGAGAAGATTTTTGAAAATAATTAGCAAAAATTGGCCAATACATGGTATCATAATTACAATAGAGAACGGAATCTGAAACAGGGAAACAGCTCTGAAGGGAGAAGAGTTAGGAGGCTTTTTATGGAGTACATCATCGGAATTATACTCGTCATTATTTTATTCATTTTGTATGGTCTTTTTGCTAGAAAAAAGGTTTATGACCGGGTAGATCGTTTAGAAGAGAAAAAAATGGATATCATGAACCGCAATGTGACGGATGAACTGTCAAAAATTAAAGACCTGAATTTGTCCGGTGAAACTCAAGCCCGTTTTGAAAAGTGGCGAACGGATTGGGATCATATAGTAGACAGGCAGTTGCCTGATATGGAAGAAGAACTATTTGATGCCGAAGAAGCGGCTGACCGATACCGATTTAGAATGGCCAGGCGCATACTTGATGAGGTTGAGCGTACATTGGGTGATATTGAAGCCTCCATTGATGAAATGTTTCAAGACGTAGAAAAACTGCTCAACTCCGAGGAAAATAGCCGCAAGGAAGTTGAAAATCTGAAGCCTTCATTGAAAGAGATCAGAAAGAAACTTCTTCAAAACAGGCATATGTTCGGAAAAGCAGAAACGGCCTTTGAGGTGGAGATTGATGAGATTGAAGAAGGTCTGACTCTTTGTGAGGAGTTAAATGAGAATGGGGATTACATAGAAGCAAATGAACGGGTGCAAGACCTTCATGAACGCATCAAAACTTTGAAACATAACGTAGAACGTTTCCCTTCCTTATATAAATTATGTAAACAGGAATTGCCTTCTACATTGGACCGTTTGTCCTTTGGGTTAAAAGAAATGAAGGAGAAGGGATTTCGCATTCAGAAATACGGTTTTGAAAAAGAAATACATACTTTTCAGGAAAAATTAATAGCGCTGGTAGAACAGCTGGAAAAAGCAGAAGTTGACGCAGTTGAAATTCAGCTGGAAGAGATGGAAGAACGAACCCAGGAAATTTTTGATCAGCTTGAAAAAGAAGCCCTTGCTAAGCAATATGTTGAAAAACATTTAAAATCTGTATCCGATCAATTATCCGCTGAAGAGGAAAAATGGAAGCAGACCAAAAATGATGTTACCCTTCTGGAGGAAACCTATCAATTTGAGGACCCGGATTATGAAAAGCATGTTAACCTGGAAAAGTGGCTGGATGAATTAAAAAAGCAAGCTGACAGCATTCAAAAAGATCTGGAAAATGAAGATCAGACCTATTCTTCTATTCGGGCCAATATTGAGAGCTGGCTGAATCAGTGGGAAGAGCTGCACAAACAGCATCAGGAATTTCAGGATAGACTGAAGTCACTGCGGCGGGATGAAATATCATCCAGAGACAAATTAGCGGGCATGAAAAAAGAGCTGCTGCAGGTTAAAAGGAAATTGCAAAAGTCAAACATTCCGGGTATTCCCGAGTATATCTTAGATGCAATTGATCATGCCGGTCATGCTATTGAGGATGCCAATCTCAGACTGGAGAAGCAACCCCTTGATATGGCTGAAGTACAACATTCCTTAAATAAAGCGGAGAAAAATGTGCAAACAATGAAAGAACAGATCGATTTTCTCCTTGAACAGGCCGAACTGGCTGAGTACGTGATTCAGTATGCAAACCGTTACCGAAGTCAATTTCCTTACCTCGCTGCTAAACTTGCAGAAGCTGAAAATGCATTTCGAAGCTATGAATATGAAGTAGCTCTCGAACAGGCAGCGGAAGGGCTTGAAGAAGTTGAACCAGGAGCCATTAAGAAATTAGAAAAAATTTTACAAACGACTGTTCATGCAAACTAAGGCGGGATGAAGTTGCTAAAGTGGCTAATTGCTGTGCTAACCGTTATAGTGATATCAATCTGGTCTGTAGCAGTCTGGTTATTTTTGACCGCCGATTCAGATATCAAAATGGTGCATGAACACAGCCAGTCCACACATCAATTACAGCTGGATACTTCTGACAATGCCATTGAACAGTTTGTTTTCCATCAGCAGCAATTACGGATACAGCAGGCAAATCAGCAGTCACCACCCCTTCAGAGGTACGGAATCACCCGGCAATGGATCGGTTCAATTACTAATCAAAGAGAAGTATCCATCGACTTCCTTCTTTACTCACTAAATATGGAAAATGACAGTGAATAATCAGCTCTGTCCCTGAACGATCAGGGGCAGTTTTTATTTGTGATCAGATTTTAAATCTCAGGTAAAGTATGATATCATATTAGATTGCAAAATGTTAAAAAGGAGTTAGGACCATGATCTATTTCGACAACAGCGCTACTACAAAACCACATCCAGAAGTTCTCGAAAGTTTTCATAAAGCAGCACTGAATTATTATGCCAATCCCTCATCCATTCACCAACTGGGAGGAGAGGCGGAGCAGCTGCTCTCAGGTGCCCGCAGACAGGCCGCCTCACTTTTGGGAGTTCATGAAGATGAAATCGTGTTTACTTCTGGGGGTACAGAGGGCAATAACTTAGCCATTAAAGGAATCGCCCTTGAGCATCAAAATAGGGGAAAACACATTATTACATCACAAATTGAACACCCTTCAGTGCTTGAAACTTGTAAATCGCTGGAATCAATGGGCTTTGAAGTAACATATATTCCAGTAAATCAGTATGGCCAGGTAAGGTCTAAAGATGTGGAAAAAGCAATTCGGTCTGACACAATTTTAATCTCTATTATGCAAGTCAATAGTGAACTGGGTACTATACAGCCTGTTGAAGAAATTGGAGAGATTGCAAAAAAACATCCAAAACTTTTTTATCATGTGGATCATGTACAGGGATTAGGAAAATTGCCATTAAATTTTGGAAAATCAGGGATTGATCTGTGTACGATGTCTGGTCATAAAATCCATGGTTTAAAAGGTACAGGTATTTTGTATGTAAAAAAAGGAACAAAACTTCACCCATTATTTCATGGAGGAGGTCAGGAAAGGGACCAGCGATCAGGAACAGAAAACCTGGCTGGCGCCGTAGCCATGGTAAAGGCGATGAGGCTAATATTTGAAGAACAAAAGAACTCACGTCATCATCTGGAAAACCTGTCCCGCAAAATAAAGAACTCTTTGAAGGAAGACAGACGAGTGCGAATCAATTCTCCTGAAGACAGTGCCCCACACATCGTCAATATTTCTGTCCCAGGATATAAGCCGGAAGTCATTATCCATGCACTTGGGGAAAGGGGCATTTTTATCTCGACCAAATCAGCCTGCTCATCAAAACAATCTGATGAAAGCGCCGTCCTGGCTGCCTGCGGTCTTCATTCAAAATATACCAGATCAGGTTTGAGAATCAGCGTTTCTTATACAAACACCGAAGATGAAGCTGACATGTTTTGCAGTGTGTTTAAGGAAGTTTTAGATGAACTAAACGAGGTAATGGGGTAGATACTATGCAATATGATCACATACTTATACGTTATGGGGAAATGTCATTAAAAGGGAAAAACAGGAAACATTTTATTGCACAATTAAAAGAGAATTTATTGAAAAAGCTTGCTGACTTTCCAAATGCTCAATTAAAAAGAACCCGTGACCGGATGTATATTCAATTAAATGGAGAAGATCACGAAAAAGTAATTCAAAAGTGCCAGGAGGTATTTGGCATTCAATCCTTAAGCCTGGCTCTTCGTGTAAAGAATGAACTGGACGCCATCAAAGAAGGGGCAATGTATGCTTTAAAAGAAGCAAGTGATGCAAAAACCTTCAAAATTACGACAAAAAGACCAAATAAACAGTTTCAGCATGGATCACAGGAAATGAATCAAATTCTGGGCGGTCATTTGCTTTCCAATACAGAAGGATATTCAGTTGACGTTCATAACCCTGATGTGGAAATCCGGGTTGAAATCCGTCATGATGCTACGTATATAACCTCTAAAAAAATTCCGGGTGCTGGAGGTTTGCCCGTGGGAACGACTGGTAAAACACTCCTGTTCCTTTCAGGGGGCATTGACAGTCCTGTTGCAGGATATTTGGCAATGAAACGTGGCGTTCAACTGGAAGCAGTTCACTTTTTTTCACCGCCATTTACCAGTGAACGGGCGAAACAAAAAGTTCTTGATCTCGTACAGGTACTGACAAAATACGGTCATGAGATTAAACTTCATATTGTTCCATTTACAAAGCTGCAGCAAAAAATCTATCAGCATATTCCAGAAGGATACGCCATGACCGTTATGAGGCGGATGATGCTTAGAATCGGAGAAGAGCTGGCAAAAAAGCATAACATATTGTCTTTAACAACCGGTGAAAGCTTAGGACAGGTTGCCAGTCAGACGATGGAAAGCATGAATACAATCAATGAAGTAACGAATTATCCTGTGATTCGTCCCCTGGTCACCATGGACAAACTTGAGATTATTGACATATCCCAAAAGATCGGCACCTATGATATATCCATTCGTCCTTATGAAGACTGCTGTACGGTATTTGTTCCAAAGCAGCCTAAGACAAGACCTAGAAGGAAAAAAATTCACCTATTTGAAGACCAGGTTGATTTTACCGCAGATATAAAAGAAGCGGTCGATGGAATTGAGACGCTCACCTTTACTGAAAAAAATGCAAATTCAGTGCACAAGTTTGATGATTTATTATAAGCTATGGGTAATAGGATTTAACAATATGTCGCTCATTTGAACAAAGGAAGTCTGACGGCTCAATTAAAAAGGTTTAACTGCTTGATATTTCCTGCTTTTTATCTGCATGATATCCTCCTTGTAACACAAGCTAACAAACAACAAGGAGGTGATTATATCATGGCAAACCAAAATAGCCGTAATACAAACCAGCTTCTTGTACCAGGAGCAGAACAAGCACTTGATCAAATGAAGACAGAAATTGCACAGGAGTTTGGTGTACAGCTTGGTGCTGAAACAACATCTCGTGCCAACGGTTCTGTTGGTGGTGAAATCACAAAACGATTAGTATCAATGGCTCAGCAGCAAATGAGCGGGCAACCGCAGCAACAGCAGCGATAACAATTAAATTACGATGGCTTTTACAAGGGCAGGATTCCCTGCCCTTTCATTATATCTGCATGTGAGAGGGGAAATCATCATGGGAAAGCTCTGGTATGGTGGAACCATATATACAATGCGAAAAGAAGGGGAAACAGCGGAAGCAGTATTTTCCGATCAGGGGAAGATTGTTGAAATTGGCACGAAGTCTTACCTGGAACAAAAATATAAAAATCGAATGGATGAGCAGATTAATCTGCGGGGCGGAGTGATGTATCCGGGCTTCGTAGACAGTCACCTACATATTATTGGACACGGAGAGCGGTTATTGAGACTGGATTTAGCCTATGTTCAGTCGCCAGAGGAACTGCTTGAGAAACTTAAAGAAAAAGATCAGCAGCTGCCATCCGGAGAATGGCTGATTGGAGAAGGGTTTAATGAAAACCAATGGGATCAGCCCCGTATAATTCACCGTAAAGAAATCGATCAGGTCTGCCCGGATCGCCCTGTTGTACTGACCAGGGTCTGCCGTCATGCATTGGTTGCCAATTCTAAAGCTATGAAACTAGCGGGAGTTACACCGGAGACCAGTGATCCTCAGGGAGGATTAATTGATCGGGATCAACATGGAAATCCGACTGGTTTCTTTTTGGACCGAGCTCAAGAAATGATAAAAAATGCCATGCCAGAAGTGACAGAGCAGTATTTGCAAGAAGCCATAAAAGTTGCGGTGGATGACCTGGTGAAACATGGTATCGTAGGTGGACATAGTGAAGATTTGAATTATTATGGCGGGTTTGACCGAACGTATGGTGCTTTCACATCGACAATTGACGGAAAAAGCCGTAAATTTAGAGCCCATCTGCTGGTGCATCATGAAGTCATCGATGATATGGAAAAAGCCAGACTAGGCTTTAAACAAGGAACAGGCTGGGTTGAACTGGGAGCAATGAAAATTTTTGCGGATGGAGCTCTGGGGGGACGAACAGCCTGGCTATCAAGTCCGTATGAAGATGAACCAGATCAGTTTGGAGTTGCCATTCATACTCAAGAAGGATTTAAACATCTTATCAAAAAAGCCAGGGCAAAAGGTCTTCCAGTTGCTGTTCATGCGATTGGCGATCAGGCAGTGGACACCATTATAAATCTCATCGAAAAGTATCCTGTACCAGAAGGAAAAAGAGATCGGATTATTCATGCTCAAATTTTGCGGGAAGATCTTTATGAAAAAATGAAAAAATTAAACCTCGTAGCTGATATTCAACCGACCTTTGTAACATCAGATTTCCCGTGGGTACTGGATCGGATTGGAAAAGATCGATCAGAACACGCATATCCATGGAAAAGGCTGCTGGACCATGGCATTATTTGTGCAGGAGGTTCTGATGCACCTATTGAAGAAATTAATCCGCTAAAAGGAATAGAAGCGGCAGTTGTCAGAAGGTCTGAACATGACGGCCAGATTTATGGGAAATCCCAGCAGCTCACTCCTTTTGAAGCCATCTCTTTATATACCAGGGGGTCGGCGTCTGCGATAGGAAACGAAGAAGAACAAGGAATGATTGATAGAGGATTTTTAGCAGATTTCACCGTTTTAGATCGTGATTTATTTCGAATCAATACAGAAGAAATTTCCAAAACAAAGGTTACGATGACCGTTATTGATGAAACGATTGTGTATCAAAAGTAATTACGTCATCTGTCGGAACTGTTTTCGGCAGATGATTTTTTTATTATAAACCCGCTCACAACCGGACTCTCCTTTTTCTTTCATTATGAATTTCTGCCTCAGTTCATTCACTGTGGTTTTGACTGTCCATCTCCTTTTTCATTCCTATGTTTAATTTTTTTAAAAGAGAAAATAATGGAAAGAGAAAGAGGTGAGGGGCATGGTCCTGGCCATTATACTCGTTCTGTTGCCTTTATTAATCTTAATCATAAGTTTTACTAAGGTTTATATTCAAATTGATTTTGTTTATAAAACCGGTGAAAGTGAATTGTCCATCAACGTACGGTTCTGGAAATTTATTCGGATTCGCAAAGAAATCCCTATAGAAATAGATGCCGAACACTTGCGTCTAATAACGGAAGAGAAAACGAATCTGAATAAAAAGAAGGTCAAGGAAACCGAAAAAGATTATAAACCTGCTGATTTTATGGAACGGATAAAAAAATTTCAGCGAATGTTAGAACAGATTTACCACGCTAATCTCGTCATTAAAAAATTTTTAAGCAAAATTCGTGTCAAGTCTTTTAAATGGCATACGAAAATTGGTGTGAAAGATGCCAGTATCACATGCGTTTTAGCAGGAGTATTATGGTCAATTAAAGGTTCCGCAGTTGGGATCATAGCTCACTGGATGAAGCTTATGGACCAACCCGATATACAGATTCAGCCCGAATTTCAAAAAGAGGTCCTTCAAACAGACATTCATTGTATGATTTCCTTCCGAATTGGGCAAGCTATGTACGCCATGATACAACTCGTTCGGCGTTTTCAGGGGAAACCGAAGATCAAAAGTCAGGCAGGATAACAGAAGAAAGGAGAATGGAACATGAATGAACATCCAATTCAAGGGTTGATGGGAACTGCTCTAGATAGCCTTAAAGAAATGATTGATGTAAACACGATTATTGGAGATCCCATAGAAACCCCTGATGGAAAAACGGTTATTTTAACTGTATCGAAAGTGGGATTTGGATTTGCTGCGGGAGGCAGTGAATTTCAAATGCAGCAATCTTCTCAAAAACGAGAAGAGAGTTCAGGAATGCCCTTTGGCGGAGGAAGCGGCGGAGGGGTTTCCATTACCCCGATTGCCTTTTTAATCGTCAGTCCTGCTGGTGTTCAGACCATTCATCTTGATGAAAGCACTCATATCTATGAACGGATGCTTGATCTGGCCCCACAGGCTGTAGAAAAGATTCAGCAGATGCTTAAAAATAGAGGCAATGATCACCAGAATCAAAATCAGTCAAATCATAATTATTAAAACTGCAGCTCAGGAATGTCCTGGAGATCTAAAAGATGCTATTCTGTAAAAAAAGTCAAGAAATTGCCCTTTTCTTCCTGCAGACCAAACGGGCAATTCTTGACTTTTTTAATGGATAGAAATGCTATTGTGACCACCCTTTTTCAGGTAGGGTACTGTTCATGTGCTTTCCCTCTTTCTTCTTTTGGGTTCTCGTCAGGAATTTGTGATTCAATGAAATCATTGATAAAATAAATAAGTTAGAGAATTCATGTGCGTTAGGGGGATATTCACATGAACCAGGATAATGTGGAACTCATTTTTCAATGGTTTGACCAAGCGGCCAGTAAAATCGAACAAGCTCATAACATGACTTATTTGGATAGTTTAATTGAAGCAGGTAACTGGCTTTTTTATAAAGATGAGCAAGGAGAACTCTCAGATACACTTTCAGATTTAGAAAATATCAATATGGATGTTTTTAAAAAAGAAGAAGTTCGAAAAGGGCTTCAGCTTGCTATTCTTAAAGGAATGAAAGGTGCGACACAGCAGCATCATTATATTACTCCGGACTCAGTAGCCATTTTTATCGGTTACCTGGTTCAAAAATTTTATCATCATTCGAAGGAAGTGACTATCTTTGACCCTGCCTGCGGAACGGCAAATCTGTTAAGTGCAGTAATGAATCAGTTGTCCCAAAATGTAACAGCATTCGGAAGTGAAGTCGATTCTACACTCATTCAGCTGGCATATATAAACGCTAATCTGCAAAAAAATGCTATTGAACTTTTTCATCAGGACAGCTTGCGTCCCCTTTTAATGAAACCGGCAGACCTGGTTGTCTCCGATCTGCCAGTGGGCTATTATCCGGATGATGAAAATGCTAAATCATTTGAATTAAAGGCTGAAGAAGGTCATTCTTATGCGCACCATCTGTTTATTGAACAAAGTTTAAAGTATACAAAAGAAGGTGGCTATTTGTTCTTTCTCATCCCTAATTTCCTGTTTGAAAGTGATCAGGCCGACCGCTTGCATGATTTTTTACATAAACAGGCTCATATTATTGGTCTTTTGCAATTGCCGTTATCCATGTTTAAATCAGATAAAAACGCCAAAAGCATATTTATCATTCAGAAAAAAGGTAAGCAGACAACACCGCCTAAAAAAGCACTGCTCGCTGATTTGCCTTCTTTTAAAGACGTTCATGCAATGAATCATATGTTAAAGCAAATTCAAGAATGGTTTGATAAGGAATATCATTAAAATAGGCATGTATGGAACCTTAGCCTTCTGAAGAGGCTGAGGTTTTTTGCTGAAAGGATCAGCAGGCTGATATGGCCGATGAACCAGAAAGATTATATGATTTTCTCATGACCGGTAAAGAAATGAATTCAGATTATGATAAAATTGGGATATAATCCTATTTATTTCAGTTCCTGAAGGCAGAGGAGGATGGATAGATGAGTATCGAAAAGGTGAAAAGAGACCTGTATAACTGGGAGCGGCAAAATAGAAAATATGAGACCAGCGACTTTGAAATGCTGTATGATTTATGGGTGAATCAGGCGTTTGGAAGAATAAATGATCAGACAAGAGAGCGCTTTTTTAAAAAAGTGGATGATTGGATGCTTTATACATACACGTTTTTGCAAGGCATGGCAGCACAGTCGGAAGCACGGGAACGAATACTGCAGTCCGGCCGGATTTTTAATGAGAATATTGAAAAGGTTCAGGACATGAAAACATTAACTATATACGAGCTGACCTATCTTGCAGAACAGCAATGTACTAGAGGGAGGGTATACTCTTTTGCTCAAGGGGGATTGGCTGGTACAGGAGGGTATGTCTTTCTGGGACTGGATTTCCCGCTGATGATTGGGCTTAATTTACGAACCATCCAGCTGATCGGATATACCTTTGGGTATGAGATGAATCATCCATACGAAATGATTTTGGCTTTGAAGGTTTTTCATGGAGCTACCTTGCCAAAGCGGTTAAGATTGAGTGCGTGGAATAATTTAAAAAAAGAGGTGACCACCAGCACACCGTATCTTTATGATGGGGAAGATCAGCTGACTAGTGAAAGTTGGTTTGAACAGCCTCTGAGGCAAGTCTTTAAGTCGGTCTTTATCCTGATGTTCCGCAAAAAACTGCTTCAGGGACTGCCCATCATCAGTATTGGAATTGGAGCCTTTGCCAATTACTCATTATCCCGTCAGGTTACTGACTTTGCCATAAGGTTTTATCAGTATCGGTATTTATTAGAAAAAGGTGAAATTGAAAAATAATGGGGTAAATTAATGAAAGAATGTGAAATATAAAGGAATGAACAGTGGAAAAGACGAGCAATGACTTAAAGAAATATTTAACGAAAAAAATATCCGAGCTCATTCATGTGACAATTGAATGTAGTTCGGATATTTTCATGATCTTGTCAGTTTTGTCCGAGCCTCTTTTTGGGGGGGTAGGACTGAATGGACAGGCTTTCAGAAGAACGGTATAAAATCCAGAGATCATTAATTTGGGAAGCCAGTTCACTAATTTCTCTGTTTAACTGGCAGGAAAGCTGAAAATCCATTTCGTCATTCAGCTGTTTCTGTTTTTGTTCGATTTCTGCTTCCAGCAGCTTGATTTGATCAGGAATGATCCCTCTGATTTTCTCCCACCTGGTCAGTATGTATTCCTGTTCTTTTTTTGAATAGTTTTCCCAGTCTTTTTTTAAAGCTGGAACGGGAATACCTAATCTCGGGTGTTCTTTAAACCATTTTTCCATGCCATCACACCTTTTGCTTAGGAGCGGACAACGAGAACGTCAACTTCAGCATAACGGGTGATATGTTCAGATACACTTCCAATCAGAAAACGTTCAACAGCATTCAGACCGGTCGCACCACACACAATTAGGTCGGCTTCATAACGGGGAGCTACATCTTTTGAAATTTTAACCCGCGGCGAACCGAATTCAAGGTTAGTCTTAACTTGTTCAAGACCTGCCTGCTCAGCTTTTTCTTTGTATTCCTTCAACAGGTCATTAGCGAATTTTTCCGATTGTTCTGCTATTGTACGGTCATAAGCTTCCAGAGGTGCATATGCCCTTGTGTCAATAACATGGGAAATAATTAGCTCTGCATGGTTCCTTTTTGCGATATCAATCGCTTTATCCAGCGCTCGTTCTGCTTCTTCAGATCCATCTACAGCAACAACGATATGTTTGTATTCAAATGCCACAGTAAACGCCTCCTTATCCTTTTTTTCATTATATCACTCAAAAACGTGACATGGAAAATTTTTTCTGAGCAAATTATGACATCAAAACCAAGACTAATAATAGGAGGTGAAGGCTAATGAGAAATGAGAACAGAAAAAAGGTAACAGAAGAGAGAAAACATGATGAGGCAGAGAAAGTGACACAGCAGATTCAGGATAGTTATAAGAGCGGTGTTGAAGAAAATGATACAGACAAATAATTCTCTTGTTTGATATCATTTAACCCCCTTTCTGGAATGTGATATGATTAAATCAAAGCAGGTGCATTTTTCATATCTAGAACCTTTTAATTGGAGGAGTCTGTCTTATGACAAGACATGCACTGGTTACTGCAGGAACGAAAGGGCTTGGCAGGAAAGTGACCGAACGTTTATTGCATAAAGGATACTCGGTTACGGCATCCTATTATTCAGATGAGGACAAGGCGCTTGAACTAAAAGAGGAATTCCCCAAATATAAAAATAAATTGCAGCTTATTCAAGCTGATGTAACAAAAAAAACAGATTTAAAAAAGCTTGTGGATGAGACATATCAGCAGTTCGGGCGGATTGATTGTTTAATTAACAATGCTGGCCCCTATATTTTTGAACGAAAAAAATTAATTGATTATACGGAAGAAGAATGGAATCGGATGATTAGAGGAAATTTAGATAGTGTCTTCTTTTTACTGAAATGGATTTTGCCAATCATGCGCAAACAAAAGTTTGGCCGGATTATTAATTATGGTTTTCAGGGAGCAGATGATGCCTCCGGATGGATTTACCGGTCAGCTTTTGCAGCTGCCAAGGTAGGGTTAGTGTCGTTAACTAAAACAATTGCTTATGAGGAAGCTGAATATGGCATTACCTCAAATATGGTGTGCCCGGGCAATATCGTCGGAAAAATGAAAGAAGCTTCGATTGCTGAAAGCAGAAAACTGAAAGATGAAAATACACCTGTTGGCCGTTCAGGAACAGGTGAAGATATTGCCCGGATCATTGATTATTTATGTGATGAAGATTCGGATATGGTAACGGGTTCAGTGATTGAAGTTACTGGAGGTCTGGATGTCATTCATCGCTATCGGTGAGAACTTGTATTGATGAGAAGTTTGATACAATGGAAAGGCTTACACCGCTGTGAAATATACATATTTTAGTCTTCCATTTTCTAATGTTCAGTGTTATAGTATTATCGTTTACATATATGTGAGAAGGAGGTTTCCAACATGAAAATTGGGGTTCCAAAGGAAATAAAAAACAATGAAAATCGTGTGGCTTTAACACCTGCGGGGGTTCTTACCCTGAAGAAAGCAGGACACGAAGTTTATATTGAGACAGGAGCCGGTTTAGGTTCTGGTTTTACGGACAAGCAGTACGAAGATGCAGGTGCACAGATTGTGCCTGCAGCCAAAGACGCATGGAGTCAGGAAATGGTGATGAAGGTGAAAGAGCCGCTTCCTGAAGAGTATGACTATTTCTATGAAGGGCTTATTTTATTCACTTACCTTCATCTAGCTGCTGAGCCAGGACTGACAAAAGCGCTGATCGAGAAAAAAGTGGTAGGTATTGCCTATGAGACGGTACAGCTTGAGAACCGTTCATTGCCGCTTTTAACGCCGATGAGTGAAGTTGCAGGAAGAATGGCGACTCAGATTGGTGCACAGTTTCTAGAAAAAACCCGTGGCGGAAAGGGTATTTTGTTAGGCGGAATCCCTGGAGTACGCCGTGGAAAAGTAACTATTATCGGCGGTGGTGTCGTCGGTACCAATGCAGCTAAAATTGCTGTTGGACTTGGAGCAGATGTAACCATTGTTGATTTAAGTCCGGACCGTTTGCGTGAATTAGATGATATTTTTGGTTCCTCTATTAACACCTTGATGTCCAACTCGCTAAATATTGCTGAAGCGGTAAAAGAATCTGACCTGGTAATCGGTGCTGTATTGATTCCAGGTGCAAAGGCGCCTAAGCTGGTGACAGAAGATATGGTAAAAGAAATGAAAGAAGGATCCGTAATTGTGGATGTAGCCATTGACCAGGGTGGTATTGTGGAAACATCTGACCGCATTACGACCCACGATAACCCAACTTATGAAAAACATGGGGTACTGCATTATGCGGTTGCCAATATGCCGGGTGCTGTACCGCGTACTTCCACCATTGGATTAACAAATGTAACGGTACCTTATGCTGTTCAGCTTGCGAATAAGGGGTACAAGCAGGCATGTCTGGATAACCCGGCACTGAAAAAAGGAATTAACACACTGGATGGCTATGTCACCTATGAAGCCGTAGCCGAAGCGCATGGACTTCAGTTTGAAGATGTAGATCGTCTTTTAAAATAATAATTCATATAATTTAAGAAGCCTGGGACAAAAAACTGTAAAAGGAAATGAAATATTCGAACTCATTCAATTGTCACATGAATGAGTTCGAATATTTTTTAGGCCGTGACCGCAGAAAGGGAAGTATTTTTGTATTTCCGTTAGCCAATTGTTATTTTTTTTCACCGTCTATTCCTTTATCTCCCAGCCTCTTTGGCTTTTGCAGGATTAACCGATAATTTGTAATTCCTTTGGATAGGAAGTCAGGATTTCAGCTCCGTTTTTTGTGACAAACACTTCATCCTCAATTCTTACTCCCCCGACTCCTGGAAGGTAAATGCCCGGTTCAATCGTAAAACACATTCCTTCCTGGACCGGCAATGTATTGTTGCTGTGCATCGAAGGGAATTCATGGACGTCAATCCCCAGTCCGTGTCCAATCCGATGAGTGAAGTATTTTCCATAACCTGCATCCTCAATAACTTTTCTGGCACGCTGGTCAATGGCCCCCACTGGCGTATCAATAGATACGGATTGAATAGCTTCCTCCTGAGCTCTCAGGACAGTGTGGTAGACGTCTTTTTGTTCTTCTGTTACTCGCTGGTAGGCTACTGTACGGGTAATGTCAGAGCAATATCCTTCGTAGACCACTCCGAGATCAAACAGAACGAAATCCCCTGGCTGTATGCTTCTTTTTCCTGGTGTTCCGTGTGGAGAAGCGGTTTTGGGGCCCGATAATACCAGGGTGGAGAAAGACATTTCCCTTACCCCTTCCCGCTTTAACGTATATTCAATTTCAGCCAGCAGTTCCAGCTCGGTTTTTCCTTCCTGAATTCCCTTTATGCCGGTCTTAACCCCGAGGTCTGCCAGGACAGCTGCTTGTTTTAACAAATTAAATTCTTTCTTATCTTTTAACATTCTCAAATGATTTAAAAAGTTCTGAGCATCCTCTAGTTTGCAGCCGGGTATGATTTGCTCAATCATTTCTTTTCGGTCAACGGTTAACTGATTTTTTTCAATGCCCATAGAGTTAGGAATTCGACTGGAATCCCGCAACATTTTCTCTAGCTTGATCCAGGGATCTGTCTGATCATCATATGTAAGGAGGTCGCCCTTCCATCCAGACTGCAGTGCATCTTCCTTCTCAAGTTCGGGAACGATGAGGACGGGATTGTCTGTTTGATCAGCAAACAAAGCAACCAATCGCTCATGGGGATCGGTGAAAAAGTTTGTGAAATAATAAATATTTGCTTTTGATGTTATGAATATACTGTCAAGTCCATTTTTCTTAAGCTGTTTTAATAAATCATTCAGTCTGGTTTCCATGATGGTTTCACCTCGTAACCTTTATTTTTATGGGATTTTTGCCTTTAAATAGACTTTATCAGTATTATCAGAAAAAAGAAAGGGGATGCACATTTTTCATTTTTTTCTCTGAAAAGTGAAACACAACCCTGATTCATCTCGTATTACATTGCAGATGGATCGATCCAAAATAATGGGGTGAGTAATGGTGGGTCTGTTTTCTAAGCTTTTTGGCAAAAAACAAAAAACAAGTGAAAGTTCAGTAAAAGAACGAAATTTGCTGTCCATAGAGGTAGGTGATATCGTAACCTATGATTTAACTGACTATGAAGTGGTTGGGAAGATCACATACCGTGATCACGGCTATGAATGGTATGCCTATCAGCTTCTCGGAAATGGAGGCACCATCTGGCTTGCTTCTGAAATGGATGATGAATTAGAAGCGGGGATTTACCGAAAAATTACCCTTCCCGTTCAGGAGCCATTTCCGCAAAAGCTGGAGTATGACGGCAGAGCTTTTTATCTTGATGAAGAGGGTCATGCTCGTGTAGTTGGAGAAGGAAGAAGCAAACAGATCAATGGACAGAACATCCATTACGCAGATTACTGCGATGAAGAAGAGGAACATTTCTTAAGTGTGGAAAAATGGGGTTCCGATTTAGAGGTCAGTTACGGCTACCCCGTTGAAGAATATGAAATAAAAATTATTGCAGGTTCAAAATAAAAGGAGGATGTTACGATGTTTAAATTTTTTAAACGGGTAAAAACAGTTGTCAGTTCTGAATTAAATGCTATGCTGGACAAAGCGGAAGATCCGGTAAAAATGCTTGATCAATTCATGAGGGATATGGAAGAGGATATCAGAGAAGCGGAAAGCAGTGTAGCCAAACAGATCGCCAACGAAAAAATGCTGAAGCGGAAATATGATGACGCGATGGCACTGGTTGAGAAAAGGCAAAAGCAGGCTGAAAAAGCCGTGGAAGCCGGAGATGATGATCTGGCAAGAAGGGCACTGGAAGACAAGCGCAACCATGAAGAACAGGCTAACCTGTTAAAGGAGTCATGGGAGAAAGCTAAAGCAGATACTCAGGCACTTCGCAATAAGCTTGATGAAATGAAAAGAGAATATCAGGAGATGAAACTGAAGAAGGATTCTCTGAAAGCCCGCGCTGAATCTGCGAAGACAAGAACCAAAATGAACCGCGCCATGTCATCCATCAGTAATGATGAGGCAAAACGGGGATTTGAGCGAATGGAAGAAAAAGTTATGCGTTATGAAGCGGAAGCTGAAACGAGTGAAGATTTATCATCCGAAAGCCGTTCCCTCGATGATGAGTTTGAAGAACTGGAAAAGGGAAGCGCGGTTGATGACGAACTGGCAGCATTGAAAAAGAAATTAAATAATGAATAATGAATATAAAGTATTGGCCATTCCAAAGGGGAGCGGCCAATTCTTTCATTAAAAGGCGCTTCCGCTTTTCGTTATTGTCCAGCTTCAGCGCCCAGCCCTCGAGCTGCTTCGGTCCCCCTGCGGCTCAGGCAGCCTCCTCGGTGGTCCTCCAGCAGTTTTCGGAGCAAAGCGGGGCGCTACCGTTTATTTAGAAGGGAGGGAATGGATTGAGTCTGAAACGGTATATTATTTATATGTTATTTGGATTCGTGTTGCTTTTGACAGGATGTGGAACTGATACGTTTGGTCAGCCCTATATAACTGGCGAAGTTGAACGGGGAATTCCTGCATCCAGTATCGGTCCTTCATTGGATGAGATCAAAGAAAAAATAAAAAACGGCGATTACAGCAACATTGAAACGATGCTCCAGAACCTATTTCCAGTCCGGGACATTATTTCTGAGGGAGCCAATCAGCAGGTAAAAATATTTGAAGCAAGAGATGTTTCTGTCCAGACCCTGTCAGATCTGATTACAGAGAAAATCCTTCCAGAGCATGCAAGTGATTTTCAAAATAATGAACAAATCATCATATTTCCAGATGGTGTATTAACACTTCGAGAAGACCCGAATAGTCCTGACACAGTCCTATTGGAACTGGCTACACTTGATTTTGTCCGTGAGCATTATTCACCAAATTATTTTGACGGATTTTTAGCACTATGGATACTGGACGAAGTACTTGATGTGGATGACTGGGGAAAGAAAAGAATGAGTCAGTGTAAAGCTGGAAATTGCTATGAGGGTTATCCATATACGAAAAAATACCGGTCCGGCAATGTGGGCTCATTAAGGGGTTCATCGAGTACCACCCGCGGCGGCGGTCCAGGAGCAGGAAAATAGAAGGAGGTTGTTAAAATGGAACCATTTGTGAGCACGTTTTTATTCTTTATCATTTCCATTTTGGTTATTGTTGCAGGGCTGTTTATATTTGAATTGGTGACGACAAAATATAAAGATTGGGAAGAAATTTCAAAGGGAAACACAGCTGTTGCATTATCCATTGCAGGAAAAGTTATTGGTATTGGAATTATTTTATCTTTTGCCATTTATCACAGCACTAACCTGGTGGAAGTTCTGATCTGGGGCGGATATGGGGTCGTATTACAGATTCTGTCTTACTTTGTGTTTGAATTATTCACCCGCAAGTTTTCAGTTGAAGAGAAGCTGAAAGAAGGAAATGTAGCTGTTGGCATAGTAGCACTCTCTGTTTCTATCGGTCTTGCGTTTGTAGTCGGTGCTTCGATTACATAAATTTGCCGAATCCTTGCCTGGAGTCTGAGGCAAGGATTCTCTTCATCTTCCCCCTATTTCAGCTTTCATAATAGCGTATCCCATATTTTGTTGGGCTTTCATACAAGAGCGTTCAGTAGCAAGCCTTTTTTATCATCCATCTTAAAACATGATGTGACGAATGGCGTACTATGGAGTGATGGTTTTGGAATTAAACCCTGAAAAGAAGAGCAATATGATCTACTGGGCTTCTGGAATTGTGTCCATTTGCGGAATTATCTTTGAAGTTTTGTTCGGAGCACTTGGATCTTATATTTTAGGAGATGGGGTCAAGCAGTATACGCTGACAATATCTTTGTTTTTAACAGGTATGGGTGTAGGAGCAAGTCTGAGTGAGCGTATATTAAAAAACTTGATTTTATCATTTATCTGGATTGAGTTTTCAGTTGCTATTATTGGCGGATTTTCGAGTTTTGTCATGTTTGGTGTTACGGCCTATTTGCCTTCTGGTTCTGATGCTTTGTTTTTATATATGATTACTTTTGTGATTGGAGCCCTGACTGGAGTAGAATTGCCTGTCCTGATACGGAAAGCGAATGAACTTGGGGTAGCGTTAAATAAGAGTACAGCAAGGGTTCTCTTTTCTGACTATGCCGGGGGCTTAATTGGTGGGCTGTTATTTGTATATCTGCTTCGTCCGCAGCTTGGCATGGTGAAAAGCGCCTTTTTTGTAGGCTTGATTAATCTGGGTGTTGCTATTTGGGTCCTGTTTTTGTTTCGGGATGAAGTGAAAGCGTGGAAATTTCATGGAGCCATAGGAGGCATAATAGGAGTTTTGCTGCTTGGCGGGTTGTTCTTTGGCGAGAAAATGGCCTTTTCCTTTGAACAAAAACTGTATCGGGACCCCATTATTTATATGAAAGAATCAAAATATCAAAAAATTATTTTGACAAAAGAACAGGGAGATACTCGAATGTATTTGGATGGCTCTCTTCAATTTAGTTCCACAGATGAATATCGGTATCACGAGGTGCTGGTGCATCCAGCCATGGCATATGCCAGAAAACATGATGAAGTGCTGGTTCTTGGCGGCGGGGATGGTCTGGCTGTAAGGGAACTGCTGAAATATGACGATGTCAAAAACATTACACTGGTTGATCTGGACCCTGCCGTTGTCAATCTGGCTGTCAGCACCCACCACCTTCTCGAATTAAATGAAGGATCCCTCCTGGATTCCAGGGTTCATGTTCTTCATCAGGATGCATATGAATTTATGGAACATACGGAGCAGTGGTTTGATGTGATCCTCGTTGACTTGCCTGATCCGAATAATGAAAGCTTAAACAAACTGTATACGAAAGAGTTCTATTCCCTGCTTCGAAACCGCTTAAAACCAGGTGGAGCTATAATGGTTCAATCCACCAGTCCGGTTTTTGCGACAGAAGTATACTGGACCATTTCCAGAACGATTGAATCAACAGGACTTTATACAGAAAATTTTCACGTAGATATACCCAGCTTCGGCAACTGGGGATTTGTTATGGCAAGCAGAGATCCCATTGTTATCGAAGATTTATCCATCGATGTACCAACCCGTTATTTAACTTCCAAAATGCTAGAGGGACTAACTGAATTCGGCAAGGATGAAGATGATGTGATCTTTGCAGGGGATAAGAGGGTTATATTAAAACCGAATACCTTAATTGACCCTCACCTTATTGAAAAATATGAAAAAGCATGGATAAACTATTAAAGGATTTATACATTCTTATATCGAAACATAAAACAGAAGAATGATTTGAGGGAGGAGCGATAACATGAAGGTTTCCTTTCATGGACATTCTGTTGTTAAAATCGAAACAGGGGGCAAAGTCATTTTAATTGACCCATTTATTAATGGAAATGAGAATTGTGATTTAAACGCAAATGAAGTTAGAGCAGATGTCATTTTACTGACCCATGGCCATAATGATCATGTAGGTGATACGGTTTCGATTGCAAAGCGTAATGACGCCCTTGTGGTAGCCCCTAATGAATTGGCTGTATACTTAAGTTTTAAAGGATTGAACACCCACCCGATGCATATTGGTGGAAGCCATACGTTTGATTTTGGAACGGTAAAATTCACGCAGGCGTTTCACGGCTCCAGCTATGTAGAAGAAGACAATCAAAATATTGTTTATACGGGTATGCCTGGTGGAATTTTATTTAAAGCTGAAGGCAAAACCGTATACCATGCAGGAGATACTGGTTTGTTCTCCGATTTAAAATTAATCGGTCAGCTCAATGATATTGACCTCGCTTTCCTGCCAATCGGAGATAACTTTACGATGGGACCTGAAGATGCGGTTCTGGCTGCTGAGTGGATACAGGCTAAACAAGTTGTGCCGATTCATTACAATACATTCCCGGTCATCGAGCAGGATCCTGAAAGTTTTGTCAGCCAATTAAAGCCAGGTGTTGGCAAAATCATGAACCCGGGTGATGCAATAGAACTTTAACTGAATAAACAGAGGCTGTCTCAAAGTCGGTATGCGACCTGCGGGACAGCCTCTTTTGATGTTTTCGATCTTTCCTTTCTAGACATAAAGCTTTTAAAGGCATGTATGGACAGGACAGCATCATCATACATTTAACAATAGAAAGACTGGATGATTAGAATGGAGGAGGTGCTGTCGTGAGAAGGTATGCTCTGTTTCATCTGATGTTTGCGCTTTATTTAATGTATTTTGCCCTTCCAGAAGCCAGGCAGTATGATTCTTTTTTAGAGGGAGTTTTCTGGGCAAGCTGGTTCATCTTTTTCTTTTTCATCATTGGGGCCAATTTAGCCAGATTACTGCGGATTTCTTCAGCAACCCAGCTGCCTGCCGATCAGGGAAAAAAATCTGTTCAAAGGCAAAATTGAAGCTTTGGTCTGTCAAATGTATAATAAAGGTATAACTAGTCATAATTTGAAAGATTGGTGAGCTATAGTGGCGACAAAACATGAACAGATTTTACAGCACATTGAATCATTAGATATAGGAAGCAAAATCTCGGTAAGACAGATTGCAAAAGAACTCAACGTAAGCGAAGGAACCGCTTACCGTGCCATTAAAGAAGCAGAAAACATCGGATTAGTCAGTACAATAGAACGGGTCGGAACGATTCGTATTGAGAAAAAGAAAAAAGAAAATATTGAAAAGCTCACATTTGCTGAAATAGTCAACATTGTTGATGGACAGGTTCTTGGCGGGCGGGAAGGCCTGTACAAAACCTTAAGCAAATTTGTAATCGGAGCCATGCAGGTTGATGACATGATGCGTTATACCGAAGCAGGTTCACTGTTAATCGTGGGTAACCGTGTACGGGCCCAGGAGCTTGCCCTTCAGACTGGTGCAGCAGTGCTTATTACCGGGGGGTTTGACACAGAAGAACATGTAAAACAGCTGGCCGATGAGAAGAAACTTCCTATTATTTCATCCAGTTATGATACGTTTACCGTTGCCGCCATGATTAATCGGGCAATTTATGACCAGCTCATTAAAAAAGAAATTATTATTGTCGATGATATATTTATCCCGTTTGAACAAACGTATTATTTGACTACACAGGATACGGTAAAAAAATGGCATGAATTAAATGAACAGACGGGACACAGCCGATATCCGGTAATTGATGAAAACCGCAGAGTTGTCGGAATGGTTACGTCAAAGGATGTCATTGGAAAAGATAACCTGCTGCCAATTGAAAAGGTGATGACGAGGAATCCGATTACGGTTCAGACTAAAACGTCATTGGCCAATGCTGCCCATACCATGGTCTGGGAAGGCATTGAACTGTTACCGGTCATTGACAATCAATATAAATTTCAGGGGGTTATATCCAGGCAGGATGTCATTAAAGCGCTGCAGCATATTCAAAGGCAGCCACAGGTTGGGGAGACCATTGATGATATCGTGTCCAATCAGATTGAAGTACTCACGGATACAGACCCGGAATACCGTTCAGAAGTCACGCCGCAGATGACCAATCATCTGGGAACCTTATCATACGGTGTATTTACATCTTTAGTGGTGGAATCAGGAAAACGATTATTGAGAAAATACAAAAAAGGTGATCTCGTCGTAGAGAATCTTTCCATATACTTTATGAAGCCTGTACAACTTGGAAGTGAAATTGCGATAAAACCTAAAATCCTTGAGGTAGGACGAAAGGTTGCCAAAGTAGATGTTGAAGTTTACACGAATGAGTCACTGGTAGGCAAAGCATTTCTGATGGTTCAATTTATTGACAGATGATAACAGGCCGTACCATACAAGGCTCAAATTTATTCCTGTAAGCTGAGTTGTCCAGGTAGTTGAGGTCTCTACTTCCGAAAAGTAAAACATTTTAACGATGTAAAAATATCCGAACTAGTTCAGACTGTTGAATGTAGTTCGGATATTTTATGAGCTTATGCAGTTTTGTCCCGGCCTTTTCATCCTTTTTCAGATGACAATTCCTGTTTAAAATGTTTAAGGAGTTTTGCTCCATAATACCCCTGTAATCCTCCGATAAATAGAAATATCAGTCCAACTGCAAGTGAAAAGGCTCCGTCAAAAATAAAATATTGATAAATCCCGAAAAAGAAGACAAAAGAACCGAGAGCGATTTTTGCTTTTGCGTTCGTATAGTGCATGGATGTCGGGTCTTTTAAGGTCAAAATTTTCACTTTAAAGTAAATGTACAGAATCAGGGAAACTGCTACAATAATTGGCAAAATAATCATTTTCAAACGTCTCCAATCACTTTCAAATTTCCTTTACTATTGTACAGGTTCTTTATTTTTTTTGCTACCGATTGATAAATATATTAAGATACAAAGTATAAATATGGGAAGTGAGGCGTAGTTTTTTTATGTCAAAAAAGGAAATTATATCAAAGATTCAAGAATTTGATACCATTATTATTCATCGTCATGTCCGCCCGGATCCGGATGCATATGGCTCCCAGGCAGGACTCGCTGAGATAATTAAGTCATCTTTTCCGGATAAAAGGGTTTACATAGTGGGAAAAGAGGATCCGTCCTTGCGTTTTCTTACTGAGTTGGATGATATCGGAGATGAGGTGTATGAAGATGCACTGGTTATTGTCTGTGACACAGCCAATCAGGAGAGAATTTGTGATGAACGATTTAACAGAGGGAAGTGTTTAATTAAAATTGATCATCATCCCAATGTAGATCCATATGGAGATGTTATGTGGGTGGATACGTCTGCCTCCTCAGTAAGTGAGATGATTTATGAATTATACCTTGCCGGAAGAGAAGAGGGACTCACATTAAATGACCGGGCTGCCCGGCTGATTTATGCAGGAATTGTAGGAGATACCGGGCGCTTTTTATTTCCAAGCACCACCCCTAAAACGTTTCAATATGCTGCTGAATTGGTCCAATATGATTTTGACCGTAAAGAACTGTATAATCAGTTATATAACACTAAACACAATATCGCCCGCCTGAAGGGATTTATTCTGCAAAATTTCACAGTTTCAGAAAACGGATTAAGTTCGGTGAAAATTACAAAAAATGTACTGGATGAATATGGGGTTTCATCTGAAGAAACTTCACAGCTCGTAGGACTGCTCGGTGATATTGAAGGTATTATCGCCTGGGTGTTTTTTGTAGAGGAACCGGATGTGATCAGAGTACGTCTTCGTTCTAAAGGGCCGGTTGTCAATGAGATTGCTGCCCATTATAATGGTGGCGGACATCCAATGGCCGCAGGGGCTTCTATTACAAAATGGGAAGAAGCAGAGGAAGTCATTCAAGATTTAGAGCAAGCATGCAAACATTTTAACCAGGAAAATGAATGAAAATAAACAAATTAAGGCTGGGACTTAGTATAAAAAATATCCGAACTCATTCAGAATGCTGAATATCATTCGGATTGTCCATAATACTTTATGCAGTTTTGTCCCAGCCTCTTTCCATGAGCGGGTAGAACAGGACAACAAGTTTTCTTTTTATCATCCAATCCATGCTGTTCAAAGCAATTGCTGGTTTTCTTGCTCCATTTCTCCTTCTTTAATTGGTATAAACCAGACACCATTATCTGTATGATCCATTAATACATTCATATCTTGTTTTTGCAGACGTCTTTTAAGTAGTCGGATGAGTTCTTCAGTTTCTGCATAAGCAGTATAGCCATTTTGCAATTGTCCCATTTTTTCCTCCAATTGCTTATGCCTGTCGATAATCATATGACTCACCCTTTCTGATTAAAGTTTTTTTCTTTATATGTTTATTTTAACCTATTTTTTATGAAAAATTCTGTCTTTTTGCGAATTTTCAAAAAAAGTTCATACTTGATTTAGAGATGCTGATCTTGATTTTAGCATGTAAGGTACGGCTAATCGTTAAACTGCTGACTTTGGCTTCATAAGCGAAATCATCCACCTTGAAGGTTTTATTTTCAATAGTTGCATAGATGAGTGCTTGATTTTCCGAGACAGATTGAATGCTTTTGCCGATGAGAGAACTCAATTCATTTTTTACTGCTTCAGTCAGCTGATAGATGACAAATCGGTCCAATTTCAGCTGTTCAGCATTGATCAGTTCAACATCAATCGTTTGAATGGTTAAAATCTGCTCATTTTTATTTTTTAAATTGGCTTTATCTTTTGTTAAGGTCTGGTTTTCCCGTTCAAGATCATTGATCCTTGAATGGAGCTGAACATTTTCTTCAATCCATCGTTCAGTCTGACTTCCATACATGTACAGAAAAATAATATAGGCGATGATCCCCCCGATCACGGCTCCAGCAAAAAAGTATTGTACTTCTCTCTTCTTATAATATGCCGGAATATGCATTATGTGAGTTCCTCCTGGGAAAACCATTCTAAAAATAGCATGGCAGATTTGACTCCGCCCATAGCGGTGACAATTAATAGAATTTGTTTAAAAACATCGATTGTGGATCCTTCAAAAATCCCTTTTTCAAAATTGGAAATGGCATCAAATGTTCCTCCGATTGCAGCCACAATGGCCCATATCCGGAGACTTTTGGCTGTGCGCATCATCCAGGTAATCGGAGGTTCCCCGGCGGCAAATGCTCCTATGCTTCCGATTATGGCTCCACCAGTTAATACGCCAAATGCAATAAAAAAACAATGAAACAATGACACCACAAATCGATCGTCCATTTCGGCTCATCCCTTATACAAGCTTCTTCTAATCTATTTTATGGGCTTGCATGTTCTTATATGATTTTATTTCACCTCTTTTGTGAATCAGATATAATAATGACAAACTTTAAATAAGGAAGAAAGCGTGATTTTCGTGGGATTTATTCATTTACAGGCACATAGCGGATACAGTTTTATGAAAAGTACCCTGACCATCGAGAAACTTGTTAAAGGGGCGAAGTCAAAGGGATTTCACGCCATAGCCCTTACTGATGAAAATGTTTTGCACGGAGCGGTTCAGTTTTATCAGACGTGCAAAAAATATGATATAAAGCCAATCATCGGTCTAAAAGTCATGGTTCAAACGGATGATCTGACCAGTACTTACCCAATCATTATGCTGGCTGAAAATATAAAAGGCTATCAGCATTTATTAAACCTTTCATCAAGTATTCAGTTTAGGGATGAACAGACAGCAGCTTTGCAGGATATCATCAGTCAGCAGAACGTAACGTACATTTTGCCAGTCCAGCATTCACCACTAAAACAATTTCTTATATCGAAACATTTTGACCGGGCTGAACAATTCCTTCTTAATCTGAAAAATACGTTGCCTGCTGATCATTGTTATCTTGGAGTTGAAGATCATGGAACGGAAGAAGAAAGGAAAGTTAACCATCTTGTCCTGAGGATGATTCAATCTATACCTGTTGAACTGGCTGCTATACAGGATGTACGCTATCTGGATGAAGAAGATGCGTTTGTATATGATTGCCTGCAGTCAATCCGGGAAGGAAGACGCTGGCATCCGAATGATCTTCAAGTGAATGTGAAGCATCGTCATCTGGCTACAGAAGAAGAAATGGCACGTAAATTTCAAGGAGAATTTGAAAAAGCGTTAAACAATACAGCTATTATAGCGGACCGATGTGAGGTTGAGCTTTCCTTTGGGCGGCATCTGCTTCCTGCTTTTCCAGTGCCAGAAGAAGGGGTTACTTCCGATGAATATCTGGAAGCACTTTGCCGAAAACAGGCAGCAAAGAAATATGAATCCCCTTCACCAAAAGTATTTGAACGTCTGGAGTATGAACTGAATGTGATAAAAAATATGAACTTTAGCGATTATTTTTTGATTGTCTGGGATTTTATGCAATTTGCCAGAAAAGTAAATATACTAACAGGACCTGGAAGGGGATCTGCTGCCGGTTCTCTGGTTGCCTATCTATTGGATATAACTGAGGTAGATCCGTTACAGTATAATTTATTGTTTGAACGATTTTTAAATCCAGAGCGGACAAGCATGCCGGATATCGATATAGATTTTTCAGACCACCGAAGGGACGAAGTGATTCAATATGTCCAGAAAAAATATGGAGAAGACCGAGTAGCTCAGATCATTACATTTGGTACGTTTGCAGCACGATCCTTGCTCAGGGAATTGATTAAAACCATGGGAGTTAATCAGGAAGATGCACGATTTTTATTAAAGGAAGTACCTGTTAATACTTCTTCTTTATCAAACGTATTGAAGGAATCATCTGAACTGAAAAAATATGTTCAGCAGTCTCCTGTTCTTACAACTTTGTTTAAAATCGCCCTGAAGCTGGAAGGGTTGCCGAGGCATCATTCTACTCACGCAGCGGGAGTGGTCATCAGCGACAGACCTCTGACCAATTATGTTCCGATCATGCCCGGACATCAAGAGATTTCATTAACCCAGTATCCAATGAATGATTTGGAAGCTCTGGGCCTGTTGAAAATGGATTTCTTGGGATTGAGGAATCTGTCATTGATCGAACGGATTATTAAACATATCAGGGATCAAGGAAATCCGTCTTTTTCAATCAAAAAGATCCCCCTTACAGATCAAAAAACATTTGAATTATTGCAAAATGGAAAAACGACGGGTGTGTTTCAGCTGGAGTCTGCAGGCATGAGAAAAGTTCTTAAACGTTTAAAACCGACTGAATTTGAAGATATCGTGGCAGTCAATGCGCTTTATCGCCCCGGCCCAATGGATTTCATTCCTGATTACATTAAACGGAAGCACGGTTTAGAGGATATTCAATACTTGCATGAACATTTAAAACCCATTTTAAGACCTACCTTTGGTGTTCTTATCTATCAAGAGCAAATTATGCAAATTGCCAATCAAATTGCCGGCCTGACTCTGGGTGAAGCAGATATATTAAGGAGGGCTGTAGGCAAAAAGCAAAAAAATCTGATGGATGAACTCCAGGAAAAGTTTATCAATGGCTGTGTGAATAATGGGTATGAACCTGCACTGGCCGATGAACTTTTCCGGTGGATTATTCGGTTTGCCAATTATGGCTTTAATAGAAGTCATGCCGTTGCTTACAGTATGATTTCTTATCAGCTGGCTTATTTGAAAGCCCATTTTCCAGCCTATTTCTTTGCCGAACTGCTGAGCTCAGTCTCCCACCACCAGGAGAAAGTCAGACAGTATATGAAAGAAGCAAAAGAATTTAGCCTGGACATCACACCGCCATCGATCAATCACAGTTATGGAAAGTTTACAGTTGAAGGTGATCATAAGGTTCGGATGGCGTTAACGGTCATTAAGGGAGTAGGTAAGCAAGCTGTAGAAGCCATCATATCAGCACGCAGAAATAAGCCGTTTAAACATCTATTTGACTTTTGTCAGCGGGTTCCCCTCCGCACGGTCAACCGGCAGGTAATCGAATCATTAATACTGGCGGGAGCGTTTGATGAAACCCACAAAAACCGGGCTGAGTTGCTGGCCTCGATTGATCAGGCGATTGAACAAGGAGAGCTGTTTGGAGATCTTGCGAGTCAGGGTTCGTTGTTTGAAGACGAATTAAGTCTGGAAGTGGAATATACCAGAGCTGAACCGTTCACTGAATTAAAGCAGTTATCCCTTGAAAAAGAAGTCCTTGGCATGTATGTGTCCAGTCACCCGCTGGCTAATCACCGAAAGAAGTTAAGAAAGCAAGGGGTCCTGCCGTTACACAAATTAAAAAATCATACTGGAAAAGTGATGCCTTCTGTTGCTGTTGTACAGGAACTGAAAGTGATCCGCACCAAACGGGGAGAACCGATGGCATTTGTGACCCTGGCGGATGAAACGGATGAACTGGAGGGGGTTATCTTTCCGGACCTTTTCAGGCAAATAAAACAGTGGCTGGAGGAAGAAGTAATCGTATCATTGAAAGGAAAAGTTGAAATTCGCAATGAGCAGGCTCAAATTATTATTCAAGAAGCGGTTCCTTTTCAGTTTGAGCAGCTAAAATCTTCACCTGAACAGGGAATTTACATTAAATTGCTTAATGCCGATGAGCGGAGGCAAATTTCTTTATTGAAAAAAGCCGCAGAGCAGTATCCGGGTGAAGTTCCGGTCATTGTATACTCTCCAAAACGCCAGGGGATGTATCAATTAGACGAAAGCTTTTACTTGAAACCTGCAAGAGAATGTTTGCAAAAACTGAAGCAATCATTCGGGAACGATCGTGTGGTCATGAAAAAATTAAATAAGGAATAAATACAGAGGTGTCAGACACAATTTATATCCTGAGGACAAAAAGAGGCTTGACACCTTTTTATTCCTTTATTATCTTTACTTAATACACGAAATTGGTTTGACCAGTCCTTTTCGATTTGAATTTCTTTTAACTTTACACCCTTTTGCCATTTGTTATAATGGAGTATGTTAGTGGTCAGACCAATTCAGTTCTCATCATTATTTTATGCCTTTATAAAAGGAGCGATACTTCGTGACGAATCTGAAAGAAGAGGCCTTACATATTCATCGGGTTAACCGGGGGAAACTGGAGACCCACTCAAAAGTTCCAGTTAAAAACGCACGTGATTTAAGCCTGGCTTATTCACCGGGTGTAGCTGAACCATGTAAAGCGATTTATGATAAAAAAGATGATGTTTACGAATATACAATGAAAGGCAACATGGTTGCAGTTGTGACAGATGGTTCTGCCGTTCTGGGATTAGGAAATATTGGTCCTGAAGCAGCGCTGCCTGTTATGGAAGGGAAAGCAGCTCTGTTTAAGAGCTTTGCTGGAGTTGATGCTTTTCCAATCTGTCTCGACACGAATGATGTTGAACAAATTGTACAGACCGTAAAATTAATGGAACCTACCTTTGGAGGAGTCAACCTGGAAGATATTGCTGCTCCAAATTGTTTTATTATTGAAGAACGTTTAAAGAAAGAAACCAATATTCCGATTTTTCATGATGACCAGCATGGCACAGCCATAGTAACTGTTGCCGGGTTAATTAATGCGTTGAAACTAGTGAATAAATCGTTTAAAGATATAAAAGTCGTAGCGAATGGAGCAGGAGCTGCTGGTATAGCCATTGTTAAACTCCTGTATAGCTTTGGGGTCAGAGATATCATAATGTGCGATTCCAAAGGAGCTATTTTTGAAGGCAGAAGTTATGGTATGAATGAAGTGAAGGATGAAATCGCTCAGATAACGAATAAAGATAGACTGGAAGGTGCACTTGAAGAAGTTATAAGCGGTGCAGATGTGTTTATCGGCGTGTCTGTCGGAGGGTTATTATCAAAGGAAATGGTCAAAAGTATGAATAAAGACGCTATTATTTTTGCCATGGCAAATCCGGATCCTGAAATAATGCCAGAGGATGCTAAAGAAGCTGGTGCCAGAGTGATTGGCACAGGAAGATCAGACTTTCCGAATCAGGTAAATAACGTTCTTGCCTTTCCGGGAATTTTTCGGGGGGCGCTGGATGTTCGGGCAACAAGGATTAATGAAAAGATGAAAATAGCAGCTGCCCATGCCATTGCTTCGCTGGTTACAGAAGAAGAATTGAATTCAGATTATGTGATTCCGGCACCATTTGATCCAAGGGTAGCACCGGCTGTGGCTGCCAGTGTAGCTAAAACAGCAATGGAAACTGGAGTAGCCCGCCGATCAGTAGATCCAGAGCAAGTAGCGGAAAAAACACGCAAATTATCACTCATAAAGTAATAGCCGTCTATATTGTCATCATAACCCGTCATTTCCTTTGATATTATGAAAATTATGTTTTCATGTTTGGATAACCAGCCCTGTTAAAATAGGGGAGGAAGGGTGAACCTGTTTAGTGGCAGAACATTCAAAGGTTAAGGTTTATCAGGAAGTATTGTCAGAAATACGAGCATTTATTGACCGGCATCATCTTTCTCCTGGTGACCGGCTTCCTTCTGAACGGGAGCTGGCGGACCAATTAAGTGCTGGCAGGTCTTCCGTCAGAGAGGCATTACGGGCGATTGAGCTGTTAGGATTAATTGAAACAAGGCAGGGAGAAGGAACATTTTTAAGGTCCTATCGTCCCTACCATACGGTTGAAGTATTATCCTCATTTATTTTAAGAGAATCGAAAACAAGAGATGAGCTTATCCAGGTCAAACAGTTGCTTGAGCGGGAAGGGGCTCAGATGGCAATCGGCCGTCTGACAGAAAGTGATTTTGAATATTTAAAAGGTCTGTATGAACAGTATGATCAGGAAAGAGATTTTCATTTTGAATTTTTTTTGCGGATCTTTTCAGTAATTGAAAATCATTTATTATTAAAAATCTGGCAGTTAGTAGAGGAGTTTTCCCGTACGGTCCATAAAATCAAATATAGCAGTCCCATTTATAAAGAATTAATTCAAGCATTGAAAGATAAACAGCATTACCGGATTCAGCCGCTGATGCTGCATCTTTATCAGGAAAGCTCAGCGATTACTGAATCTGAAGGGTAATGTCCTGCCCTGTCAGGTAATGATAAATTTGTCGTAATCATAAGACAGCCTTTAACAATTTTTTTGGCTTGTTTCCTGTATAGTTAGGGACAGCAGGCTTCCAGTGATTAAAGGAGGAATAAACTTGCTTAAAGATATTTTTAGCAAGAAGAAAAAATATGCGACGATTCCAAATGAAGAATCCAAGCAAGAAGTGCCCGAAGGTTTAATGCTAAAGTGTCCTGAATGCAAAAAAATTTATTATCGAAAAGAATTAGATAAAAACTTGAAAGTTTGTCCAAATTGTCACCATCATTATCGGATGACAGCCAGGGAGCGAATTGACAGTTTATTTGATGCGAATTCCTTTGAAGAGTGGGATGCAAATCTAATATCAGAAAACCCGCTTGGATTCCCCGGATACCTGGATAAACTGGAAAAGGACCGAAAAAAATCAGGTATTAATGAGGCAGTAGTAACCGGAAAAGGAACTATAAATGGATTTCCAGCAGCCATTGGGGTGATGGATGCTCATTTTAGAATGGGAAGTATGGGTTCAGTCGTCGGTGAAAAAATTGCACGGGCGATTGAGAAGGCCAGGGAACAGAAACTTCCTTTCATCATATTCACAGCATCAGGCGGTGCCAGAATGCAAGAGGGTGTATTAAGTCTGATGCAGATGACCAAAACCTCTATGGCAATCGAACGGTTCCATCAAGCTGGCGGCTTGCTCATCACAGTTATGACACACCCTACAACAGGGGGAGTCTCAGCAAGTTTTGCTTCACTTGGGGATTATAATCTCGCAGAACCAGGCGCATTAATTGGCTTTGCAGGAAGACGGATCATCGAGCAGACCATCCGGGAAAAACTCCCTGATGATTTTCAGACAGCCGAATTTTTATTGAAACATGGACAGCTTGATAAAGTGGTACATCGTCATGACATGAAAGAATTACTGACAGACTTATTAGATATCCATCAGCCTGGAGGAGGTCAATAATGAAACATGTCCTTCCATTTGAAAAACCTGTTGTCGAACTGAAAGAGAAAATTGCTGAATTAAAGAAATTCACCAGTGACAGTGAAATAGATTTAACCGATGAAATCACAAGGCTGGAAAGCCGCCTGGAAAAACTGGAAGCTGAAGTGTATGGAAATATGCAGCCATGGGACCGTGTACAGATGGCGAGACATCCGGAACGTCCTACCACCTTAGATTATATACATGAATTATTTGACCTGTTTATTGAATGTCATGGTGATCGATACTATGGTGATGATGAGGCGATTGTAGGCGGTGTGGCGAAATATAAGGGAATACCCGTCACTGTCATCGGCCATCAGCGTGGAAAAGACACAAAAGAGAATATCCGAAGAAATTTTGGCATGCCTCACCCGGAAGGTTACCGAAAAGCCCTCCGTCTGATGAAACAGGCAGAAAAATTCGGGCGTCCGGTGATCTGTTTTATTGATACAAAAGGAGCTTATCCCGGTAAAGCGGCAGAAGAACGGGGGCAAAGTGAAGCCATTGCACGGAATCTGAAAGAAATGGCCGGATTAACTGTACCAGTAGTTTGTATTGTCATCGGTGAAGGGGGAAGTGGCGGGGCCCTAGCCCTTGGTGTCGGTGACCGAATTCACATGCTGGAGAATTCAACTTATTCCGTGATCTCCCCTGAAGGTGCTGCTGCCCTGCTTTGGAAAGATTCCAATCTTGCTCAAAAGGCAGCGGAAACTATGAAAATTACCTCTTATGACCTGAAGGAACTGGGGATCATCGATGAAGTGATCCCTGAAGTAAAAGGTGGAGCTCACCGGGATGTTCAAGCTCAGGCAACATATATTGATGATGTGTTAATGGAAACACTGAAAACGCTTCGAAGCCTTACTGTAGAAGAATTGCTTGAACAGCGCTGGGAGAAGTATAAAAAAATAGGTGCTTACACAACTTTAGAAGGATAATCATGTACGGGCCAGGGAAAAAACTGCAAAAGATAAAAAATATCCGAACTACATTCAAGAGTCTGAATTAGTTCGGATATTTTTTCTTCAAAAGGCTAAGGAAAGCCTATCCCGTTGTGCAATCTCACCAATTCATTCCGTAATAAATATGGGATTTTGTTCTATGTGACAAAATCTTGGTTTCATTCATCTAAACGTATTGTCTTCCATTCCATTTAGATTTATCTTTGAATAGGGGAAATCTTTTTGTATAAATAGAGGTGATGAGGGTTGAAAAAAATTGGTGTTCTCACAAGTGGAGGAGATGCACCTGGAATGAACGCAGCGATTCGTGCTGTCGTTCGAAAGGGAATATATCATCATTTGGGTGTATATGGCATTTATTATGGCTATCAGGGATTGATTGAAGGAAAAATAGAAAAAATGGAATTAGGGACCGTTGGAGATATCATACAGCGGGGTGGGACGGCACTTTTCACATCCCGCAGTGAGGAATTCAAAACGGAGGCCGGTCAGGAAAAAGCCATTGAACAGCTGAAAAAACATGGTATTGAAGGTCTTGTTGTCATTGGCGGCGACGGTTCATTCCGGGGAGCAAGCGAATTAACGAAAAAGGGCTTCCCCTGCATTGGAGTGCCCGGAACCATTGATAATGATATCCCCGGAACTGATTTCACCATTGGGTTTGATACCGCTTTAAATACGGTGATTCAAGCGGTAGACAAAATCCGTGATACAGCTACTTCGCACGAACGTACATATGTAATTGAAGTCATGGGACGGGATGCAGGCGACCTGGCGCTCTGGGCAGGGGTAGCGGCTGGAGCTGAAAGTATAGTCATCCCGGAAAAGAATGAGCCAGTAGAAGCGGTTGTAGACCGGATTAAACGGGGACATGAACGAGGAAAGCGCCACAGCATCATTTTGGTGGCTGAAGGTGTTGGAAGCGGAGTGGAATATGGAAAACAAATTCAGGAATTAACGAATTTTGAAACAAGAGTGACTGTACTCGGCCATACTCAGAGAGGCGGCTCACCAACAGCATTTGATCGTGTGTTGGCGAGCCGTTTAGGAGCAAAAGCGGTCGATTTACTGATCGAAGGAAAAGCCGGACGAATGGTAGGCATACAGAAAAATCAGCTGGTAGATCATGACATTCTGGAAGCACTGAATGAGACGCATCAGCCGGAGATGTCCATGTACCAGTTATCACAGGAACTATCTATATAACAACGTGAGGAGGATCTTCATGAAAAGAACGAAAATTGTATGCACAATTGGCCCTGCCTCCGAATCGGTAGAGACCCTTGTAAAATTGATTGAGGCTGGAATGAATGTAGCCCGATTAAATTTTTCCCATGGAGACTATGAAGAACACGGGAATCGAATTAAAAATATTCGTGAAGCGGCAAAACGGACAGGGGAAAACATAGCAATTCTGTTAGATACAAAGGGTCCTGAGATTCGGACAGGAACCATGGAGGGAGGAGAGGCTGAATTAAAAGAAGGAACCGAAGTATCCATTTCCATGGAAGAAATCGTCGGAAATGCCGAACGATTTTCAGTCACATACAGCGGTTTAATCAACGATGTGCAAATTGGCTCAAAAATTTTGCTTGATGATGGCCTAATTGAACTGGAAGTAACCGAGATTCGCCATGATCAGAAAGAAATTCAAGCTAAGGTGCTCAATTCAGGCATTTTGAAAAATAAAAAGGGAGTCAATGTCCCGAATGTCAGTGTGGACCTTCCAGGTATCACTGAAAAAGATGCGAGAGATATTTTGTTTGGGATTGAACAGGATGTAGATTTTATTGCAGCATCTTTTGTGCGCCGTCCGTCTGATGTCCTGGAAATTCGGGAACTTCTCGAAAAACATCAGGCAGAGCATATTCAAATCATTCCTAAAATTGAAAACCGTGAAGGTGTTGACAATATTGATGACATTATTAAAGTCAGTGACGGAATCATGGTGGCCCGCGGTGACTTAGGGGTTGAGATCCCTGCAGAGGAAGTTCCGATTGTCCAGAAGGAACTCATTAAAAAGTGTAATAAAGCCGGCAAGCCAGTGATTACAGCTACCCAAATGCTCGATTCGATGCAGCGCAATCCGCGCCCGACAAGAGCTGAATCCAGTGATGTAGCCAATGCTATTTTTGATGGAACAGATGCCATTATGCTGTCTGGCGAAACGGCTGCGGGTTCCTATCCGGTGGAGTCCGTAAAAACGATGACAAAAATTGCGGTTCATGTGGAGAAAGTAATGGATTATCAGACGAATTTCATGAATATAACCAGCGAACAGGAATTATCCTTTACGGATGCGATCAGTCAATCGGTTTCATACACAGCCAAGATGTTAAATGTAAATGCGATTATTACGCCAACTGAAAGTGGTCATACTGCCCGAATGATTTCGAAGTATCGTCCAAAAGCGCCGATTGTAGCCATTACAGCAAATCAATCTGTCAACCGTCAGCTTTCCCTTGTATGGGGCGTTACCCCGGTACTTAGCAGACGGGCCCATACGACGGATGAAATGCTGGAAATTTCCATTGATGCAGGACTCGAAACGGGCATTTTCAAACGGGGTGACCGGGTCATTATTACTGCAGGGGTTCCGGTCGGAGAAAGCGGCACCACGAACTTAATGAAGGTCCATGTTGTAGGTGATATACTTGCCAGAGGACAGGGAATTGGCCAGCATAGTGCTTTTGGCAAGGCTGTTATAGTCAAGAATGCAGAAGAAGCGATTGCCAGAGTAAAAGAAGGAAATATTGTTGTTACCTATGGCACTGACAAAGAAATGATGCCAGCTTTACAAAAAGCGGGCGGTATCATTACAGAAGAAGGCGGGCTGACGTCCCATGCTGCTGTGGTAGGTTTAAGCTTAGGAATACCAGTCGTAGTCGGTGTCAAAAAAGCTATTGATATCATTAAAGATGGTGAAGAGATTACCATTGACCCGTCAAAAGGGGATATTTACCAGGGGCATGCAAGTGTGCTGTAAAAGAGGGAGAAAAGGATTTCCCTCTTTTTTTTACAGATGCTAAAATATAATTAAACATATTTTTTCGTTTGAAAACTATATTCCAGGTGTTCTTTCATCCCAATGGTGTAACAGTTGTCTGCCTGAATAAAACGGTGTAAGGTTTTTCCTGGATAAGAAGAGGTGTATCCCATGTTTCGCATATTGTTTTTATTAATTGTTGTCATGTCTGCTATAGAAATAGGCGTTTTCTTATGGTTCGGGGATTTGTTTGGGGCAGGCTTTGTGGTCTTTGGCATTCTTTTCACCGGTGTTGTAGGTGCCTGGTTTGCCAAAAATCAGGGATTAGAAACACTATACCGCGGACGTGAACAGCTATATTATGGAAGGATTCCTGCGGAGGAAATTTTTGATGGCATATGCATTTTAATTGGGGCTGTTCTTTTGATGACACCAGGTTTTGTAACCGATACTATCGGATTTTTGCTTCTGTTCCCTGTTACCCGAACTCCTTTTAAGAGTTGGATTAAAAGCGGCATAAAGTCCATGATCAATCGGGGTTCCATCACTATATTCAGACGATGAAACAGTTCCTCTGTATAGAAGATGCTTCAAAACAGGGTAAATAAATATAAGAGACACAGAAAAATCCTTCTTGAATCGGACAGCATCCGACCAGGAAGGATTTTTTTTAAATCTTTGCATCTTGAAACGCTTTTTCTATACTTTTTTGGGTCCTATAATAAAGTCCCATACTTCCCTCAGCACGCCTGTCTGATGAAGGGTGTTTATGATCACAAGAGCTACCGGACCAATGATCAACCCTAAAAAGCCGAACAGTTGAAACCCGACAAATAATGCAACAAGAGTAGCCAGCGGGTCAAGTCCGATATTGGTTGACAGAACTTTCGGCTCCATCAATTGCCTCTGAACAATTACGATAATATATAAAACAGAAAGTCCAATGGTTAAGAAAAAGTTTTTTGTAAAAAATACATATAGAATCCAGGGAACAAAAATAATGCCAGTTCCAAGATACGGCAAAAGATCGACTACCCCTGTGATGAGTGCAATCGTAATCGCATAATCAACACGAAGGATTAATAAGCCGATTAATACAATCACAGCAGTAATGGAAATTAAGGTCAGCTGAGCCTTAATAAAACCAAACAGGGCTTTTTGCAGTCCTTTAAAAACATTGCTGCCAGATGTTAATAAGCGGTCAGGCAGCAAAATTTGAATGCGCTCTCCAAGTTTATACCAGTCTTTGCTGATGAAAAATGTCCCCAGCAATGAAAAGATCAGGACTGTAGCCAGGTTTGGAAGAGCACGGAGCTGTTCCGGGATCCAGGTTAAAATACCGGTTAGAAGCTGTTTTCCGGAATCAGCAATGCTTGAACCTACATCCTTAATTTGATTCATAATTTGCTCTTTTTGAGCTGGATCTAACGTATCCAGCATAGCACTTAAACGTTCATACAGCGGAATTACCTGTGCGGCTACTAAATTCTGGAAATATTTCACAAGGTCTTCAAAATATTTCGGAACAACAGTGGATAAATAAGTCATTCCATTAGCAATCTCAACAATTAATATCGTAATGATTCCGCTCACCAGAGCAAGAATCAAAAGGATTACAAGAAATACGGAGAAAGCTCTCGGAATTTTCAATTTATGTTCAAATAAATTGACAACAGGATTAATCAAAAAAGCAATAACGATTGCGATCAAAAACGGGTATGTATATCTAGCCAGTGTAAAAACAGTTAAAAAAGCGATCAGTACAACTCCGACTACGATTGCAAACCGAAGCATGCGCTGGAGATATATCGCTGGCAATTCCAGACCTCCTTTCCTTATTTAAAAAATATTTTAACATACTTTTTCATGTAAAAAGACATCCTTCTATGCCTTATTAACGTCTGATAGCGAAAAAAGGTTTCAACAGTTAATGTTAAAATTTATTTCCTGTCATGTACAAGTTATACCAGAACATGCATTTTTTCCTGTATTTTTGCATGTTTATGAATCGAAATGAAAAAAATAAAAAATTTCACATTCCATTAAAATTTGTTTATAATTGTCTGTGGGACATATTATGCAGAAGCGTTTTATTTATTTAAAGCGTTTTAATATTATTTGTTGCTATCGGAAAATTTTTTTGGAAAAGGAGAGAGTTTTATGGCAGTTACCAGAGGACTTGAAGGAGTAGTTGCAACTGAATCATCTATTAGTTCAATCATTGATGATCAGCTGACTTATGTCGGTTATTCCATTGATGATTTAGCTGAAAACTCCAGTTTTGAAGAAGTGATTTTTCTATTATGGAATAAAAGACTGCCTAATAAGGATGAATTAGAGGAACTGAAAAAAGGTTTAGCTGAAAATATGGACATTCCTCAGGAAATTATTGATCATCTTAAATCTTATGACGTAAAAAAAGTTCATCCTATGGCAGCTTTACGTACCGCTGTGTCAATGCTTGGCTTATATGACGAAGAAGCGGATGATATGAATGATGAAGCAAACAGACGAAAGGCGATTCGTCTTCAGGCCAAAATGCCTACCATTGTTACCGCTTTTGCCCGTATCCGCAATGGCGAAGAACCTGTTGCTCCCCGTAAAGACCTTGGCTTTGCCGAAAACTTTTTGTACATGCTGAAGGGCAAAGAACCTGAAGATATTGAAATAGAAGCATTTAACAAAGCACTTGTTCTTCATGCTGACCATGAACTGAATGCTTCAACATTTACTTCCCGTGTGTGTGTGGCAACCCTTTCCGATATTTATTCCGGAATTACCGCTGCCATTGGTGCGCTGAAAGGACCGCTTCACGGGGGAGCCAATGAGCGCGTAATGAAGATGCTTACTGAAATCGGTGAGGTAGACCGTGCCATTGATTACATTAAAGATAAATTAGCTAAGAAAGAGAAAATCATGGGTATGGGTCACCGTGTTTATCGTAAAGGAGACCCTCGTGCCAAACATCTGAAGAAAATGTCTGAACAGCTGACTAAACTGGTTGGCGAACCGAAATGGTATGAAATGTCTGTTAAAATTGAAGAATTTATGAAAGAAGAAAAAGGGCTGCCGGCAAATGTAGATTTCTACTCTGCATCCGTATACCACAGCCTGGGCATTGACCATGACCTGTTCACTCCAATTTTTGCCGTAAGCCGTGTATCTGGATGGCTGGCACACATTTTAGAACAGTATGAAAACAACCGTCTCATTCGCCCGCGTGCAGAATATGTTGGGCCTAAAGCTCAGACTTACGTACCTATTGAAGAACGTTAAATAAGCTGTTTCTGAAGCCGGGGATATCCGGCTTCAATCTTGTGTAAAGCGGTGAGAAATTGACGAGATTTCGCCGCCTGCACTTGCATTTTTTCGAGCTGTTGGATTACACTTTGCTATGGATGTTTAATTGAATAGTTTTATAAAGAACATCATAAAAACAGAATGATTGCTTATAGGAGGGTTTAAACATGTCACAAGGTGAAAAAATCGTTGTTGAAAATGGGAAAATGAATGTTCCTGATCATCCAATTATTCCTTTTATTGAGGGTGATGGAACTGGACCGGATATCTGGGCTGCTGCATCCCGTGTTCTGGAAGCAGCTGTTGAAAAAGCATATAACGGTCAAAAGAAAATTGTGTGGAAAGAAGTTTATGCAGGTGAAAAAGCCTATAATAAAACTGGTGAATGGCTTCCTGATGAAACACTGGAAACCATTCGTGAATACAAAATTGCAATTAAAGGGCCTTTGACTACACCAGTAGGCGGCGGAATCCGTTCATTAAATGTTGCCCTTCGTCAGGAGCTTGATCTATTCACTTGCCTGCGACCAGTACGCTACTTCCAGGGTGTACCTTCTCCGGTAAGACGCCCAGAAGACACAGATATGGTCATCTTCCGTGAAAACACAGAGGATATCTATGCGGGTATTGAGTGGCAAAAAGGTTCCGATGAAGTGAAGAAAGTAATCGAATTCCTTCAAAATGAAATGGGAGTACATAAAATTCGCTTCCCTGAAACTTCCGGAATCGGTATTAAGCCTGTATCAGAAGAAGGTACAAAGCGTCTTGTAAGAGCCGCTATTCAGTATGCATTAAATGAAGGCCGTAAAAGTGTAACCCTCGTTCACAAAGGAAATATCATGAAGTTTACAGAAGGTGCCTTCAAAAACTGGGGTTATGAAGTGGCAGAAGAAGAATTCGGTGATAAGGTATTCACATGGGCTGAGTATGACCGCATTGCAGAGAAAGAAGGCCGTGACGCTGCAAACAAAGCTCAGGAAGCAGCTGAAAAAGAAGGCAAAATTATTGTTAAAGACGCCATTGCTGATATCTTCTTACAGCAAATCCTGACCCGTCCAAAAGAATTTGACGTTGTGGCGACTATGAACCTAAACGGAGACTATATTTCTGATGCCCTTGCTGCTCAGGTTGGCGGAATCGGAATTGCTCCTGGTGCAAATATTAATTTTGAAACAGGACATGCTATTTTTGAGGCTACCCACGGAACTGCGCCTAAATACGCTGGTCTCGACAAAGTTAACCCATCATCTGTCATTCTGTCCGGCGTGTTAATGCTTGAGCACCTTGGCTGGAGAGAAGCGGCTGACCTGATTATCAAGGCCATGGAAAAAACCATTGCAAGCAAAGTGGTTACCTATGACTTCGCACGCTTAATGGATAACGCTACTGAGGTGAAGACTTCTGAGTTTGGCGATGCTTTGATTAAGAATATGGACTAAGCCATTCAATTAGGAGGGGTCTTTCAATTGGCTATTAGAAGAAAAAAAATCTCTGTCATTGGTGCTGGCTTTACTGGAGCTACAACTGCATTAATGATTGCTCAAAAAGAGCTTGGCGATGTAGTTTTAGTAGATATTCCGGATATGGAAAATCCGACTAAAGGAAAAGCGCTTGATATGCTTGAAGCCAGTCCTGTACAGGGGTTTGATGCCAGCATTACCGGCACATCCAATTATGAAGATACAAAAGATTCTGATCTCGTCATCATCACTGCGGGCATAGCCCGCAAGCCAGGCATGAGCCGTGACGATCTTGTCAATACCAATGCCAAAATCATGAAAAGTGTCACTAAAGAAATTGTGAACTACTCTCCAGACTGTTTCATCATTGTGCTGACAAATCCGGTTGATGCGATGACATACACTGTATTCAAAGAGTCTGGATTTCCGAAAAACCGTGTGATCGGTCAGTCCGGCATTCTGGATACTGCACGTTTCCGTACTTTTGTCGCTCAAGAATTAAACCTGTCTGTTAAAGACATTACTGGTTTCGTTCTTGGCGGTCATGGAGATGATATGGTACCGCTGATCCGCTATTCATTTGCAGGCGGTGTCCCGCTGGAAAAATTAATTCCAAAAGACCGTCTGGATGCCATTGTTGAGCGTACAAGAAAAGGTGGCGGAGAAATCGTTAACCTGCTTGGTAACGGAAGTGCTTATTACGCACCAGCAGCCTCTTTAACTGAAATGGCAGAAGCCATCTTGAAAGACCAGCGTCGTGTTTTGCCATCAATTGCTTATCTTGAAGGCGAGTATGGATACCGTGATCTATACCTGGGTGTGCCTACAATATTAGGCGGAAACGGAATTGAAGAAATCATTGAGCTGGATTTGACAGAAGAAGAAAAAGCAGCACTGGATAAATCTGCAGAATCAGTAAAAAAAGTGATGGAAGTATTAAAATAATGTCAAAAGGGATTCGGGAAAGGTGCCCGAATCCCTTTTTTTACGGACATATTTAGGGGCGCTTATTTGTAAATCTGTATTTCGTCGATTCCTTGAAGACCGAAACTAAATTTCAACTGGTCGCTGCATTCAGCAAATTTTCCCTTCACTTGGACAGATCCCCTTCCCATTCCGCACATATAATTTTTCTTTTTTTTGCACGGCAGGCCAAATGTAAAGGAAGTGTAAAATTTCATTCAATTCTCTTTTTATTCCTAATCGTTCATTGTATGATGAAAGTACTAATATAGAGAGGTGTTTGCGTTGAAAACACGTATTCTGATTGTTGATGACGAGGAGTCTATTGTAACACTGCTAAAATATCATATTGAACAGGCAGGCTATGAAGCAGATGCCGCGTATGATGGCGAACTTGCTCTGAATCTCCTTGAAGAGAACCATTATGATCTTGTGGTATTAGATTTAATGCTGCCTAAAATGGATGGAATAGAAGTTTGCAGACAAATGCAACAAAAGCAGATCGATACTGGAATTTTAATGCTGACTGCTAAAGATGATGAATTTGACAAGGTACTGGGTTTAGAGCTTGGAGCGGATGATTATTTGACCAAGCCTTTCAGTCCCCGTGAAGTTGTGGCCAGAATTAAGGCCATTCTTCGGAGAACGTCGAAACCATCTTCAGACGACAATAAAGAAGACATTCACATCAAAATTGGTGAACTGGATATTTACCCTGAACAGTACGAGGCCTATATGCAGGGAGATGAACTGGAGTTTACACCAAAAGAATTTGAACTTCTATTATATTTAGCTCGTCATAAAGGAAAAGTGCTTTCAAGGGATCAATTACTTAGTGCTGTCTGGAATTATGATTTTGTGGGTGATACCCGAATTGTGGATGTTCACATCAGTCACCTTCGGGAAAAAATAGAACCAGATACCAGAAAACCTGTCTATATTAAAACCATCCGGGGATTAGGTTATAAATTGGAGGAACCTAAGAAACATGGATAAATCGACCATTCGTCCCTTTGTCATGTATTTTATTATCATTATTTTAGTGATGGGGATTATTGGATTAATCATAGGCCAGTTGTCGAAACAATATGTGACAGGAAGCATAAAGGATCGGTTAGAAAAAGAAGGGGCTTATGTCATTGAAGTGCTCGATCAGGAAGCCCCTCCATTTGAAGAAACAGTGGAAACAATCAGTACAGAACTGGAATTAGGAGTCAGGCTATATAGTGAAAATACGGAAATCATACTGGATACTGTCCCTCAGATTTTACATGTTTCCGATGAAGAAATGGATGAGATCGAGCGTGCAATCTCTGAAGATCACCTCGAATGGCAAGAAGAAGAGGGATTTTTACTAATAAATGATTTTTATTTATCTGCTATGCGCGTTCAAACTACAGGATTCAGCGGAATCCTTCTGCTGATTGTCTCAGCAGAAAACAGTTCGCAAGTGATGAATACAATCTGGGTATTAATCTTTAGTGTGATGGCAGTGACTGCTTTGATAATGTTATTCCTGGGAGTCAATATATTAGATAAATATGTTAAACCGGTTCGAGCTGCTGCTCATACAGCCAGAGAGCTGGCTGACGGGAACTATAACGCTAGAATTTATGAAGGGCATTATGGAGATGCCGGGGAGCTGAGTCATGCGATTAATCTGCTTGCCAGAAATCTTCAGGAAATGACTCTTCAATCAAAGATTCAAAATAACCGCCTTCAGGCTGTAGTGGACAGCATGGGGAGCGGCTTGATGCTCATTGATGAGAAAGGGTACATTAATCTTGTCAATAAGGCATTTTTAGATTCTTTTTCTGGGAAAACATCGGATTATATAGGATATTTATATTATGAAGCGCTCTCTTATGAAGAAATTCATGATGTGGTCAAAGATGTATTTATGACAGAAAACCATGTTCAAAAAACGATTGTAGTTTCAAAAGGAATTGAACGGCGTTTTTTTGCAATATTTGGAGCGCCAATTTTTAATGAGCGGAATGTCTGGAAAGGTACCGTGCTCGTTTTTCATGATATTACAGAAATGAAACGATTGGAAGAAATCAGGAAAGACTTTGTTGCGAATGTTTCCCATGAGTTAAAAACACCGATAACTTCGATAAAAGGATTTGCTGAAACGCTGCTCGAAGGGGCTAAAGATGATCCAAAGCTGCTTGATGAGTTTTTAACGATTATTTACAAAGAAAGCCGACGAATGCAGCAATTAATCAAGGATTTACTGGAGCTTTCAAAGCTGGAACATGATGAATTTGACCTTCATATTGAAACCATATCTGTAAGGAATATTGTGAAGGATGTTCTTTCCCTGGTTGATTATCTGGCTAATGAAAAACAAATTGAAATACACAATCAAATTGATAAGGACCTTTATTTCGATGGTGATTCATCCCGAATCAAACAGGTTCTTCTCAACTTATTGACCAACGCTATTTCTTATACTCCTGAAAAAGGAACTGTGACCGTTGATGCAGAAGAAAACCAGGAAGAACTTGTATTGATGGTAAAGGATACGGGAATTGGCATACCGGAAGAAGATTTACCGCGGATCTTTGAACGATTTTACCGGGTGGATAAAGCCAGGAGCAGAAATTCAGGGGGAACCGGTTTAGGGCTTGCGATCGTAAAACATATAGTAGAAGCCCATCATGGCAGAATAGAGGTTAACAGTGAAATCAATAAAGGAACTGTCTTCTATATCTATTTAAAGAAAAACTTTACTAAATATTAACATACTCTTAACCAAACGTTGACCTTTCCCTGTTATGATGAATTCAAACCCTTTCATCCAAGGTTTTTGTGACGGCGGAGGCGAGAAATCGCCTCCGTCTTCTTTATTCTAAAAATACCGATCTTTATCTATTATTGCAGTTAACAAGTTGTGCATCAGTCAACAGTATTGCTAAAGTGGACCATAATTGTGTGCAGGCGCTAAAGATAAACGGACGCGTGTGTTTTTCTTTATTGTCCGCGTGCCTGGTACCTCAAACTGCTTCGATCCCCTGCGGCAAAGTCTCCCCGTTGATCCTCCAGCAGTGTTTCGGGCTAAGCGTGTTACTCCCACATTTATTATTATTTCCTTCAATTTTATGAAACGGTTTATTGGGCATTTTCGTATGATTACTGTATTGTACTTATAAAGGGGGTAAAAAGGTGAGTAAAAAGCAGATCTATATTTGGACTAGTACGATTATTGCCATTGTAGTTTTAGGCTTTGTGTTTATGACAAGCTGGTATACAGTTGATGAGTCAGAACAGGCCGTTGTCCTGACATTCGGCAAAGCGGAAGCGACCGTCATTGAACCGGGTTTGCATTTCAAAATGCCCTGGCCGATTCAGGAAGTAAAAAAACTTTCTCAGGAGACATTTAGCCTGGACTTTGGATATAACCCAGAAGACAATGGGAGCAATGATGTCATAAAAATGATTACCGGTGATGAAAATATTGTAATGGCTGATCTGGTTGTACAGTGGAAAATTACGGAGCCCATCAAATTTTTGTATCACTCCGCTGACCCTGAACACACTTTGTACAACGCGACTTCAGCATCCCTCCGGGGAATCATTGGGACATCCACCATTGATGAAGCTTTAACTTCCGGTAAGGCTGTCATCGAAAACGATGTTCAGACTCAACTGACCAAATTAATCAAGGATTATGATATTGGCATTTCCGTTGTTGATGTGAAACTCCAGGAAGTTGATCTGCCGAATGAAGAAGTGAGAAGGGCGTTTACAAAAGTAACAGATGCCCGTGAAACGATGAATACTAAGATTAATGAAGCCAGGAAATACGAAAATCAGCAATTGGAGGAAGCCCTTGGTGAAAGGGACGCCATCATTTCCAGGGCTGAAGGAGACAAGATTGCCAGAGTTGAAAAGGCTCGGGGTGATGTGGCAAAGTTTAATGCTTTGTATGCTGAATATGTCAACTCCCCTGATATAACAAGAGATCGTCTGGTGATCGAAACCCTCGAGGAAGTGCTTCCAGAAGCTAAAATCTATCTTATGGATGAAAATGGAAGTACCATTAAGTACTTGCCCCTTGGAACGGATCAATCTAAAACGGTAAGACCTCTAGAAGAAGGAGGGGGTCAGTCATGACAGATGAAAACATCATCGACATGGAGCAAAAGAAATCACCAAAATACAAGGGATCGATTAAAAGTGGAATTTTATTATTTCTGATCATCGCTTCAGCAGTTATGTTTATTAACAGTGTGTTTGTGGTAAAAGAAGGCGAATATAAAGTAATCCGGCAATTTGGGGAAGTTGTGAGAATTGAAAGTCAGCCAGGCCTGAAGTTTAAAATTCCATTTATCCAGTCTCTCAGCGTCATGCCGAACAAACAGTTGATTTTTGATATGGATGAGCAAGAGATTAACACGCTGGATAAAAAACGTATTATTATTGACAACTATGCCGTATGGCGTATTACGAATCCTGAAAAACTGATTAACAATGCCCGAACGGTCGCCAATGCAGAAGCTAGAATGGGCGAGTTTATCTTCTCGGTTGTCCGTTCGGAACTTGGTCAGATGAATTATTCAGAGATTATTAATGATGAGGAGTCCTCACGGGGAAATCTCAATACGAGGGTAAAAGAAGCTGTAAATCGAAGTCTGGAACAAAATGAGTACGGAATTCAGGTCCAGGATGTTCGAATTAAACGTACCGATCTGCCCGATGATAATGAATCTTCTGTTTATCAGCGCATGATTTCAGAACGGGAATCCACCGCACAGGAATATCTGTCCAGAGGTAATGCAGAAAAACAGCGCATAATTGCTGAAACCGACCGACAGGTAAAAGAAATGCTTTCTAAAGCAGAACGGGAAGCATCAGAGATCCGTGCTGAAGGAGAACAAATGGCTGCCCAAATTTATAACGAAGCATTTCAGAAAGATCCAGAATTCTATCGTCTTTACCGCACACTTGAATCCTATAAGAAAGTTATTGATGGTGAAACAACCATTATTCTCCCTTACGATTCACCTTATGCTAGAGTATTGTTAGGATATTTTGAATAACTGACCAGGCGTTTTTTCCTTCTAAGTGAGAACGTGATAAAATAGAGGGGAAAAACGCCTGATTCGTTTTAAGATAAAAATGAACATGGTAATAAAGGAGTGCCGTACATGTCCAAAAAATTAATTTTAATGGATGGAAACAGTTTATTGTACAGGGCTTTTTTTGCCCTGCCCCTGTTAAATAATGATAAAGGGGTTTATACCAATGCTGTTTACGGTTTCACGACCATCTTGCTGAAAATGCTCGAAGAAGAAAAGCCTTCCCACATTTTAGTGGCCTTTGATGCAGGCAAGACCACTTTCCGTCACGAAACCTATAAAGAATATAAGGGCGGGAGACAAAAAACACCGCCAGAACTGTCTGAACAGTTCCCGCTTGCGAAAGAACTTCTCGATTCCTTTGGGATTTCCCATTATGAATTGGACCAGTATGAAGCGGATGATATTATTGGAACGATCGCCGAACGAGCGAAAAAAAATCATTTTAAAGTAAAAGTGATTTCTGGAGACCGGGATTTGCTCCAGCTTGTCGATGATCAGGTAGAAGTGGCTGTAACGAAAAAAGGAATTTCCAATGTGGAAACCTACACACCTGAATATCTGGAAGAAAAACTGGGCATTCGCCATGATCAGGTCATAGATATGAAAGCCCTGATGGGGGACAGTTCGGATAATATTCCTGGTGTGCCTGGTGTCGGTGAAAAAACAGCAGTAAAATTGTTAAAGCAGTTTGGCACAGTGGAAAATCTATTTGAGCACCTCGATGAAGTGAGCGGAAAAAAGCTCAAGGAAAAGCTGACTGACCATCAAGATGAAGCATTTATGAGCAAAGAGTTGGTCACCATTAATAGAAACAGTCCGGTTGAAATCGGCCTCGACGATCTTACATATAAAGGATTCCAGAACCGAAAAGTGCTGGAACTGTTCAAAGACCTGGGATTCCAGTCTTTACTGAGTCGAATTCAAAACGAGGAACCAGCGGATCCTGCTGAAAAACTGTCAGAAATGAAATATGACATTCCGGACGAGATTACGGAGGATCTGTTTACCGGCAAGGATGCGTTCGTTCTGGAGATGCTGGATGAAAATTATCATTATGGAGAAATTCTAGGTTTTGGGGTTGTCAATGAGAAAGGAAAGTACTTCTTTAAGCCGGAAGTTGCTCTGCAGTCGGAAGTATTTAAGAAATGGGCTGAGGATGACAGACAGGAAAAATATCTGTTTGACGCGAAAAAGATTGCCGTTGCTTTGAAAAATAAAGGGATTAACCTCAGGGGAATTACCTTCGATCTGTTGCTGGCATCCTATTTAGTTAATCCGGCAGAAAATCATCATGATATTCCATCCATCAGCCATCGACTGAATGAAAAGGATATTTCTTATGATGAAGAAGTCTATGGAAAGGGAGCGAAACAGAAAGTTCCAGAATTAGATATTTTGTCAGAGCATGTGGTCCGAAAAGCAGCCATGCTCCTTAGAATAAAAGATCGTGTCATTGCTCAGCTTAAGGAAAATGAACAATTCGAACTCTTTAACGAATTGGAGCTACCGCTGGCAAAAATTTTGGGCGACATGGAGCATGAAGGTGTAACAGTGGATATAGAACGTCTTGAAAAAATGGGTGAGGATTTAAAAGAGCGCCTGGATCAGATTGAAAAGGAAATTCATGAACTGGCGGGGACATCCTTTAACCTGAACTCACCAAAACAATTGAGCCATATTTTGTTTGAGAAATTAAATCTTCCTGTTGTCAAAAAAACAAAGACGGGCTATTCCACCTCCGCAGAAGTGCTTGAGCAGCTCAAGTCACATCATGAAATTATTCCGAAAATTTTAATGTATCGTCAGTTAGGAAAGCTTCATTCTACCTATATTGAAGGGCTGTTAAAAGTGGTGGATAAAAAAGAGCATAAAATCCACACCCGATTTAATCAGGCCCTGACTCAGACAGGTCGGTTAAGTTCGACAGACCCGAATCTTCAGAATATCCCGATTCGTCTTGAAGAGGGCAGAAAAATCAGACAGGCTTTTATTCCTTCTCAGGAAGGCTGGGTAATCTTTGCTGCTGATTATTCCCAGATTGAGCTCAGGGTCCTGGCACATGTCGCCGGAGATGAAAAACTAATTGAGGCTTTCAGGGGAGACATGGATATTCATACAAAAACAGCCATGGATATTTTCCATGTGGATCAGGATGAAGTGGACGCTGGGATGAGAAGACAGGCAAAAGCGGTGAATTTCGGGATTGTTTACGGCATCAGTGATTATGGCTTAAGCCAGAATCTTGGCATTACCCGAAAGGAAGCGAAAAAGTTTATTGACCGCTATTTTGAAAGTTATCCGGGAGTTAAACATTATATGGATGAAATCGTATTAGAAGCTAAACAGAAAGGCTATGTCACAACGATCATGAACCGCAGGCGATACCTGCCTGATATCACAAGCAGAAATTTCAACCGACGCAGTTTTGCCGAACGAACTGCAATGAATACACCAATTCAGGGAAGCGCGGCCGATATTATTAAGATTGCCATGATTCACCTCAGTAAACGAATTGAAAAAGAGAAGCTGAAGGCCAAAATGCTGCTGCAGGTTCATGACGAACTGATCTTAGAAGCACCTGAATCAGAAGTAGACACGTTAGAAAAAATCGTTCGGGAAGAAATGGAAAATGCGGTAGAACTGAACGTCCCTCTTAAGGTCGATACTGATTACGGCCCGACCTGGTATGACGCGAAATAAGGGAGAGAAACATCGTGCCAGAACTACCAGAAGTAGAAACCGTAAAAGAAACGCTAAAGCAGCTCGTTCTTCACAAGACAATCAGTCATGTGGATCTGAGATGGGGCAGAATCATTAAATTTCCGGAAGATCCAGAACAGTTTAAAAATCTGATAAAATCCCAGACCATTCATGATATTAGACGAAGGGGAAAGTTTTTATTATTTTATTTGAGCGATGATGTTCTGATTTCTCATCTCAGGATGGAAGGTAAGTATGGATTATATGAGCAGGGGGACCCGATCGATCCCCATACGCATGTTATTTTCCATTTTACAGATGGTTCTGAATTGCGCTATAAAGATGTGCGGAAATTTGGAACCATGCATCTTTATGAACAGGGGACCGAATTTGACCGTGCTCCCTTGAAAAAACTGGGTCCGGAGCCCTTTGAACAGGGCTTCAATGCAGGTTATTTATTTGACACACTTCAAAAAACCACAAGGGTGATTAAGAATGTACTCCTGGATCAGTCAGTGGTAGCTGGTTTAGGAAATATTTATGTCGACGAAGTATTGTTCAGGAGCCAAATCCATCCCCTCACACCAGCAAAGAAGCTAAGTCTTGAACAATGCGAAACCATTACTAAACAAACGAGGGAAACACTCAGTGAAGCGATCAAAGCAGGAGGAACGACGATTCGGTCATACTATAACACCCACGGTGATATCGGGCTGTTTCAGCTAAAACTTTTCGTCTACAGTCAGGAGGGAAAGCCCTGCAAAACATGCGGGGTTCAGATTGAAAAGCTGAAGGTTGGAGGGAGGGGGACTCATATTTGTCCCAACTGCCAGCCAAAAGAGGATAAACAGAAGGGGTGAAATATTATGACGCTGGTGATCGGATTGACTGGAAGTATTGCAAGCGGAAAAAGTACAGTTGCCAGGATGTTTCAGGACCTGGATATTCCGGTGGTGGATGCGGATCAGATTTCCCGAGAGGTGGTTGAGCCTGGAGAGACAGCATACCAGGAGATTGTAGAGACATTTGGCAAAGAAGTCCTTCATGATGATGGATCACTGAACCGCAAAAAATTAGGAGCTATTGTTTTTCAGGATGAGAATAAACGGCAAATGCTCAATGCCATTGTTCATCCTCAAGTTCGAAAAAAAATGCTGGAGCGCCGCGATACCTATGTCGCGGAACAAAAAAAGGCTGTAGTACTCGACATCCCCCTTCTTTTTGAAAGCAAACTGACCCATTTTGTTGAAAAGACCGTGGTCGTTTACGTTGACCCTGAGGTACAATTAGAGCGATTGATGAATAGAGATAACCTAACAGAAGATGAAGCACTTCAGCGCATGAATGCTCAGATTCCCATAACAGAAAAAGCTAAAATGGCAGATGCTGTTATTGATAATAATGGATCCATTGAGGAAAGTTATAAACAATTAAAACAGATCTTAGAAGAATGGCATGTGCTTTAAGGAGACAGGAGATAACTGAAGTTCACATTGAATCATACTAAAAGGAAGTCAAGGTATGTCAGAGGTTCTATGGGATAGCGGGCCGGGAAATACACAGCTGATTAACGTTTGGCTAGAACCCCTTTAAAAAGTGACATATTCTTGGCTTTTTTTATTGTTTAAGAAATTTATGACATTGACCAGGGGATAACGATCTAGTGACAGAAAGAAGGGAAATTAGAGGCACCATTCTTCGCGGAAGTTTTTTACGTGGATTTATCCATCTTCGTGGGGGGATTGACCTCATATGGATCTGTCGGCCTTCACAAAAAATGATCAATCCCCTACATTTTTAGGGCGTTTTCATTAAATGCGTTATCTTTTTTTATTATTGCCATTTTTTTATCCCAAATTTTTTTGATATGTGTTATACTAATTTTGAATTATACAAAAAAAGTGTAACATAAATATATAGGAGGAGTTTCTCATGAGTAAGACACGAATTGCCATCAATGGTTTCGGAAGAATTGGGCGTATGGTTTTTCGTAAAGCCATCACAGATGATCAGCTGGACATTGTTGCAGTTAACGCAAGCTACCCGGCAGAAACATTAGCACATCTTGTGAAATACGACAGCGTACACGGTACGTTCCCGGGTGAAGTGAAAGCAACTGAAGATGGTTTAGAAATAGATGGTCATTTTGTTAAGCTCGTGTCAAACCGGGACCCAAAACAACTGCCATGGAATGAACTAAATATAGATATTGTGATTGAAGCAACTGGAAAATTCCGAACAAAAGAATCAGCATCTGCCCACATTGAAGCCGGTGCAAAAAAAGTCATCATTACAGCACCAGGAAAAGAAGTGGATGCCACCATTGTCATGGGAGTGAATGAAGGCGTATACAATCCGGATGAACACGATGTAGTTTCCAACGCTTCCTGCACCACAAACTGCCTGGCACCGGTTGTTAAAGTGCTGGATGAACAATTTGGTATCGAAAATGGTTTAATGACAACCGTTCACGCCTTTACGAATGACCAGAAAAACCTGGATAACCCTCATAAGGACTTACGCCGGGCACGCGGCTGTACTCAGTCTATTATTCCAACATCTACAGGAGCTGCAAAAGCCCTTGGCCTTGTTCTGCCTCACTTAAATGGCAAGTTGCATGGAATGGCATTACGGGTTCCAACACCAAATGTTTCACTGGTGGATCTGGTAGTGGACCTTAAAACGGATGTAACAGCCGAAGCAGTTAACGAAGCATTTAAACAGGCGGCAGAAAATGAACTGAAAGGAATCTTATCATACAGCGATGAACCGTTAGTATCCGTTGATTATACAACATCTGATTATTCATCCATTGTTGATGGATTGTCAACAATGGTGATGGATGACCGAAAAGTTAAAGTCCTGGCATGGTACGACAATGAGTGGGGCTATTCCTGCCGAGTTGTGGACTTAACTAAACACGTAGGCGAGCGGATGGTGCAAAAAGAAGCTCAGATGTCATAATCGCGAATAGAGTCCGTTGCAATGACATAAAGTAAAAATAACTATGGGAAAATTTTTATCTTGCAAATTTGATACAATCGATATATACTTTTTTTGAACTTCTGAAAACAAAATATGGCTACTTAAAGGGTTAGGACCTCTTTGGACTAACTTTCCCCCGTGGTAGTTCATATCGAATCAGTAAGAAGTAAATTAATAGTAGAGGGGGACATTGCAATGGACACAGTGGGAAGACATGTAATCGCTGAATTATGGGATTGCAATGCAGATAAGTTAAATGATATGGCCTTTATTGAACAAATCTTCGTGAATGCTGCACTAAAAGCTGGTGCAGAGGTTCGGGAAGTAGCTTTTCATAAATTCGCACCCCAGGGTGTAAGCGGAGTGGTTATTATTTCTGAGTCTCATTTAACCATTCACAGTTTCCCGGAACACGGGTATGCCAGCATTGATGTGTATACTTGCGGTGATCGTATTGATCCTAATGTTGCAGCGGACTATATCGTTGAGGCTCTGGAAGCTGAAACGGTAGAAAAGGTAGAAGTGCCAAGAGGAAAAGGGCCAGTAAAGGTAAAAGAATTTCAGGTTTCATAATGAAAATGAAAACAAAAGCCGTATCACATGAATGTGGTGCGGCTTTTTTCATGTCCCAGCTTCTTTTTTCACAGTCCCGACGAAAACCAGATTCGTACTATTAAATTTTTTCGCCTGAACACGTCAATGGTCGAGTTTTCTTATCAAATAGGTAGATGTTTAATTCGGAATTTTGATATAATATGACATGAGGTGGAATCGATGGGACTGAAAACGACATGGAAAAAATGGTTTGGGAGTCATGCGGAAACATCAGACACACCTCAGGATCCTATGCTAAAAACCTGTTATTTTAAAGTAAATCGGGATACTGCTTACCAAACCATGATTGAACTATTTAATGAACAGGATTTTGAAATCGTTGCTCAATCAAAAGAGCACGGAGAAATCAGCGTTAATTATAAAGGAAAGAGAAAAGTGTTTCTTGTCGCATCTGTAATTATGGTAAGACCATTTCATACAGCGGTTGATTTTACAGTAACCGTAGAGTCCAGCTTTCCTTTTGATTTCGGATACCGCTATCAGGTTGTCCATAATCTTTATGATCAATTAAAGAAAAAGTTACCATACATAAAAAATGCTGAATAACAGGCTATAGCCACCTGTTTACAGGTGGAGATCAACATGGAGATGATTTAAAATGAGGTGCCCCAACTGTCAGTATAAAAGCACGAAAGTTTTAGATTCAAGGCCAATAGAAGAAGGCCGTGCCATCAGAAGAAGACGCGAGTGCGAAAAATGCCAGTTTCGCTTTACGACCTTTGAGCGTATTGAAGAAGTACCTTTGATCGTAGTGAAAAAAGAAGGAACAAGAGAAGAATTCAGCAGGGAAAAATTAATGAGAGGGCTCATTAAAGCCTGTGAAAAAAGACCGGTTTCCTTAGATCAAATTGAGGATATTGCGATTAGTGTGGAAAAAGAACTGAGGAACCGTGGGGTTTCGGAAATTCAAAGCAACGAAATTGGTGAAATGGTGATGGACAGGCTTGCTGATGTAGATGAGGTAGCATATGTTCGTTTTGCATCCGTCTATCGGCAGTTTAAGGATATAAATGTATTTTTGAAAGAATTAAAAGAACTGATCAATAAAACCGATACAGACAATTAACAGCAAGTATCCCCTAATTTTTAGGGGTGCTTTCATTTTATGCATAAAAAGAGGTAAATTGAACGCTGGTTGCTGTCATAGAGGGGGACAGGCCGACATGAATGAAAGAATTATGGAGCTTTTGCCGAAGGACAGGTATCGAATATATCTGGAAGATTCATTGAGACAGGACTATGTACAGGCTTTGACTCATCTTTATCAGCCTTTGATTGGCGTGACAGCAGTTACTATCTACCAGACATTTATTAATGAGTATCACGTGCAGTCCAGGATCCGAGAGTCATCAACCCATCATGCATTGATGAATATTATGAATCTGAATCTTGATCAATTTTATGAAGACCGAAAAAAACTGGAAGCAATCGGTCTGTTAAGAACATACGTACAGGATGATGAGAATGCCAGAACATATTTTTATGTTCTCATTCCTCCTTTTTCCGTTAAGGCGTTTTTTCAGGATCCGATGCTTTCCATTTTATTGAAGCATCACGTGGGAGATGCTCAGTATAAACGTTTAAAAGACACCATGATGGATGAACAGCGATTGCCTGAAAATGTGCAGACTAAAACCCGTTCCTTTGACGAGGTATTTACGACGATAATCCCGGAAAATCCAGACCTGGCTGAAACTTTACATTCACAAACTTCAGCCGATCATCAGTCTCGGGACCATGTGGTGGACTTTGAATATCTTGCTCAAATTTTACGAAAATATAATATTCCTGATCAAAAAATATTAACTCATCAGAACAGGCACTATATCAACAGCTTTGCTAAAATCTATCAAGTGAATCAGCTGGATCTTGAAAAAGCCCTTCTCTGGTCCATTGATGATTCATACTGCCTTTCCTTGCAGGAACTGCATGAGGCCTGTCAGGATCTATACGCCAAAAAGTATGATCGGGTCAGCCCGAAGCTGACAATTAAACATGATGCAGTTTCTTCCCCTCAGCTGGAAGAAACTGCATCGAAAGAAGATAAATTGATTCGGCATTTTGAATCCATTACCCACAGAGAATTGCTGGAAGATCTTTCGCCGACCGGGTATGCTTCTGAGCAAGAGGTTAAAATGATAACAAATATTATGCATCAGCATGGCTTGCCGCAGCCAGTAATGAATGTGTTAATCCATTATGTCCTGCAAAAGACAGATATGAAATTAACCCGAAATTATGTGGAGAAGATTGCTACCCACTGGGCAAGAAAAAAAGTAAAAACAGCCAAAGAGGCCATGAAGCTTGCCAAATCCGAGAATAAACTGTATCAGTCCTGGGGGACCCGGCGTACGTCAAAATCACAGCGCAAAGAAGTGCTTCCAGAATGGTTTAAAAAACAGAAACAGAAAGAAAAAGAACTGGCGCAGGAGAAAAATTCCCTGACAAAAAATCGGGATATCGAAAAAGAAAAACAGGAATTGGCCCGGGCTCTGAAGAATATCACTTCAAAATCATTTGAAAAATAAGGATGATTCATATGGAACCCATTCAGACAACCTTAAAAAAGTGGATGCGTGAGAGCGAAAGTTTTCAGCAAACCTACCAAAAAATGAAGAAAAATCTTTTGGAGTCACAGGAAATTAAAGATTTTTTGGCCCAAAATCCTGAGATTACAAAAATAGAAATTGAAAAACAGTTAATGAAATTGTACGAATATCATTCCCAGTCCAAAAAATGCGAAAACTGTCCTTCCCTAAAGGAATGCGGAAATCTAGTCAAGGGATATGTGCCGTATATTCATGCCAGCGAAGGGCAGATCAGAATCACCTATGATCGCTGTCCGCGCAAGAAAAAAGCAGATGAACAAAATCGTAAAAGGGCTATGGTCCAAAGTCTCTATATGCCCAAAGATGTCCTTCAGGCAAATTTTGAGGAAATCAGACTGGATGATCCGGAACGATATGACGCCATCCGGAAGCTGAAGCAATATCTGGAGCAGGAAAGGATTACAAAGGGATTGTATCTGTACGGTCCTTTCGGTGTCGGGAAAACCTATTTGCTGGGCGCTTTAGCCAACGAATTGGCAGAGCGGAATATTCAGTCATTGTTCATATACATGCCCGAATTTGTCAGAGAAATTAAATCCTCTATTAATGATTCTACGTTAAATGAGAAGATTGACCAGTTTAAACGGGTTCCGATCCTCATCCTCGACGATATAGGTGCAGAATACCAGTCAGCCTGGTTCCGGGATGAAGTGCTTGGTGCCATCCTGCAGTACCGCATGATGGAACATCTCCCGGTATTTTTCACTTCAAACTATAGCCTGGAAGAACTGGAGAAAATTTTATCCTTTAATCATAAAGGAGATACTGAATTGGTGAAAGCAGGGAGAATAATTGAACGGATCAGACAGGTCAGTGAACCTGTAGCCATGTTTGGTCAAAACCAGCGGGGGTAATTTTTTTCGTCTGCTGCTCATTTTATTCCTTCTTATCCCATATAATGTAACAGTTTGTTATGGGATAAGGAGGAAGTCAGGTTGAGGCGTATAGAGTTATATTTTGAAAGTTTGTGGGAAGCAAATGCCTTTTCTGAATTTATTTGTGAGAGGGATCCTGCTCTTAAAATTCGTTATGAACTTTCAGATGACCAGGACGGGTTTCATTTGCTGATTGACGCCCAGCGATATGCTTCAGAGAGAATAAAAGAGCTAGTGGCCCGCGGAATTGTGCATACTTTTGAAACCTATTATTTCAATGACTGGTTTAAAAATATGGTAAAGGAATACTACTACTTTTCAGATGAAAATGAAATTGAACAAATCTTGCCCTTTGTCCGTTCCATTTTAAAGGAACCCGGGCATTATATACCGGAGAAATTTCAGCATCAGCCTTGCCATATTTTACGTTATGTCTCGTCACATATATATTCTGGAGAAGTGTTTCACTTCAATCGCTTCCTGCATGAATCGAAAGAAAAACATTATCAATGGCTTGTTGAGCTGACAGGCTATGCGATTGAAGAATGGAAGCGGGAAAGTGAATATCAGGAATTTATTCATTGTTTAAGAAATGAAGTCAGGAAACATGAATCAAGATGTGAAAAGGTTATCGTCTATTCGGATTATCGCTTTACATATTACAATTCAAATGGGGTTCCATACACAAGACAAGAAATTCAGGAGCTGCAAAATAAAGAGCCGTTATATTTATTCGGTTATCAAACCATTGATCCCAATCTTTCACCATTATTAGCCTTAAAACCAAAACGTATTCAGATTTATACCGATCGGCCAGAAGACCCGATGGTACAAAAGGTTGTCAGCATTTTTCAGGAAAGGGTTCAGGTCCTGCCAGGTGAAAAGTTTCCCTATACATCTTAAAAAGGCTTGATTTTATCAAAAACAGCCGCTATAATACCTACATAATAAAATGAAATACTGATTTGAATGGTTATGATGAGGACATGAACAATATGGACCTGCTTGACAGAGAGGGAAGTCATAGGCTGAGAGCTTCCTGAGTGACGGCATATTGTTTACCGCCTCTGAACCCTGGTTGTGAAAGGTCAGAGTAGCAATCAGCGTTGATCCGCGTTAAGGACATACCAGAGTGCCGCATATAGAAAAAAGTGTGTGCGGAACAAGGGTGGAACCACGGGTAATCTAACGCTCGTCCCTTTTTGGGGATGGGCGTTTTTATTTTGCCTGCAGACAGCTGTAAAGGGGGGGAGATAATGTTTACTTATCAACTGGATGAACACGCGTACCTGAAGCTGCTTGAGATCATGGATTGTGAAGCTTTATTTGAATTAACGGACCAATCAAGGGATCATTTGAGAACATGGCTTCCGTGGGTTGATGATACAAAAACAGTTGAGCACAGTAAAGCTTTTATTCAATCAACGATGAAGAAGTTTGCTGACAACAATGGCTTTGATGCTGGCATCTGGTATAAGGATCAATTGGCCGGTGTCATTGGCTTTCATTTCATCAGCTGGCCGAACCGTTCAACGAGTATCGGCTACTGGATGGGAAAGAGATTTCAGGGTCTTGGTTTAATGACAAAGGCTACGAAAGCAATGGTGGATTACGCAATCAATGACTTGAATTTAAATCGTGTGGAAATCCGTGTAGCTGTTGAAAACCAAAAAAGCCGAGCGATTCCTGAACGCCTTGGATTTAAAAATGAAGGAACTTTAAGACAATGTGAATGGCTATATGATCACTATGTAGACCATGTTGTTTACAGCATGCTGAAAGAGGATTGGAATCAAATCAAACAAAATTCTTAAAAGGAGTGACAAAAATGGCTGAACAATTGCAAATTTCTTTTCCAGACGGATCCATTAAGGAGTTTCCGCAGGGAACCACAGCTGAAGATGTAGCGGCATCCATCAGCTCAGGACTGAAAAAACAGGCACTGGCTGCAAAGTTTAATGGAGAACTGATCGACCTGAGAAGGGAGCTTCCGGGAGATGGAACGATTGAAATCGTAACCTACCGAGATCCTGAAGGTCTGGAAGTGCTTCGTCATTCAACCGCCCATTTAATGGCCCAGGCCATCAAGCGTTTATATAAAAATGTAAAGCTTGGAGTTGGCCCTGTCATTGAAAATGGTTTTTACTATGATATTGATATGGAAGAGAAAATTACACCGGAAGATTTGCCGAAAATCGAAAAAGAAATGAAAAAGATTGTGGATGAAGCCCTTGAAATTAAGCGGAAAGAAGTTACCCGGGAAGAAGCAAGGGAAATTTACCGGGAAATCGGCGATGATCTGAAGCTGGAGCTGATTGACTATATTCCTGAGGGAGAATCTATCACCATCTATGAACAGGGTGAATTTTTTGACCTGTGTCGCGGTCCCCATGTACCTCATACCGGCAAAATCAAAATTTTTAAACTGTTGAGCATCTCCGGCGCTTACTGGCGGGGCGACAGTGACAATCAAATGCTTCAGCGAATTTACGGTACAGCTTTTGAAAAGAAAAGCCAGCTGGACGAGCACTTGAAGATGCTGGAAGAGGCTAAAGAACGGGATCACCGCAAACTTGGAAAAGAACTTGAGATCTTTACCGTATCCCAAAAAGTCGGTCAGGGGCTGCCACTATGGCTGCCAAAGGGAGCAACTATCCGCCGTACGATTGAGCGCTACATTGTGGATCTGGAAGAGCGTCTCGGATATAATCACGTCTATACTCCTGTCCTGGGAAGTGTGGAGCTTTACAAAACAAGCGGCCACTGGGATCATTATCAGGAAGACATGTTCCCGCCAATGGAAATGGATAATGAAGATCTCGTGCTCCGTCCGATGAACTGCCCGCACCATATGATGGTGTACAAAAATCAGCTGCACAGCTACCGGAACTTGCCGGTCCGTATTGCAGAACTCGGGATGATGCACCGTCATGAAATGTCCGGTGCCCTAGCCGGTCTTCAGCGGGTCCGAGCGATGACATTAAATGATGCCCATATTTTCTGCCGTCCGGATCAGCTGAAAGATGAATTTATTCGTGTAGTTCAATTAATTCAAAATGTATATAAAGATTTCGGAATTGATGATTATTACTTCCGTCTGTCCTATCGTGATCCGGAAGATAAAGAAAAATACGTGGATAACGATGAAATGTGGGAGAAGGCTCAGCATCTCCTGAAGGAAACTATGGAAGACTTGAACCTGGACTATGTAGAAGCGGAAGGAGAAGCGGCCTTCTATGGACCGAAGCTGGACGTTCAGGTAAAAACTGCTTTAGGGAAAGACGAAACCCTTTCGACAGTGCAGCTGGACTTCCATCTACCAAACCGTTTTGATTTAACCTATATTGGTGAGGATGGAAAAGAACATCGTCCGGTTGTGATTCACCGCGGTGTCGTTTCCACTATGGAACGTTTCGTGGCCTTCCTCATTGAAGAATATAAAGGAGCATTCCCGACCTGGCTTGCCCCTGTTCAGGCCAGAATTATTCCGGTTTCTCTCGAAGCTCATCTCGATTATGCAAAAGAGCTGGAAGAAAAACTTCGCATGGAAGGTATCCGGGTTGAGCTGGATGAACGGGATGAAAAAATCGGCTACAAAATCCGGGAAGCACAGGTACAAAAAATTCCATATGCTCTGGTCGTAGGTGACCAGGAAATCGAACAGAATGCCGTTAACGTTCGCCGCTATGGAGAAAAGAAATCGGAAACAAAACCATTTGAAGATTTCGTGGAAGAGATAAAAGAAGAGATTAACAAGAAGATGATGCGGAAATAACAGGTGGAGCTGTCTCTTAAGTCCATTTAGAGGCCATGGAGACAGCTCTTTTTTTGTTTTCGCCATGTTCAAAACCTGGTCGAATGGCAGATGGATTTGAAACCTTAGAGTTTTTTATTCTTCTTTTTTAAAAAACTCCTTGATTTTAGACATAATATACGCTTGATCAGAAATGGCCATGAATGGGTAAATTGGGAGGGCCAAAATAGTTTTAGATTTATGTTCTGATACCGGGAAGTCTCCAGGTTTATAGTTTAAATACTTGAACGCAGGCTGTAGGTGCAGGGGAACAGGATAATAAATGGCAGTAGAAATTCCTTTTTCCTTAAGAAACGTTGATAATTGTTCCCGATCTTTGGTTTCGATACAGTATTGATGGTAAGTATGGGAACGGTCCTCAGCTATTACTGGTGTTTGAATATTAGCGGGCAGCTGTTCAGTGTATCTTCTGGCAATTTCTTTTCTCTGATGAAGAAAAATTTCCAAATATTGAAGCTTGGTCAGCAGGATGGCTGCCTGAATTTCATCCAAACGGCTGTTGATTCCTGTTTCGGTATGGATATATTTACGGCTGCTTCCATGATTTCTAAGCCGTTTTAACTGTTCAGCTATATCTTGCTCGTTTGTAACCATCATACCTGCATCCCCAAATGCTCCCAAATTTTTTGATGGGAAAAAAGAAAAGCACCCAATATCACCGAATGAACCGACACGTTTTCCATTAAATTCTGTGCCAATAGCCTGACATGCATCTTCAATGACATATAAATGATATCGGTCTCTGAGATCTAAAATCTTATCCATATTGGCAGCACGGCCAAACAAATGAACAACGATTATCGCTTTTGTGTCCGGGGTGATGACTGCTTCGACTTTGTCAGGGTCGAGGTTATAGCTGTCCGGTTCAATATCCGCAAAGACAGGCTTAGCACCAGTTTTTGCAATCACTTCTCCCGTAGCAAAGAAAGTGAATGGAGAAGTAATGACTTCATCACCGGGACCGATACTCAATGCTTTTAGAGAGAGGTATAAGGCATCTGTACCGCTGTTTACTCCCACCCCATAAGATGCCTCAACATAGTTGGATATTTCTTTTTCTAACTTTGCACCTTTTTCGCCTAAAATGTATTGTCCGCTTTGAATAACATCCTTGACGGCATCTATGATCTGAGGTTCTAAATAATCCAATTCCTTTTTAAGGTCTACCATTGGGATCATGTATGATCACATCCTTTTTGATTCTGTTCATGCAAGATAAGTTCAGCTCATGTACCGATCCCCCTATATTTGATTCCTGCGGAGATCACCGTGTTTCGGTCTAACCGGTTTCTGCCGTCAAGAACATACGTGCAGCGGGTGAATTTTTGGAAATCTAAATATTGATACTGATTATGATAGGCTTGAAGAATGATAACTTCGATATGGGATATTATTTCATCATTAAGAGACAGTGGGGTCAGGCCAAGGGATCTGATTTCTTCCTCTGAAAATAGGGGATCATGAATATACGTTTTGGCTCCCTGCAGTTTTAAAAGAGAATCCAGTTCTATGGCAGAGGAATGGCTGACTTCTTTGACATTTTCACGAAATGAAAGTCCTAAAATGAGAATGTTTTTACCTTTCAATGATCCTAAATCTTGTTTCAATAATTGAACGCCATAATCGGGCATGCTTTCATTGAGTGCCCTCGCCTGCTCGATTAATCCGCCGGTGATTCCTTTATTGATTAAAAAATAGGGGTAAACAGGTATGCAGTGGCCCCCAACGCCTATTCCAGGGAGGTGAATGTGTGAATAGGGCTGGGTGTTACTGGCTTTGATGACTTCTAAAATGTTGATTCCATGCTGATCTGCATATCTGGCTAATTCATTGGCTAATGCGATATTGACATCACGGTAAATGCCTTCAGCAATCTTGGTTAATTCTGCTGTTTCCAGTGAACTTACTTTAATAATTTCTGTTTGAAGAGCCTGTTTATAAAATGAAGCAGCTTTTTCTAGACTTTTTTGATTGACACCACTTACAACCTTGGGATACGTGTTTAAATCTCTGATCACCTGATTGGAAGAGACCCGTTCTGGACTGTATGCCAGAAGAAAATCTTTTCCCATTTTTAATCCGGATACTTCTTCGATTTTTTTGCCGAATCGTTCCCGTGTTTGTCCTACCGGGATGGTGGTTTCAAAAATGACAAGGGAGTGCTTTCGTATTCCCTTTGCCAGTTGATAGACAGCTTCATCGATAAAACAATAGTCTTCCTGATGGTCCTTGTTAGTAATTATTGGGACAACGACAATGATGACGTCAGATCTGGATACAGCTTCAGATGTGTTGGTGGTTGCTCTTAAACTCCGGCTATCATGTGATCGTTTGATGAGTTCATCCAGGTGAGGTTCATTGGGAATATGTGATTTTCCTTCATTAATCAGTTTAACAATGGTTTCATCTATGTCGGCTCCAATGACCTGGTATCCCCGGTTGGCTATGACAGCAGCCAGGGGCAGTCCGATTTTTCCCATCCCAATCACAGTGACGATGGTTGATGTCTTTTTCATGTCTTCCATCATCCCATCCCTTCTTTTTCATTGTTTTTGTATACTGCTTTATCCGAATTAGAGCTGTTTGTAAACATTCATTAAATAACGGGCAATTTTTTCAGGATTATGGTGTTTCTCTGCATATTTCCGTCCCTGTACTCCCAGGTCATATCGTTTTGCAGGGTCCATTATCAGTTCTTTTAAGCGATCATAAATTGTGTCTGGACTGCTGTTTACAATGGGAAGATGTTCTGGATATTTCTTCAGTAAATCAGGACGGATATAGCAAATAACCGGTTTTCCCAGTGCCATTCCTTCAAGGCTCAGAATGCCAAACGCTCCAATGCGTAACTGATCAATAATCAGGTCAGCCTTTTGATAGTACTCGAGCGCTTTTTTATGATTCATCTGTTCAATAAGCTTGAAATCAAAAGCATAGCCCTCATTTTGCAGCTTTTTTACTGCGTTCAGTACATATTCTGTTCCCTTGACACCCTGGTGTGAAGGTGCATGAACAATAAGGGGTTTCAATTTTCCGGGTGAAGGATAGGAGGGTTTCAGGTTCCTGATATCAATCACTTGAGGAATAATATGAATGTATTTGTAGTAATCTTTGACGTATGAATGCAGTTCATAATCTGCAACAATAATGTGCTCAAATGTTTTGGAAAGTCTGTTCAGAAGTGAATCAATGCGTGTTTCATCGTTCCAGTAGGGCTTAACAGTAACATAGGGGTTCATTTTTTTGGCCAGGGACCGTTTTCTTACTTCAGAACCTCTGTGCTGCAGCACCAGCTTTTTGTTATGTTTTTTTAATAGATCCAGATGCTTTTGATCAGGAAAGGTAGAAATACTTGAAAAATGAAAATGGAATACATCATACTCTTTTACTGCTTCTTCATAAAAACGGTTTATTCTTTTTTGTTTTTCAAGTTCGCTGTCTATTTGATCGAGGTGCAAACATAGATCACCGTCTTCCTCAAATCCAAAAGAGTGAGAGATAAAATTGCATGATGTAGCGTCAGCCCCTGTATCTTTTAAAGCATTACACATGATGGTCATTTGTGAAGTACTATAGGGCAAATGAAGTATTTTCAATGTCATCCTCCTTGGAATCATTCTTGCATCTGTATTATGGTATGTTATTAGAATGATTTGGTATAGGTGGTAAACCTTTTCTCTTAACAGTTCATCGATTGCCCTTTCAGGCATCTTCATTTTCGCATAATGTAAAGGGAGTTAATGAGTAAAGGAGGATCAGATGAAACCTAGAATATTAATGTTCATTAAACCCTTCTGGAAAAGCATGGCTAAGCATCGAGCAAAAGGGGATTTGATCAAATCTATTTGTGAGTATGCTGATGTCATGTACTGGTATCATGACGGTCATGCACCCCAAATTGTGGATTATTTAAATACGAAATATCAGTTTAAACCGGATTTTATTTTTCACTACGATAATGCTTCCAGCTATTTATCCCCGGACATAAGTGGTCTTGAACAGTTATCTATTCCAAAGGGGTACTATGTTATTGATATTCATGATGGAGCACACCAGAGACTGCGGAAGACATTCATTGAGAATCATAAAATTGATCTGATTTTTTCAGTGTCGAAGTATCCCTTTTTAAGGACTTTCCCTGAATACGCCCATAAATTTCGCTGGCTGCCCTGGTCCATTAATCCCCGAATAATAAAAGACTGGAACATGCCTAAGGATATTGATTACTTATTATTGGGATTAGTTGGCCAGCTTAACCCTCCTTATAAAGGGGTTTATCCATTTCGTGAAGCAGTATATGAAAAAATGAAAAGAGAAAAAGGTTTTAAGATTCATCTTCACCCGGGACACACGGTGGGATATGCACAAAATGTACTGGTTAATGAAAGGTATGCAAAGGAATTGAACCGGGCACAGATTTTTTTTACATGCGGAAGTATTTACAGATATCCAGTGATGAAATTTTTTGAAGCCCCAGGCTGCAGATCACTTCTTTTGGCAGAACCGAACGAAGATATTTTTGATTTAGGTTTTAAGGACGGACAAAACTTTGTTGCCTGTGATCAAAACAACTTTTTTCAAAAAGCCAGGTTTTATTTAAAACATGAAAGTGTTCGAACCTGGATTACAGATAACGGATATAATCTGATTCATAACCATCATACAAATGATATTCGGGCTCAGCAGTTCGTTCAAAATGTGACAGCTTTCTTAAATGGTGATGAAAAAGTGTGAAATAACAATATCGGATGTCTCTTCCACCTTATTTACAATGGTTTAGCCGGTATACCGGCAACGGTCGTATAATCTGGAACATTCTTTGTCACAACTGCTCCTGCTCCTACAATGGCTTGATGCCCAATAGTTACACCAGGCAGAAGTGAAGCGTTGTTGCCGATTTTTGCTTTTTGTCTAATAATTGGCCCCTGTAATGGAATTTCTTTCGCTCCCATATACTTATCGTTGGCCATAGATACACAGGGGCCAATAAATACATCATCTTCTAAAATCGTATCCCCGGTTATATATGCGAGGGTCTGAATGGTGCATCTTTTTCCAATTATACTATTTAACTCAATCATCGCCCCTCTTCCTACCACCGATTCCCTTCCAATGGTTACCTTTTCGCGCACACTTGCATGATCACCAATAAACACATTTTCGTGAATCGTACTTCCGCTGTATAGGCTTACCCCATTTCCAATTGTAGCGTTCTTTTTAATGAGAAGCCTAGTATCAACTTTGTTTTCATTTCTCATGCGAGTGTTGCCGCCAGGAGTGATTCCTATAATGCAATTTGCCCCAATTTTAACGCCGTCTTCTATTCTGGTATTCGATAGGATAACGGTATGATGACCAATCTCTACCCCTTTTCCGATTTCTGCACCTTCTTCAATCACAACATATTTGCCTTGTTTAAAGTCGTTTGTATACTGGTGGTTTGACATTATTGCTCCCCCCGTCTATTCGGTATGTAATGTCTATCATATGAAAGGTTAAGAAAAAGAGGAACGGGGTAAATCCCTTTTTTAGCCGGTTGGTTATTTGATTTAAATTGAACCTTTCAACTGCAGCTGACCTACCCTTTACGGATTCGAGAACATACAATACAGTAGCACTCATTTAGGAGAGGATTCAAGATGAAAGTAGGTGTGATAGGAACAGGACAGATGGGAGAACATCATGTACGGGTGTACTCAGAATTACAAAAAGAATGTGAGCTTGCAGGTATATATGATCAGGATGAAAACCGTGCTCGTCTAATTGCCCAAAAATATCACACACAGTCATTCCAATCCATTCAAAAACTATTAAAGAATGTGGATGCTGTCAGTATTGCAGTTCCTACCAGATCCCATTATGAAGTGGCATCACTATGTATGGATGAAAGAGTCCCAATTTTATTAGAAAAACCAATTACCAGCACCATTAAAGAAGGTGAAAAATTAGTCAGAAAAGCAGAACAAAAGAATGTTTACATTCAGGTGGGACATATCGAATTGTATAACCCGGTTATTGAGGTGTTAAAAAACATTCTTGCAGATGAAACGATTATTGCCGTTGACATCCATCGTTTAAGTCCTGAGGATGATCGGACCAATCATGAAGATGTTGTGAAAGATTTTATGATTCACGACCTCTATATATTGCAAAACCTGTTGAAAGATCAAATCAGATCCTATTGTTCAATGGGAAAATTAATGGGGGACTCGATTCAGCATGCAGTGGTTGTTTCAAAATTTAACAAGGGCGTTATTGCTCAGATGACAGCTAGCTTTCAAACGGAAGAAAAAATTCGGAGTATTCGTGTGATAGGAAAAAATGTCTTTGTTCATGCTGATTTAATCAATCAAAACATTTCAATTACAAGACCGGGAGATCTGTCGAAAAACCATCAAGAAGCCAGCTACCATCAAGAGAATATCGTAGAACGGGTAGAAATACCAAAAAAGGAACCTTTAAAAAGTCAGATTTACGATTTTATACAGAGAATAAAAAACAATAAAGAACCAGCCGTTTCAGCCAGAGATGGGCTTTCTTCCCTAGCATTAGCTCAAAAAATAAGTGAAGAAATCAGAAGGAGTGCTGACCATATTTAAAAGAAAAAGGAAGAATGTTTATGGAAAACGTTTCGATACTGATTCCGTTTCAAACGGATCATGGTGAAAGAGAAAAAATCTTTCGGTGGGTGAGTGAATTTTATCAAAACACGTTTCCCATGGCAGATTTTTGTACTGGCAGCTGTAAGGGGGAAACGTTTTCTTTTTCAAAAGCCATTAATCAGGCAGCAGAACAATCAAAGGGTGATATCTTGATTATTACAGGGGCAGATATCATTATCAATCCAGAGGTCATTCGGCATTCCATCAAACTGTTAGAAACACATCCCTGGGTGGTTCCCTTTTCAAAGGTCAAAGATTTAAACCAGATAAGCACCCGCAGGCTGTTGAACACGGTCCCTCGCTGGCCGCTTAGGGTACCACTGATTTCCAGGAAACGCGAGGCCATAGGCGGTATGAACATTTTGAGAAGATCTGATTTTGAAAAGGTCGGGGGATATGATGAGCGGTTTATCGGCTGGGGTGGAGAAGATGATGCCTTTGCCTGCGCGATGGATACACTATGTGGACATCATCTTCGCCTGGATGAAGATATTTTTCACCTCTGGCACCCCAGTCTAAGAGCAAGCGGCAATCCGAATTATCAGAAGAATGCTGAGCTTGCTGCAAAATATTGTGAAGCCTATGGTAACAAGGATCGAATGAAACAACTTATACAGGAATCAAAATTGAACAGACCATAATAATCCCTTTTACACAGGATGAATCGCCAAATCATAAAGTGGATTAAGCAGGATTATCACGTTTAAGGGGAGAGGTTACCATTGAAACAGGAATGGATATCCATTGTATTTCCTGCAAAGAATGAAGGGGATCATGTCAAATCAACATTAGATTCCCTGTTCCAGACCAAAACGAAACAAGTGTTGGATGTTATTGTGGTCGATGATGGTTCAGAAGATGGGTGCTGTGATTTTATCCAATCCTACGAGTATAAGAATCGGGTCAAGCTCGTACGGACAAATGGTATTGGTGCGTCCAGGGCAAGGAATTTAGGGGCACGGCTTGCAAAAGGTGAGTTGCTCGTTTTTTGCGATGCCCATTTAAACTTTGAAGACTGGTGGATAGACAGATTATTAGAACCTGTTATATCAGGAAAAACCGATGCCATTGCATCAGGAATTGCATCCCAGACCAATCCTTCATCAGTGGGGTATGGGCAAACGTTAGATCATAATTTAGAGGTGAAGTGGAATCCAAGACCTCCGTCCATAACTGAAACCCCCATTCTGCCAGGGGGATGTTTCATGATACCAAAATCGATCTTTGACGATGTTGGCGGGTTTGACCGGGGCTTTAAAGTATGGGGGTATGAGGACATAGAGATTTCCATTAAACTATGGCTGTTTGGATATCGCTGCAGCGTTCATCCTGATGTTTCAGTACTCCATTTATTCAGAAAAATACATCCATACTCTGTAAGCTTTGATCATGTTTATTACAATTTAATGCGAATGGCTTATTCACACTTCAATGAACAAAGGATAGAAAAATGCAAACAGAAGATTGTCCATAGAAAAGCTGATTCAATTGAAGCCGAAGTGATCAGAGATGGAGCCATAAAGCAGAGGGAGAACTATTTTAAAAAGAGGAGACATGATGACTCCTGGTTTTTTGAAAAGTTCAACATCCGCTTTTAACAGCCAATCATGATCTCTTAGAATCAGGAAAGGGATTAAAAAAAGCCTCTCACATTTTTGTGAGAGGCTTTATTTGATGGTTTAATCATTATTATTGTTATTGTTTCCCGGGAAGATATCCGGGCATTGAGGAGGGAATTGGATAGAATCTAGATTACATTCTGCAGTTGGTGTAGGAATTACAATATCATTTGATCTCGGCTGACAGAATCGTGCAAACACTTCCAGTTTTACGGGTACCTCAACCTGTATTTCCTTGCATAGCATGACTTTCACACGTACCATTGGTCCGAATGGGTCTGGTCCCATTAAAATTCGGTTGTTATTGATGCAGATGACCTGTGTTGCTTTGCAGCTGATATGATCTGCAGTAACACCTTCTGGAACGCAGAGGGCAATTTCATCATCAAATTGGGTCCGGACAGTAAATCGGCAAACTTTCTTACCGTTGATTAAGACTGTAACAAGTACAGGCACCGTCCAAACGACTTCAACCAGTCCTGGATTACCGTTCTGAACAATGTTTACACTGCATTTTACGTCTTCTGGTTTAGACGGGGTGCATTTGATATCAACATCATCGCCACATTCTAATGCTTTTGAGACAGCTTCTCTGCAATTCTTATCAGGAATAAAGTTTTTATTTTCATATTGATCGGAATAAAATACCCAGTCATATACTTTGTCTACCTTGATACATTCACGGTCGAAATCCGGCGGCGGTGTAGGAGTCGGTGTTGTAGTTGGTGTCGGTGTAGGAGTTGGTGTTGGAGCTGCACCACATGGACCAAGAATGCTTCCGGTAGGACAAGGATCTTGCCCTTCTCCGGTACCGCATTCTCCTGCTTTGATTCCAACTGTAATTTGGCTGAGCGGCAGGTTCACCCCTTCATAAACTAATGTGAATTGTGCACATTGACCTTCAGGAACACCTTCATCAATTTTTACGTGAGGGAACAGGAAAAATTGCTGGTTCGGATCATCCGTACAGCTGGCACCACCTTCACAGCGAAGAAATGTCGTACCAGGACAGAGTTCTAGAGCAAGATTGCTGATAGCCGGTGGACCGCAAGAACAAAATTCATACGTAAACGCTGTCTCGTTATTCCCTGGGTCTTCTGTTATTTGAAGTAAAGAAACACGGTATGTGTTATTTATACAAACCGTATCAATAGCCAATCCGCCTGCTTCACAGGTTCCGCATGCAGGGATCAGAACTTCGTTTTGTTGGTTGGTTAAGTTCGATCCGTTCACAAAAATCCTCCTTTCAAGCGTTAACTTATCTTACAGTAGTACTTTATGAACAATGTGTCATTTTGGTCTAACACGAATACCTATTTATGATTAGGTTTTGAATATTGAGGCATCTGCTGAAGAAAATTATCTCGTATAGCGGAAGGGATTAAATATAATAGGTTTGTCATTCGAAGAGCTATGCTCAGGTTGTTCTGGTCGTGATCCGCAGTTGCAGTCAGATGATGATTTTTGTCTGATGATTGAAGGTGTGGTTTGGTTAGGAAGCTGCTGGGATGACGGATTCCTGGCAGCCTTTTCTTCCAGTTGGTGTAATTTGTTTAAGCAGTAGGTGAGGTTTCGCTGCATAACCTCAATTGTCCGCTCCATTTTATCCAGTTTTCTGATTGTATCGTCTTCCATTTGCCTTTGGGGAGAGTGTGTGGTTTCAGATTGGCTTTCTTTAAATTGATTCCCTTCATGTTTTAGCTGTTTATTGGTTTTGCTGGAAGGATGGCCATCAGCCTTGTTGTCTGAATTCCATATGTTCCATAACAATGAATTCCACCTCCTTTTTTCACTGAAAAATTCATTTTGAGCTTTGGGTGGAATGTTGGCCGATTGTTTGAGGTTTTCTATTAGCTGCCCCTGTTTACGAATGGTCTCCAGCAGAGATTTTTCAATGAAACGAAAATATCTGATCGTTTTTTGATACTGATCATAGTTGCTGCGTAAATTTTGTTCACTCTTTTTTAAATCAGCTATTGTTTGCTCGTTTTCGGCTAACTGAAATTTTAGGTTTTTCAATAATGTTTTAGTTTCATTGAGCTGCTGATTGAAGCAATGGTGGATTTGCTGGTCCTCGTTTTTTCCTTTAAGGAAATTTAGCTGCTTTTTTAGGTCATTTAGTCCTTCTTTTGCATATAATATCTCTTCTCTACATTGTAGGATATTATGAATAAGCTGGTTCGCCTGTTTTTCACCGGATGTATCGGTAAGATGGTTTTTTGACACATGTTTTCCTCCTTTCTTTTAAGTATGAAGAAAGAAGAAACTCCCTGGCGATCGATAACACTTAGCCCTGAGCTGCTTCGCCCCCCTGCGGATATGGCAGTCTCCCTGATGATCTTCCAGCAGTTTTAAGGGGGCTTTATGGGTCGTTTCCGCTTTTCTTATTACTTTATCGTATGGCAAAACGCCTATTTTGTAATAGGTAAATGTCTTTGTCCTGGTTTATTTCTAACATTTTTGTTCCTGTATTCATAAATTAAAGTGGGTAAAATCCTATAGGAGATGATCATGTGAATGTACGTGTATATTTTGATAACCACTTTATAGGAACCATTCCCTATTCAACCATTGCCTGGCTCAGAGGGTATTGTCGAAAGAATGGCTACAAAACATCCTGGGATCCCCAGGAACAAAAACTGCAAGTACACACTGCTGCCAGCGAAAGGGAAGTACAAATTTTTCTAGATAAAGAAGCCAGGCAACACAAACACAGTCATGACATCATAGGAAAAATTCAATCTCTTCTAAAAGGAGGAGGCATTGCTGTTGGAGATTGCACAGAGGAAAGGATTACAGGCACTGATCTGAACATACAAATCTCAGTTAAAGAAAAAGAAGTACTGGAATCCCCATTTGTTGATATCATCTGCAGTATTCCCCCTCTAAAAGTAAAATTCGGAAATGCTTTAAAATCAGTGAATCCATCTTCCTTTGACTATTTCATTCACTTAGGTGAGGATCAGGGTCAAATCCAATCGATCCTCCAGCTTGAATGTCAGCTTCCCCGGTGGTTAAATGATAAAGAAAAAGAGGAGAAAATGGATCAGATGGCTATGGAGTTAGCCGAAGCCATCCTATCCTTTATTCATGATGACCTTCCTGAATCTTCTTATCTGTTTGAGGGGATGATGTTATTTCAGTCTGCTTCTTCTGTTCATTCCTACCCTGAAAATCATACAGATCACAGTCACGATCAGCGGCGAATACAGGCGTCAACCATACAGGCAGAAGTAATTTTTGACTATCAGGTGAAAGTGCTGCTGGATCGAAAGCAAGTGTTAGTGGACGGGAACTTTGTCATAAAAAACTCAGGGAACCAAACGTTAAATAAGCCAGTTATTTGTTTAAAGGCTCATCCAGCAGAACTTATTCGGCTTAGGGCACCTATACTTCCCCCGGATCTCATTGAAACATATGGTACGCAATCTGGAGAAGGACCTGTAGGATGGCAATATGTTGATAAAGATTGGCAAACAAATGTGCAGGAAAAAGGGGAGTACTGGGTTACCCCTATTCACCAGACTCATATCCCTCCCAATGAAAGACTACTATTGCCGAATGTGCGGCTAATCATTAGTCAAAATGAAGAAAGAACACCAGCAATCGTTCAGGGCATCGTGTTTTTCCCTGATGTCCATAAACGGTTTCAGTCCAGTAATCAGATCCGAATATCCTGGTAAAACGAATATGATTGCGAACCAAAATAACTGGATGTTCATAACATAATGTAGGCAGATATACTAGAGATGATTTGAGGTGGGATAGATTGTCAAATGCAGAGACTTTGTCCAACTCAGAAGAAGTTCAATGGAAGCAAAAGACGATTCACTATAAATCGGAAATGGAAAAGTACAAAAGGCTGTTACATGAGTATAAAGACAATTATAAACTGAAAATGCTGGAATCTTATGAGAAGGAAACCAATCAATTGCAGGATGAGCTTAATCAATACCAAAAAGAACTGGAAAAAGAAAAAGAACGTCATCAAAAAATGAAAAAGCAATTTGAGTTCAAAGAAATGTATTATCAAGATCTGTTCAGAAACATGGGGGATAAAATAGAAGAGCTCGAGACTTCTTTGAAGGAAAAAAATGATGTCATTCATGATTTAACGGAGAACCAGAGTGAGTTAGAGGTGCTTGCCCGTGATATTAGAGCGGAAAAGGATTTGCTGGAACAGAAAAATAATCAGTTAACAGCAAAGATGAAAGAACTGGAAAATTTATTGTATCAAAAAAGCACGGAAGAAAAAGAGAAACCGAAACTAGAAGATCTAGAAGACATCTTCAGTCAAAAGGAAAATGAACTGAAAGAACTAAAAGATGAAATAAAACATCTAACGAATCAAAATGAGCAACTCACTGAGGAAAATGCAGCTTTAAACATGAAGATAGATGAGCTGAATGAGAAGGATAAAGAAAATGAAAAGACGGCGCTGCAGATAATGGATTTTGAGCAAACAATAAAAAAATTAGAGGAAGAAAATGCGTCTTTACAAGCAAAACATGATCAGGAAGCAGAAGAATACCGCAAGCAATTAAAAGATCTGTACCAGGAAATCTATGAACTGGTCTTTTCATCAGGAAAGAATGAGATGAATCATCAAAATGCTGGTGAATTACAACTGGGGGAAAATCAGGGAAAATCATTCCTTCGGTCATTTAGACAAAAGCTGCACACATATGAGCAAACGATTCTCAGTCTTGAAGAGTGTGTAGAAAAATTATTAAAAGAAGCGGAAGAACTGAAAGAATCAAATCAGAAGAGATGATAGGTATTTGATGTATGTGCATGAAAAGATATAAATTCCGTGTCCGGCATTCGCTATAAAAATTTTACTTCAGGTGCCGTGCCACCCAATGATTAGAATTGATGTGGCTCATCTTGACGGAGATGTTTTTATTTGTTTGTCTGAAATCAATCTTTATGTTACAATCATCAGCGTGATGAAATTTGGAAAGAGCAGCTATTGACATTTTAGTGTTGCTTGACATATAATATACAAGGTATAAAATTGGATAAGGTCTTAAGGCAAGTAGAAGCACCCGCTTCTCACCTGATCGACGTCAGCATTGACAGTTGACAGGTTCTAGCAGGATCTTCTTTTATAGGTGGAAGATTTGGTGAAGTGTGGGTGCAGTATGTGTACCACACTTTTTTTATTGAATAAACGGAGCTTGTCGGGAAAAGACCTTAATTTTCTCAAAAAACTGTGGAGGTGGCTAACTATTAGCAAAGATATGTTTGTCAATGAGCGGATTCGCGCTCGCGAGGTTCGTCTCATTGATGTAAATGGGGAACAGCTGGGTGTTAAATCACGCCAGGAAGCTCTTGAACTCGCCGAGAAAGCCAATCTTGATCTGGTGATGGTGGCTCCAAACGCAAAGCCCCCGGTCTGCCGGATTATGGATTATGGAAAATACCGTTATGAACAGCAAAAGAAAGAAAAGGAAAAGCGCAAAAAGCAAAAAGTTATTAATGTGAAAGAAGTGCGCTTGAGCCCGGCGATTGAAGAGCATGATTTTAATACGAAACTTCGCAATGCCCGAAAATTCCTTGATAAAGGTGATAAGGTGAAGGCTACGGTTCGTTTCCGGGGCCGTGCGATTACCCACAAAGAGCTTGGTCAGCAAGTTTTAGAACGCATGGCAGAACAGCTCGAGGATCTGGGAGTTGTGGAAACGAAGCCAAAAATGGAAGGGCGCAATATGTTTATGATGATTGCTCCCCGTAATGAAAAATAAGAACGAGCAAAAGGATTGACTAAAGGAGGAAGCGATTATGCCAAAAATGAAAACCCATAAAGGTTCTCAAAAGCGTTTCAGAAAAACAGGAAAAGGCAAATTTAAACGTTCTCATGCCTATACAAGTCACTTATTCTCAAACAAATCCCAAAAACAAAAAAGAAAGCTTCGCAAAGCTACATTGCTTTCTAAGAGTGATTTAAAACGAATTAAGACTATGCTTCCGAAATAATAATTGATTGAGAAATAGAAATTTGGTTCATGACAATAGGAGGGAAACATTATGCCACGTGTAAAAGGTGGACCACAAACAAGAAGACGTCGTAAACGTATTTTAAAACTAGCTAAAGGATATTATGGTGCTAAGCACTCTTTATTTAAAACTGCTAAACAGCAGGTCATGAAATCCGGTCAGTATGCATATCGTGACCGCAGACAAAGAAAACGTGATTTCCGTAAACTGTGGATTGCCCGTATTAATGCGGCGGCACGTATGAATGATATGTCTTACAGCCGTTTCATGCACGGTTTAAAGCAAGCGGGAATTGACATTAACCGTAAAATGCTTGCGGATCTTGCTGTAAACGATGAAAAAGGTTTCACTGAACTTGTTAATAAGGCAAAAGAAGCATTGAAATAAGCTTCGCCAAAAGCCCTTGCTGCACAGAGCAGGGGCTTTTTTTGAGTCTGCTGGAATCCTTCGGGTGGAAGTTTGTGTCTGTCCGTCTTCGGTGCCCAGCCCCTCGAGCTGCTTCGGCCCCCTGCGCTCAGGCATTCTCTTCGGTGTTCTCCAGCAGCTTTCGGGGCTAGGCGGGGCGCTTGCGCTTTCCTTATGGGTTAGCAGAAGTTTCATCAAAAAGAGACAAACAGGTGGAAAAAATGAGCGGATTTTGGGTGCTGTATATCATATTTTCGAATATGGTTACTCTCGTGTTAATGGCGGCTGATAAATACAGGGCGATCCATGGAAAGTGGCGAATAAGGGAACGAACGGTCTGGCTCTGGTCACTGGCCGGCGGATCAATTGGAACCCTGACTGGCATGTATCTTTTTCGCCATAAGACGAAACATAAAACCTTTACCATCCTCATGCCCCTGCTGGTTGTTTTGCAGGGAGCAGGATTGATTTTGATTAAGATGATGTCATAAAGGCTCGTCTATTGTCATATAGATAGAGTAAACCAGAGGAAAGGGGCTCTTTCATGGAACACATTGGATCATGGATCCTCGCCATAGTAGAGTCCAGTGGTACCTTTGCACCGCTATTTTTTATTATTCTCCATTTAATAAGGCCTTTCTTTTTCCTTCCGGTGGCTTTTATCTGTGTATCGGGCGGAATTTTATTCGGAATGGTTTCTGGGACGGTTTACTCGGTCATTGGCGTTACCCTTTCGAGCATAGCCTTCTATCAGCTGGCCTCTAATGCTCCGAGAACCATAAATAGGCTGATGAGGTTAAAAGGGAAACTGCTGGGGACTCACACCAGATTATCAAAAGGGCAGCTTGTTCTGCTCAGACTGATGCCATTTATACATTTTCATTTGTTATCCCTGTGTATCATCGAGATGTCAAAAAGCTTTAAAGAATATGTAAGGTTATCGGTGTTATCAAACCTTCCCCTTGCCATTGTATATACTTCCTTTGGAAAATGGATATCCATGCTTTCGCCGCTGGCAATGGGGGTAATAGTGGTTGGGCTGCTTCCTCTCCTTTATCTCATAAGGCAAAAAGAAATTGTGATGAAATGGGAAGACTTTTTTAATAAAGATGTTCAGACCTCTACAATGCCTTAAAATACTAAGGCTGGGACCAAAATAGAAAAGAAGGAATATCCGAACTACATTCAATCATCACATGAATGAGTTCGGATTTTTTTGCTTGACTTCGTCAACATGCTTCGCTTTCCGTGGGCACGGCCTCAACTTCCTCGACAACTCATTCTTCGTTGTCTGCGGGATTTTCGGCTCGTGCTGTTCCCACAGGAGTCTCGCATGTTGACTACGTTAATTTATCCTTTAGTCAATTGCTTTTCTTTACCACCGTTCATATCTTTTATGTCCCAACTTCAGTACCCAGCCCCTCGAGCGGCTTCGGCCCCCCTGCGGCGGCGACAGCCTCCTCGGTGGTCCTCCAGCCGTTTTCGGGGCTAAGCAGGGCGCTTCCGCTTTTCTTTTCAACATGCTTCGCTTTCCGCGGGCACGGCCTATGGCTTCCTAAGGCAACTTAAATCCTTCGCAATGAAGTTGAAATCCAATGTTTCCGTTTTATTTCGAGTGAGAAAATAAATTACCCAGTTCTTCGGAGCGGCTGGCAGCTCTTTTGATGCATTCCACTAAGGCTTCCCGGGAGCGGAAGTGCTCCAGTGTACTGATTCCAGCCTCAGTCGTGCCTCCTTTGCTGGTAACCTTCTGACGCAATATAGAAGGGTGTTCGTCTGAATTAGAAAGCATGCTGGCTGCTCCGAGAATGGTCTGAATGATTAATGATCTGGCTTTGTCTGAAGAAATCCCCAGATGTTTTGCTGCTTCTTCCATGGCTTCAGCAAAATAATAAATGTAAGCAGGCCCACTTCCGGAAAGTCCTGTGACCGCATGAAGTTCTTGTTCATTTTCAAATGTAACCGTTGTACCGATCGCCTGGAATAATGTTTCAGCAAGTTGTAGATGATCTTCTGATGCATGCTTTCCTGCCGTCAGAGCAGTTGCCGATAAGCCAATGGCAGCCGATGTATTGGGCATTGCCCGTATGACCGGCATCTCCATCCCAAGCAGGTATTCAAGGTATTCTGTAGATACACCGGCTAAAACCGATATTAAGAGCTGTTCTTTTCGGATATAAGGTTTAATGGCTTCTATAGCTTCATTCACATCCTTAGGCTTCACGGCCAAAATCAGAATATCCCCCTGTTTAACGGCCTCTTCCTTCTCCTGCAGGCACCTCACTTGATACAGTTCTTGTATTTCATGTAAACGATCTATATCCGTCCGATTGGTGACATGAATATTGTCCGGAGAGATCATCCCCTTTTTTAAAAGGCCTGAAAAAATTGCTTCTGCCATTGAGCCCGCCCCAATGAATGAAATCTTGCTGTCTTCAATATGTTTCACCTGTTTCTCTCCTTTCTCAATATAACCAATAAAAAAACTCCTTCCAGCCCTAAAAAGGACGGAGGAGTTCCGCGGTACCACCTTTATTGGCATGCCTGTTAGCATACCCTCTTTCACCCTTATCGCGGGAAACGGTCAGGGATTAGCCTGACAACTCCGGGGTAGGTTCGATAAGCTCACGGCTATGGAATCTTTCAGCCGGTGGATTCCACTCTCTGCTGCCAGATTTCTTATCTACTGGCCCCTTCACCGTTTCATACATATGGTTTTTAAGTATTATGGCCAATATTATGTCTGAATGTCAAGAGAAATATGAATAAAACTTAATTTTTATTCATTAACAAAAATCACCATATCTTTATTCAAGAAGCTGCTTAATTGGATATCTCCATTCTACTTTAGCATGCGGGTAGCGAATTAAAATTTCCTTCTCCATGAAATAGATATCATCTTTCGTTATTCCTGTAAGTTTATCCGGCTCATGGGTCCAGACATTAACGGTTACAACCTGAAAGGCCTGTTCAGTCGTCCCTAAATATTTTTCCCCTTCGAACATAATCCCTTTGTATGTCATAAAAAAGTTCTTTTTAACATTTTCGGAATCATCCAAAAAGTAAAACAGTTTTTTCTCATGGGCTGCTTCGAGTTTTCGTTTGGGGTTGATCATAAATTTATATACAGAATAAATCAGAAAAATGACAGCAAAAAGGATGAACAGTCGAAATAAAATAACAATCATGTCTGAACGACTCCTATACTTATTTTTTATGTTCAAGTAGAGCTTACGTGGGATTTCATTTATGGTTTAGAGGTTTTTAAGTATTACGTATAGTGATTACCGTATGTTTCATTTTAAATGAGTTTTTTTTAAACTTTTTTGAATAAGCCAGGAATAAATCATCTGGAGAAATTTGACTGTTTAGATTCATGATATAATAAAAAGAAAAAAAGGAGCATAGGAATGAACTGGGACAAGCTATATGAGATGCAATCGGAATTGGATGGAAGAATAAAAAAGCAGCACCGGCTCGAAGGAAAAGATGTATTTGATGAAAAAGTACTGGCCCTTCTCGTTGAAGTAGGTGAACTGGCCAATGAGACACGCTGTTTTAAATTTTGGAGCACAAAGGGACCAAATGAGCAATCTGTGATTCTGGAAGAATTTGTGGACGGTCTACATTTTATTTTGTCTCTCGGAATTGAAAAGGGCTATTTTGTTCAAATGGTCAAAGCTATCGAAACGGAAGGAAATCAAAGCATAACCCGCCTGTTTTTATCTGTTTACAGTCAGATTGAAGAGTTTCGGCAGGAAAGTACGATGAACAACTATGAAAAGTTGTGCATGAAGTATCTGGAATTGGGTAAATTTCTGGGGTTTTCTCCTGAGATGATTGAACATGCGTATATGGAAAAAAATGAGGTAAACCACGAACGACAAAATCAGGGTTATTAGTTTTGTTAATTGTCTGTAAAAGCGTTATAATGGGATTGTTTTAGTAACATAGTCAAAGGGAGGATACATAATGGTAAAAATGGATGAAACTTTAACCATGCTTAAAGAACTGACAGATGCGAAAGCGATTCCGGGAAATGAAAAAGAAGCAAGAGAAGTGATGAAAAAACACATCTCCCCATACGCTGATGAAGTGTATACGGATCATTTAGGTAGCCTGATTGCCAAAAAAACTGGAGATGAACAGGGACCAAAAATCATGGTTGCCGGGCACCTGGATGAAATCGGGCTCATGGTAACCCGTATTGATGACAAAGGATTTGTGTACTTCCAGACCGTTGGCGGCTGGTGGAATCAGGTGATGCTTGCCCAGCGTGTGACGATCATGACCCGTAAAGGCGATGTAACCGGTATCATTGGCTCTAAGCCTCCTCATATTATTTCCGCTGAAGCCCGCAAAAAGCCAGTTGAAATTAAAGATATGTTTATTGATATCGGTGCGAGCAGCAAGGAAGAAGCAGAGGATTTCGGTGTCCGCCCAGGAGACTCCATCGTACCATACTTTGACTTTACCGTGATGAAAAACGAAAAACTGCTTCTTGCAAAAGCATGGGATAACCGAATTGGCTGTGCTATTGCCATTGAAGTGCTGAAACGTCTAAAAGATGAAAAACATCCTAATATTGTATATGGTGTTGGAACTGTCCAGGAAGAAGTAGGTCTTCGCGGTGCAAGAACTTCAGCCCATGCCATTCAGCCGGATATCGGTTTTGCAGTTGACACGGGCATTGCCGGTGACACACCGGGCATTACAGAAAAAGAAGCTACAAGCAAAATGGGAAAAGGCCCGCAGATTATTTTATATGATGCATCTATGGTTTCCCATAAAGGTCTTCGTGATTTTGTAGTGGATACTGCAGATGAACAGGATATCCCTTACCAGTTTGATGCGATTGCTGGCGGAGGAACTGACTCAGGTGCCATTCATTTAACAGCTAACGGAGTCCCAGCATTGTCCATTACAATTGCAACCCGCTATATCCACACCCACGCAGCGATGATTCACCGTGATGACTTCGAGAATGCTGTCAAGTTAATTGTGGAAGTGATTAAGCGTTTAGACCGGGACAAAGTAAATGAAATTACATTTGAATAAAAACGAAAGGAGCGCTATTGCGCTCCCTTCTTATTGTTGGGCACTTTTAATCCCTTCTTCAAGCATTTCAATCATGTCATTCTTTTCTTCATCTGAAGCCTGCTGCCAGATCAGTTCAAACAGTACTCCAAGTCCGGGAAGCATTTTTTCCTCTCCGCTTTGAATCGCATCCACAATCGTTGCTTCCAACTGCTGGGCATTATTTTCGGAAATATTATTTAAGATGGCTTTACGCAAATTTAAATCCATGTTTTTTCACCTCATCTTTATCATCGTTCATAGGATAGTTTGACCTGAGGAATCTAAAATATGTATGATAAGGAAGATAAAACTGTATGGAAACAGGTGAAACTTCATGATACAATCCCTTCAAAACGACAAAGTAAAAAACTGGAATAAACTGAAGAAGAAGAAGTGGCGAGAGAAGACACAGACTTTTTTAATAGAAGGTCCTCATCTCATTGAAGAAGCAGAAAAAAGCCATTGGCCCATAAAAGAATTTATTTTGACTGAAGACTACACCTTACCCTTTGATCCTGGGGAACGGCGGGTTTTCAGGGTGAGTGATGAAGTCATGTCCCATCTGTCGGATACAGAGACTTCTCAGGGGATTCTGGCTATTGCTGAAATGAAAAACGAGCCGATTCAATCCTCATTCCGAAAGGTGTTAATGCTGGATAGAATTCAGGATCCCGGAAACGCCGGGACAATGGTCCGAACGGCAGATGCTATGGGATTTGATGCGGTGATTTTTGGAAAGGGAACCGTGGATGTATACAATGAAAAAACTATCCGCGCAACCCAGGGATCCCTTTTCCATGTACCTGTTTACAGTGGGGATCTCCTTGAGTGGAGCCGACAATTAAAGGAATATGGATTCTCTATATGGACCACAGCCATTGAAGAAGGGAAAGCTTTACAGACCCTCGAACCTCCAGAATCAATTGCCATCGTGTTTGGCAACGAAGGGGATGGGGTTCAGGAAGAAATTTTGAAAATCGCTGACGAGCGGGTGTATATCCCCATGAAAGGAAAAGCCGAGTCCCTGAATGTCAGCATTGCCAGTGGCATTTTTATGTATTATTTGCAGGGATAGGCTTGAAAAAGAAAAAGGCTTCTTCTATAATATTGCCATAACAACATATGGTCAAAAGCGTTGAAGGAGTCCAGTAAATGATGAGTGTTCTTCGATTCAGGGAGGAGATGCCATAGACTGAGAGCATTTCCATCGAAGCCATCATTGAACTTTCGCTCTGGAGCTGGCACCGGGACCTTGCATCAGGCAAGTAAAGGTGTTACGGAAAGCATCCGTTATCTTGAATGAAGCGGGCACATCTGTGCCAAAAAGGGTGGTAACGCGGAAATCCAGTCTCGTCCCTTATATAGAGGGGTGGGGCTTTTTTTATTTGGTTCATTTCAATCCCGCAGAACGTAACCAGGCAAGGCCAGGGATAATCCGGGCCGTCTGCGGAAAGTGAAGTGGATTTCAAATACAGAAAATTAGCCGCAAAACTTGCAAAATAGGCTAACTATAATCATAAAAGGAGGAGTAATGATGAAAGAACGCCTGGAAGAATTGCGAAATGAAGCACTTGAAAAAGTAGAAAAAGCAGAAAACATAAAAGAACTGCAAGATGTCCGTGTTTCCTATTTAGGTAAAAAAGGCCCGATTACCGAAGTATTAAGAGGTATGGGAAAGCTGCCAGCGGAAGAACGTCCAGTAATTGGACAGCTGGCCAATGATGTTCGGGAATCCATTGCCAGGGCCATTGAAGACAAACAAACTGAGCTGGAAAAAGAAGCTCTTGAACAGCGCCTTCGGGAAGAAACCATTGATGTCACTCTTCCTGGACGCCCTAACCAGGTAGGAGGACCTCATCTGTTAACGAAGCTTATACAGGAAATTGAAGATCTGTTTATCGGGATGGGCTTTGAAGTAGCGGAGGGGCCTGAAGTGGAAACAGACTATTATAATTTTGAAGCCTTGAACCTTCCAAAGGGACACCCTGCCCGTGATATGCAGGATTCGTTTTACATCACCGAGGAAATTTTAATGCGTACCCATACATCACCGGTACAGGCCAGAACGATGGAAAAGCATGAAGGAAAGGGTCCAGTAAAAATTATTTGTCCTGGAAAAGTGTATCGCCGGGATACTGATGATGCGACACACTCCCATCAGTTTACTCAAATTGAAGGACTTTTTGTTGATAAAAATGTACGGATGAGTGATCTGAAAGGTGTTTTAAATACGTTTGCCAAGAAAATGTTTGGAGAAGATCGGGAAATCCGTCTGCGCCCAAGTTTTTTCCCGTTCACAGAACCATCTGTAGAGATGGATATATCCTGTAAAATCTGCCGAGGAGAGGGCTGCTCTGTATGTAAAGGAACAGGCTGGATTGAAATTTTGGGTGCAGGTATGGTTCATCCGAATGTACTGCGAATGGCTGGTTTTGATCCGGATGTTTACAATGGATTTGCCTTTGGTATGGGACCGGAGCGAATTGCGATGCTGAAGTACGGAATTGACGACATCCGTCATTTCTATATTAATGATGTTCGTTTCTTAAAACAATTTCATCAAGCGTAAAGGAGGATAACAGGTATGTTAGTATCGATAAACTGGCTGAAACAATATATAGATTTAGATGATATTACACCTGAAGAACTGGCAGAAAAAATCACAAAAAGCGGAATTGAAGTAGACAGTGCAGAACCAATCGTTGATCAGATTAAGAATGTAGTAGTGGGTTATGTAAAATCATGTGAAAAACATCCAAATGCGGATAAACTCAACCTCTGTCAGGTCGATGTAGGGGATGAGGAACTGCAGATTATCTGCGGTGCACCGAACGTTCAGGCAGGACAGAAAGTTGCTGTAGCTAAACCTGGTGCCAGACTTCCGGGGGGGATGAAAATTAAGAAAGCCAAACTCCGTGGAGTAGAATCTCAGGGAATGATCTGTTCCCTCCAAGAATTAGGTATTGATGATAAGTTTGTTCAAAAAGAATTTTCAGACGGCATTTTTGTATTCGCGGATGATGTGGAAGTAGGAGAAGATGCCATTGAACGATTAAACTTAAATGACACCATTTTAGAACTTGAGCTGACGCCAAACCGTTCTGACTGTTTAAGCATGATAGGGGTGGCTTATGAAGTAGCGGCTATTCTTGGAAAAGACATTAAACTGCCAGAAGTGGCAATAGATTACGTTGATGATGCTGCGACAGACCATGTCCAGGTTCGTGTAGAGACTCCAGAGTTAAACCCTTACTACGGTGCCTTTATTATTCGGAATATACAGGTTGGACCATCTCCACTATGGATGCAAAATCGTTTGATTGCGGCAGGCATCCGCCCTATTAACAATGTAGTAGATATTACAAACTATGTACTGCTAGAATACGGCCAGCCGCTTCATGCCTTTGACTATGACCGTTTTGGATCAAAGGAAGTAGTTGTGCGCACAGCTGAAAAGGATGAAAAAATCCAGACCCTTGATGATGTGGAGCGTACCCTGTCAGAGGATCATCTCGTCATCACAAACGGAAAAGAACCTGTTGCCATAGCCGGTGTTATGGGTGGAGCTGATTCTGAAGTGAATGATGAAACCACCACTGTGCTTCTGGAAGCAGCTTATTTTGATTCTTTATCTGTACGGAAGGCTGCCAAGGATCACCAACTGCGCAGTGAAGCAAGTATCCGTTTCGAAAAAGGAGTGGATCCAAACCGGGTTAAGGAAGCAGGACTTCGCGCGTGTCAGCTTCTTGAGCAGTATGCAGGCGGAGAAGTGTTATCCGGTGTTGCTGAATTTAACGGGCTTGACGTAACAGAGGAAGTGGTAACATTCACATCTGATCAGATCAATCGAGTCCTGGGTACAGAAATTAAAGCGGATGAAATGGAAGACATTATAACTAAATTACGCTTTTCCTGTGAACGTGATGGAAATCAGTTTAAGGTGACGGTTCCAACAAGAAGAGGGGATATTTCGATTGTAGAAGATATGGTTGAGGAAATTGCCCGAATTTTTGGGTATGACAATCTTCCATATACCTTGCCTGAAGGAGCGGGACAGGCGGGACGCTTGACCGAGAAGCAGCAGCTTAAACGAAAGATCCACCAGTATTTGCAGGGTTCTGGCCTGAATGAATCCTGGACCTATTCTCTTACAACAGAAGAACGTTCCGGACTGCTTGTCAGCCCTGAAGTAAGAGAACAGGAACCAGTACCAGTGCAGCTGGCTATGCCAATGAGTGAATCCCACAGTCATCTGCGCTTGAGCCTTCTTCCTGAACTGCTGGCAAGCCTGCAATATAACATTGCCAGAAAACAAAATGACCTGGCTCTTTATGAAATGGGATCTATTTGTATCAACCATGATAAAACCGTAACGAAACAGCCGGCGGAACAGCTGCGTTTGTCAGGAGCCCTTACTGGTCTATGGATGAACCACCCATGGCAGCAAGAAAAGAAACCTGTAGATTTTTATGTTGTTAAAGGAATTCTCGAAGGTTTATTTGAATTTGTTCAAATCAATGGTGTTCAATTTGAAGCGGGTGAAGTGGATGGAATTCATCCAGGACGCTGTGCCGTCATAAAAGTGAAAGGGGACACAATCGGATTCCTTGGACAGCTGCATCCCGCATTGCAGGAAGAATATGATTTAAAGGATACGTATGTCTTTGATCTCAACCTTGATAAAATGTATGAATATATCGAAAAAGAGGAACGATATCAGCCGATTCCGCGCTATCCATCCATTAGTCAGGATCTGGCTTTCGTTGTAGACGAACAAGTTCCATCAAGTAATCTGCTCCAGGCAATTAAAGATGCAGGGGGTTCCTATCTACAAAAAGTAGAAGTATTTGACGTCTATCAGGGCGAACATATGGAAGAGGGCAAAAAGTCCATTGCTTACAGCTTGCTTTTCCAAAATCCAGAAGCAACCCTGACGGATGAAGAGGTAGATCAGGCCCGAGAAGAGATTATTCAAACAGTCAAAGAGAAATTTAATGCACAATTAAGGGGTTAAACAACAATAAAGAAGGAGTCTCCTAAGCCATCGTTCGGCTTAGAGGCTCCTTATTCTTTTCTTGAAAAAGAAGGTCACTTAATAATTTCACAGTATTACTGGTTCAGAAGCCGTTCTGCTTTTTTGGTGTTGGCGAAATGAACCTTTGCACAGGATTCAAGAATCTCTTTTCCCTTTTCTTTTATTAAACGGGCTGCCTGTTCATCCACCTGATGCCCGGCTCCTTTAGGAAGTTGAAGCTGGAGTCTTTCTGAGAGCTTTTCGAGTTCAGACAAAAATTTTGTTCGGGCGATAATGGAAGCTGCTGCAACAGCCAGTGAATGGCTTTCTGCTTTTTTCAGAAAAAATAAGTCATGCGGCATGTCCTTATTCTCAGATTGTAAATGACGCATAAAAATGTCTTTTTCAGCGAACTGATCTATAATAACTCCGCTGAGAGGAGCATCTGCTACTTTCTTTTTGAGCTTCTCGATCACATGATAGTGAAGAAGGGTTTTCATTTTCCCCTGAGACCATCCCTTGCGCTGCAGCTGGTTGTATTTTTGGTTGTCTAACGTTAGCAGCGTATAGGGTAATTTTATTCTTACGATATCCCTTGCAATTTCCTTAACTGCTTTATCCGAAAGGTTTTTAGAATCCTGTATTCCGATATTTTTCAAAGTCTCTATTTGTTCCGCTTTTACATAAACTCCTGCCACTGTAATGGGACCAAAGTAATCCCCCGTGCCAGCTTCATCTGTTCCAATATGGTCACCCTGAAGCCACGAAGGCAATTGCAAATTGGTATTTTTCTTTTTATCTTCTTTCAGGGTCTGAGAATCCGCCCATTTTGCTGCCTCACGTTGATGGTCAGCTCCCTGGAAAAGAACTTTCCCTGAATGATAGGCTGTAATGGTGCAGTTATTTATTTTAGCCGTAAAAACAGAACCAGGCGGTGACTGATCCTTTAAATATCTACTGTAGTATCGCTTCATTTCATGTATTGTTTCTTTAGGTAATTGATAAACCGATTGAGACATAATTTAACCCCTTCTTGATTTTAGCTGTTATCATTTTTCTGTAACGTGGTGAATTCGTTTTTACTCTCTCTCCTGGAGAGCCATCGGACGAGATCTCCATTTTTAGTATATCAGAAGTTAAAAAAGAGAAAAAACATTGCTAAAATTAGTATTTCAATTTAAAAAGTGGAAAATCCTTTATCTATGGCTTATAATCCTTTACATTGAGAAGGGGGAAAATAGAACTAGAAACATACGTTCTGGATTGTGGAGGTAGTGAAAAACTTCCTCAAGCACCATATATACCTAAATGGGTATTTATATAGTAAATTCTTGTAAAGATATAAAACAAAATATACATTTTGTTAAGTTAAAATAAACATAGCAATCATTCATAAAAACTAAAGAAGTAGCGTGATTTCAGGGGTTAGATGGTTTAGCAATTTTATGCAGGAAAATTAACATTTTGAAATTAATGTTTAATTTGAACAGGCAGTGGAGGGAGTCATCATGGTAACAAGGAAGGGAGCAAATGCAGTAGAGCCCATAAGAGATTTAGAGAAAATCCAGGAGATTAAGCAATACCTGCTGCACAGATCTTATAGAGATTATTTCCTGTTTATTTTTGGAATCAATTCTGGCTTAAGGATTAGTGATATTTTACCCCTGCGAGCTGGTGATGTGAAAGGCACCAAATATTTAACGCTACAGGAGAAGAAAACAAAAAATAACAGAAAAATTATTATTACGAGATCTTTAAAAGAAGAAATTGAGCGCTATACATGCAGGATGTCAGAATCTGATTACTTATTTCCATCCAGAAAAGGAAATAAACCAATTAGCCGGGTGCAGGCGTGGAAGATCATACACAATGCTGCTCAGGCCTGTGGTGTGGAAGGTCCGATTGGTACTCATACATTGCGGAAAACATTTGGATATCACTTTTATCAGAAAACGAAAGATGTTGCCATGCTCCAGTATATATTTGGACATTCGAGCCCATCGATTACATTACGGTATATCGGAATTAATGATGATATGGTTGATCAGGCACTGGAGATGTTTTCCTTATAGATCCTATAAATATACTAAAATATAGAAAAAATTTTCGATAAATGTCGATTTTTGCCATAAAACCATTTATAATAGGATTGTAAGAAAATTTTGGTAGGAAATATAACAAAATGTATATTATGTTTTATAAAATTTAACATTTTTTTAATGAATTTGTCAGGTTAGGGGATGGAAGCATTGATTCAAATTGAGCAGTATATTATGAAAGAGCAATTTTCCCACCATTTTCAACCCCTTTACTTTTTGTCAGATTGGCGAACATTTGGGATGGAAAGTTTTATCAGGGTTCAAGGATTGAATCCTGAACAATTATTCCATATGGCGAGGGAAAAAAATCAGCTTTATTTGCTGGATACAAAATCAATCTATAAAGCTGTGAAAACCTATTTTCAGTCCGGGATGCACAAAAACTTGTTTCTAAATGTTTTTCCATCGACATTGTTGCACCCTTCGTTTTTAGATTTTGTAAAAGGTATTGCTGCTGAGTTTCCGTTGTTTAAAGAAAGAGCTGTTTTTGAAATCAATGAGATGGAGTCGATTGAGGATCTATCAGCACTGAAAAAGTCCATTGATCGCATACGGAAACTGGGGGTATCTTTTGCCCTTGATGATTTTGGAAAAGGAAGTTCGAATATATCTTCCTTAATTGAACTGGAACCTGAAATTGTTAAACTGGACCGTTATTTCTCAAAGGGACTTCATAGCTCTAAACCAAAACAATATTTTGTAGAGTCCGTTTTGGAGTATTGTAAAGACAATATAAAAGTAGTCTTAGAAGGGATTGAAACAGCGAAGGATTTAGCGATCGCAAAGAGTATTGGGGTTCCGGTCGCACAGGGATTTCTTTTAAATGAACCAAAAGATTTACATGAAGTGATTAAGGAGCAGCAGGATTTTCCGCTAAAGATTAAACCTTCGCTGTATACATAGTGAAATACTTTGGATGTTACAATTAAAACACTTTTTCAAGGTCATCGAGGTCAAATGAATCTGGGGATACGAATATTTGAAAAGAAAACTCATTGTTGGCCGGATCGAATTTTTCTACTCGAACATCAAATTGGCTTTTTGTCTCCATTTCGGTAACAGCTGCATAAACCCGGTGTTTATCGGGATCAATCATAATCCAGTCCGGCAAATGGTAGTAATCCCGAATGTATTTGAGAACCTTTTTATTTGGCAATGGGAGTTTGCCCAGTGTAATCGATTGGACATTTAAAATCAAATCCCCATTGTTCAAAACATAGGGTTCCATTGTTATATGGATGGGAACACTTCGTCCAAATGCCATGATCGTCCCGCTTAGCTCTACATGGCGATTGATATTTACAGAATAGTTATAAATTTCATTCTTTGGCAGCTGATTGAGGTACGTATTGATTAATAAATTTAAGTTCTCCTTTGTTGAATGAACGGTGAATTTTGCTGATAAATGTTCATTCTGGCTGCTGTAAGTCTGAGGCGGATCGGCAGGAAAAACAAACAGATATGAAAAGAACCAGATCAGCATGGCTAAATTCAGACCTGCCAGAGTGAAAAAAAGTAATTTCCATTTGTTCTTTTTAAGTGTATCCTTAAGCATACTTGTTCCCCCGATGCTGAACCTTACTGGAATGAATGGCTGGTTAAATACCTCCACACACGCCGGGCAATTAACTGATACCCTTCTTTATTCGGATGAAAGTTATCGCTGTGGAATAAGTTGGTGCTGTTTTTTTCAAATAAGTCTTTTGTAGGAATAAATACAGCATTTGAATATTTGTGTAACACTTTTTGGCCGATGTAATTCCAATCGTTAACGATTTGATCCAGTTCTTCAATGTCTCCAAAAAACCGCTTAAATGGATTAAAAATTCCCAGTAAATAAATCGTTCCGTCCGGATTAAGGGACCTGATTTTCTTAAATATAGCAGTAAGACGTTTTTCATAAGGCTTTTGTTCTTTAACAAAGGTTTCATAGGTTAACGATGTGAAGTGATCTTTGACGATTTTCATAATATCATTGGCTCCGATTGTGACGATGATAATATTTGCATTTTGTATCGCAGATTGGATCTCCTTTTCATTTAGCCTTTTCAGCAATTGTTCGGTTCTCAGACCTCTTTTTCCAAACCCTGTTATCTGTTCGGCCTCATCAAGCTGTTGTCTAATCATCCCGACAAATCCCCCTTGACCAGATTGATCGCCTACCCCTTGAGTTAATGAATCTCCAATAACCACGATATTTACATGCTTTTCCTTGATGGAGACAACCGTATAAAAGGATTTAAAGGTCTCCTGGAACAAATGCTTAAAGTTTTTTTGCTGTTCAGGTCCTGGGTTCTTATTAGTCACTTCATTTGATTGTATTGCTTTTTCAACAGGGTTATTCGTGTTAAGCATTATACTTTGATAAAGTGAATGAGGTGCAAATATAAAATTGCCCATTAACAAAAGAATAATGAATAAGGTTAAAGCAGTTTTTTTCAAGGCCATCACACCTGATTTGTCAAGATAGTATACCTGGATAACACGTTTTGTAACAGTTTATTCCCATGGGTACCCTCCATAAAACTGTTAATTTTGAATCACCCTCCAAAGTTTTAGGGAGCTCAAAGACACTTTATTCAAAATGAAGCAGGATCATTGACTAATGCTTTCCAACATGAACATAAACATGTTAATATATTCTTTAGATGATAGATGAGGAGGCTGTTTCTGTGACACAGTCAAAAAAAAATCGTACAACGGTTGAAATCCATAACCGAAAATATACAATAGTGGGAGAGGAACCTCCCCATCATATACAAATGGTCGCCGGCATGGTTGATCAGAAAATGAAAGAAATTCAGCAGGGGAATCCTCAGCTAGATACAACCCGCCTGGCTGTATTGACAGCCGTTAATACAATGAATGACTATCTGAAATTAAAAGAAGAATATACGGATTTATTAGAACAGATTAATAAAAAGGAAAGAAAGAGCAATGGTTGATTTATTTATATTCATACTTCTAATAATGGGATTTTTCATTGGGCTGCGCAGAGGCTTCATCATGCAATTAATGCAGCTTACAGGTTTTATTATTGCCTTTATTTTTGCGGTTATTTATTTTGATGATCTTGCACCGCTGCTGGAATTATGGATTCCATATCCGGAAATATCAGATGACAGCGCATGGGCTGTTTTCGTAAATACATTGCCGCTGGAAAATGCATTTTATAATGCTGTCGCGTTTGCCATGCTATTTTTTGGAGTGAAAATTTTGCTCCAGATTGTTGCAAACATGCTTGATTTTATTGCTGAACTGCCAATTTTAAACAGTTTTAATGGTGTTTTAGGTGCGGTATTGGGATTTATTGAAGTATATTTTATTCTTTTTGTTATCCTTTATTTTCTTGCACTGGTTCCCGTTACATATGTTCAGAATTTAATTGACAGCTCGTTTCTGGCTGCGTTCATTGTAGAACACACACCGGTTTTCTCGAATCAAATTAAATCTTTATGGTTTACTCATGTAGCGGACTATTTCTCGAACTTCTCATCATAATCGTATGAGAAGTTCTTTCTTTTCTGAAGGTTAACGGTACCATGGAATACACTCACATTCTTGCATTTTTTGGAACCTATTGAAGAAGGTGAACGTATGAAGGTAGATAAAAAACAAGTAATCAAGCTTTTAGAAAAAATCGCTGTTTATCTGGAATTAAAAGCAGAAAATCCATTTAAGATATCTGCTTACCGGAAAGCCGCACAGGCACTGGAGTCTGATGACCGGTCACTGGCACAGATAGATGATTTTACCTCTTTAAAAGGAATCGGAAAGGGAACAGCAGCTGTGATTCAGGAATTTATCGAACAAGGTGAGTCGGATACCCTGAAACAGCTGGAAGAGGAAGTTCCTTCAGGGTTAATTCCTTTATTAGATTTGCCAGGATTAGGCGGCAAGAAACTGGCCAGACTTTATCAAGAATTAGGTGTGACCGATGCTTTTCAATTAAAAGAAGCCTGTGAAAGCGGAAAAGTAGAACAGTTAAGTGGTTTTGGCAAAAAATCTGTGGAAAAAATTCTGAAGGCTCTGGAGGATGCTGCAAAACGTCCGGAGCGCTTGCCTGTTGGTTTTATGATGCCCATTGCAGCCAAAATCGAAGAACAGTTGGAAGGCATAGAAGGGATGATTCGTTTTTCAAGAGCCGGAAGTATGCGGAGGCTCCAGGAAACCATTAAGGACCTGGATTTTATCATCGCAGCGGAGCATCCTGAAAAAGTAAAGGAACAGCTGGTTTCTCTGGAAGGAATTGAAGAAGTTACTGCAGCTGGAGATACTAAAGTAACCGTAGTTTTTTATGAAGGGTATGATGTTTCGGTTGATTTCCGGATTGTTAAGCCGGAAGAGTACGCTACTACACTGCATCATTTTACTGGATCAAAAGAGCATAATGTTGCTATGCGACAGCTGGCAAAGGAACAGGGGAAAAAAATTAATGAGTATGGTGTAGAAGTGACAGAAACAGGGGAAATTCTCACGTTTAAAACGGAAGAAGAGTTCTTCCGGCACTTCGGTTTACATTATATTCCGCCCGAACTCAGAGAAAATCATGGAGAATTACAAGCTTTCAAAGGAGAAGTTTCCCTGCTTGATCACAAGGATATTCTGGGTGATCTTCACATGCACACGACATGGAGTGATGGTGCTCAGTCCCTTGAGGAAATGGCAGAAAGGGCCCTGGAAAAAGGATACGCGTATATAGCCATTACGGATCATTCTAAATATCTGCGGGTAGCCAATGGTTTAGATGAAACACGGTTGAGAAAGCAGCGGGAAGAGATTAACCGACTGAATGAGAAATTTGCGGACTTTCATATATTTGCTGGCGTTGAAATGGACATTTTGCCTGACGGGTCCCTGGATTTTTCAGAAGATTTTTTAAAAGAGATGGATTTTGTTATTGCCTCGATTCATTCCAGCTTCAAACAGTCAAAAGAGGAAATCATGAATCGCTTGAGAACAGCGATGGAATGTCCATATGTGCATATCATTGCTCACCCTACAGGACGATTGATTGGTAGAAGATCTGGTTATGAAGTAGACTATGAACAGCTTATTCAGTTGGCAAAGGAAACTGATACTGCTTTAGAGTTGAACGCCAACCCAAATCGTCTTGATCTGTCCTGGAAATGGCTGAAAAGGGCTCAGGATCAGGGTGTGAAAATCGCAATAAACACAGATGCACACAACTTTAAGATGCTTGAACATATGAACCTGGGAGTTATGATGGCAAGAAAAGGCTGGCTGAAGAAAGAAACCGTCTTAAATACCTGGACAACAGACGAACTCAAGAAATTTTTCAACGGCAATAAAGGTTCTGATCAAAATGGATTATAAAATTATGACCAGGATTATGAATTAAATGGATGCAAAAGGAGAATCAAATGATGAACGATCGAGTATACAAAGTCCTCGAGTTTGACAAAGTGATCGATCAGTTAAAGGATCATGCCAGTTCATCTCTTGGGAAGGAACTGGTTTCCGGACTAAAACCATCAAAAGATCTTGAGGAAGTTGTACGCTGGCAGAAAGAAACAGATGAAGCCAATCAGGTTTTGCGAATAAAAGGTCATATCCCCCTTGGGGGAATTTTCGATATACGCCCGGGAATTAAGCGGGCAAAAATTGGGGGTGTGCTTCAGCCGGACGAGTGCCTCAATGTAGCAAGTGTAATTGGTGCCGGTAAAACGATTAAACGATTTGTCGATGATTTTGAGGGAGCAGAGATTCCAATTTTGAGGGAATTATGTGAACAGATTACTCCTCTGAATGAATTGGAACGACATATTAAAAGCTGTATTGATGATCATGGCCAGATAATGGATGGGGCATCCAGCCATCTCCGATCCATTAGGAGCAAAATTCGATCATATGAAAGCAGCATACAGGATAAACTGGAGAATTACACAAGAACGAAAAGCAAAATGCTTTCTGATGCAATTGTGACCATCCGTAATGACCGGTATGTACTTCCGGTTAAACAGGAATACCGGGGAGCTTTTGGCGGAATTGTGCATGATCAGTCATCATCGGGGGCAACCCTGTTTGTAGAGCCCCAGTCAATTGTTGATTTAAATAACAAGCTTCAGGAAGCCCGGTCACAGGAGAAGCAGGAGATAGAGCGGATTTTACGGGAACTTTCCAATCAGATTGCCGAGGATGCAGACTACTTGTCCCATAATGTCCATGTCCTGGCGAAGATTGACTTTTTGGCGGCGAAGGCAAAGTATGCCAATAGCATAAAAGCAGCTAAACCGGAGATGAATGATCAGGGGATTATTGACATGAAACAGGCAAGACACCCCCTTATTCCAGAAGATGAAGTAGTCGCCAATGATATTTCTATTGGGAAAGATTATACAGCCATCGTGATTACAGGACCGAATACAGGCGGTAAAACAGTAACGCTGAAAATGGTTGGGTTAACCACTTTGATGGCCCAATCCGGTCTAATGGTGCCTGCCCTTGACGGGTGCAAAATGGCCGTTTTTGAACACGTATTTGCAGATATTGGTGATGAGCAGTCCATTGAGCAGAGTCTGAGTACCTTTTCATCTCATATGACCAATATCGTGGATATCTTACGTCATGTTAATGATCAGACCCTTGTCTTGTTTGATGAATTAGGTGCCGGAACTGATCCTCAGGAAGGAGCAGCCCTTGCCATGTCCATCCTGGATGACGTAGTGGAGAAAAAGGCAAGGGTGATTGCAACGACCCATTATCCGGAATTAAAAGCGTATGGTTATAATCGGGAACAGGTCATTAATGCTTCAGTAGAATTTGATGTTAAAACGTTAAAGCCTACCTACCGCTTGCTTATCGGTGTGCCTGGAAGGAGTAACGCTTTTGAGATTTCAAGACGATTAGGATTAAATGAGTCGATTATAGAAAAGTCAAAATCGCTCATTGGACAAGATTCCCAAAGTGTAGAGAACATGATTGCTTCACTGGAAGAATCCCGGAGAAAAGCTGAAGCAGACTATGAACAGGCTGAGAAAGTACTGGAAAAAGCCCATGAACTCCATGAGGATTTGAAAAGAAAATGGCACCAATTCGAGCATAAAAAAGAGCAGCTTTATAAAAAAGCAGAGGAGAAAGCGAAAAAAGAGGTTGAAAAGGCTAAGCAGGAAGCCGAAGAGATTATTAAAGAACTTCGATCCATGAAAGACCAGGCACAGGTCAAAGAGCATCAATTGATTGATGCGAAAAAACAGCTGGAGGAAGCTCAAATTGAACTGGTAAATGATCATCAGCTGAGGGACAAAAAAACCTCCGTACATTCTCCTTCTTCAAAGACATTGCAGCCAGGAGACGAAGTCAAGGTTCTTTCCCTCAATCAACAGGGGCATATAGTTGAGCAGATTAATGATACAGAATTTCAGGTTCAGCTAGGCATCATGAAGGTGAAAGCCAAAAAAGACGATCTCCAGTTTATCAAACGTCCGGAACCAGTAAAGGAACAGCCTTTATCAACGGTTAAAGGAAGTTCTTATCATGTTAAGCCGGAATTAGACTTGAGGGGCGAGCGGTATGAAGATGCCTTGCACCGGTTAGAAAAATATATCGATGATGCGATCCTGGCTGGATATCCGAAAGTATCCATTATTCACGGTAAAGGAACAGGCGCGTTGCGTCAGGCTGTACAAAAATTTGCTGAACGACATCCTTCTATATCATCTTCGCGGATGGGAGGAATGAATGAAGGCGGAAGTGGTGTTACCGTCCTGGAACTAAGCTGATAGAATAGGGGGAATAGCGGATGTGGAGTAATTTTTGGGAATATCCCTTAGTTGAAACGGCGGCCAGATTTAGTGTTGTTATTTTATGTGCTATCGTTTTCCTTGCTATTTTTGAACTGGTCACCAAATATAACAACTGGCAGCAAATCCGTAAAGGTAACTTTTCGGTAGCCATGGCTACCGGCGGGAAAATATTCGGCATCGCAAATATTTTCCGTTTTTCCATCGAGCATAATGACTCGCTACTAGAAAGTATTGGCTGGGGAACATTCGGGTTTTTACTTTTGCTTACAGGATATTTTATTTTTGAATTTTTAACTCCAAGTTTCCGTATCGATGATGAAATCGAAGCGGATAATCGGGCAGTAGGGTTTATCTCAATGGTGATTTCTGTAGGACTATCTTTTGTTGTAGGAGCAACCATCTTATAAGGGAGAGCTAGAGGAATGGAAACATTAGCCAGAGTGTTGATTGTTGTGGCAGCTGTTTTTATCATCATTGGAATCGTATATTTATTTGTCGCATAAAGACTTCGTGGACATCCGGGAGGACGCAGGCTTCCGGATGTTTTTTATAATCAAGAAATGAATGAATTTTCATTCATAATTATCAGATAATTGTCAATTGTATTTCAAATCAGATAAAAAAAGGGTATAATAGGATTAAAGGATCATAAGGAGGTTATGTTATGGGCGCTGATGAAAAGAAAGTGTGGCTGGAGTTATATCCGGATGAGATTCCTGCATCGATCGACTATGATGAAAAGCCGCTTCACGAGTTTTTAATAGATACAGCCAAGCGTTACCCTGAAAAGAAAGCGCTTTATTTTATGGGGAAAGAAATCACCTACAGTGAACTGCTGGACCAGACCAAAAAAATGGCATCTTATTTACAGTCTTTAGGGATGGAAAAAGGAGAACGGGTATCCATTATGCTCCCAAACTCCCCGCAGTCTGTCATTGCCTATTATGGTGCACTGATGGCAGGAGCAATAGTAGTTCAGACCAATCCCCTCTACAAAGAGCGGGAATTAGAATACCAGATGAAAGATTCAGGAGCGAAATTTATTATCTGTCTGGATATGTTATTCCCGAGGGTCAAAAATGTTATCAATAATACAGAGCTGAAACATGTTATTGTAACAAGTATAAAAGACTATCTTCCATTTCCTAAAAATTTATTGTATCCATTCGTTCAAAAGAAACAGGGGCAGCATCCGGGCAAAATCGTAGAATCAGATACCGTTCACCTCTGGAGCAGCATAATGAAAAGCCCACAGGCTGATGTAAAACCTGTAGATGTTGACCCTAAAGAAGATCTGGCATTATTGCAATATACAGGGGGGACTACAGGATTCCCTAAAGGTGTCATGCTCACCCATTTCAACCTCGTTGCGAATACGCAGATGTCCAGAGCCTGGCTGTACAAAGTGAATGAAGGAGAAGGAGTTACTCTAGGAATTTTACCATTTTTCCATGTGTATGGCATGACCTCCGTGATGAACTTTTCCATTATGATGGGACAGAAGATTATTTTGATGCCAAAGTTTGAACCTGAAGATATTTTAAAAACGATAGAAAAGGAGCATCCAACCCTGTTTCCTGGAGCACCTACCATTTATATAGGCCTGCTGAATCATCCACGAATAAAAGAATATGACCTTTCCTCCATCGAAGCCTGTATCAGTGGTTCTGCTCCCCTCCCCGTAGAAGTTCAGGAACAGTTTGAAAGCGTCACAGGAGGCAAACTGGTTGAAGGGTACGGATTAACAGAATCTTCACCTGTCACACACGCCAACTTTATCTGGACGAATCGGGTAAGCGGAAGCATTGGTGTACCATGGCCGGATACCGACGCTAAAATATTTAAGTCTGATACCCTGGAAGAAGCAGAAATTGGTGAAGTAGGAGAAATTGGTGTAAAAGGACCTCAAGTCATGAAAGGGTACTGGAACCGCCCGGAAGAGACAGAGAAGGTGTTGAAGGATGGGTGGCTATTGACTGGAGATATGGGGTATATGGATGAAAAAGGTTACTTCTATGTAGTCGACAGAAAGAAAGACATGATCATTGCCGGAGGATATAACATCTATCCGCGTGAAGTTGAAGAAGTGCTGTACGAACATGATGCGATTCAGGAAGTTGCTGTTGTCGGCGTGCCTGATCCATATCGAGGGGAAACGGTCAAAGCATTTGTGGTATTAAAAGAAGGCAAACAAGTTTCGGAAAATGAATTAGATGAATTTAGCAGGAAACATCTTGCCGCATATAAAGTTCCGCGCATTTATGAATTTCGTGATGAATTGCCGAAGACTGCTGTCGGTAAAATTTTAAGAAGGAAGCTTGTTGAGGAAGAAAGAAATAAACAGAGCGGGAAAAACGCACAATAATTTTTTTCGTTTAAAATGGTACAAGCTAATGAGGCGTTAGTTGACACAGATTTTAGGGGAAGGTAGAATGAAGAGTGAATGATTATTCATTCATTCCTGTTGGATAGAGGAGATCGCTATGAAAAGAAACAAACCAAAATACAAACAAATCATTGATGCAGCCGTAGAAGTTATTGCTGAAAATGGATATCATGCTTCTCAGGTATCCAAAATTGCCAAAAAAGCTGGAGTAGCAGACGGGACCATTTATCTGTATTTTAAAAATAAAGAAGATATTTTAGTATCAGTTTTCCAGGAAAAAATGGGAACTTTTATTGAAAAAATCAGAGAAGAGATCAACAAAAAAAATTCGGCTGAAGAGAAATTATTTTCTCTGATTGAAATTCATTTTAAACAACTCTCTTTAAATCATCATCTGGCCATTGTAACCCAGCTGGAACTTCGCCAATCCAATAAAGAATTAAGGATGAAAATCAATGATTCTTTAAAAGGATATCTTGCAATTATTGATGAAATTCTAAAAGAAGGTATCGAAGAAGGATTGTTTCATCCGAAAATTAATATTAAACTATTAAGACAGATGATATTTGGCACAGTGGATGAAGTTGTGACAAACTGGGTCATGAAAGATCAAAAATATGACCTGGTTGAACAGGCTAAAGAAGTGCATTATTTTATACTTAACGGCCTAAAATCCGCTGAGTAAAACAAGGGAGTTGAAATTATGGGAAAAGTCTTGCTTGAAAAAGGCGAACATATCGCCACCATCACTCTAAACAGCCCACCCGCCAATGCCCTTTCCACACAGGTGCTTACGGATCTGTCCGAGGCATTGGATCAGGTGGAGCAGGACCGTTCAATTAAAGCTGTTATTTTACATGGGGATGGTAAATTCTTTTCAGCAGGAGCTGATATAAAAGAGTTTACCTCACTTCAAAACGAAGAAGATTATACTGAATTAGGACGCAAGGGTCAAGCCCTGTTTGACCGGATTGAACAGTTTCATGTTCCTGTCATTGCTGCTATTCATAAAGCAGCCCTTGGCGGTGGTCTTGAACTGGCTATGGCCTGCCATATGCGCATCGTAACAGAAGATGCAAAGCTGGGATTGCCTGAATTAACCCTTGGAATTATTCCGGGGTTTGCGGGAACACAGCGGCTGCCTCGTTATGTGGGTATGCCGAAAGCTTACGAAATGATCCTTACGAGTGAACCGATTACTGGCGAGGAAGCATTTCAGTATGGTTTAGCCAATATGGTCGTTTCGGAAGAAGAATTGTTAGACACGGCCAGACAACTGGCACAAAAGGTTGCACAGAAGAGTGGACCTTCTATTCATGCTGTCATGAAACTTTTGCCATATGCTAAAACCTCTCAATTTGATGAAGGGGTTAACCAGGAAGCTATTGAGTTTGGTAAAGTCTTCGGATCAGAAGATGCAAAAGAAGGAGTACAAGCTTTCATCGAAAAACGCAAACCTAATTTTAAAGATCAATAGATTCAGGGAGGTTAAATCACATGAATATTTACGTATTAATGAAAAGAACATTTGACACAGAAGAAAAAATTGTGATTGAAGATGGCCGCATCGAAGAAGAAGGTGCCGAGTTTATTATTAACCCATATGATGAATATGCCATCGAGGAAGCTATTCAGCTGCGTGATGAGCATGGCGGAGAAGTAACCGTTGTTACTATCGGCAATGAAGAAGCAGAAAAACAATTAAGAACTGCCCTGGCTATGGGTGCTGACAAGGCCGTTCTCATCAATACAGAGGATGACCTGGAGGAAAGCGATCAGTATTCTACAACTAAAATCCTTGAAGCGTTTTTTGAGGATAAAGAGTATGACTTGATTTTAGCAGGAAACGTAGCAATCGATAACGCGAGCGGCCAGGTTGGACCTCGTCTTGCTGAGCGTTTAGGCATTCCTTATGTGACAACCATTACTGATATCACCATTGATGGAGAATCCGTTCACATTGAACGAGATGTTGAAGGGGACGTTGAAAAGGTAGATACATCTCTTCCGCTTCTCGTAACCTGTCAGCAGGGATTAAATGAACCCCGCTATCCTTCTTTGCCGGGTATTATGAAAGCAAAGAAAAAGCCGCTTGAAGAACTGGAAATTGATGACCTCGACTTAGATGAAGATGATGTAGAACCAAAAACAAAAACCCTTGATGTATTCCTGCCGCCTGAAAGAGAAGCAGGTAAAATCCTTGAAGGGGAAATTGATGACCAGGTAAAAGAACTTGTTTCATTATTACGTAGCGAAGCAAAAGTGATATAAATCGAACAGCAGAAGAAAGGGGAATCGTTCTAATGGGTAAAAAAATACTAGTATTTGGTGAAGTCCGTGATGGCGCGCTTCGTAACGTATCTTTTGAAGCTGTAGCTGCCGCAAGAAAAATCAGTGAAGACGGTGAAATCGTAGCAGCATTATTTGGGGATGGAAACCTTGAAGAGCTGGGGAATGAAATGATCTATTACGGTGCTGACCGTGCGGTTGTTGTTCAGCACGAAAACTTAAAGAACTATACATCTGAGGGCTATGCACAGGCTGCCATGGCTGTCATTGAAGACGAAAATCCGGATGGCCTCATAATGGGACATACTGCTGCAGGAAAAGACCTGACTCCTAAACTGGCGAGCCGTCTTGAAAGCGGTTTAATTTCCGATGCCACAGATATCGAAGTGGATGGCGATCATGTGGTGTTTACACGCCCGATTTATTCCGGAAAAGCTTTTGAAAAGAAAATGATTACCGAAGGGTTGTTATTTGCAACTATTCGTCCGAATAACATTGCTCCGCTTGATCGGGATGACAGCCGAAGCGGAGAGGTAGCTGTAAAAGATGTGGACATTAAAGATCTGCGTACGGTAATTAAAGACGTTATCCGCAAAACAACAGACGGTGTAGATCTGTCTGAGGCCAAAGTTATCGTAGCCGGAGGACGGGGTGTTAAAAGTGCAGAGGGCTTTGAACCCCTTGAAGAGCTGGCAGAAGTTCTTGGCGGTGCGGTAGGTGCTTCCCGCGGTGCGTGTGACGCCGGTTACTGTGATTACTCACTACAGATCGGTCAGACAGGTAAAGTAGTAACTCCGGACCTTTATATCGCATGCGGTATTTCCGGAGCCATCCAGCACCTGGCTGGTATGTCTAACTCCAAAGTCATTGTTGCCATTAACAAAGACCCAGAAGCAAACATCTTCAATGTTGCCGACTATGGAATTGTTGGAGACTTATTTGACGTTGTGCCAAAACTGACAGAAGAAATTAAAAAACTTAAAGAAAATGCATAAGTGACGGACGATAAAGGGAATGCTCCACTTCCGAGCATTCCCTTTTTAATGGATTGAAAGGATGTTTGCCTTTATGGTTTGACGTTTCACTGGAAGGGTTTTATAATAAACCCCGTGGGGTAATGTAGGAGATACTTTGACTCCTGGTATGTTTTTAATGGGTTCCGGGAAAAGTAAGCTAAACAAACTATTAGATACTTTTTTTGCAAAATGATATACTTAAAACTGATTTTGAATAAGCTGGAATAGGAGGAAAGAAATAATGGCTATTGTGAATGTATCTGATCAAAATTTTGCTCAAGAAACCTCTGAAGGACTTGTACTTACTGATTTCTGGGCTCCGTGGTGCGGACCTTGTAAAATGATTGCACCTGTCCTTGAAGAATTAGACAGTGAGATGGGCGATAAAGTTAAAATTGCAAAGCTGAATGTTGATGAAAATCCTGAAACTGCTCAAAAATTTGGTGTAATGAGTATCCCGACTTTACTCTTATTCAAAGATGGTGAAGTTGTAGATCAGATTATCGGTTTTCAGCCTAAAGAAGCGCTTGCTCAACTAATCAGTAAACACGCTTAATAGACGTCAATATTCCGTCCGATGGCGATGTTTGACTTTTATAAAGGAACAGCCGTTTATGGCTGTTCTTTCTTTTTGTATAATAAAAGAGGGCTGGAAAGTTCTGACCAGACCAACTATCTGCTTGAGTCCAGTTAAGTTCTTTAGGAGCGTGCTTTCTATGAACAAAAAAATACGTGATAAATTAGCCGTCTTGCCTGATCAGCCTGGGTGCTATTTGATGAAAAACAAACACGGAGAAGTGATTTATGTTGGGAAATCAAAGGTGTTAAAGAACAGGGTAAGATCCTATTTTACCGGTGCCCATGACGGGAAGACCCAGCGGCTGGTTCAGGAAATTGACGATTTAGAATATATCGTGACATCCTCTGAAATCGAAGCACTGATTTTGGAGATGAATTTAATTAAGAAGCATGATCCCAAGTACAACGTGCTGCTGAAGGATGACAAAAGTTATCCCTATATTAAAATCACAAATGAGCCCCATCCACGTTTAATCGTGACCAGAAAAGTAAAGAAGGACAAAGGGAAATATTTTGGTCCTTATCCGAACGTATATGCTGCCCGGGAGACGAAAAAGCTTTTAGACCGGCTCTATCCACTTAGAAAATGCAATAAAATGCCCGATCGGATCTGTTTATATTATCATTTGAATCAATGTCTCGGACCCTGCGAATATCACGTATCCCAGGAGACCAATCAGGAAATCGTAAAGGATATTACGAAGTTTTTAAACGGCGGTCACCAGGAAATTAAGAATAAACTGAAAAACAAGATGTACGATGCCTCCGAACAATTAGACTTTGAGCGGGCGAAAGAGTACCGGGATCTCATTCAGCATATCGAGTCGGTTATGGAACAGCAAAAAATGACCCTCAATGATAATATTAACCGTGACATTTTTGGGTATGCTTTCGACAAAGGCTGGATGTGCATTCAAGTGTTTTTCATCCGCCAGGGAAAATTATTGGAACGGGATGTTGCTATTTTTCCATTCTTTGATGATCCAGAAGAAACGTTTATCAGCTATATTGGCCGATTTTATTTGCATCAAAATCATCCGAAGCCGAAAGAAATTTTAGTTCCTATTGGAACCAACCGTGACTTGCTGAAAGAACTTCTGGAAATAGAAGTGAAAATACCGATGCGCGGGCGTAAAAAAGAATTAGTGGAGTTGGCGATGAAAAATGCTGAAATAGCGTTAAATGAAAAGTTTTCGCTGATTGAGCAGGATGAAGCCCGCACCATAAAGGCGGTTGAAAAACTTGGGGAAGTGCTGAATATCGAAACCCCCCATCGAATTGAAGCATTTGATAATTCCAACATCATGGGAACTGACCCGGTGTCAGCGATGGTTGTCTTTATTGACGGGCGTCCCAACAAGAAGGAGTACCGGAAGTATAAAATCAGAAATGTCAAGGGACCGGATGATTATGAAACCATGCGGGAAGTGATTAGACGCCGATACACCCGAGTGTTAAAAGAACAGCTCCCTTTGCCTGAACTGATTGTAGTTGACGGCGGGAAAGGCCAGATGAATGCAGCAATTGACGTGCTGGAAAATGAATTGGGGCTGGATATCCCCATATGCGGACTCGTTAAGGATGATAAACACCGGACCAGTGAACTTCTTTTTGGAGATCCGCCAGAAGTCGTTCCATTGAAGCGGAACTCCCACGAATTTTATTTAATCCAGCGCATTCAGGATGAAGTGCACCGCTTTGCGGTCACGTTCCATCGTCAACTCAGGAATAAAGGGGCTTTTCAGTCTCAGCTGGATGAAATTAAAGGGGTTGGCAAAAAACGAAGAAACCAGATCTTGCGGCATTTTCGTACCCTTGAAAACATTCAGAAGGCTGAGGCAGCAGATTTCCAGAAACTCGGAATACCTGAACCCGTAGCCCTGGAAATTGTCAGGTATTTTAAAGAAAAACCAGTTGATGATTCCGTTGAGGATTAGCAGATGAAAAAAGCTGGGACATAAAGAAGATATCTTACCCTTTTTCCGTTTTGTCCCAGCCCTTTTTTTGAAGATTAATACGCAGCATAAAAGTGAATAATAGCTTTTCTTTTGTTTTCTTTGTATGTACATTCCCATGCTTCGCCGGTTAGTTGATTTAGCTGTTCGGCGATCCACCCGGCTTCCATTTTGTATAAATAAGGGGTGTCATACGAAAAACGGGCCTGGATGATGGAACCGCTAAGTTCAAATTGGCGCTCCTTTTTCTTTTCGTTTATCAGTTGCAGGTTTCCCCACCCGATTGCAGAGAAAAACTTCCCAAGGTCTTCAATAGACGCACAGGGATACATTCTGGCAAGATTTTTCCCCATATAATATTGAATCATTTCATTTTCATTTCCTAATAAATCGGCGAGTAATTTTGTCCTCAAAAGTTCATGAGCAAGGGGGGATGTCTTTATTTCATCGGCTTCTTGAAATTCCTTCAGCTGTTTAATCATGTCCATTCTCCCTTTCTGTTTATCCCTTACATTATGCCTCAATCAAATAAATGAGTTCAACTGCAAAACCTGAGGAAGCAGATGGTCATAAACTTGATACATGCTTCTTGTTTTATTGCTAATAATAATGACAGGGAAATCATTCAAAAGAACTTCTAAAGAAGTTTCTATTTTAGAAATATTTATAGATAATTGGCGTTTTTCGGCGAAAAACCATTATTTTTTTGAACATTTTATGAATGTGTTTTCTTGACGGTCCAAAATGATAGAAGTACAATATTACATGGCATGTAAAGTTCAGATGGTAGATGCGAGAAGGAAATTTTTTTGTTTTTTTATGAAATGGTTTATTTTTTTATTCTTATTCAACAAAATTCGACATTACGTAAAATGAACTTGAGGGGGGTAAAACATGTCTGACAATCGAGAGTTTTTTTATCGTCGACTTCATTCTTTGTTAGGCGTTATTCCAGTGGGAATTTTCCTGACACAGCATCTTATTGTAAATAACTTTGCCCGTTATGGTGCAGAGTCGTTTAACAGAGCGGCTGCATTTATGGAAAATTTGCCATTCCGCTATTTTCTTGAAGTATTTGTCATTTTCCTTCCGCTGTTGTTCCATGCCATCTATGGAGTGTATATTGCATTCACCGCAAAGAACAATGTATCCAGGTTCGGCTTTTTCCGCAACTGGATGTTCTATTTGCAGCGAATCACAGGTATTATTACCTTAATTTTTGTGGTATGGCATACGTGGGAAACCAGAATTGCTACTGCCATCAATGGAACTGAAGTAAATTTCGCTTTAATGCAGGGCATTTTAGACAATCCATTCATGCTGACCTTCTACATAGTAGGGGTTGTATCAGCTGTTTTCCACTTTGCTAATGGTCTATGGTCTTTCGCTGTAAGCTGGGGTATTACAGTAACACCTAGATCACAGGTTGTATTTACTTACATCACGCTATTTGTTTTTGTAGCGTTATCTTATATCAGTGTTTCTACTTTGCTGACATTTGCTACAACTCAAGGTTAAGAATAAGCAGAATCATAAACTATTTGAATCAAGGGAGTGACAACTTGAAATGGATAAACGAAATGTAGTTGTCGTAGGCGGTGGACTGGCCGGTCTTATGGCAACCATTAAAGTAGCAGAAGCAGGTGTGCACGTTGATTTATTATCGCTGGTACCTGTTAAACGCTCCCACTCTGTGTGTGCTCAAGGTGGAATTAATGGTGCGGTAGATACAAAGGGAGAAGGAGACTCTCCTTGGGAGCACTTTGACGATACGGTTTATGGAGGAGACTTCCTGGCTAACCAGCCTCCAGTATTAAAAATGTGTGAGGCTGCCCCTGGTATTATCCATATGCTGGACCGCATGGGTGTTATGTTTAACCGTACACCAGAGGGACTTTTGGACTTCCGCCGTTTTGGCGGTACGCAGCATCACAGAACAGCCTTTGCAGGTGCGACAACTGGTCAGCAGCTTCTATACGCACTTGATGAGCAGGTGCGCCGTCATGAAGTGAACGGATATGTAACGAAATATGAAGGATGGGAATTCCTTTCTGCTGTGATTGATGAGGAAGGAAGAAGCCGCGGTGTTGTTGCTCAGAACTTAACTACACATGAAATCAAAGTGTTCAAAGCCGACGCTGTTATTATGGCAACTGGTGGTCCTGGTATTATTTTTGGTAAATCGACCAACTCTGTTATTAATACAGGATCTGCAGCGTCTTCTCTCTATCAGCAGGGTGCCATTTATGCAAATGGTGAGTTTATTCAGATTCACCCAACAGCCATCCCTGGTGATGACAAACTTCGTCTCATGAGTGAGTCTGCCCGGGGTGAAGGTGGACGAGTATGGACATATAAAGATGGTAAGCCATGGTACTTCCTTGAAGAAAAATATCCAGCTTATGGTAACCTGGTTCCGCGTGACATTGCTACTCGTGAAATTTTTGATGTTTGTGTTAACCAGAAGCTTGGAATTAATGGAGAAAACATGGTTTATCTGGATCTGTCTCACAAAGATCCGAAAGAGCTGGACGTTAAACTTGGCGGTATTATCGAGATTTATGAGAAATTCATGGGTGATGATCCACGCAAAGTACCAATGAAAATCTTCCCTGCGGTTCACTACTCGATGGGTGGATTATGGGTTGACTACGATCAGATGACGAACATCCCTGGTATATTCGCTGCCGGTGAAGTTGATTACACGATTCACGGAGCTAACCGTCTGGGTGCGAACTCACTGCTGTCCTGTATTTATGGCGGTATGGTTGCAGGTCCAAATGCTATTAAATATATCGAAGGTCTGGATAAGACAGCAAATGATCTGTCATCTCAACTATTTGACAGCGAACTGAAAAAACAACAGGATAAATTTGAAAATATCATGAATATGGACGGAAACGAAAACGCTTATCAGCTTCACAAAGAGCTAGGTGAGTGGATGACAGATAATGTGACAGTTGTACGTGAAAATGCTAAACTATTAAAGACGGATGAAAAAATCCAGGAGCTCATGGAGCGCTGGGAAAACATTAATATCAACGATACAGCGCGCTGGAGCAACCAGGGAGTTATGTTTACCCGTCAGCTTTATAACATGCTGCAGCTTGCACGTGTTATTACGATTGGTGCATATAACCGTAATGAGAGCCGCGGAGCTCATTACAAGCCAGAATTCCCGGATCGCAACGATGAAGAATGGCTGAAAACAACCATGGCTAAATACGATGCAGAGAAAAATGGTCCAACATTGTACTATGAAGATGTAGATGTATCCCTGATTAAGCCGCGGAAGAGGGACTACACGAAGAAGAAGGGGGAACAATAAATGAGCGAAGGAAAAACAGTGACGCTCATTATTAAGCGTCAAGATGGCCCCGATTCTACACCATATACAGAAGAATTTAAGATTCCTTATCGTGAAAATATGAACGTCATTTCTGCGTTAATGGAAATCCGCAGAAATCCGGTCAATGCAAAAGGGGAAAATACTACCCCGGTACAATGGGAAATGGGCTGTCTGGAAGAGGTTTGTGGAGCCTGTTCCATGAACATTAACGGTAAACCTCGTCAGGCATGTACAGCCCTGATTGATCAATTGGAGCAGCCAATTCGTCTGGAGCCAATGTCTACATTCCCGGTAGTTCGTGACCTGGCTGTAGATCGAACAAGAATGTTTGATTCCCTAAAACGGGTAAAAGCATGGATTCCGATTGATGGAACCTATGACCTTGGACCTGGTCCACGTATGGCAGAATCAAAACGCCAATGGGCATATGAGCTTTCAAAATGTATGACATGCGGTGTATGTCTGGAAGCTTGCCCGAACGTAAACAGCAACTCAAACTTTATTGGTCCTGCGCCGCTTTCTCAGGTTCGTCTGTTTAATGCCCATCCAACCGGTGCTTTCCATAAAAAAGAACGTATGGAAACCATCATGGGTGATGGAGGACTTGCCAACTGCGGAAACTCACAAAACTGTGTGCAGTCCTGTCCGAAGGGTATTCCGCTGACAACCTCTATTGCTGCATTAAATCGTGAAGCGACCGCTCAGTCATTTAAAAACTTCTTCGGAAGCGACTATAACGTATAATCCATGCAATAAGAACCTTGTCACGAGATGTGGCAAGGTTCTACTAAATTACAAAATGTCAAAAAATTATATATGTTCTGTGTTTTATCTGTTAGGGGGAAGCATTCGTGGGTAAGGTTAGTTACATTGAAGATTTTGAATCCTGGCAACGTGACTTTGAATTTTTTATTCATGTTAATGTTCGTTTTTCAGAGACAGATATGTTTGGGCATGTGAATAATGTGTCGCCCTTTATTTATTTTGAAGAAGCAAGAATTGGATTTTTTCATTCAATCGGATTGTTTGGTGATATGGATATGAAACAGGATCGGGTTCCTGTTGTAGCAGATTTGCAATGTGATTATCACCGGCAAATGTATTTTGGCGACCGCTTAAAGCTCTATGTCAAAGCTGATGAAATAGGCAAAACATCTGTGGATATTCATTACATGTGCTTGAACCAGAATCAAGAGCTGTGTGTTACTGGGAGAGGGAGAATAGTACAAATTAATCCCAAAACCGGCAAGCCTGTGCCATTTACAGACGAGCAGAAAGAAAAATTAAAGCAGGCGAAGTCAGGAGTCCAGTGAATCCGTGGATAGATAATGAATTTCAGAGGGTGGCACATGTCATCCTTTTTTATTTTTTGATGAATATCAATTACCTGATTCTCACCTTTTGAAGAAATCTGCCCCGTTTTATTTCCCCGGAAATAGTTTGAGGGAGGCAAGAACATGAACGTTTTTCGATTGATGTTGTTAGTAGCTGTCATCTTTCTTGCATCATGTAGTGGAGATGATAACCCACCTGAAGAAGAAAAAAGCAGCAGCCAAACGCCAGCCCCGGTCAGTCAACAACTGCTTCCAAATTCCTGGAAACCCAGCTCGACCTTTGATCTTGATCATGGACAAACTGTCATAGGAATTCAAGGACAGGCAGCTCTTTCGTTAAGGCAACCATTTCCAGTTGGTGAACCGACAAGAGTAGAGTGGTTTTTCTGGGGTGAAGAGCAAGAATTAAAGGAAAAAACCTTTTCGGTAATTGGTGTGCATGAGAATGAAAAATCTGTTGAAAAAGTGTTGATCGATCCGGAAAATGAATTGCTTTTATGGATGAATTCAGAGCCGATACAGGTTACAGGTCAGGCAGCAGTTGCAAAGGCTGAATCTGATCTATTCTTTTCCAAAGCAGGGTTATGGTGTCTGAATGTGTATGTTGGAAATCAACTATATGGTCAGATTGTCATTGAAGTGGAATAGAGTATTTCGGGTGAATTTCTGATAATACTAGCCCCATTTTTAAAATGAAGGGAACAGTCATTATTTTACTGACATATTATACAGTGACTAAGCATTCCCCGAATCCTTGCAACTCTGAGGGAGCAAGGAGGGGTTACCTGTTGAAGGACAAAGATTATAAACCGAAGCAGCTACTCACGAAAAGAGAAAAAGAAGTATTTGAACTTCTTGTGCAGGATAAAACAACAAGGGAAATAGCAGAAGAATTATTCATATCTGAAAAAACAGTTCGAAATCATATTTCCAATGCCATGCAAAAGTTGGGTGTAAAGGGGCGTTCACAAGCAGTGGTTGAACTCC
>JACDOD010000004.1 GCA_017656265.1 Bacillaceae bacterium | reverse complement strand
GGCGCTGGGTTTGGACCAGGAACAGGTTTCGGACCAGGTGCTGGGTTTGGAATGTATCAGGGGTTTGATGATTGAGATCTAGATTTTAATTTTAACCCTTATGTATAACAAATTACCGTTGATGATATCAAATTTATAAAGAAAATAGAGGCTGGGACATAAAGAAATAAACGGTGAAAAAGACGGACAGGGGGACTTAAGAAGAATTGACGCAGTCAATATGTATAAAATGCTCTGAGACAGCACAGCCAAAAACTTAGAGACATGGGGATGAACTGCCCTAAAAATTCGTAGGCCGTGCCTGTGAATAAAAATATCCGAATTCATTCATGTGACGAATGAGTTCGGATATGTTAATTTCTTTTGGAGTTTTTTTATCCTGGCCTCTTTTTGCTCTTACTTTGCTCTAGGCTGACTTTCGAAGTTAATTTTTTTATGGGTACCATCACAAAAAGGCTTGTTTTCAGATGCGCCGCAGCGGCATAAGGAGAAGGCTTTTTTGGTTTCAAACAGATTCCCCACTGCATCTACCAATTCTACATCTCCTTTTACTCGAATGGAGCCGTTATCATTAATTTTAATCTCTACTTTTTCACCCATATCTATCCCTCCTCACAATTTTCTACTACAATCATAGTAAAAAATTTATGAAGTTTCAAAAGATTTATTCCTGAAAGTCAGATTTTAGCAATCCATAGTAGTATTCATGCAAAAAACGGTCTCGAAAATAAAATCGATTTCTCAGACATCCTTCGTAGGTGAATCCCAGATTTAATAAAAATTTTTTCGACGCATCATTGCTTTCATCTACAACCGCTTCAATCCGATTAAAATCCATTTCATTGAACCCAAATTTAATAATTCTTTTAACAGCTTCTGTTCCAATCCCTTTTCGCCAGTATTTTCTCTTTATTTCATAGCCTATTTCTGCTCTGGTAAAGTATTCATCAAAATGGTGAAATCCGCACGAACCCACATATTCCTTGTTTTCTTTAAGTATAATTCCCCATCGAATATTCTTTTTGTTTTCATACATTTTATGAATCCACTGAATAAACTCACGGGATTCCAATAGGGATTGATGGGTTTCCATACCATTAAATTTCATGACTTCTTCATCACTATGAATTTCAAATATGTCATGCAAGTCGCAGAAATCCGGCTGACGCAAAATCAGTCGCTCTGTTTCTAAAATCGGAAATTCTAAAAAAACGTTCATAACCCTCCCCCTTGTGAATAAAAAACTTAGCCCAGTAATACTTGACCGAAATTAATTTTATATGTAATATATATTTAACATCATGTAATATATTTTGTTCAAAGTAAGAGTTTAAAGGGTGATACATATGGCTATTAAAAATAAAAAAATAAAAATTGCCCGAATTGAAAAAGATATGACTCAAGAAGAATTAGCTAATATAGTAGGTGTTACACGTCAGACTATCGGACTTATTGAAGCTGGGAAATACAACCCCTCATTAAAATTATGTATAGCAATTTGTAAAGCGCTAAATAAGACACTTGATGATTTATTCTGGGAGGAATAAACGATGAAAAAAAATCAGGATGAAAGAATAATCGCTGGTAAAAGAAAAATTAACTCTACAGCATTTCAAATTATTTTTATAGGTCTGTGGGCAATTCTCTGGTATCGACAATTTGTTTTAGAGCAAGATGTAAGTGAGTATGGAGATATTTTAATACTTGTTATCGGTATATCCCTTTATATAAGTTTAAGTAATGTCATGAATGGTTTTTTCTTAACTTATCGAAAAAAGAGAGAAAAGAAGTGGTCCATGGTAACCGTTGCTCTCATCGGCTCAGCAGTTGCATTTGTTATCCAGCTATTATTTACTGAGGATCCCTTTACAAAGGGAAATTTACTCTCCATTCTTGTAAATACCACTATCTTTTTTGCAGTATGGATGATTATACAATTTCCAATGATCCGATATAGCGAAAAATTGTCTAACAAGGATTTAGATTGAATTCCTTTAAGATCTTTTGATTATGCAGGACAATTATCCCGTCCTGCTTTTCTTTTGTTCCTATTTTATCAGCTGATTTGTCATCTCAACAGACATTTGATACATATATTCAACAATATCGTCCTCTCCCTTTATATTAAATTTGTCTGTTGAAACCGTTTGAAAGATCAATTCTTCCTGATTCCATAACTGAACAGTAATCTTTTTCGGCTGGGTTGACTGTTTCCAGATTTTATGGAATCTCCTGGCTGGAAGTATGACTCTGCCGAGGTATTCTTCTACCATCTGCTCCTGCATAAACTCTTCTTTTTCTTCTCCAGTATATCCCTGTCTGGCAGCTATTTGTTCAAATTCTTTATACGTGTCTATATATCCTTCTTTAAAATGATCGGAGTTGATCGTTAACACAATTTTTATGTCACCATTTGAATTCGTGTAAAATGGATCTCCCTTTTCAACGAATCGTGAATTCATTTCCTGATTGTATATTTGTTCAGCCATTTCTTCCGTCACTTCCGTATTGGCAAGCTTCTTGTGATAAAGGTATTCATCCATTTCATCCATGGCATAGTACAAAAACGGAACCAAAATCAGTGCTATTAGTCCAAAAATAGAACTTCGTCTTCCCAGTTTTGTTTCAGCTGTTATCATCCCAATGATTAAGAAATACATAGTCAAAAGATATCCTCCAGCCACAAAAACTATGGCCGCTAATAATATCTCCATTTCTTCTGCTGTTATTGCCAGATATATAGTTGCGAGTGCCCATATCACTGTAATAATTCCCCCAAAAGTGAGGAGTATTTTCCGTTTATTTTTCATCAAATTCCTCCTGATCAGAACATTTTTAACAGGTTGAAACATACTTTACTTAATGTTAACATGGCTATCCTGATGATTCATTGCAAAATCTATATCTCTATGCCTCGATAATTTTCTTAAAATCTGTAACTTTTCATTATGCCAGTCCGTATAATTATATGAATATGGTATTAGAAAGGAGCATACAGATGAAAAGCATCAAACCAGGAAGAGGTCCATCAGCATTGGGGGCTGCGGGAAGTATCGGAGCTATTATTTTTGGTGTTTTTTGGACCATTATGGCTTATTCTATTACACGAGACGCACCTTTCCCTATGATTGGGATCATTTTTCCGTTATTCGGTTTTATTTTTATTGGCATGGGTGTTATTCAGTTTATCTTCCATTATAAAAACGCAACTGGAAAAAATCGAATGTCTCTTCTGGAAATAACTGATCATGATGAAGAACCAGATCCGCTAAATATACGTTTCAATGGAGACTCAAAAGAAACCAGAATAGATCGCTCAACATCTTCTTCCCCAAGAAAGTATCAAGGCGATTACTGCCCATTCTGCGGAGAAAAGGTTGAAGAGGATTTTGATTTTTGTCCCAAATGTGGAAAAGACATATAAACATGAAGGGGCTGTCTCATATGCCAATCGACCATCTTAGAGAAGCCCCTTTTCTCATCGTAACCTGCCCGTTATTATCAATCATTTTTCAGACTGTGCATTAGTAGTTAGAGTCCCGGACACTTTTTCAATTTTCAGCATGTGTGATATCCCATATCTCTTGTAATACCGGCATTGCTTCTCTCTCTTCACCGCTCACCTGATTCCATAATATTCCCTCAGGTTTACGATAAGGTGTATGGGTTTCAATCACTTCTTTTTCGGTGATAATCCAGTCGAGCGTCAGATCAAACTCAGCCCGGGGCAAATCATCTTCCACTACCTGATAAGAATGAACTGTGGTGACAACCGGCATAGCAGATTGTCCCAGTTCCCGCAAGATCGCATATTCCCGATCGGAATATCCCTCACCCTTTCCAATTCGCCTGCCATCCCGATGAACTGCTACAGAACCAGCTACAATTAAGTCAATTTTCGGCAGATCTCTTAATGAAATTTCTTTCCCGTATGTTTTCATATGCTTTATGCTGGCAGCTTTTCGTTCTTCACCGGCAGGAATCCATTCAGGCCGAATCATAATGAAGCCCGCCCTTAAACGTGGAGTTGGAATTAAAAGCACTTTTCCATCTGCCAATACCCGCTGTCTTAAGGGAAGCTGAGGAGCATCCGGATTAACCTTTATAACCTCAGCATCTTGATACACGGTTTGGTCAGCAAAGAGACTGGCTGCTTTTTCAGCTCCTTTGAAGTTAGGAATCCGATTGGTTAATGGAAAGGGGAATCGCCCAACCTTTTCTTCAGTCATCCGTTCCCATATTCGATGACGTATTTCATCTTTGGACATCATTCCAACACCTCATTTTTTATCTCAGCTCTGCTGATCCTGAAAATCAGGTTTATCTGAGCGTTTTTGTAACTTTCTAATTAACGAATTTTCCTTATCCACAGTAAAATTCGTTAATTCCCTAAATACATAAACATTTCTTGTAAGTCATACGTCGGGAGGGTAACTTGAATATGTGTTCCTTCAGAAGAGCTTTTTACGATTTCGATATGCCCATTATGTGCCAGTATGATCTTGTGTACAATTGACAAACCTAACCCCATTCCAGAAGGTTTGCTGGATTCAAAGGGCGTAAAAATCAAATCCCATTTATCCCTGGCAATGCCTGCCCCAGTATCAACAATATCTATAATCACATTGTTGGATTTTTCATGAATGACAAGCTTAATTTCCCGCCTTTCCCGGTCATCAGGTATAGCCTCAATGCTATTTTTAATGAGATTGATAAATACCTGTCTCAGTCTGTCCTCGTCTGCTTTGATGAAAACCTCTTCTCCCTTATACGTACGCGTTATACGAATTTTTTTCTTAGCAGCTTTTATGTCCATCATTTGAATAGACTCGTCCACTATTCGATGAATGGAACATCGTGCTACCTCCATTTTCCCACTCAAAATAAAATCAGAATAGCCTTCCACTATTTGATTCAAGTGTCTGACGGCAAGGTCCGTTTGTTTTAAAAGTTCTCCTGTTTTTTCATCATACGAACGGAATTGTTTCAGCAGATCAATAAAACCTTTTAAAATAGTAATTGGGTTTCTCAGTTCATGCAGCAGAGTTGATGTATTGGATTTTAAATAATGAATATTGGATTGTTTTTTGGCTCGTTCGTGTATATCCTCAATGATGAACCGCTGAAAACTCATATAAGCAAAAAAGACACCAAGTGATGTGATGACAATGCCCACACTTGTAGGGAGCAGCCGAAATTCAACAGAAAAGTTAAGGATCCCCAACAGCCCGATCATCAGAGCTGAGGAATAAAAGGTAACAAACAGGATGCGCAAGTTTTTCATCTTAATCGTCAGACCATATATAAAAAGATGAATAGAAATGATAATATATAAAGCCACATGACTATAAAAAAAATAAATTCCAGAATTGTATACTGGATACAGATAAGGTTCTATATAATTTGCAACCTCTTCAACTTCTTTAATTTGAAAACCTGTAAAACCAGAAACGTAAATAAATACTCCCCAGGCATAAGAAGCCAGCAAAAAATACCGGTTTGAAATAACTTTATAAATCCCTTTTACATTTATATCAAAATGTTTTACAAACATATAAAATGTAGTCACCAGAAAAGGCAAGATGAGTGCTGGTCCAGCCCTAAAAATACGAAAAAGGATATCGATTGTATCTTTCGCAAAAAAATCAACCCCATATAAAACGGCAACATCCATTTGCCATAAAGCCAGACACATTAAATAGATAGAGATATATTTGCTGAATACATACTCCTTAAAGAAAATAAACAAAAAAATCCCCATCGACATCATAAAAATAGCAAATAATAACAGAAGCATGAAAGTCATTAGTGTTTCGCAATCCTTTCTATTTCTGATGATGTGGTTCCTGATAGATTTAATTTAATATTTTAACGTTAAAAAACGTTAAATGTAGTTCGATTATACCAGACATAGGTTTTTCCAGAAACCAAATATCCAAGCTTGGTAAGTTTTCCATTTTCAAAAATTAATTTTTTTGCTCCGGCATTATATTCACTTTAATTCCATTTGACTGAACTTTTAAGGGGGGATTCGGCTTCGTTAAATCCGATGTACAGTGGGGACAGCGTTTGGCCTGTTCCGGTATTCGAGTAAAGCAGAATGGACAATCTTTGTCTGATAAAGTCTGTAAAGGGCTATTTCGAAAGCGGTTTAGCTGACGGATCATGTAAAAGGTAGAAATGCTGATGATACCAAAATGAAGCAGGGTGTTTAAAAACAGACCATAATTAACTGTAATCGCACCGGCTTCTTTAGCCTCCTGCAAGGAACGATAAGAACCGCCAGATAAATTAATATAAAGGTTTGAAAAGTCCACTTTCGCCATCATCAGACCCAATGGCGGCATTAACATATCTGATACTAGTGAATCAATCACCTTGCCAAAAGCACCTCCAAGCATTACTCCAACACTCAAATCTACAACCGAGCCTTTAACCGCAAAATCCTTAATTTCCTTAAAAACTTTCACATACTTCCTCCTTAAAAAAGATGGTCATCTATCGTTTTTATCTCGCATCCTGCCAATCGGAACGTTCTCAATACATTCTATTGTTCGAACGAAGATTTGTGACAAACGCCCAGTAAGCAACGGACTGCTACAAGCCTTTCACCATAACATATAATAGGCTGGGACACATTCGAAAGATAATCATTTGTTTCAGCCTCTAATTTTAGTTATGAAGTTTGTCACTATGATTTATTTTAGTTCTGTTAGCCATGTGGCAGCACTTAGCAGATCTGGAAATGCAATATCCGCTTCTTCCCCCTCATCACGATCACCAATGAACACTGTCCTGGTTCCGGCTCGTTTACCAGCTTCAATATCCGGATCCCGATCTCCGACCATAAAGCTTTTGGATAGGTCGATATCATATTTTCTGGCAAGGTCCAGTATCATTTTAGGTTTAGGTTTTCGGCATGGACAGTTGGCATGGGGTTTGTGGGGACAATACGCAATATCGTCCACATGAGCATGATACGCTTTCAGATCCTTTTCCATTTTCTCGTGTACACGTAACAAATCAGACTCATTCATATAACCCAGGCCAATCCCTCCCTGGTTTGTTACAACAAACACTTTAAACCCTGCATCGTTAAGCATTTTAATTCCTTCCCCGACACCATCCAATAAATAAAAATCATCTGGTTTATTCACAAACTTTACTCTTTTACTCAGCACTTCATTAATGACCCCGTCCCGATCTAAAAAAACGGCTCGATTCATAACTTCATTCTCCTTTCTCATACCTAAACCATAGTATGCCTGAAAATTCCTGAAAGGATAATCAGTTAATACATATTTTCTTCGACATCTCCTGTCTGCTGTATCCTCTTTTTCCATTGATGTTCAAAATCACTCAAAGTCACCTGAAAAATTTCCTCAAAAACAACTTCAACATCTAATGAAGTTTCCACATTTTTCATTGCTTGATAAAAGGAAAGGGTTCGATCTTGTCCATAAAAATCAATCAACGCATCAATGATGCTAGCTTCAAAAAATGATATAGATATGCCAAATGAGTCCCCATAGTGAAGGCGCGCGATACCTTTTAAGCTAAAAAACTCCTTCTTCTCTTCAGCTGTTAATAAGGACCAATTTTGATTCAGTTCCTGTTCATCGTGAATGGCAGTCTGAAAGGAACCATTTGCATAATCAAACCAGTACACATCGTAAAGAAGTCTGTATTCATAGGCTTCAGGGAAAGATTGAGCATTAATGGGCTGATAATCGTACCTGAGCGCTAAATAGCTGGCCATACCTTCTTCAAACCAGTAATCTTCATAGGGAAGTCCCTGATCAAAATTACTGATAGCATGAAACATTTCATGCAGAACCGTATCCCGGGGATCAAGCAAGAAGTCACCATATTCATCCGAATAAATCATTGTAAAGTCAGGAGCGATCCATATTCTTTGCGTTAATGGCTCATAATAACCTAAAAACTCCTCATTGCCAAAAAGGTTCTCCCCATCCGTAAAATATATGCGAAGTTTTTCCCCTTCCCATGTTTCTCCTAAAAAGGTTAAAATATATTCAAACATCTGATCCGCATGGTCTTTCATGTATTCCATCTTAACTGCTTCTCCATGAAAGTAGAGTTCGGTAAAATTGGTTTCTGCCTTAAACCAGGCCTCCCCCTTTACACCCACTTCATCGATCAAGCCAACGAATTCAGCATAGACAGGCTCATATTGAATTTGTTCCTGCACCACATTCATCTTTGTTTCCTTGTAGGCCTGTTCCAATTGGTTTATTCGATAATTTTGCCAGGTGATTTTCGTTGTATAATCTATTTCTTGTTCACGCAAAGTTCGAATTTGTTTTTTTAACTCATCGATTTCATCCAAAAGTTCCGTTTTTTCTTTTTTTAATTCCTCAACTTCCGTTTGCAGTTCCTCCATTTTTTCATCAGTGACATTAGCCTGCTGGGATGGACTGCATCCAAACAAAATCATTAGGTTTACGATCAGCAGAAATTGTTTTGTCTTCATCCAGTTTCTCTCCCGACTTAGCAACTTATTCAAATACAACATCCTGATATACATAATAATCATCTTCAACTTGATGATGACCCGGTTTGATCTTTAAACGTTCCGCAAACAACGGCCCATTTACAACAAACGTGTGGTATTCACCATTTTCCCCGCAAATATCAACATTTTTAGGGAACTGCTGCAAAAGCCTTTCATTTATTGTCTTGCCCAGAAAACTTCTCGGCAATTTTTTTTCATTTATGGTTGTTATCAGCGTTTCATAGCCAAGGGACAAAAATTCATTCATTACATGTTTTGGATCCTCACCCCATAAAGGAAAAAGCGGATGTACGCCCGTTGACTTTAGGTTGTTTTCTCTATAAGCACGTATATCCTCCAGAAAAATGTCTCCAAAAACAACATACTTCACTCCTGCTTCTTTTACCCTCTTCATTTCCTCTTCCATTATTTGCTCATATTCTTCATTGGTGCATCGCTTCGGAATATACACTTTGTGAACTAGAAATCCAAGGGCTTCGGCCTGTGCATCAAGAATTTCTTCCCTTACCCCATGAATGCTGGTACGTCCATATCCCTTGTTTACAGTTGTCAGCAATCCTTCTATTTCAAACTGACTGCTCTCCACTATACGATGCAGTGCAAGCATTGAATCTTTACCGCCGCTAAAAGAAACGATTACTTTTTCCTTTTCAGGTATCAATTGCATCATCCTCCGACCATATATTCTATCATTCTATTTATGTTTTATCATATCAAGAATTGGCGAATGTTGTCTCAAAAATAAGCTGCACTCATTGTCTGAAATACTTGATGGGCAATGTGAAAATCACCTGAACGGGTGAATTTTGCAGTTCATGCGGGAATTTCGACATTCTTAGATTTCGACAAAAAAACAGCCATGACCATCGCATCATGACTGGTTTTTCCATTTCTAAAGGCTTTTTGGGAAAGCACCGTTTGATTATAAATATTCTTTTATCACATGTTCTATTTTTTCCGGTTCCGTTTTTGGGGCAAAACGTTTCACAACATTTCCATTCCGATCTATCAGAAACTTGGTAAAGTTCCATTTTATGGATGATGTTCCCATCACTCCGGGAGCCTCCCTGGTTAAGTATTGAAAAAGTGGATGGGCTCCTTCGCCATTGACATCAACTTTGGCGAACATAGGAAAAGTCACCTGATAAGTATGCGTACAAAATTCTTTTATGTCTTCGTCCGTGCCCGGCTCCTGACCGGCAAACTGATTACACGGGAAACCAAGCACCTCAAAGCCCTGATCATGATATCTATCATAGAGCTGCTGCAAACCTTTATACTGAGGAGTAAACCCGCATTTACTGGCAGTATTCACAATCAAAAGAACCTTTCCTTGATAATCAGACAGAGATTTCTGCTCTCCGTCAATTGATTTCGCTTCATACTCATAAACAGACATCTCTTAACCTCCTAACCTGCATCTATAAATTGTCTGATTAAAAGGCACCCCCAATTTGTGGCTAGAGGTGCCCTGGCTTTCTAAACATATTGTGTAATAATATTCTTTAACTTTTCTGCTACTGCATGTTTCCCCTGGTTTAATTCGGTTTGAGAAAATTGAATTTTTACAAAGCTTTCATCCATTTCAAGGGCCTCGGCAAACAGCCCTCCAAGACCTTTTGCACGTCGGTCTACCTGCATAACAAGATCGAGTCCATTGTCCTTCATAAAGAAAAGGATTTCCAGCTCATCCAGGTCTCCACGAAAATCTTTCATTGGTGTAAATTCGAATTCCTGGACATAGTTATATCGTTTTGAATATTCCATCTCCACTTTGCGCAAATGGAATCCGAGTACATCAGTAACCGCTGTCAGAACAGTTTCCATATAAGGATGCGGATCTACCTGTATAAAATCCTGATCATTTGGATCTACTGCATTCGGTACGTCCAGACCAGTCTGTACCCAGATTTTTGTTTTGCCAAGAGTTGGCGGCGTGTGTGCAGGCAAGTTGAATGAAAAGTCATATACCCGCTCTTCTCCAGCACCGATTTTAAAAGCTTCTCCGATTGTATACTGTTTGATCATAACAGACTCATAAACCTTAGAGTCATCCGTCTCCCGAACAGCCTCAGTCATTATAAAGAGCTGAATACGGTCAATGTTCTGTTCTGTGTTTCCTCCTTTGATTAAAACTTTCCCTTTTACTTCTTCTCCAGGCATATATCGATCTTTTTCAAGCTGAGTATCTACTTCTGCATTTCCAATTCCAATACTGGCAAGAATTTTCTTAAACATGTAACAAACCTCCTTAACATATGGGGTTCTTTAAACCTGTTTTTGTTTCATAAAGTCAAGAACTTCTCGGTCAATCTTACCCGGTTCCTGCTCCCTTTCTTCAAAATTCTCAACATGAATAAATGAAGTTAGTGCTTTTAATAACTCGTCTTGTTCTGCACCTTTTTGCAGATAGCCAAGACGAACTAACTCCTTCTCAAGCTCTTCCTTTACGGCACCTTTAATTTCTAATACATTTTCTGTCCTGGTTTGGCCAAAGTATAATTGCTGAAGTTTGTATATACGGATTAGTTCCTGAATAGGCTCAGGGTGATCATCAACCCTTAAATCAATGAAACGGTCATTATAGCCGCCATATCCTCCCTTTTCTTTAACGACGTAAAGAGCAGCGGATTGCTTTCCGCGGCTGTCCCCGCCGGCTTTTTGACCGGCTTCCAGGGATTTGAGCAAACGGTCAGCCAGGGATCCTTTTGTGTTCTCAAAGGTTTCACCCATTGCTTCTACTGTATTCTGACTTACTAAAATATTCCCCTGAGCAGCATAATGTTTTCCGGTACGTCCCCCAGCCCAATCGTAACATTCTTTTCCAGTAAACGTAGCCGCATTACCCTTTGCATCGACGATCCCAACCTGACGCATTTCTTTGTCAGGATCGTCATTAATTAACAATTCAAGGGTATCCCTGGCATCTTTGCCTTCTTCCATGTATTTTATACCTTCTGGACCATAGGACGTATTCGCATAAGATTGGGTTGCAATAGCTCCAACTCCAGCCTTCGCCCATGGAACGACGGCACCTACACCGATAAATTTAGATTGAACGGCTATACCTAATTCTCCTGTTTCTGGATCGAATCCCACAATAGAAAATGTTGCTATTAAATCCTTTGGTATTGTTCTCATCAGCTTTCCCTCCTTGTTTGAGGCTTCTTTAATCGTTCTTCATTTTGTTTAAATTCTTTAGCTGCACATTCATAACAGAGCAATGTTCCCCGTTCACTGACACCATCGAGGAATACATTTACCTGAAAGATCATTTTTCCGCATTTTGAGCATTCGCCCGCATATTCATGCAATGCCACATCCACCCTTTTTCTCTATATCTTTATTTTCCAGATACATGCAGGACTCTGGTAATTTAAAATCAACAGGTATGCAGTATATGTATTCCCACGTCATCCTGCATGTAAACACCCAATATAAATATGATTTCCATTAGATCATGTACCGTTTGGGTTGACCTATGTCTGAAGCTGATCATTCATTGTTTCTATATGTCTATATTCGACAGTCAGTGGTGATTTCCTTCGTTCCAAAATCCTGTTACATTTTTTTAAATGGCAGATACACCATGTATTGTCAGCCAAAAGCCCTAGTAATTTATATATAATAGAATAGGAGGTGTTATAGATGTACTATCTAGCAGGTCTAATACCTATTTTTATAGGGTTTTATAAAGCATATAAAAACACACACGATGTAACCATTAATAAAGTGACATTAGATCAGATTAGTTTAAATCGAGAACCGTTTCGGGTGCTGCATATTTCAGATATGCATCTTGAAAATATCTCAGTAACTCCTGAAACACTGTACCATCACTTAAAAAATGAATCCATTGATCTAATTGCATTAACCGGTGATTTCCTTGACCGTGTTCGAAGCATCCCCAAACTCATCCCTTACCTGCAAGTGTTCAATCAGTTTTCCCCTGCTTATGGTATCTACGCCGTTTATGGAAATCATGATTATGTCCTTCGGCGAAAAAACTTTGAACAATTAAATCAAACATTGAAGCGATATGGTGTTAAAACACTGCAAAATGAACATGATGTAATTGAAGTGAACGGAAACAAACTAAATATTATAGGAATTGATGATTTTAGCACTAACCGCAGCGACTTTGAAAAATCTTATGAAGGTATAGAAGATGGATATAATCTAGTCTTAACCCATGATCCAAACGCAGTTTTGCAAATGGAAGAGTATCATTTTGATTATTTATTGTCCGGACATTTTCACGGAGGACAAATTTTATACCCTAAAGCATATCATCTGGCAAAAATGGGAAAGCTGCCTAAAATGAACATGATTAAAGGCCTGCACCAGTTTCATGGAAAGCCTTTCTACATCAGTGAAGGACTTGGACAAACAGGAGTAAATATCCGGGTCGGGAGCAGACCTGAAATCACGATTCATGAGATTAATGTTTCTCCATACGCTGTCCGGCATTCTCTTGGAGCCATAAGATAAGAGGCTGGGACAAAAGTGCAAAAAGACATTAAAATATCCGAACTATATTCTATCGTCACATGAATGGGTTCGGATATTTTTCATTTCGTCCATTTGTACGTCTTTTTCTCCGTTAAGAGCTTTTTGTCCCATCCTATTATTTATTTGGCGTACATTTAAAAAACTCAATTAATACCTCATAATCCGCTGTATCTTCTCTTCATTATTCAGTCATATAAGGATTAACCATCTGAATTACATTGTCCAGTTCTTTTGACTGGCTGTAATACATCTGTTTGGCGTTTTGGTCATCTGTTTGCAGAGCAAACATCTCCAAGTCTGCCTGAACTTTTCTGAGCTGTGCAGCAAGAAGCGGTTTTTGAGGAACCTTTTCACTGCGATTCTGATCCTTCCGCAAGTCTACAAATACATTGCCCTGAGAATCAATTTGAGCCAAAAACACATCATCAAATTCTTTCGCTCCCTGTTTTACAATTTCCCCTTTCAGCCATTCTTTTGTATACCCAAGATAACTCAATCGCTTTTCCAGTACATGTCCATCAACAATCACCAAATAAGGTTCCGATTCACTCTGCACGCTAAGACCAATGTCCTTTGGAGTAAGGGGCTGAGTCTGTGACTTCTTCATGACACTGATTAGTCCATTGGTTTCCAAAACCGCGGACTCAACGTCGGATAGTTTAAATACATTTTTTCTTCTGAGGCCCATCATGAGATCAGCATGGGTCAATCTTGCCTTCTTCAGATTATCCTCCAGCACCTCGCCGTTTTTGATTAGTGTAGTGGGCTTCCCTTCAATTAATGTTCGTAGGGAAAGGGAATGAATAGACAAAAAAGAAAAAAGTAAAGAAAGCAAGGTGAAAACCATCAGGCCGAAAAATCCATATAGAAAGGATTGATCCTGGCGTATGGCAACCGATGCAGCCATACTTCCGATTGCAATTCCCGTAACGTAATCAAAAAATGTCAGCTGTGAAATTTGTTTCTTTCCAAGAATACGTGCAAGGATAAATAATATGAAAAAAATCGCAATCGCCCGAAGTATCATTTCAATGTATGTCGGCATCGTTCATCCTCCTGTCGAAGTTATGTAAAGATGACCCGTTTTAGAAACGAATATTTCTTCGTATATGTGTATATGGCCACCCCCAGACTCCTGAGAGTGGGGCTGGCCCGTATGTTTAACACACCTTTGAAAAAGTTCTATTATTGATTTCCATATTCAGGCTCTTCATCAATCATTTCCTGAACACGCTGCTCAATTTGCTGTACAATTGTCTGGGTTTGTTGAGCAGCATTTTGATATATTTGCTTTGCATTCTGATTGTTGGTCTGAAGTGCAAAAGACTCAAAACTTGCCTGTGCACTTTTCAAGCTAGCCACTGCCTGTTTCACCTGATCGCCTACTGTCATAACTGTTTTACCTCCTTTATCAAAATTTAGTTTTATGTTGTTCTTTTTCCAAAATAATAAACAGGAAATAACATGAAATCTTCATCTGTTAATAGGGTAAAGTATCCTGGTTTTCCAGCATTTGTCCATTGAATTATATTTTTTATTATGATCATAGTGTTAATTTGCGAATTGTTGTAGAAATAGCTCGAAAAATATGTTTACAATAAATCAACTAGGGAATTTGTATTAGGTCTGAAAATGCTGAAAGGAAGAAATAAATACATGGGAAGATCGACAATACAAGGGAAATTTCCCCTTCACGAGAAAAAAACATTTTTTGCTATCCTTGCGATTACAGTCATTTTTCTGTTTATTTCAATTTTTAATGATCAGCTTAACTCCTACACAACAGAGAATTACCTGGCCATTCATATGATTATGGAATTCTTCAGCATAGCCGTCTCCTACTCTATCGCCTTTACCAGCTGGTTTAGTCACCACTATTCTTCCTCTGTGCAGAGATTATATTTATCCATCACTTTCTTTGCAGTTGGGTCACTGGATCTCATGCACGCTCTTACATTCCCGGAGATGCCTTTTTTTATTACAGAAAGTTCTCTGGAGCATACAGTCTGGTTCTGGATTATGGCGAGAATTACGGGTGCAATAGGATTATTATTGATTTTTTATTTTATAACTGACCAATCTGAAGCTAAAATTAAGCGCAACACAGCTTTTATATTGCCGCTGGCATACGTAACCATCATCAGTGCAGTTATTTTTTATAGTGACTTCTTACCAGTACTTGCAGTAGAAGGAGAGGGAACCACCGCCTTAAAAAATGGATTGGAATACCTTATTTCATTTATTCATCTCGTAACAATTATGGTTTTAGCCAGGAAGTATCGTATTAACCAGGAACCTGCAATGTTGCACTTGCTGCTTGCAATGGTGTTTCTTATTTTCAGTGAATTAACGTTTACGTTATACATCAGTCCTTTTGACTTTATTCACTTTTTCGGTCATTTATATAAAGTTCTTGGCTATTACTATTTATTAAAGGGCATTCATGTGGCCACCATTGAAGAACCTTTTTTAAAAGTGCAGCGAACTCAGAAAAAACTGCATGACATGAACGAACGTCTGCAGCAACTTACCAATTTAGATGGTCTGACGAAAATCCCAAACCGCCGATATTTTGATGAACATTTTAGAAAACAGTGGCAGAATGCAGCTCGCAATCATACACCTCTTTCTCTGATCATGGTCGACATTGATTTTTTCAAAAAGTTTAATGATACCTACGGACATCTGGCGGGGGATGAGTGTCTGCAAAAAGTAGCAGAGTCGTTACATCAAAGTGTCAATAGAGCTTTTGATCTGGTCGCCCGCTATGGAGGAGAAGAGTTCGGCATCATTCTTCCGGAAACAGACGTCGAAGGAGCAAGAAATGTTGGAGAATTGTTTCGAAAAAATGTAGAATCCCTTAAGATTCCCCATGCTTCTTCTGATATCAGCCAATTTGTCACCATCAGTGTTGGGGTCAGTACCATCATTCCTGATCAGGAGCAGGAGCCAAACGAATTGATCAATATGGCTGATCAGGCCTTATATCAAGCAAAACATGATTGTAGGAATTGTGTGCGATTTTCTATAGGAAATGAAAGGGGAGCCTAAAAAAATTAGGTTCCTCTTTCATTTAGAAAATCCGCACTAAAAGAAGATTCATATTGTATATGTAATGGAAGTGATTGGACTTATCCTGCAGCCCGTTATTTTAATGTAGATGTTTAACCTGTCTGCCCCGGTTTTATCCGGGGCATGTCATTATTCACTTTTCTAATCAGCTGACTCAATTTTCCGGTAAATTATTACTTAAAGAAGATGAGGACGATTCTTCTTCATCGTTCTGTTCACTTTTTTGATGTAGCTCCCGCTTAGCTTCCTCCAGTCTGGATTCCATTTCATATAATCTGGCATACAATTTTTCGTTCCCCTGTTTGTAAGACCTTAATTCTTCCTCATATTCCTTCTTCTTTTCTTCAAATTGTTTTTCTAGAGCATCCTGTTCATCTTTTAAATCAATGATTTGTTTCGTTAACCTTGATTCCAAATTCTGATATCCTTTGATTTTTGCTTCAGATTGCTTTAACTTTTCATTCAATTCATCCATTTTCTCCTCCATCACCCGCATTTCTCCTTTAAGCTGTTCCTTCTCCTCCTCTTTTTTGTTTAGTCGGGCAATAAAGTGTGAATCATCCATGGTTACCCTGACAGGTGTATTGTTTTTATTAGCCGGCTCAGAATTTAATCGATATTTGGCATTTTTTAACCGTTTATTTAAATCCTCAACTTTTAATAGAAGGTTTTCATTTTCTTCAAGAAGGGAATCCAATTGACGATAGCGAATATTTTCATGTACTCTGCGAAGTGTTTGCTTATATCGATTTAATTCTGAACGCAGATACACAACCATATGCTTTAAGTCAGAATAATACGGGTCCTGATCACTGATATTGCGTCTATTCGTTTCCATATATCCCCCACCCTAATCCAATTAGTCACTCGCGTATAATATATTCTTATGAATCCTCAAAATCAGACGTGATAGACATTGTCAATTACGGGCAAACGTCAGCAAATATAAAGTTCTAAGGAGGTATTTGATTGAAAAAGCTGGTGATCACAAAAAATGTAACGGAAAAACATGTTCAGAGTATTAAAGATGCCGCTCCAAATTGGGAAATCGTATACGGAAAAGAACCTGAACAATGGCTGTCCCACCTAAAAGATGCAGAAATTATTGCCGGTTGGCCAAAACAAGATATTCGAACATTCATTGATGAAAATCAAAACTTGAAATGGATCCAAAATTGGGCTGCCGGAATCAATGCTTTGCCCCTGGAATCCATTAAGAATAAAAACATCTGGGTAACTAATGCCAGTGGTGTCCATGCCTACCCTATTTCTGAAACAATAATTGGACTGATGCTGGCATGGACTCGGAAAATTCATACGTATATACGTAACCAGCTGCAAAAAAAATGGCACCATGAACATATGAGGCTGGAAATTCATACCAAAACGATAGGAATCATTGGTGTTGGAGCCATTGGTCAAGAAACAGCTAAAATAGCCAAAGCGTTTGGAATGCATGTGTTAGGACTGAGAAGAACTGGAAAACCTTTTGAACATGTAGACGAAATGTTTACACCAGACCGATTGCATGAGATGCTGGAGAAATGTGATTATGTTGTCATGACTGCCCCTTTAACAAAGGAAACCGAATATATGTTAAAAGAGGAACATTTTCAAGTGATGAAATCAAGTGCCTTTTTCATTAACATCAGCAGAGGGAGAACGGTAGATGAAAAGGCACTTATTCATGCACTTCAATCAGGTGAAATTGCCGGAGCTGGCCTTGATGTTTTTGATAACGAGCCCTTACCGGAAGATCATCCCCTGTGGGAAATGGAAAACGTAATCATCACTCCCCACACTGCCGGCTCAACGGAACATTATAATGACCGGATGGTTTATGATATTTTCCTTCCAAACCTAAAAGCATACATAAAAGGAAAACAGCCGCCGATCAATTTAGTTGATGTGGAGCGAGGGTATTAATTTGGCAAAAAAGATGGAGTAAAAAAATCCGGGGTACTCCCGGATTTTTTTAAGAGAAGATTCCTTATCCATTTTCCATAAAAATCAGCTCATAAACCTATCCCTTTATGGATAGGCACATGCATATATAAAATTTTTATCTGTCTTCTCCGCTCGGTCCAACTTCATCATAGGAAAGGTGAACGACCCTTGTGTAATTCCCCTACTTGATATCTTCTTTACTGGCATTTTGATTTAATTCTTCATCATCATCTATACCAGGTGCAACAGAAGGTTCATCCTCATTTTTCATCAGATACTCTTTTTCCTTATCTCGTTTCACACCATCACCCCTTCTTTATTTTTCACTGCCCATAAACGATTATTCTGATGAATTTTCCGTCTAAGAAGTTTAATTAACATAGTAAGAAATAAGTCATGATGAAGAATATGACTTTTTCCTCACAAAAAAACAGGAGATAGAGGAATTTTGTTGAACGTCCTCGAAAAAACGTTACTTTTTTCCCTCAAGGATTTGACTCAAAAAAATGGAATTATTAAGTATAGCGTCATAATCCAAAGGAGGGAATTTTATGAAAAAATTTTCATCATTACTCTTAAGCTTTATGCTGGTCATTAGCTTTGCTCTTCCAGTAAATGCTGCTGACCAATCATATCATGACACTATTCCTTTTACTGTTGTATTCAAGAAAAGTACATTACCTGACAATGCCGGTAAGATCATTGGGAATCTTGGCGGGGAAATCGTATATGAAATCCCAGAAATTGGGGTGGTTCAAGTTGAGGCTCCTGCTGAATTTGGTAAAGATGCTTTGAATCATTCGGATATTCAAATTGCTACACCATCTTTAATGGAAAGAGTACCGGAAGTAGAAAACATTCCGTTTGAAACACAGGATGTAAACCTCGAAGATGCAGTTCTTTACGATGCGTTTCAGTGGGATATTAAGCGAGTGACAGAAGACGGCAAAAGTTTTGACTTAAATACAGGAAACCATGATGTGGTTGTAGGAATTATTGATACCGGAATTGATTTGAATCATCCGGATGTGCAAAAAAATCTCCTTCCAGGGTCTAAAAACTTTGTCCCTGCAGGGGGAATCTATGGTGTAGATCAGTCTGAAACCGGAGATATCAATGACGTACAAGACCGTAATGGTCACGGCACCCATGTTGCCGGAAATATCGCCGGAAATGGGGCCATTTTAGGTGTCGCTCCTGACACAGGTTTCCGCGCATACCGTGTATTTGGTGCTGAAGGCGGTGCATATGGAGCCTGGATTATGAAAGCTATTGTTGAAGCAGCCAAAGACGGTACAGATGTAATCAACATGAGTCTTGGCGGTATTTATATTAAAGGCCAAATCTGGTACACTGATCCTGCGACTGGTGAAAAAATCAAGCTTGGAAACGATGTCGCAGACTATGTGGCTTACATGCGGGCTGCAAAATTTGCTGAGGAAAATGGTACACTGATTGTTACTTCTGCTGGCAATGATGGTTTAAATGCTGCCAATAAAAAGGAAGTTCTTGATTTTGCTAATGCAGAATACGGCCCCCTCGGTTATGAGTTTGTAGGTGCCGGTTTCTATTCGCCTGCATCACTGCCAAACGTTGTAACCGTTTCAGCAACTGGTCCAAATGATGAACTGGCTGTTTATTCCAATTATGGTTCAGGGTTTATTGATGTCGCTGCCCCTGGCGGTAATTTAGAAATGTACTATGAGTATTTAAATAATGGAACTTTTGATGAGTACCTGGAGCAGCGCTTATTCGAACAAGAGTTCAATTTAAGCTCTGTCCCAACCTTAGGATACACTTACAATGAAAATGGACAGGTGATTGATTACACATATGAAGGCCCTGGTTACAGCTGGTATGTAGGTACATCTATGGCAGCACCAAAAGTGTCTGCTGTAGCCGCACTGTTATTTGCAGAACATGAAGAGGCAACACCAAAAGAGGTGAAAAACTTACTGCAAAAATCGGCAGAAGATATCGGGAAAACAGGGAAAGACAAATATTTTGGATACGGCCTGTCCAATGCCTATCAGGCACTGATGAACTAAAGGAAAAATGCTCCTTAAGGGAACTCACCCTTAAGGAGCATTTATTTATTAGAAGTATCCCCATGTTGCACCGACGATAATTAATAGAATAAACAGTACTACAATTAGCGTAAAGCCACCGCCATAGCCGTAGCCATATCCGCCTCCAAATCCAGCGTAGCCAAAGCCCATACAAATACCCCCTTAAATTATGATCATGGTTACATTAATTAAGATATGAAGGAGGGGCTTTAATGTAGAGGACAAATATGGAATTTGCATTAAAATAGACAGCAATCACAATGCATAAATAAAAATAGCCCATGAATCCTTCTGCCATCCTTGCAAGAAGGAACATCACGAGCTATTACATCCATTTAAAGGATGTTGTGGTCACCGTTTAGCCGTAACGACGCCGGTTTTTCCCATTATTTCTTCTCTTTTTCCCGCCCGTATTACTCCTGCGATAGTTTTTTGGAGGCTTATTCTTTCTCACGCGAATTGGCGGCACTTCAGAAAGTTTCACCGGGGTTACATCCGGTTTCTTTGTTAACAGTTTTAATGCTGATGCAAGGGCAGTCACAGAGTCGACATCTTCAAGCAGATTTTCTGCAATCTGCTTATATTCATGATATTCCCCTTTTTCAGCAATTTTCTTGATGTCTTCAATTGCAGCCTGCTTGTTTTCTTCAATAACATCACTCACTGTTGGAACAGGCTGTCTAACAATTTTCGTTTTTGTTACTTCTTCAATAGTTTTTAATTGGCTCATTTCTCTTGGTGTTACAAATGTTGTTGCCTGTCCCTTTTCCCCGGCTCTTCCTGTTCTGCCGATCCGGTGAACGTAACTTTCCGGGTCTTGCGGAATATCAAAATTGTAAATATGTGAAACACCTTTGATATCTAGACCCCTGGCAGCCACATCGGTTGCTACCATAATTTCGATGGATTGATCCTTAAAACGGCGAATCACCTGATTTCGTTTCGCCTGTGAAATATCCCCATGAATCCCCTCAGCAGAATATCCCCGTTTCATTAAAGCACCAACCAGTTCATCCACACGTTTTTTGGTTCTTCCAAAGACAATCGCCCGTTCTGGAGATTGGATATCCAGCAGATTGCAAAGAATATCAAATTTTCTTTTCTCTGGAACTTCGATATAATGCTGTTCAATATTTTTTACTGTCATGGTTTTGGCTTTTACTTTGACCACTTCAGGTTCATTCATATACTTTTCAGCAAGATTTTGAATCCGTTTTGGCATGGTTGCAGAAAAGAGCATCATCTGATAACTGGATGTAATTCCCGCAAGAATAGCTTCAATATCTTCAATGAACCCCATATTCAGCATTTCATCTGCTTCATCCAGAACTACCATCCTAATTTGGTCAAGACGAATGGTTCTGCGCTTCATATGATCCATTAGCCTTCCAGGTGTAGCAGCAATAATTTGGGGTTTCTTTTTTAAGGCTTTAATCTGTCTGGTAATATCCTGACCGCCATAAATCGGCAGTGTGCGGACTCCTTTAACCTGGCCAATTCGATTTAATTCCTCTGCTACCTGAATGGCCAGTTCTCGTGTAGGGGCCAGTACAAGCCCCTGTATTCCTTCATGTTCTATGTCTGTTCGTTCAATCAGAGGAACACCAAAAGCAGTTGTTTTCCCTGTTCCTGTTTGTGCCTGACCGATAATATCCTGTTCGTTCATCGCAATTGGTATTGCTTTAGCCTGGATCGGACTTGGCTCCTCAAATCCCATCGAAGATATTGCTTTCAATACTTCCTGGCTAAGATTTAGATCTGTAAATTTCAATTCTCTCTTTCCTCCCAAATATATGGTTACTCTCATTATTCCCCAAAAAATTAAAAAATTGATTTTTGTCCAGAATTAATCTGTAAAAGGGGATGATATATGACTTTTAATTGACTATGGAAAAACCATATGTTTTTAAAATGATGTTATGTCCCATTAAAAAAGGTGTAAATAAAAAGGTGATGCCTATTGTCAAAAGCATCACCTTCCAATTTTTTAATTAACCTTTTTGAACGTTAGCAGCCTGAGGACCGCGGTTACCTTCAACAATGTCAAATTGAACAGTTTCGCCTTCTTCTAGCGTTTTGAAACCTTCGCTCTGAATAGCTGAGAAATGTACGAATACGTCGTCTCCACCTTCAACTTCAATAAATCCATAACCTTTTTCTGAATTAAACCATTTTACTTTTCCGTTATTCACTAAACTTCCTCCTAAAAAATGTTGTTTTCTATACTATAAGTTCATTCATCAAAGGTGAAGGGAACACTGTTAACGTCTGGCACTAAAAGTTTTTTTTAAACTGCTCATGATTTATAACAGCAATAAAAAAAGCCTGACCAGAAAATATGGATTACAAAACACTAACCCTTTCCGGCGGCTTTGACTTATTCTTACCCATATATTCTTTAATAAATAAACTGTATAGCATAGATTAAGTTTATAACAAGTATTTTCCAAAGTCAATCATTTTATACATGTTATTCGAATTTAAATTTTTTTAAATAAATTTGGGTATAACGTAACCATACCACTTTCATCTGTATAAATGAATGATTCAAAATTACCGCTTTCGTATTTAAATACTTTCTCCTTGTCAGTACAATGAATAAGGGTATATGACTGCTCTGCCTTATGAAAAGTCATTTCTGGGACTGAAATATAAACCATGTTAAAGTTTTTTGGGGTGTTTTCTTTCCAACTGCAGCGATTGATTGGTAACGAATTTGAGAATGGAGTGACTGAAATATCTATATCAATGCATCCTTGAAGTTCCTTGACTTCCCCGTGATTGTTCATCCATTCACCTTTATTATTTGTGTGCAGATAAACATTCTTTCCATTCGTCACATTTTCTGCATAGATTTCCTTTGTTCTCCAGTTTAAGTCCGTTTTAACTTCATATCTAATATGAAATAATGTATGGTTTTCGATATATTCGAGTGAACTTGAAAACAATATTTCATCATTGGTTTGGGTTATAGTTAACTGTTCTTGCCCACCATTCTCCAGGTTTTCCCATTTTATTACTTTGTTCATGTCCTGCTTCATGATTCGCAACCTTTCTTTACAGAGTAATTCTGCATTAAGTTGAATAATGTTCTTCTCTTAGCTTATTGGCTTTTACCAGGTATTCTTTTAACCATATTGGAGAATTTGGGTGATCTAAAATTTCTTCCGTTGACATCCAATATACGTTTTCAACCTCATCGGTACTTTTGCTATAAGGCGTTCCACTCCTGTATTCACACAAAAACACAATATTCAGCACCCGACAGCCATCATCCGATATGAAAGAACTGCTGCAAACGTATTTCATCTGATCCTTTATTTCAATACCAACCTCTTCACCTATTTCCCGTTGAACCGTTCGCTCAAGTATTTCAGAAGAAGGTTCATTTTCTTCGACTTTTCCGCCAACAAATGATAATGTTCCTCCAGCATGTTCTTCCTTTAAGCTTCTCTCTATGATCAGCCATTTATCTCCATGGAATATAGCACCCTCTACATTAACGATGTACATACAACCTTCTCCTTATATGTGAATGTTTACCTATATTCTAATACTTTTTTTAATACAGATAAATTGTTGGATACCTCATTTTTTATTTGGTTTTTAGCAAGATGTCCAAAAAACCTGAAAAATCCTGCTGGCTTAAGGATCATTTTGTTTCTAATACGTGTCTGATTTTCTTTAAGTTTTTGAAGTTCATATTCTATTCTATATTCAAAAGGACCCTCAATGGATTGTAAAAAAATTTTGTTGTGGCTTACTTGTTTTAATTCAATTAATTCATCTACCACTTGGCCCAGCATATTTCTTAATACTGTATACTTGCTTCCTTCTTGCGCTCTGTAGCCGCTTTGAAGTGTAACTTTATCGACAGCATAATTCCATACAGAGAGATTTTCTGGATTTGCCAGGTAATCAAAAACATGTTCAAACTCCTGATTTACATTAATCTCATTTTCAAAATCAATCATGATTTAAACTCCTTAGTTTATTTTACCTTTGTTCATCAGAACAAGGGATTTATTGGACAACTTGCGGCGTTATCATTGGATCATGATTAGCAAGAACCTGATAACAGTCATCCCTTGATGAAAATTCTTTAACCCATTCCAAAGACTTCTTCGCTTCTTTTTTTGACGTTGTTACACCAGGCAATAAAGATTCTTTCCATGATCTTTCTGAGTAGCCGACATCACTTGCTAATAATACCCATCCTTTTGATGTCTTTACCAGAACCGACATCTGACCATTACTGTGTCCGGGAGTATAGACTAAATAAACCGTTCCATCCTGAAATAAATCCAGCCCTTGTTTATATGGCCCAAACGGTATTTGTTCAAAAGGAAAGGTATTGATATTTACCCCTTCCCACATAGATGCAATATATCTTAGCTTATCTTTTTGAGCAGTATCCCACTCTGGTTCACTTGTTAGGATCATTTTTGCGTTTTTCACATGCTTTAGTCCACTAACATGGTCGGAATGCAGATGTGTCAGGATCACATAATCTAGATCATAATCCGTATAGCCTAAATCATTTAATTGTTCAATAATCGATTCTCCTTCAGGCAATTGACCTTTATACATGGAATGAGGGATACGGCCTAAATGTTTTTTTTGGTCTATTCTTATGTCCTCATGCCAGCCTGTGTCAATTAAGGCTAATCCTTTCTCGTGTTCAATCAGATAAGCCGATACAGGAACCCAGCTCTTCTTTTTTTTGGAGCGAAACCATCCACTGTAAGCCATGGGATGAAGGGTTTTTTCCTTATAAGCCAGTGCTTGATCCACATAAACTTTTCCCGTGTGCAACACATGTAACTTTGTATTCATAAAAAAACCACCTTTTGATATTATTGAACAAATAAATGACATGTCATCTATCTCCATAATAAATGACATGTCATTTATTTGCAAGTGTTATTTCAATTTTTTTATTTAAAATCAAATATAAAGCCATCTAAAGCTAATTGCGTGTAACTTTAGAAGGCCAGGAAGTAATCATTTATCCTTATCTTCTTTCCTTAAAACCCTGTCAATCATAAATCTATTAAACTTATTCGGTTCCTCAAAACAAGCTAAATGCCCGGACTCTTCAAAAACAACTAGTTCCTTTCTTGGAGCATTCATTTTTTTAATATAATCTCTGGCAAAATGATGTACAATCTTATCATGTTCGCCCATACACAAATATATCGGAACATCAAATGATGTTACTTGATCAAAGAAATTAACCATCAACAGTTCAGGCCACAGTTTTTCCATAGAATATTTTAGTCCTTTAAGGAATCGAAACTTATCCATAAGTGTTAACTCTGAGGCTAACAGGCAGCTAAGTTGTATCCAAATCGCATTTTTTCTATACGTAACTCCCCCATATTTCGTCAGTAATCGTCTTTGAATGAGAACTCCATCCATATGACGGTAACCGCCATGGTTTAGTATGGGATTTTTTTTCATTAATTTCTTTTCTTTTCTGGTTCCTTCTTTATTAACGGTTTCCTGGACGTAGTGAAATGAGAGTTTTTCCTCTTCTGCCCGATTCAGTGGTTGATTCACACCCACAAATGCATATACATTGTCAGGATGTTCACGCGCATAAATCAAGCCATATAAAGCGCCTATTGACTGACCAAGCAAATAAATTTTTTCTTTATTAAATTTCTTTTTTAGCTTTTCTATTAATTCATGTAAATCCTGTTGAATTTGCGATAGAGTCATGGTCTCATCAGGTATTTGTTCAGAAAAACTTTTTGCAGATCCCCTTTGTTCCCAGTGAATTACTGTAAAAATTTCTTCTAGCTTGCTGTTATACTTCCGAAAAGCCCCAGTCTGGGATGCACCTGGTCCACCGTGAAGGATTAGTAAAATCGGATGGCTTTTGTTATGACTGCGAATCGTTATCCATTGATCAATTCCTCCAAGGCGGATCTTTTCTAACTGTGCCAGGCTGTTTGGAATAGGGTTCCCATTCTCGTCTTTAATTTCTGGAGTGTATCCGCCCAATATTTTTTTAATCATTTGCTCTTCTCCCCCTTTCGCCTAAAAATACCAGCCTATTATTCTCCAATACATCAACCACCCCATAAATAGAAAGTGGGTAAACATCAAAAATGCAAAGGGGAATTTATGTTGTTTTATCTGTTTATAGTGAATAAAAAAGTATCCAAGTATATAACCGGTATTAATCAGAGGCAATAATGTGATTAACTTTATAGATAAAGGTAGTCCGTAAATAAATTCCCATTCATTCGTGCGGTAAAAAACCAGAAAGAATCCTGCTATAAATATTAAATTGAATAGACTGATAACTAGTCCAAATGTTTTAAATTCCTGATTTTTTAGCTTATACTTTCTTATTAGAACAGTTATTAAAGTGCCTATAAAAACCAGTAAGCAAAACGCCAGTATACTGAAGTGAAAACCATTAGTTTCGTACCAGTGCAATTTCTTGTAGGATGCAGTACCTCTGTATATCATACTGTTTCCATCACGGGACTGGTCAGTAATTAAATATTCTTGTTGATCAGATCTTTTAAAAACCCCATGTTTTAAAGCATCATATCTTATCGAACCAAATATGAGTTCTTTCCCATTTGACCTGACAGGTATTTGCTGAAATAACGACAGAAATTTCTCAATTGAGTTACTTGAATAACTTAACATTGAATACTGTCCATCCCAACGACTTCCATTACTCTGAACATGTTTTTCTATTAAATTTCCCATGAGGTTCTTTTCAGTTGGCGGAAATAAAAAATCTACAACCTCACTCGTAAATTCCTTTTTCACCTCATAATTATTTGTATTGTATGCCAGAAAGAATCCAAATTTATGCTCTGGTGCAAGAAACAGGCGAAGATCTGTTCCAGGGATACCCCCATCTTGAAATATAAACCGCTCTCCATTCATAAACATTTCAGCAAAGCCATACGTCCTTCCTCGTAACGATTCATGCTGGGCTTCCTGCTGTTCATGCATTTTGTTCATTGTTTCAGCTTTTAATAGTTGGCCGTTAGCCATCTTCCCCTTATTAATATGGAACAGAAGAAACTTTTCCATGTCTTCGGCAGTGACATAAAATCCTCCTGCAGGCGGGATCGTAGAAAGATAATCTTTTGAATATTCCAGGAAAGAATTGCCGTTTAAGTGATATCTTTTCATTATTTTCTTTTTTACATCCGGGGGTAACGTCTGTCTGGTACTTGAATGATTCATTTCCAGCGGAAGAAAAATATGTTGTGTAACGTATTGATCATACGTTTCATTTGTAACCTCCTCAATTAAATGCCCCAGCAGAGCTATACCTATACTGGAATAAATCATGGCTTCTCCACTATCTGCAATTTGATGAATTACATCAGAAGATAAATATTCGGATAACGAAGGCAGACTATTTTGATTTGAAACCGCTGTTCCTAAACCTCGGTGCGCCAAACCGCTTGTATGAGTTAGCAGCTGATGGACGGTAATATTATCTGGTAAATCATTTACTATACCTGGATGCTTCAAATAAGATTTAATATCTTGATCCAGTTTTAGTCTTCCTTCTTCATAAAGTTGCATCATCGATGTTGCTGTAAAAATTTTAGAAATGGACCCATTATTCATTAAAGTCTTGCTGGACATCGGAATTTTATGATTGATATCTGCGTACCCATAGCCCTTTGTTAAAACCGCTTCTCCGTCCTTTATTAAGACAATTACTGCTCCTGGAATTTCTGCATCATTCAATTTTTCCTGAAAAAAACTATCCACGAGTTCCTCAAGTTCCAAAGACTCTTGTGCAAAAACAGCACTAGGGTTAAAACAAAATAGAATGACAAAAAAATAAATCATTTTTTTCATAAAATAGAACCTCTCAATCGACTCATTTTAAATGACATGTCATTAGTTTACATGTCATTCATTTTAGCCTTTGATGTTCTAATTGTCAAATCAATTTTATTTCATTGCATATAAATGACACATCATTTAAAATGAAAAAGGATTGAAAATGAAAGGTGAGGTGTCCAAAATTAGACAAGATAGCAGCTACGTAACAGAACAATTTCGATACATCATATTGGCTACACAAAGGTTAGGAAGCAGACTATTGCAGGAAGAATATAAAAAAATAGGAATCAGTTCCTCACAGTCAGAAGTTATTCAAGTGTTAAAGGAATGGGAACCCATATCACTAAAAAAGCTTGGGGAACTGCTATTATGTGAGGAAGGAAGTCCGTCCAGATTAATCGATCGTATGGTTAAAGCAGGTTTTATTAATAAATATAGAAGCGAAGAAGATTCCAGGTATGTATTATTGGAACTGTCCGAAAAAGGCAGGGAAATATACGAGAAAATTGTACGCATTGATCAGGAATTTTATAAAAAGCTTGAAAATATTTTTTCTGAAGATGAAATGAAGCAAGTTAATCAGTTGCTCTCTAAGTTTTTAATGCGATATCCCGTTTGCCAGACATTAAGAGGCAGAAATTTTTTGGAGAAATAGATTATCATTTCTCCTTTTTTTATTGTCAGATGAAAATTTGCCCGGAACCTCAAGTTAGATAAATTCATGGCTTTAAACCAAACATATTTTTTACTTATTTAAATAAATTACAAGTCATTGAACATTCCTGGAACAAGTTCAGGATCTTATCCAGTTCTTCAGAAGTCTTTATAGTTTGTTCCATTCCTATCCCCTTGTTTACCCCCGACTGAATCATCTCTTCTCTTAATGATTCTACCTGTATTAATAGGCTGCAATTCAAAAGTAACCACCCCCGCTCAAGGTTTCCAGGCAAACAGAAAAAAAACACTTACATGAAACTTTTTTCAATCCACTTTACCGCCTCCATAGCTGGGACAGGTTTGCTGTAGTAATAACCCTGTACTTCATCGCACCTGTGGTTTTTTAAAAACTCTAAATGTTCCTGATGTTCTGCACCTTCTGCCACAACTCTTAAATTTAAGTTATGGGCCAATTGAATCATCGTCTGTACGATAATTTGATCATCTTTGTTGTCAGCTAAATCCCGCATGAATGACTGATCAATTTTTAATCGGTCCAGCGACAGCCGTTTTAAATAACTTAATGAGGAATAATGGGTGCCAAAGTCATCCAGAGAAATTTGAACACCGATTGTTTTTAATTGTTGAATGTTTTTAGAAGTGATTTCGGGATTATCCATAATGATACTTTCGGTTAATTCGATTTCCAGATAATGCGGGTCCAGTCCTGTATCCTTCAGAATTGACTGGATCAGTTCAAATACATTTTGACGCTGAAATTGGAGCATGGATAGATTCACCGATATTCTGACCGGTTTATACCCCTGCTGTTGCCATTTCACATTTTGGAGACACGCCTCCCGCAGCACCCACTGATCGATTGGGATAATCATCCCAGTTTCTTCTGCTAACGGTATAAATGAACCAGGAGGGATCATCCCCTTCTTAGGGTGATTCCATCTGATTAAAGCTTCAAACCCAACCAGTTCGTCTGTATGTAGCGAAAATTGGGGCTGATAATGCAGGATAAACTCCGTCCGATCAATGGCTTTTCTTAAATCACTTGCCAGCATAAGCCTTTCAAAGGATTCATCATCAAATTCACTGCTGAAAAATTTAAACGTATTTTTTCCATGCTGTTTTGCCTGATACATGGCTGTGTCTGCATGCTTAACAAGCGTTTCTGCGTCCTTTCCGTTGTCTGGAAAAACACTTATACCCATGCTTGGAGTTATATATAAATCATAATCACCTAATAAGAATGGTTTTGAAAAACTATCCTTGATTTTTTCTGCTACCTTAATACAATCGCTGCTCTTGTTTAAATGTTGAAGAATAACAACAAATTCGTCTCCACCAAGTCTAGCTACAAGATCACTTTGTCTTACCGTTTGTCTTAATCGATCAGCAACCGCTTTTAATAATTCGTCTCCTGCGCTGTGCCCCAATGTATCATTAATCTCCTTAAACCGGTCAAGGTCTAAGAAAATAACCCCAAACGCAGCATTTGTATTCGAGGCATGCTCGATGGTTTTGTTTAATTGTTCATAAAAGCAATTACGATTTGGAAGTTTGGTCAAATCATCGTGAAGTGCCTGAAATTGCAATTTTTCCTCTAAGGACTTCCTATCCGTAATGTCCTTAAAAATAGCAACATAATGACGGACATGCCCTTTATGATCTTTCAAAGCATTAATTGTAATTTCTTCAAGATAAAGTTCACCATTCTTTTTTTTGTTCCATATTTCCCCTTTCCACATTCCTGTCTTGTGAATACTATTCCACATCGTTTGAAAAAAATCAGCATCATGCTTCCCGGAACTTAATATTCTCGGCTTTTTGCCAATAACCTCATTTTCTTGATAACCAGTTATCCGGGTGAATGCCGGATTGACAAATTGAATAAAATTATTCCGATCCGTTATCATGACCCCATCCATGATATTTTCAAAAACTTTGGCAGCGATTTTTTCTTTCTCCTCAGCTCGTTTTTCTAATGTCAAATCACGGGCAACTGTAGAAAAATACTCTACATCACCCTTTTTGTTTTTATGGGCAATGATCACCTGTGAAACAGGCGTTTCTTTGCCAATGGTACTAATAAAAGCAGATTCACCACTCCAATAGCCTTTTTCTTTCGCAACGGTAAGCGCTTCTCCGAGAATCTTGCCCCGAACCCATTCCGGATGGGTCTCAGGAATGGTTAAATGCGAAACATCATCATCTTCTCCAATCCCAAGAATTTTCCGGGCTGATCGATTGTAAAACAAAACATTTCCTTCAGCATCAGCTGTAGCGATAAAATCGGGTGTTGCTTCGATAATTGAGAGGAGGCGTTTTTGCTCTTCTTCCGTATTCAGCCGCTGAGTTAAATCACGGGAAATCCCCAGTAAGTGTGTGCATTCACCCATTTGATTGAGTATGGGGGTTAAGGTGGTTTCGACCACAACTCGATTGTGATCTACCATTAAATATTCGTTATATTGTATCGTTTCCTTTAACTCAATGGCCCTTTGATATTGATTCATTATGTAAGCAGACAGATCCTCCGGCAAAATGTCCTCAACTCTTTTTCCCACCATCTGTTCTTCTTTTAACCCGGTAACATTTAAATAAGAAGGATTAACTTGTATACATCGATATTGGGAAGGACCCTCTATTTTCATTAAAAAAATAAGATCAGATACTTTCTCAAAAATCAGAGATAAATGTTGAAGATTATACGATTTGTCCGGCATTTTGTCACCTTCTTCTTCTTGAGGAAAACGTATAATTGCGGCGGTAATAAATGAGACCTATTCACGGCATGTCAATCATCATATGTATGAGGAAAAATAGTGATTGATTTGTTGGTAAAAAGGTTCTAAGCATTTAGTCTTATTCGTTCATATTACTACATATTTTGCACTCTTTCAACAAATCTGGCAAACGAAGAGCAGCCTTAGGGAAGCCTTATGCCATGCATGTGGAAAGCGGTGGATGTTGATTAGAAATACGCAAGCTCCCCGCTTAGACCCGAAAACGGCTGGAGGGCCACCGAGGAGGGGTGCCCACGCCTTCAGAGACCAAAGCAGCTAGAGGTGCTGGGCGCTGAAGCTGGATAATCATTCCCTTCATTTGCAGGATGATAAAAGACCCGAATATTGCACGTTCGAACCTTTTAAAAACGCAAAAAGATCCAAACGATATTCATGTGATGATGGAATATCGTTCGGATCTGTCATTACTTTTTACAGTTTTGTCCCAGCCCATTTTTCTCTTTAGAATTCTAGCCACCAATCTAAAAATTCTTCATAATCTTCCACAAAATAAGCCTGGAAAAACCGGACAAACTCCTGAGTTGTTACTTGTTTGTGCTGATAGGTTTCATAATACTTCTGCAGAAAGTCAAATATTTCTTGATGACCGCCGTTTAATTCAAAGAAATTCCAGAGCCGGATGACCGCATCCCCGTAAATAAGTTTAAAGCCACTTTGTTTAAATTCATTCAGAGGCTGATTGACAGTAATTTGTTCATTCCCCTTTGGTCCTCCTATATTTTTAGGGTAGCGAAGGGCCCGTTCTTTATCCTGATATTTTTCCATTAAGTAAGCTGCTGTTGTCAGCTCTGTTAATGTTTCGTCCAGCCATCCTTCGTTAAAGGGATCATCCATGACTTGAAAGTAAAACCATTGATGAGCGATTTCATGTATGAGTGTATGTTCTCCATTTACAAATGGGTAAGCAAATGTTCCGGCTTCAATGACGCCCGGGTACTCCATCCCACCGCCGTTCATAATGATGTCCAGTTCTTCATACGGATAAATGCCTATTAATTGTTCAAGATCTATTATAGTCTGCCGGGCCGTTTCCAGATAGTTAACCGCCTGTTCATCATTCCCCTTTTGATAAAACAGCCTAATTGTCTTCCCGTTCGCTTCACTTGATATAATCTCCCAATGCTCCGGATCCAGAAAGGCAATTAAATAATCCGGAACGTTTTTTGCCTGAGTCTCATATTCCTGATGTGGCTCATTAGGATCCTTTACCGCTGTTGAGGCAACTAAATAATTTTTCATAGAATGATAGGTTATGTGATATTCACCGCGGCCCGTAAAATAAGATTCTCCATTCGTATGAAACGGATGAATGTTCCATGATCCATTCTGGTAGGCAGCCAGCATCGGATACCATTGAGCTAACACGATGCTGTCTTCCGTTCTTTTTAAACGGAGTCCTTTTTGGGCTGGCTGATAATCATAAGTAATGGTAAAAGTCTGCTTTGTGTCAGGGGTAAACTGCTGATTTAAGTGAATAACTAACTGTCCCTGATTTAATTCATAATCCAAAGGTTGTTTATCCTGCAAAACAAGTAGATTTTCTAGATTTGCATGTGTTTCCATGAATTTTGGCTTTGTTTCTTTTAAAAATGCCTGAGGAATAAAATAAAAAGCCACTTGATCCCATGCATCATTTGACAGGTTTTCCACTTCAATTTTGGCGTGAACAGTAAGCCAGCCATCATCTTTCACTTCAAGATCAATCTTATACTTAGCGTAATTCCCCGGTTCGGGCGTATTGGGAGTAAAAGCTTCGATTGCTTCCTGATCGATTTCACTTTCAATCAGGGTAACCGGACCATAGGTTACACTTTTTTGGTCTGGTTCAGTTCTGTTTTTCTTGTCTTCCGTTGATACGTCTTCCATATCCTTTTCCTCATCGTGGCTTAATTGATTATCGTCATCCGTATTGCCTGCAGCATCTTCAATATTTCTATCCGCACAGGCTGCAAGGAATATCATAATCATCAGGTAAAAAATAAAATATCTTTTCAAATCAGTTCCTCCTTACAAATTCATCCTTCTTAACCACAAAATATATAAACTTTGCCAGCGAATCAATAAAATTACCAAAAAATCATTTTCCTGAACGAGAACATTTCAGACTTAAGACGGAGAATAATTGCAGGATGTCTAGTAAAATGGATTTAAATCACTTTTTCAGGGGAGGCTCATATGGAAAATTTACAAAACATGAGAAGAAAATATGCGGAAGCTATTATTCAAGTGGGGGTTAATGTTCAAAATGGACAGCCCGTTTGTATTTTATCTGACATTGAAAATGCATCGTTTGCAAGGGAACTGGCCGAAGCAGCATACCATTCTGGAGCTAGCCGGGTGCATATTTCATGGCAGGACGAACGTCTTCATAAATTAACTATTGATCACGCTCCACCGGAAACCCTATCTTCTGTTCCTGATTGGCTGATTACCGACCAAAAAGCACTGTTGAAAGAAGGAGCTGCTTTTATTAAGGTCCTGTCAATCAACCCTGATTTATTGGATGACTCGGACCCGGAACGCATCGGAACCTACTTTCAATCCCTGTCTAAACTTGATCAAGTGATGTCTCCAATACAAAACAAAATTGTACCATTTACTATAGCCGGAGCTCCATCAAAAGGATGGGCGAAAAAACTTTTCCCTGATTTATCAGATGATCAGGCTATTGAAAAGTTATGGGCCCACATATTTGATGCTTCACGCATTGATGATCATAGTGTGATCGATAACTGGCAGAAGCATATAGCTGCCTTAGAAGAAAAAGCTGCTAAGTTAAATCACAAAAAATATAAGGCTCTTCATTTAAAGGCTCCAGGAACGGATTTAGTAGTTGAACTGGCTGATGAACATCAATGGGTACACGCAGGCGAAACTACTAAAAGCGGACAGGATTTTGTAGCCAATATTCCGACAGAGGAAGTTTTTACAATTCCGAAGAAAACCGGGGTTCAGGGAACGGTGACGAACACCAAACCTCTTAATTTAAATGGGGGCATTGTGGATCAATTTACTCTAACATTTGAGAACGGAAAAATCACAGATGTTTCAGCCAAAAAAGGAGAAGAGGTTTTGAAATCTGTACTGGAGACAGATGAAGGAGCCCGTTATCTTGGAGAAATTGCTCTTGTGCCTGATGATTCCCCTATTTCCAATAAGGATCTGCTGTTTTTTAACACATTATATGATGAAAATGCGTCCTGCCACCTGGCTATCGGACGAGGAATCCCATTCTGCCTGAAAAATGGGGAAAACATGACGGAAGAAGAATTATTAAAGGCAGGTACCAATGTCAGCATGATTCATATTGATTTTATGGTTGGTTCAGCTGAAATGGATATTGACGGCATAAAAGAGGACGGAACAAAAGAACCGACCTTCCGCAAAGGTAACTGGACCTAAAAACCCTCCCACCCTTTCAGTAGCCTCTCCTTTCCTGGTGCCTGTCACTTGTCGAAAAATCTTTATAAAAAAGGACTGCCGAAAAAAGCCGGCAGCCCTTTTTTATTACTAAATTCATAATCAGTTTTTTTATAATCTCCAACGTATCCTCAGTTTTGGGTCGTATTTCTCTTTGTCACCTTTTCAAAGTCATATTTGATTTCTTTTGCCAGTCCATGTTTGGTTGGAAAATGGACGCCTACCATTCGTTTATATCCCCTTCAACAGCAACCTTAGCAATCAAATCATTCTTAAACTCGTTTACAGATAAATTCATGATTCAATGTTCAGTCAAGGGAAGTGAATTCATAGGAATGTCCATGTTTAGCTCTGGCTCTATCCTCATTTCTGACTGCGCATTTAAAAGAAATATCTTTCTCTTTTTAACTTTTTTGCAACTCCCGAACCGACTTTCCCATTAAAACCTGTTACGAGTATGGTCATCAAATCCCTATCCTTTTAATTTCAGATAAGTCATTTATCCTTATATCAGCCTTTGTAAGCTCATCCTGTCGGGCAAAGTCAAAATTGCATCCAACAGATAATAAACCGTTCATTTTTGCAGCATGAAAGTCAGACAGCCTGTCCCCCACTACTGCCCCTGCTTTTAAGTCATATTTTTTCATAATATGCTGAACCAGATCACCTTTATTGCCAGATGAAATAAACTCAATACTGAACGTTTCGGTAACCCAATGATCAAGCTTATAAAATTCCACAATGGCTCTTAAATATTCTGTTTGGCCATTACTTGCAATAAATATGGAATAATTTTTAGATAATAAATAACTGAACACTTCCTTAACATTTGGATATAAAGCACCTTTTCCCTCGTAAATATTTTCAATCAGCTTCCTATGAAAAATTTCATTCGCTTTGAGACGAATGTGATTGTTGTGATCAGGCATCAGCGTTTCCCAGACAACCGGCAGTGGTACTCCCATAATTTTACGGTATTGTTCAATAGGGGTTTCTCCACTCCATAAATTTAGAGCCCTTAAATGATCAAAGGTGTCTTCAAGAGATGGCTCTAAGATTTTATCAGTCTGAAACAAAGTCCCATCCATATCAAAAATAACTGCTTTTGACAACATAAAACCTCCATTCATAGCCAACCAATGAACCCATGAAAATCATTCTTCAGATACTCTCGGTAAGATCAAAATTTCCACCCGACGGTTTTTCGCTCTTCCTTCCGCAGTATCATTTGATGCAACTGGACTAAATTCCCCATATCCCTTGGCGCTGAACCATGCCGGATCAAGCTCTTCGTTTTCTAACATTATTTTCATAAAATTGACAGCTCGCATGACACTTAGTTCCCAGTTAGATGAAAAATCAACTGTGCTGATTGGCACATTGTCGGTATGCCCGCTGATAATGATATTTCGAGGCGGATTCATCACTAATAAATTGGATATTTCCCGGGCGATTTCACGATGCTCTTCATCTACTTCAGCACTTCCTGAATCAAACAAAACATAATCCCGGATTCTGACCATCAGTCCTTCTTCCGTCAGAAAGGTTTCAAAGGTTTCAGTAAGATTATTCTCTTGGATATATCGATTAATTTTCCCCTGAATTTGACGAAGTTCTTCCATGTCAAAATCTTCATTGGCCACATTAGTCTTTTCTACTTCGTCTGGGGAGAGCATTTTATTTGATGGCAGCGGGCTTGGATATTCAAATACACCAGTTCCACTTTTAAATTCAATGCTAAATACTTCTGCCATCCGGGCAAATTTTTCAGCATTGATGGTGCTCATAGAAAATAGCACAATAAATAAAGCCAGAAGCAGAGTGAGCAAGTCAGCATATGGAATTAGCCATGATTCATCCGTATGCTCCTCAGCGTCGTGCTTTTTTCTACGCTTTTTCATATTCACTCACTCCACTTTCTTCTAGAAATTTCTTTCTCTCATGTACTGGAAGATAAGAGGAAAGCTTTGTTTCAATTTCTCTGGGAGCTTCTCCTTCTAAGATAGAAAGAATTCCTTCAATCATTAGCTCTCGCTGACTGACTTCCTGCTTTGACTTGCGTTTCAGTTTATTCGCAAATGGATGCCAGAGTACATAACCTGTAAAAATCCCCAGAAGTGTTGCAACAAAGGCAGAGGATATGGCATGTCCCAGTTTATCAATATCACTCATATCAGCCAGTGCTGCTATTAATCCTACTACCGCTCCCAGAACCCCGAGCGTAGGAGCATATGTACCTGCCTGCGTAAAAATAGATGCACCTATTTTATGCCGTTCTTCCATGGCTTCGATTTCTTCAAGTAATACCTCCCGAACGTAATCCGTATCTTTACCATCAATCACAAGGGTCATTCCATTCCTTAAGAACGGATCCTCAATTTCCTCTAATTTAGTTTCCAGCGATAATAATCCCTCTTTGCGGGCAAGCTGAGCCCAGCCAGAGAACATTTTGATCAAATCTGCATTGCTTTGCAGCTGCTGTTCTCGAAAAATTATCTTGAATAACTTTGGTACCTTCTTAATCTCATTTGCAGGAAATGCAATGGTCACAGCACCAATCGTACCTAAAATGATGATCAGAAAAGCGGCCGGGTTAATTAAACTGACCATCCCCACGCCTTTTAGCATCATACCGACGAAAACAGCAATCAAACCTAAAATCAAGCCAATGAGTGATGTTTTATCCATAGCCATTCTCCTATCATTTCTTGATTCAAAATGGTTTAAACGACTAGAAAAATCCTTCTTCTTCGACCTATCAAACCTATGATTTATCCTTCAAAACAAAAAGGCTATTCTTAATAGAATAGCCAACCGCAGATTGGCAGCCCAGCCATCGTGGTTCTATTAAGAACGGTAGATCTGTGGCTTTGCGCCCCTACCTTTCGATAGGTTTGCCTTTTTCAATCGTATGTAATTGTTCGAATGTTATAAAAAGGGAACTTTCCTCTATAGTAATTTAAATTCATGACAAAATCAATGAATTTTGTCATTTTTTGGCGAATGAAAAAATAGGTTATCCATTATCCATATCCTTCATGTATTGATAGTAGAATGTATTATTGACTATTGAGAACCCCTTCTAATTCATCCAGAAACTCTGTTACCTGTTCTGGAGTTTTCGCATTGGCACTATGCAGGTGAGCAATTTTTTCTCCATTTCTAAACACTAATAAACTCGGGATCCCCATTACTTCATATTTCTCTCCGATTTCAGGAAAATCATCCCGATTCATTTCAAACCAGTTGTATTGATTGTATTTTTCCAGGATTGGCTCAATAAAATAATTCATTCTGACACAATCCGGACACCAATTGGCATAAAACTTCACAATTGAAATCTCACTGCGATTAATAACCTCATTAAACTGCTTCTCAGAACTAATTGCTTCCATTAAAAACCCTCCCTAAAAAACTTCTATGTGGTGCCTGTCACTTGTCGAATTTAATTTTGTACCACTGCCTTATTTTATCATGTCTTCAGCCTCATGAATAAACAATTTCATCACTTTCTCCTTTCGACAGGTGCCTGTCACTTGTCGGTATTTGGTTTAATTTGTAGATTTTTGTCATTTGTCCGGTAGTATTAATCTGTTAAATGATACTTAGTAACCTTTCCCATTTGACTACCTTTCACAATCTGATATAATAACATTAAACCTTAGTATTTCTATAGGAATTATAACAATAACATTAGGAGGGGACGAAATGACAAAAAGTTGTTTTCAAGTTAATATAGGTGCATTTGATGAGTTTGTGAAAAAGGTGAGTGATGACCCTTCACACGGAAAAGTTACCTTTAAAACAACAACCGAGTGGCAAGGTGGTGCCATCTCGAAAACAACGGCTCGGGATTTCGTGTTTAAAACTGACGAACCAAAAGAGCTTGGGGGAACAGACACAGGGGCTGATCCAGTTGAATTGTTATTAGCATCCATTGCTACATGCTTGAGTATTGGCCTAGTAACCCACGCTGCAAAAAAAGGGATTGAATTTGAGGACTTTGTCATTGAAACAGAAGGTGACCTTGATCTTCGCGGTTATTTTGGACTTGACCAAACCATACGCCCAGGTTATACCGATATCCGCTATACCGTTAAAGTTAAATCTGATGCTTCAAAAGAAGAATTAGAGGAGATTAAGGAAATGGCTCACAAACTGTCACCAATGGTAGAAACCGTTGTAAATGGTGTAAATGTAAAAGGGTCTATTGAAAAAATGTAGATACTGTGCACTAATTAAAAAAGGTACAGATTATTCATTAACTCACAATGATTCATTTTATAAAAAACAGGGGCTGGGACAAAACAATAAAAGTAATGAAATATCCGAACTATATTCCATCTTCACATGAATGAGTTCGGATATTTTTCCTTTATTCTATTTGTTCGTCTTTTTCACCATTAATTTTTTTATGTCCCAGCCTCATTTACATGTCCGTACTTCTACTCTGGATACAGATAATACCTATCCATTCTAATTTAATGCTAATAATGCCAGAGGTTCCAACCCGGTATACACGAACAAATACTGTTAATCCAGCTCCTTTACAAACAATATCCGATCTTTTCCTGGACCATCATAGTCAGTATGTATGGATACACCGTTTTCCTCACGATCACCTTTTTCAATCTCAAACCCCATTTTTGTATGGTAAGCAATCGAAACTTTGTTTACAGGTGAAGTAATACAACGCACCACATTCCTGCCTCGTTGTTTTACAAGGTTAAAAAATTCATCATATAGACTTTTGCCTATCTTTCGCTTTCGATAATCAGGGTGAATACCTACAAAGTGTATATAAGCCTCATACGGATTACTCTGCGATAAAAAACCTATCAAGAAACCAACTATTTTCCCATTCTCCTCAGCCACAAAACTAGTATCTTGAAAATGTACAAAAAATAATTTCGGCAACATATCCGCCATCTGTCTGCCGCCCCACCAATCGTTGATCAGAGGTGAAATAATATCGTAGTCTTTAGATTTAATAGAACGTATTTTCATCTTCTGCCTCCTAAAAAGATAAACTATTCTTATTTTACATAAGAAAACAAATTCTTTTTCAACTATTTTCTATCATTCATTCTTACATATCAAACATAAAAAGCCAGGGGTTGCCCTGGCTAAAATTAACATATTGCTTTAGCGCTTATTTCGCAAACACATGATTACCGATTACCACCGTAACAGTTTTGGAACGAAGCCATGTATTCGATGTCTTTTTGGGGTTATAAAAATATAAGGATCCGCTTCCCTGACCTCGAAATGCAAGAGCTTCGTCAACAGCCTTCCTCGAAGCATAGCTTGCAGGCTGATTGATGGTACCGTTTTTCACCGGAGTGAATTGACCTTTCTGATAGATGACCTCCCGAATCGTATCCGGGAACAGATTACTGTCAACCCGATTCAGGACCACCGTAGCTACTGCTACTTTTCCTGCATACGGTTCGCCCTTGGCCTCTGCCTCTACTAATCTGGCTAACAGATCCTTTTCATAGGCTGAAATTTTTTGAGGTATTTTCAGTGTTTCACCAATATAAATAACATCAGATGTTTTTTGGTTAACTCGTTTAAGCTCTGCAACAGAGACCCCATATTTCAATCCAATTTCCCACAACGTATCCCCTTTTTGCACGAAATGGGATTGAAGGATGGCTGCATCCGCATGAGGTGTATAAGGTAAAGCGAACATTCCAAGTGTAAGCATAGCAGACAGGATGATTTTTGTCAGTTTCATATAGATTACCTCCTGTAGTATTTTAGCTCTATTAAAACGTACCATCATCCTGTCGCGGTTTCATTACGTAAACCTTTCCATTTTTGCTAATCATTAAAAGTTTAATAGTTTTTCCAAATAACGTGTCGTTCCCTTCTCCTTCCTTTATTGTCAAGGAAGGCTTGACATGCTAACCATAAAAAAACAGGAAGTCCTACGTTTGATATTTCCTCTATTCCCATATATTTTTTAGCGCCTTTTCAAATATTCAGTATTAATCTATCTATCATACAATTACACCTTCATGTTACTTATAGTTACTTATACACTCCACAATTTCATACCTTAACGTCAGCACTTTTATCCCAAACAGCCAGCTGTCATGTTTAGCTTTGATGATTCCACCTTCTTCCCACACATCTATAATCTCGTTAATTGGAAGCCGTACCGTCAACTTCCCTATTGTCAGGTAAACTCCCTGATGTTCAAACCATTGTCCCTTTGAAAAAGATGTCAGTGTCACTCCTTCACCAAACTTATTGGTAATTCGCAAAATACTGGTCATGCCCCCAAATGGCAAAGGAAAAAAGACATTGTAATATCGCTCACCCCAATCATTCTGGTGAGTAGAATAGGCGGCTGCATAAATAGCCTTGTTTTTCTTTTTGTCCATTCTCACCCATGCCCGAACGTTTTCACGCCCATCCATAGCATCCTTCAGCTTCAGCATCCGGCTTTCTACTTCGGTTTCCTGTTCGTCCTTTAAAACTGGAAAGTTCATTTGCTCTATTTTGGCAGAAAATTTTTTATACCATCTGGCAGCGGGCAAAAATATTGGGTGCCATTCTGGATAGACCTTCATATCAAACTCAATGGTCCGTTCATAAAACCCTCTAATCAATGGGTGAACCTGTTCATATCGAAAGCCGTCCCGTTCGAATACTTCCATAGAATCCACCATTCCGCGTGGTTGCTCTTCTACCTGCTGCTCAACGTACTCATTCCGTTCAAAAAAATTAGTGCCAATCACTCGATCCCCCTGTATCTTTGAAAAAGGAATGGAAGAAATCATGACATGGGACTCTGGTGAAATAAAAAGATATCCAACCATCCCCAGTCCAACAAAGCCAAATGCATTGACTAAGCCATGGGCATTGACCATGAACGGAATATCAACAATCCGAATGGCATACAAAAACGCCATAGCCATCGAGAACATCAACAGTAATGATGAAATTTTAATGAACCAGTTTTGAATGGTAAAACTCTTAATCCCATACACGATTAATGCCAGAACAAATAGACAGACACTGATCACCTCCACCACCCAAGAATAGGTGATTCCAAGAGCAATTAAGATCGGCGACATTATCATAAACGCACCCATCCATTTATACCAGACAGGAAGAGGCCTTTCACGTTTCATTATCCGTCCAAGCAGCCCTGCAAACAGCAGCACATATAGTGACGAATAATGAAAATGGATCGCTGTTAACAGTGCAACTTGACCGGAGAAACTAAACAGCTTGGCACCCATCATATAAACAACGTACCAGAGCCCCCCGAGCCCCATGTATATAAAACTTACATCTATTAACGTTTCCTCAAAATAATAACCGCCACTCGCAAAGAAACGAAAAATTCCATACATAGCAAGCAAACCGCAAAAAACAAGCCAGACAATGGACATTTTGGGGCTGGCCATCGCTAAATAAACACCTGCGACCCCCAAAGGATAACCAAGCAAAATTAGCCGGTAAAATTTATAGTTATCACCGACCAGCCAAAAATGAAACGGCAAATAGACGGTGATTGATAAGTAAAGTAGAAATTCTAACATTGTCAGGGAATGACTAAAATAAAGGTATGTTGTAATAAGCAGACCTATGAATGATACGGATAACAGGTATTTTTTCATCGAATGACCTCGTTTTCATTGGTTTTATTTAAAGTAGACAATACTAGTTTGCTATGGAAGGAATTACCACAGCATTACAGGCTTTTTCATAAAATTCTATCGGGCCTGCTCCGCCTATAATAGCATACTCATAACCAATTTGATGCATATCCCTTAAACAATAGTGAAGCAGTGCATACCCAATACCCTTTACCCTATTAGATTTAGTTACTCCCATTGGACCGAAATAACATTTTTTATTCTGATAAGTATCATAAGCAGCAAAACCGATGATATTTCCATCATCATCAAAAGCTATGTATACAGGCTGTTCTTTCTGGTCAAATGCCCCTTTAATGGTTCGAGACCATTCCTCTGAAAAATTGTCTTCAACAAAACGAAGCAGCTGATATTCATCTTTTTTAACGGCACGTCGAACATGATGTAACTCTGCCTTATTTGGAAATGTATATTTCCCTAGATGTGCAATCATATCCCTTGGAACAGTACCGAGATTAATAATGGTCTCCTGATCTTCTGAAGATAAAAGCCTTTCAACCACTTTTGTTTTTATCATAGCCTTCAGCAAATGTCCTTCATTCAAAAACACCTGGTTATATCCTTCCATATAGCGAATGGCAGCATCCATAACCAGTTCCACCTCTTCTGTGACCGGCAAGTTGAAAAATTCGCTGTTTAGCTGGGGGTACTGCAAATTATTTATATCATTTAATAATGCTCTTAATGAATCCTGATTTACTGAACATTTTAATACGATTTCACCAAGAGCTCCTTCAGTTTCATTGAAACAGGCTATAAGCAGGTGAACAGGATGTAAGCCTTTATGTTTTGAAATACGAGCTTCCTTTTCTGCATTTTCCATTATTCTCTTCATTCTAGTGGTAAAGTAGAGTTTTGTATGATCCAGTCTAATCTCCTCCCTCTGAACATTTTTTATGTAACCAACTTGTCTTGCACTTAGTGTAATTTTCGTATCCCTCTTGCTTTTTCTAAAACTATTCAACTTTTCATCATCTTCCTGTTATTTTCTTTCCAAAAACTATACCAAATCCCTGGAAATCATAATAGGTAAGACTAAAGAATTCTTTTTTGAAACAAAAAATCCTGAAACCATTTCGTTTTTAGGTTTGCTTAATCATCTCCACACAGATGCGAACCTATCAGAATGTAAAAACGTTTTATATTTTTTATGACCTGCAGCAATTGGTTCAAATGAAAAATCAATCAGAGCGATTACGCTGAAAAACTGTCATCATAATGTCTAACACAACATCAACGTATGTAGTTTTCCAAAAATAACAGAATATAGCTATTGACATTAAAGTAAAAAATGATTATATTTATATATGTCGAAACCAACAAAACCATATATATGATTCCGTAGCTCAGCTGGGAGAGCGCCACCTTGACAGGGTGGAGGTCGCTGGTTCGAGCCCAGTCGGAATCACTACAAAAGAACCTTTGATTATCAAGGGTTCTTTTTTGTAATTTGATGTTTTTTGTCATTACTTTAATGTTCACACCATTATACAAGGAGCTGGACATTTTCGTCCACAGCGAGAGAGGTAATCATAACTGTTAAATCAATAATTATAATTGATTAGGACCAGGTTCTAGACTCTGTAAAATTTTACTGAAAATCATAGTTCAAGATAAAGTGTTTGAAAATGAAATATAGTTATTTTCTGGTAAATTTGATATGTCTGTTGTATAATTAATTTAAAAATCGCATATAATGTTACCACCTTTAATAAGGTGGTGGCTGTATGAGCAAAGAGGGGGAGAAAAAAGTGCCAATAACTGCAAAAAAAGTTCATACTTCATATCCAGCCAAACGAGAAAAAAAGATTAATAAAGCGGTTGAACAGGCTAAAATGATTCACTCAGGCAAACTTCCTCGAAAAACAGCAAGGGAATTTTTAAAAGAATCTCGTAACAGTAAAGGATAATGACTAATGGGTAAATATACGGCAATAGTTACCCCGAATTTTGAATCAGAATACAAAAAACTAAAAAAGAAATACCCTTAAATAGATGATGACTTTGAAGATTTTCTTGATGAATTAGAAAAAGGGAATTTAGGCAATAAAATAAAAAAAGTTACAAATGATGGTCATAAAGTTTTTAAAAAGAGGATGAAAAACTCTAGTGCTAATAAAGGTGAACATGGGGGATTTAGAATTATTGAGTATTTAGTTACAAAAGACAATACCGTTTATTTACTAGATATATATTCAAAATCTGATATAGAAGATATCCCAAGGAACAAAATCCTAAGATTAATTAAAGGTATCCAGGGAACGCAAGCAAAAAGCATTAAGAAAAGATGAATTGGATGCACTATTTTACAAACCTGCTAAACCTTAAGAGACTGGAGGTCGCTGGTTCGATCCCAGTCGGAATCACTAACAAAACCCTAGAACCACAAAGGTTCTAGGGTTTCCTATTTTTTGAAACCTCCTTAAATAGTTGAAACTTCTATAAGCTGACCGAAGTGTATAGCCATTTGCGTCACTGTGATGCGGATTGTATAGTTATAACAAGAGAATTACCGTAATGAATTTCTTCATATAATTGTTTTTCCTTCTCCTAAAGGACAATCTCCTGCAAATTATTCTATCTGTTATGATTATGGATTTCATGCATAAAAGCTAAATACTTAAATAGTGTTATCCGATATAAAATAAAATTTTATTTATAATGGCATTTAAATCCATGAACTTGTTCCCTTACAGTCTCAATAAAAAGGATACAACTATTAAACTAAGACCCACAAAAAACATAAAAATATACTGATCTTTAGGAGGGACACGATGAAATATGCTGGTATAGTCTTAATTATACTGGCCGCTATATGCTGGGGCATTAGTGGGGGAATTGCTGATATTTTAATGTCCAGGGGCTGGGATCCTATTGTAATTTCATTTTACCGAGGGGCTGTTGGATTTATATGTTTTTTTGTGTGGTTTCTCTTTCGCTTTAGACAAAATTGGACATTCTCTACTCGTTTATACAAATGGTCCCTGGTGGCGGGTTTAGGTGTTGCTGGAAATTTTACTTTTTATTTTTTAAGTATCCAGTCCTCAAGCATTGCTGTTGCTGCTACTTTAATGTACACCGCTCCTCTGTTCGTCTTTATCATCTCCTTTTTATTACGAATAGAACGTTCGACCTGGTTGAAATGGGTGTGCATTTCCGTTGTACTTATGGGGATTATTCTGCTTACGGGTGCCTACACCCCCGAATCGATTTCAGTGAGTTTTTTAGGAACAGCAGTTGGCCTTGCTTCTGGACTTTCCTATGCTTTATTTATATTTGGTTTTAAAAATGCTTCTTCTGTTGGAAACCCGCAGACCACCTTAACGATCGCCTTTTTTTCATTTTGTCTCATCCTTCTTCTTTTTACAGACTATGATGAAGCAGCTAGTGTGATGAAATCAAGCGACATGGGATGGTTTCTTTTATTAGGGATTGTGGGGGCTGGAATTTCATTTATACTTTATATGATTGGCATTCGATGGACTGTCCCGACAACTGCTTCGATGGTCGCTATGGTAGAGCCGGTGACAGCTTCATTATTTGGGGTTCTGTTTATAGGAGATCATTTGACCATCATTCAACTTCTTGGAATGGTGCTCATCCTGGCTGCAATCACCGTACTTAGTGTGAAGCAGTCTTACTAAAAAAGTTTATATCCAAAAATCATATAAGTAACACAGCATTTCTAAGTTCACAAACAATTAATTACCTTAGGGGAAAAAACAGGCTGAGACATAAAATTTTTCGTACATAAAGACGAACCAATTGGTAAAAAAATTACGTAGTCAAAATGCGAAGACTTCTTTTTTATATATTCCCCTAAATATTGTAACATTTAACATTTGCACTACGACTACTCTTATGAAAATAAACCTTAAGGAGGAAAAGTAATGGTAAAAATATTGCTTTCTGTTGTAGCATCTATATTAATTATTTCTGGATGTGCCGATAATTCTTCAAACAATACAAAGGAATCTTCTTTATCTAAAACATCTGACATAGAAAATCAAAAAATGGGGACCTACATCGATATAATTAAGTACGATAACAAAGAATATGCTAATTTAAAATTTAAAACAGTGGATAGCGAAGATGTTGGGGAGAAGTTAGGAGAAGTCAAATTTCGCGTGGAAGGCAGTGACAAACCTTCTAGTTATAAATTGGTAAATGGAGATGCCACTTTGTTAAATGAAGGAACAGCATTTTATCAGGTAAAAGGTAAAGAAGGGATTGCTGTAAAAAGTGATGAAGGTTGGATTCTTTATGAACCTTTAAAAACTAACGAGAAATAAAACGCTGTAATTTTGAACTGATCCAGTTATGTGAGGTAAGAAAAATCAGCTATGCTGCCTTTGCCCTGATTTGAACAGGGCAAAGGCTGATTAATTTTGAATTGAGCGTGTAGTTCCTCATACTAATTGTTGACGAAAATGGTCTGTAACAACCCAACCCCCCCTAATTAATCACATATAGACAGGAATAAAATCCTATATTAATAAGGTTTAAAAAGGTATTTCATTATTTTTCAGAAATACGAATTTACCTGGACAGGGTGGATTGAGCCCTGTCGGAATTACTAAAAAGGTAATTTTTTTGATTATTTATTTTGTTGTTCACTATTTGTTCATATACTTTTATTTAAATATTGCAAACAGTACTTATTACTTACCTTTAATGTTATGGTTAAATGTACTACGCGTTGAGTGCTACTACTTCCTGGAATGAGAAAATCAGTTACAACAATGTTAGAATTTCAGTTTGCTTACACAAAATTCTTGACGTTACCCATTTTCTTCACAGGATTTATTAATAGGCACAAAATTTTTCAAGGGATTAGTGTTTCCCTGGATAGGGGAGAAATGAACATGAAGCAAATAATGCTGAAACTGTGTATCATTATTTTTTCATTCGTGATTGTTAAATCTTTAGTTTTTGGATTTATTTATCTTACTGCACCCAAAGTCTCCCCTTATGGAGATTGTATTGGTTGCTATAATGAAGCACGCTCATTACATTTTGGAATGTATGGATTTTTGGGATCAGTCATTACCGTATTAATTGGAACACCCATTCTATCAACGAGTATTTATAAGTGGATTTCTAAGAAAAACAAAAAAATTTTTACAAGTGATCTCGGACTAATGGTTATTGCTTCAATTACAATTGGTTATCTGTTACACTCCCTTTTATTTGAATTCTTGTACTTGTAAACATATATATTGAGACACTGTTTATGAAAAAATATAAATGTAGTTTTTTCGCAGTTAATTTATGTAGTTTTTAGATACAAAAAGATTGGCGGGGTGGCTGGTTCGAGTCCCAGTCGGAGTCACTAGGCATTATAGAACCGCGTTGAGTCGTTGATTTGACGCGGTTTTGTCGTTATCATATTCGTTGACTTAATACAGGGTTTAGACGACAAGGTTGCACTGCTATTTTTCGCAGGGTGGCGGGCGGTTTCCGCAGTCGATCGCCTGTTTTCGTAACTATTTTCGAAAGGGTGATTTCGAAGTGAACGACGAGCCAAACGTTGACAAACTACCTTCTAAACAAAATGGGAAGCGGGTTAAACGAAAAGGAAGGACGCGGCCAAAGTAAATTAAGAACTTTACGTATTTCCTACGATTCCTCGATAAAATTATCGAAACTTATCGTTAATTGATCGGAATGTGATTCGGTCTTATATAAAATTATAAAAAATGAAATCGTACGCTTCGAGGAACAAATATAAACCGGAAAACGTAAAAGGAAAAGGGCTCTCCATCGAAACGATGAACACGCGCCTAAAGACATTACGGGTCTTCTTTATCTGGTAAAGTATACGGACACAAGACTAAAGACGGTAAAATTGTATCTAGTACAGCGCTTATTCCTTATGGGTCAAGTCTTGCATCAATTGGTATGGTCATTGTTGATAAGAATTACAGAGGGGAAGGACTTGGAAGAAAAGTAACACAAAAATGTTTAACCTCTCATTTGTCTGAGCAACGTTGATACCGATTGCTGTTGATAATCAAAACATAATATTACATTCTGGATAATGATTAATCAGATTTTACCCTGGGAACTCTGATAGTCATGATTTTGTTACAATGAAAAAAAGGAGATGAAAAATATGGATATTGTATTTACAAATGATAATCAACGTTTTAATTATCGAGTTGCAGCTGTATGTATAGAAGAAAACCATATCCTTCTTAATAAAGGTAGAGTTGACGATTATTGGTTTCTCCCAGGTGGACGTGTTCAAATGATGGAAAGTGGAGAAAAAGCTTTGAAGAGAGAAATAAAGGAGGAAATAGGAGAAGAAATAAAAGTAGATTCATTGTTATGGATTGTTGAAAACTTTTTTGCTCATGGCCATACTCATTTTCATGAAATTGGGTTGTATTATAAGGGAATGATAGAAGGTAATTCTTTCTTAGATATGGGAACAAATCCTTGGGTTATAAAGGATAATGATAAAGAGTTTGTCTATCAATGGATTCCCCTTAAAGAAATTAAAAAAATGAACATACAACCTGAATTTTTAAAGAAAAAATTAATCAATTTACCTATTCATACAGAACACATTATAGTTTAGATAAAAATTTTATAATACAAGAAGGGGATGGGACAAAAAACTACATAGGGCAATGAAAATATCCGAACTATATTCAATCATCCCATGAATAAGTTCGGATATATTTTACTTCGTCAAAATGCCACCCTTTCAGTGAGCACTAAAACTTCCTTGAAGCTCATTCCTCTGTCTCCAGGGACTTTTGGCTTGTGTTGTTCCAGAAGGAGTCTGCACATTTTGACGTTTAATAAAGGGGAAGGAGCTCCCCTATAAAAATGTTGATCCTACGGTTGAAAGGAAGATTCCCCACTTACTTCTAAAAAACGTTTCGGTCCGCATCTTTTCTTCTCATGGATTAATTTCTTTGTCTCTTCAAAAATTTTATAACAGGATAAATCAGTCCAACGACGGACGTTTTCGATGATATTCATCTAAAAAACCGATTTTAGAGCTAAAATAAAATGCACAACTAATACGAGGTTAGTTGTGCACTCATGGAAAAAAATGATGATATGAATCGAAACAAAAATTATCTGCGATCACTTTTAGGATCAAACGCATCCCGCAGTCCATCACCTATAAAGTTGATGGCCAGCACAGTAACTAAAATGCAGAATCCCGGTGGAATCCAGGCGTACCAGTGATCTCGCAATATACGAATGTTTTGTGCATCTGACAGCATATTCCCCCAGGTAGGTTGCGGCTGAGGAATACCCATTCCAATAAAACTTAACCCTGACTCAATGATGATCATTGTAGCCATCATTAATGTAGCGTTCACTACAATTGGCCCAATGGCGTTCGGAATTAAATGTTTAAAAATGATTCGAAAATCCGAAGCACCTATTGCTCTTGCTCCTAACACAAACTCCTGTTCCCGTAAGGACAAAAAGGATCCTCTAATGATCCTCGCCATATTGGGCCAGGCAGTCAGAGCAATGATGGTGACCAGAAGCGGAACGGAGACTTTTGGTACTAGTGAAATGATGGTTAACGTTAATACTAAGAACGGCAATGCTAACACCATATCCGTTATGCGCATAATGATATTATCTATTTTCCCGCCATAATATCCGGCAATTGATCCAATGATCACCCCGAGGATAAGGGTGAAAAGCATCGCACTGAAACCAACTGTTAAAGAAACCCGTGATCCATACAGCAATCGAGACCAAATATCTCTGCCAGAACTATCGGTTCCAAGTATATGTTCCTCACTCGGCGGGCGCTCGACCATTAACAAATTGGTTTTCGTCGGGCTATGATCCGTTAATAGTGGAGCAGCGAATGACATAATAACAATGATGAATAGAGTAATAACACCCATTACGGCTAATTTATTTTTCAAAAATCTCCGGAATGCCAGTTGAAAAGGGCTCTTACTCTTCTTTACTTTGGAACTGTTAAACTCATTAAATTCAGGATTTTTATTTGGTGGTTGAGATGTCGCAGTTTCCATTTCATTGTCACCTCAATCATATCGAATTCTCGGGTCAACGACGCTATAGAAAATATCTGCTAGGAGATTACCCACTAGAATAAATGCACCAAAAATGAGACATAGAGCCATCACTACTGGATAATCCCGATTAATCGTTGAATCAATAAAAAGTGTTCCGAGACCCGGATAATTGAAAACTTGTTCTGTGATAACGGCTCCACTCACTAATACACCAAACTCAAACCCCATTAACGTGATAATTGGTATGAGTGCATTCCGAAGTGTATGTTTGTATAGCACATTTCGGTCAGTCATTCCTTTTGCTTTTGCTGTACGAACATAATCACTGCCTAATACATCCAGGACTTCTGATCTCATATAACGCATATAAGTAGCAGTTCCGGCTAATCCAAGGGTAATGCCCGGTAAAATCATGTGATGAATTCGATCCAAAAACTCCTGAAATCCTGATATATTTGGGTTAGAGACGGTGCCCTGTGCAGGGAACCATCCTAAATGAATGGCAAATACATAAATCGCAATCAACCCAAAAAAGAAGTTCGGGATGGCCAATCCTAAAAAACCAAATCCTGTTGCAAAATAGTCTAACGGTGAATAAGGATTTTTAGCTGAGTAAATCCCAATTGGAATGGCTACAATCAATGTAAAAAATAATGCAACTAACCCTAAATAGATCGTATTCATGAACCGGTCATTAATTAGCTCGCTGACCTCTCTCCCGTTATAAACTAGAGATTGTCCAAAATCCCCCTGGATCACACTGCTAATCCATCTTACATACTGAACAGGCAACGAATCATTTAAACCAAGAGCTTCTCTTCGTTCTTCAAACACTTGCTGGTCAACATTAGGATCCAGCATGGTTGAAAATGGATCACCTGGAGCTGACTTGGCTAGAATAAAAACAATGACTGTCAGAAAGAAAAGCATAGGTATAAATATTAAGATTCTTCTAATGACATACTTGTACACTTTGATTTCCTCCCTGTTCAAAAAAGGGGATGAGGCAGGGACATAACGCCAATTGATATTTTTTCTTTAGCCCAGTTGTTCGTTCTTTCTCTGTTCATTTCTATATGTCCCAGCCTCTTTCATTTTCTACAATTTATTTTCCGTCAGTAACCCACCATAAATGCGGATTATTAATAAAGCTGTAAGGTAAAGGATCTACACCTCGCAAACGGTCATTGAATGCATAAATTTTATTTTGAGCGTAAAGAAGCACTGCTGGCAAATCGGTTGCGAACAGGTTTTGCCATTCATGATACACATCAATCCGGAAGTCCTGATCAAATGCCTCTGGAGTTTGTAATGCTTTTTGAATTAATGCATCAGATTCAGCATTGTTCCAGCGGGATATATTGTATTGTGCTTCAATATTCCATAATCCGGATGGATCTGGGTCCCCGCTGCTTAATGACCAGCCTAGCAAGTAAAGATCAACCTTTTTATCTGGTGTATCATTATAGAAAATATCATCCAGGTAAGCGCTGAATTCTTTTGGTGGATGCAAGTTTACATTAATTCCAACTGCTTCTAAATTCTCTTCAAGAACCGGTGCGGATCTTTCACGCAGTTTGTTTCCTGTTGGATAAGCTAAGTCCAGAACCCATTCATCTCCATTAGGGAAGTCACGCCAGCCATCACCGTCAGCATCAACATATCCAGCTTCATCTAACATTCTGGCAGCAGTTTCTGGATCATAGTCATAGCTAGGAACGTCTTCGGTATAAGCCCAGAATTGCTGTGCAATAGGAGCATTGATGACTGATCCTCTGCCATATAGCAGCCCCTGTACTAATCCAGGTCGGTTAATAGCATGTGCGATTGCCTGCCTTACCTTTTGATCGGCAACATCCGGATTTTCAACCCAGTTATCTGGATTAATCTTTCCTGCTTCCGCATCTTCCGGTGTTCGATAGTTCAATTTGAAGCCCATGAGCTGATAACCGAAGTCAGTTTGCTCAATGATTTCAATATTTCCAAAACCTTTAACTGTCTCATAGTCTGCCGGGGCAACCCCTTCAGGATCCGCAATAAAGTCAATTTCTCCTGTCTCAAGCAATCCTGTCATGACTGATTGATCAACGATACGCCAAATAATCTGATCAAGGTATGGTCTGCCCTGCCAGTAATCTTCATTAGCTGTTAAGATATACTGTTCACGTTCTACCATGTCAGTGAACACAAATGGACCAGTACCGACAACTTCACCAGGATCAAGTGTTGCTGGATGAGATGGCATATCCATGACATCTACACCTGCAAACTTATGTTCAGGAATAATTGGAAAGCTGGCATAATACAGTGGGTTTACATTTGGCTCTTCGAAGTAGAACGTTACCGTATAATCGTCCTCTGCCACTACCCCTTCGAATTCATCTGTTTCACCATTTACATATTCTTGATAACCTTTAAGAGGAGTAACGTATTCTGTTCGAATACCCCCGGCTTCTGTGTAGTTTGGATCTGCAATTGTTTGATAAGTAAATACTACGTCATCAGCTGTGAATGCTTCTCCATCATGCCATTTCACGCCTTCTTCCAGGAAGAAAGTAATGGCTGTCTGATCATCATTAATTTCCCAGTCATATGCTAATTCCGGTATAAATTCAAGGGAATTATTTTGTCCAACTAACGCTTCATGCGTAAAGTCTAAAATGTTCGCTTCGTAGGTCTCCGAATAAAAGATTGGGTTAAATACGCCTGAAGGTGCTGTGTGCATAGCACCGACGATGGTACCCCCTTTAACCGGACCATCATCACTACTATCTTCATGATCCTCCCCGCTGTCTCCGCCATTATCAGACGGAGTTTCTGTCGTATCACTTTTATCCTGTCCATCACTTTGAGTTGATTGTTCACCTGTGTTACAGGCAACCAGTAAAAAAGCAACCATGACCATCATTAAAGATATCAGCCAGAACTTCTTTTTCATCAACTTCATTTCCCCCTTTTTTAATTAAAAATCTAAAATTTAAGAGAATTTTGCTTCAATGCATATCTTTTTCCTGTTTCACCTCCTCATCCCTGATCGACGGCTTGTCAAATAAATGACAAGCTACAAAATGTCCTTCCCCCATATCATTGAATTCAGGACGCTCTTCTGCACATCTTTCATGTACCAGAGGACACCTTGTGCGAAAAGCACACCCTGAAGGAGGATTCGATGGGCTGGGTAAATCACCTGATAAGGTGATTTTTTCTTTTTTTCGATCAATATCTGTTGTCGGAATAGAAGATAAAAGCGCCTGTGTATATGGATGCAACGGGTTTTCATAAATCTCTTTTTTAGATGCTAATTCTACAATTCTGCCCAGGTACATGACAGCTACTCGGTCGCTAATATGCCTCACTACGCTTAAATCGTGTGAAATAAACAGATAAGTCAGATCAAATTCATCCTGGAGATCTTTCATTAAATTTAATACTTGAGCCTGGATGGAGACGTCTAATGCAGATACGGGTTCATCACCGATAATAAACTTGGGATTTATTGCCAGTGCCCGGGCAATACTGATTCGTTGTCTTTGTCCGCCTGAAAATTCATGGGGATACTTTACCCGGTCATCAGGCTGCAATCCAACTTTTTCAAGCAGTGATACGACTTTCTCTTGCCTTTCTTTCTTTGACATAGATGTTTGTACTAGTAAAGGTTCCTCGATAATTTCACGAATGCTCATTTTTGAATTTAAAGACGCAAATGGATCCTGAAACACAATTTGCATATCTTTTCGTAATGAACGCATTTTTCGATTACTTAAATGGGTTATGTCCTGATCTTCGAAAACAATCTTCCCTTCCGTTGGTTCGAGAAGACGTAAAATCATTCTCCCCAGAGTCGATTTGCCAGACCCTGATTCTCCAACTACACCAAGTGTCTCTCCTTTTTTAATTTCAAATGAGACATCATCGACGGCTTTGACATGGCCAATCGTGCGCTTCAATATCCCGCCTTTGATCGGAAAATATTTTTTCAGATTCTCCACTTTTACGATGGTCTGTTGATCAGCTTTTTGATCTTTCTTTTGTTTGAGAACTGTCATGATTAGCCTCCTTATCCGTATCCGTGTATAAATAGCAGCGAACTGAATGTTCAAATTCAATTTCCTCTAGCTCGGGATTGGATTCAAAACATTTCTTCATTACCTTTGGACATCTGCTGGAAAAACGGCACCCTTTCGGAAAATTATGTGCAGGAGGAACGATTCCTTTGATCATCCCTAATCGCTCTTCCTCTTTATCAACACTAGGCAAACTTTCCAGTAATCCATTCGTATATGGGTGTTTCGGATGTTTAAACAACGTTCGTTTATCGGAAGTTTCTACTATTTGTCCCCCATACATAACCATGACACGATCAGCATATTCTGCCACGACACCCAGGTCATGTGTAATCAGAACTAAAGACATATTAAATTTTTCTTTCATCTCCATCATGAGGTCTAATATTTGGGACTGAATAGTGACGTCTAATGCGGTTGTGGGTTCATCGGCAATTAACAATTTGGGTTCACATGAAATGGCTATTGCAATCATCGCCCTTTGTCTCATTCCGCCTGATAACTGATGCGGGTATTCGTCTACCGTTTCTTCCGCTCTCGGAAAACCTACCATTTTTAATAGCTCAATGGCCCGCTTACGTGCCTGTTTTTTTGTCATTTTTTTATGTTTCCGCAGCACTTCGATGATCTGGTTTCCAATCGTGAAGACCGGATTCAAAGCTGTCATTGGTTCCTGGAAAATCATGGCGATATCATTCCCCCGGATTGACGCCATCTGCTTGTCTGACATGTCTAATAAATTTTTTCCATTAAAATGAACAGCGCCATCCACAATTCTTCCTGGTCTGTTGATCAATTGCATAATAGATAACGACGTAATACTCTTGCCGCTGCCTGACTCCCCTACTAACGCAACTGTTTCCCCCCGCCTAACCGAAAAATCCACTCCATCTACTGCTTTAGCTACTTTATTATCATCCAGAAAAAAGTATGTTTTTAGATTTTTAACTTCTAAAACCGTGTCATTCGTCAATTTAAACACCTCTGTTTACTTTTATCTCATATATGGAAAAGGCCTGACCTTTGGATGAGTATGCAACTTGGGGATTGTACTGGAAGTTATCCATGATCATGAAAGTTTAGTTATTACATAACTGATCTGCATTATGGTGTAACAAATGCAGGTACTTTTAAAACTGGGTCAAAATTCGTATTCAATAAAAACTTATAAACTATTTTCTAAAATATTCTTTTTATTTGATTTTTCTGAAATTTTAATTGTCAAATGAAGATACACATTGCCGTATTTAAGCTATGCGGGGGTATAAAAAGCTGGAGTCACCCCTTCCTGATGTAAGGGATTAGATGGAAGACTTCCATTTTCATTAATATGTTTTATCTATGAGAAAAATTTAAAAGGAATTTTCTTTTCGTGATGAATGGATTAAAGGATGATATTTCTATTACTATCATTTATCGGTGAACAATCTTGAGGTAACTGCGAAGTAAAGTTTCATTAAAATAAGCTAAAGAATACAAATTAAATAAACTGACTAGTCAGTTTTAAATAAATTATAATAAAATCACCCAATATTTTCAACATTTTTTTTGATTGAGCAAAAAGTTGTGATGAAAATACTGGGTTTTTATTCATCATTCAGCCTTATGAGGTGAAAGGGAATGCATAGAATCGATAGCAGTTTTTTGATTAAGTTCTTTCTCCTCTTTTTGTTTTGGATCAATTGGTTTATAAACATCTCTGCGGTTGACCTCTCGAGTTTTTTCATAAGCTTCGGACAGCTTTTTCATCATGCTTTGATTCACACTCTGAATTCGTTTATTAATTTCCTCCATTTCCTGTTGCTTATATGAACTCTTATCCCCGTTACTTTGAACTTGAACCTGCAGTGTTTTTAATCTGCCTTTTAGGGCTGATTTTACTTTGTCCAGGGTTCGAACCTGTTCGAATGTCTGACTGGCAGCTATTAGAGAAGACATTTGATGGACAGCATCGCGATTCGGTTTATTCTCTATCTCTTCTGATTTTTTCTTTTTGTTGTCATCATTGTCTAGATTTATTCTATCCTTTAACTGTCTGAATTTGACCTTTTGAATCTGCTGATCAAGTTCCTCTAGTTGCTCTTTAATGAGTTGGCTATGTTCCAACTTTCTTTTAGGATCCATTTCCTTGTTATCTTTTATTTCCGTTAATCTTTCCTGAAGCTCAGCTTTTTGTTTTTGTAATACTTTGATTTGAACATTCGCTTCCTGCTTACCTGGCTGAATGGTAAACTGGAACCCTGTATTCATTCCTTTAATCTTCATTTTCGTCCCAGCCTTCCTTTAAGAAAGTGATTACTTCGTGGTCAAATGAATCTGGATTCACTAGATTCGATGGATCCATTGCTTGATCCAGTGCCTTAAAACGTGCTGTTGGGATGCGTCTGGCAATTTCTTGATTCATGTTGATAAGCTGATTTCCGAATTCCTTTCCTGCCATGACCAGAGCCGGTGCAGTTATGTTTTTCAGCTGGTCAAGCAAATGAATACGATTGATCACTTTTCTCGCTAAAATAAGCTGGTGAAAATCCGCTTTTAGACTGACATCAAAAAAATAATCACATGCTTTAGTAGCAAAAGGTTTTTTATAAGCAGATGCCATCATTTTTGCAAATTGCTGATGCCCCAACATTTTAAACAGTTTAAATCCCATGGTCTGTGAGGCACCCATCATTTTTTCATTGAACGTTCTCAATTCTGAAAAGGTATCGGATAAAACGAGACGCTCGATTCGATCCGGGTAATGAAGTGCAAAATGCTGTGCAATAATACCTCCCATGCTCACACCTGCAACCGCTGTTTTTTTTATTCCAAGTTCATCCATCAACTCTGCTAGATCTCTTGACCAATCTTTCATAGACAGGCTGTCTACTTTGTCTGACTTCCCATGCCCTCTGAGATCAGGAACGATAAGAAAAAAACCTTGTTCAGGATAAGTATGAATCTGAGGCTCCCACATGTTGTGATCAGCACCAATTCCATGAAGCAAAAGCAAGGGTACGCTACTTCGACTACCGTAAGTTTCATAAAAAATTTTCTTGCCGTCTGTGGTTTCTAAAAACATTTGGATCACCCTTCTAACCTAGACATTTTTTCAGAACATTTAAATACTGGTCAATTTCATGCTCTATATCGTTAATTGATTGGTTATTTTTCTGCGTTTTCTTCAGCATCTCTTTCTTCAGTCCTTCTAAAACCCAGATAACAAATGTTTTGGTAAGTTGTTGTGACTGATCACCGTCGGGAAGATATTGAAACACACCTTCCATAATCTCCTCAGCAACTTTTTCAAAATCCTCGATTACACGCTGATAAACAGGATGATTGGGATCGCACTGTATTTTCAGGAATAACTGATAAACTTCAGGATATCTATCATAAAAATCCAATTCCTGAAGCAGCATTTGCTTAATGTTTGATAAAAAATCAGGATCATCCACTGGTTGAATATGTCGAACTAACTCTTCAGTACTCTTCTTGCAAACAAACAGAAACAAGTCTTCCTTGTTTGCAAAATATTTAAACAAGCTTCCCTTTGATATTCCAGTTTTTTTGACAATTTGATTAGTAGAAGTTGCGTCATATCCATATCTGGAGAACTCACTTAAACTTTGCTTAACGATTAGGTTTTGCTTTTCGATATTTAATTTATAAAACAATGCAGTAGGCAAAATATTCCCTCCTTACCTTAGTGACCACCTGGTCATCATACTTCTATCATACACCTAGAATTCAAGATAGGCAAGAAAATATTTTCATAAAAAAAGCGTCTGGAGAAAATCATACAATCTCCAGACACGCTTCTACTTAAACATATATGGTTTATATTTAACAGCAAGATTCCTCATTACAGCCACAGGATCGATTCTCCTTTTGGGCAAAAAAACGATGAATATTTTCTGGTACTTGATACACGTTTATTTGATCATCCGGGTGTTTATCATCTGAATAGACTTCCCTTAAAATCGATTCAATGATCATTTCTTTAGGAGGAACAGAGTATTCTTTTCCTTGATATTCCCATGTACGGCAATTAATTGAGGTATCTGCAATATCGCTGCATGATCCGCAGCTGCTTTCTTTTACTTCCATTTGAATATCTCTTCCATTGATACGAATAGTCGGTGAACTTTCAAACTCATATTGAACCGCTTTTTTCAGTTGATCAATGTGAATTTTGTTGATCTCCACCTGATACCCGGCAGTTTTTAGTACCTCTGACACTTCGTTTAAAGCCTGTTCCATCTGATTTTCTGTTCCCTGGCACCGTTCACATACCTCTAAATCTAAATATAAAAAATCAATCGTTAATGTCTTCTGCGGTCCTTGCTTGTTTATATTCCCCTTCTGATCCGCTGAATGGCATGAATAATTGCCTTTCACTGTTTTCGTTCCACATCCACATTCTGACTGGTTCATGAATATAACCTCCTTTTCTTATTCACCTATAAAGACGGGGGTTATATAAAAAGGACGCAGAAATGGATCAAAATGTTCTCAAAACTTTTTGTGACTGCACCGCCTGGCGATAAAATCCCTCTCTTCTAATGATCCGTTTTCTGACAATATGAACAATGGGATTGCTTCTGTTCATATTCCAATACATTCCCAAAAGAATCCAATTCCAGATGGCAGCATTCCTGCAGGGCTTTCTTGAGGCGTTTTCTGGCTCTTTGAACCCTTGATTTAGCTCCTGATAAAGAGAGGCCCAGTTCATCTGCGAGCTCCTTTTGTTTATAATTTTGAAATTCCGTTAAAATCAAAGCCTGCCTGTCATGAGCGGGTAATGATTGAATCATTTCTTTAATCCAGTTCGACACGACATCATTTAAATTATCTTCGGTATCAGCCTTTTCTTCCAGTGTTCCTTCGATATTTTCGTTCATAGAGATTTCCTGCTTACGGCCTTTTTTCCGGTAATAATCGATAATCGTGTTTCTTGTAATTTGATAAATCCATGATTCCATTCTATCTATCTCTTCAAGCGCCCCTTCATAAGAATGGATTTTAAGAAACACTTCCTGTAGCAAGTCTTCAGCATCCTGAGGATGGGATACCCGTTTCAAAATAAATGTTTTCAATTTGTCTTTAAACTCATCAAAAATATATCGGCTCACTCTCCCTCTCCTTTCCTGATACTTGATTGATGACACCCTGATATGTATTGTGGGTTTTAAGATGACTTAATCGATGGAAGGGTATCCAGTAAGTGAGTTCATGATCCCTTCTCCAAGCCACATAAACCCTCCTAAGACAGCTAATAAAATGATATATAAACTGATCCAGATCATTTTTGTTTTCGTATCCGTTTGATAATAAGTTTTTAACCTTTGCAGTTTTTCTTCAACTTCTTGAACATTAAAATCTTTTTCGATGCTCTTGCTCACTTTTTCATCCATGCTATGCCAGTACTGTTCCTGATTGTCCTCTTGAGTATCCATGTTTCGGTCCCTCAATTCAGCCAAAAAAGAATGGAGAAGCATCCGCTGATCCCGGACAGAATGAATCTCAGCCTCCATCCTATTTATTTCTTTTCGCTTCCAAAATGGGAGATTATCCCGCTGTTTTTCCAGGCGCTCAACCTCTGTTCCAAGCCAATTGTAATCTGATTGCAGAGAATAATGGACATAATCAAATGAATATCCTTCATGGTTTTTCATTCTGTCAGCCCAGCTATCAATATTTTCAATCGCCTTTTCGTAAAGTGATTTTTCATGACGCAAAAGTTCGATCTTTCTGCCTTCCGTCATTCGGTTATACCAGGTAATGCCACCGATTATTAAAATGAAATACATCAGGGGATTACTGAACTTAATAGCCAGTATCACTAAAATAATCAGCCCAATCAGCCACACTTTTGTTGAAAAGGCAGTAATAATTCTTCCTCCATCTAAAGGAGATATCGGGATCAAATTAAATAAGTTCAGAAATGCACCCAGATAGATCATCAAACCCCATATCGGATCACCAGTTCCATAGTACAATGGAATAGCCGGCAAAAATGAAATCAGTCCGGCCAGCGGTCCGCCATAGGCAATAAAAGCTTCTGTCTTAGCATCTTTAATCTGTTCTTCTTTAATAGATATTGCTGCCCCTACAAATGGAATAAATATTGCCGGTGAAGTGTGAATGCCTTTCCATTTTGCCGCTACTAGATGTCCCATTTCATGTATAAAAATTAAATAGACGATAGCCACAGCAAATCTCCAGCCAAAAATTAAAGCATAGGTCCCCAGCATAATAAACATGGAGATTAAAGAAGGAATTTTCACCAACTTTAACAGAGCGAGCACCCAGCTTAATTTAGATCCAATAAAGATGAAAACGCCTACGATTCCTGCTCCCCATCTCTTCACATACTCCATTTCCAAAATCCTCCCCGGTCACAATCCTATCTTATATGGTATATTATTTAACCCAATAATTGAAAAGATGTGAACTTGCTTGCAAATCTGTTCATAAATATCTATACGTCAGCAGAGTTGAATAGTTTCAATCAGCCATTCAGGAACCAAAACCATATGTCATATTTTTTAAAATTATCTGTTTTTTCTTGCCATTTGTTATAATACAATAATAACTAAGAACTTATAAATTCAATTGAAAATGATGTTTGAAAATTTGAAGGGAGATTAAGTATGAGAGAAGTTGTCATCGTCGAAGCAGTCAGAACTCCAGTCGGGCGCCGCAATGGTCTGTTGAGCCATATCCGCCCTGATGATCTTGCCGCTTTATCCTTAAAAGAATTGGTTAATCGGGCTGGGATTGACCCCGGACTTGTGGAGGATGTCATCATGGGTTGTGTCAGTCAGGTTGGTGAACAGGCTGCAGACATTGGAAGACTGGCTGCCTTAATTGCCGGATTTCCAATTGAAGTTCCGGGAACAACCATTGACCGTCAGTGCGGTTCTAGCCAGCAGGCTGTCCATTTTGCGGCCCAGGCGATTTTAAGCGGTGATATGGATGTCGTGATTGCTGCCGGGGTGGAAAGCATGTCCCGAGTTCCTATTGGCTCTAATATGAATGGGGCTTCATTCAGCCCTGCATTAACTGAAAAATATGAAATCATCCACCAGGGGCTTTCTGCGGAGCGGATAGCCGAAAAATGGGGGTTTACCCGGGAGCAGCTGGATGAATTTTCGTATCACAGTCATCAGAAAGCGATTCGTGCTCAGGATGAAGGACGTTTTGGAAGGGAAATGTTCCCGATTGAGGTGACTTTGCCAGACGGCAGTAAGGAGATGATCCGGGCTGACGAAGGGCCCCGGCGAAACACGTCCATAGAAGTTCTTGGTCAACTAAAACCTTCATTTAAAGAAAATGGTGTGATACATGCCGGGAATGCCAGTCAGATCAGTGATGGGGCTGCTGCCATTCTATTAATGTCCCGGGAAAAAGCAGAAGAGCTCGGTCTAAAACCCCGCTTTCGTGTGGTGGCCAGAACAGTGGTTGGCTCAGATCCAACATTAATGCTCACAGGGCCAATTCCTGCAACCAAAAAGGTCCTTCAAAAAGCCGGCCTTACCATTGATGACATTGATTTATTTGAGGTGAACGAAGCCTTTGCTCCTGTCCCGATGGCCTGGATGAAAGAAACAGGTGCCGCTCCAGAAAAACTGAATCCAAATGGAGGAGCCATTGCGTTAGGACATCCACTGGGTGCCAGCGGGGCTAAGTTGATGACCACCTTAATCCATGAACTGGAGAGAACAGGTGGACGCTACGGTTTACAAACTATGTGTGAAGGACACGGGATGGCCAATGCAACCATCATTGAGAGAATTGATTCATAACTTGTTATGGATAGAAGCACAAATTCATTAAAGGGGGAGTTTTTCTTGAACATTCAAAACCGAGTTGCACTCATAACAGGCGGTGCTTCAGGACTGGGGGAAGCGACTGTAAGAAATCTCGTACACAAAGGTGCAAATGTCATGATTGCTGATCTCCAGGAAGAAAAAGGTCAGGCACTGGCTGATGAATTAGGTGATCAGGTTGTTTTTATAAAGACAGATGTGACCGACGAATCGAGTGTCAGGCAAGCAGTTCAATCAGCTTATGATCAATGGGGCGGGATACATATACTCGTTAATTGTGCAGGTATCGCCATTGCACAAAAAACTATTAGCTCAAAAGGTCCACATGACCTGGGAGCTTTTCAAAAAGTTATTCAGGTTAATTTAATCGGAACCTTTAACGTCATTCGACTGGCAGCAGAAAAAATGACGGCAAATGAAGCCACTGAAGATGGGGAAAAAGGTGTCATCATCAATACTGCTTCGGTAGCAGCATTTGAAGGCCAGATGGGGCAGGCGGCATACAGTGCTTCAAAAGGTGGAATTGCAGGAATGACCCTTCCTGTCGCAAGAGACCTGGCGAAACATGGCATTCGGGTAATGGCCATTGCACCAGGACTATTTAACACCCCGATGTTCGAATCCCTTCCTGAAAAGGCCCGGGAAGCTTTAGGTGCTATGGTCCCATTCCCGTCAAGACTCGGTCACCCTGCTGAATATGCAAAACTGGTAGAAAGCATAGTCGAAAATCCTATGCTGAACGGTGAAGTGATTCGTTTAGATGGAGCTATCCGGATGCAGCCAAAATAATGCGGTAATTCCATATGACGTGGTAGGGGTACAAAATCGAAAAAGGTAACATAAATCCGGACTAATTTCAATCGTTACATGAATTAGTCCGGATTTCCATGTTATCCGAATGCCTCGTTTTCCGCGGAACACTGCCTAAAGCTCCATAAGACAACTCATTCTTCGTTGTCTGCAGAATTTTCGGCCCGTGCTGTTACGCACAGGACGTGCTAGTGTCGACATTGGCCACAGGACGTGGCCGCTTTTAGTCGAACAGGGGTCAGCGCATGTTAGCTGTATTTATTTTTTCGTCTTTTCTGCCATTCATTACTTTATCTGATAACCAACCTCTTTTTCTTATACTTTCAGGTGATCTTTTAATTGTTCTCTTAATTTTGTTTTTAAAAACTTCCCTACCGATGTTTTTGGTATCTCATCCATAAAGATAATATCATCCGGAAGCCACCATTTGGCAAATTGAGGTTTTAGAAAATCCAATAGTTCCTCTTTGCTTGCAGCAGCTTCTGGCTTCAGTACTACACAGGCAACGGGACGCTCCTGCCATTTCGGATGGGGAACACCCACAACGGCAGCTTCAAAAACGGCTTCATGGGCCATTAATGCGTTTTCAAGTTCAATCGTTGAGATCCATTCTCCCCCGCTTTTGACAAGATCTTTTGTCCTGTCAGTGATTTTAATAAATCCCTCTTCATCAATGGTTACAATGTCGCCAGTATGCAGCCAGCCGTTGCGGAAAGCTTCCTGTGTACGGTCATCGTTATAATATTCATCAGCAATCCAGGGTCCTCTGATCAGAAGCTCACCCATCTCTTCTCCGTTCCATTCTACATCTCCTTCATCATTCACAACCTTAATTTCCAGTCCGGGGACCACATAACCCTGTTTGGCGCGAACAGCCAGCTTTTCTTCTTCTGGAAGATCTTCCTGGTTGCTTTTTAATCTTGAAACCGTAACAAGTGGAGAGGTTTCTGTCATTCCATAGGCGTGAAGAAATGGAATATTATATTTAGTTTCAAAGGTACGGATCATTCCCATTGGTGCTGCTGATCCCCCGCAAAGGACAGCCCGCAGAGAACTTGTATCATATTCCTTTTCACCGTTTTCGAATTCCTTTAATAGTCCCAGCCAGATGGTTGGCACTCCTGCTGTAATCGTCACCCTTTCCGATTGAATTAACTCAGCTAACACTTCTGGTGTAAACTGTGGTCCCGGCAAAACTTGTGTAGTCCCAAACCAGGTTGCAGCAAAGGGAAGGCCCCAGGCATTAGCATGGAACATTGGGACAACCGGCATCATAATATCTGATTCGGAAAGTCCCGCGGTATCCGCAAGCCCCAGTGCCATACTGTGTAAGGTGATGCCCCGGTGGGAATAAACGACTCCTTTAGGCAATCCGGTTGTTGCTGAGGTAAAGCACATACCTGCGGGTTCATTTTCATTTAAATCATCTGGATACTGGTAGTTCGGATTTCCATTGGCAACCATTTTTTCATAGGAATGAAGGGGAGTTAGAGTGGATTCCGGCAATTCCATCTCATCATTGAGGACAACATATGCTTGAACCGTTTTTAACTCATCCTTTATAGCCTCTATTACTGGAAGAAAATCCTGATCGATCAAAAGAACCTTATCCTCAGCATGATTAATGATATACACAATATGTTGAGGGGAAAGCCGAATATTTATGGTGTGCAAAACGGCTCCCATACTAGGAATGGCAAAATATGCTTCCAGATGGCGGTGATCGTTCCAGGCCAGGGTAGCTACTCTATCTCCTTTTCTCACTCCAACTTGTTCAAGTGCACTGGCCAAACGTCGGGTGCGTTCCCCCATTTCTTTGTACGTAAAACGCTGGATCCCAGAAGATGTCCGAGACACAATTTCCTTATTCGGGAAAAGCTGTTCTGCACGCTCCACCATTTTGTTCAGGGTAAGCTGAGTGTTCATCATAAAAAAATCTCCTCCATTCTTCATATTAGAAATTAATATTGTTGACTAAGCATCTGTTCCAATGATCTCGATGGAATGACTTCAGAAATTACATGATGTGTAGAAATGAGGGCTTCTTTGTTCATGAGGTTATCATCAGAAGTAAAGGAATGGCATCAACAGGTGTATTTCAAACTTGTGAAGGGTCACTGATTGAAGTCTTTACATCCTTTTACACTTTTTGTGGCAATGGCTATTCCCCCCTTATCAGAAAAATAAACTTTGAATCGAAACCCGGAAAACATGTCCGGGTTTCGATTGGTGTCTTCTAACTAAAAAATTTGAAAGCAGAAAACAGAATTTCAGATGATTCCTTTTTCGCGCCACTCATGTATTTGTTTCTCATCCACCTGTAATAGATTCATCAGCAGTTCGTTTGTATGTGCCCCAAGCGGAATCTCATATTCCTGTCTGCGTTTTGAAGAATGGCTGAAACTTAAGGTGCTGACATACGGTTTGTTGCCTGCATAATCGATCAATTTTCGTTCTTTTGCATATTCGTTTGATGTAGCTTCCTCCGTTGTCATAACAGGAAATAAGCAGCAATCATGTTCCTGTCCAAGTTTCGTCCACTCCTCCTGTGTTCGGCTTAAAAATAATTCCTTGACTTTCTGGTACAGCGGCTGATCGGCAGAAAGCTGGTCAGGATAGGCAGCTACCCACTCGGGACGCTTGACGGCCAGACAAAAATTTTTCCAGAACTTGAATTCCAGAGCTCCAAGGCTCATATATCTGCCATCTTTTGTCTCATAAATATGATAATGAGCAAAAGTTCCATTTAGAACAGGAACACCATGATTATTTCCGGTTAAACTGGCGATCATGGTATGGCTGTTCATCATAGAAAAAACAGCATCGGTAATAGAAAAGTCGATATAAGTCCCCTTCCCGGTTCTTTCCCGCTGGAACAGAGCCGTTACAATCGCTTCACTTGCTGCCATTCCCCCAATCAGATCAGCAAGAGTTATGGTAGGGTGAACAGGTCTTCCCTCGTGATCACGCAGCTGATCGAGCATTCCTGTGAGAGCCAGATAGTTCAAATCATGACTTCCCAGATGGGAGATAGATCCTTGCTGTCCCAATCCGGATAAGGACAAATAGATAATCTGGTCATTGCGGGCTTTCACCAGGCCATAATCCATTCCAAGACGTTTCATCACTCCCGGACGAAAACTTTCGATTATAACATCAGCTTTCTCTGCCAGTCCAAGGGCGATTTCCTGGCCTTCCTTAGATTTTAAATTTAATGTAAGGCTTTTTTTATGGCGGTTATTCGCATCAAATAAAGAGGACCCTCCCCCAATTTTCATCCCTCTGGCTGGATCTCCTGTTAATGGTTCTACTTTAATGACTTCCGCTCCCCGATCCGCAAGCCGAAGTGATGCAAAAGGACCCGGAAGATAGTGACTAAAATCCAGAACGCGTATTCCCTGTAACATGAAGAACCCTCTTTCTTCAGGATAAAATGTTTTTTGCAATGATATTTTTCATGATTTCATTCGTGCCTGCATAAATAGACGCTACTGGAATATCCCGATATCGGCGGGCAATCGGGTACTCTTCCATATACCCGTATCCCCCGTGAAGCTGCATACATTCTGTTGCCGTTCTTCTTGCCATGTCGGTAATCCACCATTTCGCCATGGATACTTCTGTTACAATGTCTTCTCCATCCATGTGACGATGGATCACATCATCCAGGAAAGATCGGCCAATTTTTATTTCTGTTGCCATCTCGGCTATTTTAAACTGGGTGTTTTGAAAACGGGCAATTTCTTTTCCGAATGCTTTTCTTTCTTTCACATAATCAATGGTCATATTCAGCATTTCTTCAGCCGCAACCTGAGCGCCAATAGCTACTACTAGCCGCTCCTGCTGCAATTTTTCCATTAAATAATAGAACCCTTTTCCTTCTTCTCCAATGAGGTTATCCGCCGGAACCCGTGCATCATCAAAAAATAACTCAGCCGTATCCTGGGAATGGAGGCCGATTTTTTCAAGCTTTCTTCCACGTTCAAACCCGGGTGTATCCACTTCTACAGCCAGCAGACTAATGCCTTTGTGAGGCGGCGTAGCATCTGGGTTTGTTTTCGCAACGACGATGATTAAGTCTGCATGAACCCCATTTGTAATGAAAGTCTTCTGCCCATTTAAAATATATGTATCACCATCCCGGATGGCTGTTGTCTGAATTCCGGCCAAATCAGAACCGGCAGCCGGCTCTGTCATGGCAATGGCGGTAATCATTTCTCCGGTTATACATTTAGGGAGCCAGCGTTCTTTTTGCTCTTCCGTGCCATAGGTATTGATATAAGGCACCACGATATCATTATGCAAACCAACCCCTACAAGCCCTGTACCGATTCTCTCTAATTCTTCATTCAGGACAACGGAATAGCCAAAGTCTGCGTTGACTCCCCCATATTTCTCGTCTGCCCAAGGGCAGAGAAATCCCTGTTCCCCCATTTTGATCCATAGATCCCGTGGAATCATTCGATTTTTTTCCCATTGATCAAAAAAAGGAACCGCTTCATTCTCTAAAAATTTTCGCACGGCTTTTCGAAACATGACATGTTCTTCAGATAAGTAACGAGCAGTCATTTCTTCATCTCCCTATCTATTTATCAACTCTGTTTCGGTTGTCTGTCCCATTTCTATGAATCTTGTATATGTATATGGGTAATATCATGTGAGGGCTAGTAGATTTAACAAATGACCGGAATGGAATATAAAATAAACCCCATCATGTATCCCATTTTCCTAAAAATTAACACAAAATATTCTGAAAGTAAAGAAAATTTAAATTAGGTATATTTTATATTGAATTGAAACAGATGATGAAATTGCCGTATTTTTCACGAAAAACATTTAAAGAATTCATCAAATCGCTTACAATGAGATAGCATCTTTGTCTGTCCCTCATATTTTTCTACTACTAAATGGAGTGTGAAAGGAGTTTCATATGCGAAAGGTAGCAGTTATTCCCTACAATGAAGACTGGAAACGAATGTTTATTCAAGAAGCCAATAAAATTAAAAACATTTTTGAACAGGAAATCATTCGTATCTATCATATAGGAAGTACAGCCATACCAGGAATTCATGCAAAGCCGATTATAGATATTATGGGAGAGGTAATCAGTATAGAGCAGGTAGATCTTTATAATCAGGAGATGAAAAAGCTGGGATATGAAGCAAAAAGGGAGAATGGGATTCAGGGACGGCGCTTCTTTATAAAAGGCGGTGATGAACGAACCCATCATGTTCATATATATCAAACAGGAAAAGAAGAAATCGAGCGTCATCTGGCATTTCGGGACTATATGATTGCCCACCCGGAAGAAGCAGAAAAATATAGTGAATTAAAACAAAAACTGGCGAAACAGTTTCCGGATGATATTGAGAGTTACGTAGAAGGAAAAGATGCTTTTGTAAAGGAAATGAACAGAAAAGCTCTGCAGTGGAAAAGAAGTCAGGCAAAATAAAAAAGCAACCTTAGCCCTGTATTATTCAGGAACTAAGGTTGTTTTTCTTTGTTTTTTAGCGGCGAATTGCTTTTCCTTTAGCAACTGACGGCCTTTTCCATGGGGAATGCATAAAGGAGTTCCAAAAATGGGATCCACATGAATATCACAGGATAACCCAAACACTTCTTCGACCATTTTTGTTGTTACAATCTCTTCCGGTGCACCCTGACTGTATACATTCTGATTATGCACCGCTACCATATGATCCGCATAACGGCAGGCCAGGTTCAGATCATGCAGAACCATCACAATTGTTCTTTTTTCTACCCGATTTAATGAAAACAGCAGGTCTAAAACATCAATCTGATGGGATAAATCAAGATAAGTGGTTGGTTCATCCAGCAAAATCGTATCCGTTCCCTGTGCCAGTGTCATCGCAATCCAGGCACGCTGTCTTTGCCCCCCTGACAGAGCATCCACCGGCCGGTTCTGGAAATCCTCCATGCTGGTAGCCCTCAGGGCATGCTTCACCGCTTCTTCATCCTCTTTTGACCATTGCTTCAGCCAGTTTTGATGGGGATAACGCCCCTGTTTCACCAGCTGATACACCGTCAGCCCTTCAGGAGATTCTGGTGACTGGGGCAAAATGGCTAACTTTTTGGCCACTTCTTTTGTCGAAAGCTTTAAAATCTCATTCCCATCCAGAAGAACACTTCCCCTTTCAGGCTTTAAAAGCCGAGCCAGTGAACGGAGAATCGTTGACTTTCCTGAACCATTACTGCCAATAAAAACGGTTATTTTCCCCTCAGGGATTGCCAAATTCAGATCACTGATGATCGGTTCCTTTCCATAGGAAAGGGTCAGCTCGTTTGTCTTTAAACTTCCCATATGAAATCCTCCTAACGGATGTTATGCCGATTTCTATAAAGTAAATAAATAAAGAACGGCGCACCTATTCCCGAAGTAAACACACCTGCTGGAATATCAAGTGGCAAAAATGCTGTTCGGGCCATAACATCAGCCAGAACAACAATCGAGCCGCCAACCAGGGCTGAAATAAACACAAGCCCCCCAAACATTCGTCCCGCCAGCATTCTGGCAATGTGTGGCGCAATGAGTCCAACAAATCCTATTCCCCCTGCAAAGGCAACTGCAGAACCTGCCAGTGCCACGCTGATCAAAAGCAGAGATAAACGGACCCATTGTACCCTTACCCCAAGACCTGTTGCAACATCATCCCCTAATTCTTTTGCGTTCACTGTTTTAGAAAAAAATAAAGTCAGGGGAATAAACACAATTATCCAGGGCAGCATTAAATATACATCTTCCCAGTTTCCGCCATACAGGCTCCCAGTCAGCCAGAGGTAAGCCTTTGTCGTAACTGCCGTTTCACTGATCACGATCATAATGGTTACAATGGCATTCATAGCTGCTGCCACTCCTATCCCGATTAAAACCAGGCGAATGGGAGTTACACCATTTTTCCACGAAAGAGCATAAATGAATATAGAAACAATTCCTGCGCCCAAAATCGCTGCAAGGGGAAGCCACTTCAAACTGATCGTACCCATAAAATAGACAATAAAAATAATCGCTCCCACTGACGCTCCCCCGGTTATTCCGATAATATCAGGAGATGCTAGCGGGTTACGTATAATCCCCTGCAAAATCAGTCCAGATACCCCCAGTGCCGCTCCTACCATAAAGCCAAGAAATACCCTGGGCATCCTCAAGGTATGAAGAATAAAATCATGTTCTCCGCTGCCAAAGCCAAACAGATACTTCACGACCTCTATGGGGGATATAAAGCTGCTGCCGATTGATAAACATAGAACGATTATAAAAGAAGAAAACAAAACCAGCATGAAAAGAACATAAAGAAACTTTTTATGCAGCTGGAAGGAAATCAAACCCGACTTATTTCTTATGGATACATAATCCTTCACTTTTTGGCCACCCCCCTGCGTGCAATGTGGATAAAGAATGGAGTTCCTAACAGAGCCGTCATGGCTCCAATCGGCATCTCCTGGGGCATAATGACAAATCGCGCGGCCACATCAGCCAAAAGCAAAAGACTGGCACCAGTTAACGCACTATAAGGGATGACCCACCTGTAGTCTGTTCCTATCAGCCCCCTTACCATATGGGGGACAATTAATCCGATAAACCCGATTGACCCTGCAACCGCTACCGATCCACCAGCCAGGAACACGACCACAACTCCAATTAACAGTTTAATCAAAACGGTCCTTTGTCCTAAACTCTTTGCCACATCTTCCCCAGACATCATGATATTAATAGCACTGCCCAAAAACAGAGCAACCAAAACCGCAACGATCATGAAGGGCAAGACAGGCAGAAGCATATCCATATCTCTTCCAGCTACCGATCCGGCCAGCCAGAATAAAACGGTCTGAATGTTTTGTTCATCTATGACTAATAATCCCTGAGTGAAGGATACAAAAAATGCTGTAATAGCTGCCCCTGCCAGAACAATTTTAATGGGAGACAATCCATCTTTTCCAATCGAACCAAGAAAATAGACCAATACACCAGCAACTCCTGCTCCCAGAAATGCAATCCACATATAATGAACAAGGGAATCCACCGCAAAAAAGGTCGCAGAAAATACAATAAAAAAGATCGCTCCTGCATTTATTCCGAAAATATCCGGAGCTGCCAGGGGATTCCTTGTCAGTGCCTGCATTAATGCCCCTGCAATAGCCAGACTGGCCCCTATAACTGCGGAAATGACCGTTCTCGATACTCGGGTTGTTGTGATAATAATATGTTCTGTTATGTTTTGATCAAAATGAAAAAAAGCATCATACACCATTTGAAATGAAGTAGGAATCTGTCCGAATGTGATGCTGGAAAGGGCGGCAATGACAAAAATAAAAAACATGACTAATAGACCTGCTGCTTTCAAAGGTGTACTAGCATGGAATCTATTCATAAAAATCCTCTTTCTCTATTACATTTTCATCAGAAAGTGATAGTTAACCAATCAAACATCAATAGAAATACATAGAGGAATAGAAGAAAGACCTGCTTCCTCCTATTCCTGTTATAACATGTTATGGATTTATTCCTCTAAACCGAGGCGATCATAAATATCGTCCAGCATCAAGTTCGCTGCCAGGATTCCGCCTCCCATATTCCATGCCACTTCATCCACTAAATAGACTTGATCATTTTTAACGGCGTCAAGATTTTTCCATAGTGGATGACTGGTCCATTCTTCATAGGTTTGATGAACCGCTTCATCATCACTCATAAAAATGTAGAAAATATCCGCGTTCATTTCTGGAATGCTTTCCTTACTGGTCAGCTTAATTCCCCAGACATCCTCCCGCTGGTTCTCCGGACGTTCAAAACCAAGATCATTTAACACGATTCCTGCAAAACTAGTGAAGTAAATCCGTGCATGATCCGCTCTGAAATTGAGCAGGCCTACATTTAGAGGCCATTTTTCTCCTAATTTCTTCTGAACTTTCGTTTTAAAGTCAGCCACACGATTGTCCCACGCAGCTAAAACTTCATCTGCTTTCTCTGCCATATTCATGGCCTCGCCCACCAATTCAACGGTTTCTTTGAACTCATAGACCGTTTCATGGGCGACGGTCGGAGCAATCTGTGATAATTTTTCGTAAATTTCTTCATGACGTAGTTTAGAAGCAATAATTAAATCAGGGTCTAATTTTGCGATTTCTTCGAGGTTTGGCTGGGTTTCCAGACCCACAATCGGCACACCATCTAAATCATCTCTCAGATAGTTATAAACCGGCTTTTCTACCCATGATTCTACTATTCCTACTGGCTTAATTCCCATGGCTACTGCTGCATCTGTTGCACCCTGATATAAAGTAACCACTCGCTCAGGGGTACCTTCAATTTCAGTTTCCCCCATGGCATGTTTGATAACACGAATACTGGCTTCTTTTCCATTAGAGTCTTCCTTACTTGCAGTTTCTTTTTCTTCTGCAGCAGAATCTCCGTTTGCATCATTATCATTGGTGCTGTCATCTGTAGCGCAGGCTGTCAATATAACACTTGCCAAAAGCATTGTTAGCAATGCCAGGAAACTTTTGCGTAACATGTTTTATGTCCCTCCATCACTGTCTGTTAATATTGATATTCATTCTCAACAGGCTCCAAAAAATAAAAACAGGCTTTTTATGATTCCTGTTTTTGTAGTGAGAATGATTATCATTAATGATAACCGATTATTATACTACTGGGTTTCTCCCCAAAAGTCAATTGTTTTTTTATTCTTTTTTACACAATTGATTTTTTTAAAAAAGCTCATGAATTATAGATAGAAGACATTGAATATAACCTATGCAGACTAATAAGAGGCAGAAGCTCTCTATTCAGTTCTCCCCTGATCATAATAGATGGCCTCCTTTTGTTTCGATACGAGGCTGCTGATTCCACCTTTGTAATACGGCATGAATTGGTCAGCTTTTTTTAACGGTACCCACATGATATCCAAAATTTCATGAGGCCTCGATAGATGGATGGAACCCCCTGTAACTGTCACTGAAAAGGTAAAAAAGATGGGGTGATGCCCCTTTTTTATAAAAAATGCCTCATTTACAGCTAATATGCCCCCTGCCTCAACTTCTAATCCTGTTTCCTCCCTTACTTCCCGAATGACTGCCTCCTCCAGGGTCTCTCCTTCTTCAACAGCACCCCCGGGGAGGGAATAGTCATATGAGTCTCCCCTGCGATTTTTAACCATTAAAATTTTTTCTTTATTCTCATCTAATATTAATCCATACACTACATCAATGCGCTGCATACTATTTCCTCCTTCTATAAGTCTATTTAATTAGCTTAATTCCCTTCCGCTCTTTTGCCCATTTCAGCAGATTTTCCATATGCCTGATCTGTCCCTCAGGCACAGGATGGGGATTTTCTCCCCTTAAATCTATTACCTTATACTCCTTCTGCAGTTCAACCATACAAAATTCCTGATATGGTGTAGAAATAATGTTTTTCACCTGAATGTTTTGATTAGCGAAATATTGATGAATTTTTTCTTTGTTTTTTTCACTTACTGGCTGAACCGAATAAAAACCGGCTCTATTCTTTTCCCGTTCTTGTAATTCTGAGTTCTCTGTAAGTTTAATATGAATTCCATGTAAAAGATTTATAATTTCAGCAAGGGCTAAAAAAAGCATAAAAAACAGTAAGGCAAAAATAAAAATGAGCCATTGGCTATCAAATAAGAAATAAAAACCAGCAATTAATATAAATAAACTGATTAATTTTAGCACTTCAGCAAACTGGTTTTTCTTCAAAATCAGTTCCCCATCCTTTCCATATAAATACCTTATACCTGAATGATCTTATGCAAATCATACCCATCAAGGTTTAATTCTACAATAGAAGGCAGACCCAGTGAGTTCCAGAACTGAAAGGAGTCAATCGAGTTATAGTTTGAAACAAATAAGGTTATCACCGTTCCATGGGTAATGATAACTAGATCCTCTTCACGCTGAATATTGTTCGTTATTTCTAATACCGCGTTCTTAAATCGGTCTTTCGCCTGTAGAGCGGTTTCTTCCCCAAAAATCAAGCGGTCAGGGTACAGGAAAAAGGTTTTCATGATATGTTCAAATTCATCTCGAGGATAAATGATTCGGTTTGATTCTCGCTGGTGTTCGTGAAGACCCTCGTTTTCCAGGACTCTCTTTCCGAGTTTTTTCGCTGCAATATCCGCTGTTTCCTTCGCTTTTGGTTCAGTGCTGGTGATGATTTGACTGAAATGATAGTTTTCTAATCGATGAGCCAGCAACTCAGCCCGCTGTTTCCCTTCTTCAGAAAGGATCCACTGGTTCGAAGGTTTCTCAGAATCTATAATTGGATTGGAATGTTTAATTAATAATAATTTTCCCACTTAGAATGCCTCCATCTTATTAGACTGGTGGATGTCCAAATTGTTCAGGGTATTATCCGTGCTGGAATGACAGCCAGAGTTTCTATATTTTAGCATGTCTTGAATGCTTATTTCCCCTGGATTGATGAAAACCATAATGGGGCAGAAATGCGAAAGTTTTGTATTTGACTCTTTCGGTTTTAAAAAAGAACCATGGCACACGTTTTATCTTATACATCCATTTTTACGGATTGAAGTATTGTAATAAGACCACTTCCTTTATTTGACTATATCACTATCCTAATGGATTGTTCGTGATATGGGAAGTATTTCCTTTATTTTTAAACAAAATGAAAACACGAACTACAATTCATTTTAAATCCTTTGAATCATGAATGATGATCAATATAGTCCATGATCATTTCCTCGATTTTTTCTTCATCAGGTTTCTCACCATCAAACTGAAATGTAATTTCCTCCAAAAACTCTCCTTCTCTATAGACATGCAAAGCTCCTTTCTGATAACTGACACTGTACTCTATTTCAAATGTGTAACCACCTTGCTCTATGGCACCCATTCGCATCCTCCTCTTTTTTACATACTTTGTCCCAAACTAATCCATTCTATGTTTAGAATAAACTTAATGGAGGTGCTGATATGCCTGACAGAAATGATGTGACCGTTGGTGATGCTGATCCCCATTTTGATACACGGAGAGATGGTGTTTATCAGGATAGTATAGGGGTTAGAATTGGAATGATTATGAATGAGCAGCCTGGGGGAAGGCTGGATTCAAACCCTTTTCATTTGTCTCTAAAAAGGGACCCAGGAATGAAACGATTCAGTGAAGTCATGCGTAAAAACACACATCATAGCGAATAAGATGACCCTAGATAGGAAGAGAAAAGCATCCTCTTTGAAAAGGAAAGAATAAATAAAGAGCAAATCTTTGTCATAAACTGAAGAAAGACATATCTGGATCATAACATACAGTATTTTGTTATCATTTCACTGAGGAACATCACTATAAAAAAATATTTTTCATCTATGTTCTGAAGAACTTAACTCCCAAAAATAAAAAGAAAATGGTCTTCATCTATGCCATGAAGAACATTACGATCAAAAATTCAAAGGAAAATGGTCTTCATCTACGCTATGAAGAACATTACGATCAAAAATTCAAAGGAAAATGGTCTTCATCTACGCTATGAAGAACATTACGATCAAAAATTCAAAAGAAAATGGTCTTCATCTACGCTATGAAGAACATTACTTTCCTAATCCCAGGAAAAAATTTCTCACACCTACACCATGAAAGACATTACTATCCAAAACCCCATAGGAAAAGAGGCTGTAACACTAACTAAAGTTGGATCAGCGGAACAAAAATCTTTATGTTGTGAATATGCGTAGACTCCTGCAGGAACACGAGGCGAAAATCCCAAAAACAGTAGAATGAGCTCCCTAAGAAGGCTTAGGCCCTCCCCGCAGAAATCGAAGCATATCATAACTGAACGTTTTATACTAATTCAAATAAATAAAGGCTGATTCCTGTACCATAATAATTAAGGAATCAGCCTTTTATGTTTTGCAAGGGAACATGGATCATCCGTCCCTTCCTGTTTTTAAACTTACCAGCTTGCCTTTTTGACACCAGGAATCTGGCCTTTAGAAGCTAACTCACGAAAAGCAATTCGAGATAAACCAAACTTGCGGATATACCCATGGGGTCTTCCGGTCACCTGGCAGCGATTGTGCAGGCGTGTTGGCGATGAGTCCCGGGGCAATTTTCTTAATGCCTCATAATCGCCTTTTGCTTTCAGTTCTTTTCGAAGTTCGGCATATTGGGCTACTATTTCCTGGCGTTTACGTTCCTTAACTATTTTAGATTTTTTAGCCATTTCTATCCTCCTTCTCAAATCGTAATTATTACGATTTAATTATATAACGTCTTTTTGATTACGTCAATGATGTGAACCTTCAACTAAACTCCTATTATCTGCTACAATGAACATGTATCATTTAGGAGGGACTAAATATGAAGAATTCCGATCGCTTTCTTGCTTCTTTTCATCGAATTGAAAAATACCTGGAGCGGACCCGAAAGAACCCCCATCATATGAGTTTTAAGAGTGCTGTACAGCATGCTCAAAAATATGATGCGATCGTTCGTAAATATCAGGATGACCTGTTTGAATTTGCAGATTTACGCAATGCTATTGTTCATGACAGTATCAACCCCAACTATGCCATAGCAGAACCTCATGATTCAACGGTTGAACACATTGAACGGATTGAAAGGGAATTAACAGAGCCAGAAACAGTCATTCCTAAGTTCAAACGAAAAGTTTTTACCTTTTCAACAAATGACCGAGTAAAAGATATATTGCATTTTGTCCAGCAAAATGGATTCACCAAGTTCCCTGTTTACGATCATGATACGTTTGTGGGACTATTAACGGAAAACGGAATCACCCACTGGCTGGCTAAAGGTGCTGAGGAGAATTGGAATAATCTATTTAACCATCCTCTGCAGGAGATACTTAACTATGAACAAATTAAAGAAAATTATCGATTTATCCCAAAACACACAACGGTCTATGAGGCTGAAGATATTTTCAAGAACCAGATTCAAAATGGCAAGAGGTTAAATGCACTCTTAATTACAGACGACGGGAAGCCTTCCCGGAATTTACTCGGCATTATTACTCACTGGGACATTATACATATCATGGGAAAGTGAATAAAACACGTTCTTATAACCGAATTTACAGATGAATGACTTTAACCCATTAATTGAAAAGGCCCCTTGCTTGAATGCAAGAGGCCTTAATTCACATGTTCCAATATTCTCTGGATCAATACTGAATGTTTTTTCTATGAACTGGCTAATTTGAATCGATCTACCTGTTCATTTAAGTCCTCTGCCAGTTGAGCCAGTTCATCCGCACTTTTCGAAATTTCCTCCATAGCACTGCTGGACTGCTGAGATGAAGCAGCAGCCTGCTGTATGCCAGCCGCAGACTCTTCAGCTACAGATGCAACGTCCTCAATGGATTTATTTACATCTTTACTGTTCTCAACAATCAGTTTTAATGTGCTCGAAATGCTTTGCAATCTCGCTGCCATATCAGAGATTGATCGGTTAATGCTCTGGAACTTCTCCCCTGTGACATTGATTTGTTCCGTTCCTTCCTGCACTTCCCTGTAGCCAGTTTCGAGGGATTTTGCCACTGTATCAGATTCGGATTGGATATTTGTTACAATCTTTGTGATATCTCCGACTGAATTGGATACCTGTTCAGCCAGCTTTCGAACTTCATCAGCAACGACTGCAAATCCTTGTCCATGCTCTCCTGCCCTTGCTGCTTCAATGGCAGCATTTAAGGCTAGAAGATTGGTCTGTTCAGCAATATCCTCAATCACCTGTACAAGCTTTGAAATTTCATCTGTCTGACTGTCTAGTCCTCTCATTTTTTCAACGGCATCATGTACAATCTGATTGATGTTCTCCATCTGCTGTACAGATTTTTTCATCAGGGTATTGCCTTCTTCGGTCATATGTAAAATCTCATCCGATGATTGGGCGATGCGATCTCCGCTTTCATAAGCCTGTCTAACCTTTTCGTGGAAGTCTTCCATCATCTCGGCAAGACTGGTTGCACTATTGGCCTGAGTTTCTGCACCGGATGACAGCTCCTGCATAGTAGAGGCAATCTGTTCGCTTCCTTCTTTTACTTCATCTGAAGCCTGATTTAGCTCTACACTCTGAGAAGAAACGCGTTCTGCTGTTTCCGAAACCCGATCTATAATAGAACCGATATTTTGCTGCATTAGATTTATTGCTGATGCAAGCTGCCCAATTTCATCTTTCGAACGGATATCCAGCGTAGCAGTTAAATCACCTTGAGAAGCCTTCTGGGTAACCGCTAAGATTTTATTAAGCGGCTTTATCACAATGAACTGAACAAATACCGTAATAATGATCGTGGTCACTATTAGAGTAACCCCCGATTTAATATACACTCCTAAATTAAGTATATTTACGTCTTTTAAATACGTATTAATAAATGCTGAAATGGGGGTACTAATAATTAAGCTGATCAAAACCGCAATAATCATTTTGGTCCGAATGCTACTTCTCACTTTATTGATAGTCATAATGGAACTAACGTTTTGAATAGAGTTTGTTTGTTTTCTGCTCATCTTCATCCTCCCAGGCTAATTGTTTTCTAGAAGAACATGTACTTGCTGATGAATATTCTCTTATCTGGCCATTATAATTGGTGTCCCAGGTCTTCTATCATGTCTTCCAGCTTAAATTTTTGAATCATATATTCTGCTTTTAAAAGCAGAACCATTCGATCGCCAATTTTAGCTATATCCAGCTTTTTTTCTGCTACATTTTCTACTTGTTGAATATCCTCATGAGAAATATCAAGTACATCTCTTGCTTCGTCCACCAGGAAAGCTAAATCTCTTCCTTCGTGATGAACACCAATCAGCCGAATACTGTCTGTCAATTCTGTTTTATGCCCAAAAAGGGAACACTTGACATCAACAATGGGAATAACTTTTCCTCTGATGCGGCCTACACCTGCTACACATTCATCCGTTTTGGGGACGTCTGTTATATCTCCCACTGATTCAATGTATTCAACTGAATCAATAGGCAACGCCATTTCTTCCCCATTCACAATAAACGTTACATACTTTTCAGACACCGTGTCACCATCCTTTTAATCAATCAGTAATAACCAGAATCATTCTTGAAACTGCTGATCAATTTGTTCGATTAGTTCATCAATATCTTCCTTAGTCAATGATGGGCGCTCTTTAAGCATGATCCCCCTCCATTTGCCCCCATTTTATTACAGGCATGTTAATAAATTATGAAGGATATGTAAAAAATTATATACCGCTGGATATAGAGGCTAAATTTAGTAACTAATTTTAGAAGAGACATCTAGCTCTGTCCAATAAGATAAATTCTGTTTAGACATTATTCTCTTCTATTCGACAACATTTTCTCGCACCTGAAACATATAACCCTTTTCTTCGTGTATATTTTAAAAATGATGAACATTTTGCTGTCTTTCCCGCATCATTGTCGATAAAATATAAGAAAAGACGTAGTTATACATTGATATTATAGCAACGTTTGGTTTAATTGTAAAACGTTTGTATAATATAAATGGAGATAACATATTACAAATTGTATATTCTTTCTTTTGATTTAGGGAGGATTTGAAATGCTGACAGATAAACACCTTTCCATTAATCAAGTATCCAAAATTACTGGTCTGTCCCGTCAGGTTATCCGAAAGTGGGAAAAAAGGTACGGGATTATTTCTCCTGAGCGTCAGGAAAACGGTTATCGTGTATTTAGTGAGCAGGATGTACAAACATTATTAACGGTCAAATCTCTGACCGAACAGGGGTACAGTGTAAAAAATGCCATATCCATTCTCCATGACCAGAAATCTTCACAGGTAAATTCTATTCCCAGCCAAAACTATTCCCCATCTTTAGGTAATTCAAAAGACTCTCAAGGGCAGATGAATCACTATATTATACGGCTATTGGAGGCTGGCACGAATGGTGATGAGCAACAATTGCAGAATACGCTAAAAAAAGCACTTCATGAACGCGGCCTGCATTTTCTTCTGGAAAAGGTTATCCGGCCTTTTTTAAAGGAGGTAGGCCAGCGGTGGAAGCAGGGAATTTGGAATGAATATCAAGAGCATATTGCCAGTATTACCATAAGGGATTATCTAGTTCTTATTCGACGGGAATACGACAGGACAGACAGTCAGGCTCCCCTTGTACTGGGAAGCTGCCTGCCCTATGAACGCCATGAAATTGGTCTTCAAATATTACTGCTGCACCTGAGTATGGAGGGCTGGAAAACCGCTTATTTAGGAGCATCTCCAGCGCCGGGTGCCATTGAAGATACGGTTCAGAGACTAAAACCTAAAATGGTATTATTATCGGTGTCAACTGTTATTCCCTTCGATCAAGAACCAGAGTTGATTCATGAACTGGACCGATTTGCTGGTAAACATTCTGAAACAACGTTTTACCTGGGCGGAAGTGGACTGAAGGAGCTAAAGGACAAGCTTTCATTAACAAACATCAAAATTAAGCAGGATCTTTCTGACATTCAATAATCTCGACTTGTTACTGTACGCGCGAAAGCAAGTACTTAATTTTCTGGATATTGTTTTTAGAAATAAAAGCCCGTTTTTTGAAATTTTTGAAATGAACCAGATAAGTCTGTCCGTCAGGCTCAATTTTATAAATATGTTCCAGATTAACGATAAACGATCGATGAGTCTGGAAAAAATGGTAGCTGAGCCGATCCATTATAGAATTCAATGATTCATAAGTTTCATATGTATGATGCAAGGTATGTATAAAAGATTTGCGTTTCATTCTTTCAATGAACAAAATTTCATGAAAGGGTATAAATAATAGTGCGTGGTTCATACGCACTTCTAATTTTTCAGTTATCATTCCAGCACCTGGCGTCTGATAAATATGGTTTAATGCATACCACCCTTTTTTCAGCGCATCATAAAAACGAGATTCTATAAAAGGTTTCTTTAAGTAGTCGGTTACGGAAAGATCAAAAACTTCTCCAGGGTAAGTAACGTGATCAGTCAGTAAAATAATTTGAACATACGGCAGCATAGTTTTTATTTCATTAACGCCTTGTATACCGTTGAGTTCAGGCAGTGACAGATTTAAAATAATAGCATCCGGCTGCTTGAATTGAAGCTGCCCCCATAAATCAGAACCTGAATCGGACACGCCTATCACTTTAAATTGTCTTAACGGATAGATCATTTTTTTTAATCTATCACGATCAGGCTGATCATGTTCTGCTATGATGATGCCAAATGGTTTCATATATTTGTTCATCCTTATGATTACGTTTTTTTAATCATAATACACTGATTGGTTTTTAGGCTAAGCAGAGGGGCATGATTTAAAACGGTAAACTCCTCTTTATATACCCTTATATCTTCTATATAACCCCTGCATCCTTCCATTGAAGCTACAAGCTCTTCTGCAGGCAATAAACAACTATAGTTTAAAACATATGAATCAGGTCATCTCAACTATTATGGGGGTAAATATGAAAAAATAGGACAAAGTACATATGTCATGAACCATATAAATCCAGTCAATCCAATTTTTATTGTAAAAATCATGAGAAACCATTATAGCGAGAATATGTTAAAATAACCTTGTTTGGTACTTTTTATTTACATACGGAGGTGAACGTCAGTGGGAAGAAAAGGAACCATGATCGAAAGGGAAATAGACAGCCAGTACCTTCATGAAACATTGACCATTAAAATCTACCGGCCGGAGAATTTTTCCCCATTGTATAAATATCATTTATGTATCGTGCAGGACGGCAATGATTATTTTCAACTGGGGCGGTTGGCCACGTACAGTGATGAACTCCATGAGGAAGGCGAAATTGAGGATACCATTTTTGCCGGAATTCACTATAAGGACCGTTATGACCGCAGGGAAAAATACCATCCTGACGGTGAGCGGAATGAAGCATATATGAAATTTCTGCGCTTTGAAGTGGTGCCAATGCTAGATGAAGAGCTTCCCGGCTACTATTTGGGCGGAAGTCGAGCTTTAATGGGGGATTCTTTAGGAGGTACCATTTCTTTAATGACCGCTTTAAAGTATCCCAATACGTTTGGCAGGGTTATTATGCAGTCACCATACGTGGATGAAACTGTTCTGCAAATGGTCAGAGAATCAAAGGACGTTTCGGCTATGTCAATCTATCATACGATTGGTCTCAATGAAACAGAAGTACCTACAACAGATGGCGAGAAAAAAGATTTTCTGGAACCTAATCGGGAGTTGAACAAGATTTTGCGTGAAAAAACGAATGAATACACCTACTATGAATTAGATGGGGATCATACCTGGAAATATTGGCAAAAGGATTTAAAACGCGCCCTTGTAAAAATTTTTGGGTAATCTGTCACATGATTTTTAGAAAATTGCTTCAATTTTTTGCTATAATGATAATCAGTCCCCTTTACTATACTTTTCAATCAGCTAAAAAATTTCGTAATAAGGAGGTTTTTATATGAAGTATGGAATAGCTATTTTTCCTTCAAAAGAAGTACAAGACATCGCCAACTCATATCGGAAGCGCTACGACCCCCACTATTCATTAATTCCTCCACATATCACACTTAAAGAGGCTTTTGAAGCCGATGATGATTATATAAAAGAGTTAATTGGTGAGCTCCGTACTATTGCCAGCGAAACCAAACCTTTCCCATTAATCATCAAAAAAATCAGCTCTTTCAGCCCGGTAACCAATACCGTATATCTGAAGGTAGAGCCTGTTGAGGAATTAATGGAGTTAAATGAAAAACTCTATCAAGGAAAATTTATTAAAGATCGCCAGTATGCTTATGTACCTCATATCACCATTGGACAAAAGCTATCTGATGATGAACATTCGGATGTATATGGAAGCTTGCGCATGCTCTCATTTGATATCGAGGATAAAGTGGACCGGTTCCAGCTGCTTTATCAGTTAGACAATGGTGCATGGACCGTGTATGAAACCTTTAAATTTGGCGGTGAGCAATAATCCGATGAACATACTAATCGCTGAAAGTCAGCAGGAAAAACAGGATGCCTACCGCGTCAGGCGCCTTGTATTTGTTGAAGAACAGCAAGTGCCTGAAGAGATCGAAATCGATGAACATGAGAATGAATCGATTCATTTTGTTGGCTATGTTCATGAGGAGCCAGTTGCTGCCAGCAGGCTCCGCTTCATTGGTCAAACGGGAAAACTGGAACGCATATGTGTGTTAAAGGAATACAGAGGAAAACACTACGGCAAGATCATGATTCAAGCAATGGAAGAAACGATTCGTCAAAAGGGGTACAAAAAAGCAAAATTAAACGCACAGACACATGCTGTAGGATTCTATCAATCCCTGGGCTATGAAGTGGTTTCAGAAGAGTTTATGGATGCGGGAATCCCACATGTAACCATGATTAAAACTTTATAATGTTTAAATTGAAGGTTAAAAAAGACTGGAAAAAATAAATTGAAGATCCGTTTAGCCCCGAAAACTGCTGGAGTACCACCGAGGAGGCTGTCGCCGCCACAGGGGGGCCGAAGCAGCTCGAGGGGCTGGGCGCTGAAGCTGGACAATCATTCCCTCTATTAAAAAAACTGTTTGAGACTCAAATTTTATAGCTTTCCTATCTCTCGAATCAAATTAATCCGGACTAGTTCATGTGACGCATGAATTTAGTTCGGATTTTTTATTGCTTTTGCACATCTGTCCCCATCCTCTTTTTATGTATAGTGAAATATCGCATTTCCCCCCTGTTCCGTGTATGTTTTTGTGCTGGCGTGTCTATGATGAAGAAGAGAACAGAAAATGAAGGTGGTTTTGTCAATGAACTATGTAAATATGTTAGTGGATACTCTTGTCGGATTCGCAGCATTATTTACGTTAACGAAAGTCCTGGGAAAATCCCAGATCACACAGATCACCGCCTTTGATTTTATCGCTGCACTCGTATTAGGGGAACTGGTTGGAAATGCGCTATTTGATGAACAAGCGGGTGTCCCGGAAATTTTGTATGTTGTCTTTTTATGGGGCGTGTTACTGTATGTGACGGAGATGATTACACAAAAATTCAAAGGATCACGTGCACTGCTGGAAGGCCGGCCAGCCTTGATCATACATAAAGGAAAAATTCAAAAAGATGTAATGGCAAAAAGCAAACTGGATATGAATCAGCTTTTACACCTCCTTAGAAAAAAAGATGTCTTTTCGGTGAGAGATGTGGAATATGCCATTTTTGAGACAGACGGTAGTGTTTCTGTTTTGCTGAACACTTTAAAACAGCAGGCAACCCGCCAGGATGTCAATGCCCTTCCTGAAACAGTGGAACTTCCTTTTTCAATGATTATTGATGGAGAAATCATCTATGATAATCTAGCCGAAGCGAAATTAACAGAACAGTGGCTAATGGAAGAAGTTCAGAAGCAGGGAATTTCAAGGGTTGAAGAGGTTATGTATGCCGAATGGAGCAAATCACAGGGCCTCTATGTACAGAGCTATTAAAAAATTTAACAATAGTCACCATATAAAAGTGCCTGAATGCTATGTTATTCTAATCATTCAGGCACTTTTTCCAGCATACTTATTCAATTAGCTTTAAACACCCATCGGTATCCACTAATTTCATGATGTATCTCTTCTCGCTGAATCAAAGCTGACAAGTAGGCTGTAACAGCTGTCCGAAACAGCAAAAATTGGGACAGTTGCTGTGCTTTCACCTGATATCTTTTACACAAATCCGCTACAATTTGTTCATGACTGACTCCTTCATCCCATTTTTTAATATAGGCTGTAATTTCGTTTAGGAGTTTTTCATGATAATCCATATTTGCCTGTATCGTTTCAGAAAAGTTTTCTTCAAACACCCCATGCCCCGGTACTGCTCCCTGACAGGAAATGTTTCTCACCTTTTTTAGACTGCTGATTGCTTTTTCAGCATCAGTAATATACGGAATTTTGTGCTTTTCCAGCTGGTCGGCTCCAAAATAGGTGTCTCCTGCATAAAAAACATCATCGATCAGAACACCGAGCTGATGATAGCTATGTCCAGGTGTTGAAATTAGCGTCATTTTAAAGCTGCCAATCTGGTGTTCTCCTTCGTCCACTTTTTCATTAACCTGAATGGCCTCACCTTCTAAAAATTTATTCCGAAGTTCAGGCAGGGGATCGTTTCCGCCAAATAGATACAGGGGCTCAATCATTGGGTTTTGAAGGATCGCTGCCTCAAATTTAGGTGCAATGGTATAGATGTTCTTTTCTTTTTGTAAATAAGAAGCCCCGCCATAATGATCAGCATGGGCATGTGTGACAAATAGATGAGTAACAGGAAGGGAATGTTCATCGAGGGCTTTTAGCACCTTTTTCATAACCGAACGGTCCAGACCCGCATCAATCAACAGTCCTTCTTCACCATGGTGTACATAGCCGATATTGACTGGAGCATCAAAATAGTAGCAGGTTTCATTAATGTTTTTGAATTGCATAACAGCATCTCCTTTTGGGACTTTTACTTAAACCTTTTCGTTAACATGTTTCCCTTTTCCTGTTAACTCAGCCAATATTTTTTCACTGTGCTCGATGGCATGCACATTTCTTGCAGCATAAATGGCAGTGAGTGGCTTTCGTTGTTCCTTGCTTTTCTTTTCTTTGTTCTTCTTTTCTTTTAATTTGCTGTTTAATTCTACAGGAAATGGACCCTCAAGAAAAAAGGGATTCTTGTTTGTCCTTATGGTTCTTTTATGATAATCCTGGTATTGGTGATGCTGTATCGGAAGGATATATCCCATATCCATCCCTCCCCCTTTTAACCTATAATACATTACCCGTTTTTACAGACATTCATTCGTTTATTTTTCCTTATTTATGACCGGCCCGGGTTCTTTTTGGTTATTCCATCCTTTTCTCAAGTTCTTTGATCATTTTTTCAACATTGCTGATCTGTTCTAAAAACTGTTGATTCCATTCCCCCATATCCTTTTCAATCTTTTTGATTTGTTCCTCAGGCTTTAACAGCAAATTCTCATTTTGGTCCAGAAAGTCATTTAATGCCCTAAGGAAACGAAACAACGGCTGTTTTTCTATATTCATCTGCATCTGCAACCTTTCTCTAATATTTTTCCGGCTGAACACTCTTACAGAAAAAGACAGCCTCAGTTGAGAGACTGCCTTGTATAACTACCATGGAAATGGTCTTCTTCTTGGATTCTCTTCATCAAAATCCTTTCTGTCTCGGCTTTCCCCGCTCTCTCTTTCAGAGCTTTCATCCTCGTCTCTGCGCCGAGGGCCGAAGAATGGATCAAATGGTGGCCGATCTGGTCCTTTATGCGGTTCAGGACGACGCGGCGGTTCAAAAATAACATTATCTGCCTGAATCACAAGATCCTTCACATGTATCACTTTTTTATTTTTATCGGACATTCGGAACTCCACTCCCTTGTCATATATTGTTTACGATACTAGTGTATGCGTATGAACGTCTAGTGTTTGGTCAAATGTCCCGGTCCAATAAAAAACATCACTCCCAAGGTTTTGAAAAAGGGGATTCCTGCCCACACAACACATGCGTGAAAGCATACTTTATTAGAGATAAAACATCAAAATGATGAAAGGAGTAATGAATATATGTCTTGTGGAAAAAAGTTTGACTCTGATAATTGCGTGTGCAATGTTCTGCGGGAAATCGCAGATGCTCAGCAAGACATTTTAGCTGACTGTGATGTTAGCTGTGAAAATTCGATCAATGAACTGCTCGGTGAGGCTCGTCCGCATCCTACAAAGGATACCGTACCTGTACTTTTATACTGTGATGGCAACTGTGAGCCGTTTAAAGGATTCGCAGTCAAGGACAATAATGATAAAGATGTCGTAGCAAGCTTCTATTTCCGTGTAAAAGAAGTATTTGATGACTGCTGTGCTATTCTTGAATTGCTGCGTGCCCCTGGCGAAGAAGATAATCCGAAGTGCCCGACGAAGCAAAGCGCAAAAGACTTGAGAAGAACTGGACTGTGCATCACGGTTGATCTTAAATGCTTCTGCCATGTCACTTGTCTTCCTGCAATCAATGCAATCCCATAACTTAACCAAAGAGGATAGCCCGGGCTTTGAGAGCCCGGGTTATTTTTGTATCTGCATAACCACGGGAAATTATGGTTGTGTCAGATGATTCGAAATTCATCTAAAATCCAATCAGTTTTACATCCTGTATTTCATTTAATGGGATTTCCGCTTGAAATGGACGCTGAAATATTTTCATTTGGACCACTTCATTTTCAAGAGACTGAATATAGCCCCGATATTTTTTTTCTTCTGTAATCACTTCACACTTCATTTTGGGCACCTTTTTCGGCATATACACAAAGTATTGAATCTTTTCAAGGATGCTCATTTCATTAAAAGCTTGACGGCGTTCTCTGGCTGAATGTTTATTATTGTAGTTGCTTTGACGTTCCTGCTCTTCTTCCTGTTCATGTTCCTTTTCAATAACCAATTGCTGTGGCCGGGAGCTTTCTTCCTTTTTGTCTCTGTCTTCATTCTTTTTGTAATAAAAGTAAGATTGCATGTTCGCCGTTATCTCTTCTTCTTTTGGCTGATGGATATACAAAACCGGCTTTTGAACCACCCGTTCTTTTTCGTCCATTCTATTCTCCCCTTTTTATATCATCCTATCATCCACTATATGCACATCCGCCCAGAAATGTGCATATTTTTTCTGAGGGACAGCTGATTTTGAAAAAAATAAAAACCACAAAGGGGCTGTGGTCCCAGCCTCTTTGTGGCAGTTAAACAACAATCTATTGATGTTATAAAAGGGGGTTTTGTTTAGCGTCCCAGAATATTATAGCCTGAATCAACATGGATAATTTCGCCTGTAATGCCTCGAGAAAGATCGCTCATTAAGAAATATGCTGTATCACCCACGTCTTCCTGAGTAACGGTACGACGAAGAGGAGCACGTTCCTCAATTTCTTTAAGAATGGTGTTAAAGTCACCCACTCCTTTGGCAGAAAGAGTCCGAATTGGTCCAGCGGAAATGGCGTTTACACGAATACCATATTTGCCTAAATCATTGGCAACATATTTCATCGTAGCATCAAGGCTTGCTTTGGCCACGCCCATAACGTTGTAGTTTTCAACAACCCGTTCTCCGCCAAGGTAGGTCAGAGTTACAATACTTCCTCCTTCAGTCATCAGCGGCTTTGCTGCTTTTGCAACAGCTGCCAGCGAATAAGCGCTAATATTGTGGGCAAGTAAAAATCCATCACGAGTCGTATTTAAAAATTCGCCTTTTAACTCTTCTTTTTTTGCAAAAGCAATGCAGTGGGCAAGTCCATGTATCACCCCTACATCCTCTTTTATTTGAGCAAAGGTTTTGTCAATGGCTGCATCATCTGTTACGTCACATTCGTAAAATAAAGATTCCTGTCCTTCCAGCGTAGCAGCTAATTCTTTAACAGGTTTTTCAAAACGTTCATTTGCGTAAGTGAAAATCAGACGGGCACCTGCTTTGTGCAGCGATTTTGCAATTCCCCATGCAATACTCCGTTTATTCGCAACACCCATGATCACATATGTACGGCCTTCTAACGAAAAATTCATATTTCTAACCTCCTACCAAAGGATATCATCAATTTTTAGGATTTGTTCTTAGTACCTGATACTATTTTATTAAAAACCGCATAAAAACTCAAATGATTTTGTAATGCACGATGGTTAAAATTTGGTCCAGGTTCGCAGTTTTATCTTTTCTGTTTCTTGCAGCACTTACTGAGTGTGCCATTTTAAAAAGGTTGATCTATGCATTGTTGAATGAAAAAAGATGTGCTGCATCTTAAATACAGAAATATCCAGTCATGATGTTTAACTTCACCACGACTGGAATATTCTTTAGTTTAGATAACCTATTTTCAACTAGAAATTTAACACCAGTCACAAAATTCCAGTACATTACGCAGTTCTTCCACATATTCCTTCGAGCCCGTAACAATCAGCCTGTCTCCCACTTTTAATTCCGTATCCCCATGGGGTACGATCGAGTCTTTTCCACGGAAAATCCGAACCATAATCACGTCCCCGGTAAATGGGAAATTCCTGAGCATAATGCCGTCAAATGTCGAATTGTTCATATTGATCTGATAAAGCTGGTTTTCCTGCTCAGTCAATACATGAACTAGGCTTGGAGCAACAATCATAGCTTTCAGCAAGGTTTTATTGGACAGAAGTACAGAGAATACATCGACATTATGGTCTCGGAGCTTTTGATCATTCTCCACTGATTCTGCTCGGGCAATAACCCGGTCTACACCCTGCTCTTTAGCATAGATGGCAATTTCAGCATTGGTTTCTTCATTTCCTGTTGCCACAACCACTAAATCAGAATCAAAGACATTCATTTCTTCTAATTTTACAACATCGTAACTTTCCACTTCTTTTATGTCAAAGCAGGAATGGGTAATTCTCTCATCTATTTTTTCTGTTTTGGTGTGATACAGATGTGTTTCATACAAGTCCGGGTCCAGTTCACGAACAACAGGCAGCGTCATCTGATTGGAACCAATGACGGAAATAACGTATTTGTGCTCTTCTCTGTCCACTTTTTGAAATAATTTGTTAAACACAATAGGGCCAATCAGACAGGCAAGTACGGCAACCAGAATCAATGCATCAGACATCTGTTTATCGATGATTTCCATCCGTTCCCCAATTTTTGCTCCGGCCACCACCAGGGATAAAGTGGATGTGAGCAAAAATCCAGAACTGATTGCTGTTCGCCAGCTATACCATTTTTTCATCGCAACAACAGGAATTAATTTAGATACAAACAGTGCCAGCAGTAACAGCGGAATCAGCAGCATGACTTTGGGGTCACTAAATAAATTCCAGATGTCTATTCTGGCTCCTTCAACCACAAAGAAAATCGGAATCAGAAAACCATATCCAAAGCTGTCTAGGGTTTTCACCATTTCTTTATTAGGGGAAAGCAAAGATACAAGGGCTCCCGCCAAAAAGGCTCCCAGAATATTTTCGGCACCCACGCTTTCTGACAGAGCGACCAGAACAATGATCAGGGTAAACACAGCGCGGGTATCAATCTGTATGGTTCCCCTTGTCATGGTCTCAAGAAATGACTGATTGCGGAAATATTTTCCCATAAAATAAAACAATACCCCGGCAGCGAAGAGGATAAGCAATAACCACATATTTCCTTCGCCTTCACCATAAAGAGACACGAAAACCGCTAATAAAATCATCGTCGCCAGGTCAGCAATAACAGCCACCAGGAGGATGGTCTGCCCAATATTAGATTTAGTAATTTGATTATCTTTTAAGGTTGGGACAACGATCCCCAGTGAAATAGTTGATATAATGAGTGTCATAAAAAACACACTTTCGATAAAGCCAGCCAGGACAAATAAATAGGATAACCCAAGGGAGACAACAAATATTCCAGCAAATACTATAGTTGCCAGCATCAGCGGATTTGGTTCAGCTGATTTCCCGTTCGTCCGTTTTTCCTGTTTTTTGCTGGCAAATACAGAAAAGTCAATTTCTAGTCCACTTAAAAACATGAGAAAAATAAATCCAAGGGTCGATAGAGTTTCCAGCCACATGCCTTCTTCAACGATATCTAAACCGCTCTTTCCTATCATTAGCCCTACGATAATCTCGGCAACAACTACTGGAATAACTTTTAAATTCAATCGATGCAAAATGATTGGTGTAATAAATGCAGCGAGAATGACGATAAGAAGCGATGTAATCGATGTTGCTGAATGTTCCATAGCTAAAGCCCCCTTGTGTTAGAGTAACTGGTGCATAAACATGGTTGCTATGCCAAAATAAATTAAGATGGAGATGATATCATTGATGGTTGTAATAAAGGGTCCGCTTGCAACAGCCGGATCAACTTTTAAGAAATGCATAATAAGCGGAATAAATGCACCGGCTATCGTGGCGATAAATAAAGTGGCTAAAATAGTGATTCCTACCAGAAACCCTAAATATAAATCACCTTTCCACAAATATACTATACCCACTATTAGAATGCCACAGGTAAGTCCTGTGATCAGACCGGTCCCGGCCTCCCGCAAAATTAACTTTCTTTTGCCTTCTTTCTCAAGTTCACCGGTTGCAATCCCCCGAACGGCAACAGCGAGAGCCTGTGTCCCGGTATTCCCTGCCATCCCTGCAATTAAGGGGATAAAGACGGCTAAAATTGCCTTCTCATTGAGAATTTCTTCAAAACGGCTGATCAGACTGGCCGTAATCATTCCCAGAAAGAGAAGAATAACCAGCCATGGAATTCGTTTTCTTGCAGCTGTAAAGGGATTTTTGTCCAGTCTTTCCATATCTGCTACTGCAGCCAGCTTAGAATAGTCCTCGCTTGCCTCTTCTTCCATAACATCCATGATATCGTCAACTGTAATAATCCCAAGCAAATGATTTTGAAAATCAACCACAGGCAATGCCAGCAGGTCATAGTCCATCATCACATGCCCGACCTCTTCCTGATCATCACCTACGGATACGGATACGATTCGTTCACTCATAATTTCCTTGACAGGTTCATCATCGTCGGAAATAATTAAATCTCTCAGGGAAATTACGCCAACCAGTCTCTTGTCTGAATCAATGACATATACATAATAAATGGTCTCTGCATCGGGGGCTTGCTGTTTTAAATGAAGCATGGCTTCCCGGACAGACATATGGGATGAAACGGAAACATATTCCGTTGTCATAATACTTCCAGCTGTTTTTTCTTCATAATGAAGCAAATTTTTTATTTCTGTTGCTTCTTCCTTTTTCATAATTGCCAAAAAGCTGGCAACTATGTTTTTATCCAGTGTATTTAAAATATCGACTGCATCATCTGTCGGCATTTCTTCTAAAATTTGCACAGCATACCTGGGGTCCATCTCCGTAATAATCGGCTCGATGTTATCCAGATCAAAATGCTGTAAAATTTCTGCCATTTCCTCTGGCGATAAGTATGTGTATATTCGATGACGGATTTCCTCTGGCTGTTCCTCAAATACATACGCCTGATCATACGGGTGCATTTCCAAAAATTCATCCCGAAAGCGATCGATCTCTTCATTTGCCAGGGCATCAGTCAAAAGCTTTAAATATTCTACTTTTTTTTCGTCTGTTAAATGTTCCATCCACATTCCCTCCTTATCGCCAGTAAACCGTTGCTGACATGTTCGTTCGACCGTTTTATCGTAAAGATGTTTCACCGGTTTGTCAACAAAAATTCCAATTCCGCCTTTTCATTGACGAAATTTGTATTATCATGAAAAATAAGAATAGACAGTTGGTTCCAGTTTAACAGGAAATCTGATATTTTTCGATTTGGAAGAAAGGATATCATCCATGCAAAATAAAACGAATCGCTATCATATTGATTATTTTTTGATTTCTGTTCTCATATTGTTAGCTGTACTTAGTGTATTCACATTATATACCATTCAGCCTTATTTGCCTCCGGCTATTAAAGAAACTAAATTTTATCTGAAACAGGGGACATGGTTTATTCTAGGCGGACTGATGATTTACCTGATGATGATTTTAGATTATGACCGATACCGTAAACTTACCTGGTATTTATATGGAGTTGGTTTAGCTCTCCTTCTGGGGCTTCAATTCAATATTCCTTCCCCCCTGGTTTTAACGTTAAATAACGCCACCAGCTGGTATTCAATCCCTAAGCTTGGCACGATCCAGCCCGGGGAATTTATGAAAGTATTCTTAATTATTGCCTTAAGCCATGTAATTACTTCTCACAATGAGAAACGCAAATCACCTTTCATTAAGGATGATCTCTGGTTATTGGTAAAAATTTTAACGGTTGCTATTCCGCCAACTTTGCTTGTTGCTATGCAGCCTGACCTTGGTACAGCCCTTGTTTATCTGTCCATTACCGGATTTTTAATCCTCGTATCTGGAATTCGATGGCGGATTTTGTTTGCCATTTTAGGACTTATTTTTGTCACTGCCGGTATATTATTTGGTATTTTCTTTCTTTTTCCAGGATTATTTAAACTTGTAGAAGAATCCATCTTTTCCCATGCTCTGGAGCGTTTTTATGGCTGGCTTGCACCGGAACAATATGCCAACTCCTATGGACTGCAGCTCATTCGGGCCATGCTGTCTATAGGTTCAGGACAGTTATTTGGCAAAGGCATTATGAATCTCGAAATCTACATTCCTGAACGGCATACCGATATGATTTTTACAGCAATCGCTGAACAGATGGGATTTATTGGCGGAAGCCTGGTTGTAATGCTGTTCTTCCTATTAATCTACCGAATTATTCATATATCCCTTGATTGTAAAGATCCCTTTGGCGGCTACCTCGGTGCGGGAACAGCGGGAATGATTACGTATCAGGTCGTTCAAAATATCGGAATGAGTCTGCAGCTGCTCCCGATTACTGGTCTCCCTCTGCCGTTTCTCAGTTATGGGGGAAGCTCTTTGATTGCCTATATGATGGCAATTGGACTTGTTTTAAATGTACGGTCCAGAACGCAAAATTTCATGTTTGATTCTTAATAAAAAATCGCCGTTCCCAGGCCGGGAGGCGATTTTTTTATGGTACTACTATTTGGTTCAGCGCCTTTATCATTAATCATGCTTCATGATTACTCTGAAACCGATTGCCAATATAATCACGTCTTCACCATTGAAAAAAAACTCAACCTATATTTGAAGCACATTTGCCATATCTTCGGGCAATGGGATGGTAAAGGTCATTTTTTCCCGGGTTATCGGATGAACAAAAGATAAACGGTCGCAATGGAGCGCCTGTCTTTTCATGTAACGGGTACTTCCCCCATACAGATCGTCTCCAAGGAGAGGATGTCCAATATGCGAAAAATGAACTCGAATCTGGTGGGTTCTCCCTGTATCTAAATGAATTCGAACGAAGGAGAAACCAGACAGCTCCTCAATTACTTCATAATGGGTTATGGCCTCCTGTCCATCCTCCCTGACCTCCCGTTCAATAATAGATGTTTCCTTTCTTCCAATTGGCGCATAAATTGTTCCGGATTTTTGCTTTAAGTACCCTTCTGCCAGAGCCTTATACTGGCGGCTGACACCCTTTCCCTTCTGGTCTCTGGATAACAGTGAGTGACTGAATCGATGTTTCGCCACCAGCAACAAACCAGACGTATCTTTGTCCAGCCGCGTGACAATATGAACGGTATAGGGCAGCCCTTTTTCCCGGTAATAGTACAAAATACCATGGGCCAGTGATCGTTCAGAATGAAGTCTCGATGGAATAGTTGAAATCCCAGCTGGTTTATTAATGACCAGTACATCATCATCTTCAAACACGATATCCAGCGGTATAAAGTGAGGGGTCATGTTCTTTCCCGGGGATTCCACAGGCATGTTAACTTCCAGCGTGTCCCCCTTCTTGAGGACGCTGCGAACAGTGACAGACTCCCCATTCTGAAGAATGATTCCTTCATCCTTTACAGCTTTTAGGATTCGACGAGAAAAAGCCCGTACAGTTCTCAAATACTCCCGTACGAGCATCCCATCATAGTCGTCCTCAATTATCCATTTCATCGCAGATCACCTATTTATTCACGTTCGTCTTTTATAAAGGAATCATGTACTCTTTTCCAGAACGGAAATGGACGAAATCTTGCAAATCGGACCCTCTCCCTGGCCACTCTGCACTCAATCGATTTTACATCTTTGTAAGTTTTTGTGATATGATCAATCGTAATAAAAAAACTCCTGTCATTTAACGGTTTCAGCAAGCAGGTATGATGCTTTGGCAAAATTAGTGGTGATCCAATGGTACGGAATACCCGATTATTGATGGATGCCATTTCTGTAATCTGGATGGCTTCAATGGACGGGTGAATAATCGCACCGCCTAATGCCTTGTTGTAAGCAGTGCTTCCTGATGGGGTAGAAATACATAAACCATCCCCGCGAAAAGTTTCAAAATGTTCTCCTTTGATCTCCACATCAAAGACCACAGATCCTTCTGGAGTTTTGACAGAACTTTCATTCAGTGCCAGGAAACGATCCTCCTGTCCTCCATTTTTCGGATGGATAATAATTTCTAATAACGGATAGTCTACTACTTGAAAAGGTGTTCTTGCAATTTCTATAATCAGCTTCTCCAGTTCATCCGGCATCCAGTCTGCATAAAAGCCTAGATGTCCGGTATGTACACCAATAAATGCTGTTTTATCTAAACGATGAGTATAGGAATGAAAGGCTTCCAGCAGGGTTCCATCCCCGCCGACGGAAATGACAATATCCGGCTCAGTTTCGTTATATTCGAGATGAAATTCTGTTAAATAATTTTTGATTTTGGAAACAATTTCTTTTGAGTCTTTATCTCCTCTGCATTCCAGCGCAAATTTCATAACTATTCTTTCCCCTCTTTTTATAATCGCTACTCTCTGTTGTGTTTTTCTTTTTCCTGCTTTTCTTTAAAAATACGCTGGGCTTCCTGAATTTCATTACGTATCTTAGACATTTCCTCATCAAGCTGAAAAGCTGCTTCAGCTGCTTTTTTTAGCCTTGCTTTTATATTGCCAGGTATACGCCCAGAATATTTATAGTTCAGCGAATGTTCATTGGTCGCCCAAAAATTCATCGCCAGTGTGCGAATTTGAATTTCAGCAAGGATTTTCTTTTCTCCATGAATCGTTTCAACTGGATATTCGATAATGACATGATAGGAACGGTAACCGCTGTCTTTCTTTTGGCTGATATAATCCTTCTCTTCTAATATATCAAAATCATTGCGTCCCCTTAACATGTCCACAACACTATATATATCATCGACAAATTGACAGACTACCCGAAGCCCGGCAATGTCCTGTATTTCTCTTTCAATGTGATCAAAATGAATCTGCTTACGTTTTGCCTTTTCAATAATGCTTGTAATCGGCTTGACACGACCTGTAACAAATTCTATTGGGGAATGTAGAGACTCATATTCAAACTGTGCCCTCATTCCTTTTAGCTTTACTTTTAATTCCTCTACCGCCTGTGCATAAGGGGCTAAAAACACTTTCCAATCCATGATACATCCCACCTTCTTTCATTCTGCAAATGAAAATAACTATGGGAACTGACGCTTTTCATTGTACCATAAAGTGGCATTGACGGCAGGATATTTATGTCCGTATTCCAGTTTTCCCTTTGCCAAAAATCAAACCTTTCGCCATAATAAAATCACGGGAGGATGATTACAGGATGCAGGAAATTGAGATAGAGTTTAAAAATTTATTAACCAAAAAAGAATATCAGGATTTGATTGATCAATTGCATCTTAACCGATTCCTGAATAAAAAACAGATTAACTACTACTTTGAAACAGAGGATTTTCAGCTGAAGCAGCATCAGGCAGCCTTGAGAATCAGGCAAAAAGATGGAAAATTTCAGTGTACGTTAAAACAGCCAGTCGCCGAAGGACTGCTGGAAACCCACGATTGGTTGACAGAAGAGGAGTTTTTGTCCTGGAAATCTGGGAATATACAGCCTAAACAAAATGTAGGCAAACAATTAAAAAAGTTGGGTATTGCTCCCGAACAAATCAAGTATCAAGGTAATTTGGTCACTTACCGCATTGAAACATTGTGGGAAAATTGCACCCTTGTACTTGACCACAGTAAATACCATGATCAAGAAGATTATGAATTAGAACTTGAAGCACATAATGTTCATGAGGGAAAAAAAGTATTTGAAAGCCTGCTCTCGAGATTCAATATTCCAAAAAGAGCCACACCTAATAAAATTCAGCGCTTTTTTAATAGCCGTTAGAATCACAAAAGTTGCCCATCCATCTTTACGTTGCTACAATAAAAACAAACTTGGTCGGAAAGGGATTTATACGATGACAGAAAAATACGGTACGATTTATGAAGCCATAGGCGGGAATAAGACAGTTGAACACCTTGTTGAAGCCTTTTATTCACGGGTATCCAGACACCCTAAATTAAAACCGATTTTCCCGGATGACCTGACAGAAACAGCCCGTAAACAAAAACAGTTTCTTACCCAGTTTTTTGGCGGGCCTCCACTGTATACCGAAGAACACGGGCACCCGAGATTGCGTGCCAGACACATTCCTTTTGAAATTACTCCTTCCAGACGGGACGCATGGCTTGAGTGTATGAAGCAGGCCTTAGAAGAAGCTGAGATCGATGAGCCATACCGCAGTGCCATCTTTGATCGGTTAACAATGACAGCCACTCATATGATAAACACACCAGAGGAAGGGAAAGGAGAATCTTTGTGACTAAGAAGGATACTGGGAGGACAGGCAGCAAGAATATGAATGCAAAACCCCAGTATGGTTTTTTCAACTTGTTAAATAAGCCAGTTGAACTATATGTGTTTATTGATCCTCTTTGTCCCAAATGCTGGTCGATGGAACCCTTTATCAAAAAACTTGTGATTGAATATGGCCGTTTTTTCAAACTGAGGCCGGTAATTACTGGGGACCTGTCCAGATTAAACCTCAACAAGATTAAAGAACCTAGGGAACTGGCAGAAACATGGGAAAAAACCGCTTCATGTACTGGGATGAGCTGTGATGGAGATTTATGGCTGGAAAACCCCGTATCTTCTCCATGGCTAGCCTCACTTGCCATTAAAGCAGCTGAGCTTCAAGGCAGAAAAGCAGGAATGAAATTTTTGCGCAAATTGCAGGAGTTTTTGTTTTTAGATAAACAAAACATATCCGACGAAGAAGTACTTATAAAATGCGCAAAAGAGGCCAGGTTAGACGTTGATGAATTCAAACGGGATTTGCACTCAGAATCAGCCAGGCGTGCTCTCCGGTGTGATTTAAAGATTACGAGGGAAATGGATGTAGATCAGATACCTACGATTGTCCTTTTCAATCAGATGGATGACAAGGATGGGCTAAAAATTACCGGACTTTATACGTATGATATTTATGTAGAAGTATTGCATGAGGTCCTTCAGGAAAAGCCGAGGCCAGCTTCAAAGCCAGATTTGGAAGAGTTCTTAAAGCACTATCACTTTGTTGCAACAAAAGAAATTTCCGTTGTCTATGATTGGTCGTTGGAGAAGACGGAAAAGGAAATGAAAAAGATGGTGCTGAAACAGAAGGCAGAGCGGGTCCCGGTCAAATATGGGACGTTCTGGCGCTATATTGACCAGGATTGAAACAAACATCATTCCAACGGTGGAATGATGTTTTTTAATGAAAAACAAAAAAGAAGGATAGATCATTCGTCTATCCTTCTACTCCTTTGATCTATAAGACAAAGGGGGATGGGAGAAAGTTTCACAGTCGAACAAAGGGGGTCTCAGCTTCGATGTAAACTTTTCTTTACACCTTAACTATATCAAGGCTCGAAACACTTCACAATAGATACGTGAACTTTTTCACAAAATTGTCACATAGTGTCGATGTTCATATCTCCTGGTGCCTGGACATATAGTTATAGTATCAGGAGGAATGATGATGAAAAACATACTTCCCTGGATCATGTTTCCTATTGCAGTGGCAGCCTTCTTTTTTAACCTTCTTGGTATGATGAACCTCTTTCCCAGAATACTGACTCTGCCTGTATTCTTTATTGCCCTTTATTTCTTTTTCTACAGTTTGTTTTATCGAAAGGTATTTAAAGGATTTCGTTCACATCCGCGAATGAAAAAGGGTTAATGCGGTAAGGAAAATCCCTTCCTTGCATTAACCCATTGATACGGATGGGATCAGTTGTCTGATTCCATCTCTGATTTATATTTCAGCAAAACACTATTTGATCAAGTTCTCCAGCTCATTTAATTTCTCCTCAAATACGTCCAGAGCTTCCAGGATAGGCTGCTTCGATGTCATATCCACCCCGGCACGTTTTAATACTTCAATCGGGTAGTCACTGCTTCCTGCTTTTAAGAAATCCACATAACGTTCTACAGCAGATTCACCTTCTGTCAGAATCTGAGAGGATAATGCTGCAGCTGCAGAGAACCCAGTCGCATATTGATACACATAATAGTTGTAATAGAAGTGAGGAATACGTGCCCACTCCAGACCGATTTCCTCATCAACAACGACATCTTCACCGAAGTATTTTTTGTTGAGATCATAATAAATGTTGGTTAATTTATCCGCCGTCAGTGCTTCTCCATTTTGAACCCGGACATGAATATCATGCTCAAATTCAGCAAACATGGTCTGTCGATAAACCGTTGCTCTAAATCCTTCAAGGAAATGATTCAGCAAATATAACTTTTTACTCGTATCCTCCGTTTCCTTGAGCAAATAGTCATTGAGCAGATTTTCATTTGTGGTTGACGCTACTTCGGCGACAAAAATGGAATAGTTTCCATATCGGTATGGCTGATATTTTCGTGTGTAATAGCTATGAACAGAATGCCCTAATTCATGAGCTAGCGTAAACAGGTTATTCACATTGTTCTGCCAGTTTAATAAAATGTATGGATTGGTTCCATAAGCACCAGAAGAATAGGCTCCGCTTCTCTTTCCTTTGTTTTCCTCCACATCAATCCAGCGGTTCTGAAACCCTTCTCTTAAAATTTCCTGATACTCTTCTCCCAGAGGGGCAAGACCTCTTAAAACTAAATCCTGTGCTTCATCATAGGTTACTTCCATTTTCACATCTTTAACCAGAGGTGTATAGATATCATACATATGTAACTCATCTACACCTAATATTTTTTTCTTTAGTCCCATGTAGCGCTGCAGCAGGTGAAGTTTTTCATTGACTGCTTCTACCAGATTGTCATAGACCTTTTCCGGAATATTATTCGGATTCAGAGCAGCCTGACGGGCAGATTCGTAATTACGGATTTTGGCATAGAAATTATCCTTCTTCACACTTCCGCTTAGAGTAGAAGCAAAGGTATTCTTATATTTTCCATAGGTTTCATACATCGCTGTAAAGGCATCTTTTCGAACCCGGCGATTATCGGATTCTAAAAAGCGGATATATCTTCCATGGGTGAGGTCAATTTCATTTCCCTCCTCATCCTTCACTGCCGGGAATTTCAGATCGGCATTATTCAGCATACCAAAGGTCTGGGAAGGATTAGAAGTAACCTCTGAAGCTTCTGCCAGAATCGCTTCCTCTCTCTCATTCAGTACATGCGGACGCTGCCGAACTGCATTTTTTAAATAATGTTCATACTGTTTCAATTCTTCATTTTCTTTTAAAAATGAATCAATTTTTTCATCACTCATGGACAGAATCTCAGGAGTGATAAAACTCATGGCGCTCGACACCAGTGTAATTAAATTTTCTGCTCGGCTATTTAACTCCTGATAGTGGGAATTAGTGGTATCCTGGTCATAACGCATATGCGCATACGTATACAGCTTACCGATTCTCATTGAGATTTCATCCTGGAATTTCAGCATGCTGAGCAGCTGCTCAGCCGATTCAGACAGTTTTCCCTGATATTTTTTTATTTGCGGATACACCTGTTTGATGTCATCAAATTCTTTTTCCCATGCCTCATCTGTTTCAAAAATATCTTCAAGTTTCCAGGTTCTCTCCTCAGGTATTTCGTTTCGTTTTGGCAACTCTTTTGTATTATTTGCCACCTTGATCCCTCCTCTTTTTCTTCTCTTTTCCTTTTCTTGATTGAGCGTGGAAAATCCTTCTATATTTTAAACCAGATTCACCACTTTATTGAATTTAGAATTTCTCACTCTTTATTCGTTTTGTTCATGGTTAGAATAGCGAGAACTCCTATTTACCATTTTAGCCAGAAACCGTAATAATTTTTCATCTTCTGCCAGAGCCTGATCCAGAGTATGAAAAAACTGAAAATCTTTCCTTTTGCGATATACACCATCTCTGATTGTTTCTACATGTCCAGTTAGTTGTAAAAGATGTAAATATTCATCAATGGGGTTGAATGGGTTTCGAACAAAAGGGAGGAATTTTCGGGACAGCATCTTTCTTCCCAGTACTTGATAAACATTTTCTGCAGTAAATGTCATTCCAGATGAAAGCGGGTGTAAATAGGACAGGATGATCCTGCTCTGCCAGATGTATGGCGGCAATTCCAGCTGAAAGTGGTTAGGTGTCGGGAGGTGGATGACAGAAGGTAGATGCTGGGGATGATAGCCCATACTGTAAAGCCACCTTCTGTAGCGGGCATCTTCATTCACATAAAAATTAGATCGATGTAGTCTGAATTGACTCTTTACTTTTTTCCAGACTGAAAAAATCCATGAATCTGACTGATAGGTTATGTGAAACAATTGTGGAAAGGATAGGTGAGACAACGGATGAATTCGGCATGTACCATAGTGAACAGATCGGAGGGCATAGGGTTGCTGTAGAATGGTCAGTCTTTTGTTATGAGGAGAATAAAAATAGAGTACAGCAGGAGAATGATGATTCCATTGATAGAATAGATATTGCTCGTAATTAGACAACCTTACTTTATTAGAATAGTTTGAGAGAATATGTTTACTGCCGGAAATCCATAAAGGGATAATGTCGAGGCGGCGATAGGACCTGGTCCGCTTGAGAAACATTTCCCGGGAAATGGGGGAACACTGATATTCAATGGAGAAGAGCCGATGATTCCATTTGATAAGTATGTCCGGACGCTGCTGAATAGCCGGCAAGTAGAACTCCAGAGCAGCGGGTATTCGCTGATTCGTAAGCCAGTCAAACAAATCCATTTTCCCCTGCCTGTGAACATCTCCTTCCCCCGTCATTTGTCCCTTGCATGCACTTTTTTTATAATGAGCAAAATGAGGTATCATACGATCTCCGGCACGGATGTACACCTTCTCCCTGCACACAGGACAATAAAAGGATTTCTTTTTAAACGATGCAATCTGCTCTTTCGGATACCGATACAATATTACTGATTTCCCCTGCTGATCCTGGGCTGTTAACATAGGAAACCCCCTTTCAAAAATCTATAAATGTATTCTGAAAAAGATGCTTAAAATCCTGCAAAATAATAAAAAAGATGACAGCCCGATCATAGCTGTCATCCACCCTGTCAATCTTATAAAAGAGGAGACAGGAGTCGGCAGGTTGATTCAAGGAGGCGTTTATAGACCGGGCGTCTCCGAAAATCCCGGAAGTTCAGTTCAGTTGAACGGTGTACATCCTCTGAAAAATCACTGACCAGCTTCCTGGTACTGGCTGTCTTATATAAAAATGCATTGACTTCAAAATTCAAGTGAAAGCTTCGCATATCCATATTAGCAGTTCCGATAGAAGCGAGTTCGTTGTCTACAATAATTATTTTACTGTGCATAAAGCCTTCCTGGTATTCATAGATTTTCACTCCAGCTTCTAACAGCTCAAGAAAATAGGATCTGGAAGCATAGAACACAATCCGTTTATCAGGTCTGCTTGGAACCAACAGCCTGACATCCAGCCCGCTTAATGCAGCTACCTTCAACGCCGTTAAAATATCTTCATCTGGTATAAAGTATGGGGAAGCAATCCAGATAGAATGTTTGGCTGAGACAATCATCGAGAAGAATACATTTTTAATCACTTCCCATCGTCCATCCGGGCCACCGGCAATAAGCTGGACGCCCCCATCAGATTTTACATCCGATAATTCGGTAGACAAATACGACTGTTTTAATAAAGACTTCCCTGTCATATAGAACCAATCCCGCAAAAAAATCAATTGCAGGCTTCGGACCGCTTCTCCCTTCAAATATAAATGGGTATCACGCCAGTTCCCATAGTAAGGATTGCGTCCAAGGTATTCATCACCGATATTCAGTCCCCCGACAAATCCTTCTTTACCGTCAATCACGATGATTTTGCGGTGATTTCGAAAATTAATTTTATTATTTAAAAATGGAAGTTTAACCGGTGAAAATGGGACAAAATTTACTCCTGATGATAGTAGCTCATCCTTAAATTGTTTCGATAATTTCCAGCTCCCTACTGCATCATACAAAAAGCGGACTTCAACTCCCTCCCCGGCCTTCTGTATGAGAAGGTCTTTTAATTCTTTTCCAATCTGATCATTCCGAACAATATAAAATTCGAGATGAATATGATGTTTCGCCTGTTTAATTGCCTCCAGCATAGCCGGAAAGGCTTCTGCCCCATTTGTTAGAACCTTTGTTTCTGTATCAAATGAAATGGGGGAACTTCCCATCTTCTGAGCCAGGTTTAATAGCAGCTTCTGATGCTCTCCTGCCTTTTCCCATTCTGTTTCACTGATGGTGCGGTTTCCTTCAATTTTTCGAATGGCCTGTTCATCCAGCTCTGCCTTTTCCGCAAACATCTTTCGCTTTCGATAATTTTGTCCAAAAAATAAATAAAACAAAAACCCGATCACTGGAAAAGCAGCCAGTACAATAATCCAATTGAGGGTCTGTCTTGGATTACGATTTTCCATAAAAATCATGAAACCAATAAAAACTGCTGATACGGACATAAAAATAGAAAAGAAGGTCAGGAACCAACCTGCCCAGTAGTCATTTGTTATGTACAGCACAGCTGCAATCATTGCCATAAAGACCAAAATCTGAATTCGTTTTACCATGTTATGCGACCTTCCTTACTTTTTCATCTTCCTGCCTCTTTTTTACGTAATTCGTTATCCGTATGTTTCATAGTAAGGTCATCAGGTCCACTTAAAAACCCTTGCTTTTTGAGCAGCAAGGGTTTGTTGTCAACGATGGTTGGGTTTTCATTTTTTCGTTCAGCATTTATGAACGGAAATGCTTTTGCAATTGTTCAAGGGCATGGTCTGCAAGAATGATTTTGCCATATTCCTGCAGGCGGAAAATGGTAATTCCTGTTTCATGGCCAAACTCCAGGATATGGCTTAATATATTTTCCTGCTCCTCATCATCAAGTTCATCATCATTAAACTGAATGCAAAGGTAGTAAGAGTTTTCAAAGTGATAAAGGCGATCCTGAAACGGATACCCATCGGTAAATGCCAGGCTTAGCTGAATGGCATCTTCAATGTCCTCAAATCTCACAATAAAGGACAATTCGCTTTCGAGATCCGGTTCCAGTTCTACTTCTTCTTCATGATTTTTCTCACTTTGAAACTTTTGTTCAAGCAACGCTTCCAGTTTATCGTCCACTGGCATCTCAATGGTTTTCCCATCTTCCTGTGGCAACTCAAGCTTTTGTCCATCTTTAGACATTTGCGCTTTGGTTACAACAATCTCTAGCCCCTTATCCAGAGCTTGTACTTGAATCCAGAGGGGGCCATCTATTGTAAAGTCTTCCTGATCATTCACTTCATCCATCATTTCCCAAAAAAGCTGCTCACTCTTTTCACGATTGTACCAGATTTCATCCCGGTCAAAACCTCGATCTTCAATGTCCATATAGGAAATATAAAACTTCAGGGTGTTATCATTTATACGCTCGATTTCCATACTTACCTCTCCCTTCTATAAGGTAATAATGGGAAGGAAAAAACTATTTATGACTTATTTATATCAAATGATTTTTATCTATCTATAACGTTTTCATTCACCTGATGAACGGATCTGGTCCGATGTATATGACAACATCGTTATTGCTGACCCGAAAAAACGAAAAAGGTCTTATTTATATTTTATGATACTTTTACGAATATTGAAAATAGAAAACCTTTATTTTTAAAATTTCAGCATTTGCCTGCTTTCCTTGACATATGTCTGTTAATCAACTATATTGATTAAGTCATCACGCAAATGATTTAGTAACACATTTTACCTTATTTCTATTGAATTGTCACGAGGTATATGCTGGGAGGTTTGTCTGCGTGGAATTTCTGGACATAGAGATGATAAAAGCCATTTTAATCATTATCGGAATTGACTTAGTATTGGGCGGTGATAATGCCATCGTGATTGCATTAGCCAGCCGTAATTTGCCTAAAGAACAGCGAAACAAAGCCATATTCTGGGGGACAGGCCTTGCCGTAGCTGTACGGGTGCTGTTGACTGCAGTCGCCCTGTATTTACTGAAAATTCCATTTTTAAAATTTGTCGGCGGTATTTTACTGATCTACATTGCTATTAAATTACTGACAGATAAAGAAGATGACATTGAAATTGAAGCTCAGGATAATTTGCTTTCAGCCATAAAGACAATTGTATTTGCTGATATTGTGATGGGATTTGACAATGTACTGGCCATCGCCGGAGCTTCACACGGAAACATCTGGCTCGTCATTTTCGGGTTGCTGGTTTCTGTGCCGATTATCATATGGGGCAGCAAGCTTATCCTGACATTCATGGAACGATTTCCGATTACGATCTATATTGGAGCGGGAATTCTCGCTTATACAGCTGGTGAAATGATCCTCGGGGAAAAACGTTTTGCTGAATTTTTTGAGCATTATCATGTTCTCCATTATCTGATCCCAATCGGAATTATTCTTTTCGTAATTGCCTATGGCTACATCGTAAACAAACGTCAGGAAAAAAATGCATAATTTTAGTACGAAAGTCAAAACCCTTGCAAATTCCTGCAAGGGTTATTCATGTGGCAAAGAGTATTTAGTTTACTAGCCGCTGAGCTTCACGCAATTGGAATGTACGAACCGTTCTTGGCAAGAAGCGGCGAATTTCATCTTCATTATAACCTACCTGCAACCGTTTCTCGTCAAGAATAATCGGACGGCGCAATAATCCTGGATTTTCCTGAATTAAACGGATGAGATCCTTAAGCGGCAGATGATCCAGATTGACATTAAGCTTTTGAAACGCTTTTGAGCGGGTCGAAATGATCTCATCAGTCCCGTCTTCTGTCATTCGCAAAATATCCTTTACCTCATCTACTGTCAGAGGCTCTGAAAAAATATTTCTTTCGATAAACGGTATGTTATGCTCTTCCAGCCACGCTTTTGCTTTTCGGCATGATGTACAACTTGGTGAAGTAAACAATGTAACCATGTGCTTCACACTCCTTTAAAAAGGAAAAATTTATCAAAATAACCAGTTGATTTTAACACATATTAAATTAAAATTACTCTAATTTGAAAATCCTATCTATAGTATACTACATTTCCGAGTAAAACGTAAGGTGTTATATGAAATCTTTATTTTTCCTTACCCTAAAAAATCAGAATAAAAACGTAAAAAGGCTAATAAACAAAAGGGACTGACCCGGATATATAAAGTCAGTCCCCTGCGTATTATTTCATCTCTTCTGCCTCTCGTATATCATCAAAAATATTTTCTTCCCGATTCTCATCAAATGTTAAAACTTCTTCCGTTGGCTGAAAAGACTGGCCATATATTTCTTCATCTTTATACGTATGAATATTTTCATAAAGCTTCTTCATCTTTTCAAAAATAGCTTCTTCAGATTCATCTTCTGGTGACCAGTACAAAATTTCCATCTGATTGACTTCATTGGTTGCCAGAGAACGCCGCTTATAGCCAATTGATTGGGCGTGCTTAAATCCCTCTCTCTGATAAAAACGAAGCCGTTTTTCTGTATCACTGTCCTCATAGTCTACCGGCTCTACTTCCAGGATAATCGGTTTTCCTCTGGATTTCAGTTTTTCCATTAGCTTCTGTCCAATACCCTGACCTCTTGCATCTTTAGAAACGTATACGTAATCAATAAAGATAAAGGTGTCAAATTCTGCATACATCAAAACATGATGCTTCCCCTCATCTTTGTGGTATACGTCCCCTTTCTCCCGTAACAAAGTTTCCATGTGTTCCTTTGATTTCATTTCTTCGACTGGAAAATACTGATTTAATTTTTCATACCAATTCATTGACTTAAAATCTACTCCCTTATTGTTTGATTCTTAATCATTATAACGAAAGTTCGACCATATGTTAAATCAGGCCCGTTCTTCGTTACTTAAAATACCCACTTTTAAAAAAGCTAAACATCCACTACAATAGTATATAAATGATGATGGAGGTAAAAATATGAAACCTTTTTTGATCGATTTTATTCTTCTGGCAGTACTTGTTGTTGGGTTCACCGCTTTTTTAGCCGTCATTCCGCAAAAAATAGGAGAAACATTTTTTAGCCGTGGGCAGAAAAATAAATTTTCAAAGCGAATGACGCAATTGCAGGCTAACTGGCCGGAACAGACCCGGGAAAAATAAAAAGAGCAATCCTTCAGGTACAAGATTTCACCTAAAGGATTGCTCTTCTTTTTAATCAAGGGGTGTATAGTCAACACCAGGAGAATATCGATTGGCTGGATTCCAGATCAGGAATTCATTAATGCCATTTTCATTCAGTGCCCGAATTTGCGCCTCTACCTCTGCTTTACCATACTGTGTAACAGGTTCATTGTAATATAGCCATGGTGCCTCAAAATCCTGTATCCACGGACGGGAAATAGGCGGGTTCTCCAGTTCTGCAAGGCGCTCGTTTTCTACTTTGGCGTATTCCGTAACCAGTCGGTATGGTTCCTTATCTGGAAATGGGATTCCAAAATAAGAAGTCCAGTGACTAGGGTAAATCATGGATGAAATGACATCCACATGTGAAGAGATTTTGGTAAAATTCTGTCCAATCCCAGGAGCTTCTGGAATCGTTGCCGAATATCCAAAAATATCAACGGATACATCCACATCATAAGGCTCCAGCTGCTTTTTGGCATAGGCAACAAAATCCGTAACAGCTTTTACACGTTTTTGAACATTATCCATGTCCAAATCTTTGTAGTCCCCTTCGGAATATTGGAGGATTTCATCTCTGCGTTCAAAGCCTTCCGGGAAACGGACATAATCAAATTGAATGTCCTTAAAGCCCAATTTTGCTGCCATTATGGCAATTTCGACATTATACTCCCATACTTCTTTAATAAATGGATTGACAAAAGACTCACCTCTCCGATTTTTCCAGACGGCCCCGTTTTGACTAAACGACCATTCGGGCTTTTTACGGGCAAGAAGTGTATCCTTAAACACCACGATCCGGGCAATTGGATAAATCCCTTCTTCTTCCAGACGTTCAAGGAGTGCCCTCGGATCATCAATATAATTAGCTCCAATATCGTAAAACGGCGAATGTTCATCAGGTTTAAAGGTAAGATTTCCATGGTCTTCCTTAATATCGATTACCATTGCGTTTAAATCTGTAGATTTCACCAGCTGTATTAAATCGTTAAATCGTTTCGTACCGGCTGTTGGCCCTGTAACATAGATGCCTCTTACTGCATCCGGATATTCAAACTTAAGTCCAGAATCAAACACAAACCGGGGTATCGGATCGGGCAGGACTAGCCTTTGAATGCCGACTTGATGTACAGGATGTAATTTGGCAAAAAAGGTTTGATCTTCTTCAGCATGAGTAATTTTAATCATACCTGATATGATGGTTATTGCTGCAATGAAAAACAGTGCGATTGGAAACATGATTTTTTTCTTCAAGCTAGAAAACCCCCGTTTTTTTATTTTTCTTATTTATAATTATAGTTGAAATTTGTAGAAAATTGGGAGGTAATTTTAAATTTATTTTATATATATAGCCTATGCAGTTCCACCCTTGTTTTTTGATTTTTAATTTAAAAAAACAAAAAAATTCCCCTGCCAATTTTTATATCAGCAAGGGAATTTTTTAGGCATGGCTTATTTATTTTCCAATTCGGCTTTGTATTGTTCAAATTCTTTAGTTGTACACAATACCCAGTGACCTGGACGAACTTCACGAAACTCAGGTTCCTCACTTGTATCATGAATAGACGGATCATATGGTACGCGTTTACGATTGCGCTCATAATCCGGATCTGGAAGAGGAATGGCTGATAAAAGCGATTTTGTATAAGGGTGAATTGGATTCTTATATAACTCATCACTTTCCGCAAGTTCAACCATTTTCCCAAAATACATAACTCCAATACGATCACTGATATATTTAACCATGGAAAGGTCATGAGCGATGAACAAGTAAGTCAGTCCGCGTTCTTTCTGAAGCTTTTTCATCAGGTTAACAACCTGAGCCTGAATAGATACGTCCAGCGCAGAAATTGGCTCGTCCGCAATAATAAATTCTGGTTCTACTGCTAATGCTCGGGCAATACCGATACGCTGACGCTGACCGCCACTAAATTCGTGCGGATAGCGGTTGGCGTGTTCCTTGTTCAAACCAACCGTTCTTAACAGTTCATGTACTTTTTCCGTACGTTCTTTTTCATTCTTCACCAGTCCATGAATATCCATACCTTCTGCAATAATATCTTTAACCGTCATACGTGGGTTTAACGAAGCGTAAGGATCCTGAAAAATCATCTGCATTTTTCGATTGAATTTCTTCAGTTCACCACGTGATTTTTTAGCATGAACGTTTTCACCTTTAAACAATACTTCTCCATCCGTAGCATCATATAGGCGAATAATGGTACGGCCTGTTGTTGATTTTCCGCAGCCGGATTCTCCTACAAGACCAAATGTTTCACCTTTATAAATATCAAAGTTTAAGCCATCTACAGCCTTTACAACACTTTTGCGTCCTGATTTAAAGTATTGTTTTAAGTTTTTTACTTCGAGCAGTTTTTCTCGGCTCATGACTCATCACCTTTCTTATCACCCGCTGCAGGTGCTGCGCCTGTTTTTGCAAACCCTTTCATTCGTCGCTTAACAGACTCGGGCGGTTCTACTTTTGGTGCGTTTTCATGAAGCAGCCATGTTGCCGCATAATGAGTATCTGATACTTTAAACATTGGCGGCTCTTGTTCTAAATCAATTTTTAATGCATAAGGATTACGAGGGGCAAAAGCATCTCCTTTAGGAGGATTGATTAAATCTGGAGGGCTTCCAGGGATGGCCACCAATTCTTCTTCCGTACTGTCAAGAGTTGGCATTGATCCTAACAATCCCCATGTATATGGATGCTTTGGATTGTAGAAAACATCATCAACTGTACCAATTTCTACGATCTTACCCGCATACATAACGGCCACACGATCTGCAACGTTCGCCACAACTCCAAGATCGTGGGTAATAAAGATAATGGATGCTTCTGTCTTTTGCTGAAGATCCTTCATCAGGTCCAGGATCTGAGCCTGAATCGTTACGTCAAGCGCAGTTGTCGGCTCGTCAGCAATCAAAATCTTTGGATTACATGCAAGAGAAATCGCAATAACTACACGCTGTCTCATACCGCCTGAGAACTGGTGAGGATATTGATTAATGCGTTCACTCGCTTTTGGAATGCCTACGAGTTCCAGTAATTCAATAGCACGTTTTTTGGCATCAGCGCGATTCATCTTCTGGTGCTTAATCAAACCTTCCATGATCTGGTTACCGATTTTCATGGTTGGATTCAGGGATGTCATCGGATCCTGGAAAATCATAGATATATCTTTACCGCGAATTTTTGTCATTTCACTGTCTGACAGTTTGGCAAGGTTTTTTCCTTCAAAATTAATTTCCCCTTTTTCAATTCTCCCAGGAGGGCTTGGGATTAAGCCCATTAATGACTTGGTGGTAACAGATTTTCCTGACCCGGACTCACCAACAATTGCAAGTGTTTCTCCTTTATATAAATCAAACGATACACCGCGGACAGCCTGTACTTTTCCGCCATAGGTATCAAAGGAAACTGTCAAATCTTTTACTTCTAATACTTTTTCCATATTTTCTCACCTTCCCTTCCTATTCGCGCATCTTAGGATCCAGTGCATCTCGAAGACCGTCAGCCAACACATTAAAACCAATCATCAATAATGAAATAATGATGGCTGGATAAACTAACATATATGGGTAAACCTGCAGAGATTTAAAGGCATCATCAATGAGCGTTCCAAGGGACGCTAATGGAGGCTGCAATCCAAGACCGATAAAGCTAAGGAATGCTTCAAAGAAAATGGCACTTGGAATAGTAAACATCGTTTGGATAAGAATAATACCAGTAACATTAGGAATTAAGTGACGAGCAATAATCCTAGAATCGGATGCTCCCAATGTTCTCGATGCAAGAACAAATTCTTGTCCTTTTAGTTTTAAGACCTGTCCCCTGACAATCCTGGCCATACCAACCCATCCGGTTATGGTTAAGGCAATGGTAATGGCAATGAGGCCCGGATCTAATACTATAATCATTAAAATTACAACAACAAGGTTTGGAATACCGACTAAAATTTCAATAAAACGCTGCATATAGTTATCGACGCGACCGCCGTAATAAGCTGAAATACCACCATAAGCTACACCAATTAACATATCAATCGCTGCAGCCAGTATACCAATATAAAGGGAAATTCGTGTTCCATTCCATACTCTTGTCCACAAATCCCGACCTAAAGCGTCCGTACCGAACCAGAAATAGTCGTCTTCATATCCGCGAATTTCATAATCATTAAACGTGATAGCAACTGCTGCCCAGCGTTTATCTGGGTCTGGACGGTCTGGGTCATATTCCCGCACTACTTCATAAGTGAACTGATCATCTGTCAGTTCAAATGCTTCTTTTCCTCGGTTAAGTGCATCCTCTGGACTTGCTCCTAATACTTCTACGGTACGTTCCCCATTCATGCCAAGCCAGTCTAACCACTCAATATTTTCAATACCAGGCACACGGGGCGGCAAGTTTTTCGCATCATAATCAGCCTGATCAAAATCATACTCATTCATCATAGGACCAAAGATTGCCATAAAAGAAATAAAAATGAGAGTTATTAATCCAGCAATCGCTGCCTTATTTTTCTTAAGGCGATTCCATGAATCTTTCCAATACGAAATTTCTGGTCTTCCTAACTCTTCACTTTTATCAGCCGACACTTCTGCAGGTTGAAATAGGTCTTTAGAAAGTTCTTTATCTTTTTTTGCCATTATTCTTTCCCTCCTGTCAATCGAATCCGAGGGTCTACCACAACATATAATAAGTCAACAATTAAAATGACTACAACAAATAAAACGGAGAAGAACATCGTAGTTCCCATGATCATCGAATAGTCATTCATCTGAATAGAACGAACAAACTGCTCACCAATTCCAGGAATCGCAAAGATTTTCTCTATAACGAGTGAACCAGTCATTAAACCTACAACCATCGGACCCATTATGGTGATTACAGGAATCAAAGCATTTCTTAGAGCATGTTTATAGGTTACGACAGAATTTTTAAGCCCTTTGGCTCTGGCTAATTCAATATAATCAGATCCTAAAACTTCAAGCATTTCCGTACGTAAAAAACGCTGGACAGTCGCTAAAGGGAAAATTGCCAGTGCAATGGTTGGAAGAATGGTGTGTTTAAAAGAATCCCAAAATGATACTGGTAAAATCCCTAACTTAACCCCGAAAGTATACTGCAATAAACCTGCAAAAACGAATGAAGGTATTGAGATCCCCAGGATAGCTATTACGTTAGACGTATAATCATATCCTGTATTCCTTTTTAAAGCGGATATTAATCCAAGAATTAACCCTAATAGAGTTCCTAAAACAAGTGATTGAAAACCAAGCTGTGCAGAAGGTCCAATTCTGCTCATAATCAAATCTTCTACTTTACGATTGTCAAACTGAAAGGAAATCCCCATATCTCCCTGCACGAGGCCAAAAATATAATTAGCGTATTGTACTGGAAGAGGGTCATTTAATCCATATTCTTCATAAAGAGCAGCTTTTTGGGCTGCCGTTAATTTATCTTCCAAATTAAATGGCGTACCCGGTAAAAGCTTCATTAAAAAGAACGTCGCTGTGGCAATTAAAAACAGCGTAATAATCATATAAATGATACGCTGAGTAACATATCTCGCCATGATGTGCACCTCCTGATCGTTATGAAAATTTTCAAAAAAATTGTCGAATGACAGGGAAAAAGAGAGTATATGTCTTAAAGACACGACACATACTCTCTTCCAACACTACCATTTTATAATGATGGCCTATTATTTTTCAATAGTAATATACTTGAAGCTGTAGTCAGGGCCAAATGGGTTAAGCTTCATGTTCTTAACATATGGCTGAGTCAGGAATGAACGAGCACGCTGGAACACAGGTCCAATTGCTACTTCGTCCATCATGATTTTTTCAGCTTCTAGCATAGCTTCCCAACGCTTGTTAGGATCTGTAGCATATTCAGTCTTAGCTTTAGTAATCAGTTCATCAACCTGATCGTTGGAGTAAGCACCATCATTATAAGATCCATCAGTTACAAATAGATCCATAAATGTCATTGGGTCTAGGAAGTCAGGACCCCATCCAGAGAATACAACTTCAAACAGCTGTTCTCTTTGGAGACGCAGACGCTCTTTAAATGGAACGTTTTTCAGTTCAAGTGTTAAACCTGGAAGGTTCTTTTCCCACTCGTTTTTGAAGAATTCAGTAATCAGTTTACCAGTTTCAGTGTCACCAGAGATGAATGAAATGGTAACTTCGTCAAAACCAAGTTCTTCTTTTGCTTTAGCCCACGCTTCCTGAGCTGCTTCAATATCAGAAGCTAATAGACTTCCGTTAATGTCACGCCAGTCTTCACCAGTTTCTGGGTGCTTAACGAAGTCAGCAGGTACTAATCCGTCTGCTGGAACAGAGCTGTTACCATAAACAACATCGATGAAGTCTTGCTTGTTAAATCCTTGTGCAAGGGCAAGACGGAAGTTTTTGTTGTTCATTAAATCAGCTTTTTCAGCAGATAGACGGTTAAACTGCAGGTAGAACACAACAGGTTCTAGTTCAGTACTAAAGAATGGGCTTGTTTTATACTTGTCAATAAAGTCACCGGAAATACCTACACGGTCAATTTCTCCAGTTTCAAACAGATTAACAGCTGTTGCACGGTCTTTAACAACACTTACTTCAATTCGGTCAAGACCTACATTAGCTTTATCCCAGTAGTTTTCATTTTTCACTAGAGTCCAGCTTTCTTCATGTTTCCACTCAGTCATCACATATGGACCGTTAAATAGCATGTTTTCAACTTCAAGAGCAAAGTTTTCGCCTTGAGCCTCAACAAAGTCTTTGTTTAGCGGTACGAATACCGGGAATGCAGCAAAAGAACCGAAGTATGGAGCAGGGTTAATAAGTTCAACTTGAAGTGTGTAATCGTCAAGAGCTTTAACACCTAACTCTTCAACTTTACCGTACATATCAGGGTAAAGCGGGTTACCGTCGTCATCAGTTGCAGAAATCTCAGTTGCGTTTTTCACAAGACCGCCGAAGAAGTATGGTCCGTACTGAGATTTAGTTTCAGGGTCAATAATACGCTGCCAGGAGTATACGAAGTCATGTGCAGTTACAGGTTCCCCATTGGACCATTTTGCATCTTCGCGAAGATGGAAAGTCCAGATTAAACCGTCATCACTAACTTCGGTTTCGTCCTTCTTCGCTATACCAGAAACAAGTTCTCCGCCCGGTGCTACTCGATATAGACCTTCATAAGTAGCATGGATAAAATTCAGGGCTACTGCGTCAGTAGCTAATGAAGGATCCATTGTTGGAATTTCAGCTGCTTCAGTCATGCGAAGTACTTTTTCTTCGTCTCCACCAGTTTCTCCTCCATTGTTATTTCCTTCATTGTCTGTGTTGTTGTCTGTTTGTTCCCCAGTGTTGTTGTCATCAGCCTGATTGTCGTCGGCGCCTTCGTCACCGCCGCCACAAGCTGCGAGGAACATGCTTAGTACTAGACCAAGTACTAAGAGCAATGACCATTTTGTCTTTTTCATGGCGTTAAATGACCTCCCCAAAATTGAATTTTCTAAATTTTTGTGCAGATGAAACATCTACGTTTCAAATTATACAAGTTTTCTTACTTTTTTGCATCCCTTTTTTTATAAAAAATCGACGAAACCCTCATAATCATTACTGTTTCTTAACAGAAATTAGTGCTAAAGTCCTATATCTTGTTACATACCTGATATCCTTTTTATTAACATATATAACCATTTTAAGTATATATCTGGTGAATCAAGCCCCACGATCAGCACAGATTGATTTATTCATCCTTGCTTATTTCGACCTAAGACATGCTATAATATTAAATGTTGTACGAATATAAGCATAGAAAGAGGATGACCATGACACTCTTCCATAATAAATGGTTACTGCTTTTGTTTAACTTCACTCTTATATTGATCATTTTCTTTTTAAAGTCGCCGTCCTATGACTTATTTCACTTCATTAATAGCCTGTTTTATGTTGGTTCCGTCTATTTTTTTGCTGGTTTATTATTAATGGTCATCAAAGGTAAATTCTTTGATGGCATCACATACAGTTTTCGAAGATTTTTTCATAAATCATCAAAACAGCCTGACTATTTGGATGAATGGGAAGTAAAGCCCCTCCCCTCAGAAAAAGTGAATCCTGACCTATTAAAAGTATGCCTTTTTCAGGGATCAATAATTTTTGTCATAATGGGAATATTGATATATGTGTATTATTCGTTCTAGCCCTTGCTAATCCAATTACAAAAAACAGGTTGCATTTTATACCATTCTTTTCTATAATCAAAAAACAAAAAAATAATTTAGGAAAGCAATGAGAAGGCTGTAGTACACGCAAACCTCTGCTTACCAGAGAGCCTGCAGCGGTGGAAGCAGGCAGCATGTTTGGGTGGAAATTGGGGCTTTTGAGCTGTGATTCTGAATGAAAGTAAGAATCACCGTGATCCAGACGTTAATGGAAGCTTCACGAAAGAAGCAGTGAGTGATCTCGTTTTACGAGATAACAAGGGTGGCACCGCGGTTCATTCGTCCCTTATTTATGGGGGAAGAATGAGCCTTTTTTAATGCATCAAATTATTAAGTCAGGGGGTTTTAAAATGAAAACCATTTTTTCAGGCATTCAGCCAAGCGGCATGCTCACTATTGGTAACTACATCGGTGCGATGAAACAGTTTGTAGAACTTCAACATGAGTATAATTGCTATTTTTGTATTGTAGATGAGCATGCCATTACCGTTCCTCAGGACCGGCTAAAGTTAAGAAATAACATTCGATCCTTAGCAGCCCTTTATCTGGCATCAGGAATTGATCCGGAAAAGTCAACATTATTCATTCAATCTGAAGTTCCGGCACATACCCAGCTGGGATGGATCATGCAGTGTGTGGCTTATGTCGGGGAACTGGAACGTATGACACAATACAAAGATAAATCCCAGAAACAGGAAGCCGTCACTGCCGGTCTTCTTACTTACCCACCACTCATGGCAGCTGACATCTTGCTTTATAACACCGATATTGTTCCAGTTGGAGATGATCAAAAGCAGCACATCGAATTAACACGTGACCTTGCTGAGAGGTTTAATAAAAAATACAATGACATCTTCACCATTCCTGAGCCTCGGATTCCTAAAACAGGGGCACGGATCATGTCTCTGCAAAATCCTGATAAGAAAATGAGCAAGTCTGACGACAATCAGAAAGCATCCATCTTTATGCTTGACAACGAAAAACAGATTGAAAAGAAAATTAAGAGTGCTGTGACAGATTCTGAGGGAATTGTGAAATATGATCCTGAAAACAAACCGGGTGTTTCCAATCTTCTGACCATATATGCATCATTCAGCAGTGAATCCATTGAACAGCTGGAAAGGAAATATGAAGGCAAAGGTTATGGTGAGTTTAAACAAGATCTTGCCCAGATCGTAACCGAAGGCTTAAAACCGATCCAGGAGCGCTATTATGAATTAATCGAATCTGAAGAACTCGACGAAATCCTGGATCAAGGGGCTGAAAAAGCTAATCAGGTAGCTACAAAAATGATCCGAAAAGCAAAAAAAGCCATGGGGCTTGGCCGAGTGAAAAAGAAATAATCTATAATACTCAACCTTTCTCTCAATTGAAATAGGCTCAAATGTTATACTTTTCACAGTAAAAAAATCCGAACTAGTTCATGTGACCAATGAAGTTAGTTCGGATTTTTTATGATCTTATGCACGTTTTGTCCTAGCCTCATTTTCATCCTTTAACAGTTTTGTTCCAGCCACTCTTTTCCTTATTTATACGCTTGATTGGATGATGAAGAATTTACATGATCATGCTCAAGTTCCCACATTTTTTCAAAGAACGGCTGGCCCCTGGACATTTTTTGACATAATTCTTCATGGGCTCCACTCCAGCCATCTTTTAATCCATTATATAGCTCCTCCCACACCTCATCAAAATCCATATCTTGAATTTTATGATAGTGATTGGGACGCCACTCAGTCAGCCAGTATCGTACTTCAGCAAGCTTTGCTGTCTGTTTCAGCTGATCTACCATCATCATTAACAGTTGTTTAAGCTGCCTCTCTTTCCGGGTTAAACCTACCATGTATTCAGGAGGAAGGGATAACGTGTGGTAATCTTTTTGAGCCGCTCTATCAAAATGAAATGAGTTTGGCTCCATTTTTTCAATCATGTCATAGACAAGACGTTCCTGCCTCGGGATTAATCTGCTTTTCCTTACCGGTACTGAATAACCCATGGTATCCACTGCAATGATCGCTGTCCCATTTGTAGCCACAAAGGCGTATTCCAGGGGGATTCTTTTTTGATTTTTTCTTAAATACGCACGTTGATACACCTTTTCCAGTAAAGACTTTGGCAAATCCTGAAGATCATTCTCAATATAGTCATAAAGTGATGAGGTAACATACAGAAGCGGAACTTGATCCAGCAGTTCAATTCCATCTTCTTTTCTCCATTCGTGGAATGGACAAACGTTATATCCATTTTCTTCTCCTTCAAACCAGTTGACCCAGACATCATGCAAATACATCATAAGCCAAGACCCTCACTTTATTTTTTCATCCTTCTAGCCCTCATTATGAACCATGTGTGGAATTTTTATTCTTCTCATCCTGATGTTTACATTCAAAATTGTTATTCGGATGGAAAGAAATAGATGGATATGGCAATAATCACAATTCCTATAGGAAAGAGATAGCACTCAGGTCTTGTACTAATAAATATCAGGTAGTTTCCCCAGGTTAACCCGGCAGGAAAAAAGTTCATGTAACCGATGATGCTGACACCGCCTGCTATGGCAAACCCAAAACCGACTAAAAACCAGAACATATACCACATAGTTTCCTCCAAAGCATGTCCACATTGTTTACTTCATATATATGTTTAAAAAATAAAAACATACCCTTAAAGCCCTTTACTAATTTTTAAATTACAAGTAAATTAAATAATAGTGGTCTTTTTTTAATCGCGCTGAGAAGTGTCTCCTTCAAAGGGGGATTATGATAAAAGAGAGAGCGGAAAGATATTGTAAGAGAGAGGAGAACATCATGGCGGGAAGTCGTACGTTACGAAGAAAGAGAAGAAAAAAACGAAGAAGGAAATTTATTTATTCATTTTTTATCTTGTTTTTCTTAAGTCTCGTTTTGTACAGCGGATATGAGTTTATGGCTGGACAGCAGGAAGCCATTAACCGGATTGATGATCATAACAATAGCTCGGACAATGACCAGTCACAGGATCAATCGGATCAGGAAGAGCAGCCAGATTTTAAGGCTCCGGAACAAAAGTCCAGGAAGACAAATGTGTTGATCCTAGGAGTTGACTCTCGCGGGGAAGCGAGATCACGGACTGATACAATCATAGTCGGACAATATGATCCAGAACACAATACAGCCAAGCTTGCGTCGATTATGAGGGACACATACGTGGATATACCGGGATATGGATATAATAAAATTAACGCTGCGTTCTTTTTTGGTGGTCCGGAACTTTTAAGGCAAACGATTAAGAATAACTTCGGTCTGGATATACATTACTATGCCATCGTTGACTTTCAGGGATTTATACATGTCGTTGATACAATTGCTCCAGACGGCGTAAAAATAAATGTAGAAAAACGAATGAAATATCGGGATGGTGCCGGAACCATCAACATTGATTTATATCCGGGAGAACAGTATCTGGATGGTGAAAATTTATTAGATTATGCCAGGTTCCGCAATGATGCTGAAGGGGACTTCGGCAGGGTCAGACGGCAGCAGGAAGTAATCCAGAAACTTAAAGATGAATTCCTGTCCTTTTCAGGGATCGTCAAACTGCCGCGAATTATTGGAACCCTCCTCCCGTATGTTGAAACCAATATGAAGACCAAAACGATTCTCTCGCTTGGATCAGATTATTTACTCAACCCGTCTGAAGAGATTGAAACGTTACGGATACCAGTTCAAGGTTCATTCTGGAATGAAACCTATGAACATGCAGGAGCTGTTCTGGCTATAGATGAAGAAAAAAATCGCCAGGCTGTACAGGAGTTTTTTGGAACGGAAGATTAAATCATAGAGCAAGAGAACGGGGCAAAAGTCCGAATAGGTATTAATATCCGAACTATATTCAACCGTCACTTGAATAGGTTCGGGTATTTTTCTCTGAAAAGATAAAAAATATAACATTTGAGGCTATTACAATTGAGAAAAGGGTTGTCTAGCTTCTGCGCCCAGCCCCTCGAGCGGCTTCGGTCCCCCTGCGGCGGCGACAGCCTCCTCGGTGGCCCTCCAGCCGTTTTCGGGGCTAAGCGGGGCGCTTCCGCTTTTCTTTTCAACATGCTTTGCTTTCCATGGGCACGCACTAAAACATCCTATAAAAAATATGTTATGAAAAAGAAAAATCGCATGTCAATCCGTGGTGAATGACATGCGATTTAGTTTGTTTTATGCTCCTTCAGGTTAAAAAGGAGCCCGGAACAAAACCGGGCATCTTTTTTTTAAATACAATAAATTAGACCTCAAATTTTTTGAAAAGAAGTGCTGCATTGTGGCCGCCGAATCCCAGAGAGTTGGACATGACAGCTTTAACATCGGCTTCACGGCTTTTGTTTGGTACATAATCAAGGTCACAGTCTGGGTCTTCGGTTTCATAATTAATCGTTGGCGGAAGTATACCGGTTAAAATAGTTTTCACAGAAATAATCGCTTCAATGGCACCAGCTGCACCAAGCAAGTGACCTGTCATAGATTTCGTAGAACTTACTGCCAATTTATACGCATGATCTCCAAATACCTGTTTAATAGCATTCGTTTCATACGGATCATTATATTCTGTACTTGTACCATGTGCATTAATGTATTGGATATCTTCAGGTTTTAACCCTGAATCATCCACTGCCTGTTTCATGGCACGGGCAGCTCCTTCACCACCCGGAGCAGGCTGAGTGATGTGATAGGCATCCCCTGTTGCTCCATAGCCAACGATTTCTGCATAGATCTTAGCTCCGCGTTTTTTCGCAGATTCCAGAGATTCCAGTACAAGTATTCCAGATCCTTCTCCCATTACGAAACCATCGCGATTTTTATCAAATGGACGGCTTGCCGTTTTCGGATCTTCATTAAAGGATAAGGCCCTGGCTGAAGAAAATCCGGCAAAAGCCATGTTTGTAAGTGGTGCCTCTGTTCCGCCTGTAATCATGATGTCAGCATCCCCGCGCTGAATCACCTTAAAGGCATCTCCAATAGAATTTGCTCCCGAAGAACAGGCAGTTACCGTACAGGAGTTAATCCCCTTTGCGCCGAGGGCAATGGATACCTGTCCTGCAGCCATGTCCGGGATCATCATCGGAACAAAGAATGGACTGACTCTCCTATACCCTTTTTGGGTAAATTTGTGGAATTGTTCTTCATACGTACTCATTCCACCAATTCCTGACCCAATCCATACACCGGTTCTTGGTGCAATTTCTTCTGTAATTTCCAGCCCGGCATCTTCTACAGCCATTTTTGCCGCAGCCATTGCATATTGAGTGAACAAGTCCATTTTCCTAACTTCGCGTTTATCCATGTATAAAGTAGGATCAAAGTCTTTCACTTCTGCAGCAACTTTGGCAGGAAAATCATCAGGATTTACCCTTGTTACTTTATCAATTCCAGATTCACCTTGAATCAAGCTTTCCCACATAGAGTTTACGTCGTTACCAACTGGCGTAACCGCACCCATTCCGGTAACTACTACACGTCGTTTATCCATTATTAATTTCCTCCTTCCTTATTTTCCCCATCGGAGCGCAACCGCCCCCCAGGTTAATCCTCCTCCAAAACCTACTAAAACTACTAAATCTCCGTCTTTTATTTTGCCATTTTCTACATCTTCTGACAATGCAATTGGAATAGAAGCCGCCGAAGTATTTCCATATTTATGAACAGACATAGACATCTTTTCTCTGTCAATGCCAAGCCGTTCCCTGGCCACTTCCATAATTCGTATATTCGCCTGATGAGGAATTAAGTAGTCGACATCCTCTTTTTTCAAACCGATTTTATCAATAACATTAACAGCAGATTCTCCCATTTGACGGACGGCAAACTTGAATACTTCGCGTCCATTCATGACGACATATTCATCTTGATATAAGTGTTTTCCGCCGCTTCCATCTGCACCCAACTCAAATGATAATATGCCTTTGCCTTCTTGTACAGGCCCAACTACAGCAGCACCTGCTCCATCACCGAATAATACACAGGTATTACGGTCTTCCCAGTCTACAATTTTGGATAACTTTTCTACACCAACCACCAGCACATGCCGGTAGCTGCCGCCTTCAATAAATTGTTTGGCTGTCACAAGACCATACATAAATCCGGAGCAGGCTGCACTGACATCCATCGCAGCTGCTTTTTTAGCCCCTAATTGGTCCTGCAGCATACAGGCTACTGACGGAAATGGCTGATCTGGTGTTACGGTAGCAACCAGAATCATATCTAGATCTTCAGCACTGATTCCGGCATTATCCAGTGCTTTGTTTGCTGCCAGCAATGCCATATCAGAAGTATCCATGTCATCTTCGGCTATCCGCCGTTCTTCAATTCCCGTACGGGTCCGAATCCATTCATCACTCGTATCCACCATTTTTTCCAATTCTTTATTGGTGAGCACGTTTTCCGGTACATAATGCCCCGTACCAATAATGCCTGCATTCATATATTTTCAACCCCTTATTGGTTTGTTTATTATCAATTATTATGACCTGGTATTAATTTTAATGTATTCTATTTAAACTTGCAACAATGGAATGAAAACCGGCATTTGACTAATCCTTCCGGCTGCTAGTGATGGATGCTGCGTTCAACTAAGAAAATAGTTTGTATAAAAAAAGGAGACCTCTTCCTTTAGTCTCCTTCTAATCCGTAAAACTTCTTTACTATTCATTAGGCAAACGCCCAGTTTCAATATAGCGTTCTACAGCAGTTTGTATTCTTGTTTTTGTTATCTCCGGTACCACTTCACTGAATCTCCCCAGGCTGATGACACCGTCTTTAAAATCAAAACTTAAGATCCCTGATGGCAAGTTCCCTTCCAAAAACATTCTGGCAGCTAAAACATATAGCCTGTCAACATGCTGAACCGTACTCGTTAAGACGGTTTCTGGTGCCATTTCAATCTGGTCGGTTACAAATCCGATGGCATAAAGGTTGTCCCGTTCAATCTGTTGAATAACAGGTACACTATACCCATCACCTGCCGGATAAAATACATCGACTTGTTTTCTCTTCATGTTTTCGTACAATTCGAGTGCTCTTTTTTTGTCATTCCAGTCGTATACATATTGGAAGTGTACTTCAATGTTGGGATTGACATATTTTGCTCCTTCATAAAAACCTCCGACTTCCGGCTGCCATTCATAGGCGGCAATGACACCGACGTGTCCAGTTTCAGTCATTTCTGCTGCGGTCATACCTGCAAAAAATCCCATTGGATGGGAATTAAAGTTTAAACTGGTTATATTGTTTCCATATTGATGACCGTTAAAATAAACAAAGTGGGTTTCGGGGTATTGCTTATGAAGGTTCAAAAAATACCTTCCATATATACTCCCATGTCCAAAAATAAGACCGACATCTTTATTCGTAAAGTTCTCAACCTCTTTATTCACATCCAGCTGAGTACGGACCTGTTCTTCAAAAAATACCTCTGTATTTAATTCGTCCTTAATGCGCAATAATCCCATATATCCTTTTTGACCCCAGGTAAGGTCATTGATTGTGCTTTCGACCAGCATTCCAATATGTTTTTCTTGATTTTCTTTATGTATGCTGGAGCATCCTGATATAAAGAGAAGGATGAGAACGAGTGTAACTATCAAATGTTTCAAAATCGAGCACTCCTATTCAGGGGGAATATCCTGCCGCTTACCTACTATTGTACTAGTTGTCCCTTCATACGTAAATTACAATCGATAATAGGCTGTGAATTTATCAATATGTTCTTGCACTTTTTGGATTGCCTGTTCAGAAGGAATAGATGTGTTCATTGTTTTCTGGTCCATGTCTTTACGCAAATCAATGAATGTATTGTCCAGATCATTCCACTTTTCTTGAAAGAGCCAATTGACAAAATCCTCTACATACAACACATTATCAAAGGTAGATTTCCTTGCAAATTCAGACTGCTCCATCCATGGTCCAATAACATGAGGAGCAAAGATGGTTTTCCCTTGAAAGGACGTGTCGTCTTCAAATACAAGACGACTTTCTTTTTCAAAGATCCGAATCCTTTTCCCTTTCTGCTGTTTATGGCTTAGAAATTGTGTACTTTCGGAAAAGCTATACATCAGCGAAAAACTGGAAGGCTCATTCAATTTCTTTAAATCTTCTTGCAGTATGAAATTTGCATTTCTTCCAACAAAATCACATAAAAATTCCCGTCTGGGCTCCATAAGAGTGTCTACCCCTGTTACTGAAAACCCTTCGTCTAAATATTTGGTTGTGAGGTGAAAGCCAAGCCAGTGAAAACAGTCAATAATCAATACTTTCATAAAGGATCCTCCCAATCCATGAATTACTTTCAAGCTTTTCTAGAATGAAAGAAGTCATGCTAAAATTTCTGAATAAACGTACAGGCAAGTTTTGCTTTATTTTTTTAGCTGCCTCTGGTAAACTATTTGAAGAGAATGGACATGAATGAGGTGACATACATGAAGCTAATTTGGACAATTATATGGAGCTTCCTGCTGAGCAGCATGGTTGTTTATGTGATCGGGAATATGAACGGAACTCATTTTGACTTTACCCTTGTAGCAGTTTTGACTGTGTCGTTTACCATTGCAGCTGCAGTATTAGGTGATGGTATTCTAAAAGAAGATGACGCATCTTAATTTTTAGGATAGTTTTTCTATAGTCCGGGCACGCTCATACGTATGTGCGTGCCCATTAATATCTGTTTTATCCGGGGTACCTGTAAACAGACAGACAGCCCCTTTTTTTATGGATCATTACCAGAAATAAGGCAGACTTAACGCTGCTAGAAGTGTCAGTGGTAAAATCATGCGGCTAAATCCATACCCATATGGGGAAAATGGAAATCCCCAGGGGCCCCAGCCCCAAAATCGTTCTTGTCCGTCGCGGAGTGTCTGGGCCTGGTCTTTGATTGGAACATCCAAATACACATTGTCGGTATCCACACCAACAATGATTCCATCAATTTTTTCACCATGAACGGTTTCTAATAATACATACTGATTCATATATCTTTGACAGAGAGTATATGCTTCCTGATGTGATTGAATTTTGTGCATCTTTTCCCCTCCTTCTCCATACTAATTTATTCAATAGGTGATTGACCTGTGCTCGTGCGAATCAAATTATGACTAATGGAGGTAAACCATGAATGAACTCTGGACTTTGCTAAAATATTTATTTTTAGGGGTTTTTCAAGGCTTCACCGAACCCATCCCCATATCCTCAAGTGGGCACCTGATGATTGTTCGGCACTTAATGGAGATTGATGATGTAGGAATTGCCTTTGAAGGATTTGTAAATTTCGGTTCACTGGTAGCAGTACTAATCATCTACCGAAAAGATCTTTACCGGTTAACAGTAAACAGTCTGCAGTATATATTTCACCGTGACCAAAACGGTCAGTCTGATTTTAAGTTTGTCTTCTTTTTAATCATAGCTACTGTTCCAGCAGGAGTGATCGGTGTCCTTTTTGATGATGCTATTGAGTCATTTTTCAGTGAAGATATTCAAATGATTGGGACAACTTTAATCATTACGGGAATTGCCCTGTGGATTATCCGCAATTTGCGCGGGAGAAAACAGGATGGGGATTTAACAGTGAAAGATGCCGTTATTGTGGGACTTGCCCAGGCAGTGGCATTGATGCCGGGTATCAGCCGGTCAGGGGCTACGATTGTTGCGGCTATGCTTTTAGGAATGAAACAGGAAACAGCCTTGCGTTTTTCTTTCCTATTATATATCCCTGTCAGTATCGGAACCATGATCTTTTCGGTTACCGATTTAATGGATGATCAGCAATTTGATGCTCTCCTGATTCCTTATATTTTTGCATTTGCAGGTTCAATTGTGGCATCATACTATGCTCTATTATGGTTCATGAATATTATGCGAAGAGGAAATTTAAAATACTTTGCCTTCTACTGTTTTGCTGCAGGGGGACTCATTTTACTCTTTTTGTAAAAGTTCATAAAAAAACAGCCCGTTTCAGTGGGCTGTTTTTTTATGATCAATCTGGAATTCCAAGTGCAATTTTAGCATATCTGGACATACGGTCTTTGGTCCACGGCGGATTCCATACAATATTCACATTCACTTCGTTTACTTCAGGAATATCGGAAACTGCACGTTTCACATCCTGTTCAATAGTAGCAGCTAACGGGCAGCCCATTGCGGTCAATGTCATGTTTACCGTACATGTCCCCTTCTCATCCAGTTCTACTCCGTAAACGAGTCCCAGGTTGACTATATCAATCCCAAGTTCAGGATCAATTACATTCTCAAGAGCACCCATGATATTATCTTCAAGTGCTTTATCCATATATTTCAATCCTCCTTCTTCCCAATGCTATTTTTATTATAACCATAAATGGGATGTTTTTTAAACCATCTATTATGGCTGAACCATCACAAATGCATTTCGAACCATTTTACCGTTTCCATTACAGCAAAACGGCTTACTTTGTGACCCCGGCCAGGTTCACGCAAAAATCTAATTTTTTCCGGATCTTTATATTCGCTGATCACTTCATTATAAAAGGAGTAAGAATGTTCAAATGGAACGACAGGGTCCTGATCCCCATGCCAGAAAAACAACGGACGTTCATTCAATACCTCTTTATGAAGGGAGAGGTCGATGGCTTCTAATTGTTTGATTTCCTGATTCAATCCTTCCGCTGTGAAACGAAGGTCAAAACCGCTTTCCTCAGCCTGCCTGATCAACAAATGAGCCATGTCTGTCAGTTTAGGTGAACCCATCAGCACCGCTGATGCTTTAATCCATTCAAACTGAGTTAGAGCTGCACTCGTTGTAATGCCTCCCATACTTGTACCAGCCAGGCCAAAACGTTTATCCTTTATCCAGTCCCTCTTTTCTGCTTCTTCTTTAATTTTTTGAAGGTCCTCCAGATTTTGCTTCACCACATTCCAGAAATTTAATTGCAGTTCATCACTGGATATTCCCTGATCACGCTCCCCGTGATGCAAACAATCTGGAAGCAGTACCCGGTAACCTCTGGATGCCATTAAGTAAGCGAAGGGGAGATTAAATTCCTTTGAACTTGTGAAGCCGTGAATATAAGTTAAAACAGGAAGAGGTTTATTCTTCAGCTTTTCCTCTGATACAGCGAGAACTGGGATATCTTCAATGGAAATACGTTCAACAACAATCATGGTTTACCCTGCCTTTTTATTTTTCTTGTTTAAGCTGTTCAGTTTTTCGAAATCATAATCAAGACCAGAAAAAATGAAACGTTAGATAAAACTAATATTATCAAAATTTTGGAATGAATACCAATCATTAAAGACAATCGGACTTTTACAGAAATAAAATTTTATCAAATTTTTTTAAATAAATGTGTTCAATTGATATGCATAAACGCTTACATTTGATCATATGATTTTTTTCAAAAAATTTTTTCAATAGAGAAAGCCTTAAACCCTTTACATCTTCTTCCTTCCCCGCTAAACTATTAAGAAATAATGAGGTGAGACTTTATGGAAAAACATTTAATCGCACTTGACTTAGACGGAACATTGTTGACAGATGAGAAAAACATCTCCCCGCGTACAAAAAACACCCTGTTGCAGGTCATTGAGCAAGGACATATAGTGGTGATTGCCACCGGGAGACCCCACCGGGCCAGTATCGAGTATTATACAGAATTAGGGCTGAATACCCCAATGGTCAATATGAACGGAGCCTTAATCCATCATCCAAAAGATCATCGCTGGGATGTTATCCATTCACCAATGCCCATTCGCACAGCCATAGAAATTATTCATACTTGTTATGAATTTGGTGTTCACAACATCATTGCGGAAATAAAAGATGACATTTATATAGATAAATTTGATCAGGAAGTTCTGGAATTGTTCCATGCTGATGTGGATAATCATCCGATTACAGTTGGCAGCTTGCGGAATCATTTGACAGAAGATCCAACTTCTCTTCTGATATACCCTTATGAAGAAAATGTAGAAGAGTTGAGACAGACATTACATCATCGCCATGCTTCGGTTATTGAACACCGCAAATGGGGTGCTCCCTGGAATGTTATAGAAATTGTCCGGTCTGGTCTGAATAAAGCAGTCGGTTTGAACAAAATTGCCCATTATTATCATATCCCTAAGGAAAGAATTATTGCCTTTGGTGATGAAGATAACGATCTTGAAATGATTGACTATGCTGGTGTTGGAGTGGCAATGGAAAATGGAATTGATCAATTAAAAACGCTTGCCAACTATGTAACAAAATCCAACGAAGAAGATGGAATTGCCATTTTCTTAGAGCAATATTTAAATATCCACCCATCGGTTCGTCAGAAAACCGGATATTAAGTGTATGATAAATGCTTTCTTGCACAAAATAAACCTGAACGCTGTTAAAGCGTTCAGGTTTTTAAGTTGGGGGGATCTTGCCTTGAGCAAGCGTAGCAAATCAAAGCGCTTTGTATCGGAAAGTACAAAAGCTGTTCGGAAACACGCTGAACGGTTCCCTTATCGTGAACGGTTTACGGATGCAGAACGGAAAAGGGAAGAAGCCGATCAGCATACGTTAGGGGGATTTTAAGATGGCCAACCGTATGATTGAACAAGCCCGTGAGGCAGTTAATCGATTAACCAATATGGGACAAGCCACAGACCAGGAACGGGAACGGCAAATAGCAGTTGCTCGTAATGTCATCCAGTCCGCCTATCAAGAATCTACTCCTGAAGAGCAGGAACAATTACAGCAACTGGAACAGCAAATCGAAAACCATCTGAAGTAACAATCCAGACAGGACAGGGGCACTCATAGTAGAGTGCCCCTGTCCGCTTTTTCTGCCATTCGACAGGTGCCTGTCACTTGTCGGTTTTTGTTAAGTTTTGTCGAAGGCTTTTCTTATTTTTTGGTGAGCCTCTTTACATCCTTTTGGAAGAGGGATAATATGTATGAAAAAGAATTCCCCTGGCAATGGAGAGGAGAAAAGCATATGTATGTTTGGGTAAACGATCAACTGATCAGAAGAGATAAAGCTGTTGTAGACATGGAAGACCGGGGCTATCAATTTGGGGATGGTGTTTATGAAGTAGTACGCATGTACAATGGGGCCTTTTTCATGCTGCCGGAACACCTGGAACGGCTCCAAAATAGTCTAAAGGAAATTGGCATTTCTTATGATGTAAAAGAACAAAGGGTAGCAGAAAAATTAAAAGAAATAATGAAGAAAAATGATGTCACTGATGGTGCAGTATACATGCAAATTACAAGGGGAGCGGCTCCACGCAACCACAGTTTCCCTGACCAGCCAAATCCAGTGTTTACAGCTTATCCGATCCCTGTCAAAAGACCAGTTGAAGCCCAGGAAAATGGCGTTCAGATGACACTTGTGGAGGATATGCGCTGGCTTCGATGTGATATCAAAAGTCTGAATCTGCTCTGGAACGCGATGGCAAAACAAAAAGCGAAGGAGAAAGGCTGCTTTGAAAGCCTGTTCTACCGAAATGAGAACCATATTACTGAAGGGTCATCTTCTAACTTTTTTGGTGTAAAAAATGGCGTTATTTATACACATCCCGCTAATCCATACATTTTAAACGGAATTACCCGCCGTGCGGTCCTGAATATTTGTCAGGAAAACCAGTTCCCTTATGAAGAAAAAGTATTGACTCTAAATGATGTAAAACAGCTCGACGAGGCATTTATTACTTCCACAACTGCTGAAGTCATGCCTATTACAGCCATTGATGACATAACGGTTGGGAATGGAGAACCCGGGCCCGTCACACGGAAACTGCAAAAATTATTTTTTGAACGTACATAATCGTTCATCATAGGGGCTTTTAACTCTTTTGCTTTTCATGCTAATATATAAGAGAATGAGGGAGGGATAATTATGGGTGTGATTGCAGAATCGACACCAAATCCAAATGCTATGAAATTCACAGCTGGCCGGGCTATCTTTGAAGGAGATGGGAGCATCTCTGTTATGCCGGGTCAAACTAGTGAACATGCCATTTTGAATGATTTAATGGAACTTGATGGTGTTGACAATGTTTTTGGATACCAGAATTTTATAACTGTCAACAAGCGTATGGATGCAGAATGGGATGACTTGATCCCAAAAGTAGAAGAAGTGTTCAAAAATCACGGATATTAATCACCACATACATGAAAAACTACCTGCCTTTTTCATACATACTCAGGGCAGGTAGTTTTTTTATGATCAAAATTATTTTATTGGTACTTGCACCTCTGTTAACCAATCTTCAGGATCTTCTTTATTCCAGATGCCATCTATATATGATTCTCTCGGCAAACCAGCCATTTCATACCCATTTTCTTCAATCCACTTCATCACCGCAGCATATGCATTCCCGATTTTTGAATAAGGGCCTCTATGAATAACCCATGCCGCCTTTTACTACTGCAGGAACCTTTTTAAAGGTCATATCCTCTGTGTCCGTTCCAAAGTCTGTTACAACCTCGCAAATTTCAACGTCGATATCCGATTCTTTATACTCTCCGTCATGATAGATCGTAAAGCAATATTCCGGCGTTGCACATGTAACATTCTGCTCCTTCATCTGTCTTCCCATTTTTGGATAGATTTTAAAAAATTCATCATAATTCGCAATTCTTTCCCGCATTCTGTACATGCTGTAAATCCCCCGGGTTCTATATTGACTTACACATTCATTTTAGAGGCTCCCCTAACAGGAGGGTCAACACACAGTTTAAATTTTTGGTTGAAAGCTGAATGTTACATACGCTATTCTTCCACTTCCATCAAGAAAATTCTATCCTGAAACCCTCCCCTCTCTAACTCTTTATTTTTCCTTATTTGCTCTAATTTAGCCATTGATGCTCCATGTAGCCTTGCAAGTGTGCGGATGATTTCCAGCAAATCAGCCAGTTCCTCCAGCGATTCTTTATCATTTGTTGCTGCAAAATACTCCTGAAGTTCTTCTTGTGCTTTCTTTTTAAGTTCAGCTTCAAATTCATGTTCATCCAATACTTTCGTCTTTAGTTGCTTTCCTGATTTTTTAATGATATCTGGTATACGGTCACGAACAAGTTTACAATAAACGGTCATCACTTTCCTCCTGAAAAAAATGATACTGTTATTTTATTACAGAATATTTATATAGGGCAACAAAACGTTGAACCATAAATAAACCTGCAGAATGTCAGGAATTCTGCAGGTCTCCTTTTTCAGGGTATGGAAATAGTTGTCTGTTTAACAAATGGGGTATTGAGAATCCGCTGCTGGTTTATTTTTCCCGGTGTTAACATCATCGTTACTTCATAATTTCCAGACTCTAAAAGTTCCGGGTGGGGCCACGTATCACGCCATGTAATGGTTTCCCCCGGGCTGATCATCTCATGGGTTATGACCGTAAGAAAAACACGGTCCTGCGAGAAATGATATAGCTTTTTACCTGTATCAGAACCTGAAACGATTATATCAAATTTCTGGGAAGAACCGTATTCAAGTTCTATTACTTCATTACCAGTGTTTTTGATTTCCATTTCGAAATATGTTTGATGGTTTTTTGTACTAGCAGCTGCAGTAAATTTCAGCTGCCTGATAAGGGGTTCAATGTCTTTACTGTCCGTTTTTTCTTTAACCGGTAAGTTGATCACCCTAATTGTTTTTTCTGGTTTTACGATGATCGGACGAGCTTCTGATGGTTCTGGTTTAACAAAAAATTTAATGGGACCTCCCTTTATTTCCTTCGGCCCCAGTTCATGGATCTTTAAATGATGCTTGATTTCCTCAGAAGATGCGTATCCAAAATCCAACTTCTGATTCTCATCAGCTCCTCGATCAATTTTTCCACATGATGAAAGGGTAACCACCATCAAAACGAAAACCAGAAAGTTCATATTCCTCACTTTCACTTCACATCCCGCTTTTATTATAGTTGGTCGTTTTGGAATGGGAAACGTTTCTTTTTTAGAAAGATCATTTTGTTAATCAGCCATAAAGAAAAGTGGAAGACCCCGGAAAGCAAAGCATTTTGACAGAAACAAAACCACCAGTGTGAACTGGTGGTTTGCTCTGCGGCTAGAAGCCTCTATTACCGGCCTCGGCCTAAAAGGCCCACCGAAAGGGTTTCCCTCTTGCACCACATTTACCCACTGTTTCTTAAAGAATCTCTTAATTCTTCTTATTTTTTTGCCCTGTAAACGGATCGTACTCTTCAAATAGTGTGAGTTGATCACTCATATAGTCTTCTTTAAGCTGATTCCGAATATATTCCTGAATTTTCTTTTTATTTCGTCCCACTGTATCCACATAAAATCCTCTACACCAAAATTTTCGATTCCCGTATCTGTATTTTAGATTGGCATGACGATCGAATATCATAAGGCTACTTTTCCCTTTTAAATAGCCCATAAATTGAGATACACTTAACTTTGGTGGAATACTTACTAACATATGAATATGATCAGAACAAGCATTTGCCTCGTGAATCGTTACGCCTTTCCGTTCACATAGAGCTCTGATAATTTGCCCTATACTCTTTTTATACTTACCATAAATAATTTGTCTTCTGTACTTTGGTGCAAATACAATGTGATACTTACAATTCCATGTTGTGTGTGCTAAACTATTCTTGTCCTTCATTGGACATGCCTCCTTCTCTGGTAAGATGCAGTGGTCGGGAAACCTACTATATCTTACCATGAAGTGAGGCTTTTTTTATCCCACGCTAAAAGCTTTCCGGAACCCCTGGCATAGCCAGGGGTTTTCAAAAACATTAAAAAAAAATATCCGAACCGATTCATGCAACGAGTGAATACAGTTCGGATATGTCATGATCATTTCAATTTTGTCCAGCCTATATTTTCTGCTTCTTCATTATTGAATAATTTGTTCAAGAGAAACGTAAACCTGATTGGTCGGTGTGCCGTCTTTTGCACTTCCTTCATACAGGACAAGGGTTAAGGTTCCATTCACAGGCAGCTGATCTTCAGGAATGTCAATCTCGATTTCAAATTCAGACCAGCTCGGTGCTCCTTCTCCCACCTGTACAGGAGTATCTTCTACAAGAAGCTGATGTCCATCTTCTACGTTGTACATAAAGACACCTTCAAATACCCTGGCTTCACCTGTTACCTTATACTTTCCATTGGTCCCTTCTACTTCAACATTACGAAAAGCCGTTGATTCTGCCTCATCTGGAATGGCAAAAGTAAAGTCTTTGACGAACGGTTTGGCATCGATCACTTGTTTGTTAATCTGTGCAGGCAGCAAAGTCACTTCCGCCTGATAGGAACCAGGTTCTATATCCCCTTCATACGCCCATGTTTCTGTCCAGGAAAGTGCTTCTCCTGGTTCAACTGGCTTGTAAACAAAAGCTTCTGTAAAGGCTTTACCTTTTGAATACCGGTAAATTTCGTCTCCTGATTCCGGATCTGTTACTACAATTTCATACTGTTGACCAGAAGAAAAGCCTAATTCAATGGTCTCTTCTCCTGTATTCAGCAGTTCCATTGTGAAGGTAGTTTGATCCTTTTCCGGCTTAACAGAAACATAAAAATCCAGTTGTTCAATTAAAGCTTGAATTTCTTCATCGGTTAAATCTTCTGGCTCATCTGTCACCTGATCATCCCCATTATCGTTCTGATCCGTCTGATGCTGAGTTTGATCATCATTGCCCCCCTGGTTGCCTCCATCACCATTAGACGCATTATCAGTCCCGCAGGCTGCCATGATGAAAAGTAAAGCAGCTACTAATGGAAAGAGTAACTTTTTCATTGTTTCACACATCCTTTTTCTATTTGTCTTTCTTTCATTTTTATAGACGCCCCGAAATATTTTAAGTTACACCTTTGCGTCATCTCTTCGGAAGAATCCAAAAATTCCCGTTGTCTGCACAATATTGGTAAAGGCATGTGGGTCAATTTCTTTTATAATTTTCTCCAAATCATACAATTCATACCTGGTAATGACGATAAACAGCATGTTCTTATCCCGTCTGGTAAACCCGCCCTGGGCCGGGACAGATGTAACTCCCCTGAGCATTCGTTTTTGAACCACCTTAATCATTTCGTCGGCCCTTGATGTAACAACCATGGCAGTAAGCTTTTCATGACGGGTATGAATCGCATCAATTACTCTTGTTGAAACATACAGGGTAACCATCGTATAAAGGGATTTTTCGGGTTCATATAACCATCCGGCCATAAAAATGATTACGGCATTAAACATCAGAAAATATTTTCCCACCGGTCGATCTTTCATCCGGGATAAAATCATGGCGATAATATCAAGGCCACCGGTTGAAGCACCCCATTTTAATGTCAAGCCGACACCAACTCCGCCGATTACACCGCCGAAAACGGCGTTTAGAATAATATCACTGGACCATGCCTGAACAGGGATTACCGATAAAAAAAATGTCATCATCAAAACGGAAAGCAGACTGTATATCGTAAATCCCTTCCCGACTTTTTTCCATCCGAGAATGATGACAGGGATGTTTAAAAGGAAAAGCAAAATACCAGTTGATATGTTCAGCCCTACAAAATCCTTAAAATAACTGGATATAAGCTGTGCCAGCCCTGCAAATCCGCTGGCATATACATTCGCTTCAATTAAAAACAAATTCAATGCAATGGCATTGAAAAAAGAACCTATAATTACGATTAAAAATCGTTTGATTTCAAATAAAAACATAAAATCCTCCTGAGTCTATATTTTTCCATAATCATTGACGGAATGATATTAGAACTATAAACTAAAAACAAATCATTAGAACTATTATAGTGGGGGTTAAAAATGAACGTCAATATTATTGTTGATTCCGCCAGCGATTTGCCAAAAAGTTTTTATGATGAGTTCCAGGCTGATATGGTTCCGCTTCTGGTTCACTTAAATGGACAGGACTATGAAGACTCTCGAACCATTGAATCTGAAACGGTGTATCAGGAAATGCGAAATGGTGCGGCACCTAAAACTGCACAGGCCACACCTGAATCATTTTTTCAAGTCTTTAAGAAGTATGCCGAAAAAGGCGAGCCCTGTGTCTATCTGGCTTTTTCCTCCGAACTTTCCGGTACATACCAGAGTGCAAAAATAGCCGAGCAGCAAGTGAAAGAAGAATTCCCTGATGCCCAGCTTGATGTGTTCGATACAAAATGCGCTTCTCTCGGCTATGGACTGGTTGCTCATAGAGCTGCCAAACTTGCAAAAGATGGCGCATCACGAGAAAAAATCCTGGAAATGGCTGAATATCATGCCTCTCATATGGAACATATTTTCACCGTAGATGACCTCGAATATCTTTACCGTGGCGGGCGTGTAAGCCGCACCCAGGCATTTATGGGGAGTTTATTAAAAATCAAACCTCTTCTGCACGTGGAGGATGGAAAACTTGTCCCACTGGAAAAAATTAGAGGATCGAAAAAAGTATTGAAACGAATGGTGGAAATAATGGAGGAGAGAGGGGATGACATTAACAATCAGGTCATTGCCATCAGCCATGGAGACGATCCTGATCATGCCGAGAAGCTCGCTGGCATGATTCGGGAAAAATTTAACCCTAAAGAAATTCTGATTCATACTATTGGAGCTGCGATCGGCGCCCATGCCGGACCAGGAACCATCGCCCTGTTCTTTTTGAATGATACGTATAAATAAAATGAATGTAGGCCCTGTACCAGAATATTAACAGGTTAAGGTATTTGGGAAAAATACGGATTATAGTATGAGGAACATGCTGATTGACAGACATGTAACCAACAAAATTCGAAGTATATCACCGAAAAGAGTCTGGTACAAAAATACAAAATGGAATGACATATCCGAACTTTATTCAACCGTTACATGAATAAGTTCGGATCTTTTTTTTTCTGTTTGCTTAAATCCAATATCAACAACAAACATTAAATTCCTTGTAAAAAAATCCTCAATACTGACAACTTCTTGTTTACTTCATCATAATCATATAGACAAAGGAGGAGTTCTCATGACCGTGAATCAATTAATAAGCGAATATGTAAACCAGCGAAACCAGCAGCCAGAGTCCGTTAACGATTTATTGGATTTTTGTCAGCAGCAATATATAAGGGGAAATTTACACATTGAAGATTACTATAGCCTCTTTAAAGAACTCCATGAACAGGGTGCGGTGTCTGCCTATCAGGATGTGTATATGTAACATATGAAAGAGGCTACGAAAAAAGTGACAAAAACAATAAAAGATCCGAACGATATTCATTTCACAAAATATCGTTCGGATCTCTTTATTTTATCAATAGACTTCGCTTCCCGCGGGCCATGCCTATGGCTTCCTCAATCGCTCATTCTTCACGGTCTCTCTGGATTTTTGGCTCGTGCTCATCCCGCGACACACAGGGCGTGCTAGTGTCGACGTTGGCCACAGGACGTGGCCGGTTTTAGTCGACCATGAGGGTCTAAATTTTGACGGCACAAATATTTCTTTAGCCCTTTTGTTCGTCCTGTTCATGGTTCATATTTTTATGGGATCAGACACACATCGCCAGTCAGCCATAAATAAAACTCCTTTCCTCATGTAGAGGAAGGAGCTTTTTTGGTAGATTGCCGGTATATGATTTCATGGGGAATAATGATTCGTTTGGCTGGTTCATCTTTATTTTTTACTTTTTCAATCAGGCACCTGGCAGCCTGGGCTCCCAGATTATATATTTGAATATCTACTGTAGTCAGGGGCGGGCGTGAAATTTCAGAAAGATAGACATTGTTGAAACTGACGATCGATATATCATCAGGTACATGTAAGCCGAATTCTTCAAGCATTGTAATCACGCCCAGACTCATTAAATCATCGGCAATGACGATTGCCGTAGGCGGATGATCCAGTTTAAACAGCTGTTCAACAGCCCTTTGACCTCCTGAACGCAAAAATTCGGTATGAACCCGGTATTGTTCATTCAGTTCGATATCCGCTTCTTTTAAAGCTCTCTGGTATCCAGCTAAACGATCCAGTGTCACTACCAGATCTGTTCCGCCGCCAATAAAAGCGATATTTCGATGGCCTAATTCAATTAGATGATTGGTAATTTCTTTTGCAGCACGAATATTATCGTTGTCCACATGGGTAATTTCCGTTTCATATTCGTGGGGTTTTCCAATGACCACAAAAGGAAAGTTTTCTTTTACTAAAAATTCCATGACCCGATCACCTACACGGGAATAAAGCAGAATTAATCCATCTACCCTTCCACCATGGATCATCCGCTGGATCCCCTCAAATATTTCTTCTTCCGATTCACCGGTAGATATATTTAAAGAGTAATGGAGTTCATGGGCAATGGAACTGATCCCCCTCATCACTTCAGGGAAGAACGGGTTTTGCAGAGCTTTATCGGCTGAATGGGGCATGACCAGTCCCAGAGCCTGGGCTGACCGGATCGCCAGACTTCTGGCGTTGACATTCGGATGATAGCCCAGCTCTTTCATAGCCTTGCGAACCCGTTTCTTCGTATCCTCACTGATCCTTGGACTATTGGACAGAACCCTTGATACGGTTGATGGGGCTACATTTGCTTTTTTCGCTACATCTTTTATGGTAACTCCCATTTTCTCACCTACTATTTATCACCGGATTGGAATGTCAGTAATTACCTGACCTTGAGTTTGATCGATTGTTTTCCCATTTATTTTTACCTTTTGACCATCTTCTAAATGATGAACGACAACCTCTATAGTTTCATATAAAGGCTGATATTTATGATTTACCGTCTCATAATCCAGTTCAATGTATTCACTGGTACAGTTCAGCTTGATATGAATGTCAAGTGATTTCCCCTGTTCATATTCGAAAGTTTCTCCATCGTCATCATAGAAGGTATAGTGATAATCCCCCAGCTGACTCGCATAAACATGGAGCGTCATTTGGGTGTCTTTTTCCATCGTTGATTGTTTTGTATCACCATTCGCTATTATTGTACCACGTCTCACAAATACAGGCAGATGATCTAATTCGGCATGAATGAGATGAACCCTTTTTCCTTCATAAATCCGACCGCTGAAATAGTCTACCCACTCACCTTCAGGCAGATAAACGGCCCGGTCCGTGACTCCCGGCGAAAGAATGGGTGCCACAATGACATTATCTCCAACCATAAATTGATCGTGGAGCTGATATGTTTTCGGATCATATGGAAACTCCATAAATAATGGCCGCATGACAGGAACACCAGTCTGATTCGCCTGACGAAACAGAGTATAGAGCTGGGGAAGCCATTGATAGCGAAGTTCGATATATTTTTTCATGATTTTTTCATACTCTTCTCCGAAGGACCAGGGTTCCTGGCGTATTGTACCGTTGGCAGAATGATTTCGGAAGTAAGGGGTAAAAGCACCAACCTGCATCCAGCGGGTTAACAGTTCCCCATTCGTGTCATGGGCAAAGCCGCCTACATCTGGCCCTGCAAAAGCAACTCCTGAAAGTCCCAGATTCATCACCATTGGCAGAGACATTTGCAGGTGCTCCCAGAAGCTCCGGTTATCCCCTGTCCATACAGCTGCATAACGCTGAATACCGGCAAATCCAGCTCTGGTCAGCAAAAATGGACGCTTACCCTTTAAGCCTTTTTTCATCCCTTCATAGGTTGCCTTCCCCATCATCATTCCGTAAATGTTATGCAATACCCGGTGAGTCTCCGGTTTTCCGTCATTTCGGTGCATAACTTTTATATCCATTGTCTTTGTGTCATTAAAGACAGCTGGCTCATTCATATCATTCCAGATGCCCTCTATGCCGTGTTTTAGGTAGAATTGATGCTTTTCACCCCACCATCTGCGGACTTTTTCATCGGTAAAGTCTGGAAAAGCACTTTCTCCTGGCCAGACATCTCCAGTATAAACATCCCCTTCTAAATATTTACAGAAATAATCTCCATAAATCCCTTCCTGATAAATCGTGTATTCCGGATCTTTTTTAACACCAGGGTCCACGATAGGAACTACACGAATCCCCTCTTCTTTCAAATCAGCTATCAGTTGTTCCGGTGCAGGAAAACGTTCCCGGTCAAACGTGAATACCCGGTACCCATCCATGTAATGAATATCCAAATAAATCACATCAACAGGGATTTTCTTTTCACGAAACATTCTGGCCAGTTCCCTGACCTCTTGTTCTGTTTCATAGCTGTAGCGTGACTGATGATAGCCGAGAGCCCATTTAGGGGGCAAGGGCATCCGGCCAGTCAGATCGGTATACTGCTCCAATACATCCTTAGGGGAGGGCCCAGCAAAAACATAATAGTCCAGCTGTCCTCCCTCTGCCATAAATGAATAGTGTTCCTGATCAGTTTTCAGATCAAAAACAGTTTTATGCGTATTGTCAAAAAATAATCCATGGGCACGCCCATTTCGAAACGTCATAAAAAAAGGAATGGATTGATACAACGGATCCGTTTCCGGGTTGTGGGGAGCATATACATCGGTATTCCACATTTCATATTTTTCACCCCGTTTGTCCAGAAAACCGGTCTTCTCTCCAAAACCATAAAAATGATCGTCTGGTGTCATTTCTTTAAAGCAAATCACTTCTCCAGATGCTTTAATTCCCATTCCTCTCTCTTTTTCAATCAATAACGGGGTTTGTTTGTCATCGAATATTTGAATGCGTAGAGGTCTTTTTTCTATTATGATGCTCAGTCTTTCGGATTCTAACTTTATATTGTCCTCAGTTTGGGTTATGGCTGCATCAACTGGCTGCTGCTTTCCAACAACAGCCCGGGAACCATCCAGTTCAGAGGCATTCTGTGGGTGCATAACGACACGTACGATTTCTGGCCGATAAAATATGATGTCCACTGTACCCTTCTGGCAATAAAAGCGATACCCGCGCTCAGTTTGTTCAAAACTATTGAAATGGCCAATGTCCTGAAACGAGGTATTTCCGATTTGACCTTCTTTTTCTGGATGTATAGCAAAACTCGTATCTTCAAGCATGATGTCCCTCCTGTGCAGTTAATTATTACTCCTTCTTTTGCATTCGGCTAACATAAAAGACAAATAGGGCAAAGCCACCAAACACAACGACAATTAAACCTGGCAATAGCCAGTTAATCCCTTCTTCCTGTTCAACGAGATAAATCTCAGATGTTTCTGGCTTTATGGCAATTTTATACTCACCCTGATTGGTTTGCTTTACAAGATCCTCATGAAGAAGTCCCTGTAATTGAAGACCGTCTGGGAGACCTGGAATGGAAGCAACTTTTAGTTCCGTATCATTGTTTATAGCAATAAACATGGTCTGGTCTTGATATGTGCGCTTAAAAACACTGAAAGCCCCATCCTGAATAACCTGTTCATAATCGCCCCTTCTCAAAGCGGGATTGGTTTGTCGAAGTTCTCCCAGCCTCTTGATGTGATTCCTAATTTCCTCATCCTGGGCGGCAAAGTTGACCATTCTGCGATTGTCAGGATCTTCTCCACCATCCATGGGGATTTCTGTCCCCTGATAGATCACTGGAATGCCCGGAGCTGTGTATAAATAAGTTAAAGCGAGTTTCAGCCGGGTTCTTGGATGCTGCTGATTTTCAATTGCTATTCTAATGAATCGTTTATTGTCATGATTATCAATAAAATTCCCCAGAAGCTCAGGGCGTTCGAGGAACGTTTCATTCCGCTTCCAGACCGTATAAAGCACATCCAGTGATTGGCCTGGATGTTTAAATGTATTGACCAGTGTTTCATACATCGGGTAGTTGACAAAGGAATCAATGCCTGTTTGTTCATATTCTGCAATATATTTAGGGTTACTGCTCCACACTTCTCCCAATAAGTAAAAATCAGGATCAAGACTCTTTACGTGATCCACAAACTTTTCCCAGAAAGATTTTGGGACATGTTTTACCGTATCCAGACGAAAACCATCAATACCGAGCTCAGTAATCCAGAATTCAGCTGTATCCAGCAAGTATTGTTCCACTTCAGGATTTTCCTGAGCCAGATCAGGCAGTCCTGCCAGCCATCCCTTTTCAAGATTTTCCTGATTGCTGCTTAAAATAGAAGCTTCTTGATGGAACCAGTCTTTTTTCTCTGGATCATTCAGCCACGGATGATTGTATCCGGTGTGATTCACTACAAAATCAAGGATTACTTTGATATCCCGATTATGGGCTTCCTGTACAAGGCGTTTCGCATCTTCTAATGTTCCAAAATGTTCCTCCACATTTTGAAAGTCCGAAATCCAGTAGCCGTGATAACCTTTTTCCTCATTATCCATAATTGGTGTCAGCCAGATGGCGGTAAACCCAAGTTCCTTAAGATCATCCAGCCTCTTAATAATTCCTTTTAAATCCCCGCCATGATAGGCATAGGGATCATCCGGATGGACTTCAAAGTCATTGTTGAAATTTCCATTATTAAATCGATCAACCATAATAAAATAAATGGTTTCATCCTGCCATGTTCGACCTTCTATTTCCTCCGCGGAAATGGGCGCATGCTGAATCGATAAAAAAATTAATGAAAAAACTGCGGCGATGACGAGTACTTTTTTCACTATTGCTCCTCCTTGCTGATTATCCTTTTGTACCTCCTGCAGTAAGGCCTGTGATTAAGTACCTTTGCGACAGCAGATACACAACTGCAATCGGTACCGCTATTAGTATGGAGCCTGCTGCAAATCTTGTAAAGTTATTCGCAAATTGCTGATTGATAAAATTAAATAACCCGAGGGCGAGCGTAAAGTTTTCAGGGCTCCGGAGGACAATTCGCGGCAAAAGGAAATCCATAAAAGGAGCCATAAAATTAAAGAGTGCCACTACGCCCAAAATCGGTTTGGCCAGGGGAAGCATGATACGGAAGAACACACCGAAGTGTCCTGCTCCGTCAATCCTGGCTGCATCGTCTAATTCTCCCGGGATTGTATCAAAATATCCCTTGACCAGCCAGGCATTAAAAGGAATCTGTCCTCCAATGTAAACTAAAATCAGCCCGGTTAACGTATCGAGTAATCCGATTAAATTTAACAAAATATAAATCGCAACCATGGCCATTATGGCAGGGAACATCTGCAATAACAAAAAGGCATAAAGCCCGTATTTCCTGCCGATAAAACGATAACGGGAAAAGGCATAAGCCACAAATGATGTCAGAATAACGGAAAAGAAAGCATTCGCAGCTGCCACAATCAAGCTGTTTTTATACCAGATCAGATAATCGCTGTCGGGATCAGTAAACAGCCATTTATAATGGTCCAGCGTCCAGTTGTCAGGAAACAGTTCGGCCGCATATAAACTGGTGCCTGGATTTAATGACATTCCAACGGTCCATAGCAGAGGGTAAAAAATAATGACAAACATCACGAAGATTACCAAATAAATGGTTGCAACTTCTAAACGTGATTTCGTTTTCCGGCTCATTAAATGTTCCCCTCCTCTTTGAAGGAACGGGTTTTTCTAAATTGATAAAAGGCAAACCCCGTTACAATTAATCCGAGAATAATCGTTATGGCCGCTGCCATATTATATTGATTGATTTCAAATGTTAAATCATACACCCAGGAAATTAAAATATCCGTTCCTCCCGCCCTCTTTCCTGGTATTGGCGGGCCTCCTTCATTAAACAAATAAATGATATTAAAGTTATTAAAATTACCCGCGTACTGCATAATCAGGAGAGGAGCTGTCGCATACATCACATGCGGGAATGTGATATAGCGAAATTTTTGCCAGCGGCTGCCCCCATCCACTTCTGCTGCTTCATACCAGTCTTTCGATATACTCTGAAGCACACCCGTAAACAGAGCAAATACGAAAGGGAATCCCAGCCAGGTTTGAATCATAATTAAGGCGATTTTAGTCCAAAATGGATCCAGCATCCAGGGGATTTTCAGCCCGAAAAGGGATAAAATATCCCGATTGATGGTTCCAAACTCACCATTAAACATAGCAGAGAAAATGAGGATGGTTACAAACGCAGGAACGGCCCACGGCAAAATGAGTACAGTGCGAATGAGTTTCTTAAATCTGATTCTTGGATCATTGGCCATAATCGCCAGAAATAATCCAAGAGCTATTTGCATTGTTGTGGCAACAACTGTCCACACAATCGTCCAGGTAAACACATCAAAAAACGTCTGGCTCCAGGTATCGAGCGTGACCAATTTTTTGAAGTTTTCAAAACCAACCCAGTTCAATAGATTTCCCGGCGGTGAGTTATACTGGTTATAATCTGTAAATGCCAGTGACACAGTAAATAAAATAGGAAGAATAACTATAAAGGTTAACATAAAAAGACCTGGCGTAATAAATAAATACGGAAACCCGCGGTCCCAAATATTTCGGATGGTTTCTCCAAATGTCGGATTGGGCTCCCCATTTTTCAGCCTTTCAGCATTTCTTTTTGCATCCAATATGTTCAACACATATAGACCCAGTGCAAAAACTACTAAAATAAGACTGATTAGACCATAGATAATCAGAAAAATAGAGTGGTCTTCCATTGGAGTAACACCGAGGGTCCTGAATCCCCATAAACCATAATTAATGAATCGTCCAAGTGTTAACATAAATGACACTTCCAGAACGATAAATAGTATGCCTTTCAAATATCTTCTATTGTAAATCTGACCTAACCCGGCCAGAATAGCGGATAAAATCATGGCAAACACAGGACTATGTTTTCCTTTGCTGACCTCTCCCCCTTGTTTAGTCAACCAGAATTCCCTCCCTTTTCATTCGACAGGTGCCTGTCACTTGTCGGGTTTTGTTGAACTTTGTCGATGGTGTGATGAACAAATCAGGGCTGCGAATGCTGATAGCAGGATCCATTCTTTCTCCCGCAGAAAAGCCGTAATCATCAGCCCTGATTGATCATTGGCATTTTGTTATGCCATATAATAAATGAACGGCGCTGGACAAACAGTTTTTAACATCAACAAATTGGTACTCTTTGATTACTGTTTGGAAGCTTCAATATTTTCTTTGATCAGTTTCACCGCTTCTTGAAGGGTAGTTTCCACTGGCTCACCATTTGCGATAAACGATAGTGCGTTATTAATCGGCTCCCAAACTTGCTGCATTTCTGGCGCAGATGGCATTGGCTCACCATACTGAACCTGCTCTGCAAATGCTTTAATTAATTCATCATTTTGTAAAGTCTCACTGTTAAGAGCTGCGTTGTTCGCCGGCATTTCCCCTGCTATTTCAAAATAGTGTTTAGCGTTCTCCTCGTTGGTCATAAATTTCATTAAATCTGCTGCCCATTTCTTATGTTCTGAATATGGTGAAAGCATCCATGATTTTACACCCACGAAAGACTGCGCCACTTCACCATCAATTTTTGGTAAAATAGCGGTTCCCAGTCGATCGCCCAGTTCTTTTTTATAATCCGCAAGTGCCCATGGACCGGTAAGAACTGCAGCCACTTTACCATCTGTAAATAACCCATTCATAATGTCTGGATTGATCTCAACTGGAATGTATCCATTAGTAAACCAGGACTGAATCAATTCTCCTCCCTGAACTGCACCTTCGTTGGCAAGGCCAATGTCTTCTACATCATAAGCTCCATCCTCTTTTTTGAACACGTAGCCGCCATAAGTTTTAAAGAATGGATAGACGAAATAAAAATTCGCGGCCTCCATCAGAAATCCATACTCATCATTAGCAGTGTTCGTATATTCTTCGGCAATACTCATGAGTTCATCCACTGTTTCAGGTGCCTTATCTATCAAATCTTTGTTATAGAATACCCCATAGGTTTCTACCACAGATGGAACTCCCCATGTTTTTCCGTCATAAGTGACAGCATGAATAGCCGTTTCTACATATTGATCCTCAACATCACTTAAATCAATTGGTTCTGCTAACCCCCGAAGCACGATATCACCGATTCGGTCATGGGGCTGAAAATAAATATCAGGACCTCTGCCTGCAGGACCGTCCAGTGATAACGCTTCTACCTGATCCAGCATACTCATAGGAACCGCTTCCACCTGAATACCAGTTTCTTCTTCATATTTCGCAAAAATATCCTGGAGCGCCTGCTTTTGAGATTCTTCATCATTGACCCAGACGACTAGTTTTTCAGGCTTACTGCTGTCTGCATTAGTCTCATCCTCGCTGTCTGCCTGTTGTTCCTCACTGCTCTGGGTGGTGTTTTGATTTTCCTCCCCTTCATCGGTGGACGCATCCCTGGATGGACCACATGCAGCTAATAGACCTAGCAAAAAAACAAATAAAAACAGAAAAGAAAGACCTTTTTTCATTTTGACCCCTCCTCATTTATTTGTGCAACCGATTGCACAAAATTCGCTAAAAAAAGACAACGCCCCTGGTATGAAAACGGTTGCATAATTTATTTATATTATACACCGATGTGTGAAAAACTCAATAATAATTTTTAATTTTCTAATAATTATTTGACAGATCCATCGCTCTGCAATAACCTTAAAATATCAAAAATTATCAAGGGAGATGGGGAAATGATATCTCGCGAATCTGTTTATCACCGACCAAAAGACAATTATGCATACGCTTGCACTAAACAACAGGTCCACATTCGTATTCGAACCAAAAAAAATAATATTGATACTGTCAAACTCATATATGGAGACCCCTACGAATGGGAACAAGGAAACTGGATTCGTCACGAAAAGGCAATAAGAAAAAAAGGAAGTGATGCACTGTTTGATTACTGGCAGACAGAGATTGTCCCTCCCAACCGAAGACTCAGATATGGGTTTCTTCTGAAAGATCAACAGGAGTGCGTCTTTTTTGGAGAAAAGGGATTTTTTGATGAGGTTTTGAATGATCCTGCCTATTATTTTTGTTTTCCTTTTTTAAACCCCGCAGATATTTTCACCCCTCCTGAGTGGGTAAAAAACACTGTCTGGTATCAGATTTTTCCAGAACGTTTTGCCAATGGAAACCCTGTAAATGACCCGGAAGGAACCCTTCCCTGGGGAAGCACTGACCCTACACCTGAAAATTTTTTTGGCGGGGATCTTCAAGGAATCATCCAGCGCCTTGACCATTTACAAGATCTCGGGATCAGCGGGATTTACTTAACCCCTATTTTCAAAGCTCATTCCAATCATAAGTATGACACGATAGATTATATGGAGATCGATCCTCAGTTTGGTGACAGGGATACGCTGCACCGCCTGATCTCAGCCTGCCATGACCGCGGGATTAAGGTCATGCTTGATGCGGTTTTTAATCATAGCGGTTATTATTTTGAACCATTCCAGGATGTGCTTAAAAATGGGGAAAGGTCACGATATAAAGACTGGTTCCATATTCGGGAATTTCCCTTACAGTTTGAACCTCGGCCAAACTATGATACCTTTGCCTTTGTTCATTCCATGCCTAAACTGAATACTGAAAACCCAGAAGTCAAAGAATATTTACTGGAAGTTGGACGCTACTGGGTTCGGGAATTCGATATTGACGGCTGGCGTCTTGATGTTGCAAATGAAGTGGATCATACCTTCTGGAGGAATTTTCGAAAAGAAGTAAAGGCGATAAATCCTGACCTTTATATCCTGGGGGAAATCTGGCATGATTCCATGCCCTGGCTCCGCGGTGATCAGTTTGATGGAGTGATGAATTATCCGTTCGCTACAAACATGATCAACCTTTTTGCTAAGGGAAATTTAACACCTAAGCAATTTGCAGCTGAAATGAACGCCGTTTTATTTATGTATCCTGATCATGTGAACCAGGTACTGTTTAATTTAGTTGGCAGCCATGATACACCCCGGATTTTAACGGAATGCAGCGAAAACGCAGAAAAGGTGAAACAGATTTATACTCTCATGATGACGTTTATCGGAACACCCTGTATTTACTATGGCGATGAATTTGGCATGACCGGCGGACAGGACCCGGGATGCCGCAAATGTATGGTATGGGATCAGGAAAAACAAAATTACGAGCTGTTCACCCATATTCAACACCTGATTGCCCTTCGAAAAAAATATCCTGTACTGGCCAACGAAGGAGATTTATCTTTCATTGAGTCTGACAGTGAAGAAACAAAATGGGTAGCTTATACGAGGAAAAATAAAGCTGATCATATTCTGGTAGTTATTAATACAAGCGAGGAAAGAACAGAATTCAAATTACCTCCTGAATTCAAGAAATCTACTCTTACGGATTTACTGACCGGAAGATTGATTACCAGTCGCCTTGACACCATAAACCTCAACGGACTTGAGTCACTGATTTTAAAATAAATCCATTTAAAAATTCTAGTCTATTTACGGCCAGAATCTTGATCTTGATTTCTTTCCACTGCCAACTTCCAGTGGACAGCATATACTTTGTTATTAATCATTTTTTTAAAAACTGTTGACAATGATAATAATTCTCATTATCATTGTAATTGATCATTGTTATCAAAACTGATGACTCGATTATGTACTATTGTTTTCACCCTAATCTAACCCCCTCATTTAAAAAACTGCCAGTCTCAGGCTGGCAGTTTTTTATTTATCTATTTTTTCAGAAAACAGTCCGTCTATTGTTCAACCATTTCAGCAAAACCTTTCTTCATTTTCCACTGAACGAAAAAGCTGCCACCTTACTAGTGACAGCCCTCCTTTTTAAAACAATTGTACACCTAAAGGCAATCTTCCAAAACCAAGTGCAAGGACGAGCACCAGTGCAATTCCCCATTGAATCCACCAGCCTGTTGCTGATGCTCCTCTGGACATTTTCATCGGAATCATCTCCATAGACGCAATCAGCCATAGACCGGCAAGTGTTTTTACGATGACTTCTCCAAACACTGCTCCGCCTGTCCCTAAATAATTCGCAAAGAGATCTCCGCCAGAGTATAGGATCAAAAGATAATCCAGGCGCAAAATCATTTGCAGGATTTTTGCAGGCTTTTCTTTCCCCTGGTTTGATAAAACAAGCACAACTGCGAATAATAGAAGTGCAAGCACCCAGGATGTGATATGTAAATGAGTCATTCCATTTACCTCCTTTTCCAATCGTCGTTTCCATCATACCATGACATTTTGTGTAATGCGAAAGAATTTATGAACAACTTTCCAACAATATCCGCTAAACCTGTTATAATGGAACCAGTGTGAAAGAATTTGAAAGTACTGGAGGGGATTTCATGACAAATCGAAGTGAGCAAATCATTGAACAAACAGAAGCCTATGGTGCTAAAAACTATCTGCCGCTTCCGATCGTTATTTCAAAAGCGGAAGGAATTTGGGTAGAGGATCCTGAAGGCAATCGATACATGGATATGTTAAGTGCCTATTCTGCTGTAAACCAGGGGCACCGCCATCCAAAAATTATTCAGGCGCTAAAAGATCAGGCTGACCGTGTAACCCTGACATCCCGCGCCTTCCATAATGACCAGCTTGGTCCGTGGTATGAAAAGATCTGCAAAATGACAAACAAAGATATGGCGCTTCCAATGAATACCGGAGCAGAGGCTGTTGAAACAGCCATTAAAGCCGCCCGGCGCTGGGCGTATGATGTAAAGGGTGTTGAAGAAAACAAAGCAGAAATCATCGCCTGTGAAGGAAACTTCCATGGCCGCACCATGACTGCTGTTTCATTATCCTCTGAAGCTGAATACAAACGCGGTTTCGGACCAATGCTTCCTGGAATTAAGCTGATTCCTTATGGTGATGTAGAAGCACTCAAGGAAGCGATCACGGAAAATACAGCTGCCTTCCTCCTTGAACCGATTCAGGGTGAAGCAGGAATTGTGATTCCGCCTGAAGGTTTCCTGAAAGAGGCTTACGAAGTTTGTAACGAAAACAATGTTTTATTTATTGCAGATGAAATTCAGGCAGGATTGGGAAGAAGCGGTAAAATGTTTGCCTGTGAATGGGAAGACGTAGAACCAGACATGCTGATTCTGGGAAAAGCCCTCGGAGGCGGTGTGTTCCCAATTTCCTGTGTGGTGGCGAATAAGGATATTTTAGGAGTTTTCAATCCTGGATCTCACGGATCGACGTTTGGCGGAAATCCGCTAGCTTGTGCGGTTTCAGTTGCAGCATTAGAAGTGATCGAAGAAGAAAAATTGCATGAGCGCTCACTGGAACTTGGTGAATACTTTTTAAATGAATTGGAAAATATTGACAACCCGATTATAAAAGAGGTAAGGGGAAAAGGGTTGTTCATTGGAGTAGAACTCCATGAACCTGCCCGGAAATATTGTGAAGAACTAAAAGAAAAAGGACTATTATGTAAAGAAACACACGAGAATGTGATCCGTTTTGCCCCTCCATTAATCATCGAAAAAGAAGATCTGGACTGGGCACTGGAACGCATCCGGGAAGTACTATAATGGAAATGAACAAAGGGCTGTTTCAGATCCAGTTACCGAATCTGGAGCAGCCCCTTTTGTGTTGATCGACTTTTATTTGATGTGATCTTTAGGTTCTCATCGTTTTAACTGCTTTTTGGCTCCAGGGAAACTATTTTCTTTTGTCCCCATGGAACAACAACTACGGTTACAATAAGCTGATCCCGTATTTCCTCGTATTGTCTGCCTGTATTATCTTCGACGTAGAATCGGTTAATGCCAAAGGAAACCCGATGATCCCCATTCCAATCTTTATACTGGTATTTTGCGGTAATGACAATGCCATCATCATGTTCCGCAAGCTTTTTGTCAGACGCAGCTTTAACATGATAAATTCCCTCTTCATCGGGAATGAGCAGGACATAAATTTTTTCATTCCGGTCAACTTCCTTTGAGCCAAACCAATACTCTGGTTCAATTCGTTCTTCTTCATATCGCAGACTGACATAATCACCGTAAAACAAATCAGGAGGATCAATTGGTGCGGTTTCTAAACGAATGACTTCACCGAAATCATCCATGATATAAAAGGACACGGACATCGCAATTAAAAACAAAGCCTGAAGTCCTGTCACAACATAAAAGAAAACTCGTTTCATTCCTGATCCCCCCTCTTATTGCGGGATATTTTTCGTCGGCGTTTTTCAAGGAAATAACTTAAGGCAAATAAGAACACACCGCCTAAGAAGAAAAACAAGGATTTGTCCATGTAATCCCATGCCAGTTGAATGTATGCTACAATTGTACTGATCAGAAAGGTAGCCGTACCAATATTGATTCGTTCACGATCTTCGTCACGATAGCCGATTACAAGCCAGCTGACAGAAAAGGCAAACAGGAGAATCAGCGAGGCAAAACTCGCTATTTCATCCAGATAAAAGACAGGGATGAAGAGAACCAGATCAACCAGATGATCCAAATCCTTTACTTTCCACTTATAAATGATTCCTGCCGCAGTGAGGAGAACAAAAGCAATCAAATACCACAATTCCCCTTCAAATCCTGAAAGAACATAATCGTTATCCAGAACGAATACATGTACAACATTTAAGATAAAGGCGCTGATTAATGCCACAACTCGAAATGGCCGAATCAGGAACGGCTTTCTGATCCAATCACTGACTAAATATAGCAGCAGCAAGAACAGAAAGTACCAGATGTATTCATAATGTTCAACCAGGAGCAAGACCAGTGACTGAATGACAAAACTTAAAGCAAACAAACTGCCAAACAGCTGCTTCTCTTTTTTATACGTAAAATAGCCAAATCCCAGCAGCAATAAGCCATATAATATCCAGCCAAAGGAAGAATAATTAATGGCACTGTATACCTGTCCCACAGTTAAAATAATAAATCCCATGACAAGCAGCAAATTCTCCTGCCGAACCAGATAAAGAAGAAATGCTGCCAGCGTCCAGATCACGAAAGGCAAGGAACTATAAATGGTGTAGTGATACATCTGCCCTACTAAAAAGATTCCTGATCCAAAGATTAATAAACCTATGATATAAAAACTGATCCCAAGCATTTTGGAACGATTGTGATACAGCCAATCTCCGCCCAGATAGAATCCAAGCATGGATACAAGGATAATCGTCATCTTGCCGGCAGATGAAATATAGGACCAATTGGATGCGATAAAACTCAGAAAACCCAGACCGATAAACAACCCGGCAAATATTAAAAGCAAAGAAGATTTACCCTGCCGATGAGGGTATTGATCCACTATTTGCTGTAGCTGCTCTTCTGTTATAATCCCTGCATCCAGCCATTTCTTTCCTTCCCGCTCCACATGTTTTCTATTCATATGACACAACCTGCTTTCTTTTAAAAGATTGGACCTTATTATAAGTTAAGGAACGCCAGACCCACTCAAGGGGGCCAAAATAAAACCTGGTCAGCCACCACTTGCTGAACAAAACCTGGAAAAAATAGATCCCAATCACAACGCCAACGCTTTCAAGGGGTGACACAGTGCCATATAACCCCAAACCTGGTCCATAAAACAAGAAAAAACTAATAACAGATTGCATAATGTAATTTGTTAAAGATAGACGACCAATGTATGTGAAAGGTTTCAACCATTTTTTGTTATATTCATTCTGGTAAAGCATTGTAATGGTTAATAAATAAAATATACTTGAAGCTGCACCTCCGAGATGGTCCTGCGAATAATCGAGCCAGGCATGGTCTTTTAAAAGATAAGGACCAGCTTTAAACAAAATAAAACCAGCGAGACTTATTCCCCATACCCTTTTCAAAAACAATCGATGCTTTTCCACATCATGGAGCCACCTGTTTCGCATAAAGGCAGCGCCAAATAAGAACATCGGCAAAAGGGCAATAGTTAAAAACAAATACCCCATTCCGCTATTAGCATAAACCCAGTCCTGATAATTCTGATACCAGACTTCCATGATGTTGGACCGGTAATGTTCCTTTGCAGCTTCAATGCCAGCATCGTTAAAGCCTGACAAGTTTTCCTTTACCTGATATAACAGCAACGTAAGCAAAACGGATGGAATCACTAACAGACCTACGATCCATCCAAATAGCACGTTCATACTACGCTGATAAAAGAAAAATAACAGCATTCCGATGATTCCATACGATAACAATATATCACCATGCCACAGCAAAAAAGCATGGAAAATCCCAAACAATATTAAAATCATTAGCCTTCGAAATAAAATGGATTGCCATTTCATCCCTTTCGCTTCAAGCCGTTCTTTCATCATTTGCATACCGAAGCCAAATAATAGGGAGAACAATGTATAGAAACTGGCCTGAAAGAAGATATCGACGATTATCTGTACAGCTCGGTTCGCCTTCCCCGTCCAGAAGACCTCTTCACCCCCATAGAGAAAGTAAGGGGCATTAAAGGCCGGAATATTTACCATTAATATTCCCAGCAGAGCAAATCCCCTGGCAGCATCTATCCAAGGCAGGCGTTCCCCTTCACTGATCGGCTGTTGATTTTCCATTTCTATATCCTCCTTACATTTATTGTAGCTGAGCTCCCATCTAAAAACAAAATATTTTTAAATGGATGACGAACAGGGTGAACACCTAATTTCCAAAGAACATACATTAACTATATGAAGGAGGAAGTTATATGCCTGCCTTTGTTGGAGCAGTAAAAGTTTTGAGTGTCTCTTCCTCCAGCATTTTTCATATTGGTGATGCGTATGCTATGGCCCCTACCAGTGCTGCCAAAACCTATGCTGGGGGAGGTTCCTTTAATACAGGAGATGGAATTCGAGTCAACTTAGGCTCATCTGTAACCTACGTACCTGATCCTGACATCATCGATACATCCAATATCGGTAATCTGTAAGGAGGGGGGAGAAAATGAATTACACCATTTATCAGACCATATCCATTAATATTTTAAAAGTAGAGTCAGTTACAAACTCCTCTGTATTGCAAATCGGAAGTTCCGGAAGCATACAGGCCCTTTCCAATTTGTATAATACAGGCGGGTTTACCAAGCCAGCTGAAGAAGCGAAACCCATGCAGCCAATAGAATATCAGCCAGTTATCCCCCTTACTTCTGTATAATCACATTTTTCACCCGTCGGCATAGGATAAACTAGACGAATGCCTATGTTCAGGAGGGAAGGGCTTTATGTATTATCATGAATGGAAAAATTATATCAATGCCCTTGAAAACATCATCAATCAGCAGCGGAAAAAGATACAATCCATGGAAAAGCAATTACAAACCATGGCAGAAAAAATTCAAGAACTACAGGAGACTCCCGGAACTAATATTGAAAAGATCGAATATCATTTCGATCAGCTGAAGATTGAAACCCTTGAGGGAACGCTGAATATTGGATTATCCCCTGATGGCCTGTCTGCTTCAGAACAATTATCCATTCCAGGCCAATCGTTAAATCAGGGAAATCCCTCTCCTCAGCCAATCATTGATGATGTCATGCAGTCCATGCAGCCTTTTATGAACCAGGATCTTCCCCAGGCTATACAGCAGTTTGCCAGGGAAAACAATCAGTCTCTTCCCCCTGGTTTTCAGCATTTAATTCTGCAGGATGTTTACCGTCAGCTTCCTGAACGGATTCAGCACTATACCCGTTTTCATTCCGAAAATAATAATGGGCTGATTAATGAAAAGACAAAGGATCAAATTATCGAAGATGTAAAAAAGGAGATCTTATCATCTGTTGAAAAATTCATTGAAGGGAAAGAAGGTGGATCATCATGAACTTTACCGTACACAACTGGGGACTGAATGTGAACTACATTGATGTGCTCGGTGTTTCATCATCTTCCATATTATTAGTTGGAGATACCCAGTGTGTCAAATTATCTTCCCAGTTTGACACCCCGCCTGAATCATATATCGTGGGTGCTGCCATTCAAGGGGAAAACTTACAGGAAAACCGTGACGAGGCGTCATGAACAGAAATTCGGTTGTGAATAAATTACGGATTAACGATATTTTCTTAAGTTCGGTATTAAATATTGGAGACACTGTACATGCCGAACCATACCTGAAAGCCATTGCCGTTCAACAAGAGGGGGCATACTTTCTTCCCCACTCTTATCCCTTTGAACATTACCCCATATTCACCAGGCCCTTTCCGCACCTGGCAGGTGAGCCGGAAATCAATCAAACACATATTCACCATAATGAAAATATTCAAGTGGATTCTATTCGGATCATTGGTGCATCCGGTTCGTCCATCATTCACATTGGCACACTGGAAAACCTCGATGCCAGAGCACGCGTCAAACACATTCGTATTTTAAGAGATTAATCCTATTAACGGTAATCAGCCAGAATCATAAGCTATAGATATAAACCAAAAAAGTAGGTGTTAGCAATGCCTTCCGTTGTCGGACCCATAAAAATTAATAGTGTTGGCGGGGGTGTCGTCAACTTTGGAGATTCCTTTTATGTTTCTCCTAAGTCTTCAAGTAAAACAAATAACGGGTCTGGTTCATTTAATACAGGTGATTTTCTCGTTACGAATAACTTCGTCAGTGCAACTAATCCTTTTGATCCTGATGTTCAAGATCAGGGCAATATCGGAAATGCTTAAGAAAAATATGGGGGATCCTTAAGCCACTGGATGCACGCTTAAAAACCCAGTCATGAAGCGTTTCTTGACTGGGTTTTTCTGTTTTTATTCTAGCTTTGAACTCCTTAAGTTGGCTGTTTAGCCCCATCATTATAAAAACGAGAGGCCTCCAAGATATTGAAATCGATTGTATTGGCAGCCTCCCGCCTTCTATTTTTTATCCGGTTCGTCTATCCATTCACTTCCAGAAGCAAAGATTGATCAAAAAAGTACAAGTATTTTTTGATTATTGCTTCAGTCCAGGTCTCTTCAATGGCTCTGGCGTATAAGGAAAGTTGAAGTTCATACCGATTCGCTAATTTTTTGATCGATTCTTCAGTAATCTTTTCCGGCAACTTGTCTGTTTTATAATCGAGTAAAATCCATCCCTGCTCGGTTTGAATCAGACAGTCGATTACCCCCTGAAGCAATACTCTTTCATCCGATTGATGCTGCCAGTCGGCATATACCTCATGAGCCGGCAAACTAAGACTAAAAGGAATTTCCCGTTCGATTCGTTGGGATTGGAGGATCATTTCTCCAATAGGTGTGTCAAAAAAGGCTTTGACAGCCTGAATATCAATGGATAATGCCTCTTCCTTTGTCAACACCTCTTTCATCACCAGTTCTTCAACGAATCCCTTAATCTCATCCTCTGAAAGTTTACGGGTGAAAGGAATGTGCTGCATCACAGCATGCATGGCACTTCCCTTTTCAGCTGCTGATAAGGTCTTTTTCTCCTGGATAAATCGTGGACGCCGGATAATGGGACGCTGAAAAGGACGTACCAATTGCTCTTCACTAAATTCATCACGTAATTCCCGCTGGCGCTTTAGTTCCGTTACAGTTTGCTTGGCCCGGTGAAAGGCAGCATGCTTATGAACATAAGTGAAAGATAGACGGCGATCCACTTCATCGTAATAATCACCATTTTCCTGAAACGGACGCCATTCCGTTATAGCTTTATGCAGTTCCTCATGACGATTCTTCAAGGTCTCTTCCATGTCGGTCAAATCACTGGCATGAATAATCTGGCATCTCCAGGATGATTCATCGTTCCAGATAGGTTCTGATACGTTTACAGAGTCAGCCATCCGCAGTGGCTCACCATGCTGATGCCTGATCAGGGCTGTCGCAACCCAGTCCAGATAAGAGCGGGCCTCGAGCCTCTCATGGGGCGGCAGTACCCATTCCTGATGGTCTGTGATGCTCTGCCATTTTTCTTTTCTCTTTTCCAGATCATTGACGCAGCCAACCATTAGTAATTTTTCTTTTGCACGGGTTAATGCTACATATAGGACCCGCATTTCTTCTGCAAGCATTTCTTTTTTCTTTGCTAGCTTTAACGCATGGTGAGCCAGAGTAGGGTACATAATCCGTTTATCAGGGTCGATATATTTCACACCGATACCGTAATCTTTATGCAGCAAATATTTTTCCTTCAGATCCCGATCGTTGAATCGCTGATCAAGAGCCCCCATTATAACTACCGGAAACTCGAGCCCCTTACTTTTATGAATCGTCATGATGCGGACGACATCTTCCTGTTCCCCCAGTGCACGGGCTGCCCCCAGGTCCTCTCCACGTTCTTCCATTCGCTCGATAAACCTCAAGAACCGGAACAGTCCTCTGAACGATGTGTTTTCATAGGAGCGGGCCCGATCATATAACGCTCTTAAGTTAGCCTGGCGCTGTTTTCCGCCTGGTATCCCGCCGACAAAGTCATAATAGCCGGTTTCACGATAAATTTGCCAGATCAGATCAGACAGTGCTCCCTGACGTGCTCGGACCCGCCAGCTGTCCAGCTTCTGCAGGAATTGCTGAATCGCTTCTTTCAGAAACTGATCTTCTCCCCTGGTCACATATATATTCAACGCATGATAATAGTTTTCTTTTGGTGCAGCCAGCCGAAGCTGAGCCAGTCCTTCTTCATCAATACCAACAATTGGTGACCGGAGGACAGATGCCAGCGGAATATCCTGCTGCGGGTTATCAATCACCTTTAATAAACTGAGCATCACCTGTACCTCAATGGCTTCGAAATATCCCGTCGATAGTTCAGCATATACCGGTATGCCCTGCTGCTTCAATTCCTCCACAATGGTTGGAGCCCAGGTCATGGATCTTAACAGAATAACAATATCCCGGTACTGCAAATTTCTTAATTGTTCCGTTTGTTTATCCACAACTTTTAGTGGAGGCTGCCCCTTTTGGCCGATCCACTCCTTGATTTTTTCGGCATAAAGTCTTGCCTCCTGCTGGGCTTTTTCCAGATCGCGGAAATCCTCTCCATCAGCATCTTCTGGTGGAAGATCCTTCTCCCCATTATCTATTAAGTATAATTCTACGTCCTGATCATCGGTTGTCAGCTCATCATAGATCATATTGCTGTATATTAATTCAGCGTCTTTGTCATAATTAATTTCTCCAACTTCTTGATCGAGGATTTGACGGAAAATATAGTTACAGGCTGACAAGACTTGCTTACGGCTTCGGAAATTTCGGGATAAATCAATCCGCACCTGATCATTGTCATCAAGCGCAAAACGATTATACTTTGAAATAAATAAGGATGGTTCGGCATGCCTGAACCGGTATATACTCTGTTTCACATCGCCAACCATAAACAGGTGTCCTGCATCATCCCCCAGAGTCATAAGATTTAGAATCGTTTCCTGCACAAGGTTCGTATCCTGATATTCATCTACCAGGATTTCAGAAAATTGCTGCTGATATTGTCTCGCAACAGGGGATGGTTGAATCGACTCTGGTGTCGATGTTTCACCCATCAAAATTTCCAGACAAAAGTGTTCCAGGTCAGAAAAGTCTACCAGTGCCTGTTCTTTCTTTTTCTGCTGATAACGCCTGTGAAAATCTTTTACAAGAATTGAAAGCTGTTCCATCACCGGATGCAAGTCACGCAGGTCTTTTAAATAGGCTTCCAGAGAACGGGAAAACCAGCTTTTCCTTACCTTATCCCATCTGGACTTATAGCGGTTTCGGATTTCCTTCACTTGCTCTTTTTTTTCTTCATCACAGTCTATTTTTTTTCGGGGCAATGCTTTAAACTTATCGTTATCCTGAACAAATTGATGAAGTTCTTTCCATGAACCATTCATTTTTTGTCTGGCTTCTCGAATAAGTTTGAGCTCTTCGTCAATTAAATCAGCATAATGGTAAGGACCCTGACTTTCCCTTGTTATATTGAGTGCCTGTTCAGCTTCATTCTTCATGGCTTCCAGTTGACTTGCCAGTTCTGTTTTAATAACATCCAGCCAGACATGCTTATTTTCGTCTTGATTCTCACCAATCGCATACATGTCTACCATCTGATCCAGCCAGTGCTCAGGCCATGGATTTTGATTGGCAAATTCATATATCTTTAATATGAGCTCCTCCACTTCCCGATCATGACGATCACTGGAAAAGCGATCTACGACAGCGAAGAAACGTTCTCTCTCTGTTCCTTCTTTACCGTACCAGTCTTCAAACAGTTCTTCCAGCACATCCTGCTGCAAGAGATCCGCTTCCACTTCATCAGCGATTCGAAAGTTTGGATCCACATCCAGCTGATAACTATATTTGCGTACTACTTCCATACAGAAAGCGTGCAGTGTTGAAATATGGGCATTCTGCAGCAAAGAAAGCTGCCGTTTCAAATGATTGGAGCGGGGATTTTGTTTCAGCGCCTTTTCTAAAGCAGCTCCTATTCTGGTCCGCATCTCCTGGGCAGCCGCATTGGTAAAAGTTACAATCAGGAGCTCGTCAATGTTGATGGGATGATCCTGGTTAATTAATTTTTGAATAATCCGCTCTACCAGTACTGCTGTTTTCCCTGATCCTGCCGCTGCGGAGACCAATATGTCTGTTCCGCCTGTATAGATGGCTTTTTGCTGTTCATCTGTCCACTTCATTTAGTTTTCATCCCCTTCTTCTCCCTTAACTTGATTCAACACATCCTCATCATCCAGGTTCTTCAGCATTCTAAAATTGTTTTCTTCCAGCGTCGGATCAAACTGGCACAAAGACCGGAAAGAACAGTAAGAACACGCCAGCTGGTTTTTCATCTTGTAGGGGTCCATGCCCAGCTTTCCATCAATAATAGAGATGCCGGCATTTTTCATGAGTTTGCGGACATAGTCCTGCAGCCCTTCCAGCAATGAAGCTTCAATTGTATTTGAGCCCCGCTTGTAAAATCCCCCATTCTTCTTCAGACCGGCTGGTACAACCGGACTATAACCAGAGGTCAACTCCGTGTCCATCCGTTTGACCAGATCCTCATCTTCCAGCAGGAGTCCTTTCATTTTAAATTGCTTAAAAATTTCCTTCTCTATATCTTCGGCATTCAGGGAGCTCGGATCAGAAATCATCGGATTATGCACATGAAAATACAATACGCCGGCAGGACTAGCCCCTTTTCCAAGCCATTGTTCAGCATGGTTCAAAATTACATCAAGATAAGCCAGCATCTGCAGAGCAAGTCCATAATATACTTCTGTTAAACTTAAATCTTTTCTGCTGGACTTATAATCTATAATTCTCAAAAACAACTGATCGTTTACATCAGCCCGATCAACCCGATCAATACGACCCCTTAGTACAAGTTCATAGCCATCCTTCAGGGGCAATACCATCGGCGGCAATTTTTGTCCCGGACCAAATCCAACTTCCACACCAGCCGGGGTGAATTCACTTCGCCGTGCCTGATCCGTTAAAATTTTAGCTGCTCGAATTACGACCTGCTCAAGCTTCTGCAAAATATATTGATAGCGATTGGAACTGAACAAAATCTGATGCTGTAAAACAGGCGACAGTTTTTTCGTCGCTTTTCTTGCATACTGTTCAGCTTCCTGCTTATTTAACTCTCTGAAACTTCTTCCTTCCTGAAACAGCCAGTCTGTGATCTGTTTTAATGCTTCATGAAAGAGCTGCCCAATGTCCGGAGCATCCAGCTTGTAAACCGGACGTTCCTCAAGGTTAAGGGTATAGCGGGCAAAATGCTGATACTGGCAGCGATAAAATGTTTCAAGTCTGGAAACACTTGTTTTAAGCTGTTTTGGATAAATTTTTTCTGCGGTATGTTTTGATAGATTTTTCGGTTTGTTTTCATAGAATAAACTCATAAAAATCCGCTTTGTATCCGTTTCTTTCGGTTCATTCAGCAAAAACCAGTTCAGCACATCCCAGTAACTTTCATGCATCGGATAACCCCGCAAATATTTGGCCAGCTGTGATGTTAAAACAGAGCGGCTTTTAGACGGTACCGAAATAAACCTTAGCGGGTCTTTCTCATCTTCATCTTCTAAAAGCAAACGGGTATTGAGCTTCGGAAACAGATCCTTCAGCCGGCTGATTAGCGGCGATGGGGTTTTTGAATTTCCTTCTTCATCAGCCAGTGTATAGCTCACCCATAAATATTCTGATGGTGCTGTGAACGCCAGATACACGTAAAAGCGGTCATCCAGCAGTTTCCGCGAACTTGAATCGGCAAGCTGCAGACCATGCTCGGTTAATAGCTGACGTTCTTCCTCCGAAATAATTCCGTCCGAAGCTGGTTTTAATGGCCATGCGCCCTCATTTACCCCAAGCAGAAAAGCACATTTGACACTGGATGTCCTGGAACGGTCGACTGTTGCCACAATTACATGGTCCATGCTGGGGGGAACATGAGCAAACTCCAGCGATTCAAAGCCGGTCTCCAGCATTTGACGGAATACAGAAATGGACAATGTTTCATTTCCAATCATTTCGACCATTTCATCCAATAGATGGATGACAGCATCCCACACCTGCTCCTGTTCCCGTGCCTGTTCAATGAGTCCCTCCTCATCATATTGATCCCTCCATGATTCCAGGGTAACGGGGACTCCCAGCTGCTCCAGCCACATATAAATCGCTTCGCATTTATCCTGAACCGTTCGGGCTTTGCGGACCTTTTCATCAAAATCGGCCAGTGCATCTGTGACCTGGAGACGCAGACGATTAATCCTCTCTTCCTTCTCCAGTTCCTTGGTTGTTTTTTTCTTTGCATCAAATCCCCTAAAGCGCTGATAGATCCATGGTTCTTCCGATAGCCACTGGGAACGGGTGCGAATTCCGAACTCCAGCACATAGTTCTCCAACTCATCAATTCCATCCCTGTTTAAAGGATGCAATTCATCAAATACCGGAATGAAATCTGTCTTCAACACACGAAATACAGCCTCATAACGCCAGTTGCTTTCCACCATATCAAGACCGGAACGAATAAGCTCAATCAAGGGATGATTCAGCATCGTACGCTTTTCATCCACAAAAACCGGAATTTGATAATCTTGAAAAATCGTCTGAATCAGATTATGATAAGTCTCTGACTGACGTATGTAAACAGCGACATCCCGATATCGATACTGCTCATCTCTGACGAGACGCAAAATTTCCTGAGCTATCCCTTCTACTTCAGCCCTGGGATGTACCGCTTCAGCCAGAACAACAGGAACATCGGCCTCATACGGAACAGCTGGATGACGGTCAAAGTTTCTTTCCAGGTGAGAAAAGTATGGCTTCTCAGCAAACTGCTCCCTCTTTGGATCAAGAACGGTCGGTTTCTCAATTGGAACCTGGCATTCCTCCGCCAATTTCTTCAAATCCAGGTAAGTCTTCTTCGTCTGATAAAATAAGTCAAGGTCAGGGATTTCACCATAAGGAAGCTCGTCCAGTGTCAGGGTAACTGTCATACGCTTTGCTTTTTTCATCAGTGCCTCAAGTACAAACAGTTCCTGAGGAGTCAATCGATGAAATCCGTTTACATAAATGTCCGCTCCCTCCAGGAAGCTGGCTTCAGGAATTTTTTCGCCCAGCAAAGTTAATTGATCTTCACTGTCGATATAATGTTCTTTTAAGGCATCCGTCAACTGTTCGTAAATGGAGGCCAGTTCTTTCAGCTTATGCTGTAATGTCTCTTCTCCCTGATATTTATGCATGAAGGAACCCATTTGGTCAATCAGTTCAAACAACCATTCAGGGGTAATGCGATATCGCTTAAATTCCGTTATCATTCCTTCCAGCTTTTCCATAAACCCCTGCTTCTCAATGGCATTCTGAAACACTTGCCAGTCCGCTTTGTTCTCCTCCGTAATTTTCCGAAGCATCATCTGAATGCCTGTTGAACTGACAAACTTCTTAGCCCCTCCGCCTGTTTCTTGAAATACTCGCCATGCCAGACGAGAGAAACTAAAGACATGTGCGCGGATCGATCCTTTAATAATTCCCCTTCTTAGTAATTCATATTCTTCCTGAAAGGTCATCTGATCTGGTACAAGATATATAATGGAACCACCCTGAGGGTTGTCCAGGAGCTGTCTTTCAATCTCACCTAAACAAAATTTACTTTTATCTGTTCCAGAACGTCCAACCACAAACCGCAATGTCATCCTATCATCTCCCGCTCTTTGAACGAATGGTATTTTCTCCGCATACATTGAATGGAATGGATCAGTAAGGAGGATTTCCCATGAATCGTTCCCTGTTTGCCAATATAGCCCTCATTATCTCCGGAATCTTTATTGCCAGTAACCTTTATACGATGATCCCCCTTCAAAAGCTTCTTTCTGATTCTTATCACATTCCGGTTGAATACAGTTCCCTGGCTAGTTTTTGCTTTATTATTTTTTATTCTTTCGGATTACTTTTCTTTGGAATCCTAGCAGACCGGATGGAAGAACGGTCTATTCTCGTTTATGGAATGCTGGCTGTCAGTTTGTTGACGCTCACACTTACGTTCGCCAGCAATTATGTTCATTTTCTCGGGATTCGGTCTTTACAGGGATTTGCCGCTGCCACCTTCGCACCAGCAGCATTCAGCTATGTTTTTCGCTTTTTCAACTTAAAAACCCGGACTATTTCAATCGCGCTCATTAATACCGGCTTCCTATTCGCCGGAATATTCGGCCAAATGATTTCTGCTTACATGGCCTTTCAATATACCTTTCATGCCGTTTTTTATGGGTTCAGTCTGTTTTATTTTATCTGTTTTCTCTATTTATGGATGACTCTGAAAAAAGGCCATAAACCCAGAGTCGAGCAACACAACTTGCTTACTCATATTTTAACATTAATTCGCTATTCACCATTGCAAAAATTGTATGGGATTTCCTTTTTTCTATTATTTACAGTCATGCTGTTTTATGGAGGATTTGAGGTATATATGATTCATTCTGAAGGGGAAATGTCTTTGTCCTTACAAATGTTTCGCTTTATTGGACTGATTGGAATAACTCCCGCTTTCTTTGCCCGTCCCCTCCAAAGAACCTGGGGAGTCCATCGTGTTTTACGTTACAGTCTGCTTTTGATGAGTGCAGGCCTGCTTCCATCTTTTCTGTTTTTTGATGAATGGTCCCTGATCATCTCTTCTATTGCATTAATCGCATCTACTTCGCTAACCATCCCAATGGTTATTTTGCTGGTGGGGCAATACGGAACAGATGCCCGTGGCCGAGCTATTGCTTTATACTCCTTTACCCTGTTGGCTGGAGCAGGAATAGGAAGCCTGTTATCCGCCGTTATTCCGTTTCCAATCATCCTGATCGGGTGTGCGGTCCTTTACACGATACTGGCCAATCTAAGCCATAGCATCCAAAAACAGGAAGAGTCAGGTGGAATGACGATTCACTAATAGTTCCTAAAGAAAAACGCCGAAAATTGCACTTTACAAATCGGGGTGAACTGGCGGGAAATGAGGCTGGGACAAAACTAAAAAAGATAATGAAATATCCGAACCAATTCAATCATCACATGAATGAGTTCGGATATTATGACAGACTGCGTTACATGAATTTTCCTTTAAACCATTTGCTCGACTTTTTCACCGTTAATATCTTCTAGTCCCAGCTTCGTTTCAGTTAATTACCAGTATTTATCCATGATTTCTGATACCCAATCTGGCTGTTTAATATCACCTTTGGGCAGAAATTCTTTAAAAACCGGCTTAAGATCTATGACAGGTGTTCCATCTATGGCATCAAGCCCTTCCACATACAATTTTCTGCCCTCTTTTTTAATCAGGCGAACTGTAGTCAGTCCGAGTTTATTGGGACGATTTTTGCCCCGTTGAGCGAATATCCCTACTTTCGGCAGTGCTTGATTATTCCGGGGATGCCGGGCGCCATATTGGATTTTTTCATCCTTGACCTGATCAAAATAAAAAATCACTTCCAGGTGAGAAAAAGTCTCAATTTCATTTAAGCTTTCCTCCTCAAAATCCTGCTCCAGTTCAATAACAGATGATACCTCTCCCCAGTTATCATCCTCAACTCTTTTTCGTTCATTATACACTCTGGCTATTGGTCGAATAGTAAACATCAATCAAACTCCTTTACATGGATCTTATAACATGAGGGTACTATAAAGATAAGGAGTTGTCACTCAATTTCCTTTTCATTTTTTTCAGCGTGCTGCAGCCTTTTTTCAATGTATTTTCCGATAATCCAGAAGAGCGCAATTCCAATTCCAACCACAATGGTTTTCACTGGCTGAGTTGCAAAAGAAGTTATGCTGTGGCCAACATAAGAGACGGTAAAAATCATGACCGCTTTTCCCAGCACCACAGCAAGAACAAACTGCTGGTAGCTTACCCTGGATAATGCTGCAACGACATTGATGATGGCGGATGGTGAAAATGGAAAGCAAAGGAGCAGGAATAATAGACCAAATCCATGCCTTTCAAGCCATCTCATGACCTTTTTCACCTGTTTATTGCTGCGGATAAATTGAAAAACCCGCGTTTGTCCCAACCGCCGGATTACCGTAAATACGAGCAATGCTCCGACTACGGTTCCTGCCCATGAAATAAGAAAACCTTTAAGTAAACCGTATGCCATCGAATTTGCAAGAACAAAAACAAATAACGGCAAAAATGGCAAAAAGGCTTCTAACATCGGCAAAAACAATCCAGGTAAAGGACCGAGATTTTCGTACGTATTTAAGAGCTGCATAATGTAATCATCAAATGTATCGTTTTCGATCATCTGCTGTAAATCTGAAAAGTTTTCTATCTCCAGTGCCATAAAGGTGGACTCCTAACTTTAATCAATCAGCTTCGAATCTTTCCCACATACTTATTTTAATGAAAAACCGCTTATTTGCCTATTCTATTCACTCATTTTTCAAAGATAATCCATATATCTCCATTTTACCCCTTTTTTTAGGTATTTTAAAATTTATATTTCTGGTATATAATAGAACAAACGTTCGTATATGGAGGGAAGCAAGTTGCGTTATCTGAACGATGAAGATGTACTCACCTGCTCACGGTTTTTGTTTCTTTCCATGGCTATTGTTGTGATGGAACAGGATATTCAATCGATTGAAAATGGAAAATTTAAAATTAAGGAGCCTTATCTGGAACTGCTTCGAAAAATGGAGCATCAGGCACGGCTGGAGAGAAGGAAACTGCAGATACGGATGAAGAAACATCAGTTGGATGTCGTCTTCCTGCAAAAAAACGATACCTTTTCTACTTATTTATTTACGGGGAATGGATACGAAGAAGAAAAGCGCTATTTTAATCCTGCCATTCGAAAAAAAGTACAGGACATCTTATATGAACTCATGCGAAAGGCTCTGCAACCTTCGCGCTCCCCGTATGCAGACGGTACTGCAGGCGTTCGGTAAGCTTATACCGTAACTGAGCTGTGCGCTGAACCTGATTTAACATAGAGCCATAGGAGATCGGTATGATGACATGTTTTCCATTCACGAAATGTATCCTTGTTTCGTTATTCATACAAGGTTCTACCCGATCAATATAGGAATGGGCAATCCAGGAACAGTTTGGATTTTGTGGAGAAGTAGTAGGAAAGAAATACATGCCGCCGTGAGGGTCAATCGCAATGGGGGGTTTGTGGGTATAGCCGCAAATGTCTTTTGTTCCCTCGAGCCTTCCTTTAAGGCTGGAGCCAAAAAACTTACAGGCCTGATCAATCAGCTTTCTGGGGGCGATTGGAACGAAGTATTCGTCATGCTGCTCAATGACATAAGATCCATCAATGCCATAATCAGTCCGCTCAGGAATAAGAGCGAATGTGGAAGGAGAAATTTCATATCCAGTTTTTTTAGCAGATTTCAATACCATCAATCCTTTCTGTATGTTTATCCATAATATAACATATTCAAAAATACAGGTGTATATTTTTTTGCAAAAAAATACATTTTTGTGTTTTTATAGATAATTTTTGGGGAATTTGAAGATTGAGAAGAGAAAAATAAGAAAATCTGCATCACTTCACTTTTTTTATTTTGCCGAAAAGTACCCACAATGAAATTTTTTCTCTATAATGAAAACCATTCAAATAAAAAAGTGGTGATTCGAAATGTTCTGGAAAAAGAAAAAAAACAAAGGAAAGCAACAGCCCGTTCCAAATCATCTACCGGTTCGGGATATTTCACTGGATGAATTACGTGCTGCTGTTCATCAATATGCCGATTCCCTCCCAGGCGGGGTAAACTTATCCGTAGTCATTAATGAAGACTTAACCATCAACTACGATCTGCTGGCCCCTTTTTTAAAAGCTGTTCCTAAACAGACGTATTATATGTCCAGAGAAACCTATGAAATATTTGAAGAAAAGGATAAAAAGCTGGCTGAAGAGCTGGACATGGTCCAAAAGGCCGTGGATCAATACATGCAGCAAAAAAATCAATTGCCGGTTATTGACGGAGACCCCTATCACAGGGTAAGCTACCTGAAGCTTGAAAAACTTGACCTGCTCCCTTATCGGCCAGACCGTGATTTTTATGTAACCGATGAGGAGTTTTTAATCACTCACCGAAAGCCCCAGTAACGCTAAAATTGTCGCTTGATCGTCAAAAATTTTCCATTTCGCCCCCTCTTTTTCATTATATGATAAGGGTAAAGGATACATGGGGGGATCATCCATGCAAAAGAAATACTATGTGCTCTTCAGTGTGATCATTGCGGTTGGCATTGGTTTAGGGATTATGTATTTAGAAGTCTGGCGCGATGCAGGCGTAGGGCTTCCGGAAGATGTGACTATGACAACCGCATACGGCCAAGAATTTACCTTTCAAAATTTAGAACCAAAAGTTCGTATTGTAGAATTTTTTTATGCGAAGTGTCCTGATATTTGTCCTCTTACAACTCAACGTATGATGCACCTGAAACAAATGTTTGAAGAGGAAGGCGTCTTCGGGGATAAAGTCCAATTTATTTCTATCACTATTGACCCGGAAAATGATACAGAAGAAGCTTTGCAAAAATATATGGCTCGCTATGGGCTTGAGCAGAGTGACAGCTGGGTTTTTCTACGGGGGACACTGGAAGATACGAGAAAGGTAGCAGACCCCTTCCGCTTCCAATTCGATGACAGGGGAACTGATTTTATTGTGCACACCTCTTACTCCTATTTGCTCGATGAAAACAATGAACTCATCGAAAAAATCCCGATGGGGGAAGCCTTTGACAAAGAACGAGTATTTAACCGGATCATGCGTCTAGTTAAGTGATGGATTATGTGCAAGCTGGACATAACTAAATGAACGGAGAAAAAGAGCTGCAAATTGACTATAGAAAAATTCGCCTTGTTGTATCAGACTCATTTTGCTGTACAGTTAAACCAGAAAGCCCTGTCTCAATTGACAGGGCTTTTCTGGTCAAACAGTTAATAGGGAACGGTCATTCGCCATTTTCTTTCCACGAATTTCCTGGAATTTAGCAATAAGCTGTTCAACAGTTAAGTTTTTCTTTTCTTCTTCATTTGCTTCAAAAATGATTTGTCCGGCATCCATCATCATCAGACGATTTCCGAGTTTGATAGCCTGGTCCATCTGGTGAGTTACCATTAAGGTTGTTAATTGATGTCTGGCAACAATCTCTTCTGTTAACCGGGTAATGAGTTCAGCTCTGGACGGGTCCAGTGCAGCCGTATGCTCATCCAGCAACAGGATTCTTGGTTTTGTAAAGGTTGCCATGACCAGAGACAGTGCCTGGCGTTCCCCACCAGACAGCAAGCCTACTTTTGTGTTTAAGCGATCTTCTAATCCAATATCGATGGAAGACAACAACTCTTTGAACTCTTTTCTTCTTTTTGATGATACTCCTGGAAGCAGCGTTCGTTTTTTTGTCCTGCCCAGGGCAAGGGCGAGATTTTCTTCAATGGTCATATTTGGTGCGGTTCCAGCCATTGGATCCTGAAATACCCGGCCAATCCACTTTGCCCGTTTGTGTTCCGGGACAAAGGTGACATCTTGATTATCAACGGTTACTTCCCCAAAATTTGGAAAAATAACCCCGGCGATTACATTGAGAAGGGTTGATTTTCCGGCACCGTTACTGCCGATGACCGTAACAAAATCTCCTTCATTTAATTTCAGATTAACCCCCTGCAGTGCTCTCTTTTCATCCGGGGTACCTTCATAAAACACTTTTTCAATCTGCTTCAGTTGTAGCAATTTGGCTCGCCCCTTCCCCTTTTTGATGCTCATCTTCTGTTGCCCCAGCTTCCTTTTTACGGGACAGGCGTTTTTTCTTTTCGTTCATTTGTTTCCACCAAATCGGCATCACTAATGCCCCCACTACAATAACAGCAGTAATCAGTTTCATATCGCTGGCATCAAGGAAGTCCACCCGCAATGCCAGTGAGATGATCAGACGGTAAATAACGGCACCCAGTACAACAGCCATGGTTGCACGGACAATCCGATCTTTGCCGAACAGTCCTTCTCCTATAATTACAGAAGCAAGCCCAACAATAATCATGCCGATTCCAAGATTAATATCGGCAAACCCATTATATTGGGATACCAGCGCCCCGCTAATAGCCACAAGGCCATTGGAAATACCAAGGCCAACGATAATATAGCCTTTTGTATTAGCTGAGAAGCTTTTTACCATCCGGTCGTTATCCCCTGTAGCTCTCAGAGCAAGACCAGCTTCGGTTGCCAGCATCCAATCGATCAGCTTCTTGATAACTATAACCAGCAGCGTCATGCTTATGATCACGAGAAACGTTTTTGGAGCATAAGCTTCCAGCCCCACCACCGAAAATAGAGAGAGCAATATTCCATCGAGATCTGCACGTTCCCAAAAACCTCCTATTTCTTTGAACCATGTGGTCTGATTCAATAGAGGAATGGTTGGCTTTTCCATAATTCTAAGATTAATGGAATATAGCGCAATCATCATAATAATCCCGGATAACAGAGGATTAATTTTTCCATGGGTATGAAGAAGACCTGTTACACAGCCTGCAAGGAATCCTGCTGCCCCTCCTGCCAAAACAGAAATAAAGGGATCAGAGCCATTTACAATCATAATGGCACTGACAGCGCCACCCGTAACAAAACTTCCATCTACCGTTAAATCCGGGAAATCTAATATACGAAATGTTAAGTATACACCTAAGGCCATAATGGCATAGATCAATCCTGATTCAAGTGCCCCATATAACGCAGTTACCATATGATTTCACCCTTTAATCTAGTTGTCATTCAATAATTTCTGCTTCCTCTTTCCAGGCACCCTGGATTTCCACACCCATTTCTTCGGCAGCAGTCTGATTGATTACAAGCTTTAAGTTTTGTGGATATGAAACAGGGATTTCACCTGGCTGTTTTTCACCTTTTAAAATCTGAACTGCTTTTTCTCCTGCTTCGTAGCCAATATCAAAATAATCAAAACCATAAGCTGCAAAAGATCCACGTTCTACTGAATCCAGTTCCCCTGCAAAGACCGGCAAGTCTTCTTGCTGTCCGACCATGAGGACGGACTCCAGGGCAGAAACTACCGTATTATCTGTAATAATGTAAAATGCATCAATATCTCCAACAAGGGATTCTGCCGCCTGCTTGACTTCTGCAGAAGTAGAGACCGTAGCTTCATGAACAGTCAATCCCTTTTCTTCCGCGATCCCCTTTACCCGTTCAAGCTGAGCTACTGAATTTTGCTCACTTGGGGTATAAATCATTCCGACATCGGTAAGACCCATTTCTTTGATAAATTCCATCGTATTCGGAATAGCCTCCGGATGTGTATCAGTTGTTCCCGTAACGTTCCCTCCTGGACTCTCCATTGATTCTACTAATTCAGAGCCAACAGGATCTGTCACTGAAGTAAATACAATAGGAATATCCCTTGTAGCATTTAGAGCGCTTTGAGCACTCGGGGTAGAATTCGCAAATATCAAATCAACTTGATCTCCAACAAACTGATCAGCGATTAATTTATTATTCTTGGGATCACCCTGTGCAATATTAATATCAAAGTACGCTTTTAATCCTGCATCCTTAATCGCCTGCTGGAAGCCGTCCAGCGCTCTGTTTAAAGATGGGTGTTCGACAATCTGAGTAACCCCAATAATATAGTCGGCATTATCTTTTGTAACTTCTTCCATACCTCCGTCTGTATTGCTGGAGCCTTCTGAGCTTTCTCCTTCAGACCCCTGACCGCATGCTGTCAAAATTACGAACATTCCTGTTAACCATATAAACCATAACTTTTTCACCTACTATTCCCCCTGTTACACTTTCGTGCTTTTATGCTTTTATGCTTATACGCTTTTATGTATTAAAGTTTATTAAAAATATGTCCCTATTTCAACCCTCAATTTTTTCTAGTTTCATATTTTTTAAAAAAAGAACAGCATCAAAGTTTCCATAGACACAAGAAAAAAAGCCCCTGCTGCTAGATACAGCAAGGACTTGACTGATTTAAATTATTGGGTCACCTGGTCCCTCAATGCCCTCCGTAAAATTTTACCTGTTGTATTTTTCGGCAGTTCTTCCATGAAAGTAATCGACGCAGGAATTTTATATTTAGCTAAATGCTCTTTACAATAGGCTTTCAATTCTTCTTCTGTAAGACGATCATGTTTTGCAACCACAAAAGCCGCAACTGCTTCTCCAGTATTCGGGTCCGGTACTCCCACTACTGCTGCTTCAGCCACATCTGGATGACCGTACAGCACTTCTTCTACTTCTCTCGGATATACATTATAGCCGCCTACCAGAATCATATCTTTTTTGCGATCCACAATGTAAAAATAGCCTTCTTCATCCTTTCTTGCCATATCACCTGTATAGAGCCATCCGTCTTTTAAGGTAGCTGCTGTCTCTTCAGGCATCTTATAATACCCTTTCATAACGTTTGGTCCTTTGACAATCAGTTCTCCTACCTCACCAACTGGTACTTCTTCTCCGTTTTCATCCACCACTTTATTTTCCACGTTCACAATGCTCATGCCAATGGAACCTGCTTTCCGCGGACGGTCAAGCGGGTTAAAACAGGTAACTGGTGATGCTTCAGATAAACCATATCCTTCTGAAATCTGGCAGCTAAATTTCTTCTCAAAGTTTTCCAGAAGGGCAACAGGCATAGATGCGCCGCCAGAAACACATAAACGGATTGACTCAAAATCAGACGGTTTGCCCTCAGGATACTGAAGCAAATAATTGTACATCGTCGGTACTCCTGCAAAAACCGTAGCTCTCTGTTCCCTGGCCAGAGAAAATACAGCTTCAGGAGAGAACTTTGGAACAACCAGCACTGTTCCGCCGCTGATTAATGGTGCGTTTAATGCAACCGTCAAGCAGAATACATGAAACATCGGCAGCGTTGCAATGACTCTGTCTTCCGGTGTAATAGCCAGATAATTCGATACATCTTTAGCATTTGAGTATAGATTTTTGTGAGTCAGCATAGCTCCCTTAGGCTTGCCCGTTGTGCCAGAGGTATACAAAATAACCGCTACATCTTCATCATCAATCACTGGACGTTCGAAATCAAGGTTTCCATCCTGCACGAGCTGTGTAAACGATTTCAATTTAGGAGATAATGGTGAGTGGTCAAATTGCAGGTCTGGATTGGTTTCTGCTATGATATAATGCTCTACTTTTGAAAGGTCTGAATCCATCTTTTCAAATTTTTCCATCAGTATATCAAGGGTGATAATCCCTTTCACGTCACCGTTATTAATAATGTAGGTTAATTCATCAGGTGTGTAAATCGGATTAATCGGAATCACGGTAGCACCCAGTCGAAGTGCGCCATACAGACCAATCACAAAATGAGGTGTATTTCCAACCACTAATGCGAGATGATCCCCCTTTTGAAAACCTAGTTCTTTCAAACTTGCCGCAAATTTAGTAATGGCTCCCTCAAGTTCTTGATAAGTTGTTTCTTTCCCCTGGAAATAAAGTGCTGTTTTTGTTAAGTTATCCTTTGCTGTTAACGATAATTGATCACTTAAATTCATGAAATGCCCTCCCCCTGAAAATTTGTTCTGAATGAATACTCATTCATTTTAAAATATTAAAAAATTTTCTAAATTTATTATAAAATACTGAAGACTTTGTAGCAAGGACAGGCTGTAAAAATAATGAATGGAAAATCGGACTGCCGATATAAACATCTTTGATAGCAATCATGGATTTTGAGGCCATGTTCGCAAAAGGGGAAGCATATTGAATAAATAAAATATCCGAACTCATTCATATGACTAATGAATATAGTTCGGATCTATCTTATCATTTACTGTATTGCCAAAGACTCATTCATACACACCCATAATGAAATCATGCTATCAATAAACCATCCGTACAAATTCGTCTCTGGAAACTTTTCCAAAGTAATGCTGAAGGTCTACATCCTTTAAAGCATCTTCAATGGACTTCCGGTCATATCGGGTACCGATTAAAATGGTTTCAATATCTTTCACATCACCCACACCAAAGAAATCTCCGTAAATTTTACAGTCTTCTATAGTTCCCTTCTTTACATTCATGCGGACATCGATGGATCCTACTCCTTCAAATCGCTTGGAGTGTTCAATATCAAAGGCTGGTGATTTGCCAAAATTCCAGTCCCAATTTTGGTAACGTTCTTTCGAAATTTTATGAATCGCATCCCAGTCCTCAGCACTCAATTCGTAGCGCGGCACATCCTCGATGGAATCCACATCAAAAATAAAGCGGAGCAAAAGATTTTTAAAATCTTCCATTGAGATTTTTTCTTCAAGAAATTCAGAAATGTTCGCCACACGGCTTCGAATGGATTTAATGCCCTTCGAACGGATCTTTTCAGATTTAACCCTTAGTGCTGAAACAACGTTTTCAATCTCAGAATCCAGCATTAACGTTCCGTGACTGAACATCCGCCCCTTTGTAGCAAATTGAGCATTCCCTGAGATCTTTCGTCCCTCTACCAGAATATCATTTCGGCCGGAAAGTTCAGCCTTCACCCCCAATTTATGCAAAGCCTCAACTACTGGTCTTGTAAACTTAGCAAAGTCGCTGAAACTCTCTCCATCATCCCTGGTAATAAAACTGAAGTTAAGGTTACCCAGGTCATGGTAGACAGCTCCCCCGCCAGAAAGCCTTCGTACTACCTGAATATTGTTTTCTTCCACGTAGTCTGTATTAATTTCTTCAATGGTGTTCTGATTTTTTCCAATAATAATGGATGGTTGATTCACATAAAATAGTAAATATGTATCATCATGTTCAATATCCAGATTTTTCAGAGCATATTCTTCAATGGCCAGATTAATTTTCGGATCTGTAATTCCTTCGTTATCAATAAAATACATCATCATTCTTCCTCCTTGCTTCTCATATGATTCTATTTATTTTCTTGCAATCCACTCCAGTTTTTCCTCAGCGAGCTGTATACTGCCCGGAAAAAATTCTGCTGCTTCACGTTTTAAATCTTGAAGGTCCCCAAAATGCGGAAGGTGGGACAGCCAGAGTTCTTTAACCCCTGCATCTCTCGCCAGCTGACCGCATTCTGAACTGTTCATATGACCAGCTTTCTTCCCATTCATTCCTTTATAAAAACTGCTTTCTGCAATAAGCAGGTCAGCCCGGTTTGCAAAAGGGACTAACTCCTCAAAATAACTCGTATCAGCTGTATAGACAATGGTGTGATCTCCATCTGTAATTCTCATAGCATAACAGGGGACGGGATGTTTGGTTTTTAAAAACTGAAAATGAAACGGGCCTAAATCAAGTCCAATGTGAGGGTCGTATGCCTGACCATCTGTATATTGATGGGTGAGTTTCTGAAATGAATTCAAATCATCCTGGTGACCATATATAGCCAGTCTTTCATTTGTATGATGAAGTTTATTGTATATGAGAAAAGCATATTGTAAAGGCCCGACATCTGCAAAGTGATCATGATGATAGTGAGATAAAATAACGGCATCTAATTCGGTAGGCTTCAGCACATTTTGAAGACGTGATAGTGTACCGCTTCCACAGTCAATCAAACATGTAAACCCATCCTTTTCCAAAAGATAGGACGATGTTGCACCATTAGCTTCCGGATAGGCTCCCCAGTATCCAATTACCGTTATTTTCATTCCATCACCTCCAAAAAAATTAAATTGTTATAAAACAGATGGTTGCATTTCGAACGTTGTTATAATACAATATAACGTGTAAACCATTTATTTAACAGGGGGGAATCGAAGTGGTAAACAATGTGCTTGAATTTTTCCGTAATCTGCCTCAAAAAAAGTGTTCAAAATGCGGCAAGTCTATTCACGAAAAGGCAGACTGCTACGGAAATGTTTGTGATGAGTGCGATCACCCAGCCCGCTAAGCATGGAAGATCATTCATCACCCGAAATTCCTTATGACATGTTTTGTTGGAAAACTCCTTCTATTTGAGAGCAGTAAAGATACTGCTCTATTTTTTTGTACTAGTACAGCTTCAAATTCCCCCTCATTTATACGATAACACAAAACATCATCTGATAGAACTATTTTAGCCCTCACAAGTTCAGCCGCTTCTCCTCCAGCAAATTGATTAGGGCCATTTTCTCCAGGTAAATTTCAGAAGCTGTTCGGATCCCAAGTTTTCGGATAACAGGAAGAGGAGGACACCATCCTTGCAGGGCATGCTGGAGAAGGAAAACAGAAGCTGTACCAGTAAGATACAGCCATTTTTTATGATGTACAGCACTCAGAATGGCTGATAATAGTACTACTGCGGCAAAATTTGCTTCGAGAGTACGCTCCGTATCCCATTCATAGTCCAATTCTCTAATTCGGTTCTCGATCTCCAGTTCCTTCTTATGACGATACTCGTGTACGATCTTTTCAATATTCATTAGGATTTCATTGTGAATGGCCGGGCTGGTGCTCCTTTCTACCCGCTGAAAAGTTGGCGGAAGCAGTTTTCTAAACTTCATGCGCATTCACTCCAAATTTTTTTGTTTTCCTTAGGTTGTCCTATTGTGCGTTTTTCATCATGTAAATTTACAGCCCTATAAGAAAAGCGCAATCGCCCTGCTTAGCCCCGAAAACAGCTGGAGGACCTCCGAGGAGGCTGTCGCCGCCGCAGGGGGCCGAAGCTGCTCGAGGGGCTGGGCGATGAAGCTAGACAATACAGAAAAGCGCAATCGCCCTGCTTAGCCCAAAAAAAGACAATCACTGTTGATCAGCAATTGTCTGGTTATCACCTTATTTATTTTTTAAAAACTCCCGTGCATGCTGAAGGGCTTCTTCTCCCTGGTCAATGCAATCGGGCACCCCAAGGCCTTCAAAGGAACTTCCAGCTAAAAACACCCCGGGTAAATAGGTTCTCATGTTTTGTTTAACGGTATCAACACGCTGTTTATGTCCAACCGTATACTGAGGCATGGCGTTTTTCCAGCGGGTAATAACTTTAAATTTAGGTTTCGCTGTGATATTCATGGTTTTATTTAAATCGTTTAGAACGATTTGTTCAATTTCTTCATCCGAACGATCAACAATTTCCTCGTCTCCCGGGCGGCCAACATAACAGCGCAGCAGGGCATATCCCTCAGGTGTGGTGTGCGGCCATTTTTTATGGGTCCAGGTACAAGCGGTAATGCGATAGTCACTGTTTCTCGATACTACAAAACCAGTACCGTCAATATCCTGCTGGATGTCCTTTTCATCAAATGCCATCGCTACATTGGCTACGGATGTGGCTGGCTGATCTTTAAACACCTGCATAAAATCGTATTGACTAAGTATTTTTTGAGCCTGTTCATGGGGAACCGCCAAAATAATACTATCAGCAGACAGCTTTTCTCCGTCTTTAAGAAATATCTGATAGCCGTCTGTCATTTTTTCAATATGGGCAACAGCGGTTTCCTTTTCCACCACTCCTGGCTCCAGCTTCTGCTCAATAGCTTCTACCATCGTTTCAAGCCCATTTTTCAGGGTCAGGAACATCCCCTGTTTTTCTTTCTTTTGGCTGTCTTTCTGTTTTGGAATGCTCTTGTTCAGCCCTTTGATTAAGCTGCGATGTTTCTGCTCAACATGATAGAAGTTTGGAAATGTGGCCATTAAACTTAATTGATCGATATCCCCGGCATAAATACCCGACAGCAGGGGTTCAATTAAATTTTCTACGACTTCATCCCCTAAACGGCGACGGAAAAACTCCCCCAGTGACTGATCCTCTTTCGGATCGCTTTTCGGCAAAACAAAATCAAGCCCTGCCCTGAGTTTTCCAGGGACAGAAAACAGACTGGAAAATAAAAAGGGCTTAACTTGCGTTGGTATCCCCATAAAGGAACCCCGGGGCATTTCATGGAGGCGTCCATTTGCCAGGATGTAGGATTTTCCGGTTGCGTTTCTTACGAGCTGATCCTCCAGTCCAAGATCCCTGGCAAGTCGTGACGCACTCTGTTTTCGGGCCAGGAATGAATCAGGTCCCCGCTCAATAATAAATCCGTCTTTCCGTACGGTTTGAATTTTCCCTCCTAATTTCGGCCCCGCTTCCAGAAGTTTAATCTGAACAGGAAGATTTTCATTTTGAATCGCTTTTTGCAAATAATAAGCAGCCGTTAAACCTGTAATCCCTCCGCCGATTATGGCCAGTTGTTTTTTTTCACTCATCGCCGATCACTGCTTTGGGCCTTTTTCCAGACGACCTGGGCCAGCGTATCAATAAACTTCGGATGAACGTTCGGCATTTCCGGACGATAATAATTTGCTCCCAGCTCATCACAAACCACTTTACATTCGTAATCGTTGTCGTACAGCACCTCTAAATGATCAGATACGAACCCTACCGGAGCATAAACAAAGGTGCGATAACCTTTCTGTTCGTATAGATCTCTGGTTAAATCCTGCACATCTGGTCCTAGCCACGGATCAGGAGTATTTCCTTCACTCTGCCATCCAATTTCATAGTTTTCAATGCCCGCTTTTTTAGTGATTAAATCAGCGGTTTTCTTCAACTGATCAGGGTATGGATCATTAAACTGCAGGATTTTTTCAGGAAGACTGTGAGCTGATACAATTAATACCGCTTTTTCCCGCTCATCCTGACTCATGTTTTCATAGACTGTTTGGATCTGCTCTACCCAGTAATCAATAAAGCCTGGCTCGTCATACCAACTGTCTACTGTATAGATTTCCGGTTTTCCATATTTCTCAGCAGTTTCCTTAGCCCTGCCATTATAGGATTTAACGCTAAAGGTTGAATAATGGGGGGCCAGCACGATGCTTACCGCTTCTTCGATTCCATCCTTCGCCATTTGTTCAACAGCATCTTCAATAAAAGGATCAATGTGCTTTAATCCAAGATACATGTTAAACTCTACTTCATTTTGCATTTCATTCAGCTTTTTTTCCAATGCTTCTGCCTGTTCTTTTGTAATTCGGGCAAGGGGAGAGATTCCTCCAATGGCTTCATATCTGCTGCGAAGCTCTTCAAGCATTTCATCTGTTGGTCTTTTCCCCCGGCGAATATGGGTATAATATCGTTCCAAATCTTCTTCTTTATATGGGGTTCCATATGCCATGACTAAAAGCCCCATGGTTTTCTTTCCCATACTAAACACCTCTTTTTACGATTGTTTCGTATAGTCGTGAATAAATGCAGTCAGGCGCTTCAATGTCTCCGGTTTTATTTCTGGAAAAATCCCGTGACCCAGATTGAAGACGTATCCTGGCTGTTTCATTCCCTCATCCAGGATCGCTTTCACCCGCTTTTCAATCACTGACCAGTCTGCTAACAATACAGCAGGATCTAAATTACCCTGCAGTGTTTTTTGAATTCCCATGTTTCGTGCTTTTGCTATGGAAGTCCGCCAGTCAATCCCGATCACATCTACCGGAAGGTCATTCCATTCTTCAAGTAAATGTCCCGTATTGACTCCAAACATAATCGTTGAAGCTGGTTCATCTTTCAGTTCAGTAAAGATACGGTTCATCACAGGTTTGATATATGTGCGATAATCTGCAGCATTTACAGCACCAATCCAGGAATCAAATACCTGAACAGCACTAGCTCCAGCCTTGATTTGAGCTTTTAGGTAACGGATCACCATATCTCCGAGCTTGTCCATAAGCGCAAACCAGATATCCGGTTCTCCATACATCAATGCTTTTGTTTTGTTGTAGTTTTTTGATGGACCGCCTTCCACCATATAGCTGGCAAGGGTAAATGGCGCCCCGCTGAAGCCAATCAGTGGAACATTCAATTGCTCCTTCGTTAAAATTTCAATGGTTTTCAATACGTATGGCAAATCATGTTCCGGATCAAGTTCCCCCAGCCTTTCCACATCCTGCTTTGTTCGAATCGGGTTATCAATTACTGGACCGATCCCCTTTTTAATTTCCACATCCACACCGATCGGAACAAGAGGGGACATGATGTCTTTATATAAAATAGCTGCATCTACCCCGTATTGATCTACTGGCAGTTTGGTTACGTAAGCGCACAATTCCGGCTGGTGAGTAATTTCAAAAAGTGAATACTTTTCCTTTAACTTCCGATATTCGGGCTGTGAACGACCAGCCTGACGCATATACCAGACAGGCACATAAGGTGTTTCTTCACCGCGAAATGCTTTGAGCATGGTATCATTAAACGTTGTCATTTACGTCTCACCCTTCATTCCATCACGCATATTCTTTTCCAATAACACTATAAACGAAAACGATCATTCTGTATAGGACAGTAAAGATATTTTCACGAAATTGCCTTATAATATGATGACTTGGATTCCCTTTTCTGTTAGCATTCTGACCACTTCATGGGAAAACATACTATTTTGGTGTATCGTTGGATATTATTCCTTTTTCTTTGTTAAAATACATTTAACTGCTTTTTCTCCTAACAAGTGCCATCCTCTATTATAGACGAACCATGATTAAGTTCAAAAAAAACTTTTTTCAGAAGGGAGTTTTCCTGAGGATGAACGTGTATATGACAAATGGAACAGTGGACTATTTATCAGCCATTCAAAAACAGTATCCTGATCAATCAATTTTTCTTTTGGAAAATGAAGAAAGCGGGCTTGCCTATTATGAAGGAGAGGAAGAATTGATTTTTAAGGAAGGACGGGTGTATGAAACTGTAGATTTTAGCGGTGAGGTGCTCTCTTCTGGATTTGTGGTTATGAATAACATTCCGGTAAGAGATGAGGGGCGACCCATTTTTGAAGACCGATTCAAAAATCGCGCAGGAAAGATTGAAGAAATGCCCGGATTCCAGGCCATTCGCATTCTTCGCCCTAAACAAGGAAATACATACATTGTGTTCACACAATAGAAGGATAAAGAAAGCTTTGAAAACTGGAAGGAATCCCAATCGTTCAGAAAAGCCCATCAACATTCCCGCAGCCAGCAGGGGCCTTCCTTCAGTGCAGGGCCCTCCTATATCACCATGTATTCGATGGTGGCACCTGATCAGGACTAGGTTAAAAACAGCAAAGTAAAAAGCATTCCATAGAAAAGTCAAGAATGAGGGTGGGACAATCATTCCCTCTATTAAAAAAATTGCTTGAGACTCAAATAATATAGCTTTCTTATCTGTCGAAGCAAAAATCCGAACGAGTTCATATGATGAATGAATGTCGTTCGGATTTTTCATAACCTAAGGCACTTTTGCCTCAGAGCGTATCTGGTAATGAAGGTTAGTTCTGGACTCTCCTTTTAGTTTAGGACTTCTTGCTCAAAGAACATCCGGAATACCTCTTCTGTATTTTCACCTTCAATTCTAGTTTTTTCCTTGCCATTTTCAAAATATATCAAGGTAGGTGTTCCATTAATATTATAATCATCCCATGCACTCTCAAACTCCAGTACATTCAGTTTTTTCAAGTCAATGCCGTATTCTTCCGCAAGAGGGACAAGAATCGGTGTTGTTCGCTGACAATGGGGACAGGTAGGACTGTAAAAATAAACGGTAACATCCTCCTTCTGATCCAGCATTTCTTCGAGCTCTTCAGGCAAGATTTGATTTTGATACAATGGATCATCCAGCTGTTCAATCGTAGCCGGATGCAGTGATTCTTTGCCATAAGGGTTATCTTCAGAAGCTTCTTTATTTTGAAGTTGCACCACCACGATTAACACAACAAATAAAGCCACGGTAACTGATCCAAAAATGATTAACTTTTTCATATCTGCAACCCCTTTATTCTTTTAATGCTAATGTGTGAACAAAAACAATGACCGTAAATGCGACAAATGAAAGAAATGGAATCGTAATAAAGCCGAAGTAATTAATATACTCTGTGGTACATGGCACCAGACCGCAAAAACTATCCGTGCCTGCAACATCCATTTTCTGGGTAATATAATGATAGGCCGCTACCGGAATGCCCATGATCGCCAACATTAATCCTGGAAGGGCAATCTGGGCATTCTTTTTGACAATAGCTGCCCCATAAATAATAACCAGCGGATACATCAGAATTCGCTGAATCCAGCACAACTTACAGGGAACAAACAGCATGATTTCGGAAAAAAACAGACTTCCTAAAGTAGCCATCAATGCCTGTCCCCATGCAATAAATAAAAGGTTTTCTGTCCGTTTGTCAATCATGTGTGAATCTCCCCTACTCCCAGTATTGGAAAATTAAATTGTTTGCTACAGAAAAAAATCAGTCAATTTTGATTGTAACCATTGACTGATTATAAGGCAAATAATTATATATGAGATTTTTTGGTTAATCCCGCATCAGGCCATTTCGGTGAGCGTAGACTGCTGCCTGTGTCCGATCCTGTACACCAAGCTTGCTCAATATATTGCTTACGTGAGTTTTAACGGTTTTAATGCCGATGAATAATTGATCACTGATTTCCTGATTAGTCATACCGTTTCCGATACATATCAACACTTCAAGTTCCCTCTCAGTCAATTCCTCATGAGGCTTTTTTTCCTGATGCCGGAACCGATTCATCATCTTTCCGGCGACCTTTGGTTCAATAACATTCTCTCCCCTTGCTGCCTTTTTAATAGCTTCGGCAATTTCCTCAGCAGAGGATGTTTTCAGCATATAGCTGAAGGCCCCTGCTTCAAGGGCAGGAAATACCTTCTCATCATCATAGTAGCTGGTTAAAATAATGATCTTGCAGTCCGGATGAAATTTCATAATTTCCTTAGTTGCTTCAATCCCATCTCCGTCTTCCATAATTAAATCCAGTAAGACTACATCTGGATTGTGCTTTTTGACCATTTCCGCTCCTTTTCTCCCGCTGGATGCTTCACCTATAATTTCAAGCTCATCTTCTGTTTGCAAATAAGCAATGACACCCTTGCGAACCACATCATGGTCATCCACCACAACCACTTTAATTTTCTTTTCCATCCTCATCACCCTCTAATGGAATTCTGATGTCAATATATGTACCTTCACCTACTTTAGACCGGATGGCAAACGTGCCCCCCAGTTCCTGCGTTCTTTCTTTCATCGATTTTAATCCATATGATGTTTTATTATCTATTTGATCATTGACTTTAAACCCTTTACCGTCGTCCTGGATATATAAAGATACTTCATCACTTTTCCGTTTGACAGCAACATGAACATGTTCTGCACTGGAGTGACGAAGTATATTGGATAATGCCTCCTGGACAATCCGAAATAAATGCTCTTCCTTTGATTGGGATAACCCAATCTCCTCATCGAGCTCCAGATTAAATTCAATCTGACATTTTTGTTTTAACTCATCGATTAGCTTTTCCAGTCCTGTCTGTAATGTTTCTCCAGAAAGGTGTACCGGGCGCAAGTGTAGCAGCAGGGCTCTCATTTCAGTCTGGGCCTGCAGAGCAATTTGAGCAATCTCCTCCATCTGCTCCCGGGCTTTTACTGGATTTTTATCCATTAACTTAACCGTCGCCTGTGACATCATCGTTAATGCGAACAGCTGCTGGCTGACTGCATCATGAAGGTCCCTTGCCAGACGCTGTCTCTCTTCCATTGTTGCTGCCTGATGAGCTTTCTTCGCATAATCAGACTTCTCCTCCGCCATTCGCTGCAAAGAGCGGACCTGGTCCTGCATTTTCTTAGCCAGTTCACTTAATTTATCATTAATCTGATCAATTTCATCTCCCCGCTTTTCCCCTACCATTCGTGCAGAATACCTTCCCTGGGAAAGTGCGGAAATCAATATGGATATGCCTGTCAAACGATCTCTGAAATCACTGGAATACTTATAGCTGATATACACAGAAACTGGTGTCATGACCACAATCATTAACAATATATTGAGATAAATAGCTGATAAAGACAGCCACCCTGGCTGAAAAACGGAATACACAAAAAACAAAGCCAGTGCAATGATTAATAAAGAAAAGTAAATAGTGTGGAGATGTGCCCTTATAAAATGAAAGCGTATACTGTTAATTTTTTTCAGCATGGTCATAAACCCCTATACTTTATTTACTCGAATATCGCCGACCTGATAATGCATATAAATCGTGAGCTTCCTGGATGCCTCATCATATCCCGGAGTCTGGTAAACCATTTTTCGGTTCAATCCGTCCGCTTTTTTATCAAAAATATGAATATCACCAACATTGGTGTGGGCTTCAATGCGAAAATCAAGATCATCCGGCACCAGCATCCGGACATCGCCTACCCAGCCCCTAAGAGAAATAACGGTTTCTTTATCAGGTATATAGGCTTTGGTGAAATCAAAATCGATATCACCTACCCCTGTCCACAGATCCATCGGTTCTACAACCCAGTTGGGATCAGAAAAATTGTAGTCTCCCAAAAAGGATTTATATTTTGAAGAATCTTTAACAGCTTCCTTAATCTTCTGCATATCAATACTGCTTTTCACGCCTTCTTTAATACTGTCAGGATCGATATTAATAGTAACCTGTTTGCCACTTTTTCCTGTTACTATTTTATGTTTTTTCCTCTTTTTCTTATTACGGAACAAAAGGTTCACGCCAATATATATAAATAACAGGGGCCATAAACGCCAGATATCTCCGAGTCCGAATGAAATTACATTAAAATTGCCTAACCAGACCAGAATTCCGTATACTAGGAAGAATGAACCTACTTCCCAGCTCCCGTCTCCTCCTGGCTTGAAATCGCTGATAAATATACTCCATCCCAGCAAAACAATAAAAAATGGCCAGCTCTTCACAACTGCATCAGATATTTCCAGGGAAATAATGTCGAGGTTAGACAAGATCAGCAGAATTCCAATAACGACCAACCCAATTGCGATGAACCCTCTTAGCACGCTGTTAATTTTCATTTCGTTCACCCTTTTTAAACCCTTCTATAAGAGATTTGACATTATCCGTCAATATCCTTCTTTTTCAGCTGCATGATCATACTTAAATTCAACAAGAGATTGGTTTTTAAATAGCAATAATGGGAATGCAGCTGCAAATGCCCCACCAGCGATTACAATGGTTAAGATATGAACATCCAGGGCGAGCAACACAGAAGTCACAAGAAAGGATACAGGCACTAAACCGGTTGATATGGTCATTAAAAGTCCCATTACCCTCCCTAACATCTTTTTGTCAGTGGTACGCTGAACCATGGTGATAATTGGTATATTAATAAACTGAAGCAGAATACCGCCGATTAACAGCAAAGCAGCATTCACATATAAGTGCAATGCAAGCCCTGTTAACATGTAGACGATTCCAAAAGCTATCATAAAAACGAGAAGCATGCGGCCCGGCTTTTTCATATTTGAAATCAGTGACAGCAGAAAGGCTCCAGTTAATGCGCCAATCCCAAGTGATACCTGCAGCGTAGACAGCCCCAGAGCATTTTGATTAAACACATCCTTAACGATAATTGGAATCCCCAGTGTCAAAGGTCCAGAAACAAAAAAGTTTACGACAAATCCGATCAACATTATTGTTTTCAGTAACGGCTTGCTTCTCACATATTCTATTCCCTTTTTAAAATCTTGAAAAGGACTATCTTTGATCATATCCCTATCATCCGTTTTCGGCCTGACGAACAAAACGGTAATGGAAGCAATCGTCATCATCGCAAAAGCCATGGTGAATACACCTGAAAAACCAATCCAGACAATTAAACTTCCTCCTAAAATGGGACCAAATATAGGACTGATTTGTTTTGTCATTTGAATCAAAGAATTTCCGCGCTGAAGTTCTTCTTCATTAAGAATTTCTGCTGTTAATGAATCGGTCGTAGGAAAGCTGAACGCGTCTGAAATCCCAAATAGCGCAGATAGTATGACTAAATGCCAGATCTGTATATCAGACCATAACAGGAGAAATAGAATGATTAAGACAAAAGATGCTCTCGTTATATCAGTCAAAAAGAGAATGGTCTTTTTTTGAAAACGGTCAGCAACAACACCTCCAACCCCCATAAAGATTAGCCGCGGAATTGATGCTGCAATAAATAATAAGCCGAAGTAAAACCTCTCTTCACTGATTGTCAGCATTAACCACTCTACTCCAATGAGATACACATAATAACCAGGGGCTGACATTAATGAACTGATGAAAAGAAATAAAAAACTTTTATTGTTAAAGACTTCAAACTTTTTTTGTTTTTGGTCTTCACTTGCCAGACCTGCCTGAACTTGTGACATGACGATTCCCTCATCCCTTCCGTTTTTTCAGTTAACTATATCATAAAAAATTTTGTATCATTGCGTAACAAGCCAGGGGAGGTTTTGCACTCAGTCTCTGGACGGATATTGTTGATCAAGGCTGTATCTTTCCAATGTCACTCCCGTTTAATTTATCCGAAAAAGGGTATTGTATAGGTGAGAAAACTTACTGGAAAGGATGAAAGATGATGGATGAAAAAATGCAACATTTAATTAATGGGTTAAATGAAGATCTCGCAAATGAATATGCCGCCGTCATTATGTATACTTATAATGCAGCCGTGGTTTCAGGATTATACAGGCAGGTCCTAAAGCCTTTTTTTGAAGGAGAAATCGCTGATGAAAACGGACATGCCCTCTATTTATCTGAAAAAATTAAAACGTTAGGCGGTACTCCGACCACAATACCTAAAGAAGTTAAACAGCTAAATGACGTCAAGGAAATGCTGGAAGCTGCAAAACAGGCTGAAACAGACACGATCAGGCGATATGAAGAGCGAAAGAAACAGGCAGAGGAATTAGGACTGACCGAGCTGGTCGTCAAATTGGAAGATATGATTGCCGATGAAACCCATCATAAAGAAGAAATGGAACGGCTGCTGGCAGATCCAAGATTACAATAACAAATAACTCCGCTTAATTTCCTTATAAAAAGCGTTAATGATGAGTTAACTAATAAAAAAACTGGGATAAAATGCACGCGGTAAAGAAGTATCCGAACTATATTCATTCGTCACATGAATAGTTCGGATATTTTTAATTTGTCAACATGCTTCCCTTTCCTCGGACACATCCTAATGCTTCCAAAGGCAGCCCACAATTTTGTCTTAATGAGGAATGATTAAGAAGAAGAAAGCAGCATAAATATTTTTCATAGGCATACCATTTTGAGATTGGTATAATGTTTCCAGAGGAGAAGATGGAGGAGGACTGTCAGATGTGGGAAAAGATTTATCAGGCCATTGATTCGCTTTATGATGAAATGGTAGAAAACCGCCGTTACCTGCACCAGCACCCAGAATTATCATTTCAGGAAAAAGAAACCTCAGCTTTTATAGCCCGCAAATATGAAGAATGGAATATTCCATACCAAAAGAATGTCGGGGGTTATGGAGTTGTAGCACGTCTAAATGGAGGAAAACCGGGAAAAACAATTGCACTCAGGGCCGATTTTGATGCCTTGCCGATTCAGGAAGAAAATGACGTGCCTTATCAATCAAAAGTTCCAGGTGTTATGCACGCTTGCGGACATGATGGGCATACAGCTGCACTCTTAGGACTGGCCAGGGCCCTGCTGCCCTTCCAGGATGAGCTTCCCGGCACTGTCGTTTTTCTGCATCAGCCTGCAGAGGAGTATGCTCCCGGTGGTGCGAAACCAATGATTGAAGACGGGGCTCTTGATGGAGTCGATGCTGTGTTTGGAACCCATTTATGGATCAACGCACCGGTTGGTGTACTGCAGACAGCCAGAGGAGCATTTATGGCTGGTGCTGACCGATTTGAAATCGTAATCAAGGGAAAAGGCGGACATGGAGCCATCCCCCATGAAACTAAAGATGCCATTGTCATCGGTTCACAGTTGGTTTCGAAACTCCAGCAGATTGTAAGCCGCCGAATTGACCCCTTAAAAACAGCAGTTGTAAGTGTCGGAACCTTCGAAGCTGGCCAGGCTTTTAATATTATTGCTGATACTGCCAAAATCACCGGCACTGTACGCATATTTGAACCAGAATTGCAGGACTTCATTATCGAAGAAATGGAAAAAATCATAAAGAGCGTTTGTCTTCCTTTTGAAGCTGAATATGAATTCAATTATGCAAAGGGATATCCTCCAGTTATCAATCATCCGAAAGAAGCAGACATCATTTTAACTGAATGCAAAAACGTTGAGGGCATCGTAAAAACGGAGGAAATTAATCCAGTCATGGCCGGGGAAGATTTTTCTTATTATATTATGGACCGTCCCGGTGCCTACTACTTTACAGGCGCACAAAAAGAGGGTCACGTTTATCCTCATCACCATCCGAAATTCGACTTTGATGAGCGTGCCCTCCCTTTAGCTGCCAAAACACTGCTTCATGCTTTCCGAACCTATCAGGAAAGACATATGAATTAAGGATCCAGAAGGCGGAGACGGTACATATTGGTGGCTGTCTCCGCTAATTCATTCAATAACCTGGAATTCGCCCATGCTCCAACAACGGCTCCAAAACCCGGGATCAGCTGCATCATCTTAACAAAATCAATGGTGTCCCTGTATTCCAGCTGAAGCGCTTTCCAGTCCACTTCTTTCCATGCGTCTTTCTCCCTCTCCCAGTTTCGTAACGTGCGAAAAACTTCTCTTCTTTTCTCATCACTGGAAAAAGCCAGCATGAATACGTGCAGCAGGTACATTTTTTCTTCATACCGATCAATGTCATACCCGTACAATTGGGTTGTATCAAATAAAAACTTCATTTTAATGCTTAATAACATGGGGAAATCAGCTAATCCCAGCAAAATACCCCCGGCACCGGTCCCTGCTCCTTCAATCGCTGCTGTCCGCTTATATTGAAGCTGACGCTTTTTAATCTCCTCTTCTCTTCGTTTCAGATCCCATTCCGGGCTGACATTAAGCCGGTATATATAGGCCGAGCTGGATAAGGACAGTTCGATCATTTTTTTTATGCTTTCGGTAACAGCCTGGTGAATCCGTTCCGGTATTTTTTCATTGATTTTAGTCTGGATTTTCTTCGATGTTTTTTGTATTAAAGATGATTTACGCTGTATTTTCCGTTCCCAGCGCAAAGCTTCCCGCAATGCTTCCTGTTCATAATTTGACATATTGGCCAATCCCCTTTTCCACACATTCAACTATACGCCTGAGAGAGGGTGATTGTTTCACTTTTTCAAATGAATATGCCTGGAATTCCAGTACGTTAATGAACCAATTATTAAGATAATGCTTAACACCAAAAATAGGATCATTTCCTGTAACCCAACTGCGAAAAGAAAGACAACGCTGATGGTGATTCCCTTGAACACCAGCAGGTTCCGAATGAAACGGAACAGGGCCTGTCTTCTTTCTAAATCATTAACCGGGTACAAATCCATCCATTCAATGGTCCGATGATGTTTCCATAAAGTTAAAAGCTGAAACCCGCTCAAATAAATGAACAGCAATCCAAATATATATTTGGCCCATATATTTGGAACCCATAAAACAAAAAAGACAGCCAGTAATAAGAGACGGATATACAGCCCTGTATAATCCCCGCTTCTCGCAAAAGTTATACGATATAAAAAAGGAAATGCATGCCTTTGCTGAAATGAAATGTTGTTTGTCAGTAATGAAACGAGATAAGAACGCTTTTTCACCTTTTGTTTCAGTTGGGGAACGTCTGTAAACAGATTGGCCAAACGATAAAATGACTGCATTCTGGCATCTTCTTTTTCAACAAGCACGTCCCATAAAATGGTTTTCCTTCTGCCGGCAAATGAGTAATCAAATGCCAGGATTCCAAAAAACATAGCGGTCGTAATGACTGCATACCAGAAAGCATCTTCCTGAAGAAAGAAAAAAATTGTAATGACGTTCAGAAAGAAACGAATTCCGCTGTCCATATAGCGGGCCCCTGCATCCCGAATTTTCAGCATCCACCACGAAGCTAGCATATTCCAGCCTTTATAGATAAAGAGCAGAACAAAAAAATAAATCAGCCATTTTCCATCCTTTTCGGGATAAACGGCAAAATATAGGGGGCTAAATGCCGCCATAGCCAGAATCAGAATATAAACCTGAATGATCAGGCTGTATACCATGCTGCTTCGAAAGTATGAATCGAGTTTTTGTTCAACAGGAAGAAGAAATACCATATCCGCCTTTTTCAGTAATGTACGGATAGGACTATAAGTTAAAATGGATCCAAATACGATAGCCATAATCCAGTCTGCCGGAAAGTTTGCCGGAATTTGCTGAAGCCATTGCTGATAATAATAAGCAAAAACAGCGACAAAAAATAACAGTGCAAAGGCCAGGTGATCATTAAACATTAGCCGCATGTAACGCCCGGTTACTTTTAAGTGGGCAGACAGTCTTTTTTTCCATAATTCCTTCGGGTTAAACATGAGTATCTTCCTTTGTCAGCTGGATATAGATGTCATCCAGAGTAGCCCCTGGCAGGTCAAATTGCTCACGTAATTCTTCCAGGGTTCCCTGGGCTTTTACCCGGCCTTCATGAAGAATCACAAACCGATCACAATACCGTTCAGCTGTAGCTAGAATATGTGTGGACATCAGCACACCAGCACCATTGTTTTTCATCTCATCCATTCTCTCGAGATATGACCGAATTCCAAGGGGGTCCAATCCAACGAAGGGTTCATCCACAATATAGAGTGGCGGCTGAATGAGAAAAGCACACATAATCATTACTTTTTGTCGCATCCCCTTTGAAAAATGAACCGGGAACCATTTCAGTTTTTTTTCCAGTCGAAATTCTTTTAATAAAGGATGAAGACGCTTTTCAAATTCCCCTTCAGGCACATTATAAGCCATAGCAGTCAGTTTTAAATGCTCATATAATGTTAACTCTTCATATAATACAGGCATTTCCGGTATGTAAGCGAACTGCTTTCGATAATCATCCGGACGGTCAGAAAAAGAAATGCCATTGATGGTAATGGAACCTTTTCTGGGGTGCATTAAACCGATGACATGCTTAATGGTTGTACTCTTCCCTGCACCATTTAATCCGATTAATCCAACGATTTCCCTTGGCCTTACTTTAAATGTTATATCATGAAGGACATTGTTCTTCGTGTATCCGCCTGTTACATGATTGATCTGCAGTAACTGGTCCATTGCATTCCCCTCTTTCTTTTTGCATCATCTAAATTTTAACATTTAATAAGTTAAAAACAAAAGCAGTTTTCATGTATATTTCATTAACTTTGTGTGCACAATATTTAGTGAAGGAAACGGGTTGAAAACAAGTTCACAAGAATAACCTTTTAAGGTTAAAATTCAGGAAATGGGGTGTCTGTGAAAGACAACTTTTCCCCGCTTGTTCTCTAATGAATGAAGTGGAAGATGTTTAGCACATTCGTTGTTTCAAAAATGTGAATTCAACGTATTCCCCATCTCGAGTGAAAATTGAAAATCCCGTTTTCCTTCAGGCAGAGTACGAATGATTCGTACTCTGCTTTTTTAAGCTTGGGGACAAATCCCAAGATCATGAAAGTATCCGAATATGTTCCAGCTTCTTTTTTCCTTTACAATCCATTTGTTTCCTATATAAAATGTAATAAACATAACTTATAGGAGGGTTCGTCATGTCTGATTGTATTTTCTGTAAAATTATCGAAGGAGACATTCCTTCAGCTAAAGTATATGAAGATGAAGAAGTTTATGCATTTTTGGATATCAGCCAGGTCACTAAAGGACACACACTCGTTATTCCAAAAAAGCATTGCAAAAATATTTATGAAACCGATGCAGAAGTGGCTGAGGCTGTTTTTGCAAGGGTGCCTAAAATTGCAAATGCGATTAAAGATGCCTACAATCCTAAAGGGCTGAATATCCTCAATAATAATGAGGAATTTGCCGGACAATCGGTTTTTCATTTACATATTCATCTTATTCCGCGATATGATGAAAATGATGGCTTTGGAGCCAATTGGGTCACTCATAACGAAGACTATCAGCCGGAAGACCTGCAAAAAATCGCTGAAGACATTGCACAGCATGTAAAATAAACTAGGTCCCCCATCCTTCTTAAAGTTCGGGGTGATTCGGATTGCGTGCTGAATGCGAGTGTATCATAAAAAACACGAAATAAATTTCAGAAAATTCTTGAATACAGACAAATCTTTGTTATAATAACTTTATACTTTCGCAATCGGCACATAAGAGCACGATTGGAAAGTAAATACAGATGAGTTCAGTTTAGAAGAGGAGAGGACAGATCAAATGAATATTCGAATTTTAGCCGTTTTATCATTGCTCGTTGGGATTGGTGCAGTCCTTCATGCGGTTGTACCGCCGCTATTATTTGGGATGAAGCCTGATATGCTTCTATCCATGATGTTTCTGGGGATTTTGTTATTTCCGAAAGTACCCTATGTTTTGCTGCTTTCACTGGTAACAGGATTTATTTCAGCTCTGACTACCGGGTTTCCCGGCGGCCAAATCGCCAATATGATTGATAAACCAGTAACAGCATTTTCTTTCCTGGCTCTTTACCTCCTTTTCCATAAAGGAATAAAAAGCCAGTACCTTGCACCTATTCTCACAGCCGTTGGAACCATGATCAGCGGTGCAGTCTTTCTTTATGTAGGTCTATTCATCATCGGGCTTGCCGAAGGAAGCTTTACTGCATTATTTGTTGGGATTGTTCTTCCGGCAGCAGCTATGAATACAGTCCTGATACTTATTGTTTATCCTGTAGTTCAGGCTATTTTAAAAAGAAGTCCAATCATCACACAATCTTAATGGTATGTTTGAATAAAATATGATAGAAAATAAAACCAGAACCCTTGCTTCCGAGCAAGGGTTTTTTGTCTCCTGGACTAAACAAATGCCCTAAAAATCGATATAATAAAGATAGATCTAGAAAGGAGAATCCACAATGGCGAAAGGAAAATCTCTGGCTTTAGGTTTTTTGTTCGGCAGCTTAATTGGTGCATCAACCGCACTGTTAACCGCACCAACATCAGGAGAAGACCTGCGCCGCCGTGCAAGGGAACAGAGTGAAAAACTAAGAGACACCCTGATGGAGCTTAAAGAAGAAAGCATGGAATTAACCAGACAGTTGTCCAAAACTTCAAAAGAAGGGGCGGCATTATTAAGAGATCTTACGGATGATGTCAAACAGTCTGTAGAAAGCTGGAAAGAAACTATTGAACCTCATCAGGAAAACATACAGGAGCACTTACAAAAAATCGAAGAAAGCCTTAAAGAACTAGAGGAGAAAGTTAAAAAGAAAGAAGAATAATGGTGAAACAAAGCTGGTGTGACTTTTCGCTAAAACATACACCAGCTTTATTTATTGGATAGGGCTATTAGTATAGAGCCTAAATAAACAGTACAAAACAGTAAAAGAGAGTGGGACCCACCTATAAACTGGTGAGTGCCACCCTCTTTATGACCAGGTTTTTCCCCGGCCTCTTCCTTTATTCTACACCTTCAAGCCACTCTTGTACTTTATCCTGGTTGTTTTCAACCCATGCTTTAGCTGCTTCTTCAGGTGAGGTTCCGTTTTGGATTTCTAACATGACGCTTTCCATATCTGCAGCTGTCCAGTTAAACTGATCAAGAATTTTATATGCATTTGGCATATCCTCTTCCAGACCTTTGCGTGCCATTGTAGCGATGTATTCTTCTCCGCCAAAAACGCCTTCTGGGTCTTCAAGATATTTCAGATCGTACTTTGCAAATTTCCAGTGTGGTGTCCAGCCAGTAACAACAATTGGAGCTTCATCTTCAATCGCTTCTCCAAGCGCTTTAGCCATTGCTCCGCTGGATGAAGTCTGCACTTCCCATCCATCCAGTCCATAAACTTCAACAGCTTCCTGTGACGACTTTACAACTCCAGAACCTTCTTCAATACCAGTGATTTTTTTATTCATTGCATCAGCATACTCTGAACCTTTTAAATCACCTATGGAATCAATATCCATATAAGAAGGAACGACAAGACCAATTTTGGCGCCCTCAAGATTCTTACCAAGATCATCTAAGTCATCTTTATATTCTTCATAAAGATCTCCGTGTGTGCCCGGCAGCCAGGCTGCTACCATGGCATCTGCTTCACCTTTGGCAACGGATTGCCACATAATGGCATTGTCAAGTGGAGTTACTTTAACATCATAACCCTGCTGGCGAAGTACTTCAGCAATTACATTCGTAGAGGCAATTTCTGAATCCCATTCTACATAAACCAGTTCAATTTCCTTGCTTTCTGCACCCTCATCACCAGATCCACAGGCTGCAAGAGCAAGTGATAAAACAAACAGTGCTGCTAATACAAACAATTTTCTTGAAAACTTCAACATAATGGTCCATCTCTCCCCTTTTAAATTTTTTTATAATGAACTTTTCATAAAGAAAAGTTACAGAACATTTTTAAGCATTTTCACCCTTTTGCTTATTCAGGTTCTGCGTAAATCTGTCAATGATAATTGCCAGAATCACGATCCCAATACCAGCAACAAATCCAGAGCCGACATCGGCACGCTGCAAGGCACGAATGACTTCTCTCCCAAGTCCCGGTGCTCCAATCATGGAGGCAATGACAACCATGGACAACGAAAGCATAACAGTCTGGTTGATTCCTGCCATAATGGTCTTTTTAGCCATCGGCAGTTCTACTTTAAACAGACGCTGGTAAAATGTACTTCCAAATGCCTCTGAAGCTTCTACTAGCTCCGTGGATACCTGCCGAATCCCAAGATTTGTTAATCGAATGGTAGGCGGCATCGCAAAAATTAAGGATGCAAACACTCCAGGCGGCATTCCAATACTGAAGAATGCTACTGTAGGAATCAAATAGACGAATGCAGGCATCGTCTGCATAAAGTCAAGAATGGGTGTCACAATGGATTGAAGGGTATTGCTTTTCGACATCAATATTCCAATCGGCATTCCTATTAATACGGCAAAAAAGCTTGATGCCAGGACCAGGGTAAAGGTATCCATTAATCCTTCCCAGATCCCCTGATTATAAATAAATATCAAACCAATGACTGAAAAGGTTGCTAGACCAAGTTTCTTCCCGGATACGAAAAATGCCAAAACGGCAACGATGATGATGACAATAATTGGCGGAATCTGCTGCAGCAGTCCACTGACATCTTCCAAAAATGGGCCAAATTGATTTCGTACTGGCTTAAAGAAGAAATCGAAGGTGTCTTCAATCCAGTCTGTAGCATCACTTACCAGATCAGCAATTGGTAATTTTGGTATTTTGTCTAATATATTAAGCATTTTCCATATTCACCTCACTACCGGCCAGAGCAGCAATGACTGATCCTCTGACGATGATTCCCCGTAATTTTCCCTCTTCTACCACCGCTATCGGTACAGGGGAATCATGAATCAAATCAAAGATATCTTGCATGGATGTGTCCAGCGAGACTTGCGGTACATCCGTTCTGAGAATAGCATGTAAACCTTTCACATCTCTCTTTTTCGCATCAGATGCATCATCTGCTGTAATATATCCCTTTAGATTCCGCTGGCGATCCACCACATAAATGCTTGATAATCCTTCTTCCCTCATCCGTTCAAGGGCTACTCTAGGACCATGTTTTTCAATATTAATCGTCTCTGGCCGTTTCATTATGTGTTCAGCCGTTAACACCTTCGAACGGTCTACGTCCTCAACAAACTTTTCAACATATTCGTTGGCAGGATTTACGAGGATCTCTTCTGGTGTTCCAACCTGAACGATGGAACCATCTTTCATTAAAGCAATCCGATCCCCAATTCGCAGTGCTTCATCGAGGTCATGGGTAATAAAAATGATTGTTTTTTTCATCCGTTCCTGCAAATCAAGCAATTCGTCCTGCATCTCTTTACGAATTAGCGGGTCAAGTGCTGAAAAAGCTTCATCCATTAATAATACTTCTGGATCATTCGCCAGGGCTCGTGCTAAGCCAACCCGCTGCTGCATACCTCCAGACAGCTGTGATGGATATTGATTGATATACCCTCCTAACCCGACCAATTCAAGGGCCTCTTTAGCCTTCTTTTCCCGCTCAGCTTTTTCAATCCCCTGAATTTCCAAACCATACTCAGCGTTTTCTAAAACCGTACGGAACGGAAATAAAGCAAAGCGCTGAAATACCATACTCAATTTTTCCCGGCGAATTTGCCGCAGTTCTTCTTTGCTCATTTTAGAAAGGTTTTTTCCATCAACAAACACATTTCCTGATGTGGGATCGATTAAGCGGTTAATTAAACGGATCAAAGTTGATTTACCGCTTCCCGACAACCCCATAATGACAAAGATTTCTCCTTCTTCCACTTCAAATGTAGCCTGGTTTACGCCCACTGTATTACCTGTCTCTTTTAAAATTTCTTCTTTTGAATAGCCTTCTTCAAGAAGTTTTAAGGCTTCTTTTGGACGCTTCCCGAATATTTTTGTTAAATGTTCCACCTTAATAACTGGCACAAAATCCACCTCTCTATTCTTTGAAACTTGTGGACATCCTACTTGTTACTATTAAAAAAGTAATGACAACGGCTTAGTGCCTGTCAAAGATACATGCTTTATTCCAACAACCAATTACGACCACATTGCCTTTTTTACTATATCTGTTTTGTATATAAATCACAAACTGTAAATACCATAGAAATTGAATATATTTTTTGTACAGTTAAAACTGTACGAACTTATAACACGAAATTCTTTAAAATCCTCTATTTTTCTCATTATTCCTGCTGCCCTTCCCATTTTCATTTATTTCTTTATTTTAGTAACCTTTAGTTAGCAACTGTTTTGAAGGAGGCCTTTGCCACATGCCAGCGACAAATAAAGGAGATTACGAGCAATTTTTGAACCAGGTCATTACAGAGTTTTCCAAAACCCTTGAAATGTTTGGCTTGTCTGCAACAGAAGCGAGACTATTTGTTACCTTATATATAAAAAATAAACCGATGACCCTGGATGAAATGAGTGAAGCACTCGGAAAAAGCAAAACTTCAATGAGCAATGGAATTCGCAGCTTAGTAGATTTAAATCTAGTAGAACGGGTGTGGAAAAAAGGGGTTCGAAAAGATTTATATCAGGCTGAGGAAAGATTGTTTCGAAAATTTATGATGACTTATATCCAAAAATGGCTAGATTCAGTTGACAGTCATAAACAGGCACTGTATCAGATTGAGCAGGAACTGAATGCAAAAAGGACCTCCTTGGAAGACCAGGACTATCATCAGTTAAATAGCCGTATTCAAAAAATCATCCGCTTCCATCAATTATTGGAAGAGGCTTTTAAACGCATGAATGGCAATTAACCCCCTTTTAAATATAAATACCCTGGGGAAGATATGATAAACCCTCCCCAGGGCTATTTTTATGACCTGACTTCCTGTCTCATAAAAACGAGGTAAGCCAGGGCGAAACAGACAACTCCCGCGGCCAGTATACCAATTACCTGCGGCCAGATGATGGTTAAGCTCTGCGACAGCGCTAAAGGAGTCGGCACATAACCGATTACCTGCTCCATTGAAATAGGACCCAGCGGCTGAAAACTTGGTGTCAGCAGTACCATTGTTATTTCGGAAAATAAATAATTTGGCGATAATCGCATGAAGGATGTGAACAATTCTTGATTTTTCTGCTGTGACTCAATGGTCTGAAATAATTGATCCGGCATGGATGCATTGACAATGAGATTGACAATAATCGTGTAAAATATGCTGAAAAATAACCACATAGCCATGCCAGCAAGGGCAGAAGTAGCGGCTTGATTAAACCGGATTGAAAATAAGATAGACAGGCTTAACCAGAATGAAATATATACAATAATCATGATTAAATAAAAAATGATACGCAAAAATTCATCGAATGTCGGCGGTATTCCCATAAATATGATCCCAAGGCCAATAACCAGCAGCCCAAGGGAAAAAATAAACATCGAAATGATGCTCAGGGCCGCCAGAAATTTTGCCAGGATGATGGAATCTCTGGGAATTGGCTGGGACACCAGCCGAATCAAAGTATTTTTATTTCTTTCATTATTAATTGCATCAAACCCCATACCAATGCCCAGTAATGGCCCCAGGAAACTAATAAATGTGATAAATGGATACAGAGTTCCCTTCTCATCGGTAATCGTCAGCATTTTCAAATAGAGAAACCATTGTTCTGCGTCATCAATTCCCGATGCAGCATCCCGAATGGTTGAAAGGGCAGTATATAGGGATCCCAGACAAGTCAACAAGATGATTCCCATTAAAATGTTAAAACGAAAACTTTTAATATGGTCCGTCATTTCTTTCCGTACCAGTGTCCATATCGGGCTTTTGATAGCATTTTCCAGTCCCTTTTCCAGCTTATGAAGATCCAAGGGCTTCACCTCCCTGGAAGTAACGCTGATAGATATCATCTAAACCGTATGAAATCTTCTCTAAAGAAATTAAATCAAGATTCATCTCAACAATTTTTTTGGCCAGCTCTCCCTGATTTCCCTTTTTCAGTTGAACAAGCCATTTTCCATCAGGCTGTAAACCTACTTTTTTGACAAAAGGAAGGTTTCTCAGGCTTTCAATGGCATGTTCATCTTTGCTCCCAACTTCTACTTTATACTGGACCGAATCGTCATCAAACAATTGCTGTTGAAGGGATTCCATGTCTCCCTGTGCGAGCAGACTGCCTTTCACAAAGATCCCCACCCGATCACAGATTTGCTGAACCTGATGGAGCTGATGTGAAGATAACAACACCGTTAAGCCTTGTTCTTTACTCAGTGACCGAATCATGGTTAGAAATTCCTGAATCCCTTTCGGATCAATGCCGAGGGTCGGCTCATCGAGGATGACCACTTCGGGATTCTTCATCAGCACATCGGCCAGTCCAAGTCGCTGACGCATCCCTCTGGAAAATTGCCCAGTTTTTTTATGAGCAGCATCCTGAAGGCCTACCTGCTTTAACAGGGAAAGGGCCCTCTCTTTCGCCATATCCTCTTTAACTCCATTTAATTTTGCTGTTAACACCAGGTTTTCCAGGCCCGTCATATCTTCATAAAATCCAACATCATCCGGCAGAAACCCAACACGTTTTTTCACTTCAATCGGTCTTGTAGTGGCATGGATTCCGCAGACATAAACTTCCCCTTCAGTGGGTTCTGTCAGACCCAGAAGCATGTGGATCGTTGTTGATTTACCGGCTCCATTCGGCCCCAGAAGTCCAAAAATTTCCCCTTTAAGAATTTTGAGATTTAGCTGATCAACAGCCTTCACTTCATGATAATGTTTCGTCACGTTCTTAAGCTCGATCATGGCTTTCATGTTTATCTCCTCCCATACTTGCGTACGAGGAAGATCATCCCTGCAATAACCACAGCAATTAATGCCGATCCAATTCATCCCCAGAGCATAGAAGTTTTGACACTGATGCGGAACGTTTTCTCCGAAGAAACTTCTGGAGATCTTGCTGACATTTCTACAACATAGTCTCCAGCAATAGCTTTGTCGCTGGCAGTTAACGTTGCCTTAACCTTCTTTGATTTTCCTGGATCGAGTCTGTCAATCTCTTCAGGTTCAAAATTTACATTCCAGTTAGGTGGTGTATGGCTGTTTAATGAAATATCTTTTAAAGTGCTTGTTCCGATATTTCTAACTTCCAGTTCAATTACCTTTTCTCCCCCTGGTGAAAGATCTTCACTTAACCGCCCGGATGGTGTAGTTAACTCCATTTCAAATGTTCCGGTGATATCAGCTTCAAGGGTGACCTGTGCTTTTGTACTTCCGGATGATGCCATAACTGGCACTTCATATTTTCCTTTTTTCACAGTTTCAGAAGGTGTGATTTCAACATCTATTTGTTCCGTCTGATTAGACTCTACTGTCACGCTCGTTACATTCTTTCCATCTACCCGGAAATCAACGTTCCATCCCCTTGGAGCTTCTGCACGCAAAGAATAATGCTGTTCTTCAGCTGTTCGATTATAAAGCTCCAGATCATACCTGAAAGTCGAATATGCATCCCCTTCCATGTTTGGCTGATCTGTTGTCAGTTCAGTCTTAAACACTCCCTGTTCATTGATGCTAATGGTTACGGGATGGGATGTTACTGTACCATGCTGATCTTCGGTTACAACCTGAAAAGTATATGACCCTTTTTCCACCTTAAGCGGCACCTCAACATCGAGGGTAAAACTTTGTGAATGTCCCGGTTTTACAGCCAGACGATCAATGGCATAACCCCCTTTTGTCAGACTATACTCCCAGCCTTCAGGGACATTCTCAATACGAAGGTCAAGGTTTTTGATTTCGTTTGAATCATTATTAATGTCAACCGTATAGGTTGCTTTTTCCCCGGGGGTCAGTGAAATTCCTGTATAAGGTGTGTAAATGGAGATCCCCCCTGCTGCAAAGACATCTGTCGGCAAGAAAAGAGAAAAGAGCAGTGTCAGAGAAATGATCATGGCTATTCCTTTATTTCGAATCATCTTCATTCCTCCTCAAATCCCTTTTTTCTTTTTGATACGGAAAATCATTATTCCTGGATTTAAAAAATGAAAAATTTTTTTCAATGAAAACTGAACCTTTGAACTTGTCAAAACACTTTTAGGCTGGTATATCAATTAATAGGGGGTTTGATCACATGCCGTTACGCTGGAAGGACAAAAGGGGTGATTAACGTGTGCTGCAAAACAGATGAGGAATTAATAGAGGGGATGGCCAATGGTTCCATTGAAGATTTTCACACTTTTTACGAGAGGTATATTTCCTTTACATATAAGATTGTCTATTCCCTTTTAAAAAGCCGTGAGGAAGCAGCGGATGTCTGCCATGACCTTTTTCTTGAATTCTATACAAAAGCACATTCTTATCAGCCTGAAAAGGGGAGTGTAAAATCCTGGATAGCAGTTAAGGCTAAAAGCAGAACCATCGACTACATCAGAAAAAGCAAAAGAACGGTTCTAAAAGACAGAATCATCTTTAACCGGGAACCATCCTTTGACTCGGTTGAAGAGTCCGCAGTAACACAAATTGAAGCAAGCCGATTAAAAGAAATGATGAAACAGCTTCCCGAAAAACAACAAGAAGCTATCTTTTATAATTTCTTCCAGTCGATGACACACCAGGAAATAGCGGATAAATTAGGCCGACCACTGGGGACAGTTAAATCCTGGATACGTTATGGCCTTCAAAATTTAAAGAGAGCTTATTTGAATGATACCTCTAATAAGCGGAGGGGAAAGCATGAATAATCACCTGTCAGATGAAACGATCATCGATTACATCCATGATGAATTAGAGCCAAAACAGAAAAACTATATTCAACAGCACATTGAAGAGTGTCATTCATGCAAAAAAAATTATGAGTTTTGGAATCAGACACTAAATACAGACATTGTAATCCCTGATACCCATAAAGAATCCATCTGGAAAAAGATTCATTCCACATTGATGAAAAGGAACAAGCGCTCTGCATCATGGGTTTACAAAGGGTTAACAGCTGCAGTTATCGGTGTTTTGTTTTTCGTTATCGGTTACTCCCTGGGACACCAGAATCCCCATCAACAGGCAAAAAATCCATCAAGTATCAGCCATAACAACAAATTTGTTATTGACCGGGGAACCGAAATTTATGACCTCATCAAAACGACAACCGGTAATAATCATGGCTATGCCTGGTACAATCCATGGAACAAAGAAATGATTGTCTTTATTCACGATTCTAAACAGCGGCCAAACCAGGCCTATTATCTAGAAATTCACACGAAAAACGCTACAATCAACTCTGATCCCGTAACACCTCATAATGGAAATGTTCAGCTATATATTAAAAATCAGCAATTAGAACAATTTTACCGATTAATTTTAAAACAAATTTCAGAAGAGCAGGTACCACATGAGAGTTTTGATTTCCGTCCAATACCGGTGTCTAACAGGTCATGGCCACAGTGAAATCTGCTAAAACACTTTATTAAGCAACAGTTTACTGGCATAATAATAGAAAAGATATAGAGGGAGTAGATATAGGTGAAAAACGAACAGTTCTCCATGAAGGAAGCCATTCTTTACAGTCATAAAATGGCTCAGCTCAGCAAAGCTCTGTGGAAAGCAATCGAGAAGGACTGGCAAAAGTGGATCAAGCCCTATGATCTCAATATAAATGAACATCACATTTTATGGATTGCCTATCACTTAAAAGGATCAAGCATATCTGAAATTTCTAAATTTGGTGTCATGCATGTGTCAACCGCCTTCAACTTTTCAAAAAAATTAGAAGAACGGGGTCTTCTGAGCTTTTCAAAAAAAGAAAGTGATAAGCGAAACACGTATGTAGAATTAACAGAAGAGGGGAAAAACCTTTTGCTGGAAACCATGAAATCCTTTAAGATTGATGACAATCGGATTGTAAACGGTTCCATTTCACTTAGGAATTTATATGGTAAGTTTCCTGAATTTTTAGATATGCAGGCTGTCGTAAGGGAAATTTACGGAGATGAATATATGGAGATATTTCAGCGTTCCATCGAAGGAATTGAACAGGAATATGAGGATTAATCCTCTTCCCTTGCCAAAATGTTAATAAATTCTGTCATTAATTCAGGATATATCTTTTCTTTTTCCAGGGCTTTTATGGTCTCATTAGGATCCAGCTTTTCATTTAACATTCCAGCGAAATGTACGAGCAAAGAAGTAAAATCCAATAATCCTTCTTCTTTCTGAAGATGGTATTTTTCGTCTAACTCACGCAGCATATCCATGAGTTCCTGGAATTCATTTTTTGTTAATCCCTTTTGTATAATTATTTTTGTAAAGGGATAATGATCCCAATCAATCACATTCATTAACAAATCCATTTGAAATTTTGTCATTTCAACAGACTGTTTTCCCTTTTCCATCCTAAAACCCTCTTTAAAAATTAATCATTATTTTTCACAAAATCTATTGATTTATTTTCAAAAACATCGTATCATTCCATGAGAGTTTAAAAACCAGCTCTCGGATTATCGGTCAACACCATTGGCGATACCATTTTGGATCGATTTTACGATGATCTTAAAATATAAGACATGTTCCATGAATAGATTGTACTACACTTCTTTATAAAAGGATAAATTTTTAGCAAAAAAAGGGGGTCCTGGGATGAATTGCTGGAAAACGATAAACATCACCAGGCAGATCGGGATCGAAAGACTATATTTACTCTCGGTTATTTTTGGAATGATTTCGTTTATTTTTTTATTTTTGCCATATTCCATCTTTCATCAAGAGGAAGCGATTAAAGATATCGGGATGCTCCCAATGATTGTGATCATGCTGATTTTACCTATGCTGCACAACCTGGCTCATATCATACCACTTGGTATTTTAAATAATAAGTTCAAACTGCAATGGAAACTTAAATATAGATTTATTCCTATGTTTTCATATCAAACCATGACATCTCTATCTAAGAAAACTACGATGTTCATGTGGCTGGCTCCTACTTTATTGATCACAGCCCCATGTCTGGTCCTGGCTGCTTTATTTCCGGGCTATTATCCGTATTTGCTGGTTTTTGCAGCTGTAAATATTGGGTTATCATTTACAGACTTTCTTTATATCAAGCAATTTTTGCATGCCCCAAAAAAATGTATTATAGAAAATGCAAGGGACGGTTATGATATATTGATTAAAAAATAGAGACTGGGACATAAAAGAATGGAACGATGATGTTGAACAAAAGCATGTTGACGAAGTAAAAAACCGAACTAGTTCATGTGTTGAATGAATTTAGTTCGGATTTTTTATTCCCTTATGCGCTTTGGCCCCAGGCTCAATTTCATCCTTTTTTAGTATTGGTCCCTGCGATTTCCATATTTTTTGAATACATATGTACTGTTCAATATCTAATATTTTTGATACAGTTATTGGTATAGCTACATAAGGAGGTTTCTATTGTGGCAGTTTTTTTTGTTCCATTTGCTGTAGTTATTCTATTTATATTTAACTCATTAACCTATCGATTCTGCATGAAAGCTGAGATGTCCTATGAAAGACAACTGAAGGTGTTCCGGACGATTAATGTTTCTATTACGATCCTTCTTATATCATCCTATCTGGAAGTTTTATACGCATAATCAGGTGTCATTGCTCCCTGCAGCACCAAAGCATACACCTTATCTTTCTTTAACAGATAGAATTCTTTTACTGTTTGATCACCCCCATGATTTCCTGGTATTCATTCGAATAACTGTAATAACAGGAATGAAATCAGGTAATAATGATGACTAAATCCAAAACATGTAAACCATTCTTTTTTATGTTATATTTAGAGGAGCTTTTCCTTTCATTACGCAAAAACTGGAATAGGAGTGAGAAAGAATATGAAAAAAATCATCTTAGCAATGGCTGCAGTCCTTACTTTTGCAGTTCTATCCGCCTGCAACGATAATACGGAAGAAGGGGCAAACGGGGAGACGGTTGTTGAAACAGAAGCAGGAAATATCACAAAAGAAGAGTTTTATCAGGAATTAAAAGACCGATTTGGTGAAGATTTGTTACGGGAAATGATCGTGAAAAAAGTGCTGGAAAATAAGTATGATGTATCCGAAGAAGAAATAGACGAGGAACTGAATCAAATAAAAGAGCAGTTTGGTGACCAATTTGAACTCGCTCTTGCCCAGAATGGGTTTAAACATGAAGAAGAGCTTCGTGATGCCATTCGTTTTAATAAGTTACAGGAGCAGGCAGCTATAGAAGACATTGAAATTTCAGATGAAGACCTGCAGCAATACTACGAGAGAATGAAGAGAGAAATTAAGGCAAGTCATATTCTTGTTCAGGATGAAGAAACAGCCAAGGAAGTTCTCGATAAACTAAATAATGGTGAGGATTTTGCCAAACTTGCCGAAGAATACTCAACTGGCCCATCTGCAGCACAAGGTGGAGATCTTGGCTTCTTTGGACCTGGTGACATGACCAAACCGTTTGAAGATGCGGCATACGCGTTAAAAGTCGGTGAAGTCAGCGAACCAGTTCAAACTGAATTTGGCTGGCATGTCATCAAATTAACAGATGAGCGGGATGCGGAGGGTGTTGGCTCATATGAGGAAGAAAAAGAAAACATCCGCCGTCAGCTGGCAAGAAATCAGATTGACCAGCAGCAAGCACAGGATAAAATTAACCAGATTATTGAAGATGCAAACATTGATATAAAAATAGAGGAATTTAAAGATATGTTTAAAGAGCAAAGCTAATATCAGAAAAGCGGAAGTGCAAAAAGGCTGTCTCCAAAGTCGTTCCGGCGACTTGAGACAGCCTTTGCTTCTGTTTTAGTTTGGATTAACCGATGTTTCAACTGGCTGAATCAATTTTAGAGGGATCTTCCTGTTTCCTTTTTTCCCTCTCCCTTCTGATTCGTTCCATATAGATTTGTCCTTCCCGTTCAATAAATTCCTGTTCCAGCTTCCGTTCTGCTCTCATTGCTTTAAAAGTCTGATAGCCGCTGAATAATATTAAGGCCATGATTAACAGGACCCACCAGGGGGCTTCAAAGCCCATTCCCTTATCACCCTTCCATACTTTTTAGTACAACCATATGTTCTGGATGAAAGAATTAGAACCAAAATAGATTATTTATCCACCTTCCCCGGTTCCTGACCTTTGAACCTCTGCCTGAGGGATTCTATTCACTCCCAAAGTCAGGGATCTGATCAGTCAATGACTTATTCACTGTTCATATCCTTTATAAGCCGGTTTGTAAAAACTCCGATTATCCAGAGCGAAAATCCGTTCAGTAAATTCACCGGGCTTCGTCTGATCTAACGCACGGTTAATCATATTAATTTTCGCATCGATTAAATCGATGAGATGCAATATTTCTGCCTCCCGAACGAGTGGGGTTTTCGGACTTCCCCATTCATTTTTTCCGTGATGACTGAGTACCAGGTGCTTCAATACCATAACTTCTTCCCCGTCAATTCCCAATTCTTCACTGGCTTTAGCGATTTCTTCAGCCATAATCGAAATATGGCCCAGAAGTTTTCCTTCTACTGTATAATTGGGTGTAACAGCCCCGGACAACTCTTTTAACTTTCCTAAATCGTGAAGAATAATTCCTGCATATAACAGGTCCAGGTCAATATGCTGATATATTCCCTTTAAATTTCTGGCAATTTCCAGCATCGTCACAATGTGATGGGCAAGACCAGAAATGTATTCGTGATGATTTTTCGTGGCAGCCGGAAAAACAAATAAATCCTGCTCATATTTTTTAACAAGGAAACGAACAATCCGCTGCAAATTTGGGTTTTTCATTTCAAAAATAGCTTCTGTAATGCGACCCTTGAGTTCGTCCACTGGAACTGGAGCCTTTTCTAAAAAATCCTCTATTTTCACACCATCTGTTGGCTGAGCCGGGCGGATTTGATGAATTTTCAGCTGAGGTCTACCCCGAAATTCACGAATTTCTCCCATTACTTTTACAATTTTCTCATGAACAAACTCTTCCTCATCTTCTTTTGTGATTTCCCATAATTTCGCTTCTATTTCTCCGCTGACATCTTTTAATATCAAAGTTAAAAACGGTTTTCCATTACTGGCAATTCCCCTTGCTGCTGATTTAATCAGCATGAAATCATCAAAGGACTGTCCTACACTTGCATGCGCAATACCTCTCGTCAATGATTTCTCCTCCCCTTTTCGGGTATAATCCCCTATATTTAACAGGAAACCCTTGCTAATGCAAACGCAGCAAGGGCTGTTCCAATGTTGTTTATTCATTTTTAGTTGAATCAGATTTTGTGCCTTTGAAATCTTCACGGGGAATCAGAGTGAAAATTTCCCCTGACTCTACCACACGTATAAATTTCATCAGCCACATATAATAGTTTTTGGCATATTGAAGACGTTCAATGTCCCTTTGGATTTTTTCCTTCAGGCTCCCATCTTCGGTTTCCTGGGCAAGTTTTTCCAGTTCATCTATCGCTTCATCTGCTTCTTCAATATTGGTTTCTGTGTGATGTCTCCATCTGTTGCCAAACAAAGAGGTGAAAGACTTATACCAATCCTCTTCCGACTTATATAAATCTTTGCGGACCCCTTTTTTATACGCTGGCTCCACCATTTTCATTTCCGAGAGCGCTCTGACCCCTGTAGACATACTGGTTTTGCTCATTTCAAGAGCATCTCTCATATCATCCAGTGTCATCGGGTCATCTGAAAAATACAGAACCCCGTATAAACGGCCAACTGAAGCCGTAATTCCGTATAAGCTCATATTTTTCGCAATAACCTGGATAAATTTTTCGATAGTTTCTTCGTACCTATTCCAATCCTGATTCTTCAGCTGATCTGTCACTGGAAACCCTCCATGTGAAAAAAATCACGATCGATTTCTGAATGTTATTGTATCACTAATCCACTAATTGTGCGAGGCAATTTATAAGGAAAATGTATGTTTTTCAAGTCGCAGGAGCTGCTCATTGTTAAATGAAGATAACCTTTCATCATGACAGGTAAAGTAAAGAATCTGCTGTTTCTGAGCAAGATCTTGCAAAATATCATGCATCTCCTGTTCTCTGGATCTGTCAAAGTGAACAAAAGCATCGTCAATAATAAATGGAAGGCCGTAATCAGCATTCATCACATCACTCAGCGCCAGCCTGAGAGAAACATACAGTTGTGAAGCCGTCCCTTCTGACAATTCAGCTGGCTGGAAACGCATCTGGTTTTTATTTGCCACTTCAAGGGTGTCTGAAGCATCTGCCAGCATGACTTTTTGATATTGACCTCCTGTCAGTTTATGAAAATAGTTCGATGCCTGTTCCATAACTGCCGGCATATATTCTTCCTGATAAACCTTTTTTGTCTCTTTAATCAGCGATTCTGCTGTTTTCAAAACCGCCCAATGGCGTGCCTGTTCCTTTAGTTCGTTTTTTAATAAGGACAGCTGGTGACGCCTGTCAGAAAGGGTTTCACTTTCTTCTAATTGCTTTTTTTGTGCCCGCAAATCCGCCAGTTGCTGTGTAAGGGTATCTATTTCCTGATGAATCGTTTTTTGCTTCTCATCCATCTTTTTCATCTTTAATTCAAGTTCATCCCAATCAATGGCCTCTTGCAGCACAACCTCAGCTTGGTCGCTAAAAATGATCTGAATTTGCCGATGCCAGTAATCTAGTTTTTCCTCCAGATCTTGCTTTTTCTCATAACGCTGGCCCATGGCAAGGTAATCCTTTTCTTCCTTTACTCCAGCCATTTCCAGTAACGTTTGAATTTCTTTCTGATAAGGATCCAGTTTTTCCTGAAGTCGGCTCATTTTTTTCTCGATATCCTTCAACCGCTCTTGTTCATATTCCATTCGTTCTCTTATTTTGAATTCTTGCTTATACAAATTTACTAATTGTTTGATTCCCTCATCCAATGAATCAGCGATTCCCGCTTTTTCAGCAACAGGCTGAACAGCAGCCTCCTGTTGCTTCAGCTTTCTGGATAGCTGATCCATTTCTGCTTTTTTTCGAGCAAGGTTTTGAGCTTGACGCTGAAGCTGAATCAGCTGATGATAAACTGAAGGCCAGTAGTTTACTTCCAGACCTTTTAAAAAAGGATATCTGGTCAGTTCTTCGTCAATCATCTGATGAAGACGTTTGATTTTGGCCTCCAGGTACTGCTTACGTCCTTCAAGCTGGTGGATGGAACCTGTCAGTTTTTCTAATTTTTTCTTGAAATGATCCTGTTCCTTTTCCAATCGCTGATGAGCCCTCAATTTTTCCTTTAAATGTTCCAGTTCGAGTTCTGGCAGAAACCGGGCAAAGGATTCATAAGATTCCTTAGATGTGAATGATTTGTTCAATGGTTTGGCGATCAAACCGAAAACAAGCCAAAAAAGCAAACCCATTAAGAAAACCGAAGCCCCGAAAATATAGCCTGTCACTGACTGAGTGAAGTAAGAAACAGAAAAGGACAGCAGCAGCAAAATGAAGGATGCTCCAAGGAAAGTGTGCTGCGCTTTTTTTAATTTAAACAGTAACTGGTGCACATAATCTTTCTGTCTCTTATTCTTCTGTTGTTGTTCTTGATATATTTGTTGTTTTAACATTTCCGATTTGTGCTGTTCGATCCGATTTTCAATTTCCTTCTGTTCGCCGGGGGCAAGCATTTTTTCATTAAGTTTACTCAGGTATTCCTCAGTCTCTTTTTGTTCTTTAACCAGATGAGATTCTTCCTGCTCAATCTGCTCTTGTTCATAATGCAGTTCCTGATAGCCCTGGTGAATTTCCTTCCATTTATCTTCGGTAAAAACCGACAGCTCCAGATCCTGTATATCTTCAATCGTTAAATGTAGACCTGTTAACTCAATTTCCCGGCCAAGGCTTTTCCTTCCTTCTTCCCACTCAATTCTTTTTTGTTCTATTTCAGATTTTAACCGTTCATAATTTTGGGCAATGTGCTCCATGTTCTTGATTCGGTCATACATCTCATTTGAGAGCATTTCCTGTTTGATCTGGTTAATTTGTTCTGAGATCTCTTCTTTATTTTTCGTTAAGGCATTCATATCACTGATCAGGGGCAAAGATTGATGTTTTAAGTCTTCAAGTCTTTCCAGGCCGTTATGGGGAAAAGAATCTACATCCTGATATTCCAGTACATCTTTTTTAAGCATATGATAGTGCTGAATCGCTTCCTTTGCCTGGAGATATTTATTCCATTGTAACTGCTTTCGTTCAAGTTCCTCTTTATCCTGTTTTTTACCCTTAATGGCCTGCTCTATATCATTGATTTTCTCTACTAGGGTGCTGTAGTCTTTTTCTTTTTGTTCCAGTTCATCAATTTTATTCTGAAGGGTTTTTAATTTTTGGATTTGTTCATTAATAACCGGGTTCTTTCCCCTTTTCTTAAACCAATCCCCAGCCTTTTTTTCGAAGGTTTTTTCCATTCTTGAAATCCGATCAGATCCTGTCATGCCGACACCGAACAAAACCTTTCCTAAATCCTCTCCTTTCAGATCGCGAATTTTTGCCAGATCCCGGTCACCAAAGGCAAAAATCCCTTCAAATGTATGGCGGTCCATTCCCTTTAACAGAGAATGCAAATACTCTTCACCTTCAACTCTTCCTCCTTCCAAAACACACTCCGCTTCACCTGCATCATTGGTTCGCTCCACAATTACTTGCTCACCCTCTTCTGTCCGGATAAACAAACGTCCTCCGAGGGGCTTTCCATGTTTTGGGGTGTAAACTTTTTTCATAGACGGAGGCAAGCCAAACAAAATATATAAAATGAACTGTTTTAACGATGTTTTCCCAGATTCATTCGGCCCCTGAATCACCTGAAAAGGAGCCGGGAAATCAATGATTTCATCATCCCACTTTCCGAATCCGAAAATATGAGCTTTTTCAATTCTCATGTGAATCCCCTCAATCTTTTAACAAATGTTCAAGCAGCAGGTTCTCCGCTTCATTCATAATTTCCTGTAGTTCTTCCTCTGTAAAAGGATCTAAAAATTTTTTTACCGTACGGTTCTCTGTCAGCTCTTCCAGAAAGGGTTCCGGATTCTTTATCTGATCAATCTGTCGAAGCAATTCACCGGTAAAATGTTTCCCCTGTATCAATTCCTCCCGTTTCCATGAGACTTTTACATCCGTCCTGATCTTTTCAATCCATATCCACCTTGTCTCTTCCTCTTCGGATTCATTCAAAAGATCCACCAGTTCCTTCATCTCCTCTTCATGGAGTTGATTGATCTTTTCTTGATCTATTTTCATGTGAAGCCGTACAACAGCCTTTTCATAATCCTTTCTCCAGGTTCTTTTTTCTTTTTGGATCCATTGTTCCAGCTGATCAATGCTCTGATAGTGAAGTGCATCTAAATGAAAGGTTTCAAAGCGTATCGTTTGTGTGGGCATAAACGTAAGCTCGGTATGCTGATCGCTTAACTCCACGAGATAACACCCCTTTTCCCCGTGTTCTTTCATATGCCGTCCCTGTATATTGCCTGGGTAAACAGCATAAGGAGCTTTTCGCAGAATTTCACGTTTGTGAATATGACCTAGTGCCCAGTAATCCATTCCTTTTCCATCAAAATCACTGTGACGAAATGGAGCATAAACATCGTGTTCCTTGTTTGCGGCTAAACTTCCATGGAGCATGCCAATATGGTAGATGTCAGGATTGGAATCAGCCATATATTCATTGATTTTGGCATCATGGATGGCCCTCGTTTCGTAGCTGAATCCATAAATATTAGCCAGATGTCTGCCATTTTTGATGTACGGTATACTCCTTATCCGTTCATCAGGAAAGACATGAACATTTTCTGGCCACTTCACTTCAAGGTAATCCCCGCCTACAGGATCATGATTGCCGTGGGAAATAAATACCTGTATACCATGTTCCCGCAACCGTTCCAGCTCTTTTCTTAACTTGAGCTGTGCTTTCAGACTTCTTGATTCCTCATCAAAAAGATCTCCAGCGATCAGTACGAAGTCCACCTGACATTCGATGGCATCATCTATCAACCGCTTCAATGCTTTAAAGGTGCTGCTCTTGATATCCTGAAAAATATTGTCCGGAACAGCTGACAGCCCTTTGAACGGACTGTCCAGATGCAAATCAGCTGCATGTATAAACCGAAGAACTTCCCTCATAACGGGCTCCTTTCTATCCAATCTATTAATCATATTTTACCAGACAAAAAACACGAATGCACGTTCGGGGCAAATGATTTTATATGGCCGGGCAAAACAAAAAAAGATTTATAAAGCTTGTTCTTTTCAGATATAAAAAGGACTTCCCTTGAAATATAAAAAGTCCGTCATCTCTCTTTGACGGACAACATACAAAGTCATAGACAAAATTTTATTCTATCTAAATGGCCAACCTGGTTTTTATTGATGATAGATCGTTTCAATGGTTATGGATTCTTGTTCTTCCCCATTTATAAGAAACATCATTTTCCACCTTCCCAGTTCCGGCAGGTTAAATTCCACTCGTTTCGTATAGGTCCCATTCGGGTCCCGTTTTATAACATCGCTAAAAATTCCTGATTTTGTTCCTGTTTCATGAATCCCTATGATTTTCATACGATCCCCTTTTTTAAGTTCATCCATAGACATATCAAAGTAAAAAGAATAATCATCTCCGAACGTAGTAAGAACTGGCTTTATAGGTTCTTCAGAATACAAATTGCCATTGATTATGCGCTGTAAACCTGGAAGCAAATTTTTTAAAGAAACATTTATGGTGACATGTTCCTTTCTGATATAGCCCAGCCCATCCATCTCGTCTAACTCCATATATGAAACCCTTTCAAATGTCTCATTAATTCGTACTTCAGGGGCCAGGGAAACAGTTTCCGTCTGATTTCCCCAGGATATCGTAAGAGTGACCGGTTCTGTTCGGCTGGTTTCTGGCACGATGTTTTCCAACCGTATAAGGGCAGCACCTGGCTGCTGATCTTCCTCATGATTGTGGAATTCAAGATCTTTTTCCAAATAGACGTCAGGTGCTCCCAGTGTGATATGAATGATTTCCCCATCTGGCAGCTGTTTTTCCTTTTTATATTTTAAGAGAAGCTTGCCATTTTCAAAGGAAGGCTCGATCCCTTCTTTTCTATCATCATCATACGTTTTTTCATAGCCAAATCCAGTAATTTCCCAGTGTTCTGTTTCCCCCTGGTACTGGACCAAATACTGTTCCATTTCCGGGTAAACACCTGTTTCCGAAAGGGGGAAGCCTGGTTTTGGTTCCATTAAATGGGATCCGATGATTACGAAAAATAATATAGCAATAAAAGCGGAAACTCCGGCAACAAATACAGGTTGAATTTTCTTCCTCTTTCCTAATAGTCGCTGTTTCAAATGTTCCCGTTCTTCCGTTTTGGTATGGATGGGTCTGTAATGATCAAATGGATTCTTACTCACGGGTATCCCCCCTTTGATGCTCATCATTGAGCTTTTTGATCAGACGGTTTAATTTCACCCCGATATTGGACTCCGACAAACCTGTGATTTCACCAATTTCTCGATAAGAGAAACCGAGATAATATTTCAAAATGAGCAATTGCTGGTCTTCCTTTGGGAGATGGTTTAAGAGAAGAAAAACATCCTTGTTTTCAACAAAATGTTTTCTTGATTCCAGCTTAAATTGATCTTTTGTTTTTGATACAATTTTCTTCAGCTTATATTTCTTTCTCAAACTTTGATATACCACATTTTTTGCAATACGGAATACCCAGGTTTTTAATGATGAATGATGATTAAAGGAATCACTGGATTTGAGAATCTGGTAATAGGTTTCTTGTGTCAGATCCCTTGCATCATGATAGGACTGGGTCTGCAAAAACATATAGTTTAAGACATCATCATAATACCGATCGATACACGTATGAATCAATTCATCATTTTTCAATCTCTCCCCTCCCATCCCGGTCTAATTATATAGTTGCAGTGCTACCCCATTTTCTTACATGTAAATTTTAAAAAAGTGCCTGGGCATAAAGGAATGAACGATTAAAAATATCCGAACCCATTCATTGATGATTGAATAAGTTCGGATATTTCATTGCCTTATGAAGTTTTGCCCCAGCCTCTTATCGTGTTTCTACGCATCCTTTTTTGAAAGCTGCAGGGCTTTTTTCAGGTCTTTTAATGAAGTTGAACGCCCATACATTAGTACCCCGCCTTTATATACTTTAGCACCAATCCAGGCAAAGAAGAAAATCGTCGCAACCAGCAATCCGATGGACAGGGAGACCTCCCACAGCGGGATATCCAGCATACCAACCCTCACAAACATGATAATTGGTGCAAAAAAGGGAATAAATGATGTGGCTACCACCAGTCTGGAATCTGGATCATTTAATCCAAAGACAGCAATCATAAACGCTGCCACTACTAACAGAACCATTGGTGTCACGATTTGCTGAGCATCCTCAATTCGGCTCACAAGGGAACCAAGCATTGCTGCGAGCATCGCATATAAGAGATAGCCGAGAATGAAAAATACCACACCGTAGATTAATGTACCAATTGGGACTTCCGAGAAACCGAAATACTCAAAAACCCCGCCGACCATTTCAGATTGATTCGCCAGTAATGAAAAATATCCAGTTGCTAAAATTAAACCGAACTGGGTCAGGCCTAAAAGAGCAATTCCCGCTATCTTTGCAAACATCTGGGTAATCGGGGATACACTGGATACTATGATTTCCATTACCCTTGATGACTTCTCGATCGCGACCTGATTCGCAATCATATTCCCATAAATGAGGACCGCAAAATAGATGAGGAAGATCATAAAATAAACAAGTCCCCGGGCCTGATTCAGTTCTTCCTCTGTTTTGGCATTTTCTTTGAGTGCGATTTTTTCTATCGGAACAGGGGAAAACATCTTGCTAATTATCTCCTGTTCAATGCCTTCCTGCTCTGTAATCATCCCCGTTTTTATTTGTCTGAGACCCTGTTCCAGTTGGTTTGGAATCTGACTATTCGATAGATCCAGCGCATAGTATGTTGCTGCAGGAAGTTTCTCTTCATCCATCCGGATCATTAGCAGGGCGAAATACTCACCGGATTGTACCTGCTCTCTTCCCTCTTCCAGTGTTCCATCATAATCTATAATCTTCAGCTCTTCATCCATGTGGGCCAGGTTCTGCTGAAGGAGCTGAACGATCTCGTTTGTCTCATCGATTACAGCAATTTGCTTAACCTGATCTTCTCCGGCAAACATATTTACGATATTCTGAATATTGGTTAACCCGACAATGATCAATAAACTGATGACCGTCATAATGATGAAGGACTTGCTTTTTAATTGGCTGAGATACGTGTGTTTTAGGATGATGGCAAATTTATTCATAGGAAGCACCAACTTTCTCAATAAAGATATCGTTCAAAGACGGTTCCTCTAAATCAAAGGTGCGCACAAAACCTTTGCCGCTGATTTCCTGAAATATTTTCTGAGAAATCTCTTCGCTTTCGACCTGAAGTTCACAGCCTTCCGGTACCTTTCGAAATCTGGTTACCCCCGGGATTTCCTGTAAATATGTTACATCAAAATCGGCATGCACAATGACATTTTTCTTGCCAAAATCCCGCTTAATCTGTTTCAGCGCTCCGTGGACAACCGGTTTACCCTGATGAAGAATACACAGATGTTCACACAGTTCTTCAACATGTTCCATTCTGTGGGATGAGAAAACAATAGTCGTTCCTTGTTCTTTAATTTCCAGTACAGCGTCCTTCAGCATCTCCACATTAACCGGATCCAGCCCTGAAAAAGGTTCATCCAGAATCAGCAATTCCGGCTTATGAATGACAGCAGTGATAAACTGAATCTTTTGCTGGTTTCCCTTTGACAGTTCTTCAACTTTTTTGGTCTTATATTCAGGGATTTTAAATCGTTCTAGCCACATATCCAGTTCATTGAGTACTTCGTTCTTTTTCATTCCTCGAAGCTGTCCAAGATAAATCAGCTGATCCTTTACTGTCAGCTTTGGATATAAACCGCGTTCCTCCGGTAAATACCCAATCAGATGACTATGATCGTAGCCCGGAGAAGCACCATTCCAGGAAATGACCCCTTCAGTTGGTTGAAGAAGTCCAAGAATCATACGAAAAGTCGTCGTTTTTCCAGCACCATTCGCTCCGAGAAATCCAAAAATCTCTTTTTCTGGTATATCGATGGACAAATGATCTACTGCTGTAAATGAACCAAAACGTTTGGTAATACGATCGAGAACTAATGTCACGTTTTATTACTCCCCTCTATCTTTACTTATTAAAAATTTACGAATGTATTCTTCTTTATGTTTCAAAAAGCTTACAAATGATGAAGGATTTTTTATAATAAAAAGAGAAAAGTGAATATTGGTTCATACACAGGAGGGATACTAATGAAAACTTACCATTTAACAGTTTTTGAAAAGGACGGCAACAAGCTGCTGGATGAAACGTTTGAAGCAGCAGATGACAACGAAGCAAAAAAAGTTGGGATGGGAAAATTAAAAGAAAAGGGTTATGAAGAGCATACTCACCGTTGCGTGGCTCCCGAAGGACATATGGTGTTATTTCACCGGTAAATAAGTAATTGGGGAATTGACCTGACTTCCCTGCAGTTCCTTAAAACTTGTGGAGCTGTCAATGGAAGCAGCATTAAAAAATCAAGGAAATCAAGGATTTGAGACGATCCTAGTACTATTTTTCTTTATGAACAAAGGCAGGATCAAAACTGTAAAAGAGAATAAAATATCCGAACTCCATTCCATCTTACCTGAATGAGTTCGGATACATTTTTTACAAAATTGTTTTTCATTTCCATCGTTCTTTTGCGTTTTTATCCCAGCCTCATTATTACTTAGAAAGGTACGAACATTCTAAGTTTGAGCTTTTTATCAGTCAGGCTTCCATTTTTAAATCCCAATGTCGCTCTTTACGTAATTCTTCTTCCAGCTCCTGTACATTATGTCGATGGTAGTGCAGTTTGGCGGTGATCATGGACTCTACTGGTTCTCTTTTCATATCCTGGATTCTCATATTTACTTCTTCAAAGAAAGGTCCATGAACCACTTCATCAATTAAACTTTCTCTGTAAGCTTCCTCACCCGTAATATCTTTTTCCTTCCACACCCATTGTCTGGAGTGTTTCGGACCCAGTCTTCTTTTCAGCCAGAACTTCCCCCCACCAAGGGGTAAACGATTCTTTCTATAGAAATTCATTGAAAGCTGTGCCTGTTTATGCGCGAGTACATAATCGGAAGCAAGAGCTAAACTGAGCCCGATGCCGATACATGGCCCATGAACAGCAGATACAACCAGTTTGGGCATTAAATAAATCTTTTTTACGATTTGGGCAATTTGATCAAATAAATGCGGATTTTGTTTCTCGTTTCCAGTTAAAATAGAAAGATTACCTCCTGAGCAAAACCCCTCTCCCCTGCCGGAAAGCAGCACCAACAACTGTTCTTCATCCTCAATGCGGTCAAGCCATTCATTCAGTTCATATACCATGTCATCATTAAGTGAATTCAGACAGTCAGGGCGATTCAATTGAATATGAATCACTTTTTCTTCCTGGTATATTTCAATATTGCTCATGATTGTCTCCCCCTCTGATGATAAGCAATCCTATCTATTTTCCTTAATCAATACAATTCTCGACATTCTTTTGAAGTCCTGCCTGCAAAATAAAAAAACTGCCCATAAGGACAGTTTTTTCATAACTAACAGATGACCCAAAATCCAGGACAGGGGAAACTGCAAAAGCAAGTGACAAATTCACAAAAATCTGTCCATGGCTCCCCTTCATGGAAATTCGTCAATTATTGTTCACTATAGATTTCTTCCAGCGGCTTCGTAATAATTTTACTGATATCATTGATTAAAGTGTTGACACGCTGCTCCTGCTCCATCAATTTAGAGATTTGCGGATGCTGCTGAACCAGTTCAACCATCTTACGGGCTTTTTCCACTTCATCCTCAGAAATCTGCTGACCTTGCATTTGTTTTTGCTGCAAAACAATCTGGGTCTCCCGGAAATCGTCAAACATCCTTTTAGCAGATTCATCATTCATGACAGCATCATAAGCCTGTTTTAATCCTTTATACTCTTCACTTTCCCTTAGCCCCTTTTCTAAATCATGGGCGTAATCGTAAACATTTGCCAATGAGAAAACCTCCTGTAATAAATAATCAGACTCCATACCCACTTTAACAGACATAGTTAAACTTGTATAGGAAAGTTATCTTATGAGGAGCACCAGAATCCCCTGAACAAATCCAATAGCTCCCCCAATTAATGCCCCTAAGTAAGTAATCATTTTAAATTCACGGCGGGAAATTTCGAGAACCATCCGTTCCAGCCGTATGACATCAAATTGCTCTACTTCGTCCTGTACAATCTCATGAATATGGAGATTCTGCAAGATGTTATCAACCTTATTAGTTATATATGCAATAAATACTGAGATGATATTCGGTATCCATTGTTTTTCAAGTGGTTCCTGAATAGATGCGGCCACCTCGCGGATCGGGGTTTGCATCCACTGCCTGTATGGAATAGCCTCTGTCACTTTGAGAATCAGCCCATTCCCTATTTCATCAAAATCAATCCAGGACTCAATGTCTTTAACTTTTTTATGTAAAAGCTTGTCCAGTTCATTTTCCAGCAGGCCGCTGACAAGCGCTTTAGCACTCGGGGACTGCAAATAACTGGAGATTGCTGGTTGAATTTTTTCTGAAAGCCCATCTTTTCCGAGGAAGGAAGACACCATATTCCCAAGAAAACCCTGGTTTTCAAGGAACTCTTCTGCAATGGAACCTAGCGTTTCTTTCCCTTCAAGACTGGATAGATAATCATCCAGTTGATTTAAGATATGTTCGCTCAAATTTGGGATCAGTTTACTTGTCCTTTGTTTCACATGTTCAGGAATAACATCATGTAACTCCTGTTCATCATATTCCTGCCTTAGTTTTTTCCACATGGCTTTAAGATAGCTGCGGCTTTTTTCCTTGATTTGTTCCTCAGTAATACTAATATTCAGCCGGCTTAAAAGACCTTGAAATGTAATGCCCGTTTCCAAAAATTTTTTTACTTCTTTAATTGTCCAAACTTCCAGCTGTTTTTGAAATGAATGTTCTTTTATTTTTTTCTTCAGTCCATCTGGCGTTAACAAATGATTGACCACTGTCTGACCTAATTGACGGGCAAGTTCATGTTGACGTTTTGGGATGAGTCCTGGTGTAAAAGGGAGCCGAAATTGTCCCCAGTACATTGCCCGATAAGGCCGAAACAACATTTTGATTGCCAGTGAGTTTGTCAATCCTCCGATGATTGCACCAATTACAACCATAAAAGGAATCAGCCATATCGTTTCCATTATTCTCTACCTTTCCTTTTATTATGCCTTCATCAGTATATAACAAAACGAGCCCTTACCAAAACATTAATTCCCTTCCATAAAATCATAAATGATTTTCAGCCATATAAACAGGAAAATGAAAAAACTTGTGAATGCTATGCGTGCATTTTTGAAAACCTAAAAGATAACAGTTCATCTAAAGGAGGATGACAATGGATTCTAAAAAAGGCCATGAAGAAATGAAGGATTCTAGAGATCAGGCTGAAATTGATGTTGAACGCATAATCAGCGAAGGGCTTGCAGGAGGTACTGTGAAACCTACAGGAGACCGAGTGCAAATTGAAGAAGCACGGGATCTTCCGGGTCAGGATGAGCCTTTCCCTTCCGCTGAAGAAACAAGAAAAGAAAAGGAATAGATGCCCAAAGAGGAGTTCCTGTTCCGGACTCCTCTGTGCTGCCAAAATCATAAATAGAGGCTGGGACAAAAAAGAAATGAGCGGTGGAAAAGCCGAACAATTTTACTGAAAATTACGTAGTCAAAATGCGAAGACTCCTGGTCGACTAAAACCGGCCACGTCCTGTGGCCAACGTCGACACTAGCACGTCCTGTCCGTCGCGGGAACAGCACGAGCCGAAAATCCCGCAGACAGCGAATAGATGAGCTGTCGAGGAAGTTGAGGCCGTGCCCGCGGAAAGCGAAGCATTTTGACGAAGTAAAAGAATATCCGAACTAATTCATGTGATGTTTGAATATAGTTCGGATATTTCATTTACTTATGAAGTTTTGTCCCAGCCACTATATTTTAAGGGATTAATCTATCTGCTTTTAATAATCATCTGTACGGCTTCCTGAATTAACTCCTCTGCAGAATCTCCCGCTTTATCTTCATTGCGGATACAAGTTTCCAGGTTTTTTGCTACAATATATCCAATGGAACGGTCGATTGCAGAACGTACCGCTGACAGCTGTGTAATAACGTCTTTACATCCTTTTTCATCTTCCATCATTTTTAATACTCCGCGAATCTGTCCTTCAATACGTTTTAAACGATTTTTGATTTCCGGAGTATATTGATTCATTTCAAAATCCATATGATTCACCCCTTCCATACTCATATCCAATCCGTTTACACTACCCCCATAAGTATAAGTATATTATACCCCAACATTCCTATTTAAAAAAGGTACGGGATGCTACTTTTTGTCATATCTTGTTATAATGTAAAAAACATTGCTGATAGAAATGGGGGAGTTAAAAATGGTTTTACATGAACTAAAAAACATGTATCCAGATATAAAAATGCTGTCTTCCGATCAAGAAATGGATTATCAGCACTTTGCCTGGTACCAGACTCCTGATGGCGAAGTTTTTGGCATACCAAAAAAAGATCTGACCGAGAAAGAAGAGAAATTATTAGATGCATTTCTGACAAAATACGAAATACATAAACCTTTTTTATCTGATCGGGAAAAACACTGGCATGATTTTATCCGCTATGGTCAGCATCCCCCTTTTGACAATATATTACGATATCGCTTTATCGTTTTTCAAATAAAAGATAAAATTGATCATCATTTTTTTAATGAAGCTGTGCAGGCATTGTTTCCATATTCCATGCCGATTTTATGGAGTTCTGACCATGAAGGAGCAATCATAGAGGAAATCACAGATGAGTCACAGGAATCTGCTAATTTTTCCGATGTGATTAACACCTTTATGAGTGATACCTATACAAACATTCGGTTTTATATCAGTGAATTTTTTCACCATGTGGACAGGGCACCTCAGCATTTTCAATGGGCAAATAAAGTAGCACAGAAAGCCTTTCCATCTTCTCAAAAATCTGTCATCCATTATGTAGATGCATTTATTTATCTGTTTTTAGACGCCCTTTCTGAATCGGATCGGGATCAGATGATTTCTTCCCTGTTCGACAATATTAAAGATGAACCTGAACTCCTGGAAACCGTGAAAGTATTTTTGAGCTGCAACTCCAATGCGACAATGGCATCTAAAAAGCTTTATATGCATCGAAACAGTCTGCAGTACCGAATCGAAAAATTTATCGATAAAACGGGAATAGACATTAAAAGTTTCCACGGTGCCCTAACTACCTATTTGGTGCTTCTGCTCAACAAACAACCTGAATAAGAAAGCGTGTATTTTATGCACAAAGAACGCTAAAATCTTTGTGCACTTATTCCATTTACCCCCTTTTTCTGGTCCGTTACACTTAAATCAAAAGTAAAAACGCTTACATAGGAGGAAATTTCATGGCTGAATTGCGTCTGGAAAATATTTATAAAGTGTATGACAAAGATGTAACGGCAGTTGAAGATTTTAATTTGCACATTAAAGATAAAGAATTTATTGTGTTTGTCGGTCCGTCTGGATGTGGTAAATCCACTACTTTACGCATGATTGCAGGTCTCGAGGAAATCACAAAGGGTGATTTATACATCGACGATGAACGCATGAACGATGTACCACCAAAGGATCGGGATATTGCGATGGTGTTTCAGAACTATGCCCTATACCCGCACATGAATGTATACGATAATATGGCCTTTGGACTGAAACTGCGGAAATTCAGCAAGGATGAAATTGACAAAAGGGTAAAAGAAGCGGCAAAAATCTTAGGTCTGGAAGGCTATCTGGACCGCAAGCCAAAAGCCCTTTCTGGCGGTCAGCGTCAGCGTGTAGCCTTAGGGCGTGCCATCGTAAGGGATGCAAAAGTTTTTTTAATGGATGAACCTTTGTCTAACTTAGATGCCAAACTCCGCGTTCAAATGCGTGCCGAAATCCAAAAGCTGCACCAGCGTTTAAAAACAACTACCATCTATGTCACCCATGACCAGACAGAAGCAATGACGATGGCCACTCGCCTGGTCGTTATGAAAGATGGAATTATCCAGCAGGTAGGTGCTCCAAAAGAGGTATATGACAAACCAAACAATGTGTTTGTCGGCGGTTTTATTGGTTCCCCTGCGATGAACTTTTTGAACGGAACATTACGTGACGGTTATATGGAAATTGGTCAGGTAAACATTGAAGTTCCTGAAGGCAAGATGAAAGTATTGCGTGATCATGGCTATATCGATAAAGAAGTCATCCTGGGGATCCGTCCGGAAGATATTCATGATGAACCGGTATTCCTTGAATCCAGTGAGGGAACAAAAATTTCAGCAAACATTGAAGTTGCTGAACTGATGGGATCTGAATCATACCTCTATTCTTCTTTAGAAGGCCAGGAATTTGTTGCACGGGTTGATTCCCGGTCTGATGTTCAGGGCGGACAGACCATTGAGTTAGCTTTTGATATGAACAAATCCCATTTCTTCGATAAAGATACAGAAGAAAGAATCCGATAAAACCACTCCTTAATACAGACTGTTTGAGACTATTCTCCCCCGTCTCAAACAGTTTTTTTATGTCTTAAAGTTCGATACCAAGCCCCCATACAGCAAAATACGACTCGAGTCTTATATGAAAATATATCCCTGGATCATTACCCGTTTTGTTCACCTCATCTATCATGGAGATAGAAAGGAGGTCGCAAACATGAAAAAATTTCTTACTCTTCTCGTAGTCATCGCATTAGTTTTCGTTGCTCTGGCTTCGATTGGACCAATGATTGGCCTGGCCTTAAGTTTAGTGTTGATTTATTATGCCACTAAACAATTCATCAAGACGGATTCAACAGGCATGAAAATTTTCTGGGCTATCCTGGGATTCATCGGCCTGTCCATTGCAGGCTCAAACATTCCTGCATTAGCTGGAGTAGCTGCTATATACATCCTGTACCGCATCTATACAAATTGGGAAAAAGTTGAAAAAGAACCGGAAGATCCATTTGCAAATTTTGAAAAAGAATGGAACCATTTATAAACTAAAATCCGAAGGGAGTTTTAAATCATGAGTTCATTATTACAAAGAGTAAAAGATACGATTCTGGCTGACTTTCACGAAGTGCTTGATCAGAAGGAAAAACAGAATCCGATTGCTCACCTTAATCAATATATCAGAAATTGTGAAAATGAAGCTAAAAAAATTGCGAAGTTAGTGGATCGCCATCGCCTTTTGAAAAACGAGTTTTACCGTGACTGGAAGAAAGCCGAACATATGGCTGAAAAACGGAGAAGACAATCAGAAATAGCAAAGCAGGCAGAAGAATTCTCTCTCTATGAGCTCGCTGACAAGGAGCAGCGCCAGTATGAAGAGCGGGCATCCCATTTAAAACAGGCATATGAAAATACACTCGAACAGCTTCAGGAACTTGAAGAAAAATACCATGACATGAAACTAAAAATTAAGGATATGCACACACGCCGACTGGAACTGATGGGAAAAGAAAATCTTGTCCGGGTAAAAAATAAAATTTCCTCCGTACTTGGCGACTCTTATGCCGGAGATACAGATTTCCGTTTCAAGGAAATGGAGCAATACATTGAAAATCTGGACGCAAAAATTTCTGATGCCTATGACAGAAGCATGCTCGATCAGCGTATAGCCGATCTGGAAACAAAACTTAAAAATCAACAAAAATCCACAAGCACCCATGATTAATGGTACAATAAATACCAGATCAGCGTACAGAAGAATAAAACACAGGTAAACAGAATGTTTCATACAGAAATCCCCTGACTTCGTACATAGCTGCAGGGGATTTCCTGTATGTGCTGTCTTCCTTTTTAGGGGGTCCAACATGAAAAATTGGTTAATGGAAAATGCTCGAATCATTGTCATAGTTTTAGGAATCAGTCTTGCATTCGAAATCCTGTTTAATACAGATTTTATTTTCCTCGCATTCATGTCAGGTCTATTTCTGTATTTCGGATTAAAAATGAGGGGGAAAACCACTGGAACAATCATGTTTGTCATAGGATTATTCATGACATTTGTCACCCTTCTCCATTCCTTTACACTAAAAGTGATCTTATTTATTTTCATTATCTATTTTATTTTACGCTACACCAATAAAGACAAAGGGCAGCCTAAGGAAACAAAAGTGACTTTGGAAACCATAGATCATGATCAGAACATACAAATTCAGACTACCAGGTTTCAAAATCGATTTTTCGGAAATCAGTCCTTTGACCAGGACATTTTTGATATGGATGATATTAACATCCAATACGGGTTTGGGGATACAACCATTGATCTCAGCATGACCATCATTCCGCCCGGGGAAACCATCATTTTCATACGGGGAATCGCAGGTAATCTCAAACTTTATATCCCTTTTGAAACAGAATTCACCTTACACCATTCTGTTGTCATGGGAAATGTCCATATTTTCGGAGAAGAAAGATCATGTTTTAACGAAAGCATTAAATATGAAACGCCAGATTATCATGATTCTGGAAGAAAAGTAAAGATTCTTACCTCTGTCATCTTTGGAAATATAGAGGTGAGAAACGTATGAGCATCAAACGGTACTTTATTGCCCTGGCCATTGTTTTAACGTTATTCCTGATTGGTTTATCGTTTCTTACCTTATCTTATTTAAATGACCATTTTTCCTGGAAGACTCTTTATGAAGAAAAGGTTTTCTCTATCCCATCCGGCGTTTTTTTGTTAAGTGTTTCTCTGCTTTTTTCCATCACTCTGGGCTGGTTTGCCAGTCATAAGATTCAGCAGCATCTTGATGAACTCCACTATTCCGTCAGAAAAATTGACAGCGGACTTCCGGATTCCAACCTGCACAACAAGAGTGATTTTCTTGAATTTGAGCGAATCCATGAACAATTGCAGCATTTACGTAAAAAAGTGGAACGACAGGCAGAAAAAGCTCAGCAAATGACGAACTTGAGCCGGGAACAGGAGGAAAAAATCCAGAAAGAAACGATCGTAAAGGAAAGAAATCGTCTGGCACGTGAACTTCATGATTCTGTTAGCCAGCAGCTCTTTGCCGCTTCTATGATGCTATCAGCAGTTAATGAAAATGACACCTATCCACCTGAACAAAAGAGACAGCTTGAATTAATTGAAGAAACCATCGTTCAAGCTCAATCCGAAATGAGAGGCCTTTTACTCCAATTGCGCCCTGTACAATTAAAGGGCATACGGTTAGTCGAAGGAGTTGAAAATCTGTTAATCGAGCTGGCTAATAAGCAATCGATGAAAATCTCATGGAAGATTGATGATTTTTCTTTGAAAAAAGGAGTCGAAAATCATTTATTCAGAATCATTCAGGAAGGGATATCAAATACGCTGCGGCACGCAAAAGCCCAAACCCTTGAAGTCTACCTCCTCAAAAAAGACGGGATTGTTTTTTTGAAAATCATTGATGACGGGATTGGATTTAGTATAAAGGATGAAAAGTTTGGATCCTATGGTTTAACCAGTATCAAAGAACGTACAGATGAGATTGGCGGAAATTTAAAACTAATCAGTTTTCCAGGTAAAGGAACTAGTATAGAAGTGAAAGTGCCAATTTTAGAAAAGGGGAATGATCAATGATCAGAGTATTACTTGTAGATGATCATGAAATGGTACGTATTGGAGTGTCCACCTATTTATCCAGCCAAAAAGATATCGATGTAGTCGGTGAGGCTGATGATGGAAAAAATGGAGTGAAAATGGCTCTTTCATTAAAACCTGACATCATTTTGATGGATCTGGTCATGAAAGAGATGGATGGAGTTGAAGCAACAAAGCAGATTATCAGAGAGTGGCCGGAAGCAAAAATCATCATTGTAACCAGTTTTCTTGATGATGATAAAGTCTACCCCGCCCTTGAAGCAGGTGCATCAAGCTATCTGTTAAAAACGACAAGAGCAAGGGACATTGCTGAAGCCATCCGTTCAACTTATCATGGCCAATCCGTATTAGAACCAAGGGTAGCTGCTAAAATGATGAACAAGATACGGAATGAGGAAATGCCTCATGAGCAATTAACCAATAGGGAAAAGGAAGTTCTCCTTCTCATCGCGAAAGGAAAAACCAATCAGGAGATTGCTGATGAATTATTTATTTCACTGAAAACAGTTAAAGTTCATGTAAGCAATATTTTAAGTAAACTGGGGGTTGAAGATCGAACAAAAGCTGCCATATATGCCTATCAAAACGGCATCATCAAGTCTTAATCCCTTTTTTCCTTTTCAGCTGGCAGTCTGACATGATATCGTGTGACCCTAATTTCTTTCTTTCTGTTCTTTTATGGTAATCTGGGTATCATAATCGCATACTGGGCAATGGAACAGGTGAATGCACAAATGATGTTTGCCCGAATCCGGGATTCCATCATATAGTTTCATTCCTTCATCCTCCATATAGGGACTATAATCATCAAAAAAGTCAATTAGCCTTCCCTGATCGTACATTTGACCCTGACAGGATGGACAATGTTTTGTAATGTTTTTCATACCATTGCATAAAGGACAGATATACAACTTCATCACCCCTGAATAACATGGTTTATGTTTAGGCTATTATGTATTTAAAAGGAGGAATCCAGTGACGGATTCCTCCTAAAAAGCCATCATATATTTTATTGTTACTGTCTAGGCTGCTGTGGCTGACCACTCATTTGCTGCTGTGCCATAGACACAAGACGTTTTGTGATTTCACCACCAACAGAACCATTAGCTCTAGAAGTTGTTTCAGCACCAAGCTGAACGCCAAATTCCTGGGCAATTTCATATTTCATTTGGTCAATAGCCTGTTCAACACCAGGTACTAAAAGTTGATTTGTGTTGCGTTCTGCCATGTCTTTTCACCTCCTGTGTAGTCATAGTTTGAGCAGGAGGTGGATAAGATATGACGACTTTTATATGGTAATTTTAAGTACCAATGTTATTTCTTGATCATAAAGGGGCAAAGCCTTTAAAGGCTTTGCCCTCAGTGTCTGACATACTTTATATGTTATTTTTTCGCATTTGGTTTCGTCATTTCTTCTGGTTTAATGTATTCATCAAATTGTTCTTCCGTCAAGATTCCTGTTTCAACGGCAGCTTCTTTAAGAGTAATATTTTTCGCATAAGCATATTTAGCAATTTTTGCTGCATTTTCATAGCCGATATGAGGGTTTAAGGCCGTTACCAGCATTAAAGAACCATTTAAATATTCTTTGATTTTCTCTTCATTCGGCTCAATGCCTGCCGCACAGCGGTCATTAAAGGAAACCATGCTGTCTGCGAGGAGCTGGCAGGACTGCAGGAAGTTATATGCAATAACCGGTTTGAATACATTTAATTCAAAGTTCCCCTGACTTGCTGCAAATCCGATAGTCGCATCATTTCCCATCACCTGAGCAGCAACCATGGTTACCGCTTCACTCTGGGTTGGATTTACTTTGCCTGGCATGATTGAACTTCCAGGTTCATTAGCCGGAATGGTAATTTCACCAATGCCGCAGCGTGGTCCGCTTGCCAGCCAGCGTACATCGTTGGCAATTTTCATCAAATCAGCTGCCAGTGCTTTTAACGCACCATGTACATGAACAAGTTCATCATGGCTTGTTAGGGCATGGAATTTGTTTGGAGCAGACACAAACTCCTTGCCTGTATATTCATTAATTTTTTCAACAACTTTTTCAGAGAAATCCGGATGAGCATTCAGTCCGGTACCTACTGCTGTTCCACCGATAGCAAGCTCTCGAACATAATTCAGGCTCTCTTTAATCATGGACTCAGATTTTTCAAGCATTCGATGCCATCCGCTGATCTCCTGTCCAAGCGTTAATGGTGTAGCATCCTGGAGGTGAGTACGGCCAATTTTAACAATGTTATCATATTCATCAGTTTTTTCTTTAAATGTTTGTTTTAATTTTTCTAAAGACGGAAGCACCAGATCTTCCACTTTTAACAAGGAAGCAATATGCATGGCAGTTGGATAAGTATCATTGGAACTCTGGGATTTATTCACATCATCGTTTGGATGAAGTCTAACCGGGCTTCCCTTTTTTTCAAGGTATTGATTTCCTACAAAAGCAATGACTTCATTTACGTTCATATTGGACTGGGTTCCGCTTCCTGTTTGCCATACTACAAGAGGGAAGTGATCGTCCAATTGGCCTTCAATAATCTGATCAGACGCATATGTAATGGCTTCTGCTTTTTCATCCTCAAGCAGCCCCAACTCCTGATTTGCTCTGGCAGCACTTTTTTTCAAAATCGCAAAAGCTTTTATAATTTCCTCCGGCATTCTCTCATTTCCGATCGGGAAATTTTGTTTACTGCGCTGAGTCTGGGCGCCCCAGTACTTATCTGCTGGAACCTTCATTTCTCCTAAAGTATCTTTTTCAATACGATAATCCATCTGAACATTCCTCCCTTTCCTATCCTCTACAACTTTACTGAATTTATTCCCTTTTTTACAATATCAAATATTTATTCATATGCCTACTAAAACAATAAAAAAATGAAAAAGCAAGAGAAATTTTGTGATAACTCAAGGAAATGGGAGGTAATCCAACTGAAACACAACTTTCTGACTATTTACACTTTTCTGATTAAGGCGTATAGTTATAGTATCCCGACAGCACTAAAAATAGAGGAATGCATCCCTGGCATCTCTCTATTGCTTGATCAAAAGATGTTTGTGAAAAAGTGGCGCAAAAGAGTCCCGTAAGTCTGGGCTCTTTTGCTTTTTATTTAACCAGGGATTAAAGCTGGTGAAAGACGCTAAACTTCTGATATGCTCTTTTTGTTTTGACATAAAATTTTAAAATGCTCCCCGTTCATTAACCGATTTTTCATGTATAATGGAATTGGAAATAATAGCCTAAAAGGGATGAAATTAAATATGCCAAATAGTTGGACCCATATTTTATTTAGTGAAGAAATTATGGATGCGATGGACAATAAAAGGGAATATCTTGATGCATATAACCATTTGAAATTAGGGGCGCAGGGGCCTGATCCATTTTTTTACCACAATTTTTGGCCGTGGAAAAAAGATGACAGGGTAAATGAAATCGGTAGCCGTATTCACACGGAATGCTGCGGTCCTTTCTTGATGGACCTGATTGAAGCGGGAAAAGAAAAGTCAACGGAAACAAAGGCTTTTATTCTTGGGTTTGTAACCCACCATATTTTAGACCGCCATACCCATCCATACATCCATTACCGGGCCGGATATGAAGCGAATAAGCATCAAGAACTTGAAGTCATCATCGATACTTTAATGATGGATCGTTTTCGTAATTTTCAAACCTGGAAAGTTCCCGTATATAAAGAGATCGATATTGGGAGAAATATAACTAAAGAAATTGAACAGCTGCTCCATCATACCATTCAAACATATTTTCCCGAGAATATTGAGCAAATATCCAAAAACTTCATACAGGAATCATACCGGGATATGAAATTAGCATTAAAAATTTTATTTGATCCTTACCGCTGGAAAAATACTCTACTTTCATCATTGATTTCATCCTTTTCTCACCAGCCGCTCAAACATAATCTAGACTATTTAAATGAGGATAGAAAAACCTGGCATCATCCTGCAACGAATGAACCAAAAACAGAAAGCTTCTTAGACCTCTATGAACGGGCAAAAGCAGAAGGTCTCACCATCATTTCAGCCATTATCGATTACTGGCATGACCCTGAAACAAGGAGGATCCACTCCATAGAATCCATGATTGGCAACATATCGTATGATACAGGGGAGCCGCTGGAAAAGAATCTCAAAAATGTCTACAGCAGTCCGATTGTATAAAATAGCAGTAGAGGGTGCCCGTCAAAAGTACCCTCTACTTTTTTGCTGTATACCACGTCAAACCGTAACATGTGTCGAATCGCCTTCATCTGTCTTCTGTTTTGCTTCCTCTTCTCCCTGTTTCACATCTACAAACTGAAGAAGAACAATTCCGGCAATAAAGAAGAAAATCAGTGAAAAGATTCCCATCCGGCTTGAACCCGTTAATTGGCCCACAAAGGCAAAGATAAACGGTCCAAAAATTGCTGCAAATTTAGAAGAAATTCCATAAAATCCATAAAACTCCGCGTGCTTATGACTTGGAACCATTCGCCCATAAATAGATCGGCTTAACGCCTGAGCCCCTCCCTGAACAGCTCCTACACATAAAGCCAGTAAATAAAAATGCACTGCCGATGTCATAAAATATCCTAAAATTACAATGCCTGTATATATAAATAATGCGACGGTTAAAGCTTTCTTAGCGGTAATTTTTGATGCAAACCATCCGAAGAAAAACGTACATGGGATTCCGATAAATTGAGTGATTAACAGAGCAGCAATCAGATCATTGGAGGCAATTCCAATTTCGCTGCCATATATGGTGGCCATTTTAATAATGGTGGATATTCCGTCATTATACATCCAGAAGGCCAATAAAAAGATGAGCAGCTGTTTATAGTGCCCAAGTGACCGCAAAGTATTACCAACCCGTTTAAATCCGATTGTTATGTAGGATTCCTTTTTACGGATAGGGGATCTTTTTTCTTCCTTAACTCTCCTGAAGAGAGGAATCGAGAAGATAAACCACCAGATTCCTACCGTGACAAAAGCAGCACGAGTTGCAGCCCCCTCATCTGGAAAGCCAAACCAGTCATATTTTAAAATCATCAGCAGGTTAATAGCCAGCAAGATCCCCCCACCGACATACCCAAAAGCAAAACCGTATGCAGATACCCGATCGATTTCATCACGATCAGCAATTTCAGGAAGAAAAGCATCATAAAACACATTTCCTCCTGAAAAGCCAACTGTACCAATTATCATCAATATCGATGCAAATACATAATCTCCTTCCCCCACAAACGCCAAAAGCACACTGGCTATCATCCCCATATAAGCAAAAAAACGCAAAAATTGTTTTTTTGCTGCTGAATAATCGCTAATGGCCCCTAATATGGGGGCAAGAATGGCGACTAAAAATACCGCAATGGATTGGGAATATCCCCAGTAACTTGTCGCTAGATGACTGTCGATCCCCCTGGCTGCGACCTGAGAATAATAAATGGGCAGGACCGCTGCCATAATGGTTGTGGCAAATGCTGAATTTCCCCAATCATACAAAATCCAGCTCCTTACCAGCTTCTTATTCATGAACGAACCTTCTTTCACTTTTTATTTAGAGCATACCAGATTTTTATCGTCAATTGGGATTTTTTACAGAAAATTAAAAAAATAAAAAATCATAACAAAAGAGGATGAGAGAACTGCAATAGAAAAAATATCCGAACGTTATTCAATGGTCACATGAATGAGTTCGGATATTTCTTTTCCGTCAGTTTATTCCTATTATTCACCGTTCATTTCATTTGTCCCAGACTCTTGTTCTGGAGCCAGACCAAAAAATTCTTCCAGAGTCAGCTGTTTGTTATAAATTTCTTCGGCCATTTCTTTGCCTACATATCGTAAGTGCCAGGGTTCATAAGCATATCCAGTGATATGGCTTTTTCCCTCTGGATACCGAATAATGAACCCAAATTCATGAGCATGCTCAGCAAGCCATTGCCCTTCAGCGGTTTCTCCAAAATCTTGAATTAAACTAAATGAAACGGATGCTGAAGAAACATCCATAGCCAGACCTGTCTGATGTTCACTATGTCCAGGCCTTGCGGAAAACTGATCAGCTTGTTCTCTCCCATTTACTTCAACATTATAATTGTAAATAATTTTTTGCCGCTGATAAGAGCGATATCCGCTTACAGCAACCAGTTCAATATTTTCTTCTCCAGCTGCTTGAAAGAGCTGCTCCAGAGCCCGGGCTGCTGGTTTACGAAGCTGTTTTTTTTCATTCCATCCATCAAATGAAAAAGGAACATCGGGTACAACTAAATCATCGGGAACGTATTCCCCGGGTAATTTTCGCTGTTTATTAACCACTACTTCGATTTCTTTAGGATTGGAAACCGTTAACACACCAGAACCATCTGGTTTTGAATCCGTTTGGCCAGTATGATTGACAGGAACTTCACCACTAACCTGTTCTGTCTGGGATTCAGGGTAAAAATCTTGTTTCGGCTCTCCTTTTTTTTCTAGCTGTATGCTGTTTTGAGGAGTTGTGCTTACATGATTATTTGGTTCAGCTTGTCCCTGACAGGAACTGAGTATAAATAGCAGGGAAATCCCTGTTACTGCAATCATCTTTTTTTTCATGTCAGAAGTCCCTTTCTGTTGTGAATGCTACTTCCACTATACCACGCTATTCTATTATATATCAAAGTGATCCCTGGATAATGTATTACAACATTTTTTTATTCACCTGCTCATCTGCTGCCAGTTCACGAACAGCCTGTCTGGTATTTTTTATGGAATTTGTCAGTTGATCGTGTTTCTCGTACTGATCCATCACAATTTTCTGCATCTGTTCCATGGTTGCCGAAGTCTCTTCAATTAAAGATGCAAGTTCGTTAACCGCTTCATCAATACCTTCTGTTGATTGCTGAATTACCTCTGCCTCAGTGGTAAATGACTGAAATTGTTGAATAAAGGACTGGACTTTATCTTCCATGTCATGAAAATACTCTATAGCTTGATTGGTGATGGTCATACTCTCTTTTAATGCTGATTCATTATCGTTGACATATCCCTCTGTTTCTTTTGCATGATTTTCAACTTCAAGGAGATTTTCACTAATACGATGGGCTGCCTGATTCGTCATTTCTGCAAGCTTTCTTACTTCTTCTGCCACAACAGCAAAACCAGAACCAGAATCTCCCGCCCGTGCTGCTTCAATACTAGCATTTAATGCCAGTAGGTTCGTCTGTTCTGCTATATCCTGAATCTGGCTTGTAAACCCGGCAGATTCGCTGATTTTTTCCGTTAATGCTGTAATTTGTGTCTGCATAGTTTGAAACGAATTCTTGAACCCAGTCATTTTATTCAAAAGGGAGTGAACAGATTGCTCTCCTTCTTTAGTAGCCTTCTGCGTCATTTTACTAATTTCTGTTAATTCATGGAGTTTCTCCATCATATTCAAGGTGCGTTCACTGGCGTTGTTAGTTAAAGAGGTAATTCGCGTAACGGATTGGACCTGTGAATCAGCTGCACTTCCTACTTCCTTAAATGATTGGTTCATCTCTTGCATCGTTACGGACTGTACTTCTGTATGGTCACTGATCTGTTTAATTGATTGATCCACAACTTTTGCGGTTTGCTTCATTTTTTGATTTTGACGTTCCCGGATATCATTTAAATTTTCTGTTTCTTTTAAGGTTTCTTGTACATTGTGGTATAGCTGTTTAGATAATCGAACTTGAATGACAAGAACTGCATAAACCAGTACAAAAAAGACCATGGTCATCACAATGGAACGGGAATCAAAACCTAAAGTTTCCCCTTTTTCCATCACAAAATAGGTCAGGATTACAATTCCTAAAACTCCCCCTGTAGTCAGCACCGTTAACGATATTGAAACAGCGGCTACCCCCAGAAGAAAAAAAGCAAATAAAATATTTGTCATATAATCAGAACTATGAATGATGACAATAGCAACCACAGACATGGCTGCAATGGCTATGTATGGGATTAAGCTGGTTTTATATTGTTTAAAATAAAGAAGCGCATTAATCCCTAACGCAAATGCCCCTATTCCGCCTAAGGAAATCATATTGACAGGTGGTGCCCCGACAACAAGTTCAGCACCAAGGCCCAACAGAATGGCAAACAGCAAAATTCTTAACAGCATTAAGTTTTGTCTTTGCAGCAGCTCCTCCTGACTCTTTTCTTTGTCCATAAACCTTCCCCCTAATCAAATATAATATTTTAAATATTTCGTCAATTATTCACAAAATACCTCTTAAAATGAAAAGGTTGATTCATAAAAATGAATCAACCTTTCAGCGGCATATTTGAATTGAATGTTTAATATATATAACTGTGATTACTCCCATGTATATGGTGTGTAATATTCGCCAACTCTTTTAAATTCATCGATATTGCCTTCGTCCAGTGCCAGATTGATTTTTTCTTCAAGAAAGGATTTATTCCAACAATAAGTAAGCTCATCTAAGAACAGCTTTGCAGCAAGCTTGATTTCAAAAGGGATCTCCTTGCGCGCTTTAAATGGCCCATTGTTCTTATTGTCGTATCGAACAAGCTGATAGAATGTCTTTTGTTTTTTCATGGAACTTACCCCCTTGTTCCCCTTTTTTCAATTATCTTAAAAACTAGAGATTATTGCAACAATTTTCTGAAATTTTTTCCTTAGTAATTTATTCCCGTATTAGAAACTTTCAAACATCTTTTTATTCACTTTTTAAAAAAATATCAGTAACCGAAAAATGGGCTGGCCCAACATATCGGGCCAACCCATTTTTCATTACGGGAGAGAGAAATATATGTGAAAACTCCATGAAACGGAGTTGTTAACCTGTTATTTCTCAATCTTTATCTTTATGTTTTCCGTTTCCTTTACCATGATTTTTTTCATGGTCATCATCGTCATGTTTCTTTTTCCATTCTTTTTTATGCTCTTCCCAGTTTCGATCATCGTCTTTCCAATCTTTCTCGTTATTTTTATGATGCTCTTTTAGTCTTTCTTTTATTTTTTCTTTATATTCTTCCTTTAACCATTCTGGCTTAACCTTCAAATCATCATCAATTCTGATGACAATCTTTCCTTCTGCTTCCACTTCTGACTCCATTTCGCCATCTGTATTTTCATCTGATTCCTCATCAGATTCTTGATCTTCTTCCGTTTCTTTATATTCTTCTTCATTTTCTTCTTCAAATTTTTCAGCAATTTCCTTAAGAAGTTCTATTTGATGTTCAATTTCAACTAAATCTCCATATTCCTCTTCAAGAGATTCAATTTTTTCTTCCAACTCATCCAGCTCTCCATATTTTGCTTCTAATTTCATAAGTGCTTTTTCAATATTTCTTTGAATAGCAGCTTTGGCAACCGGATTTTTCACTTTTTCCATTGCATGATTTAAAGAAATAATATTTTGGCCGATTTTAACTTCCAATAATACTTTCAATTCTTCTGATTGTTCATCCTGTTCTTCTTCATCAGCATCTTCTTCTGTACCTTCTGTATCATCTGTTTCCTCAGATTCACTATCATCATTTCCCTCTGAAGATTCATCTGATTCTTCGCTTTCCTCTTCAGCCTCTTCCTGATCCTCACTGTCTTCTTCAGTCATCTCATCAGCTTTTTGAACCATTGCTGATACCTCAGTCATCAATTCAGCTGCTTCATCTTCTTTTCCTTCTTCAATCAAAGCTTCTGCTTTCTCAATCATCACTTCACTAAGTTCAACCAGAGAATTGGCTCTTTCATAATCATCCTCAGCTAATGCCAGCTTTAACTGTTCAGTCATGACGGTCATATAAACGAATAAACTATGTTCAAATGATAACTCTTCTTCCCCACCGTCATCTCCATTACTTTCATCTGTGCTTTCTGTTTGTGATTCAGCTGCTTCTTCTGATTCTGTCTGTGTTTCCTGTTCTGCATCAGTTTCATTCGTTACAGTAACATCTGTTTCTGCATCCATAACCGTTTCCTGATCAACTGTTGCCTGCTCATCTTCTTCAGCAAAAGCGGAAACAGGCAAAGCAGTAAGTCCAATTGCTAATGCTGATGCAGAGAATACTTGAAATAGTTTACGCTGTCTCATTACAATCACCTCTCGCTTTATGTTTTCGCTATACCATACGGGCAGGCTGAACATTATTTGTGGGGAAGGATTAAAATTAGTACAAAAGGCACAAAGGCATCTTTATAATTTCCTAAACATTAAGAAAAACAGCATATCTCAGGTTTTCCGCCTGACATATGCTGTAACAAATGATATGCCTTTTCTTTTTAATGATCTCGTGTAAATTTTTTATCAGTCAGCCATGATTTTTTTCGTAATCTCTACTGTTCTTCTTGCCTGGTGTTTGACAGCTTCTTTAACATCCTCTTTCATATTTCCATCCTGATCAACTGAAACACTTGTTCCGTATGGATTTCCTCCTGCTTCGAAAATAGAACCATCTGTATAGCCTGGCGCTGCAATGATCGCTCCCCAGTGGAACATAGTCGTATAGAGGGCTAAAATCGTCTGTTCCTGTCCTCCATGGGGATTCTGGGCAGATGACATAGCACTGACGACCTTGTTTACCAGTTTCCCCTGTGCCCAGAGTCCGCCAGTTGAGTCTAAAAACTGTTTCATCTGTGATGGTACATTCCCAAATCGTGTAGGGATACTGAAAATAATGCCATCTGCCCACTCAAGATCATTCAGAGTCGCCTCAGGAACATCTTTTGTATCTTCAAGATGTTTTTTCCAGGCATCATTTTGAGCAACCGCTGAATCCGGTGCTGTTTCTGGAACGCGTAACACCTTAACTTCAGCTCCTGCTTCTTGAGCACCTTCTTCTGCCCACCTGGCCAATTGATAATTTGTCCCTGTAGAACTGTAATAAATAACAGCTAATTTTACCTTACTCATGTTTCATTCTCCTTCCATTTATCAAGTGTTTACCTTTTTCCTCACTGCCTATACTATAAGCAGCGCTAATCAATATAATAAACTACTTTAATAATATTTTAAATAAAATTGCTCGAATTCGAGATATTTTTTTTAAATATTTTCCCCTGGTTCAAAAAGGTTTGCTTTTGCCAAAATATATGAAATAAGCTATCTTTTTTTCTCTAGACTTAATAAGCACTTGTCTGGTACCTTTAAAAGGCAATGTACGAGGACGGAGGACAAATGATGAGTAATAATCAACGATTAAAACAGGGAGAAAAAGGGGCATATCTCAGTATCTCAGCATACCTGCTGTTAGCAATGGCAAAAATCATCATCGCCCATATCGGCAATTCAGAAGCACTGAAAGCTGACGGTCTAAACAATACAACCGACGTCATTGCCTCTATAGCTGTATTAATTGGGTTAAAAATTTCAAGGAAGCCGCCTGATCAGGATCACCACTACGGCCACTCCCGGGCAGAATCCATTGCATCAATGGTAGCTGCATTCATCATGATTACTGTTGGACTAGATGTAATCTGGAATACATTGATGAAATTGACTCAGGGTGAATCGGCTACTCCAGATATGATTACTGCCTATACAGCTGTTTTGAGTGCGGTTATTATGTTTGGTGTTTACCGCTATAACCTGTACCTGTCTAAGAAAGTTGAAAGCAGTGCTCTCCACGCCCAGGCACAGGATAATCTTTCAGATGCACTCGTCAGCATCGGAGCATTTGCTGGAATTATCGGAGCTCAGTACGGGTTTATATGGTTAGATCCACTGGCAGGTGTCGTCGTTGGGGTCATCATTTGCAAAACAGCCATTGAAGTTTTTCGTGATGCTGCCCATACCCTCACAGATGGATTTGATGAAAAGGAATTAGAAGAAATTAAGAAAAGCATTGGACATGTACCTGGTGTAATCGGAATCAATGATATTAAAGCCCGCAAACATGGAAATCAGATTTTATTAGAGGTAACCATTGAAGTAAATCCGAACTTAAATGTTGAAGAAAGCCACAAGATTACGGAAAATGTTGAAGAACACCTGGAAAAAAAATATGGTGTAAATCACGCACATATTCATATTGAACCACATGACCCCCATTAACAAGAGGATCGACAAAACAACATGGTAAATGAAATATCCGAACTGTATTCAATCTCCCCATGAATACGTTCGGATAGTTTTACTTCGTTATGAAAGGTCTAAAGCTGCTTTGACAGCTCATCATTCAGTTCTTGGATTTTGGATCGTGCTGTTCCCGTGACGCACAGGACGTGCTAGTGTCGACGTTGGCCACAGGACGTGGCCGGTTTTAGTCGACCAGGAGTCTACGCATTTTTGACTGCATAATTTTTTTTTCGCCTTTTCCATCTTTAATTAATTTTTTGTCCCATCCTCTTTTACCGTTGCCGGGGTTAACGTTCGTTCAGTTTCTCTGCAAGAATGCCGATATCTTCCCAGCCATAAGCTGTTTCTTGGTATGTCCCTGTACCAATGGTTATTTCCTCTTCATCAACAGGCTTCGCACCATGATATTCATAAAATTTGCTGGAGGGATTGCTGGTAAGTACCCAGACGAGAATGGACTGATAGCCTTCTTTTTTCATAGCACGTGTCAGAGTTTTTAACAGTTGTCTTCCGATTCCTTTTCCTTGATATTCTTTTAAAATGTAGATAGCATAAATTTCCCCATCATAAGCAAACTTTTTGGACCGTTCATTTCCCCCATTAATAAATCCAACGACTTCCTGTTTATCATTTTCTGCTACATATAAAAACTGTGAGATGTTACTGGATTTTAAAATCGCCTCCCACTGGGCTTTTCTTTTTTCATAAGAAATGACTTGTCTTAAATCTTCGTCATCAATAAGGTTTGAATATGTAGTAATCCAGCTCTTGACATGGACATTTGCAATAGCACCCGCATCCTCGGGTCTGGCCTTTCTCACCTGAAACATAGCACATCCTCCTTTAGTGGGACTCTGGCTGCTGTCATACAGAACAGCAGCCAGTCATTTTTACCTGCACTGAAAACTCAGTACCTGACGGGTATCAAATCCGGTATACGTCCATCGTCTTTGTCTTCTCAGCCATCTGTATCCAGCTACAGAACGCCTTCCGATATAAACAGGGTAAAACCAGAATCTCCTTCCATTTTCTAGCCTAACATAGGTTAAGCGATATAAGCAGCCATAGAAGGAGCCTGGGTCAACCGCCTGTACGGCAGGCCCTCCTGCTCCTGTGAACTCTGGGAACTGTGCAGGTGGGGGCGGCAAATTTTCCGGCAGTGTCCCTGCTCCAAATGGGGGGACATTACCCGAAGGACCCCCTGCTGGAGGCGGAGGAACATTAGGCTGAAACATATCAAAAATATCATAAAACATCGGATTAAACTGATCCGGAGTCACCTGTCTATAGTTCATATCCATTCTCCTTTATAAAATCCTTCTATATAAACTATGCAGAGAACGGATAGAAGTGATTTAAACACCTAAAAATTGAAATAAATCCAGGACATTATAAGTATTTAATAGATATACAGTCACAATAGCTCCAATAACGGCAAATATTACATTTACTCCGAAAAATGAGATAAGAATTGCTGCTGCGCCTCCTAATATACCCAGCCATGGACGTTCAGGAATGACATTCATAATTCCCGGAAATATTAACGCTCCTAAAGCGGCGTAAGGCACAGCATTCAGCCAGCGGTTCATCCAATTGGGAAATTTTACTTTGCCAACAATAAAAGCAGGGATAAATCTAGGTACAATCGTTACGATTGACATTCCAACAATAATTGCCAGTATCATTCATCTTCAGCCTCCTTAAGAAAAAACACACCTAAAAAGGATGCAAGTACCGTTGCGATGACAATAGCCCAGCCATCACTGACGCCATTGATCATGAATAAATAGTTAATAAGCATGCTTACAACGGCAATAAGACCAATTCGCCATTCCTTCTTCACCGATGGAACAAGAAGCCCAATAAACATGGCATATAAAGCAATACCCATGCTCTGACTTAAACGGTCAGGGATAATTTCTCCCAGCATCCCCCCCAGAAAAGAGCCTCCTACCCATGAAAAGTAAGAGACAAGGATTAAAGACGCATAAAAAAGAGCACCATGGGGCATCCTGGCTTCATTCGGGTGAAGAGATGAAACCGTAAACGTTTCATCCGTCAATCCAAAAGACAGAGCAAATTTTGATTTGAACGATAATGGCTTTAACCGATTCATAAATGATAAACTCATCACAAAATGCCGGAAATTCAAAACAAAAGTTGCTACGACAATCTCCAGCAGCCCTGATCCTGCCATAATCATTTGTGCTCCCATAAACTGTGCGGCCCCTGCAAACACTAAAACACTCATTAATGTTAATTCCGAAATGGATAATCCAGCCTGGGAGGCCAGAACACCATATGTAATAGCGATGGGAAGATACCCTAAAAAAATAGGAAAACCAGCGATGGCGCCGTCACGTATCAAGGCCAATTTCGATGCAGTCGTGCAGTTCTCTTCCAATGTTTTTGCTTCCATGTTGATCCCTTCCCATACTTTTATGAAATTTCATAATATTATATATGATTTTCAGATACAATAAAAGTCATTTGAATGGACTATTTTTTGTAAAAAAATTAGCTCCTGAATGCAATGAATTCCATTCAGGAGCAGCTTTTACAGTTCACAATGAAGAATGAACGATTATTTTGGAATTTTTATTTCCTGACCAATAACAATGAAGTGTGGATTCGCCAGTTCATTATACTCAGCAAGGGATTCCCAGTCATGACCGTATTCAGCAGCAATTTTGCCCAGTGTATCCCCTTCTTTTACAAGATGAATGGCGTAATCCTCTCCCCCTTCAGGAACAGGAATATAGATTTTCTGTCCAGGCATTAATTTTCTTACGTCTGAAATGCTGTTATATTCCTGAATAACTTCCCAGTTGACTCCGTATTTCATTCCGATCTGTCCAAGCGTGTCTCCTGCTTTTACAACATATACATAATCATTGCTAAATGGCTCTATATCGTTTTGTTCATCAGCTTGATCGGTTGTCTTAGACAGGTCAATGGAGTATTTTGCGAATCCGTTATCCAGCGTATCAACAAATTCAATATTTCCCATATTCTCAGCGTATTTTTTAGCTTTCGGTGAAGATTCAAAGGTAATATTTACATCACCAGCGATTGGCTTAAAGGACCAGTTCATATCTGCTGAAGGATTAATGGTTCCATTTTCACGAATGTAATTGATAATCGCCTGGCGGTTTTCATCCGGAGATTCTACAACGACTTCAATGGAATCACCAAATCCAGGGAAGTGTCCTCCACCACTGGCACGGTAGTTATTGGTAGCTACGATAAATTGATGATCCTCAGTTACAGTTTCTCCTTTATACATAAGGTTCACAATTCGATGAGAATCTGGATTGACCAAATTACCTTCAGCATCATATCGGGGTGGCTGGGTTACATCAATCTGGTATTCCACACCGTCAATCACATCGTAGTTGTAGGAACGGAAATTCATATTAACTAATGACTGTTCCTCTGATTTATTCGGATCAATTGTATTAAACTGTCCTGCAGACATCTCCAGCCATTCACGCAGTTCAGAACCGTTTACTAGAACAGCCTGAACAGTATTTGGATATAAATATAAATCAGCTACGTTCTTAATGGCAATTTCGCCGGCAGGAATGTCAGTATAATAATCCGGATTTCCCCTGGTACCCGCTTTAAATGGGGCACCTGCTGATAATACCGGAATCCCATCATATTCTGTTCCTTGAATGTAATTTTCCACATACCATTTTTGGGCATTGGTGACGATTTGAATGGATGGATCATCAAGAACCTGGGCAAAATAGCTGTTGATTGGAGCGGTTGTCTTACCAACAGGTCCCCGAACATAATCGATGGTAGCCAGATGATCTTCTTCAATCAGTTCATATAGTTCCTGATCCGCTTCTACTACAGGGTTTCCTTCCTCATCTGTAATGCCCCGCACTTCAGACTTTCCATCAACAACTTCCCACTTTCCATCTGTCAGCTGCAATGTCAGATCAATGATTCCTAAATGGCTGCCCCAATATCCCGGCATGACTGACGGAACACCGTTCAATGTACCTTTTTCAATATCGGCTCCTTCAATGCCGGCATAACTGTCTGAAGGGAATACACTATGTGAGTGTCCAAATAAGATTGCATGAATTCCTTCTACTTTAGACAAATCATAAGTTGCATTTTCTTCCATTTCACCTCGTTCCATTGATCCGATACCTGAGTGTGGAATGGCAACGATGATATCTGCACCTTCTTCTTTCATTTCCGGAATAAACTTTTCTGCTGTTTCTACAATATCTTTTGCAATCACTTTACCTTCCAGGTTTGCTTTATCCCACTGCATAATTTGCGGCGGAGTAAATCCGATAACTCCCACATTGATTTCGTGTTCTTCACCGTCTCCGTCAACTACTGTACGTTTCAAAATGACATATGGGTCATACATGTTCTGATCGTTTGAAGGATCATCATCACCGTCATCAACATAAACATTCGCATTCACATAGGGAAAAGCAGAACCTTCCAGGCTGGTATGTAAGAAATCCAGTCCATAGTTGAATTCGTGATTTCCAATGTTCCCTGCATCATATTTCAGTTCGTTCATAACTTTATAAACTGGATGGGTCTCACCAGACTCTAAAGTGTCTACTTTTGCCACGTAATGGCCGAGCGGGGACCCCTGGATCAAGTCACCATTATCAAACAATAAGGAATTGTCTACTTCCTGTCTTGCCTCTTTTATTAGTTGAGCTGTTTTGATAAGTCCGAAAGCATCGGTTGGCTTATCCTGATAATAATCATAGTTTACTAGATTTGTATGAATATCCGTTGTTTCTAAAAGACGCAATTGTACAATATCTTCATCTTCTGCTGCCAGCATGAGTCCTGGTGAAGATAGTAATAAAGCTAGACTGAGGACAAGAATAGCTAACGAGTTCCGAACTTTGTATGTCAGAAAACAATTTTTCATACATGATCCTCCTGTATAGGATATTTTTTCTTGAATGAACGTTTATAGTATAACACAGCAATCATGCGAAAAATGGAAATAGTAACAAATTTAAACTTTTTTACATAAATCAAATATTCTGACTACAGAAATACAACAGTTTTTCATAGGAATTTTCCCTTTTGTCGAAATAAAGAAAAAGAAGAATGAGTCTCGGACAAAACTTTATAAGAAAATGAAATATCCGAACTATATTCAATCATCACATGAATAAGTTCGGATATGTTGACTATGAAAGATAAAAAAGTATAGCATTTGAGCCTATTTCAATTGAGAGAAGTACTACGTAAATTTTTAGAAAAATTATTCGTCTTTTCCGCCGTCCATTTCTTTTTTGTCCCAGCCTCATTTTCACTCTTTAATCGTTATTTTATGTTCGAGCATCCTAACCATGTAATAGGGGATCCGTTCCTTTGTATGGTGGAAAGAGTTCTGGATGTAAAATAAAAGCGAGCTTTTGCAGTCCTTGCAGTACCCTTGGAGATGGACGGCAATACAAAGATTCCTCCAGCAACAATATTTGATCCCTCTTAATCGCTTCTACTTCTTCCCATCCCGGACGTTTCTTCACAAGTTCAGGTCTCATTTTTTCTGTCTTTACTCCTACCCAGACCATGCAAATATAATCCGGGTTTCTTGCTAATACATCGTCCCAGGATGTTTGTACATTTGCAGTTTCTTCTGAGGCAAAAACATTTTCTCCCCCTGCCAGTTGACTGACCTCAGTAAGCCAGTTCGTTTTCCCGGGAGTAAATACTGGCCTGGGCCACCATTCCCAGTACAGGGATGGCTTATGCTGTATAGTTTGACTGATATTTTTATAAGTTTGCAGCAGGTTCAGATATTTTTCATAGGCCTTTTGGGCTTCTGCTTCTCTGCCGGTATGCTGGCCTATGGTTATTAAATCTCTGGCTATATCTTCTAAAGATTGGGGATTTAACACGATATGTGGGATTCCCCTTTTTTGCAATTCCTCCACATTTTTCTCCATTCCAGGAACACTTAATGAAGCTAGCACTAAATCAGGGTTTAACTGTTCTACCTGGTCCACATCAATACTTAAATCGGGCCCCAATCTTGGGAGGTCACTTATTTTATCGGGCCAATCCGAATAATCATCTACTCCCACAAGAGCATCTGCTAATCCTAAATATTCCAGCATTTCTGTATTGCTGGGACAGATGGATACTAATCTCATAACAATTGTCCTCCATGTTTAAAAATAAAAAAACTGCTTTATTGAAAGCAGTATGAACAAATTCTTTTCAATTTTACAATAGAATGAAAATCATAAAAATAATCCCTACAAACAGGAAGGAAAAATTCATGATTCCATAATTCTTTTTTTCTTTTTTCCATTCTGTCAATGATGAATGTACCCTGCATTCCTTATGATCTGTTCCCATCTCCACCAACACTCCAAGGATGTAAACGTTTTCTTCTTTAATTTTAGCAAATTTAAGCGGACACCTCAAGGGGCATTATACAAAATGCTCCAGGAGCATATTCAGCAAAACTGTCACAATCACAACAAACCATGCGGGCTTTTTCCAGAAATATAACATTGAAAATGATATTAAGATCACAGCAAAATCTTTCGCGGAATGTACAGCACTGGTCCAGATTGGATCATATAAAGCAGCTGTCAGCAACCCTACAACTGCAGCATTAACGCCTGTGAGTGCTGCCCGAATTGATTTTTTCGTCCGGATGGCATTCCAGAATGGCAGCACTCCCATCAATAATAGAAATGACGGCAAGAACATGGCCATTACAGCAGTGATTCCGCCGCTTACACCAGAAATGACCGTACCTAAATAGCTGGAGAACGTAAACAGTGGACCAGGAACAGCCTGTGCTGCACCATACCCGGCCAGAAACAGTTCTTCACTGATGAGACCATTTGGAACTACTTCTTTCTCCAGTAATGGCAAAACAACATGGCCGCCTCCAAAAACAATGGAACCAACACGGAAAAACGTATCCACCAGCTGCAAATAAACCCCTGGAAATAGGCGATTCATCATCGGAAGTACAGCCAGCAAACCAAAAAACAGCAATAAAGAAATGAAGCCGGTCCGCTTTTTTAAAGTCAGATGAATGTCGTTGCCATCAGGAAGATTCATGTTTCTGAACAGGACAAACCCGGTCAATCCGGCAAGTAAAATAACACCAATCTGAATGATGGCAGATTGGGAAAATAAGATAATCACCGCAGCAGCAATCGCGATAAAGATTCGGGGCAGATCTGGAGTAAGCTTCTTTCCCATATTTAAAACGGCATGAGCCACAACGGCTACTGCAACCAGTTTTAGGCCCTGAAACCATCCTGAAGCCCCTAAATCAGCCTGTAAAACGAAGTAGGCAAACAGCATTAAAGCAATAACAGATGGCAGGGTAAATCCAACCCAGGCTAAAATTCCACCTAATAATCCGCCTCGTACCATCCCTATGGATATTCCGACCTGACTGCTTGCCGGTCCAGGAAGAAACTGGCACAACGCAATTAAATCAGCATATGTGCGATCGTTCAGCCATTTTCTCCGCTTCACATACTCATCCTGAAAAAACCCTAGATGAGCCACTGGACCGCCAAATGAAGTTAAGCCTAAACGAGTGGCAACGGCTAATATTTCGATGTAATGTTTCAGTGAATGCTTCCTCATAGACATCTCCCTTTATTTCTGATAGGTATCATGTCAAAAATACCATCAAATAAGCTGAACAGCAACAGAGAAATGACTGCAGTGTTGACCTTCACGCAAATTTATCTTCCAGGAAAGGGATGCATTTTGACAAAATAGATGAGACTGGGAAAAAACAGCAAACGGCAATGTGATTTCCAAACTATCTTCAATATTCCATGAATTAGTTCCACCGTTCATTTTTTGCCCCAGCCTCAATGCAGCTTATTCTTTAATTTTAAAAGCAATCTTCCCAAATTGTTCGGCTTCATCCATATAATGAAACGCCTCTAATGCTTCTGACAATGGAAAAACCTTATCTAAAACTGGCTTAATGTTATGGTTTTGAACGAATTTAACCATTTCTTCAAATTCTTCCTGACTTCCCATAGTTGAACCAAATAAATTATATTGTCCATAGAAAAATTCCCGTATATTGATTTGAATCATATCTCCTGCGGAAGCGCCAAATGTTACAATGGTTCCGCCCGGGCGCAGCACCTTCAGGGATCGATTGAACGTGGCAGCCCCTACACTTTCAATGACAATATCTACTTTTTCATTAGCCAGTTCCTGATTCCAGTCACTATTCGTATGAACCACCACATCGGCTCCGAGTTTTGCAGCCTTTTCCAGCTTTACATCATTTCTTGAAGTGACAATGACCCTTGCTCCAGCAGCTCTGGCAAATTGAAGCATGTATGTAGCAACACCGCTTCCGATACCTGGAATAAATACGGTATCTCCTTTTTTTACCTTTGCTCTTGTAAATAATGCTCTGTATGCTGTCAATGCGGATAATGGCAGGACAGCTGCTTCCTCCCAGGAAAACTGGGCAGGTTTCTTCACAACATTTTCTGCTGGAACCACAACCGACTCAGCAAATGTACCATGACTCGGAAAACCAAGTATTTCGAATTCTTTTGGCGGAGCATCACTCTTTTCTCTCCATCTTAACCCTGGGTTTATCATTACTTCGTCTCCCACAAGGACATCGGTTACTCCTTCTCCCAGTTCTTCAATCACACCGGCTCCATCTGAACCTAAAATAACAGCAGGATCATCCTCATTTCTCCGATTCGGAACGAGAAGGTCACGGTGATTTAACCCGGCCATCTTCAGACGAACTTTAACTTCACCTGCCTTTGGCTCAGGCTCCTTCATATCCGTATATTTCACGCCATCTAATCCCTTAGGACCATGATGTACGATCGCTTTCATCTTTATTCGCCTCCCCTAAACTGCTTTGTAAGATAAGCAGAAAACTTTTGTAACTTTTCAAAATCTGTTATATCTTCCTCGAATAGAGGAACTTCCATTAAGGTTCGGTCAGCAAACGTTTCTCTGATTTCCTGTAAATACTGATGTTCAAGTTTTCGCCGTTTTGCCAAAAATTCACCGTCTGCTTCCTCTGGCAAAATTTTATTCACGATTAAATGATGTACATGCAGATGATGCTGATCCATTGTTTTTAACGCGTTTTTCGTTTCAATAATCGGAAGTCTTTCCGGAATTAACACAAAGATATATCCCGTTTGTTTATGGTCGAGTAAAATTTCCCGTACTTTTGCAAACTTTTCTTTTCTCGCCTGCAATACTTCATAAATTGGATCTTCTACAGGGTCACCGTCATTCATCAATTGGGTATAATTTTCGTTTCTTTTTTTTCTCCGCTCCAGCATGCCGTCTATCCAGACTCCCATTAATTCAGGCAAGGTCAGCAGGCGGATGGTATGTCCGGTTGGTGCTGTATCAAATACGATTAAATCAAAATCTTTCTTCTCTTCCAGAACAATGGAAACCAGCCGGTCAAATAGGGCAGCTTCAGATGCTCCCGGTGATGAACCAGCTGTATCAATCTGACGGTTGACCTCATCAAGCATATCAGAGCGTACCAGCCCCTTCAGATTTTTTTTCACCGTTTGCAAATACTGGCTGGTCTCCTTTTCTGAATCAATTTCAAGAGCAGATAAATCATTCGTGATTTCGGTAATATCCCCTCCAACCTGTTTTTGGAAAATATCACCGACATTGTGGGCGGGATCAGTAGATACAAGCAGTGTTCGCTTTTTTTCGTTTGCTGCTGCAAGAGCTAACGCAGCAGATGATGTAGATTTACCTACTCCGCCTTTTCCTCCTACGAATATGACTTTTTTATGAAACAGATCATTCATTGTATTCACCTTTCCTTCAAATACTAACAGCATCGAATACCGCTTAACGGTGATTTCTCCATCCCCATGCGCAAATGCCAGTCATGAAACTTTTCTAACATGACTGGGTATAACTCAAGGGTATAATAAAATACCGGATTAGGAATCCCTACCATTTCTGAAAATAACAACAGCATAAAGAGGTCATCTTCATCCCTTAATTCCCGGGCTATTTCAGTCCGGTGGGGCTGACTGATAATTTGATCGTATAATTCAATAATCCGCTTTAAAGACCACTTTGACTCACTCATATTTTCCCACCTTATCTCCCTGTGATGATTTGATAAATATTTGATAAGATTGCGTCTTGATCCATCTTTCCTAACTCCCCAGCGAGATGACCATCAGCAAAAACGTTCCCTTCCTTAATAGATGCCAGCATATGCTTTAAGGCCAGTCTTATAGGGATGTGATTATTTTTTACTTGTTTCCAAAAATAATGAATGATGGTCAAATGATTTCGGGGGTCGACCAGCTGAATATCGACATCCGGAATCTTTTCTTCAATTGTATTATACAGACGGCCAACTTTCACGCGATCTTCCTGATAACATACAAACGTTTCTTTCATGCTGATGAACCCGTCATCAGATAAGCCACCGCATCAGCCGCTGCCGATTTCAGGTACAATACGGATAATTAAAACATCATGGACCATTCGCTGCTCCTCCCTTCACACATCTGTCCTGAAAAACAACAGGGGATTTGGTCTGGCCAAATCCCCGAGTGTTGATTCTATTATTAATCGGTTGGGAGTTCCTTATCTTTCTTGTTAAATAGAATAAGTGCTTCTATGAGAATCCAGATAGCGAAAATCCAGATAATGCTTCCAAAGGTAAACAGTAATCCGCTTGGTTCACTTCCTCCAAAGACATTCCATTTCCCAAACACTTGTGATGTCATAGCCCACAGTGTCATAAACAGCAGGAAAATCATCGGAATCATGGTTGGTGCATAATTTCTTCCCTGATTTCTGAGCCAGAAAGATACAAGCAACAGGGTAATTCCCGCTAACAGCTGATTGGAGGTACCGAATAACGGCCATAATAGATAACCGCCGGAACCGAACCCTTTAGGTCCTTCTGGAATAAGAACCAACGCGGCACTGGAAACAACGGCAATTGTCGTAGCCACATGTTTGTTGCCCAGAGAATTGACATTGTACTCACTGCCTATTTCTGAAATAATGTAGCGCATCAGACGGACTGATGTATCCAGTGTTGTAGCTGCGAAGCTGACAATAATAACAGATACAATAGTAGAAGCTACTTCAGGTGGAATCGCCAGACCGGTAGCTAATTTAGCAGCCCCCTGCACGAATACACCTAACCCTTCACTGGAAGCAGCCCCAAAGCTGGAGTACACGGCCGTAAAATCAGCGGTAGATCCAAAGAATGTGACAGTTGCAATTATCGCAACTAATGCTAAGGTACCTTCTCCAACTGCTCCCAGGTAACCGACAAAACGTGCATCTGTCTCCTTGTCCAGCTGTTTAGATGATGTACCGGACGATACAAGGCCGTGAAACCCGGAAATCGCACCACAGGCAATGGTTATAAACAATAACGGGAACCATGGCACATCTGCTTCCGTATTGGTAGCTGGAGCCGAAATCGTTGGGTTTGAGAAAAGCAGTCCCAGGTAAAGGATCAGCAATCCAACTACCAGCTGGTGAGAGTTAATATAATCCCTCGGCTGCAGCAATTTCCAGACCGGAAGTGTAGAAGCGATATACACATAAATCATTAAAATAATAATCCATACGAAGAATGCCATTGACGTAGCAGTCATGCCCATAACCGTACTGCCTTCGCCGCCAAAGTACCCGATTAAATCAATTTGAAGGGGCTCAACATAACTTGCAACAATTGCAGCCAGGTACATAGTAGCTAGTGCCGCCAGGGAAGGAAGAAGCATGTTCCCCTGTTTCTTATACACCCAGTACCCGATCCAGATAGCGAGCGGAATTTGAATAAAGACCGATAGGACACTTGCAGGGAATTTAATAAACAGGTTCGCAATTACCCATGCAAATACCGCATTAACCATAAGAACAAGCAATAAGATAATAAATAAGAACAATAGTTTTGCTCTTCTGCCGATCAGCTTATGTGCAATGGTTCCGACAGATTGTCCTTTATTGCGGACGGATAATACCAGCGCTCCAAAGTCATGAACACCAGCCGCAAAAACAGTTCCAAGGACGACCCATAAAAATGCCGGAAGCCATCCCCAATAAACAGCAATAGCAGGTCCAACAATTGGTGCTGCTCCTGCTACAGAAGTAAAATGGTGTCCCCACAATACAAACTTATTTGTTGGTACAAAATCCACCCCATCTTTGAATTTATGGGCAGGAGTTTGATATGTAGGGTCAAGACGGTAAATCTTTTCAGCGATAAACTTCGAATAATACCGATAGCCAAGTGCAAATACAACCATCCCAATAACAGCTAAAATAATTCCACTCATTACAAATAAATACCCTCCTTTGTATCATTTCTTATCAAACTTATGTTACAAAAAAACTGGAAATTTTGTCAACTGAATGTTCTGAATTTTAAAACAACAATTATCACCAACATTCGACAATTGCCAGAATTAACGAATGCCCACACCTGTATGATACTTAACGATTAAAATAATATGTATCATTTACCGAAATAGAGGAGGAATTGAGATGAATATGTTCCCGGATAACCCTGCTAAATATTTAAGTGAGATTTTGAAACAGGCTGATCAGTTTTTCTATGAAATTTCAAATAGTCTGGGATTTGAGTTCAGTGATGTTAATCTATACATGGAGGAAAATGACGGGGAATATATCATAACATGCGAATTGCCAGAAAAAATTGACAAAGATCAAATTAAGGTTTATGAGGAACGTCATACGCTTTTTATCACTGGGCATATAAACCAATCTTCTGAATTGAAGACCACTAAAATTTATAAAAAACAGGATTACATGGGACAATTCCGCCGCATGGTCACCCTTCCTCCTGATGCTGCACCAGAAGGAATTAAGGCATCCTGCAAAAACAACCTTTTAATCATACGTGTCCCTAAAGCCCATGATCTTCGTTCCAACATCATCGATATTGAAATAGAGTAGGTGTATGAAGGTTATGCATAAGAGGGGTGGGACATAAAGTAATGAACGGTGGAAAAGACGAACAATTGGCTAAAGAAAAATTTGACGAAGTTAAACAACCGAACCCATTCATGTGACGATTGAATATAGTCCGATTCATTCATAATCTTTTCAGTTTTGTCCCAGCCTCTCTTAACGAAAAGGTATCTGACGGTTACAAGAAAGCACAAATAAATTTTGCATTCCCTGCTGCCTTTTATGAACACACGTCAATCATCTACAACAATTGTGCGATCTTCAATAGAAGCCCCATGATACTCCAAAAACGAAGTTATTTTATGTTTATGATTCCAGAAATGCTGCTGAAAAGGAAAAGATAGCTCCTCTCCGTCTTTTGTAATAAAAATTAACTCCTTTAACCGTGTAGTCCCTTTTTCCTTTTCTTTCAGTTCAAGCATTGTGGAAAAATCATCCCAATGATAGTGAGTTGCGCGATACGAAAATAAATGATTGTAATGGATGCCGTGTTCATTAAAATAATAATAGTTATAAACCCCCAGGCTTAAAAGCCATAGTGAAACAACAGTAAGTGCGGCAAGAACACCAGAAGCCAGTTTTATCCCTTTACGCTTATTGAAGAATAGAAACACCAGCAACGCCATAGACATAAGCATCATACCTGACATAAATGTCATATAGGAAGAAAATGGTGATTGGAAAATCCAATAAGTATCCGGACGAAAAAAGATATCCCTTACAACATAAATAATGATAAATGGAAAAATAAAGCTTCCAATAAATATGGTTATGGCTATTGCGAAAACAATTGGAGTTGGGTCATGCAACGTATTTTTTTTCATGATTGAAGATGGAAACATATTTCTCCCCTCTTCCTTATAATTTATAATATGGGTACGATATGAAAGTGGAATGGGTTTCATTTGCTGGAAAAAATAAACTAATCTTTGAACTTTTCTCCTCCTATATACCTATTTAGCAAAAATTGTCTAATTTTGTTCTACCATACCATTGAAAATCTGTTATATTATATTATGATAGCTTTATTGTTAAATTTAGAAAGGGTTGATTTGCTTGTTCAAAAGAAAAGTATTTTTAACAATGATTACGGTTCTTGTTTTAGCACTGGCCGCCTGTAACAAACCTACACCAAAAGAAAAACTGATTGACGGTTATGAGACATTGATGAATGCCAATCAATTAGAGTCCACTTCAAGCGTCAGCATGAACCTTGAGATTGATGGAGCTGGTCCTGAGGATCAACAGATTTTACAAATTTTAAATGATGCGGAACTTACTGTTCATGCCGTTCAGGATAAGGAGGCAGAAAAAGCTGAAGCAACCATTAAAGCCCATGCCCAGATGGCTCCATTCTCCTTTGATATTGAAATTCCGTATCATATGGACTTGAAAAATCAAAAGATGTATTTAAATGCTGACAGCTTAATTGAGAATTTTGCTATGTTCGCACCACAAATCACCATGATTACAGATCAAATTAAAGGAAAACTAATTGAACTAGACCTGAATGACCCTGAATTAAACAGCGGGCTCAACCATGTAGATGTGAATGAGATGAATCGTATTCTGTCTGAAAAATTAAACGAAACATTAAATAACAAAGGTGAATCTTCATTTACGGAAAATGAAGATTTGATTACGATCACGTTTACAGATGAAGAATTTAAAGAGCTTGTTATGGAAATGGCTCTGGCCATAAACCAGGAACTGCCTGAATCAGAAAAGATGACAGATCAGGAACTTCAGGATGAACTCAACACTGTATTTGAAAATATTTCGTTTAACACATTAACCATTACCAATACGTTTGATGGTGACATGATAAAGTCCCAACAGGCAGAAATTGAAATTACTGTTGATTTAGAAGGTCAAACAGGTACTTTAACTCTAGTAATGGATACAACCTATGATAAAATTAATGAAGAAGTAACGTTCACCATGGACCCTTCTACAGCTGAAACCATTCCTATGGAAGAACTTGAAAACTTAGTTCCAATGGGATTCTAATCAGTATGAAAAAGCCCTTGCTAACCATTTCTTAGCAAGGGCTTAAGTTTTTGCTTAAATTTAAAGCCACCATTTTTCCTGAGGAAGCAGTATTGTTTTTACATCAAAGTTCTCAGAAATCCATTGATTTAAAAGAGTCCTTTTGACTAAAAATTCCGAAGCAGAGTGAGAGACACCAATGAGAGACATTTTTGTTTTTGAAGCATACTGGCTCATTTCCTGATACTTTTTTCTGCCATAATCATTGTCGATATGACAGTGTATTTCTCCGGAAATATATGCCTGAACTCCCTTTCTTTCAGCTTTTTCCATCCATGAAACTTTGTCTCCGCATCCGGCTATAACAGCAACTTTTTGTATATGGTGATGCTTTACTCCTTCAAAATCAACATATGGGATATGGAAAGTTTCTGTTAATTGATCTATCATTTCATCTGTACTGACTGGATCTATCGAACAAATGATTCCTAATTGACCGTATTTACCACTGACAACATAATCAACAGCCTTCCATTTTAAAGCTTTAATAATTGCTGCATTGGTCCCAAGTGTTCTATGATAATCCATTGGGGCATGACATGTATAAACTGATAATTTCTTCCTTTTTATTGCATGGATATATTTTTGATCTACCGGGACAAATCCCCTTCCCCATTTTCCTTTAGGATCGCCACATTCCATTAACAATGGATGGTGCATAAAGAGCAGATCCCCTTCAGAACTTTCTTCAATAAATTGCTCTAATATATGTTCTGTCGGGAAGACTGCAAGAAATACATTCTTTACATATGGACCTCCCTTGATCATTAAACCATTAAAATACTCCACAAAATCAGGTTCAAATTCATTTTTCCAATTAACTTTATCATAAACCTGAGGAATATATCTGCTAAATGCCGGATCCCTGCCAAAAGAATAAACAGAAAATGTTTGATTTAATTTCTCAACAATACAGGCTAGCTGATCCATTCAAAAACCTTCCTTCTTATGATTTATTAGAATTATATCTTCTCAGTTCATATTAGTAAAATATATATATTTTATGTAATATATAAATAAAAATTATAAGGATGATTGGGATGTTTGAACTTATTAAAACTTTTATTAGCGTTGTTGAAACAGGGTCTATGTCAAATGCAGCCAAGAAGCTGCACACGAATCAGCCAAATATTTCATTACGGATACAAAAACTGGAGAACCAACTAGGAGTTATGCTTTTTGATAGAGATGGAACAAAGCTCGTATTAAACCCAGTAGGTGAAAAGGTGTACGAACATGGAAAGTACCTGCTGGCTTATTTCGCCAATGTTCAAGAGGAAATAAAACTTTTTCAAAATCCAGATTATGGTCATATTCAAATTGGAGGCGTATACCCATTCCTTCATTCTGTTCTTCCTGATTTCCTTAAAATGTTCGTTACTAAACATCCGCATATCACGTATTCGCTTCAGTCTGGTACGTCTGATGAAGTCTATCAAATGGTAAATCAATATAAAATTGACTATGGATTTATAACCACCAAAAAGAGTATGGAAACGATAAAACACATTGATCTGCAAGTTATGTCAAGAATTGAATTGATTGTTTCTTCATCACATCATCTTGCAGACAAAGATCATGTCAGCATTGATGACTTACAGCAGTTAAATTTTATTATGTTTACCAGACATTCAAACTTTGTCAAAAATCTTGAAGATCGTTTAAAAAATATGGGGATAAAGTTGAATGTTCTAATGGAAGTAGATCATTTATCATTGCTCATACAAATGGTTAAAACAGGAATGGGGGCTTCGTTTCTTCCTTTGCCTGCTTCTCAAGCACTTATAAAAAATGAACATGTTAAGCAAATTAAGATTAGCAACTTGCACTTCCCTGAACGGAAAATATATCTGATTCATCGAAACAATCGTTTTTTCACACCGGCACATTTAAGTTTTATGGATGAATTAATAAAATTCTTTAAATCCCGCTATTGAAAAATGGCTAATCTTTTATGTTTTTGTCTAAGATAACAATTGAACACTTGACAGGAGGGGTAAACGTTGAATGTTCAAAACGAATATGAAAAACTGACTGAAGATGTCATTCGTGACTTAAAAAAATACCAAATACAAATTAATGAACGCGCAATTAATGTTATTGCTTCTGCTATGAAAGAGTCTTATGATACCGGATATGAACACGGTTTAATGGATGGAAAGGAAATATCAGATAAACCAATCTCCGGTTAAAGAAACCGGGACAAAACCGACAAATAAAAATATCCGAACTATATTCATCATGCTGAATAAGTTCGGATATTTTTTATACACCGACATGTCTTCGCATTCTGCGGGCACGGCCTAAGGTTCCCAATAGCAGCCCATCCTTCTGTCTTTATGGATTTTCGGCTCTTTCTGTTCCTGCGACACACAGAACGTGGAAGGTTTTAGTCGACCAGGAGTCTCGCATGTTAACTGCGTAAATGTTCTTGTTCGCCTTTTCCATCTTTAATTAACTCAACTTTCGCACCCTGAAATCGGCAGGCAACCCTTGATATAGTTAGGTAAACCCGAAATCCATTGCTGTCATTGACTTTTAATCATCTTTTTGAAGCGATAATTTGTGTGTTTCAGGGTAACTTTAAGAAACTTAATTACCTTTTGAAGTGCTGCAGCCCAATCACGCCCGTTGATTTCATCACATCATTCATAAAACATGCCGCCCAGCGTTCTGTCATGCCATGCTGCAAATTTGCAAGGCAAACGACGGTTTATACAGCAGCTTCCAGTAATCCAAATTTATCGAGAATCTTCTCGTTTATTTCTGTTTAAGCTGTTTGTTAAAATTCCATCGATTGGCTTCGATGAGAGACATTTTGAGCCTGTTTTCTCGCTCTTTTGGCCTTCATCAGCACGATGAAGGCCATTTGGAACGCATTTTCCCTCTCTTTTGGTCTTCATCAGGATTAAGTCCATATAATTGTGTAAAAACAAATCAAAAAAAGAGTGGGTCATACCC
>JACDOD010000003.1 GCA_017656265.1 Bacillaceae bacterium | reverse complement strand
TGCGGTTCGGGACTTGAACCCTATAGCCTGCGCACATGCCGGGCGCACAGAAAAATCGAGCGTCTTTTTAACACGCTCGATTTGTTTTTCCCTGCTAGTAACTCCATTTTTTTAAAAATTTTATCGCCCGTTCCCTACCTATCTCCATTAATTGTATTTTTTCACGCTCACTAATGTCAAAGTCGGTAGCCTCTACCTTTTCCACAGGAATAAACATGACTTCTTCCGCTGTAGCCTTCGAAATATGTCTGGCATCATGGGCATTTTTCATCGTAGAAAAAAGTGCCTGGAACATATCAATCGCATTGTCAATTTTTCTTTCAGGCATCCGGTCTGCTGAACTGCTTAATTTCATCCCCAGGATTGGCCGCTTTTTCTTTTCGTCGTTTAAAAACAGCCAGATAGGAAAATTGCTGAGCAATCCTCCGTCTACCAGGAGACTGCGTTCTTGAGGTCCTGTCTTCAGGTTATAGGGCATAAAAAAATACGGAATGGTCGAACTGATACGTACAGCTCTTGCTACAGGAAAGGTGTCACCATCTATGTTGTAAAAACGGGGAAGATCATCTGGGATCACAACGATTCTGCCCAGGGATATATCAGAGACGACAATTTTTAAGTACCCGGGCTTAAGATCTTCGAAAGTTTTGACTCCTTTTCTCGCTAACACCCCTTCGATCCATTGCTCCATTTTGTCTCCTCTGTAGAGTCCCAATTTAAAATAAAGAGAAATCCACTTTATAAACGGAAGGTATTGGACAAGTATCGGCTCCTGCAAAAATGATTCCAGCGGCATTTCATGGAGTATTTCTTTTATTTCATGTGAATGATATCCAGCTGCAACTAAAGATGCAAGCAAAGAACCTGCTGATGTACCTGCTGTTCTTTCGAATTTAATTCCCCTTTTTTCCACTTCCTCCAGTGCGCCCAGAAACGCATACGCCCGAACTCCACCACCGGAAAAAACCCCATCTACTTTCAATTGGTACCTCCTGAATTGATATTAATATATGTATACATGCAGGATGAAATATATAGAACTTCAGCTCTGCTTTAGCCTTTTTAGTCATTGTACGAGGACAGGCTGCGCAATAAAAGAGTCTATATGACCATTTTTATCCTGGCACCTATGGAGTCTAAGTGGATTTTGATAGAAATAGAAAGAGGATGGGACATAAAAATAGAACGGTAATAAAAGAAGAAAAAGTTGGGCTAAAAAAAGATCCGAGCTCATTCATATGAATAGTGAATAAAGTTCGGATCTTTCATTACTTTTTTAAGTATTGTCCCAGCCTCTTGACTGTTAATCGTTTTCATTTTGCTGTTGTACGTTTCGCAAATCTTTTATGCGAGAAGGTTCTTCTTCAAAGTATTGAACGAGATCCCCGATGCGGTCTATGGCATTCCAGCTCAAGTGATGTTCAATTCCTTCTACATCTTCGTAAATGTTATCCTGGTCCACTCCGATAATTTCCAGGAATTGTTCCAGCAGCTCATGACGATAGACAAGACGCTTGCCGATTTTTTTGCCTTTGGCTGTTAAAACAAGTCCCCTGTATCTTTCATAATTTAAGTATTCATCACGATCGAGTTTTTGTACCATTTTTGTAACGGATGAAGGATGAACGTTTAATGCTTCAGCAATATCTGAAACCCTTGCATATCCTTTTGCTTCAATGAGATTGTAAATTTGTTCAATATAATCTTCCATGCTAGGTGTTGTCATGAGATAATCCTCCAAACTTATTTCTCCATGATACTTCAACTTATAAAAATCATACACTAGTTCCCCTATTGAGGCAAGGATACCCGTGTACTAAGCTGTTGCGCGAATGGAAAAAGAGGCTGGGACAAAAAAGAAATGAACGGTGGATAAGCTGAACAATTTTGAAAAAATTTACGGAGTCAACATGCGAAGACTCCTGGTCGACTAAAAACCGGCCACGTCCTGTGGCCAACGTCGACACTAGCACGTCCTGTTCGTCGCGGGAACAGCACGACCGAAAATCCCGCAAACAACGAAGGATGAGTTGTCGAGGAAGCCTTAGGCCGTGCCCGCGGAAAGCGAAGCATGTTGAAAAGAAAAGCGGAAGCGCCCCGTTTAGCCCCGAAAACGGCTGGAGGATCACCGAGGAGGCTATCTTTTCAGAGTCAAAAATATCTGAACTTTATTCAAGTAATGATTGAATAAAGTTCGGATATTCATTTTGTTATAAAGTTTTGTCTGCTTTGGAAAAAAATCTGATCAAAACGAGTTCTTTATTTGTGAATCCTCACACATTTATTGTAAAAAAGTTTGATAATTTTCTATCGTCCGATCTTCAACATAAGCCCCCGTTGATTGAATAAGATGAAGCTTCGATTTATTTTAGTATTTCTATATTTTCTACTTCGAAATCATCAGGGTCCCAATCCTCTACACTTGTTGTATCAATAAAGGTTACTTTGACATTTTGACCAACCTCAAGCTCAGATGTGTCATCCACTTTTAATGGTAAGCCATCAATATACACCATTTCTCCATCAATCTTTGTTATTTTCCCACTTTTAGTGACCTCTTCGGAATAGCCAGAACATGCAGCTAATACCAAAATCAACAGAAGTACATAAACTCTCATGTTCCCCTCCAATTCTTTCTTATAACACATTGCTGCTCCGTTAGTTTAAGATCAACAATTCACAAACACAATAATATTCTTAATATAATAATATCAGAAAACAATGAATTACTGTTCATGTTTTCCACAATAATGGAAAAAATTACTTTAAATTAGGCAATTTAGTGGAGGGATTATGTTTTTGACCGAAGCCCGGGAAGGTTATCATGCAGAAAAGAGAATTGAATCGTTCGCTGAAAAATGTACGTGTAACTATAACTGGCTTTTCTAATGTCATTAATAACTCCGCACGATATTTTTCAGTGAGTTCTTGGGATGTTCTTTGAAGATCAATTAGGAGTGATTACGAATGCTTTATTAGAGATTTATCAATAAAGTAAACGTTTTTATTAGAAAACAAAAAAACAACCTCAATAGTAAATGAATACAAAGAGGTTGTTTTAATCAAATTTTATTACCCGTTATCAAACTTTATTTTTAATTATCAAACTTTAATTCAAATCAACATTGTCCCAGCCTATTCTGTTCTTACAATCCGCACTTTAGCTGGGCACCGCAATTGGTACATGTGTTGCAGCCGCCGACATCTTCCACTTTTCCTTTTCGGCAGACCGGACAGGTGTCCCCAACCTCTGAACCAATGGTTACATCTGTTTTATCCAGTTCGTGAACCGTATCCATCAGTACCACTTTCGGCTTTTCATCTTTAGTCAGCAAATCTGACTCGTCATCATCAAAACGGTTTTCTTCGGCTTTCAAAGTTAAAACCTGACTGTCACGGCTTCCGTCCACATATACCGTTCCGCCCTTTGCTCCACCATTATAGAGGCGCTCATATACTTTTTTCACCTGATCAACATGATAGCCCTTTGGTGCATTGACTGTTTTGGAAATGGAACTATCTACCCAGCGCTGAATGACACACTGTGTGTCAGCATGTGCTTCAGGTGACAGATCCATTGCTGTAACAAACCAGGATGGCAGCTGGTCCGAATTTTGTTCGGGGTGCTTGTCCAGGTATTCTTGAACAATATCAGCCTTCACCTCTATAAATTTACCCAGACGTCCGCTTCTGTAATAGGTAAAGGAGAAGTATGGTTCCAAACCTGTTGACACACCTACCATGGTTCCCGTTGACCCGGTTGGTGCGACTGTTAATAGATGGGAATTGCGGATACCGTATTTCAGCACATCCTGACGAACATCCTCTGGCATGCGTTTCATATAGCCCGTATTAATAAATCGCTCCCGCAGCTCCAACGTTTCTTCTTCTGTCTCTCCAACTAAGAATGGAAAACTTCCCTTCTCTTTAGCCAGTTCTATAGAAGCACGGTAAGCAGAAGTAGCAATGGCCTCAAAGATTTCATCGATCAGTTGCATACCTTTTTTAGAACCATATTCCGTTTCGCAATAAATAAGCAAGTCATGCAATCCCATAACCCCTAAGCCAATTCGGCGTTCTCCTAATGCCTGCTTTCGGTTATCTTCAAGGAAATATGGGGTGGCATCGATAACATTATCCTGCATTCGGACGCCGATTTCTACCGTTTTCTTCAGCTTTTCAAAGTCCACCGTTTTATTTTCCTTATCAGCCATAGCTGCCAGGTTTACAGCTGCCAGGTTACATACACTGTATGGTGCAAGCGGCTGTTCACCACAAGGGTTCGTGGCTACTACTTTTTGGCCATATGCAGTAGCATTGGTCATATCATTAGCATTATCAATAAAGAAAATACCGGGTTCAGCTGAATAAGTTGCACATATATTAATTAAATTCCACAGTTCCCGAGCACGAATTTTTCGGTATACACGAACACCATAACCCATGTTTTCCCATTCTCTGACATCGCCCACTTCATGCCACTTTTCATTATAATCCTTCATTTCTTTTTCTGTGTAATTTTCAACATCAGGGAATTTCAATTCATAATCCTTGTCCTGTTCAACCGCTTCCATAAATTCCTTAGTAATACACACGGAAATGTTGGCTCCTGTTAAAAATTCCGGGTTATGTACGGTGTAGGTTCCGCCGTCTCTTAGTTTCGTTTCTGCTTCTTTTATCACTTTTTCAGGAAAACCGCCATTTCCAGGAATATTTTTGTAATTAACTATTCCCTGATACATAGCTTCTTCCGTTTCAGATAACGGTTCAAACTTCAATTTTTCCCTGGCTAACTTTTTAATTTGATCATCATTTGTGTTTTCAATCAGATAACGCAAAATACGTGGATTTTGCATTTTAGAAATAATGAACTCAATGATATCCGGGTGCCAGTCATTCAGCATAATCATCTGCGCGCCACGCTTATTGTTACTCACTCGTTCTCGAGAGGGCCAGGTCATTTCTGCCTGGCTCTCTAGCTTTCACTAGAGATCAGACTCTATCATCAAAGAAGAGAATTTATTGTATTTACGCTCCAATTTTACAGTTACTAATTTGCCTGCTTCCCCAGGCTTTCTTATCTTGTACATTTCCAATTCTTTATTCCAGCGTGCTAAGGTTGATCTATTAACCCCCAATATTTCTGCGATTTTCACTTGACTATATCCTTGCTTATGGAGCTGTTTTGCTTTGTTCATAATCTCTTCTTTGTCCCGCGCATCGTATCTTCGTTGCCGTAAGATACGATTTACTCCTGCCTTGTCTTCCAAATCAACCACTACCTGTCTTTATCAATTTTACATTGATTATAATGGAAGATTTAGGCAGTTTCAATAGTCGTTGAACCTTCATCTCCGTTTCCAGAGATGCTTGGCTGCTGATAGCCCATTGTTTCATCCAACTTGTTTTTAAACCTTCACGCATGCCGTCGCCAGCTACGTTGTGGTCAAGTTGGCTTTAGGGTGTCCCAGCAATTCACGGGATTTTACTCCCGCCGATTGGCGCTTAAGTTAACGGGAGCCACCTTGTTCGACGAGGTGGGTTAGTTTGGCAATATCATCAAGCCAGCTGACTGACCCGGATGATTTTCCATTTACGCCGCGTGCCAGCGTGTTTCTCGGACGAAGTGTAGATCCGTTTGTTCCGACTCCGCCTCCCCGGCTCATAATTTCCATGACCTGTTTCCGGTGTTCAGAAATTCCTTCCCGGGAGTCTTTGACAAATGGCATGACGTAACAGTTAAAATACGTAACATCCGTATCAGCTCCTGCTCCGTACAGCACCCGTCCTGCCGGCACAAAGTGTAGGCTGGAAAGTTCCTGATAAAACTTTTCAAACCATTCTTTCTGTTTTTCTTCTGTTTCTTCAACTTTTGAAAGACCGGTTGCATTTCGCATGGCAATTTGTTCATAAAAAACTTCCAAGGGCTTGTCAATCACATCCAGGGGACGGATGATTTCGCCTGTCTCCGCTTCTTCTTCGTTATCCAGTACGGAAAGGAACTCGCTTTCCACTTTTACTTTCGCAGTTTTGTTTTCCCAGTCAATGGACTGGATAAAACCAAGTCCCCTCGCTGGAAATTTAGGATCTTCTTTAATGGTCAGAACAACAAAATCTCCCTCTGACAGTGTGATTTTTTCGGTGTCCTTAAACGCATATCTATCCAGCATGACTAACCTTGAAACACCCTTATGGGTTATTTGCATATCTTCGGTGATTGGATGAACCTGTGGAAATAACTCGATGTCTTTGTTTAATCTCTCGATATTAATCTTCGACGCTGTCTCTCTCGTTATTTGCATGAACATCTCTCCTCTATTAAATTTTCATCGAAATACTCCTCTTCTCGTTGTGTTACATCGTAGCGTCGTATTTCTGTTAAAATTAAAGTAACATAAATCAATGGCTGAATTCAATATATTGTGTTAATAATGATAAAAAAATACTATATATTGTGTTTTAGAACGAATGAAGTGGCGTTTGTCAATTTTTAAATTCTATAAAAGAAGAAGATATTGGCAGATAATCAAAGAAAAAGAGGAAAATTTAGCGAAAAACCACCTTTTTTGTCATTTGCATATGTTTTATGACTCAGAGTAACTGATTCTGTTAGGATTTGAGATCTTTATGTTATTATGCAAAAGATTTTTTATTAAGGAACATTGTTTGTGTATGTGCCCTATCCTCTTTCACACTTCGTCGGTAAAATTTCTATAAAAATTCTTTGAAAGAATGGACCCGCAGCCATATAATAAAAATGGACTGTTTTGATAGAAGGGGGAGTATCATGGATTTTCTAATTGCATTAATCATCCTGATTGCAGCCTATATTATTTATGGTGTTTTACGATACTTTTATCAAAAAAGGTATTTAACTGCCTTAACAGAAGATGAATTTAAACAGGGCTATCGAAAGGCTCAGCTGATTGACGTCCGGGAGCCCAATGAATATGAAGCCGGCCATATCCTGGGAGCCAGAAACATTCCATTGTCCCAGCTTAAAATACGACTGGCTGAAATTCGGAAGGACAAACCGGTATACTTATACTGCCAGAGCGGTACAAGATCGAGCAGAGCTGCTGCCATTCTTCACCGAAAAGGCTATCAGGATTTAAACCACCTTCAAGGCGGTTTTAAGAAATGGACAGGCAAGGTGAAAACGAAATAATTTGTTTGCTGATAAAAAATAGCGTGCTGACTGTTTGGAGTCAACACGCTATTTTTATATTTTACTCCGCTTCCTTCATATAACGCAATACCGGCTTCCTTGCTGCTGTAGTTTCATCCAGTCGCTTGACAACCGTTGTATGAGGAGCTTCTTGAACGATTTCCGGGTCTTCTTTTGCTTCTTTAGAAATCTGAATCATTGCATCAATGAATTCATCCAGTGTTTCCTTTGTTTCCGTTTCTGTCGGCTCAATCATCATTGCTTCTTCCACAATTAATGGGAAGTAGATGGTTGGCGGATGGTAACCGAAATCAAGCAGTCTTTTTGCGATATCCAGCGTACGGACACCGAGTTTCTTCTGCTTCTTGCCGGATAATACAAATTCATGTTTACAATGCTGTTTAAAAGGCAAGTCATATTCTTCCTGCAGGCGTCTCATCATATAATTGGCATTGAGAACTGCGTATTCACTTACTTGTTTTAATCCTTCTGGACCCATCGTGCGAATATAGGTATAGGCACGTACATTAATGCCGAAGTTACCATAATAAGGCTTCACGCGGCCAATGGATTGAGGACGGTCATAATCAAAGTAATATTTGCCCTCTTTCTTGGCTAAAATCGGTTTTGGCAAAAATGGCTTTAATTCTTCAGTTACCCCAACCGGACCTGAACCAGGACCTCCTCCGCCGTGGGGACCTGTGAAGGTCTTATGGAGATTAAGGTGAACCACATCAAAGCCCATATCTCCTGGACGGGCATAGCCTAAAATCGCATTCAGGTTCGCACCGTCGTAATATAATTTCCCTCCAGCTTCGTGGACAATTTCTGCCATTTCTAAAATATGTTCCTCAAATAACCCCAGTGTATTTGGATTGGTCAGCATCAGCGCCGCAGTGTCTTCTCCAACCACTCGCTTTAGGTCTTCTAAATCCACCAGACCATGCTCATCAGATTTAACCGTTACCGCCTCAAATCCAGCAACGGTTGCTGATGCCGGGTTGGTACCATGGGCAGAGTCAGGAACAATCACTTTTGTCCGTCTGGTATCCCCATTTGCTTCATGAAAAGCTCGAATCATCATTAAACCTGTCCACTCACCATGGGCTCCGGCAGCTGGCTGAAGGGTAACCTCTGCCATACCAGTAATTTCTGCCAGGGATGTCTGTAAGTCATACATGAGCTCAAGGGCACCCTGAACCGTATCCTCATCCTGACATGGATGAATATGACTGAATCCCGCAAAGCGTGCAACATCCTCATTAATTTTCGGATTGTATTTCATGGTACAGGAACCGAGGGGATAAAACCCTGAATCTACACCATGATTTCGTTTTGATAACGCTGTATAGTGCCGCATGATTTGAAGTTCACTGACCTCTGGAAGATCAGGCTCATTTGAGCGAATATAATCTTCGTCGAGTCCTTCCATCAGATCTGCCTCAGGTACATCCAGTTCAGGCAGGCTGTATCCAATACGCCCTTCCTTACTCAATTCAAAAATGACAGGGAAATCCTTTTGATGAATATTAGCCATGAATATCACCCAATTCTTTTACAAATTGATCAATTTCCGCTTTCGTTCTCAACTCCGTAACAGCAACCAGCATATGGTTTTGAAGGCTTGAATCTATTCTTCCAAGATCATATCCGCCAATCAAACCCTTGTTCAGAAGTTTTTGATTAACCTCTTTTACTGGTTGATTCAATTGAACGACAAACTCATTGAAGAATGGTCCGCTATAGGCAATGGTGAAACCGGCCTCTTCAAATTTCGATTTAGCATAACGGGCTTTCTGCATATTCATAACAGCCATTTCTTTCAGGCCTTTTTTACCTAAGGCACTCATGGCAACAGAAGATGCCAGGGCATTTAATGCCTGGTTAGAACAAATATTAGACGTAGCTTTATCCCTGCGGATATGCTGTTCTCGCGCCTGCAGAGTTAACACAAACCCGCGTCTTCCATCTTCATCAGTAGTTTGACCGACAAGACGGCCCGGCACCTTTCTCATTAATTTTTTGGTAGTAGCGAAATAACCGCAGTGCGGCCCCCCATACTGAGCAGGAATACCAAATACCTGTGTATCACCCACTACTATATCCGCACCGAATTCACCAGGAGGGGTCAAATATCCAAGTGCCAGCGGATTGCTTGAAACAATAAACATGGTCTTTTTATAGTTTGCAACTAGATTCTGAACTTCTTTTAACGGTTCAATTTGTCCAAAGAAGTTTGGATATTGAATGACAACAGCCGCCGTATCTTCATCCAGTGCTTCATTTAGGGCATCTAAATCAGTTACGCCGTTTTTGTGGCCAACTTCTACAATCTCAATCCCTGGTCCCTTTGCATAAGTTTTGATTACTTCAAGGGATTCTGGGTGAGTAGTCTTGGAAACAATTACTTTCTTTTTCCGTGTTTGACCGGCACTTAAATTCACTGCTTCGGCAAGGGCTGTCCCGCCATCATACATGGAAGAGTTCGCCACTTCCATGCCGGTCAGTTCACAGATCATTGTCTGAAATTCAAAAATTGCCTGAAGTTCACCCTGAGAAATTTCCGGCTGATAAGGCGTATAAGCAGTATAGAATTCTGATCTTGAAATCACATGATCCACCACAGCCGGGATATAGTGATCATAAACTCCTGCTCCTAAAAAAGAGACATGTGATTGGGTATGGATGTTTCTGTCTGCCATTTCTTGCAGTTCTTTTCTTAACTCTGGTTCACTTTTGGCTTCTTTAATATTTAATTTGCCCTTGAACCGTACCTTTTCTGGAATGTCCTCAAATAATTCATCGGTAGAATCAATGCCAATCGTTTTTAGCATGGCTTGCTTATCTTCTTCAGTCATGGGAAGATAACGGTATTTGGCCATTAGATTCAGTCCTTTCTTTATTTTCTTTTATAAAAAGGTGTTGCTACCACTTTTGCTTTTAGCCGGCGTTTACGTACTTGAACTTCCAGCTCAGTTCCCTCAGCACTGTACTCCTTCTTCACAAGAGCAAGTCCAATATTTTTTTGCAGGGTTGGCGATTGAGTGCCGGATGTGACAAATCCAATCGTTTCATCATCTTTTAAAACCTCGTAGCCATGACGAGGAATTCCTTTGTCCATCATTTCAATTCCTACTAAGAGACGGTCTGGTCCGTTTTCTTTCTGTTTTTTCAGAATATCTTTTCCAATAAAGTCACTTTCTTTGTTGGTTTTGACAGCAAATGATAAACCTGCTTCAATCGGGGTAATATCTTTCGAAAGCTCCTGGCCATAGAGGGGCAGGGTTGCTTCAAATCGAAGGGTATCCCGTGCACCTAAACCTACAGGAACAACTCCCTCTTCCTGGCCGACTTCAAGGATTTTCTTCCACAAATCAGCGCCGGAATCTTTGTGAATATATATTTCAAAACCATCTTCTCCAGTGTAGCCTGTACGGGAAACTAACCCAACATGTTCAACCCCGTTAAATTTCACATCATCTGCAAAACGGAAAAATTTAATCTCAGAAAGATCCTCATCGGTCAGCTTCTGCAGAACTGCTTCAGCGTTCGGCCCCTGAAGTGCCAGTTGGACAATTCTGTCAGATATGTTGGTGATTGTGACTCCCTCTGCCTGATGATCCTTTAGCCACTGAAAATCCTTTTCTGTATTGGCCGCATTGACAACTAACAAATATCGTTCATCATCTTTTTTGTACACCAATAAATCGTCCACTGTTCCGCCGTCCTCATAGCACATTAGCGTGTATTGAGCACGGTTGGCTGTCAATTTTGAAACATCATTGGTCAGCATTTTTTGAAGAAAGGTTTCGCTGTTTGGTCCCTCAATAAGAATTTCACCCATATGGGAAACGTCAAATAATCCTGCTTTAGTTCTTGTTGCATGATGTTCTTCTTTGATGCTTGAAAACTGGACGGGCAGCTCCCAGCCTCCAAAATCAATGGTTTTAGCCCCATGTTCTTCATAAACCGGGTAAAGCGGAGTTCTTTTTAAATCTGCCATGATAAAACCTCCTGCATTTCCATATTTTTCCTCAATAAAAAAAGAGAATTCTACGGTGTATTGAGAATTCTCTGTCCTGATACCAGAAAGTTTAACAGCATGATGTATACTGCTTGCTTCTTGGGCGGTTCTAATATAAGAACACTCTCCAGAGATGCGTCCTACAAGAGTCTTTTTGCCTGAGAGATTCACACTTTATCATATATATGATTATATGCTTGCCCCTTCGGCGCTGCTTTATGCAGACTCTCCTCTTGTAATCATTCGCACTTATGAAATTGTTCCTTTTGGTACATACTATTTAACCAGATAGTAAGATTTATCCTCGTATATTATAGCACAAGCGGAAAATAATGTGTAAAACATTTTTATGTTTTAAAAAATGGAGAGATCACCTATGGAAATTCATTTGCATTTAGATCAAGATTTCCCTGAACAATTTCAACGCCGTCTGGAACAAAATGGACCTTTTTGTCCCTATAACCTTTTTAAAATGTCCTATGAAACAGTTAGACACCTGGCTATCTCTGATTTCAAAGGACTGGTCACACCTTCCCATCTTCCCCACATGGATTTTCTCCCCCATCAATTAGATTGTGCCAGGCAGGTTGTAGAAGAAATGAACGGCCGAGCAATTCTTGCAGATGAAGTGGGGCTTGGGAAAACCATTGAAGCCGGTCTGATTTTAAAGGAATATATGATTCGGGGGCTGGCTAAAAAAGTACTTATACTGGTCCCCGCTTCACTTGTTAATCAGTGGGTAAAGGAATTAAATGATAAGTTCTATATCCCTGCTGTTGCCCAGCATAAACCCTATGTATTCGAACAGTATGATATCGTTGTTTCTTCCATTGATACAGCTAAGCGATCACCATATAGTGACATCGTACTCAACAAACACTATGACATGGTCATCATTGATGAAGCACATAAATTGCGGAACCATAAAACAAAAAATTATCAATTTGCCAGAAAGCTGAAAAAAACCTATTGCCTGCTATTAACAGCAACCCCTGTTCAAAATAAATTGACCGACCTGTTTAATTTAGTCACTATTTTAAAACCAGGCTATCTGGGCAACTATGAAGAATTCACGGAAAACTTCGGGCGCAACAGAAATGTACTGAAACAGGATGAGAAATTAAAACAGTTAGTCAATCGAGTGATGGTAAGAAATCGAAGAAAAGATACAGGTGTAGCATGGACGAAACGGAATATTAAGACAGTCTGGGTAGATTTTTGTGATGAAGAGCGGGAGGTGTACCGAGAATTAGAAGAAAACACCATTTCTTCCGATCCATTTACATCACTTACACTCAAACGGGAATTTTGCTCCAGCCGTGAAGCATGCTATTTATCACTGAAAAAATTGAAGGAGAAAAGCCAGTCTGAGAGTCTTCAACAATTAATCGAGAAAATTGAGGTGCTCCCTCACCACTCAAAAGCTAAAAAGGTCGTGGAACTCATCGAAAAAACTGACGAAAAATTCATTGTGTTTACAGAATATCGGGCGAGCCAGTATTACTTACAGTGGTATCTTCAGCAGCATGGTATTTCGTCTGTTCCATATCGGGGAGGATTTAAACGGAGTAAAAAAGAGTGGATGCAGCAATTATTTAGAAATCATGCCCAGGTGTTAATTGCAACTGAAGCCGGAGGAGAAGGTATCAACCTTCAATTTTGCCGAAACATGATTCACTATGATCTGCCCTGGAATCCCATGCGCCTGGAACAAAGAATCGGCAGGATCCACCGGTTTGGCCAGACTGATGACGTCAACGTATTTTATCTAACGGTCAGGGATACGATAGATGAACATCTCCTGTCCCTTCTTTATGAAAAGATTGATTTATTTGAACGGGTCATTGGCGAACTTGATGATATTTTGCAGCGGTTAAATATTTCGAATCTCGATGAAGAAATTAAAGAAATATTTGCTCAATCCAAATCTGCAGGTGAAGCTAAGATAAAGATCGACAACTTAACAGCGGCGATTCAAGATGTAAACTAGCTAATTAAGGGGGGCACATAATGGAGCAGAAGGAAATCCATGAGTTTCTGAGAAATTTCTTTGAATTAAATCAATGCAGCATTGTGCATGAGAAGCCCGGAAAACTTATGGTACAGCTAACTGAGGATATGGACCGTCTACTGATGAATCGCCCTTTTTACTGGGAATATATAAAAAAAATTGGGCGTCAGGGTGAACCTGCAGTGATCACATTAATTTCCGGGCCTGATCGAAAAGACGAGGAGGGGGAATGGATTCATTTTGGTTCACCAAGACTCCATCAGATCTTTCAAGCTCTTCAGGACCAGAACCGTTATTCCGTTGTTTATGAGCAAGCGGAAATATCAGGGCAAAATCAACCTCTCATTCCATGGCTGGTTCTGAATATTAAAATCAGTTATAAAGGAAGGCAAAAAAAAGATGAAATTCTGTCACTGGGCCTTCATCTGATTAATGGTGCCATCTTGCATTCGTTTATGGAAACCATGAAAACGGTTCAGCTAGATACGAAAATCGGTGACTACTGCTATACGATATCTCCCATTATTCGTTTCAGGAGCGGCTACAGAAGAATCGAACGATATCTTCAGACTTATGTGGAAGAACAAAATAAAGACTGGGCAAAAGAAGCATATCGTTCTTTTCAGGAAGAAAAAGAGTTATTGGATCATTTTTATCATGTTTATTTAGAAAATGAGGAAAAGGAGGAGCGTGAAAAAAAGGAAGCACAGTACAGGGCTGAACTAAATCAGCTTGAAAAGAGACTACTGCCCGAAATTCACATTCAAACGATTAATGGAGGAATCTTTTATTTAACCAATAAGACAACCAATAGGCTATTGACCCTATAAATTTTATTTCTTTCGTTTTTTCTTTGAGTCAATAAACATTTTAAGTGCAAAAGGAACCATACCAAAATATCGGATGGTTCTCCTCTCTTCCTGCTGTTTTTTAAGGACTTTTCTTTTCTTTCTTTCTTCCTTCGGCAAATGCATATATTTTAAAAATTCCTGCGTCATGTATTTGACCAGGTCGTTTCCGGACATGAAGATCACTCCTTTTTGTTTTTATTTTGTCCGGAAACCTGATCATTTATCCCCCTGATTACTTCGTTCACTATGTCGTGTACATGCTTCCCATTCGTCTCGACAACTTGATCAGCGGTATTCAGATAAAGATTATATCTTCTTTCATATAACAGTTCGACATCATTTTGATTCTTTTTCCAGAGCGGCCTTGTCTGATCATGAACGAGTCTTTTTCTGATTTCAGCCAGTTTGGCATCTAAAAAAATGACATAACCATATTTCTGCAGCCACTGCCGGTTTTCTTCCCGCTCCACAATTCCTCCCCCTGTTGCCACAACAGCATCATCAAGGGGCATTTGTTTCAAAACATGTGTTTCATAATTTCGAAAAACAGTTTCTCCGTCCGTAGCAAAAATGTCTGTAATCGATTGCCCATATTGTTCTTCGACAGCCTGATCCGTATCGACAAACTGCCAATCGAGATGCCTGGCTAGTTCCGTTCCGATGGTTGTTTTACCGCTACCCATAAAACCAATTAAATAAATGCTTTGCATATGTGACCCTCCAAAAATTTTTTCAATAAAAGAAGGAATTTTTTGTGTTCAAGTCGAATTTTATTTTTGACACTATGTAAGGGGTGATGTTTTATTTGAAACAAACCAAAACCTTTTCATACAGTATACTTTATCAGGCAATTGCCCAATCTGCATCTGATATTCACTTCTGCCCTTATGAAGACAGCGTCCAAGTTTATTTTCGCATCCACGGAAAGCGCCTCTTTCAGTTCTCCATTTCTTTCGATGATTATCAGCCTCTTCTTTCCCGTTTAAAGTTTACTTCCGGTATGGATATTGGTGAAAACAGAAAACCCCAGGATGGAAACCTGTCCCTGCAAAAAGACCGCTCCATGTACGACCTTCGCTTATCGACTCTTCCTGTGCATCAATCCGAAAGCTTAGCCATCCGCATTTTGCCCAGAGACCTTATGCCTCCACTTAATCAACTTTTTTTATTTCCGCGTCAGGCTGAAAAGTTAAAAAGACTAATTTGTAAAAAATCAGGATTAATTTTGTTTACAGGTCCAACAGGGAGCGGTAAAACCACTACTCTCTATTCACTTATCCAGTGGCTGACCACCGGAAAAGAATATCAGACCATTACCCTTGAAGACCCAATTGAGAAAAAGGTTACAGATGTTTTACAGGTTCAGGTGAATGAAAAAGCGGGAGTCACCTATGATACAGGATTAAAAGCTGCCCTTCGCCATGATCCCGATATTCTGATGGTCGGTGAAATCAGGGACCGCAATACAGCAAAATTTGCCTTCCATGCTGCCTACACGGGGCATCTTGTTCTATCTACCATCCATTCAAAAAATGCGTATAGCACCATTTTTCGGCTGAAGGAAATGGGAATATCAGAAACCGATATTAGACAGATGCTTATTGGAGTTGCCTCACAGGAGCTATTACCCATTGTTCCCCCATTTTTATCGGGACAGTCGGGCCGGCGGGCAGCTATCCTGGAAATCCTTGACGGTTATTTGCTGGAACAAGCGGTTTATGCTCAGTCTTTCAGTAAGTCAGCCACTTTTGAATCTTTTCAGGACCTGAGGAGGAAAGCTTATGCCCTTGGCTTTATTGAAAAGCAAACGTATCTCGCGTTTAACAGCCAGACATTCTAGATTGCCACTGGATTTCCAGATCTTATTTCTCAATCGCCTGGCTACTTTGCTGGAAAAGGGTTATCCTCTGGTAGAAGCATTGCGATTGATTACATTAGATCCCAAACAGGGGGAAATTGCCAGAAAAGTGCAACATGATCTGATCAATGGTCATGCCATAGAATCTATATTTAAACAACTCGGATTTTCCAATATCGTCACTTCTTTTTTATACTTATCCCGTTCTACCGGTCAGCTCGATTCTCTTTTAAAAAAATGTAGCCGGATTCTTAACCAGCAGAAACAGTACAAGGATCATCTCAAAAAAGTTCTCAGGTATCCTTTCTTACTGATGTTTTTACTTCTTTCCATTATGACCTTTCTTCACTTATCCCTGCTTCCTTCTCTTCAGCATTTCTATCAAAGTTTTCACGGTTCAGAAATAAACGGCACCTTGAAAATCATTTATTCATTTACCGATTGGATCTTTAAATGGTTATATATTCTATGTATAACAGCTGCTTTCCTTTTTGTCCTGTGGAAGTGGATTACATTGATCAGCAAATCCGTCTATATTCCATGCTTCCAGTCATCAGAAAAATCAAGCGGGTGGAAACAACTTATTTATTTAGCTTTCACCTGAGTCTTCTTCTTAAAAATGGGTCAACCATTAAATCGGCACTCGCCATCATGAAAGACCAGAATCATGTCCCTGTAGTGGCCAGATATGCTGAGGAATTAAGCCACCTCCTTTATGAAGGAAAAAAAATCCATGAAGAAATTTCAAGTTATTCGCTGTTTGAGCCTGAATTATCATTCATCTTTAGACGAAGCCTGGAAAAAGGCCATTTAGAAAAAGACTTGTTTCACTATGCTGGTATTTTGATGGACACACTGGAGAACAGCATGATGCGTTACATTTCAATTATCCAGCCTTCTCTTTTTGTATTTTTCGGCAGCTTGATTATAGCGATCTATTTTTCCATATTTTATCCGTTGTTTAAGCTTATCCAAACTATTTAACGTTAGGAGGAAAAACTAAGATGTCACAAAAAGGGTTTACATTAATTGAAATGCTGGTTGTATTAATGATTATTTCTATGCTGCTATTGATCACCATCCCCAACATGGCTAAAAGCAACGAGCAAATTGATGAAAAGGGATGTGAGGCTTTTATACAAATGGTTGAAACACAGGTTCAGTCCTATAAAATTCATCACAATACTCTTCCGGACAGTCTGCAGTCATTAATGGATGAGGGGTATATTAAACAGCTGACCTGTCCGGACGGAAGGAGTGTTCAGCTTCAGCAGGATGGAAGTGTTGAGATTGTTCAGTCAATTGAACCATAAACGTTTTTGCTCCTGCGGGGGATTTACCATGCTTGAAACATTAATGGCCTTGAGTATGCTGACGACTTTGCTTGTTATCTCTTTGCCACTTTCAGACCGCATACTGGAAAAAGTGGAAGAAGAACAGTTTTTTAAACTTTTTTCATCTGACATTCTTTTTATGCAGAAGGCTACAACCGTCAGTCAAACTCCATACCGACTCATGATCTACCCCGAATCAAATACTTATGAGATAAGGAAAGGAGGATTCGGCGAAGTAGTCATACGCAGAAGCTATTCAAAAAGTATCATCATAGACACCGCTTCTTTTCAGTTTCCTTTCTCATTTTACCCTTCCGGAACCCCACAATCTCCTGGGTCTTTTTATGTATATACCCGTAACCAGGGCTACAAAATCACATTTCCATTTGGGAAAGGAAGATTTTATGTCACTAAAATCAAATAAAGGTTTTTTCTTATTGGATGCTGTTTTTTCTTTTTCCTTGACTCTTTCAATCATACTGCTATCGCTCCCAATTTTGCAGCAGATCAAATTTGAAACATCTATACTGGACACCCGCCAACTCATGATGTCCGCTCTCTACAGTGAATTGCAAATCTTTCTGGAGGATTCTTCCCTGTCTAAACAATTTCTGATCATTAATCAGATACCTGCTGAGATCAAATTGAATGAAAAGGAAGATAACTGGTATGGTTGCATTTATTGGACAAACATCCGAAATGAACAGGAAAAAGTCTGCTTATTGGCTCCAAAAAATTAATCAGGAAGACGGATTCTCCTACCTATCCGCATTGTTTTCATTATTTGTGTTTTCCATCATAATGACACTGATGATTCCGTACATCGGCTTATTGGGGGAGTATATAAAGATGCATCCCTACGAACAGTACTCCACATCACAATTTTTGCATCTCTTGCAGGATGAACTTTTTAATGCCGTCCAAATTGAAGCTGATGGGCACACGCTTCTTATTTATACTGCTGCGGGAAGCACAATAAAATATGAGCAGTATAATAATATGGTACGCAGACAGGTAAATGACACCGGTCACGAATTGATGTTAATGAATGTTCATTCCATCTCCTTCGAAAAATTTGCATCCAGTATAAACATCCAAATCCAAATGAAAAATGGTGAACAATATGAGAGACGTCTTGCGGTTTCTGTTCAACCCTATCCTTAACAACAGGGGCTTTTCCTTTCCTTTTATATTTATGATTTCCGCTCTTACCCTTGCCATAATCACATACTCCATAGAACAACTGAAAAACCATCAGCAGTTCCTCCAGATGGAAGAAGAACAGTTTAAAATGGAAACGTTAACCTGGCTGGCTATCTCGGATTTTAAAGAAGACCTGCCTTATTTACCACTCTCAGCTAATCCTCAAGCCATATCTTACCATTATCTGTACGGGCAGGCGTGGGTCCTTTATAGTGAAAAAAACGACGGAAAAATAGCACTTAACATTCGTCTGGCAACAAATCTAAACACCATTAAAGAAATTTTTTTAGAAATCATTCCGTAGAAAATGTATATTACAGGACTGAATCGACACAATAATGAATGAAACAGCACATTGGGCTATAGCCAAGCGGTAAGGCAACGGGTTTTGGTCCCGTGATTCGCTGGTTCGAATCCAGCTAGCCCAGCTTTTGGACTGGCTCGGGTTAATCCGGCCAGTCTTTAAAGTTTAATCCCCCCTTATTTCCAACAAAATGTTTAATAAATTTTCAAAAACATACATGTTAATGGTATATTATAATAAATGTATAGGAAAAGTCTGGGGGGAATAGACTTTGAAGGAAACACTGCGGTTAACAAATGTGTTAAATGATCAAACTAGGCTTAAAATTTATGAATACATCATGAAAAAACATGACGAAGTTACCGTTCAGGAAATTGCAAAAGAATTTGACATTCACCCAAATGTAGCACGCCTCCATCTATCTAAATTGGAAGAAGTGGACATGATTGTATCCGAAACGAGAAAAACAGGAAAAGGCGGGAGACCGTTTCGTGTTTATCATTTGTCAGACAATGTCATTGAACTGTACTTCCCATTCAGAGACTATCAACTGCTGGCTAAAATAGCACTGGAAACATTAGCTGCTCTTGGACCAGAAGGTCAGGACGCCTTGACTAAGACGGGTGAAAAATTTGGAAAAGAAATTATTCAGCGCATATATGATGAGAAAGAAAATCAATCGCTCTCAATTACCCAAAAAATCAACATCCTAAAAGAAGCTTCTGTTATGCTGGGCCTGAATCCAGAATTTAATTATTATGAAAAAGAAAAGAAAATCGTGATGAAAATTTTTAACTGCCCTTTTAAAGAACTAGCGGATGAGCACACGGTGATTCTCTGTAATATGCATGCTAATTTTATTAAGGGAATGTTTGATGTGTTATTCGATGATATTGAACTTAAGGAAAACGAAAATATGTTTGATGGCTGTGAATCATGCACCTATCAGGCCTCTTTGTAATAAAAAGTTCATTTACATTCCTTTAGGGGTAGTTTATAATATTTTTTGAGTCATCGAGATAAGGAGGGATAAGTCAATGGACCGGATGTATCGAGTATTAGCATTCTGGACTGGTATTTTTACCGTCATGTTTTTTGTTGGAGGTATGGATAAAACTGCAATTTTATTTCTAATTCAAACCGTTTTCTTTATCTCTTTAAGTTATTTGAAACTTTCCGAGCGCTTATATATGTACATATTTGGCGCATATTTAACCATCTTCTTTATCGGTTTCACTTACTATTCAACCTTCTTGCTGGTGCCACAATTTGGTCACTAATAGTAAAACCCGGAATTCATGTAGACTTACATGAACCCGGGTTTTTTTGTTAACAGTTTTCTGAGCTTTTTCGCCTCCATTCCTTTTGTCTGTATACAGACATCAAACATATTAGCAAATCCTTCCCCTTGTATAAATGTCCGAATCGCCCTGTTTTGCTGATGTTTTTCTGAGAATAGGTCTAAACTGGATTCTTCCTGCAAATAGGTTAACATCCCTGCCTGAATCAAAAATTCATTTTGTTTATAGATTCCTTCAATATTCAATCCCGCCTCCTGCCCCATGGCAATCCAAGGATCCCATTGCACATGATGGGTGATATCAATTTCGCCAGGCTTATGTAAAATGTCTTCCACAATCCGGTGATGGTCATAGCCCCGCAAACTTCCATTTTTTCTTGCCGGATGTTTCCATTCTTGATTTGAATAGCCATAATCAACGGTAATTATTATTCCCTTTTGCAAAAGCCTGCTCAAATCCCCTATGAGAGAAGGCATATAGACAGGTATTTCTGCTCTTTGTCCTTCTGCCAAATCGATAAAATAATGGGTAACCCAGTTCTTAATCTCCTCTGAACAAGCAATGGACTGTTCTGTCAACTCTCCTCTGGAATCCACCATAATCACGAGTTCTACAAGCTCTCCACCTTTGTTTTGAATGACTTTCACTGGCTGTGCATCCAAAAACTCATTGGAGAAGACAATTCCTTCAAAGGAATGCTGATGATCCATCAATTCATCAAGAGCTGAAAACATCTGAACATGGTCATGTCCCGTTTCTATCCTCTTATAAAACTGATCCCGCAGCTGCTGACTCTTTTCAATGACGATATATTGGTAGGTCAGGTTTCTTCTTTCGAGTTCCAGGATCACCTGCTCTGCAAACCTTCCCTCCCCTGCACCTAATTCGCAAATTTGCAAAGGAAGATTACAGGTTGATGCCACTTCTGTTATAAAATCGGTTAAGGTTTGACTAAAAACGGGGTGAACATAGCTCGAAGTATAAAAATCACCCTTTTTGCCAAAAATATTTTTTTTGGACTGATAATATCCAAACTCTGGATGATACAGGGCTTCATAAATAAAACGGTCGTAAGGTATGTATCCCTCTTTCGATTGATGAATGAGAGAGGAAATGAAATTTTTCATAAAAAAATCCCCTTTTTTTACGTTTACACTATTGACATAGTGAAAAATAACATATATATTAATATCAGCAAGTAACTTATCCCTAACCAACATAAGAGCAGAGCACATCCCCCCTATCCCCTTCGTTTCCCCGCGAAGGGGATTTTTCTTTTTTGCAAAGGGACCTTTATGGCCCCTGTTTTTTTGTTTCTTAAAAAAATGGGTTGCTTACCTTCTCGCTCCCTACCGTTGTTTTTGGGCCATGTCCCGGATAAACTGTTGTATGATCAGGTAGAATTAAAATTTTCTCTTCAATACTGTCCAATAACTGCTGATGATTGCCTCCAGGCAGATCTGTTCGCCCTATACTTCCTTGAAACAATGTATCTCCAGCTACAACAAAACCTTCTTCATGAAAAATAAAGGACGTGCTTCCAGGAGAGTGCCCTGGAGTATGTTTTACATCAAAGGTAAAGGAGCCCAGGCTCATCTCGCCTTCCTCTAGAGAAAAATCAGGTTTTTTACCTTTAATGGGTTCAACAACAGCAAAGAGCTGGGAGCCATTTAACATCGGATCGGTCAGCCAGTCATGTTCTTCTTCATGAAGATAGACAGGTATATCATATTCATTCCTGATTTGTTCAACCGCTCCAATATGATCAAAATGAGCATGGGTAAGTAAAATCGCAACCGGTTTCAGCTGTTGTTCGTTTATACGGGCTATAATTGCATCACCATGATCTCCGGGATCAATGATCAGTACCTCCGATTCGTTTTCAATCAGGTAGCAATTGGTTCCTAAATTGCCTACAGGAATTTGATGAACATGCATAATAATCCTCCTTACAACAAAAATTATGGAAAAGCCTCGACAAATGATAAAAAGTTTTATAAAATGAATGAGGAATTAAAGCTTTTGCTACATAAATGATATCATGAATTGACTAAGCTTACTTCTTTGCCAAGGGGGGTAAAAGAAATGGTAATGGGTATCTTAATGCTTATTGTGACAATTCTTAGCCTAATTGCTGTGTTCCGTGAAGCAAAAAATCGCAACTTTTTCGCCGTTGCTTTTGCCGGAATTTCCACACTTGTTTTTGGCTGGTTTTCCATCATGACAATTTATGGTGAACTGTTTTTATAAAACACGGTTAAAAGTAAGCCAGGAGAAATCCTGGCTTTTTTCTATGGCCTGCAGTTTATAGTAAGCATCCCTTTGGCTTTCCTTTGATTTCACCCTGAAAGCGTTTATCTTCCTTCTTATCCTCCATCTATGCTCCTTGCTTTTTCTCATATTAATTTTTCAGAATATCATACATCTTTCGGTTTTCGATATTAATGAGCTTCTCATACTGGCTTCCAACTAAACACATGCTGGTCAGTTGTGAGCAATTGATATCTGATAATGTTTGAACCTCCGTAATGATTTCTTTCGTCCCTGATTCTAATTGCAATGCAATCAGGTTGAATTGGTTATCGTAATCATACAGGCTTCCCATATGTTCAGGGGAAAATGTTATAAATACATTTTCTGCCGGAAGCCAGTCAAATGGAGGAATCCAGTGATATTCCGAATTTGAGTGTAACTTTTCTATTTGAAATTCAAGCAACTCTTCGGGATTTTCCTTCTGGTAAAAATAGAAAGCCAATTTATCATCTTGAAGATTTCCCGGTAAAAACATGAAATGCTTCCTTGAAGAAGCAAATACTGATATATCGTCAAGGAGGGGCTCTTTAACCTGCGATTTTATATCGTAGAGAAAAACAGGTGCAAAAAATGACGGTTCGTTGCTCCATTCAAAATAAGCCAGCCTGTCCTCTTCATACCATTGAACATAGGGCTGGACATCCAGTACCGTTTCCTCAATAGGGCTTGTCAGATTCAGCATCTTTACTTCTGTGGTCATAGAAGGTAAATATTGAATTATCAAAAGCTGATGGGAGTGATAAGGACTCCAGACAAAATCAACCTGAGTTACATTATTCATTTGTTTAAGCAAAATATCTCCCTTGCGATTCAATATGGTTACGATCGAGTTCTGTTCAGGCCCCTTCGATTCCACCGCAAAAAATTCATATCCTTCGCCGGGGGTGATCTGAGAAATTGGATAATTGCTTTCAAAAAACAGTTCGCTTGCTCCATTTTTTATATGATATTTATAAACTTGAGTTTTCTCTCCTAAATGCCGTTCGTACAAAACCCAGTTTTGATTATACCAGCCAAGAATTCTTCCAGCCAATGAATCAGTTATGGGGGTTATTTCCGGCTCAGGTGAGGGAGCAGACCATAACTGCTTATAGTGAAAAAAAAGTTCATGATCATGATGAAGCCGGGATGTATAACTTTCCTGATTACATGAAGCTAAGATTATTAAACAACTCCATAATCCAATAAAAAGACACTTTTTCATTGAAGATCCCCCCAGAATATACATAAAGCATTATGTCATTTTATGGTATATTTTGCAATAGGAAGTGACATACTCCCACCACCTACGCTAAAGCTAAGAAGTGGGAGACTTCTTTCGGAGGAAAGTTTAGCACTATCATAATTACGGTAATGGATTACGGCTTCTTCACAAACTATTTCGGTTCTTCATTAACATTAACGAGTGGCGGGTACATTAAGAAATGTATGGTGAAAAAACGATAATAAAAGTTAAAATATCCGAACTAATTCATGGAAGATTGAATTTAGTTCGGATATTTCATTACCTTTCAGCTTTGCCCGGCCACTTCATCTGTTTCTATACGAACAAATCCGCTTTTATTCTTGATTTTTATCAAAGTTATAAAACCTCAAAAGATCTCCATAAATAAGGTTGTCTGAGTACTGCAGTTCTTCTAAAACCTGGTCAGTGAATGGCTCGCAGTTTGCAATATCTTTTTCTTCCCCCGTAATTCGATCATAACATGTATGATTTGTATAGAGTAACTCATCGGTTACGAACGAACCATCTCTAAAGGCTATAAATGGTTTTCTTTCTTCTGAAAATAGGTTTGTGCCAAAACGAATATCCCCTTCATTTGCTATTCCTAGCAAGTGCAAGATGGTAGGTTTTAAATCAATCTGTCCGGCAATTTTTTCAATCTTCTTGTGTCCCTTGTGTCCAGGAATATGAATCATTAAAGGCACACGCTGCAATTGTATGTGATCATATGGCGTGATTTCTTTTCCTAAAAATTCTCCCATTGCCTTATTGTGATATTCACTGATTCCATAATGGTCACCATAAATTATGATAATGGATTCTTCGTAAAGTCCTGATTGCTTTAACAATTCAAAGAAATGCTGAATGGCCTCATCTGTATAGCGAACTGTTGGAAAATATTGATTTAATGTTCTGGAATTGGAGTCAAATTGATCAATAGATGCATATTTTTCCGGCAATTCAAATGGAAAATGATTCGTCAGCGTGATAAATTTTACATAAAATGGCTTTGGAATTGACTGCAAATATTTAATCGACTGCTCAAAGAACGATTTATCATTCAGCCCCCAGCCAATGGAATTTTCTTCATTGACGTTGTACTGTGCTTCTGAGAAGAAATGATCGTAGCCAAGTGACTCATACATAACATCCCGATTCCAGAAACTTTTATTATTAGCATGAAAAACCGCTGAATAATAGCCCTCTTCTCCAATAATTTCTGGGACAGCACGATATTCATTTTGTGGATGGGTAAAAAATACAGCACTATTCGGCAGCGGATATAGGGATGTTTCTACCAAAAATTCAGAGTCCGAAGTTTTACCTAAATTAGTCTGATGATAAAAATTCTCAAAATAATAACTGTCTTCCATCAAGTCATTCAAGAATGGCGTAATTTCCTGCCCATTGATGGTTTTATTTAATACAAAACTCTGGACTGATTCGGCAGATATATAGATAATATTTTTTCCCTTTGCGATCCCTTCAAGGCTTTCGTTTTGTTCAATGTCAACTTCCTGATTAACATAATCTGTTATCTGCGCGAGTTCTGATTCATCAGCCATTACCTTTTGAACACGTGTTTTAGAATGGACAAAAGCATCATAAATATGATAATTAAACAGACCAACGTTTTTTACTAAATATTCTCTGTCAAATCCTCTAAGAAACAGCATGGGACGCTCAATTTCAGCAAGCACAATATTCACAAACAATATACTCAGAGATAGAGCCATCACCTGCAGTTTCCTTTTTCTGGAGTAAAGTACAGCATTTCTTTTATTCTTTCTTAATAAATATAAGACAATCAGTACATCCAGAAATAAGAACAGATCCCAGAAGTGTATAAGGCTGAGGACACTGCTCCCCAAATCACCGGCATTATTAAACTGAAAAAGCACGGACAATGTGATAAAATCAGTAAAATTCCGGTAATATAACAGGTTAAAATATAACAGCAGCGTTCCAATAATCATAACTGTCTTTATAAACTTTCGCTGATTTTGTGGTTTCATCCATACGACGAGAGAAAACACCAGAATGGATGTTGCAAAAGGATTAATAAATAAAATAATCTCCTGAAGTGTATTTTCAATAGACAAATGAAAGACAAACCTATATAAAATATACGTTTTTAGTCCAAACAATAAAGAGGCTATTAAAAATACCTGGGACTTTAGTTCTTTACTCATAGCTGCTTGATGCCTCCTTTTATCATTCAGTGTGATAAGATATACTGGCACTTGAACCATTCCTCATTATTAGACGAACCTATCAAGCTATTTGTTTCAAAAAATGAAAGAAAATTTCCCTTCTCATTGTATGAAACGTTTTTAAAAAAATATACCCTACAAAAATCACAAATTTCCAATATCAGTCATAGCCTAATAGATCAGTGCTAATATCAATAAACCCTTGCTTGTTCAGCAAGGGGGCTATAATTAGGATTCCATTTGTGAAATTTTGAGCAAAAAACTGAACTATTCCATAGTTATATACTCATAGGTCCAGATCATTAATTTAAATCGGAGCGTGATAGGCTATAAGTTCAGTTTCTGTTTAACCAGATATGCCCCGCCAATAACTCCGGCATCATTGCCTAATTCAGCCAGTTCAAAGGAACAAATTTCTGCAGTACGGGGTAAACTGTATTTACGAAAGGAAGTTTCCACTGGCTCCAGAAGCTGTTCCCCAGCATTGGCTACTCCTCCACCAATAACGACTTTTTTGGGGTTAAGAGCAACTGCCAGGTTGGCCAGAACAAATCCTAACTTATCGGTTACCTCCTGAATAATATCCTGTGAAATGGAGTCTCCCTTTTTGGCAGCTTCAAATACATCTTTAGCCGTAATGGTATGCTGGGAATGAGCTGCTTTTCGAAGACTAGTAGATTTTCCTTCCTGTAAGGCTTCTTGCCCTAAACGGGCAATCCCAGTAGCAGAAGCATAGGTTTCAATACAGCCTCTTCTGCCGCAGTTGCACACTGGCCCTTCTCCCGGGGTAACGATGATATGTCCGATCTCTCCTCCAGTACCATTCGATCCCGTTATGACCTGACCATTTGAAATAATCCCTCCACCAACTCCTGTACCGAGGGTTACCATGATCAGATCGTATACATTGCGTCCAGCACCCTTCCAATTTTCCCCAAGGGCAGCAAGATTGGCATCATTTAAAACAAAAACAGGCTTTTTCACAAATGATTCCATGGCTTTTTTAAGATTAAAATTTTTCCACCCAATATTAACTGCTTCAACGACCATGCCAGTAGGTAAATCTACAAAGCCCGGGGCTCCCATTCCAAGACCATAAACTTGATCGAATGAGATTTTTTCATTGAACAGATGAACTTTAAAAGACTCATATATATCCTGAGGAATGTCCTGACCCTGATTGCGTTTATTGGTTTCAATTTGCCACTTTTTTATGATGTTTCCTTTTTCATCTATAATGGCTAATTTAATAAATGTCCCGCCAATATCTGCTCCTAAATAAACGTGTTCACTCATCGACTTTTTCATCCCTTTTTGTTCTGTTCATGATCCCGTATTTTTGCAGCTTCCTGTCTTAACAATAAAATGGCCATTTGATATTCCTCGGTTGTCATACATTGAGATTGATAAAGTTCTTTCACTTCTTCTTCCATCAATTCGAGATCGGCTAAACGATCACCTACATATATAATCGATCCGAATTTTTTTAACAGCTGCTGTACATCATATACACTTCTCATCTTCATCACCTTTATTTATTATAACAACGGCTAGAGCGAATGAAAACAGGCAAAAATCGGACATTCAATTTTTTAGAAACGGGGAACAATCGCTTAAGAGAAAACATGACGTTCCTATCTTGTGACATACTCCAGCCACCTACGCTGAAGCTAATAAGTGGGAGACTTCTTTCGGAGGTAAGTAAAAAAACCGCTGAAGATCAGCGGTCCGGGTCCTGAGGATTTAAAAATGTTGGTCTTCGATTTTTTAAAGGGATTGGTATTCTGAACAGAACGTCTCTGAAAGCCCGGTACGAAAAAGGGATAAACGGCCATAAATAAGGGGTATGAAAGGTTCTCATTCCTGCGAGATACAAAACCCAGACGGTAATGCCAATGAAATAGCCCGGGGGACCGAAAAGCGCAGAAATGATTAGTAAAACGATACGGATAAACCGGTTGGCAAGGCTCATCTCATAACTGGGTGTTGCAAATGTCCCGATTGCAGCAACCGCCAGATATAAAACCACTTCATTGGAAAACAGTCCTACTTCCACCGCAACCTGCCCAATTAAAATAGCTGCCACCAGACCGAGAGCTGTAGCTAAAGCTGATGGTGTGTGAATCGCTGCCATTCGCAACATGTCAATTCCTATTTCCGCAATAAGAAATTGAATGATCAGCGGAATCATTCCGGCTTCCTCAGGACCGATATAATGAATCGCCCCAGGAACCAGAGAAGGATGTACAGACAAAAGATAATACAGCGGAAGAATGAATAAGGACGCAACCACAGCAATATGCCGTACTATTCTTAAATAGGCTCCGATTAATGGCTTTTGACGATATTCTTCCGAGTGCTGAAGATGATGCCAGAACGTTGCAGGCGTAATCATAACACTTGGCGACCCGTCGATCATAATCAGAACATGCCCTTCATACAAATGAGCTGCTGCCGTATCCGGACGTTCTGTGTAACGAATAACCGGATATGGATTCCAGTGGCGCCCCCCCAAAAATTCTTCAACTGTTTTTTCTGCCATGGGCAACCCATCCGTGTCAATCGCTTTTAATGTCTCCTTTAAATGATTCACGTTTTTCATATCCGCAATATCTTCTATATAGCACAGGCAGACATCTGTTTTGGACCTTCTTCCAATCTGCAAATATTCCATTCTCAATGATCGGTCACGAATTCTTCTTCTCGTAAGAGCCGTATTGAAGACAATCGTTTCCACATATCCGTCCCTTGATCCCCGAACAACTCTTTCAAGGTCAGGCTCCTGTGGTCCTCTGACGGGGTATGTACGGGCATCGATCATGATGATTTTATCCATGCCTTCAACGAGGAGTGCAGTTGGTCCGCTTAACACTTGATCCCCTGCTTCATTTAAATCTTCCAGATAATCAATTTCAATATAAGGCAAATGGGTTTTAAACAGTTTTTTAAACGGGTCCGGTTCCAGCTCCTCAGGTTCTAATTGTGATAATAATTTCATTAAATAATGAAGAATCTCATCTTTTACGAAACCATCAATTAAAAACATCGCCATTTGTCTGCCGGCATATTCGAGATCGAGATGGACCACATCAAAGCTTTTTTCTACTCCTAACCGTTCCCTCATATACTCAACATTTTTTGAAAAGCTGTTCATCATCGGCTGCTCTGGCTTCATGTTCATCACCTGTTTTTCTGGATTTACTGATTAGTGTGCATGATTTTTTTCAAAACATGCGCTTCATAACAAATAGTTACCAATCATACAGTTTAATAAGACAGGCTTTCAGAAAGAGGGAGTGCCATGAAATGGAAAATTTGGTTGTGGACAGCATTGATGATATGGATTATTCTTTTACCAGTTTTAATACAAAAGGAACAAAAGGTAATCAAGTTCTTCCCGCTGGATCAGGAGGTTCAATTTGAAGAAGCGAATACAGACCTGACATTATTAACAGAAATGGATGAAGATACATACAAGGTGCTGTGGAGGGTAAATTCATCTGTTAATGAGCCCGTCTATTTAAGGCAGGACGTATCTCTGTTATTTGTGGATGGAAAGTTAAAAGGAATTTTGAACAAATGGAAAGAAGAAGAAAAACGGCTGGAGCAAAGAGCGGATATTCGAGATGAAGACAGCAGTTATCTGGAAGCAATCACATTTCACCATGGGGAAATTCATTATCCGGATGATGTAATCAAAAGTGTACAGGATTTATCATTCGCCGATATGTACGTGATTGACTCTCCGCATTCCCCGCTGGAATCATTTAAGAAACCTGACAATGAGCGGCAGAAAGAATGGAAAAAGGCAATAGATCATGCTATTTCCCAGCAGCTGATGTATTTCTGGAAGCAGCTCATACATCATTATGATATTTCCTTAAACCAGTACACGCCCATTCCCCTAACTGATTTATGGAAGTATAAACATAAACCCTTCCCTGGACTGACCCAGGCTCAAACCGAACAGGTCATGGGCCAATTGTGGGAAGGGCTTTATAAAAACTACATTATGGGGATTAGAGGAAAAAATGAAACCCTGCTAAAACCTTTAGATACATATATGCCCCTAATCCTCGTTGAAAAAAATGGAGATCATCTGATGGTCTTATTTGAAGATCGGTTAGGCAACAAACAGCGTTTATGGCAAAAGATTCCGTTCAATAGATAATTCTTCCAGCAAATCCTGGTATTGTCCGCTTCCCGGATTCAGCTCTACTGCCCGTTTTGCATGATCATATGCTAGATCATCCTGTTCCCGTTCCTTATACAAAATAGCAAGATTATAGTGTGCCTCATGAAAAGAAGGTTTTAATTGCACTGCTTTATTTAAATCGTTAATAGCCGGATTTATACTATTGTCCTTTATGTAAGCTAAGGAACGGAAAAAGTATAAAATCTCAGCTTCTGAGGGATTTTTATTTAAAACAAATGTAGTAATGTCAATGGCTTGATCATATTGCTCCTGGTTAATATATTCATTGGCAATGACCCCATGGGTTCTTGCATCGTATTGAACAAAGGTCTGATGAACTCCATAATATAGTAAAATCCCGATCATCCCTGTATATACAAGAAGAGAAGTTCCCTGTATAACAGGGGTTTTATTTTTGGGCAATTGAATGATAGCAGAAGCAATAAACCCGCCAACCAGCCCCCCCATGTGAGCGCCATTGTCAATCTGAGGAACCGATATTCCAAGAATAATATTCAATCCAATAATAAATAGCAGGTTCTTTCCCATCGTCCGAAAAAAGAGTTTCCGGTTCATCACGCCAAAAAACAGCAGCGCCCCAAATAATCCAAATAACGCACCGGACGCCCCGGCTGCTACGGAAGCATTTGTAGCAAAGCTTGCCAATCCCCCAAATAGGCCAGCCAACAAATAAATAATGGAAAATTTAATACTGCCGTACATCCGCTCAACAGCATTTCCTAAATAATAAAGGGCCAGCATATTCATAAAAATATGGAGGAATCCAATATGCAGAAACATGGATGAAAAAATGCGCCACCATTCTCCTTCCAATATATATGGATTATATTTAGCCCCCCACTGTATTAAATTCAGGCTATTCGTACTTCCCCCAGTATTTTCCATCACCAAAAATAGAAGTATATTGATGGCCAGGAGTACATAGGTTACCAGCGGTTTCCCGTGATTAAAAATAGAAGCTGCTTCCCGCTTATGCTGCTCATGTTTAAAGATCATCTGCTGCTTTAAATATTGAATCTGGCTTTCGAGCTCCCCTTCATCAAGAGGGACGGGAATAACCGGTTCATCAAGATTCATATTATGGAATAACCTGTCTGACTCTTTCTGACGATTCTCTTCATCTAAATAATAGGATTTGATCAAAAAATTTTTTTGATCCTTCACCTGAACGTTATTTTTTAATTGTTCCCAGCTGTCTACAGGCGGAAAGGTAGCTATGTATACGTTATGTATGGTTATATTTTTACCCACTAACATTCGTTTAATCCGTTTAACTCTCTCAATAACAAAGGCAATGTCCCTCTTCAAATGATTGGCCCAATCAAAAGTATGGTGGTATAGACGAATGATATGGGTATGTCTGCCCTGAACCTTCTCCAGCCAGAGCTCCCGATTTTTTTCATCAACCTGAATCAGATCAAAACCATGCTGAATCATGAAATGAGCTGCCAGTTTCCAAAAATAATATTCTTCCTGAATCACCATAATATTGTAGCCTCCCTTCTAACATCTTATCATGTAGGCCGTGATTGAGGAACAAAAACGTCACATACACTTCAATACATTTTAAAGGAAATACGAAACCCTTGCCTGTTTCAAGAGCAAGGGTCCAGACTTTCTCATAAACTTAATTTTCACTTGCCTGCATGTTTCCCCGATTAAACATGCTATCAAAGTATAGCCGTTTGACCTGTGGAATATTGGCAATGATGATGGCGAGTCCTTTCCTTAGAACCCCTACTGAAATTATGTATTGCAATATGCGATAACGGTATCGGTATAAAACAGCCAATAAAGATAGCATTGAGGCTACAATCACGATCAAACGCAATCCCTTCCCACTCCTTTATATGTTGTATTAGCCATAGATTGCGTATCATCGCCTAAAATTATACAGCCGGCTTTAAAAGACAGCTCCTGATTCGGATATGATGTGATTCACAGGTATGTCATAGTCATCATGGGGGACTCTCTCGACAATTTGATGGGATGTTGCTATGGATACGGTTATGCCTTGAAACCCCCTTAAGTAACGATCGTAATATCCGCCGCCATACCCAATGCGATAACCCCTTTTGTCAAACATGAGCCCGGGAACGAACATCAAATCAATGTCACACTGTTCCACTGCCACTGTTTTTCTTATATCTGGCTCCTGTAATCCTGAATAAACTGTCTCAAGGATGCTGTAATCGGAAAATTTATAAAACACCATTTTATTATCCTCTTTTGGAAAACACTTTGGAACAGTAACCGTTTTATTTTCTCTCCAGGCCTGTTGAATAATTGGTTTAGTGTCAAGCTCGATTTCATTAGAGATGGTTATTCCAATTGTACTGGCATGTTTCCACCAATCACTTTCAAAAACATGAAAATGAATTTGTTCAATTATGTTTCCTCTCTGATCCGGAGAAAGACGTTTAAGTATTTCTTTGCCTTTACTTCGGAATTCCTGTTTTGACTCCATATTCATTCACCCTTCACAACCCTGACTAAGTTCATTGAATATAACGAAACCCTTGCTGGGCTGACAGCAAGGGTCAATGTGCGTGTAACATGCAATAATGGACAATTTGCCATTAATCAGTTACTTGGTTTCACGATGCAAAGTATGTTTTTTGCAGCGAGGGCAATATTTCATAAGTTCCATACGATCTGGATTCGTGCGTTTATTTTTTGATGTAATATAGTTACGATCACCAGACTCTGTGCACGCTAAAGTTACTTGAACACGCATGAATCTTACCTCCGTTTCTCTTTCTATCTTCAGTCACTTTCGTTTTAGGACTAATTTATAATATCAAAGATTTCCTGTGAATTCAAGACAGCTGTCAGAGCTTCTAAAAACGATTGACGTACAGACGGTCAGTATTTGTATCATTGTGTAATCTTTTTCAAATTCCCTATCAGCTCATGTTCATTCTCCTTTTAAAAATAGGCACCTAATCCCTGATTGGTTTAAAGGTTCCGACTCTCTCAGTAGGCATATTGTCTTCCCCATCATATAATTCTCGTTCAGCTGCTGCGTTTTTATTTCACACACAGCCACGGGCAAACCTCTATGCTTGAGGAAGGAGCAAGCTTCTTCGGGGAATTTTCGCAATTTTTTAACTGGGTATGATTCTTTTTTATATACATTTCCCCTACCATTCAAGCATGAAAATACGATATACTAGAATCGACAAAAATTTTACATTACTGTTAATTGAGGAGGAGCTTCATTTATGGTATATGTCCTCGTTAGCCTTGGGGCTGTTGGCGTTATTTTATTTATTTTATCTTATTTTCTGAACGATCGGTTTCAGGAATTGGAGCAGCAGATTGAACAATTATCCATTTCCACACTTCAGGATACTTATCAAATGAAAAATAAAATTAAAATTTTGGAGGAAGAATTGTTAACGGATCCTGTTGACATCGTAGAACCCTCAAATGAGCCAGCGTTCCAGAATCAGGGGAAATTCCCGCTCTTCAACCGTATCCAAACTATGTATGATCAGGGCTATAGCATCGAACAAATCGCTGCTGAGACATCATTATCTGAGCATGATATACGCACAATTTTAAAGAAAGTTTAATTTTTTACATAGGGAGTTTGATCCATGAAAACGATCATCCGTTCATATGCATTAGGATTATTGACAGCTGTTATAGCGGTTGGGATTGTCTATTTTCAGGATGAAAATACGGCAGCAGATCACACAGAAAAACAGAATATTACCCTTGATGAAGCTAAAAACTTTGTGACCCTAAAAGGTTATCAGGTCATACCAACAGAGGACTGGAAAGAATTAAACGATATCAAAGAATCCTATGAACAGCTGATAGAAGAACAAAATGAAGCGAAACCAGAAACAGAAGAGGAACCGATCAGCTATCACAGTTATTTACTTACGATTGAGCCTGGAATGAACTCGAGTGATGTCAGTGAATTGCTGTATCAAGCTCAAATCATTGATAATGAAAAGAGATTTAATCAATACCTGGTTGAAAATGGCTTAAGCACCAGAATTCAGATTGGTGAATATGAACTCATATCCGATATGACCTATGAAGAGATTGCCGCAATCATTACCAGATAGTATGGAACCGTTCCAATACCCTTTCTTATCCTTGAAATATAGAAAAAATGGCTGGGACAAAACTGCAAAAGGCAAAAAAATATCCGAACTAAGTTCAATCGTTATATGAATTAGTTCGGATATTTTTACTCGCTTTCCGCAGGTACGCCTTTAACTTCTCATCCTTCTGTCTCTGGATTTTTGGCTCGTGCTATTCCCGCAGGTCTCTGCACATTTTGACTACGTAAAACCTTTATGTCCCAGCCGTTTTTTATTATTCATTTAAGTCATACGTTTCCCCTTTGACAAGATAGAAAATATTCTCCCCAATGTTGGTGATGTGATCGGCGAATCGCTCAAGATATCGAGCACCAAACGCCATTTGCATAATATGCTGAATCATCTGGGGATTTGTGGCAGTTTCCTCCAGCATCTCCCGAATTATACTGCTGTACATATGATCTACTTCATCATCCATTTCAGCTAGCTTCTTTGCCAGTGAGATATCTTCGTGCTCAAATGCTTTTATAGCCAAATTAACCATATCCAGCGCCACATCGGCCATTTTACGTATTTTCGGATGTACATCAAGCGGATGATCTTTTCCCAGCCGAATGGTTGACTTGGCGATGTTAACGGCATAGTCTGCCATTCGCTCCAAATCTGATGATATTTTAAGTGCAATAATTAGCCTGCGTAAATCTTTTGCAAAAGGCTGCTGTTTAGCTATTAGCAAAATGGCCTGTTCATTAATATTCAGTTCTTTTCTGTCCAGCTTTACATCGTTATCAATAATTTCCTGCGCTTTGTCAACATCCTTATTGTACAATGCTTCAACGGCTTCCGATAACGCTTTTTTCGTATCTTCTGCCAGCTCCTGAATGATTCTTTTTAATTCTCCCAAATCGTTGTGGAATTGTTCTCGAACGGTCATCCCGATCCCCCTTTTCAGTAATTATCCAAATCGCCCGGTAATATAATCTTCTGTCCGCTGATCCTCTGGATTAGAAAACAGAACATTGGTATCTGAAAATTCTACGAGTTCTCCGTTTAAGAAGAACGCTGTTTTATCGGAGACCCGGGCAGCTTGCTGCATATTGTGTGTTACAATTATAATACTGTAATTTTCCTTTAATTCCTGCACAAGTTCCTCAACTTTCAATGTGGAAATAGGATCAAGGGCAGATGTTGGTTCATCCATTAAAATGACATCCGGTTCAATGGCAAGGCATCGCGCAATACAGAGGCGCTGCTGCTGACCACCTGATAATCCATATGCGTTTTCATCCAGACGATCTTTTACTTCATCCCAAATAGCTGCTCCTCGGAGACTCTTTTCTACAATTTCATCAAGATCCCTTTTCTTTTTTATTCCGTGGATTCTCGGACCATACGCAATATTGTCATAGATCGACTTCGGAAATGGATTTGGTTTTTGGAACACCATTCCAACATGCGTACGAAGATCTTCAACACTTAATTTCGGATCAAAAATATTGGTTCCTTTATATTTTATATTACCTGATGTTTTTACGGATGGAACCATTTCTACCATGCGGTTTAAAGTTTTTAAAAAGGTAGATTTACCGCATCCTGAGGGGCCAATTATGGCGGTTACCTGATTTTCAGGTATGTTCATATTTATGTCATAAAGAGCCTGGTCATCACCATACCATAAATTTAAATTTGACACTTCAAAAACGTGTTTCTCTTCTTTAGGCTTATTCTTGTTTTCATGATGAATAACCTGTGATAAATCCATTTATTATTCCTCCCATCCAAGGTTAATAACGTTTCTGGAATTTATTTCGAATGAATACCGCTACAGCATTCATCAGCAGCAAAACAATCAAGAGAACAATAATACCCGCTGCAGCAACTAGAGGCCACTCTTCTCCTGGTCTGCTTACCCAGCTATAGATTTGAATTGGCATAGCTGTGTACGGACCGAGCAGCGAATCAGGCAACGAATAAATAGCTGCTGCTGCTCCTACAATTAATAATGGAGCTGTTTCCCCAATGGCACGGGATAAAGCCAGAATTGAACCAGTAAGAATGCCTGGAATCGATGCTGGCAGTACCACCCTTAAAATCGTCTGCCATTTGGTCGCTCCCATTCCATAAGAAGCTTCTTTCAGTTCATTGGGAACAGAACGAATAGCTTCCTGGGCAGCAACGACGATAATCGGGAGTACGAGCAGACTCATGGTGAGCCCACCAGCCAGTAAGGAATAACCAAAATCCATGATATATACAAAGAAGGTCAGACCAAGCAGTCCAAACACAATTGACGGAACTCCTGCCAAATTCTGAATATTTCCCTGTATAAAGCGGGAAATTCTATTTTTCGGTGCGTATTCCTCAAGATAAATAGCTGTAGAAACACCCAATACAAGAGAAACCGGCGCTACAATAGCAATTAAATAGACTGAACCGATCATCCCTGCAAAAATACCTGCTTCTTCAGGGTATGGAGCCGGAAACCCTTTAATAAAATCCCAACTCAAATAGCCAATTCCTTGAGTTAATACACGGTAAAGAAGCATGGCCAAAAAGATCAGACCAATGGTTGTAGCTGCAAAAAACAGGATATAGAAAATGCGATTGATGAATAGTCTGCGATTCAATCGTTTTTTCCACTCTTCTTTCGACAAAAATCCGTTCATTAGTATTCCTCCCTAAACCGGCGTGCAATGTATTGGGCTAACAGATTCATAGCCAACGTAAATACAAACAGGGTAATCCCGACGGCATAGACACTATAATAAATGGTTGAACCATATGTCGTATCACCAGATGTTCCCTGAACAATAAAGGCTGTCAAGGTTTGAATAGACATCGTCGGGTCAAACGTAAAGTTTGGTGATTGACCAGCTGCAATGGTAACAATCATAGTTTCTCCTATTGCACGCGAAATCGCCAGTACTATCGATGCAACTACACCCGAAAAAGCTGCAGGCAATACAACTTTCATCGCTACCTCGAATTTTGTTGATCCCATGGCCATTGCTCCCTCCCGAAGACTGTTCGGCACTGCATTCATAGCATCTTCGGACAGAGATGCAACCATTGGAATAATCATAATCCCAACTACAATTCCTGCACTAAGGGCATTAAAGATTTGTAGATCAGGAATTAACTTTTCCAAAACCGGTGTCACAAAAGTCAGGGCAAAAAATCCATAGACTACGGTTGGAATTCCTGCTAATACTTCAAGAGTCGGCTTAATCATTTTCCGCACGCGTGCACTTGCGTATTCACTTAAGAAAATGGCTGCAGCGATTCCCAGTGGAAGTGCTACAAGAATAGCAATTAACGTAATTAACAATGTTCCAGTAATAAGAGGCAATACCCCAAATGAGCCAGACCACGGCCGCCAGCTTGTATTAAAAAAGAATTCATTAAGGGGAACTACACCAAAAAATCCTATGGCTTCTTTCAGTAACGTAAACAAGATACCTGCTGTGGTTATGACAGAAAATCCGGCACATAATAAGAGAAAAGCAGGCACAACCTTTTCCAGTTTTCGCAAAACCTTTTGCTTCTCTTTGTTTTGTCGAATCTTTTCTTGAACATCCAGTGTTTTCTTTTTTATTGTGCTGGAAGTATCCATATCAACAAAACTCCTTTCATCACAAGGCAAGGCGAGAACAGTTAAACTGCCCTCACCTTTTCCAGAATCATAACTTTGTCGGTTTAATCCATTATTCGTAGAATTTTTTCAAGTTTGCCAGCTGTTCTTGATATTTCTCTTCAGGAAGAGCAACATATCCAACTTGTTCTGCTGCTTTTGCTGCTGGCCCGTTCATAAAGAATTCTAGGAAATCCTGTACATGTTCTTTTTCTTTAAGAGATTGAACGTTGACGTAAGTAAACAACGGGCGGGAAAGCGGTGAATAAGTTCCATCCTGGATCGTTTCTCCGTTTGGCGCAACTGGACCATTACCGCCATCAATCGCAACTGCTTTTAGTTTGTTCTGATTAGCATAGTAGTAAGCATAACCGAAGAATCCAATGGCGTATGGATCATTTTGAATACCGCGAACTAATAGGTTATCATCTTCAGAAAGAGTTACTCCTTCACCTTCACGCATTGGTTTTTCTTCTAAGATCACTTCATTGAAGTAGTCAAATGTACCGGAGTCATGTCCTGGCGCATAAATCTTAATCGGCTCATTTGGCCAGTCAGGGTTAATATCAGACCATTTTGTGTTTCCGCGCTCAGCAAGGAAAATGTCACGCAATTGTTCAACTGTCAAGCTTTCCACAAAATCATTCTGAAGACTTACAGCAACCGTTAATCCGTCATAAGCAAGTACAATTTCTTCTAGCTGAATACCATTTTCTTCTGCAATCGCTATTTCTTCATCCTTAATCGGGCGTGAAGCGTTACTGAAATCAATTTCACCTTTTGTTGAACGTTTGAATCCACCGCCAGATCCAACACTTTCAAGTGGAGTCTGTACATTTGGCTGTACTTTGTGATATTCGTATGTTACAGCTTCCATAATAGGGAAAACAGTAGAAGATCCTGCTAGTTTAATCGTTCCAGATAATTTTTTGTCTTCGTCTTTGCTGTCATTATTTTCATTGCTTCCATTGTCAGCATTGGTTTCTTGCTCTTGTGTTTGATCATCTGCATCTCCTTGATTATCTTCAGTTTGTCCACATGCTGCCAGCACACCGATCAGCAGAATGGATGCCAGCAAAAAGGCGAAACGCTTAAAAGAATTCATGTGTTTTTTCCCCCTAAACTTTTATTGTTTGTTTTCACAATTCTTATAGTAAAGGTCCTCTATTAAACCTGTATAAATGAATTGTTAAGGTTATGTAAATCTATTTGAAATATTGTCGAAGCAGGACAATATGGAGAGATACTCGTTATAAAATAGAAAAACCCGTCTATTGACGAGTTTTCACTGTGCCTTATAGGAAGCAGGTTAGAAAAAACTCCCTGGCCTTATTGATTTGTGCCAGAGAGTTTTCTGAGCATAGATCATTCTTCGCTGACTGATAATCCATCAACATCTGCAGACAGATCCTCAGCTGATTTTATTCCTTCTTTCGCCCGTTTTTCTTTTAATTCAAAATAGGTATCAAGGATCCTACGGCCAATCATTTTATTTACCTGATACTGTCCCTTCACAATGCCTGTATTTGGCACTACAATTGCAAAAGCGACTTCCGGGTTATCATGGGGAGCATATCCGACCAGTGTCAGATTCTCCGTTCTGGCTACAAGCTCACCGTTTTCATAAATGTCATTCTGAGCCGTACCTGTTTTCCCAGCTGGTTTGTATGGTGCGTCCTGGAAATAATAATAAGCCGTTCCGCCGGGTTCCTGGAATACCTGCCGAAATCCTTCCTGAACCCTTTCAATATAACGGTCATCCATATCGATCCGATTTAATACTTCTGGAGATACAGACTGATAAACTGGTCCCGTTTCATCCCCATTACCCGGTTCCCGAATTTGCTTTAACAGGTGAGGCTTAATTCGATACCCTCCATTAGCAATGGTTGAAATATATTGAGCGAGCTGCAAGGTTGTAAAGGTATCATATTGTCCGATGGCAAAGTCCATGAGGGTACCCGGCTTTAACAGACTGCCTTTATAACCTGTCGACTCATAAGGCAGATCAATTCCTGTATGGCTGCCCAGCCCAAACTGTTTGTAGTAATTTCTCATGATATCAAAGCCTTCCGGGTTAAAAGAAACAGGCTGGTTCGGTTCATAATTGAACTCTCCCCCCATTCGGAGAGCAACCAGGAACATATAAACGTTTGATGATAGACGCAAAGCATCCAGATCATTGACTAATCCTAAGTTTCTATAGGAACTTTTTTCAGGTGTTCCTTTAATTTTAATCGGTCGATCTAAAAATGTTTGTCCTATATCTATGACACCGGAATCATATCCAGCAAGGAGGGTTGCCCCCTTGATAGCAGATCCTGGACGATGGGCATCATAAATGGCACGGAAGGACTGATCCTCAAATTGGGGCTCCTCTCCATTTTCACCCCTTACATAACGCTGGCCAGAAATGGCGAGGATTTCACCTGTATTTGGATCCATAACGACCGCCATTGCATCTTGCATATATTTATTTTTTTCCGGAAACATTTCAATCGCTGTTTTTAGTTCTTCCCGAACAATCTGGTCTACGGCTTCCTGAAATTCCATGTCAACTGTTAACACCAGATGTTTACCCTGTTCGCCCGGATCGATTACTTCCGACTGTATTAGGTTCCCTTCTTTATCCGTAATATGCTGTATCTTTGTTTTTTCACCGTTTAAAATCGTTTCATATTGTGCTTCTAGACCGCTTCTCCCTACCCGGTCATTGCGGCTGTATCCATGGGTGAGGTAATAATCCATATTATCCTTTAAAATTCCTTCATCCGAAGAAGTAATGGTACCCAGATAGTTTTTAAAAGTATCTCCATACACATACTTTCTGTTCCAGTCGGTCGCAACATTAATGCCAGGCAGTTCATTTAAATGTTCTGCTACTGTAGCATATTCTTCTCTGCTTACACCATTATTTTTGACAATGTGCGGGGTCAGCGCATATGCCTGATCCAGTTCGCGTTTAATAGCCACTATTTCCATTTCCGAAGGGGTGATCTCAGAGAGGTCTTCTCGAGTAATTCGATTTAACACCTCATAATATTCAGCTTCATCATCCATCTCGGCTCGCTCTTCATCAGACAGACGGCTATAAGCCTTTTCCTTATTGATCAGGATCCAATAGTCCTTCATATCTCTTGTTGTTACGATATCTGAACACTCCGGAATATGATCCTGATCATCCTGCGGCATGTCGGTGTTTTCACACATGGTTATATAATCAGCAAGCTTCCTGGCCAGGTTCAGGCGATCTTCTGCCCTGGTATATTTTTGAGGGGTATACGTAATCGAGTACAGCGGCTCATTATCGACAATAATATTGCCAAACCGGTCAAAAATTTTCCCTCTTGGAACAGGAATTTTTGTCACCTGATTAACTTTTTTATTAATTTCCTCCTGTGCATCTTCTCCATATAAAATTTGAACAACACCTAATTGTAATATCAGTCCTGAAAATAAAAGAAAAATAATAAAAAATAAAATGTTTAGACGAACAGGAAGATGGGGTTTCTTCTTCTTTTTTTTCAAAGGTATTCTCCCCTCCCAGATACGTTCTTTATCTAAACATATTATATCACTATAGCCTTTTTCAGGTATATGATAAATACTAACGATTTTTTTCCTCTGTTAGCTCCTTCTTAGCCATGGCATGATCATCTTTGTTTTGTCCTATTTTCTTTGTAATATGAACATTTTTTATACAGAAATAAATGACCAGATGACCAGCTCCTACCGTTGCTAAAATATAGGGAATAATCGTCTCGGGTTCGAAAAATGAAATACCTGTCAAAAAAATAATAATGGACCCAACTCGTCCGGCATTTAAAAATTGCTCCTTAACTACGATATACTCAATACGCATATCTTTTGCCTTCCATGACGTTCCAATTACATCATAGGACAGGGAAAAATACGGCACATAAATAATAGGATACGCCATTCCTATGATCGCTGCATAAATAAGCAAAACGATAAAACTGTCAAAGAAAAGAATCAGGTATATAGCCAGATATAATACGAGGCCGCCAAAAAAAATAGCCATTTTTCTCATTTTTGGTTTAATCAGCCGGGTGGCAAGATAATAAAACAAAAAAGAAAAGGCAGAAAAAACTAAATTAAATGTTCCCAGGGCAAATTCACTGTCTGTAATGATAAATACCCAGATGGCAATCACAAATAAGAAGGTTCCTTCCCTTATTCCTTGAAAAAAATGGGCGTGAAGAATGCTTTTCCAATTTGGGTTCTTTTTTCTGATTTTTATGATAGGCATGATGGCCAGATTTCCCTCAGCCTCTCTCCTCTGGATGAAAAAGCTGCAAAATACAGCGATAATGAATAAAGTCAGTGAAATGGAAAATATGACGGTATACCCTGTATAATTTGCAAATCGGGATATAATATATCCAGCGGTTACTGGACCAATCATACCTCCAAAGGATTGAAGCAGGCCAAAAAATCCGTTAAAGAAGTCCCTGGTTTCAGGTTCTGTAATTTCAAATGTCAGCACATTATAGGCAAGCCAATAAAAGCCATATCCAATTCCTAAGATTCCCCCAAGTGTGATATTATATTTGGAAGCCTGTTCCCCTGCAAGCAATACTGTCATAAAAAAAAGGGATAAAAAGATTACCCCAAGGCGCAGAACAATTACCCGGTCAATTTTTTTCGCCCATTTTCCCGCAAGAAGAAATGTTAATGGCTGCATGATATAAATAGCCAAGTTATACAGAGCAATAGAAGCGTATTCTCCAGATTGTTTCCATAAGAAAATATTTACAAATGTGTTGGATAAAAATATGCTCAGCGAATATAAGCCGCCAATGGTCAGAAGGAGCAATAAATCACGATTAATGTCCACATCTCCTAAAACTGCCTGTATCCCTTTTTTCATGATTAACAAACCCCTTTTCTTCTTGCTTATATTGTTTGCAAAAGGGGACTTGTTATTCTGTATTTTCCATATCATATAGCCGGGGAATGAATGTATCAAAATTCCTTTTATTCATTAAAAAAAGCCGGCATTATGCCGACTTTTTCATTACACTGATCGTTATTTAGCTTCCTGATAGCGCTTTTCTACTTCATCCCAATTAACTACATTCCAGAATGCTTCAATATAATCTGGGCGCTTATTTTGATATTTTAAGTAATAAGCATGCTCCCAAACATCAAGACCCAAAATAGGGGTTTTTCCTTCCATAACAGGGTTATCCTGGTTAGGAGTGCTTGTTACTTCAAGATTTCCGTTATTCACTACTAACCATGCCCATCCAGAACCAAAGCGTCCTGCTGCCGCATTTGAGAATTCCTCTTTGAATTTCTCAAAGCTTCCAAATGTTTCGTTGATTTTATCAGCCAGCTCACCTTTTGGCTCACCGCCGCCATTCGGTGACATAATGGTCCAGAACAGGCTGTGGTTGGCATGACCGCCCCCATTATTGCGTACGGCTGTGCGGATATTTTCAGGTACAGCATCTAAGTTCCCTAATAATTCATCAATGGATTTGTTTTGTAGATCACTGTGTCCTTCAAGTGCTGCATTTAATTTTGTAACATATCCATTATGATGCTTCGTGTGGTGAATGTTCATCGTTTCTTTGTCGATATGAGGTTCTAGAGCATCATATGCATAAGGTAAATCAGGCAATGTAAATGCCATTATAAAACTCCTCCTTTAAATATGTAATCTCAGGGAAATATGGCTTGTGTATCCACTCCCTGTAATTAAAGATTAGCAGGGGATGAAAAAGGTTTCAACTCTTTTGCGTCAATTTTTCACTATCCCCATGTTATTTATTCCCCATCAGCCAATTTTCAAACATAAAGCGAGTGATTATTTCTTTTGAGGGTATAAAGGTTGATAAACCATCGCGAAGATAAACAAATCACATAAAGCCCGATGAATTTTACTCTTAATCTTTCAAAGATAATGAGCAAAGTTCACGCCGATTTGTAATCGTGGATATGAATGTTAATTTCCTGAAAAATAAAAAAAGCAAGCAACATTTGCTTGCAGATCTTTAATGAAAAGGAGACGATAAAATGGTGGTGGCTCGGGACGGAATCGAACCGCCGACACAAGGATTTTCAGTCCTTTGCTCTACCGACTGAGCTACCGAGCCGTATGTAAAATTATTTCTTCTAATGGCTGAACTAGCGATGTTTCAGTCCTTCACCCCACGCTCAGTATGTTCATTCAGGATGCCTCTCGCGTGGTGCGCTGTTGCAGACTCCAGGTAGCTTACTCGATCGTGCTCTACCGACTGAGCTACCGAGCCAGATGGCGGAGGAGGAGGGATTCGAACCCCCGCGGGCCGTGAAGCCCCTGGCGGTTTTCAAGACCGCTCCCTTCAGCCAGACTTGGGTACTCCTCCGTAAAATGGTGGACCCTGCAGGATTCGAACCTGCGACCGATCGGTTATGAGCCGATAGCTCTAACCAGCTGAGCTAAGGGTCCAGATTAGGTAATATGGGGCGACTGGTGGGAATCGAACCCACGAATGCCGGAGCCACAATCCGGTGCGTTAACCACTTCGCCACAGCCGCCATGTTCTATTTATAATAATGATCTCATATGTATGTATCAATGGCGGTGGAGGGGATCGAACCCCCGACCTCACGGGTATGAACCGTACGCTCTCGCCAGCTGAGCTACACCGCCATATGGCTCCACCGGCAGGATTCGAACCTGCGACCAATCGGTTAACAGCCGATTGCTCTACCACTGAGCTACGGTGGAATAATGTAAATTTGGCTCCTTACCTTTTAAATCAGAGCGAATTAACAGCCGATCACCCCACGCTCAGTATGTTTACTCAAGCAGCCTCTCGCGTGGTGCGCTGTAGTTCTTTCTAAAGAAGCTGATTCGATCGTGCTCTACCACTGAGCTACGGTGGAATGACGTTTGCCTAATCTCGAACGACGAATAATAATATATCATGAAATTAATATCATGTCAATATATTTTTTGTTGATTTTTTATCTCTTTTGAAATGCACAAGTGTAATATAGCATGCTTGTTTGCTTGATTCAAGGTTTTTTTCAAAAGTATTGCATATAAAAACGTCCCCTGACCATAAGAAATGGCAAGGGACGTATACTGTTAACGGTTATGAATTTTCCACTTCCTGTTCCGTATCTTTCCCAATGACTTCCTGTGCGATATTCACTGCATGATCACCAATACGTTCAAGGTTACTGATGATATCAACAAAAACAATTCCAGCAGGGCCAGAACATACGCCCTCATTTAAACGAATAATATGTTTTTTACGGTAAACCCGCTCCATCTGATCAATCTGTTCTTCTTTTTGAATGACCGCCAGTGCTTCTTCATGATTCATGTTTTCAAAAGCCTTCAGCGATTGTTTTACCGTGATCATCGTCAGGTTAAACATATCATTTAAATCTTCCATCGCCTGTTCAGTCAATACAACTTTATTCGAAATTTTATAATCAATCAGTTCCACAATGTTTTCGAAATGGTCCCCAATCCGCTCAATATCCCTTACAATATCCACGACGGATGAATGAAGGGCACTTTCCGATTTTGAAAGTGATGAACTGGAAATACCGACGAGATAATCCGTAATTTTTCGGTCCATGTTATTAATAGCATCTTCAAGGGACAGGGCCATTTCAGCATGCTTCTGGTTATGAGTATTTAAATATAGACTGGTTTCTTCTAAACCTCTTAGAGCAAATTCACCCATTCGAAGTGATTCATCTTTAGCCTGACTTAAAGCCAGTGATGGTGACTGTTCAATAAAGATCGGGTCCAAATGTTTTGGTTTGTAATCGATAATGGAATCCTTCCCTGGTATAATTTTCGTCACGATTAACGCCAGCAGCCAGATAAATGGAAATTGAATAATGGTATTCGTTACGTTAAAGATCCCGTGCGCAAATGCGATGGTCATCTGATTGTTTAGGTTCATGGCTTCTTGAATATTGGCTATGAGTAACGTATATGGTTTCAGCAATATCAGGAAAATAGTGGCACCAATCAGGTTAAACAACACGTGTGTCAGGGCCGCACGCCTGGCTGCAATGCTTGCCCCAATGGCAGCTAAAACAGCGGTAATGGTTGTACCAATATTATCTCCAAATAATACCGGCAGAGCAGCTTCCAGTGAGATGGCACCCTGGCCAAATAATCCCTGAAGCACACCAATAGTAGCACTTGAACTCTGGACAATAACGGTAAAAATCGTTCCAATGGCAACACCTAAAAGAGGAATCTCACTCATGCTAACCGTTAAATCATGAAATGCTTCAAACGTTCTAAGAGGCTTCATACCGCTGCTCATTAGTTCTAATCCATAGAATAATGCCCCTAAACCAAATACGGTTTGTCCAAGGTAAATAACTTTTTTATTTTTAAAGAAAAAGATCATTAATGCTCCGGCAGCGATGATCGGCAGGGCAAATTCTCCCACGTCAATACCAATAATAAACGCTGTAACAGTGGTACCAATGTTTGCCCCCATAATAACGCCGATGGCCTGTCTTAAGGTCATAAATCCTGCATTGACCAGCCCTACCGTTATTACAGTAGTCCCGGAACTGCTTTGAATTAAGATTGTAACAATAATTCCTGCAAGAACGCCCATAAAAGGGTTTGTAGTAAAACGGTCGAGAATATCCCTCAGCTTATCTCCAGCAGATTTTTGAAGTCCATCTCCCATGTACTTCAGACCAAATAGAAATATCCCTAGACCGCCGACAAATTCAAAGATTATCTTTTGAATGTCAATTTCCAATCTGTTCAACCCCTCATCCAAAGTTTCAATTTAAAACACCCTTCTCATTATTAATGATTTGTAAACGATTTGTAAAGTGAATTCGACAAAATTTACAATACCTTAACAATTCATTCATCATCCCTCTTGTCCTGTCATGATTCATACTTTATGATGAAATAGGACCATAGCAAAGGATGTGACCATACGTGAAATGGAACATAGTTCAGCAATTTCTTTATAGTTTTTATCATTATAAAAATGTTTCCGTTTTTCGCTTTCAAAAGATTGGCCGTTCCATTGGCTACATTTTTTTGTTAACACTAATTGCAACAATTCCTTTGATGATTAACACCTCTATTCAATCCAGTAAAGCTTTAAATTCCGTCAATGATGAAATTTTGTCACAGGTGCCGGATTTCTCTGTTGACGATGGAACGTTAAAACTAAAAGGCCATGACTTATACATGACAAATCATGGGTCTGTTTTATTTACAAATCAGGAAGAATGGGAGAATGGGGTTTCCGACGGCATCGTTTTTTCAAAAACTAAAATTTCTCTTGTGGCAGACAGCAGTCCTGTTTCTGAATTTCAATATTCGCTGCTTGGCCTCGGGAATGCATCAAAGCAGCAAGTGTTGGAAACGATTCAGACGATCCAGTCATTGAAATGGTTTATCCTAATAATTTATTTCTCTTTTTATTATTTGTTTGCGGTCGGAGTCAAATTTATCGAAGTTTCTATATTGGCTGCTCTAGGACTTTACCTGAAAACAAAAATGAACAAAAACATAAATTATCAGCAGTCGTGGAACTTATCTGCTTATGCTTTGACCATTCCGGCCATTCTAGTAGCATGGGCTGATGCCGCGCCTGTAACCCTTCCGTTTTCAGGACTCGTTTTCTGGGGAGGAGCTGGGATCATACTATACCGCATCATGACATATATCCCTTCACCTAAAACTCAAATATAAGAATATAAAAAAATACACCTGTGGAGATTGCTTTCTATCCCCTGGGTGTATTTTTTTAATAATGCTTGTTGAATGTTATTTTTCTTGCTGTTTTGGAATAAGTGTTGCCAATGATTGAGATAATGCAAATAGCTGAATTCGCATTTCTTCTGTTTCCTTCATTTTTTCTTTTTGTTCATTAGCAGTTTCGTACAGCTGATGAATGGATTCCACCGTGTTATTGGTCACGGTGCTGAAGATATGAAATGCCTTTTTCAATTCCGGAACCATGTCCTCGGTCCTGTTCATCTCTTGTTCCGACTTCTCAATATAATGATTGATTTCTTCAATATGTCCTTTCAAGTCCTCAAAAATTTGCTTCGAATGATGAATGGTTTTAAACTGTTCATTTAAATCACTGGTAAAACCTTCAAATCTGGCAGCTAAAAAATGGCTGATTTCAATGGTTTCATTTAACTTTTGATGAATCTCGTCTGCTGCACTTCTAGAGTTTTCCGCCAACTTTTTGATTTCTCCTGCAACAACAGCGAAGCCCTGACCGCTCTCGCCAGCCCGTGCCGCTTCAATTGAAGCGTTTAAAGCCAGGAGCTTTGTCCGCTCTGCAATATCTTGAATGATGCTGCCTGATTTTTGAATGTTATATGTATGCTCCTCAAAAGCATCTATTTTTTTGCCCATTTCCTGAATTCCCTGATAAAAGTTTTCGAGGGCAGATAATATCGATGAAACCCCTTCATTCCCTTTTTCAACCGATTGGTTCATCTGCAGCTGACGATTTTTTAAATCACGAAAGACACCATTAAGCAAATGAATGAGCTCGGTTACGGACGTAACCACATCTCCGTAATGAGATAACGTTTCTTTCGTATCATTGGCATCATGAATGACTTGCATTAAGTGATGTTTCATTCGTTCCTGTGCATCAGCCAGCTCATCTGATGAAACCGATAATTGATCCCCTGTTTCCGTCAGCTGATGAATCGCATGATCGATATTATGAAAAAGCGTATTGATTTGAGAAATTAAATTATGAAAGCTATTATTGAGTGAATGAATTTCTGGTGTACTGCTTCGGACTTGTTCCACATTCTGAAAATCACCATTTCTCGCTTTTTTCATCTCACTTTGAAGATCCGTAATCGGTCTGGTTAGCTTTGAAACGAAGAAGGATACCGTCAAAACGATTATGATTATGCTAATGAGTCCAACTGTAGCAGTGAATACAGCCATTTGTCTTGCTGTCTGTATATAATCACTTTCTGGTATAGCTACGGTATAATAGCCCTGCAATTCAGCTATATATCCAACAGAGAACAGCCAGGATTGTCCATTGTATTCCCTGATAAAGGCCCCATCTTCCCTGGTTAATATGTCACTGGCAAGTCCCTGGTCAAATTCATCAGAAGTAAACTGATTGGTTTCAAACCGAACAACTTCATTTTCCCTTACAACATAAATTTCCGGGGAAAGGTCGTCAAGCTGAAGAGCGCTCTTTTGCTGGTTGATCCCCTTATATAATTCCTTTTGAAAAAGAATGTCATCACCAATGTATGCAAATTTCATTTTTTGGGCTAAATCCTGCATGACATTGATTTCTCTGTTCAGCCGGTCTTCCATTAAAGAAAGTTGATTTTCCTTTGCCTTATAATATGAAACACTTCCCACTCCGGCAATCGAAATGGCAAAAAGGCTCAGCACAATGGTTAATAACCGCCATTTTAACGGTATGATCCGGAAAAATTTTAGATTTTGTAATGAGTTAAAGTTATGTTTCCTATAGTTTTCCATTTTTTCTTTTAAAGCCCTTTTTACCGGATGCAAAAAAATCCCTCCATTTCCATATTATCCACTTAAGTATGACAATGAATTATAAATGGAGGGTAAAGGTATTATGAATCTGGTGTAAAATTTCGTTTATCTTCAACTAATATTTTAGTTCCATCTACATAAGTAACAATAATTTCACTGCCTTTAGAAATCCATTTCCCATTCGCAACAGCACTGTAATCCTTGTCATCGACCCGGATCGTTCCTGATGGTCTGAGATCGGTCAAGGCTATGCCCTCTTTATTTATTAGGCCATGATATTTTGTATTTATGGAATTGTAACCCGCTTCGGAAGTCAGACGGTCAAACAGTGTCACTTTATTCCACATATTTCTTTTAGGAAATACTTTCAAAAAGAGGAAACCGGCAGGGATACCTAGAATAATTCCTAAGATAGCGTACATACCATTAACCCAGTCCGGTGCACTTATGCCTACAGAAACAAACATGAGTATAACCCCTATAAAAGATAAAAGTCCATCATTTAAAAGTTTACCGTCAATAACCATCAATGCCAGAGCCAGAAGGTATAGAGTAATCACGAGAAAGAAAGAAGCCGGAGATAAATGAGCAGCAAAGTATATACTGATAAAACCTAATCCAAGAAGTCCAGCCAGTCCCCTCATTTTTACAAGCAATTCACCAACCAAAAATAACATACCAAAAAATGCAAGAAGAAATGCAGCAGCTGCCGATTCTAAACCCATATTTCTCACCCCAAATCACGAGAATAAACAACTAAATCATATACGTTTAAACGAATAAATATGTTTCATTTCGAGGTGGTCTCAATGGAATGGTACAAAAAATTGCTCCTGGGACTCATGATTGTTCTTTTTGCAAAAAGCTTACTGTATGATCTTACTGCAGGAGTCCTGCAAAACAGAATAGAACCTATTCAGCCGGATTCGAAGCAGGAACAGTTTGATCCCAGGCCTCAGCATGAGAAGATCTCGTATAAGACCGTTTCATATCAGGTTCAATCTGGTGATACCGTTTTATCTATTTTAGAACAATTGAATCCCGAATTAAATACCATTTCCGTTGATCAACTTATGGCCGATTTTAAAAAACTAAACCCCGGTGTCAACCCCCATCAGATTTTACAGGGAAAAACGTATTTGTTTCCTGTCTATCCGCCTGATCAATGACATTTTACATTTCTTATTGGAGCAGCTATAGGAAAAATGGTATAGTATAAAGTGGAACTGCTTAAGCTTGATACGCTATGAAGCAAGATTTTGCTGAATATATATTATGGCCTTAAAAAGGAGCGTTGTTTATGTCTTCCATTGTTCACCGTAAAGATACGAAGCAGGTTCGTGTAGGAGACGTAACCATTGGAGGTAAAGATGAAGTCGTCATTCAATCGATGACCACAACGAAAACCCATGATGTGGAAGCAACTGTCAATGAAATTAAACGGCTGGAGGAGGCCGGCTGTCAGATCGTACGTGTTGCCTGTCCTGATGACCGGGCAGCTAATGCCATTCCAGAAATCAAAAAAAGAATCAATATCCCTCTCGTGGTTGATATTCATTTTGATTATAAGCTGGCTTTAAAAGCTATTGAAGGCGGAGCAGATAAAATTCGCATTAATCCAGGAAATATCGGCCGAAGGGAAAAGGTCGAAGCTGTTGTGAAAGCAGCTAAAGAAAAAGGAGTGCCTATTCGCATCGGTGTCAATGCTGGTTCATTAGAAAAACGAATTCTTAATAAATATGGGTATCCAACAGCTGATGGCATGGTGGAAAGTGCTTTACATCATATCAAAATATTAGAAGATCTGGATTTCCATGATATCATCGTTTCACTTAAAGCTTCCGATGTTAAGCTTGCTATCGAAGCCTATGAGAAAGCTGCAAAAGCTTTTGATTACCCGCTTCACCTCGGTATTACGGAGTCTGGAACATTATTTGCCGGAACCGTAAAAAGCGCTGCAGGTCTTGGAGCTATTCTGAGCAAGGGGATTGGAAATACCATCCGTATTTCTCTCAGTGCCGATCCGGTAGAAGAGGTAAAAGTAGCCAGGGAGCTGCTGAAGTCCTTTGGGCTTGCATCCAATGCGGCTACATTGATTTCATGCCCAACGTGTGGACGCATTGAAATTGACTTAATTTCCATTGCGAATGAAGTGGAAGAGTATATTTCTAAAATCAAGGCACCCATTAAAGTTGCGGTTTTAGGGTGTGCTGTTAACGGGCCAGGAGAAGCAAGGGAAGCAGATATCGGTATTGCCGGCGCACGAGGGGAAGGTCTGCTGTTCCGCCACGGAGAAATTATCCGCAAAGTGCCTGAGGAAACCATGGTAGAGGAATTGAAAAAAGAAGTGGATAAACTGGCAGAGGAATACTACCAGAAGCAAAAAGAAGAAGTTCAATAAAGAGTTTTATTCACCTTTTCATATAAAAATGGGGGCTTGCATGGCCCCCATTTTTTCTGTGTTGTGAAACAGAACGTTTAAAAGAAGATATCCGTAGCTAAAACATATAATCGAACAACCGGAGCACTACAGCAATTCCCCCTGCAACGACCGCAATATTACCAAGTGTTTCTGCACCTCTTCTTCTGGCAGTCATACCAACTAAAATTCCAGCTACACCTAATATAATCGGCATAATAAAAAAGGCAAAAAAGGATAAAAAGATGGCGGTCCAGCCCCAGCCTGAACCTTCCCCTTCTTCTCTCATGTTTGTCTCTTTTTCCTCAGTTGCCCTTTCAGCTCTACCTACATCCCGATTAAAAAGCGCAGCTTCCTCAGCGAATTCCTCTTCTCTTTTATCATTTTCCAGCTGATTTTCAGCATCTTCAACGCCTAAATACTGATTCCCAACGGTTATTCGATTATTTAAATTACGTTCTGTTAAGTTTTCCCGATCTTCGTGATTGCCATTTTCAGTTGTCATCATGTTCCCTCACTTTCTGAAGAGGTGTACATATAGTTTGTGGAGGTATTCACTTATCTTACATGGAAGTTTTTTGCTGCTCATTTAATTGATAAATCAATCATTCTTCAACAGTGAGGGGAAAACATAAAAAAGCAAGAAGCTCATCTGAAAGGACTTCTTGCTTATTGTGTTCAGACTTCTATTCGTTCTTTACTTTGCTGCTATTCTGCAAAGGCATAAGATTCATGGGATCTTGCATTTTGCTGAATTTTTACCGCATACCAGCTGCGGGCATGTCCATGTTCTTTTTTATATTGCTCAAGACCGCCCATTCCCCGATGGTAAGCAGTTAAAGCTTCATTCCAGTTCCCGTATTCATGATAAAGAAAATCCAAATAAACTAATGATAATTGCATGGAATAGTACGGATCAAATAATAAATCATCCTCATACGGCAACCCGGCCATTTCAGCAATCCATGGTGCTGTATTTTTCATAAATTGAGCAAGTCCATATGCTCTGCCATAAGCCGTTGGCGGACCAACCAGCTCTGGGTTGAATGTTCCTCCTGTTTCTACTCTTAACAGCTCATAAACCAAAAATGGGTCAATATCATAACGTTTGGCTTCTCTAATTAAGTAGATTGCCCAGGACCTTTTAAATTTTCCCCCGCTTTCATCAACCATCCGGCCCGCCATTTTATCCATCTCTGGAAACTCTTTGTACCAGCTGGAGGTTTTAAATTGTGTGGGCAGTGATTTTAAATAATGATTCTGAGATTCAAGAACCTGGTTTTCATCACGCAATGCCTGGTTTTCTTGACGCAAATCATCAGTCTTTTTGGCATAAACGTGATATACCAGAATAAAACAGGCCGTCATATATGATAAAACAATGAATAATTGTATATAAGGCCTTAATCGATCCATCTTTATTCACCCCTTAATCCATCAAAAATCCCATTATTTGTCATAATTTACTGGGTCATTTGACTCAAGGGTATATATTAATGGATGTAACAAAATAATGCAACCAATATTAACTATCTATGGAAGATGTTTTTATTTTCAGATTTTTCAATTTGTCATCACAATTCTTTCCATAACCTACATATAGTATTAACGAAAACACTTACGGGGAAGGTTTAAAATGAAAAAAAATATAATAAAAAAAATGGTTCATCAAAAATTACAAAATATATCCGTGGATGAACTTCTTTACTATGCAGAGGCATATAATTTTCGTATTACAGCAAAACAGGCTGAACAGATCGTTTCCTTTTTGCGACATTCTCAATTAGATCCTTTTGATGAAAATGATCGTTTAATCATTCTTCGGAAAATCGCTTCAATCACAGACCGAAAGACAGCCAAAAAGGTTCATCAGCTGTTTTGGTCTCTTGCTAAACAATATGGAGTTGATCATTTATTATAATCCCTTTCAGCTTATGCCCAACTATAAACTTTATGCTTTCTTATCTTTCAAAGAAAAAAATATCCGAACTCATTCATGCGACGATTGAATAGAGTTCGGATATTATTTATTTACCTTTTTCAGCTTTTTTCCAGATTATTTAAGCTTTAACCTTCCATTATTTCTTCTTTCAGCTGCTCATTAAATTCCTTGCCTCTCAGCATCTCAATTTCATGCTTGTACGGCGGTTTTTTATTCTTTTTATCTGTTCCTACATATGGTGTTTCTAAAATTTTCGGCAAATGCATAAGTTGAGGGTGATGAACGACATAATTCAGGGCTTCAAAGCCGATTTTTCCGAAACCAATATTTTCATGTCGGTCCTTCTGCGCCCCTCTTTCATTTTTGCTGTCATTGATATGAAGAACTTTTAATCGGTCTAACCCAATGATTTTATCAAATTCTTCAAGTACCCCATCAAAGTCATTGACGACATCATAACCCGCGTCATGAATGTGACAGGTATCCATGCACACCGATAGTTTTTCGTTCAGGGTAACCCCATCAATTATTTTAGCCAGTTCATCAAAGGTCCGTCCGCATTCAGAACCTTTGCCCGCCATTGTTTCAAGGGCAATCTGCACTTCCTGTTCCTGATCCAGCACTTCATTTAACCCTTCAATAATTTTGTTAATCCCTGCGTTTGCCCCTGCTCCTACATGTGCACCCGGGTGAAGAACAATTTGCTTCGCACCAATTGCTTCGGTGCGCTCAATTTCGGATCTTAAAAAATTAACACCGAGTTCAAAGGTTTCGGGCTTTTTAGTATTGGCAATATTAATGATATATGGAGCATGAACAACAATTTCACTAATGCCGTTTTCTTTCATATGCGCCTGTCCTGCTTCAATATTCAAGTCTTCGATTGGCTTTCTTCGAGTATTTTGGGGGGCACCTGTATAAATCATAAACGTATTGGCTCCATATGAAACAGCTTCTTCACTGGAACCGAGCAACATCTTCTTTCCGCCCATGGATACATGGGAACCGATTTTTAACATTTCCATTCTCCTCTCCAGAGTTCATTATTTTTTTCTTCTTCTTTTAAACTTGTCTTTTTTTAACTTCTTTTTCATATCTTCAGCCTGCTTTTTCATCTTTTTCTTATAACCCGGTTTCACTTTTCTTGGCTTTTTCACCATTTTCCAGGCCGTTTCTTCTAATTCGCTGTCTTTCTTTTTGCGTGTGGTGCGTTGATTCCATGGTTTGGCCTCTACCCACTGGCTATTTTTGATATCTTGATTAGTGAAGGTAATACCCGATTTCTCCAACTTTTGAATGACAGGGATGTCATCTTCGGAATAAAAGCTGATCGTTGTACCTTCGAGACCAGCTCTGGCTGTTCTCCCAGCTCTATGGATATAAAACTCAGGATCTTTTGGCATTTCAGCATTGAACACATGGCTGACACCCGGGATATCAATTCCCCTTGCTGCCAGATCCGTAGCAACAATATACTGATACCTTAAGTTTTTTAATTCTTTTAACATCCGCTTTCTTTCTCTTGGGGTCAGCCCTCCATGGATCACGCCGACTTCCAGCCCTTTTTCGATAAGCTCCCCAGCCAGTTCATCAGCATGATCTTTTTTATTGACGAAAATCAGGGCGAGATACGGATTGATAATGCTGGATACCTCTAAAATTAAATCAGCGACATTGCGGTGTCTTAATGGAATGAGACGGTGTTCCAGCTGTTCAGGAGCTGGTCCCTGATCATCCATTAAGATATATGTCGGATTTTCCATATATTTTTTCAAAAATGGTTTCAGTTTTTCAGGAATGGTTGCTGAGAACACCATTAACTGAAGATCCTGCTTCATTCGAATAAGAATTTGATCGACTTCTTCAATTAAGCCCAGGTCAATCATTAAGTCTGCTTCATCCATAACCAGGGCATTTGCCCGGTATACATCCATTGCATCATTTTTTAATAGATCAAGGATCCTTCCTGGCGTACCAACGATAATCTGCGGCGGCCGTTTAAGTTTGTCAGCCATTTTCTGTTTATCTGTTCCGCCGATTACCAGTTTAGCCCGCCAGTCTTCTTCCTTGTCGGCAAGCTGAATCATCTTGCGGACTTCTTCATATATTTGAATAGCGAGTTCCCTGGTCGGGGTGGTGATGACATATTGAATCTCTTCTTTTGACTGATCTAACTGATTAAAAATGGGAATTAAATAAGCATGGGTTTTCCCAGAACCCGTATGGGACTGACCGATCAGACTTTCTCCCCTTAGTGCAGCGGGAATGACTTTTTGCTGAATCGGTGTTGGTTCCCGGAAATTCAGCTTTTGAATAATGTCCAACGAAATGGGGTTTAAAGCGTATGACTGAAAGCGATTTTTGCTCATAGCTCATGTCTCCTTTTATCAACATGCATTTTCATTATAGTAAAGTCTGGATGATAACGCTACTTTATGAAATTTTTTGTCTAATATCTCCTTAACCTTTATAATATAACCAGTAAACTTTTTAAAGTGTGGCTATGGGTAAATACGTCAGAGGAGGACCTGAATATGGAAGTTATTAAAATTGCGCCACGGGGATACTGCTATGGTGTCGTGGATGCGATGGTCATTGCGAAAAATGCAGCAAAAGATCCCAATTTGCCAAGACCTATTTATATTCTTGGCATGATTGTTCATAATAGTCATGTTACAGAAGCCTTTAAAGAAGAAGGAATTATTACCCTCGATGGAAAAAGCAGACTGGAGTTGCTTGAAGAAATAAATCAGGGAACTGTCATCTTTACGGCTCATGGTGTATCACCAGAAGTGAAACAGCGAGCCAGAGATAAGGGGCTCACCGTCTTAGATGCGACCTGTCCCGATGTAACCAAAACCCATGATTTGATCAGAGAAAAAGCTAAGGACGGATATGAAATTATCTACATCGGCAAAAAAGGTCATCCTGAACCAGAAGGAGCCATTGGTGTTGCCCCGGATCATGTCCATCTGGTCCAGACGGAGGAAGATGTTGACAGTCTGACTGTAAATCCAGATCATGAAAAAATTTTGGTGACCAACCAGACGACCATGAGTCAATGGGATGTGTATGATGTGATGCAAAAAGTAAAGGAAAAGTACCCCCAAACGGAGATGGTGAAAGAAATTTGCATGGCTACTCAGGTACGGCAGGAAGCTGTGGCGGAACAGGCGAAGGATGCTGATTTAACCCTGGTTGTGGGCGATCCCCGCAGCAATAATTCCAACCGCCTGGCCCAGGTATCTGAAGAAATTGCAGGAACCAAAGCTTATCGAATTGCTGATGTAACGGAAATTCAGCTGGAATGGCTGAAAGGAGTTAACAAAGTAGCCGTTACAGCTGGAGCTTCAACACCAACACCGATTACGAAAGAGGTCATTCGTTTTATTGAGCAATACGATCCTGAAAACCCGGATACCTGGAAGCGAAAATCTACCGTTGAACGAAAAAAAATTCTGCCGAAAGTAAAAGCAAAGAAAAACTAAACAGTGCCTGGCGCTCAATTTAGGGCTTTTATTGTAAAAATCGAGGCTGGGGCAAAAGTGCAAAAAGTAAAAAATATCCGAACTATATTCAATCGACATCTGAATGCGTTCGGATATTTTTATTTCTTTAACATGTTTCGCTTTCTGTGGGCTCGGTCTTGGGCTTCCTCAGTCAGCTCATCCCTCTGTCTCTGGTATTTTCGGCTCGTACTGAAGGAACGGAGAAAATGGCCTTCATAAGAGCTATGAACGCCAAAACAGCGGGATAAATCGGAGGAAATGGTCTTCATGGCAGCTATGAACGCCAAAACAAAAAGAGGAAACGGAGGAAATGGTCTTCATAGGCGCTATGAACGCCAAAACAAAAGGAAAAAACGGAGGAAATGGTCTTCATAGGAGCCATGAACGCCAAAACAACAGTACAGAACAAAGAAAATGGCCTTCATAAGAACTGTAAAGGCCAAAAAAACGTACAAGTAAAGTACTCATAACCTGTATGACAGACAATGCACATCACTATAAGTGAAAGAATGTTCTTTGCTGTGTCCCTGAAGGATTCTCACGCATGTTGACTTTGCCAATGTATCTTTATCCCATTAGTTTATCTTGTTCACCGTTCATTTCTATATGTCCCTGCCTCGTGATCATTTTCTTTTGGGATACCAGAAAAATGATGGCAAATACAATGAATAGGGATCCAGCTATCAATCCCAGATGTCTTGGGTCGATCCATTCAAGCCATACTCCCCCTGCAAACATAGAAAGACTGATGATGACATTGGAAACCATCGATGTAACACCAAATACAGCTCCCTGATGGTCAGCAGGTGTCAGCTTCATTAACAATGTATCAAAGATAGAATTTCCAATCCCCCCAAAAAAGGAAACACCCGTTAATAAGACCACGGCCATCCAGATGGAGAATGACTGAGAAACTAGTATCTGCATGAGTCCCTCAAATATGAGAGCTACCAGAGCTAATGTATACAGATTCTGATAACGATGAAAAGAAACGAATGAGTTTAATATCAGTCCGAGCCCAAGAGCCCCATAAAATAGCCCCACTCCCAGATCTTCTCCATGAAAAACTTGTATGGCATAGATACTAATAAGGACATTAAACAGGCCGCTGGCAAATGGAACGGTTAATTCGAGTAATAAAATATTTCTTAGAACGGGATTTTGATGAAACGCTTTTTTGACGAGCTTCAACTCTTCCCGTACAGATACTTTAATATGCTTTGGTTTCAATGTCGGTCGTCTGTCATCGGTTATATTGAGTAATAATAACGTTGCCATTAAAAATGATACCCCATTGATGATGAAGACGACCTTTGGCCCCATCAAATAAGAAAAGACCCCGCCAAAAACAGAGCCGAAAACCAATACAAAGCCAAGCATGCTCTGTTCCATGACGTTAACCCTTGCCACATGTTTACGATCATGCAAAATTTCATAAATAAAGGATTTACGTACCGGTTCATAAACAGCCTCACCCACAGCCAGGAAAAACAGCACCACATAGATAATCCAGATATGTTCCGGCTCATTGACCAATAATAAAGATAGTGCCAAGGGAACTCGCATCACATCTGTGATGACCATCATCTTCTTTCTGGACAAACGTTCTGACATGACTCCACCGGCAAATGAAAAAAATAAATAAGGAAAAATACGTATTGAAAGAGCCGCCCCAACAGCCAGACCAGACCCCGTCAGTTCTAGCAGCATCGTTAAAACTGCTACCTGACTGAACCGATCACCAACTCCGTTAACCAGACCTGAAAAAAATAGCCAGTTATAATTTTTCTCCTTTTTTAGAACGCCAACCATTTCTAATACACCTAATTTCATGTTTGTATAATTAGATATATATCTAAATAGATAGGTAAAAAAATATGATTGCGGCCGGGTTCTCTGAAAAGGCAGAGCATTTTTCTCTTCACCTTTTCAGAGCACTTCCTCATATGGACCGGTTAAAAGACCAGAGGCCACATTTCTTTTGGATTCAACTCATATACATTATCCTGCCGATACATATAGTGATGCATGACCCATTCTCTTCTGATAGTCGCAAAATCCTCATGGAATTGCTTGATATACTCATTGATCTCTTTTTCCTGATACTTTTTCCCATGATCCAGTCCCCGAATGTAATAGGCCAGTATAATAATTTTCTTTTTTTGCTGAGCAGGGATTTGCTTAAGCTTCCCATCCACCGTTGTAAAATTTTTAATGATGGACAGTTTCTCCTCATCCCTTACCTCTAGTTTATTTGCCATTTGATCACCTCCCAACTGTAAAATCCCGTTTGCTAGTAAAGCTAATGATTTTTCATTTAAATGAAAATAAATAGTATTCTTATTTCTCCGCTCAACAATGATCCCTGCATCTTTTAATTTTTTTGCATGATGAGTGACTGTCGGGGGCTTCAGATGCAGTTTACTGGCAAGGGCCTGCCCATGCAGAGGACCGTCCTTCAATAATGCCACTATCCTGATTCGGTTGGGATCACTTAAAGCTTTATGAAAAGAAACCAGACGACTTAATTGAATCAAACCGACCACTCCTCTATTTAGATATATATCTAATTAGATATTAATTGAATTATTAGTCTGAGTCAATTCCTGTTTCGAAATTATCTTCCTAAAATCATACATAGGGCTGGCTCCTTTTTCCGAAAAGATCGAAGGAGAAGCCAGCCCTTTCCTGTTTTATCACCTATACATATAAATCCCGTTTTCGATAACGGTCATACGTCACCCATATGAAAACAGAAACCAGTATACATGTCAGAAAAATATAAATCCCGTCAATTCCATTCCCGTTGATCACCATATCCGCTGTAACATATTGAAATGGAGTGATATATTTGAGGGGTTGGAGGTTTTCGGTCATATCAGCCATAATAGAAATAAAAAAAGTGAATAGTAAAATGGCTGCCGATAATGCAGGTGCTTTTTTAGGATTTTTTTTCATGGCAGCTATTCCGCTTCCAATCGTTAAAAACAAAACCTGGAGCATCCAAAGTCCAAGGGAAAAAATCAGTATTTCCCGAAAAAATTCTCCTTCCCCTGCAAAATAATAAACGGCGGCCAATGATGAAACAAAGCTGACGATCGTTAATATCGTCACTTGCACAGCTGCAGCAAACAATTTAGATGTTATAATAAAAGGCCTTGTGACTGGTTTCGTCATCAAAAACTCGGCTGTTTTGTCCCGTTCTTCCTTTGACAATATGGTGGATCCTATCATAACAGCATGTACGGTGAGCATGATTACAAGATAAGTGAACAAAACTCCATAAAACCCGAGGGGACTGGAAACATCCAGGGATTGGATTCCCAGCATCGCTTTCAGTACTCCAGGCATATTATTCATCAGCTCATTCAAAGACTGGCCCGCCCCCTCCATTCCAGCATATTTTGACATCCCGGAAAACACCATGACAAGAACCCCTATGATCCAGATCGTTAGTGATTTTCGATAGGCTTTCAATTCCTGCAGAAAGATGTTCATATTTCCCCCTCCTTTAGATTGTATGAATATCTTTTTTTGTATAGACGACATAACTGCTGATGATCAGCAAAACGACCAGTACAAACGCTAAAATCATATTAGAAGGATTATAGGTCTCATGCTGCAAAATATACATGGAATCAAAATAGTGGAACGGGGTAAAATAACCCATTTTTTCATCACCGATACTTTTGGAAAACATATTGATAACGAAAAAGGCAAAAACCGTCCCCAGTGAAACAGGAAGCACGGCCTTCAATCTGGAAATCAGTACGGCAGTAATAACGCCAACAGACAAAAAGATCAGCTGAATAAAAAATAACGACAATGAAATCATGAAAAATATCCCCTGGCTGAAACCTTCAGTTTCAACAATAACTGCCATCAGGTAAGCGGTCGATAGATAGCCTGCATTGGTAATGATAATGGCGGTAAAAGCAGCTAAAAGCTTTGAAGTCATAATGGATTGACGGGTCACAGGTTTAGTCAGCAGGAAATCAGCTGTTTTTTCCCTGATCTCTCTTGAAGCAATCCCTGTACCAAGAACCATAGCCTGAATGGCACCTGCCAGGGAGATATAAACAAAAATATAAGAATAAAATCCGAGAATGGATGTAAAAGCTGTAATATTAAAGTTCAGAGCCTGCAGCAGCGCATCCGGGAATCCTTCTAGCATTCTTTTCAAACTTTCTGCTTCTTCAGAAAAGGTAGGATACATGGAAAAGAAAAAAATCGTAATAGCCATAATGGACAGTGTCCAAATAAGAGTTGATTTTAATACATTCTTAAACTCATGTCTATACATGTTCACGTCCCTGATCCTCCTTTTCATAATAATGCATGAAAATTTCCTCTAAGTCCGGTTCCTCAATCCACACATTTCCAATATCAAGCTCGGCTATTCTTCCCATGATGGGATTAAGATCCCCTTTAAACAAAAAGCGAATAGAGTTACCTTCCATTTCCAGATCTTTAATTCCTTCAAAATTAAACATTTCTTGATCAGCCGGAGTCTTCGTTTCAATATGAAATTTTTTATAGTTGTTTTCCCTGAGTGTACTGATCTTTTCTACTTTCACGATTTTTCCATCCTTAATAATAGCTACCCGGTCACATAGCTTCTGAACTTCACTTAGGATGTGAGAAGAGAATAAAATCGTAACACCTTTTTCATTCTCTTCTTTAAGGAGGTCAAAAAATGTCTGCTGCATTAAAGGGTCCAGTCCACTAGTGGGTTCATCAAGAATAATTAATTTCGGACTATGGAGCAGTCCCTGTACAATACCTACTTTTTTCTTATTTCCAAATGACAAATCTTCTATTTTTTTATTTAGGTCCAGATCAAGGCGCTCTGCTAATTCTTTGATTCGGCTGCTGCAATCCTTTTTATAAAAGGAAGCAGAGTAATTTAGAAGATCAATCACCTTCATATTGTCGTAATAAAACACTTCAGACGGCAGATAGCCTACCTGCTTTTTAATTTCCGGAGCATCCTTAATCATATCCATGCCCAAAATGGTCGCACTTCCACCTGTCGGATAAATCAGGGATAATAAGGTACGAATCGTAGTTGACTTACCTGCACCATTCGGTCCAATAAATCCAAAAATTTCTCCCTCTTTAACAGAAAAAGTGACATCTTCAATTCCCCTGGCTTTTCCATAATGTTTAGTTAACCCGTTAATTTCAATCACATTCATTTCAATCCCTCCATCACATTTAAACTTTTGGCTCCGTCTGAATCATAAACTGATGGCGTTCATTCATAAAACAACTGGCGCAATAATTGGATATAATCCTCCATTCTGGTTTTTACTCGATTTATATCATAATGCTGGATACCTAATTGTTTGAGATTCTCCTGCTCCTCTTCCCCAAAGCCCTGAAATGTCCAAAAAATCACCTTCAAGGCTTTCTCAATATCAATTCCCGATTTAAATCGACTGTAATCAATTCCTGCAAAAACCCGCTGATAAGCCTGCTCCAGCATTTCTCTATTTTTCAAGTCATATTGAATGGTTTCGTCGTCCATTGCAGTCATTAAAAAGTCTAGCAAATCCGGATGCTTCTTAAACAAATGCAGTTTTTGTATGGTTATTTGCAAAAAACGTTCAAACACATCTTCCATAAGCTGATTCTCATTGCTAAAGATTCGTTCCACAAGCCTATCCACCGCATAATCAAATAAAAATAGATACAAACCTTTTTTGTTGTTGAAATAATGGAATAGTAATCCTTTTGAAATCCCGGCTTCTTTGACTATTTCATTAGTCGAAGCCTTTTGAAAACCTTTCTGCCCAAACTCTTTCAGTGCTGCGTTAATGATTCGTTCCTGTTTCTCCTGATCAAGGCTGAAAAATTTTTCATTCAAAACCTGGGTTCCCTCCTTTCATCTAGGATCGATTGATGTTATGAATATCATTGACCAGTTTAGTCAATTATACTGTCATTGACCAATAAGGTCAACAGCTATCTAAAAAAAATCCATGCCGGTACGTTTTTACCAGCATGAATGTGACCGTTCTATAAAAATTGAAAAGGATCTGTATTCGCCTCTGATGAAAAAACTTCTGTATCAAAACCGTGTTTGGCTAACTGCTTAGAAAGATACGTTTGTACCCCCTTTTTCATCACTTTTTCAACGTGATGTCCAGGATCGATGACACTTAATCCCATTCCAAGCGCATCATGGGCTGTATGATAATAGAGATCCCCAGTAATCAGTACGTCGACTCCTCTTCTTCTTGCCTGTGAAATAAACTTATTTCCGTCGCCTCCAATCACTGCAACGGTTTGAACGTTCTTCGATAAATCTCCTATTACTCTTAAACCGGTAACATCAAAGGCTTTTTTAGCATAGTCAGCAAATTCTTTTAGAGTCATGGGATTTTCCAGACGTCCCAAACGTCCTAAACCATATGTTTTCCCTTTATTTTTTAATGGATATAAATCATAGGCAACCTCTTCATAAGGATGGGATTCCTCCATAGCTTTTAATACTTTGCCCAATCGGGTTACCGGTACAATGGTTTCCATTCTCACCTCGGATACCTTTTCGAGTTCGCCCTGCTTTCCAATGAATGGATTGGTTCCCTCCAGAGGTTTAAAGGTTCCCTGCCCCTTCGTCTGAAACGTGCAGTGGGAATACATGCCAATATGACCGGCTCCGCTTTCTCCGAGTGCTTCCCGGACTTCATCCTGATGGGTTTCCGGAACAAACACAACCAGTTTTACCAGTTCTTCCGAATCGATTTCGATTAATATTTCCCGCTCCTTAATTCCTAATTCATCCATTAATAAGTCGTTGACACCCCCTTCAGCTATATCAAGATTCGTGTGGGCGGCATAGACAGCGATGTTATGTTTAATCAATTTTTCAATTATTCTTCCCTTTTCATCGTCTGGCGTAATTTTTTTTAATGGTTTGAAAATAAGGGGGTGGTGGGCAATGATTAAATCCACTCCTTTTTCAATCGCTTCATCTACCACGTTTTCTAGTACATCGAGAGTAATCATTACTTTATGTACAGGTTTATTTAGGGTCCCCACATGCAGCCCAATCTTATCTCCTTCCATAGCAATGGCTTTAGGAACCCACGATTCAAATAAACGGATGACATCCTGCCCTGTAGCCGTTTTACTCATAATTCAAAACCTCCTTGATCCAATCAACTTGCCTTTTAAACATATTCATTTTGGCTGTATCAGGGTGTTTCGCATGTTCCATCTGTTCTAAGATGAAACGTTTTTTCTTTAAAACCGTCGCCCATTTGGCCTTAAATATGGATCCATTTTTTTTAAGCAAAATTGGACCAAAATACTGTTCTTTTTCTGACAAATCGTCAAGACGGGCGTTAGCATTTTTTACAGCAACCAGAATTTCATAGAAATATCCCTCTTCGTTCATTATCACTTCATCTTCCAGTGAGAAACCATGACTGTACAGCCATCGCCTGATGTAATGGGCGTCCACGTTAGGCTGCAAAACTAATTTTTCCACATGTTTCAGACGATCCTGGCCCTGATCCAGAATGCTGGTAATTAACTTTCCCCCCATTCCGGCAATGACAATCGTATCTACTTCACCTGATTTGAGGATGGACAATCCATCCCCCTGCCGCACATCGATGCGGTCTTCTAAATTTAAATCGTTCACTTGCTGCCTGGCAGCCTGAAATGGTCCATCATTGAGTTCCCCAGCCACCGCTCTTGCATCAGGGTCATGCAAACATACATAGCAGGGTAAATAGGCGTGATCTGTGCCAATATCTGCAAATCGTGAACCACTTGGAATATAGTTAGCTAATGATTGTAATCTCGCTGACAGTTTAAACTGGTCCAATGTTTTCCATCTCCCCGAATGAACTTGTGTATATAGCAAGGAACCCTTGCTATTGTCTCATAGCAAGGGCTCTGTTTTCTTTATGGCAAAACGTTTCTTATTTATGTTCAGATAACCATTGTGCTAAAATTTCCGCCTGTTCCTGGCTGACAAGTCCACCTGGCATTGCAGTTCCAGGTCGGCCATTATTGATCACCTGCTGAATTTCTTCTTTAGACAAACGGCCGCCAACATCATTTAATGCCGGACCGCCAGCACCACCTGCTAAATCAGCACCGTGACATGCCGCGCAGCTTTGTGAAAAAATTTCTTCAGGATCAGTGGTTTCTGCTGCTCCACCCTGTTCCTGCTGTTCCTGATTTTCATCCTGATTCTTTACTTCATCCATTTGATTTAATCCAACACCTGATAAAATAACCATTGCCACGATACCTAAAATGGCGATCATTGCATACGGTACAAGTGGATTCTTTTTCATAGCTCTTCTTTCCTCCTTATGTAATCAACTGTTGTTCATGTATCAGGTATAATAATGACAAACTATAATTATTTTACTTGAAAAGAGCCCATGAGAAAAGGGCAAAAATATGAAAACTTATAAAACAAAAAAGAGAATCAGCAATAATACCCCGATGATGCCCGAAGCCGTTAAATAATGATATTTTTTAGAAAAGCCCAGAACAGCCCACAAAATACAGTTTGCCAGCACAATTCCCTGAATGTAAAAATCATTTCCTGTTAATATGTTCACCAGATGGACAGAAAGTATGAAAAATACAAGAAGAAATATGATAAGTGCAAGATGAAAGTAAATCGAATTATTTTTTCGCAAATAAATGATATGGATGTATAGGAAAAGCAAAAATATGAATATTATGAAAATTTGCATTACCAGACTGAATTGAGTAAAATATATGACAAGAAATGAAAGTGGGAGCATGAGCAAGATCAGCATGATATCAAGAAAGAAAGCGCTTTTTTTCCAGTTATGGCGCTTAGATTGAATCCCGCTTCCTTCCGTATAAAGTGCAATGAGAAAATCACAGTATTCTTTTGGAAGAAGACGATTTTCTTTCCAGTATTCAATTTCATTAAGGATAATTTTCTTTCGGTCCTTAGACACCCGTTTCACCCCCTGATAAGGGAACTGTTGTGTTGGCTGCATCATCTTATTGAACATCTGCTTAATTTAATTGGTGTTGTCTATAACCTGATAAAAAAATGCACAGTCGTTGCCATTGGCAACGACTGGCAGGATTGCATTATTCTAAGAAATCTTTTAGGCGCTTGCTGCGGCTTGGATGTCTCAATTTTCTCAGGGCTTTTGCTTCGATCTGGCGGATGCGCTCACGTGTAACGCCAAAAACTTTCCCTACTTCCTCTAGCGTGCGGGTGCGTCCGTCATCCAGGCCAAAACGAAGACGCAGGACATTTTCTTCTCTGTCTGTTAACGTATCTAATACATCTTCCAGCTGCTCTTTTAACAGTTCATAGGCAGCATGATCAGAAGGGGATGTTGCATCCTGATCTTCAATAAAGTCGCCGAGATGAGAATCGTCTTCTTCTCCTATAGGCGTTTCAAGAGAAACAGGTTCCTGGGCAATTTTCAGGATTTCTCTTACTTTGTCAGGAGTTAAATCCATTTCCTCTGCAATCTCTTCCGGGGTAGGTTCACGGCCCAGATCCTGAAGCAACTGTCGCTGTACACGAATCAGTTTGTTAATGGTTTCAACCATGTGCACAGGGATTCGGATTGTACGGGCCTGATCAGCTATAGCACGGGTAATGGCCTGTCTGATCCACCAGGTTGCATATGTGCTAAATTTATATCCTTTTCGGTAATCAAATTTTTCAACAGCTTTTATTAATCCCATGTTCCCTTCTTGGATTAAGTCCAGAAAGAGCATTCCCCGGCCAACATATCGTTTGGCAATACTTACGACCAGGCGTAAATTGGCCTCTGCCAGACGCTTCTTGGCTTCTTCATCTCCCTGTTCAATGCGTTTTGCCAGTTCGATTTCCTCTTCTGCTGACAGCAAATCAACACGTCCGATTTCTTTTAAATACATCCTTACCGGGTCATTAATCTTTACTCCTGGAGGTACACTTAAATCATTTAAATCAAATTCCTCTTCTTTAGAAATTTGCTGCATGTTCGGGTCTTCATCATTATCACCGATAATTTCGATTCCTTGATCACCAAGATATTCATAAAATTCATCCATTTGATCTGAGTCTAATTCAAAATGAGAAAGACGGTCTGCCACTTCCTCATAAGCCAAAATCCCACGCTTCTTGCCAAGCTCAACCAGCTGTTCTTTGGCTTGATCCAAGGTTAGTTCTTCGTCTTTATCTTGAGAACGAGATGGCTTATCTGCCATGGGTACCCCTCCTTCCAGATACAAAAACTTATTTGTACTTCTCATGCTTTTGCTGCTTCTTTAATTCAAGTATTTCCATCGCAATTTGTGCTGCTCTTACCGGATTTTTCTGACGCTCGGCTTCTCTTTGTTCAAGTTCTAATTTATGGAGTTCTTTACGAAGCTTTTCGTTTCTGATAACGTTAATATAATCCTGAATTTCCCGGTTTGATGTTGTGTCAGAAACAGGCAATAGGGCAATCTTTGAAATCAAGTTTCTCAAATGTTCATCAGGCAAGTATTCGATAAAGCTGCTGATATCAGCCTGATGATTTTCTTCGTAAAACGCATATAAGTAGGTAACGATCACCTGATGCTCATTTATCAGAAATGCCCCTCCCAGCTCTTGCTGGACATAATCTGCAATTTCACGGTCCTTTACCATATAGGCGAGCAAATAACGTTCTGCATTATGGAATGCAGGCAGCAATTTTTCAGATTCTTTCTTCAATGAACTACTATTATTATGTCTTTCTTCCAGCTGATTATCCTTATATTTCCCCATCTTCCTTCTTCTGTAGCGAATTTCCTGGGTCAATGTTTCTCTGGAAAGTTCAAACTCATCAGCCAGATCTTTCAGATAATGTTCCCTTTCAACAGGCTTATCAACTGCAGATATATAATCAAGTGCCTTTTCTATATATCTTATTCTGTCTGTCTCCAGCTGAAGATTAAATTCTCTGCGTAAGTATTTTAAATAAAAGGACATATATGATATGTTCGCCTGTATGACATGTTGATGAAAACTTTCACTGCCATAGGTCTGTATATACTCATCAGGATCCATACCATCTTTCATCTGGGCAATTTTAACGTAGCAGCCAACTTTCTTAAGCTGGGACGCTGCCTTAATGGTTGCCTCAAGGCCAGCCTGATCGGCATCGTAACAAATGATGACAGTATCTACGTAACGCCTCAGCAGCTGTGCCTGCACATCGGTCAATGCTGTTCCCAGCGTAGCGATGACGTTTTGAACCCCTGCCTGATAGGAGGCAATGACATCGACAGCACCCTCGACCAGCACCGCTTCCGATTTCTTACGGATATGGGGCCTGGCTAAATCAAAATTAAAAAACATTTTCCCCTTATGAAATATATCTGTTTCCGGGCTGTTGATGTATTTTGGCTGCTGATCAGTCAGTGTTCTTCCTCCAAAAGCAACCGTTTTGCCCTGGTGATTCCGAATCGGGAATATAACCCGGCCTCTAAATCGGTCTATATAACTATTTTCGCCAGTGACTGACAATAATCCTGCTTTCACCATGGTTTGAAGGTGAAAACCCTTTTTTTCTAAAAAAGAAGCTACAAAGGTTTTGGAATCCGGCGCATACCCAATTTGGAAAGCATCAATGGTTTCATCTGTGATGCCCCTTTTAATCAGGTACTGATAGGCGTCTTTCCCCTCTTTTGTATGTTTTAACAAATGATGGTATAATTTAGTTAACAGCTGATGGGCTTCAAGAATATTACGTGCTTCTTGATTAGCAGGTGATACGTGCTCTGTTTTAAATGATTCAGGCAATGATTTTCCTGACTTTTCCGCCAGGCGGGCAACTGCTTCTTTAAAGGATATGCCCTCTATCTCCATCACAAATGTCAGAACATTACCACCTTTTCCGCAGCCAAAACAATGAAAAATCTGCTTTTCAGGAGATACTGAAAAGGATGGTGTGTTTTCATTATGAAATGGGCATAATCCAAAATAATTCCGCCCTTGCTTTTTAAGCTGTACGTATTCACCAACAACCTCAACAATGTCATTAGAGGCCCTTAATTCTTCAATAAATTGATCTTTTAATTGATCAGGCATTTTCAATCACCATGTTTTAAAGTTATTCTAGAAACTTGTTAAAAACCCTTCATTTGTCGACAAGATTTTTTCAAAAACTGAACAAAAATTTTCCCTCTCTTTTTTTGTAAAGGGAGACGGGCCTTTTATTCGAATGTTCTGTTTCCGGCTTTTTAGCCTTGCATGTTTGTGCAACAGAATGCTGTCCGCATCCTTTTCGGACACAACTCTTCCCCTTGATGTCAAAACGATTGCACCCCGGACCGTCAGAAGTGTTCCGAGGGAAAGATCATCGGTAATGATTAAGTCCCCTTTTTTGACTCGATTTAATATAAAGTAATCAACAGCTTCATTACCCTGATCTACCAGAAACCATTCCCCGCAGCCTTCATCTCCTGGCCTGTTTTGATAAGTTGTGACAAAATTTGGTGTCAATGAATACTTTTGAGCTACTATACAAATTTCCTTTTTTACAGGACAATGATCAGCATCTACAAAAATGTTTTTCATATTGAATACTTCTACAATACCTGGATGAATCCTCCCTTTCTTCGATTAATCATATGTTTTGTAAGATATTATTATTTTGTTCTCTGCCAAATAAAACTAAACATAGAAACTTTTTTTCACAAAAATTAATTATAATACAGTTTGCCCAAAAAAGCTAATCCTTTTCAGCAAAAAACACAGGGTGATTTACCTGTGTTTTTTCTGAAGAAAATTTAAAATGACATTAGCTGTTTCCTCGACCGCCTTATTTGATACATCAATGACTTTGCAACCAATTTTCTCAGATACCCGATCAAAAAACTCAAGCTCTTCTTTAATGCGGTTTATATTGGCATAATTAGCATCATCATCCAGACCAAGAGCTCTCAACCGCTCTTTTCGGATGTGATTAAGCTTATCCGGGTTAATTCGAAGCCCTATGCATTTAGTCGGATCTACCTTAAACAGTTCCTCAGGAGGTTCTACCTCTGGTACGATTGGAACATTAGCCACTTTTAGCCGCTTGTGAGCGAGGTATTGAGAAAGGGGGGTTTTGGATGTACGGGAAACCCCTATTAAAATGATATCCGCCCGCATAATTCCCCGAGGATCTCTTCCATCATCATACTTAACGGCAAATTCCACTGCTTCCACACGTTTGAAATAATCTTCATCCAGCTTGTGAACAAGACCGGGCTCCAGTCTAGGAGTTTTATTAAAATGCTTTTCCATGACTTCCAGCATAGGACCGAGGATATCAATGGATTTGACCGATTGTTTCCTACTTTCCTCTTTCATAAAACTTCTAAGCTCAGGCTTGACAAGGGTAAATCCTACAATGGCATTGTTATCCTTCGCCAACTGTATAGCCTCTATGATCGTCTCCTGATCGTCTACATAAGGAATTCTTCTAATTTCAAAATTCCCGTCATTAAACTGACTTAAAGACGCTTTCATCACCAATTCCGCAGTCTCACCGACTGAGTCTGAGACAACATAGACAATAGGTTTCATCTTCCCGACTCCTCCTTAAAAAGCCTAAATTTGTTCGTCTCTGGCCAATTCAACAAGTACCTTTGTCATATTTGTTTTTGTTATGCGGCCGACCACCTCAAACCCTTCATTCGCTCTTTTCACAACGGGAAGGGCATCGATTTGCTTCTCAATCAGCTTCTGGGCAGCTTCAATTAACAAATCTTCTTTTTCGCACATAGTCACATTAGGCATTCTCGTCATAATGATATGTACAGGAATCTCGGCTAAATCCTGTTTCCCCATACTTGCACGCAGCAAGTCCTTTCTGGATAAAACGCCTGCGAGATGGGAGTGGCCATTCACAACAAAAAGTGTGCCGACATCTTCAAGAAACATGGTACAAATAGCATCATACACAGAAACATTCTCATTCACAACAACAGGGATCGATTGATAATCCTTTACTTTCATCTGTTTGAGTTTTTCAGAGAAAAGCTCGGATCCAGATCTTCCTGTATAAAAATACCCGACCCGGGGCCTGGCGTCCAGAAAACCTGCCATCGTCAAAATAGCCAGATCAGGTCTTAGAGTTGCTCGGGTTAAATTCAATTTTTCCGCTATACTTTCTCCTGTAATTGGTTCATTCTCTTTTACGATTTCTAAAATCTGTTCCTGGCGGGAAGTTAATTCCATGGTCTCACCACCCTATACCAAATATGTCATACGAATTAATAATTATTATAGCTTATTTTTATTTCTTCAACAAAAAAAAGAGATGTCCTGCTTGTCAGGTGCATCCCTTTTTCTATAGTTCAAATGTGTCCATTTGCTGAATGAACCGCTTGGATTTCAGCTGATATCCTCCGTATCGGTCGTAGTAACCATCCAGGAGGTTTCTCAGTTTCTTTCGGTTCTCTGTTTTTATGGAAATTTGCCCAACCCGTTCTACATTTAAATATCTTAAATACCGCAAAATTTTAATGAGCTTCTCGTCCATTAAAAGGGCATCCGGATCATATTTCTTGCATGGGAGGCAGATCAGTCCGCCCTCTGAAATGGAAAAGTGCCGGATATTTTCTGTTGCACCGCAGGATACACATCGATTCAATTCTGGGGCAAAACCCCCTTTTTCAAACATCTTTAATTCATACATCATCGTAAGTATATCCGGTTCCTCATCAGTCATTCGTTCCAGTGTATGTAAAAGCTGCTCCCAGATAAATGGATCGGGTTCGTGGGATTCTAAAATCCGATCCGTTAACTCAGCAAGATAGGCTGCATAGGCTGTTTTCATAATGTCTTCCCGAATCTGGCGCATGGAATGCAGCACTTCACCCTGCTGCAGATTGCCCAAATTTTTGCTGATCTGGACGAGATAAGTTCCATAAACAAAGGGCTGCGTAATGGCAGCCATTCTGCTCCTGGGCTTTTTGGCACCGCGGGCTACAACCCCGATTTTGCCCCGCTGCTTTGTAAACAGTGTGACAATTTTATGTGTTTCTCCATAATCCCGAGTCTTTAAGACGATTCCCTCTAATTTTTCAAACACCCTGTTCACCCTGCTTCGAAATTAAACATTAGAATCCAGTCTCATGTTCTCTTCATCCTGCCGTTTATTTTGAACCGTTTGTTCATAGGTAGTTTCCAATTCTTTCATCAGCAAATACGTTTCAATATTCCCTGTTTTACTAAAAACTTTCCAGGAAAAATCAATCATTAGAACCCCACCTTTCTTGTTTTTTCAGCTTATGTGAAAAAACAACTTCTTTTGTTTTTATCTTTAGCAGGAACAGCTTCTTCATTAGTAAAAATATTTTCCATGTATAGGTTAATATTCATCTTCTCGATAACCGTATTCCCTTAGCTGCGTAAGGCGGTTTCTCCAATCCTTTTGTACTTTTACCCACAGTTCCAGATAAATTTTTGACCCTAACAGGGCTTCGATATCTTCCCTGGCTCTTTTTCCAATTTCTTTTAGCATTTTCCCCTGTTTGCCAATGATAATCCCCTTTTGTGACGATCGTTCTGTGATCACCGTTGCCTGTACATCAATGATATCCTGATCTTCCCGTTTTTGTACGGAATCAATCACCACAGCTATGGAGTGAGGAACTTCTTCCCTGGTTAAATGAAGGACTTTTTCCCGAATCATTTCACTCATGATAAACCGCTCTGGATGGTCTGTTATCTGATCGTCCGGATAATATTTGGGACCTTCAGGCAGGTACTCTGTCATGACTTCCAGCAATCGGTCAATATTATTCCCTTCCAGTGCAGAAATCGGCACAATTTCCGCAAAGTCCAATTTATTTCGGTATTGATCAATAAACGTTAACAATTCATCGGGATGGACTTGATCAATTTTATTGACCACGAGGAAGACTGGCTGTTTAACCGATTGTAACCGGTCCATGATATACTGATCCCCTCGTCCGTATCCCTCTTTTGCATTTACCATAAACAAAACAAGGTCAACTTCATTTAATGTATGTTCGGCTGACTTTACCATAAAGTCCCCTAATTTATGTTTTGGCTTATGAATTCCAGGTGTATCGATAAACACAAACTGAGCATCTTCCCTTGTTAATACACCTTGAATTTTATTGCGGGTTGTCTGAGGTTTATCACTCATAATCGCAACCTTTTGCCCGATTACACGATTCATGAACGTAGATTTTCCAACATTTGGCCTGCCGATAATTGCGATAAAACCTGATCGAAATTCTGGCTGTTTCATGGTTCATCCTCCAAATTTGCATGACGAATTTGTTTTTATTTTACTATAAAACAGCTGACTATTGCATATCGTCGACAAAATTAGAATATAGTCAAAACGTGGCAGTATTCGAATGTTTTTTTAAAAATGAACAATCTTCGGGATAAATATAATGAAACCGATTAATGCAGCAATAATGCTTGCTGCAAGGACAGCTCCCGCCGCTATGTCCTTGATTTTCCCTGCCGTAGGGTGGTATTCCGTAAATAAATAATTAACAATTTGCTCAATGGCTGTATTTAGGATTTCTGAGACGAGCACAATACCTATAGCAAATAAGACAAATAACCATTCAATCGCAGACAAATGGAAATAGAACCCCAGAATTGTCACGAGAATGGAAGCGATTACATGAATCTTGAAATTGATCTCAGACTGAAAAACGCAATAAATTCCTCTTAAGGCAAAGGAAAAGCCGATTCCTCTTTTTTTAGGATCTTTTGAGTCCAAACTCATTTAACAGTTCCTCTTGGCGATTAAACATTTTTTGTTCTTGTTCTTTGGTCTGGTGGTCATAGCCTAACAAATGTAAAAAGCCATGGACCGCCAGAAAACCAAGTTCCCGTTCTAAACTGTGACCAAATTCCTTTGCCTGTTCCTTTGCCCTGTCAATTGATATGACAATATCACCTAATAACAGCGGCATCTCTTCGCCAATAATGGCTACTTCTCCTTCTCCCTGTTCTTGCATGGCAAATGAAATCACGTCTGTCGGCTGATCTTTCTGTCTATAATTTCTATTGATGATCTGAATCTCCCGATTGTCAACAAAGGTGATTGACAGTTCTGCTTCCTGAGATACATGTTCCTTTTTTGCTGCAAATCGAATAAGTCGGTCAATTAAATCGATATAGTCTTCTGTTACTGTATTTGTTTCATCATGAAAATCAATGATCATCATTTCGCCTCCTTTATAACTTGCCCGCCCTCAGATTTAGGGTATTCAATTCTGGAATGGAATGTTCCTTGTAACATTTCACATACTGCTTTTTTAATTTTCGTGAGTTCCTGGAAAGTGATTGGGCATTCGTCAAGCTGACCATCTTTTAAACGGTCAAAAATAATGGATTGAACAGTATCTTCTATTTTATCCATTGTTGGCTTTTTCATTGACCGTACAGCTGCTTCAACAGAATCACATATACAGACTACGGCTGCTTCTTTTGTCCTGGGCTTTGGCCCTGGATAGCGAAAATCTTTTTCTTCCACCTGATCATTTTGTTCCTTCGCTTTGTAATAAAAATATTTATGAGTGTTGTTCCGTGATGTTGTTCTGCAATGTCAATAATTTCCTGAGGTATTTTATGTCTTCTCAGCATGTTGGCACCATCATATGGGTGACGAATAATGATATCTGCACTTTCTTCCGGCTTCATATAATCATGGGGGTTTTCAGCACCCATTTGATTTTCAATAAAATACTGTGGCCTTCTCGTTTTACCCACGTCATGATAATAGGAAGCCACCCGGGCAAGCAGTCCATTGGCGCCAATTGCTTCGCATGCTGCTTCACTTAAATTGGCTACCATCACACTGTGGTGGTAGGTGCCAGGAGCTTCTGTCAGAATTTTTCTCAGGAGAGGGTGATTGGGATTGGAAAGATCCCATAGTCTGCCCTCAGACAAAATACCGAGTCCCGCTTCAAAGAACGGGATAATGCCGAGAGTCAGTACAGTAGACAAGAAAGCAGAGACAAGCGCATAAATGGTTACGGTTAAGATTTCCATTAACGTAAAGGTTTCCAGAGATAGAAAGATAAATGAATAAATGATAAGTGCATTAATAATAAATACACCCAGACCTACTTTCAAAACTTTTATTTTATCACTGACATGTTTAAACAAGTAAATGCCTGCCCACTGGGACACCAGGAAATAAATCCCCGCCTGTACATTCATGTAACCGGCCATATGATAATTAAATAATACGGCACCCATTAATGAAAATATACCAGACAGGACGAGTGCAAAACGTTCATTTTCCAGATATTTAATCAACATCACGCCAAAGGCTGCGGGAACAGCGTAATATAAGAGCCGGTCCTGTGTATCAAAGAAGCTGAAAATTTTAAGTATGGTAATCATGCCCATCGAAATGAGCAGCACTGTAATAATGGAATTTCTGCCCCATCGTTTCTGGCGATACCACTCAATGAACATCACACCCATCAGCAGAAGAGTGAAGAAACCAAGTCCTAGATATGGGAAAATATTTTGTTCCTTATTGAGCACCCCGACGAGGGACAAATCCTCATAAATTTCATTTGTAATAAACTCACCTTCATGGACAATAATTTCCCCGGCGTGGATCATGACCGGTTCAACTTTGCCCGCTGCCTCTTTGCGCACTTCCTGGGTTTTTTCCGGATCGAAAAACGCATTTTCGGCAATAGCAAATGTTCCTATTTCCATGACAGACTGGCGGAATGAAGGTGGAAAATCTTCATACTGTACTTTTAATTTGAACTCATTTTCTATCTCTATTAAATTTTCACTCCGCACTCCCTGCTTCATTGCTTTTTCTATTCCTTGAACTAAAAAATCTTTTGCGCTGTTACGATCGCTTTGATTCGCATGGAATATGGCCTGTAAACTTTCCAGAGAAACATTTTTTGTTATTTCATCCGAAAGTACTTTTAAATATTGGTCAAACTTTTCTTCCTCGGTTACCATCGTTTCAGGATTGATGAGGGGATTCTTCTGATTGGACAGGACGGTTTCTGCTGCATCAAATATCTCATGAACATATCCCACCCGTTCAGCTGTAATCGATTCTGAAATCGTGTACTGTTCTTCCACGGCCTGTACAGCTTTACGGATGCTTTCGGCTGTTTCATCCTTATCTTCGATGGTAATCGGGGAACGGATGGTCTCTTTAGCTTTCGTATATTTTTCAAGATCATATGTTTCAGGATACACATTTGAAATAGCTGTCAGATAAAAAAGGGCACCAATAACAATAACGGACAAAATCATCCAGATAAATCCATCTTTTCGGTTTAATAATTCGTTGATCCGTGTCAGCCCGTTTTTAAACATATTCTTCCCTCCATTTTAGGAAAGCCAGTCCTATACAGAAATAAGACCCGGCTGGTGGGGTCTTAAAGTCTAATCTTCATATGCATCAATGATTTTTTGGACAAGCGGATGGCGCACGACATCTGTCTGAGACAGATAGCAGAATGCAATACCTTTTACATCCTTCAAACGATTTTCAGCAATAGATAAGCCTGATTTCTGTCCTTTAGGCAAGTCAACCTGTGTAATATCACCAGTAATAACCATTTTGGATCCAAATCCTAAACGGGTTAAAAACATTTTCATCTGTTCTGAAGTGGTATTCTGGGCTTCATCCAGAATAACAAAAGCATCATCAAGAGTTCTTCCCCTCATATAAGCCAGGGGAGCAATTTCAATAGTACCCCTCTCAATCAGACGCAGCGTATGTTCAGCCCCCATTACATCGTGTAATGCGTCATATAAAGGCCGCAAATATGGATCAACTTTTTCTTTCAGATCACCAGGCAAAAATCCCAGGCTTTCCCCTGCTTCTACAGCAGGTCTTGTCAAAATAATCCGCTTAGCAGCTCCTTCACGCAGCGCCTTAACCGCCATAACCACAGCAAGATAAGTCTTACCTGTACCCGCAGGACCAATCCCAAATACGAGATCATGGGTTTTTATGGCAGAAATATATTCCCGTTGACCCAGGGTTTTCACGCGAATCGCTTTTCCTCTGGCATTTTTAGTAATAACATCTTCAAAAAGGGTTTCAAACTGATCAATCTGCCCTGACTGGGCTAATTTGACTGCATAAATAACATCACGTTCAGTAATCGTCAGCCCTTTGCGTATAAGCTTTAAAAGAGCATGAAGAACTTCCTCTACAGTCTGTATATCCATATCGCTTCCGGAGACACTGACTTTTTCCCCCCTGGAAACGATTTGCACAGGCAAGAATTCTTCAATCTGTTTAATATGTTTATCTTCAGTTCCGAATAAGGCTAGGGCTTCTGCCGCATCATCGAGCTGAATATCAATTGTTTGAAGTTGTTCTTGCATATTTTATTCTCCTTGATTTATGGGTTGTGGTTTGGCAATATTCTCTTTCACTTTGAAAAATAGGATTAATTTTACTTTACCATTCTCTACAGTCTTTCGCAAAATTTTTTCTTCTAAAATTTTTGAATCGTGATGAAGTCTTCTCAAGAGCTCATTTCGTGCCTGATCCACTCCTGTAACGATCGCCTCTTTTTCACTTCGGTCAACCACCGTTTTTTCTTTTTCGAACAAAGTGGTCCGAACGAAGGTAACCGGCAATTCCCATTTCAGAAAATAAACGGGCTGTTTTTCTACCTGTTTATATATATTTTGGCCTGATTTCACAAAAAATCCCCATATAGGAATGGACATTTGGCCAATTTCCAGGCCATATTGATGCTCCTTATTTCCGGTTAGTGTGACATATTCTGCTTTCAGCGGGATGGAAGTTTCACTTCGATACCAGGTTTCAGCATATACTTTTCCTTTAGCCTGTACTTTTTTTCCTGATTCTTCATCACCGATCAGGCCAGAAACGAGCAGATCCCCTTTCTCTACATACTGATTGACCTGAACTTCCGGTTTTCCGGCTTCAACCAGCATTTGCAGGATTGTCCCCTTTTTGGCCGCAACCAGATGCTGAGGACGGTCTGATTCTCTTCTCTCCGCTTCCTTTTGCTCCACTCCCTGTACAATATAGGTTGTTCCCTGTTCTTTAATTCCAACCCACAGTAATCCATCTACATCCTTGAGCATGTTTCTTTCCATCTTTTCTAGAGATCCGAGAGAGATTTTCAGGACCCCTTCCTGCAGTCCATATTCCTTCAACTGATTTTTCATTTTATACTCCATCTCTGGTGTTACTCCTATTATTTTAACCTGCCAGACAATGTTTGAAACCAAAAATAAAACGAACAGACTGACCATCACCCCGACAATGAAAGGCTTGTTTAACCGAAGTGCACCAAGAATAAAGGGTAGTCCATTTTTATGTTTAAAGGAAATAGAAAAATGGTGTTTTCTTCTCAATTTACGCACAACGGAAAGATGCTTAAAAAAAATAGTTGCTTCAAGAATATGTTCACCCTTTGTTTTGATATCCCATACTGGTACATTTTCTTTCATTAATTGATTGAGAAATAGCTCCGGTCTTTTTCCTTTTACTAGAATCGTAATCGTACCCTGAAAAAACATTCCCTGTTTAAACCTCACTCGTTTCTCCCCCCAAAAAAATCCTACTGTCTTAAAAATTGCACCGAATGAATTTGTCCTTCTACTAAAATTTCCTCAGGCAGCATCATTTTTAACACAAAATTTTCGCCTGTTACCTTTACATAACCTCTGGTCATTTTCAACAAGATTTCTTTCTCAGAAAACGTAACGAGGCCCTGATGATTTTCAATGTAGGCATGAATTTGGCCAATGGTCGTAATTCTGGGAAGTTCATGCATTACATCTGCTGGCATATCAAATTGATTAATCAGCCATTGTTTCATTTTCCGTTGCCATTTCGTCATTGCACGGACCCCCTTCTCGAATATATGTATGAAAAAAGCACGGAATGTATCACTACATTCCGTGCTTGAAGTGGATTTCTATTCATTTCTGGTTAAACAGAATTAATTCCGTCTATCACGATGATTAAAAGGCTTATACGCCCTTGGCGGACCAAGTACTTCACTCATGATTAAGCTCTCGACAATCCTCTTTTTTGTAAACTGCCTGTTAACCGATAGCTGTTTGTTTAGCTTCTTTGGCTGATTAGGCTTCGAGATCGATTCATCATCAGGCAATGCATCATGTTCATTTTTTGCCTGCTCAATTTTTTCTGCTTGTTCAATCATATCCTCTGAAAATGTGTTTTCGCTTTGATTAGGTTTGAAAAAGGCTTCCCTCGGGTCTATTTTTTTCTCAGGGACCTTTTGAGGCTGCACTTCCGGCTGTTTATAGACCGGTTTTTCCTGTGTCGGTGTTTGTTGTTCATTTCCCTGAAGCCTTGAGAAAAAATTCAGCACTGCCCAGATAATAGCAATAAAAACCACGATATTGCCAAAAATGAGCTCAAATATTGCATCCATAAAAGAGCCTCCTTAATATGGGGCTTTATTTGTCTTCGTTTTGATCTTCATTTTCAAATTCGCTGATTTTGCTGATCATTTCCCGCATATCGGTATCCGCCAGCACGTTTTTGTAGTTCATATAATCCATGACACCGATGTTTCCTTTGCGCAGGGCTTCAGCCATTGCAAGCGGTACTTGAGATTCAGCTTCAACCACCTTAGCTTGCATTTCCTGTACTTTGGCACGCATCTCCTGTTCCTGAGCAACTGCCATCGCACGGCGTTCTTCAGCTTTAGCCTGTGCAATATTTTTGTCAGCCTCTGCCTGATCAGTCTGCAGAATCGCACCGATGTTTTTGCCGATATCAATATCTGCAATATCGATAGACAGAATCTCAAATGCGGTACCTGCATCCAGTCCCTTTGAAAGAACGTTCTGAGAGATCAGATCAGGGTTTTCAAGTACTTTTTTGTGATCATCAGAACTACCGATTGTGGATACGATTCCTTCCCCAACACGGGCAATGACCGTATCTTCACCGGCACCCCCAACTAATCGGTCGATGTTTGCCCGAACGGTGATGCGGGCTTTCGCCTTCACTTCAATCCCATCCATGGCAACACCGGCAATAAATGGTGTTTCGATAACCTTTGGGTTTACGCTCATTTGGACCGCTTCAAGCACATCACGGCCGGCCAGATCAATCGCAGCACAGCGTTCAAAGCTTAATTCAATATTAGCACGTTCGGCAGCAATCAGGGCATTGACCACCCTGTCTACATTACCTCCAGCCAGGTAGTGGCTTTCAAGCTGATTCGTGTTCACATCTACACCTGCTTTATGTGCCTTAATGAGCGGATTGATGACCATTTTCGGCACTACTCTTCTCAGGCGCATTCCGATCAGGGTGAAAATGCTGATTTTTACCCCTGCCGCAAGGGCGCTGATCCAGAGCATGACCGGAATAAATGTAAACAATACAGCTAAAGCGATAATAATAATACCAATGATTAAAATGGGGAGTAACTGAACAACATCCATATTTTCATAACCTCCTATTAATGATCCTTATTTATTTCTCTAACCACAATCCTGGATCCTTCCACCTTAACTATTTTAACCGGTTTTTCAGCCGGTATAAAACTTCCTTCTGTAACCACATCCAGGCGCTCATCATCAAAAACAGCTGTTCCCGATGGCCTTAACGGGGTCAATGAACGACCTGTTTTCCCTACCAGTTCCAACCGGTTGGCATTGGATACATATCCTTCCTCCGTAGATGTACGATCTTTCAGAATGATATGTCGAAACAGTCCCCTTTCAAGCCCAATGGTTTTAAATAATAAAATAGACGCAATAACAGATATAATAAATGCGACTCCTATACTAAAGGCCATATATCCAATATCAGCACCGGCCAGAAGCAGCGACATGACGACAAGGATAGTCCCGATTACGCCCAGTATTCCTCCAGGAACAAAAAACTCAAGCGCAATACAGATGAGTCCTGCAATGATTAAAATAATGGATTCATAACCAGCCAGCCCGGCAATCAAATGGCCGTAAAAGAAAAGAAGCAACGATAAAACTCCCATTATTCCCGGCACACCAAACCCGGGTGTGTACAGTTCAAGCACCAGCCCTAAACTGGCAATGGAAAGAAGAATGGGAACCACGACCGGATCCGTAATAAATCTGGCCAGCTGTTCAGCAAAAGTTGGCTGGACGGTTTCTACCTGAGCACCCTCCAGTTTCAGAATATGAAGAAGTGCAGTCCGATCCTCTGCAATGCCCTCTGCATAACCAACCTCAAGCGCCTCATTTGCATACAAGGTTAAATATTCACCTTCAGGAGCGCGATATTCGGGAAGGTCAATCGAATCATCCGCCATTGCCTGAGCATATATGGGGTCACGTCCATTTTCAACGGCAGCCGCAGTCATATTGGATATCCAGGCAGACTGGGTCTTTTTATCTGCAGCATTCCCTTCACCGGTAATCACTCCCGCAGCCCCAATCGATGTTCCCGGTTTCATATAGATTTCATCAGCATTTAAGGAAATATATGCACCTGCTGAAAGAGCTTTATTCACAATGTAGGCAGCATTTGGTATGTCAAGAGAACGTAAAAGCTCTCCGATATCCAGAGCAGCATCGACTCTTCCGCCAGGTGTATCAATCTCAAATATTATGTAGTCTGCGCCATTTTCTTTTGCTTCCTCAACTGCCCGTTCCAGGAATGCATCGAGGCCTTTTTCTACGGTCTGTTCTATGGCAATCACATAAACGAGCTGACCTTCTCCTTCTGCTTCAGCAGAATTCAGGTTGAAAGGTCCCAGAAATAAGATCAGACAGAGAAATGCAATCAGCTGGTTTAACAATTTTTGCAAGTCACAACCTCCCTTCAGCCTTATTATGTGTTTACGATAAACAGATTACTATAGTTTCAAAAAAATTTTTTTATCATGACAAAAACCCTTGCTATGGAATCTTCATAGCAAGGGTTCCTTTTTAAGATAAATGCTTTAAGACCATTTGATTGACTTTTGATCCATCTGCTTTCCCTTTTACTTTTGGCATAATGGCGCCCATGACTTTTCCCATGTCCTGTTTGGAGTCGGCGCCAACTTCTTTAATGGCTTCAAGTACAAGGGTTTCTAGCTCTTCATCAGATAACTGCTCTGGCATATATGTCTGTAACACATCAATTTCCGCCTGAACTTTATCTACAAGATCTTCGCGGTTGGCACTTTTAAATTCATGGAGGGATTCTTTTCTTTGCTTTAACTCGCGTGATAAGACTGTCAATTCTTCGTCTTCGGAAAGCTGATCCTTTCCGAGTTTAATCGCTTCGTTTTGAAGCGAAGCCTTGACCATGCGAATAACGCCTAATTTATCTTTTTCTTTGTTTTTTAAAGCTGATTTCATATCCTGATTCAGACGTTCCAGTAAAGCCATTTCGTCTATACACCCTCTTCTTATCTTTTGCGCTTCCTAGCAGCCTCTGATTTTTTCTTTCTGCGCACGCTTGGCTTTTCATAATATTCACGCTTGCGGTACTCAGAAAGTGTGCCATTTTTAGAAACTGCACGTCTAAAGCGACGAAGAGCATCTTCAAGAGATTCGTTTTTTCGTACGCGAGTTGTATTTGACATGCTATTTTCCCTCCCTCCAAGTGCACACAACACATAATCAATTTGACCTGCATCTTAAAAAAAAGATACAAACCTTTGTATATTATATTAAAACAATGTTATCTGGTCAACTATACGAGACCTATTAAAAACTCCCATTTATATTTAAATATTGATTTGTTCAAGAGCAAAGAAAAAATTAGAATGTTTGTCCACCCTGTCCATAGAATGTATTGAGGTGAAAAACCGATGGATCATTTATTTACCGCCTTTATTACATTTTTAACGTTATTTTTATTTGGTTTAACCATATTAAAAATTGGGGTACAGCAGCTTTCCTACAAAAAAATGAAGTCATGGGTGGAGAAATATACATCCAGCCCTTTCAAAGGTTTTATCGTCGGTGCTCTAACAACCGGAATTCTTCAGAGCAGTTCTACAACCATCGTGATTACAGTTACACTGACAGCAGCTGGAATTTTATCGTTCACCAACTCCATCGGCATTATCCTGGGAGCGAATGTAGGGACGACGGTTACAGGTGAACTTTTATCTTTTTCCAGCTCATGGCTGATGTGGATTTGCTTGCTGTCGGGAGTGATGCTTTTATTCGCCCATAAACAGCTTTTATTTTCCATAGGATGTATTTTATTTGGGATTGGCACCATCTTTACCGCTCTATTTGGCTTTGAAAGTTTAGCCGTACCCATTCAGGAAACTCCCGCTTTTCAAAACTATTTTGAGACCATAAGTGAATCTGCTTTTTTCAGTGTTTTATTTGGGACGTTCATAACAGCGATTATTCAGTCTTCCAGTGCCTTTACCGGAATGTTAATGAGCTTTATCAACGAAGAGATTGTTACGTTAAGTACAGCCCTTGCCATGCTTTTGGGAGCGAATATCGGAACATGTGTTACGGCGCTCTTAGCTTCCATTGGCGGGGGAATTGAGGGCAAGCGTGCAGCCCTGGCCCATGTGTGGGTCAATATAACAGGGGTCATCTGTTTCATACCATTCATTTCTGTATTTTCAGAGTTTGTCATGCATCTCTCAGAGGTACCGGGAAGACAACTGGCCCATGCGGCTGTCCTTTTTAATGGGGCCATCAGCTTTTTATTTCTACCATTTGTACAACCTTTTGCCCGTTTCATGAGATGGATGTATCCTGCCCGGGACCGTACAGAAAAGTGAATACATTTTAATAATGTAAGGAATGCTAAGACAAAAAGAGTGTTTATTTGTGTTAAAAACCGTACATACAGGACTGATGGCCAATCATTTCCCTGCCCACAAGGCAGTGATTAGCCGATTGCAATGATATCTTGATCACGTGCATAATCCTAAGATTTCCTCTATACTCTACAAACAGATTCACATGATCACGTGAACGTCATGAATCAATTGTTGGATCCTAATCGGAAAATGTATCTCTCCCGCCAATCCCGCAAACAGCATTCAATACCAATCAAAATTACATCAAGCGTCAAGAATTCTTTATAAACGAAAATGATATAGTGGTGGACGCCTATTTCACAGCAAGTTTGACGGCAAAGGAAAACTTTAATTCAGCAGAAAATATGAAAGATCACATCGTGAAGAAACTGCACTCTGAAATGGCACTTCAGCAGTCTACGATCGCTGAAATGTATGAGCAATATATGCGTCAGATGGGATGGTTGAATCAGCCAACTTCATCCCGGCAGGAACAAATATCATCCATGATACCTTATCAGACCGTTCCATCTCAATCATCATTTCAGGGCTATCAGCCAGTAAATCATCATTATTAGATTATTGAAGAGCATAAACAGAAAAATCCCCGTGTAAATGCAGCAACTTGCATACCTACGGGGATTTTACGTCTACTCTTTCAGCAACTGTGCATTAATGGCTACTATAACGGTGCTGAGTGACATGAGGATCGCCCCTACTGCAGGGCTAAGCACCACACCAACTGGGAATAAAATACCTGCCGCTAGAGGAATAGTAATGATGTTATATCCAGCTGCCCACCACAAGTTCTGAACCATCTTCCGGAAAGTCTTCCCGGACAGGTCAATAATGGATACGACATCTTCAGGATTGCTTCTTACGAGCACGACATCAGCCGTCTCCATTGCCACATCTGTCCCAGCTCCGATGGCGATTCCTAAATCTGCATTGGCCAGTGCCGGTGCATCATTTACACCATCACCAGTCATGGCGATTTGACGGTGTTCTGTTTTGGTTTGTTGAATCACATCTGCCTTTTCATGTGGAAGAACTTCTGCAATAACCTGATCCATTTGAAGCTGCTCCGCAACCCATTGTGCTACTTGTTTATTATCTCCTGTAAGCATCATGGACTCTATATCCATCTCTTTCAGACGGGAAATGGCACGTTTTGCTGTTTCACGTATCTGATCTGCAAGAGCGATCATACCAGCAAGCTGATTATTAATAAGGACAAACACCACCGTTTTACCCTGCTGGGATAAAGTTTTATATATTTTATCCTGAAACGGTATGCCATTCTCTTTAATATATCCAGGGCTGACCACTCTTACACGCTTCCCCTCCACCATTCCTGCAAGGCCTTTTCCGGTAATGGATTCAAATTCTTCCGGATCATGAATGGAAATATTCCTCTTGTTTGCTTCATCAACAATCCCTTGAGCAATGGGGTGTTCAGATTGTGATTCTAAGGACGATGCATACATTAGGACTTCATCTTCCTCAAACCCATTCTCTGTTATGATTTCAGTAACCCCAAACTTCCCTTCAGTTAAAGTACCTGTTTTATCATACACTACTAATTTTATGTTTCTAGCATTTTCAAAACTGGCCCGATCACGAATAAGAAGCCCTCTGTTCGCTGCTATAGCTGTTGACCTCGCTACAACAAGGGGAGCAGCAAGTCCTAATGCATGAGGGCATGCTATTACCATCACGGTGACCATCCGCTCTAACGCATATGAAAAATCATATCCGAATAGAAGCCAGATTGCCAGTGTCAGGATACCAGCGGACAGCGCAATATAAAATAGCCATTTGGCAGCCCGATTGGACAGATCCTGTGTCCGGGATTTGGATTCCTGAGCCTCCTTTACCATCGAGACTACCTGGGAAAGATAACTGTCTTCTCCAGTCTTTTCAACCTGTATAGTCAGTGCTCCTTCTCCATTAATGGAACCTCCAATAACAGAATCTTCCTTTTGCTTCTCAACCGGTACAGATTCCCCAGTCAACATGGATTCATTAACAGCCGAGTGTCCTTTCACGATCAAACCGTCAACAGGTATTTTTTCCCCCGGTTTGACCAGGACATGATCACCTTTTTTCAGATTGGAAACTGGAACATCGATTACTTCTCCGTCTTTTTGGATTAAATGGGCCTCAGATGGCATCATTTTGACGAGTTTTTCCAGTGCATTAGATGCTCCCATTACCGACTTCATTTCAATCCAGTGACCCAGGAGCATGATATCAATCAGGGTAGCCAACTCCCAGAAAAAATTGTTCCCTTCTAAAATAAAAGTTGATAATGTGCTGTATACATAAGCAACAATAATGGCCAGAGCAATCAAAGTCATCATGCCCGGGTTTTTCCGGCTGAATTCTTCTGCCGATCCTTTCAAAAATGGCCATCCTCCGTAAACAAATACAAAGGTTGCCAGTAAAAATAAAACACCCCCACGGCCAGGGAAATCTATTTTAAACCCGATAAATGACTGAATCATCGGTGAAAGTAACAAAACCGGTACTGTTATGATGAGTGAAAAAATGAATCGCCTTTTAAAATCATCTAACATGTGGTTATGATCATGTCCATGGCTTTGATGGGCATCATGATGATGGTGTTCAGTCTTAGAATGACTGCTATGTTCATGAAATTTTTCTTCATTACCGTGGCCGTTGTGGGAATGGTGATCATGTTTTGCCTTTTTGTTCTCAGCGCGGGAAATCTCCTGGTCAGATTTACCCGCATGTTTATGATGATTATTTTCATTCTTTTTCATTTTTCATTCCTCCTTCCTACTTATATTCCTACTGTACACAGGTGAAAAACCTTTCTAAGGGTAAAAAAATCTAGAATGACTATTTGGGACAAACCATATACATAAAATAAAGAAAATATGAAGGAGCTACCGAACATGACAGTTGGATTTTGTATGACATTGTCCATATCAATCATGTTAGGTTCAGGATTTATTATTTTAGTCACGGTATTACGAAAAAAGTTAAATGAAATGGAAGGTATGGTATGTTCCATGGCTGCTGGCATGCTGATTGGGCTAATGTTTGGTACATTTTTGGGTGTATTCCTTAAGGGCAACCTGTTATTGTCAACTATTTCGGGAATTATTGTTGGGACCGTCACCGGATTTTTAAGCGGAATTCCATTTGGTTTTTTGTCCATCATTCATGGCATTCTCTCCGGCATGATGGGGGGAATGATGGGAGCTATGATTGGCGATATGCTTCCACATCATGACTCAGACACCCTTATTAAAACAATGTTCTTATGGTATGTTTTCCTATTTTTAATTCTCTATTATTATGTTGTCTCAAAATTCAAACCAAAACACGTACTTTTTCCATTTTTTACAGTTTTTCTGACAGCTATTCTTTTTGTAGGTTATCATGAACTGATTATTATTCCAGAAAACTTGAACGCTCATTCTTTTTGCTTTTTTGATATTAAAAGTCTACACGAGGAGTAAATGAATGAGTGGTACCTTATTTACAAACATGTCATAACAGTTTGCCTATTTATTGGGGTTCAACACCATTCGTCTCACAATGGTTCCCAGCAATTGTTCATTCTCTTCTATAACAAAACCCGCTTTCATGATATTTTCGAAAGTCCTTCGATTAATATTGGCTCCGATCATCCGCACGAAAATGGGGTTGAGCCAGTCCATTGCTTTTCCTATGGCTGGATTCTCGCTTCTCATATGTTCCAGCATCAGCACTTTGCCGTCAGGTTTTACGACCCTTCTCATCTCCTTTAAACCAGCAACAGGGTCTGGCACAGAACAATAAACACAGGAAGTCACCACAAAGTCAAAGGTATCATCTGGAAAATCCATATTCTGGGCATCCATTTCCAATAATGCGAGGCTGATATTTAGCATTTCGGCTTTTTTCCTCGCAAAGCGGAGCATTCCTGGACTGAAATCAATGCCTGTCAGCGATATATTCTCTGGATAATAAGGAAGATTCGCTCCAGTGCCAATTCCAACTTCCAGTACGCTCCCCTTTACCTGTGACAGCAGTTTCTTGCGCCAGTCAGTTTTGATCATCATATCCATTACATCAAAAAAGGCAGAAATCCGGTTATAGCGCCGCTTAATTGTTTCGTTTAACCGTTCATTCATACAAACCCCTCCTTATTCATTTTATCGTATGATCGATTAATCTATCAGAAAGTAGACCTTTCTGGAAATAGTTCAATATAATCTGTTTTTAAACTTTACATTAAGACTTTTCTATCTTGTCATACTCTTGAATGTGCACTTTTTATTTGAACACTTTGGGCCATACATAAAACGCCCGGTTTCAATACCGGACGTGATGCTGTCAAGCTTTCTATTGGTTAATAAGTATCTTCCCCTTTTCCTCCTGTCACAATCTGCACACCGGAACTTGCCCCAATGCGGGTAGCACCGGCTTCAATCATGGCTTCAGCTGTCTTGCGGTCACGGATTCCTCCTGATGCTTTTACACCCATATCTTTGCCTACTGTTTTCCGCATCAGTTTTACATCTTCCACAGTGGCTCCTCCTCCGGCAAAACCGGTAGAAGTTTTTACAAAGTCAGCCCCGGCGGCTTTTGAGAGTTCACATGCTTTGACTTTTTCCTCCACGGTTAAAAGAGCGGTCTCAATAATCACTTTGACAATGGCTTTTCCTCTTGCAGCCTCCACTACCGCTTCGATATCATCCTGAACAGCATTAAAATCACCACTTTTGAGAGCCCCGATATTTAAAACCATATCAATTTCCTCTGCCCCATTTTCAATGGCTTGCTTTGTTTCAAAGGCCTTGACTTCCTTTGTCGTAGCTCCAAGTGGAAAGCCAATGACTGTACATACTTTTACCGGTGTATCTTTAAGCTGATCAAAGCAGTATGATACCCAGTGGGGATTGACACAGACGGAAGCAAAACTAAACTCCTTTGCTTCCCCACAAATTTGCTGTATTTTTTCAGTAGTTGTTTCTGGTTTCAACTGTGTATGATCAATCATGTTCGCTAAAGAGTCTGACATATAAAATCTTCCTTTCTCGTTAGTTGTCCGTACCTCTTTCATCATACCACCCCGTAAAAGAAAATGCCATCCTTATTGAATGAACCCGCCTCAAATCTAGTTTATAGGTGGTCATTTCATTAGAGGTCCGTCAAAAAATGACATAAAAAAACTGCCCCAAAGCTTTATGCTTTAAGACAGTTTTTCAATTAAGAAGGGAGTTTCACCTGTTCATCAGCTGGTGCATCATCCATAACCCGCACAAACTGGCCCTCATTATACGGATAACCTGCTTTTGTGATTTTAACACGGACGATTTTACCAGCCATGTCGTCATTAGCCTGGAATTTCACTTTTAGATAATTGTCCGTATAGCCTACATAAAGGCCGCTGTCCGGCTCCTCTTTATAAGGCTCTTCCGGAATGACTTCCAGCACTTCCCCCTCATACTGGGAGGCATATTCTTTTGCCAGCTGATTGGAAAGCTCAATCAGTTTATGGACCCGCTCATTTTTCACTTCATCGTCAATCTGATCTTTCATCCGGGCAGCTGGAGTTCCGGTACGTTTGGAATACGGGAAGACATGAAGTTCAGAAAAGCCGATTTCCTTAATAAAATCAAAGGTTTCCTGAAATTCTTCTTCTGTTTCTCCAGGGAATCCGACGATGACATCGGATGTAATGGCAAGCCCGGGAAGTGCTTCCCGGATTTTTTCAACCCGATCTTTATAAAATTCTGTTGTATATTTTCGGCGCATCCGTTTTAACACCGTATCCGAACCGGACTGAAGCGGGATGTGCAGATGACGGACAATTTTATCGGAACGGTCCAGGATCTCAATCACTTCATCGGTTACCTGGGAAGCCTCAATGGAAGAAATGCGAATCCGCTTCAAACCTTCCACTTTTTCATCCAGATCCTTCAGTAGCATGGCAAAGTTATAGTCTTTCATATCTTCACCATATCCGGCTGTATGAATACCGGTGAGGACGATCTCTTTGTATCCGGCATCCACCAGATTCTGAGCCTGTTCAATGACAGCTTCTGGATCTCTGGAGCGAAGGAGCCCCCTTGCCCATGGTATAATGCAGAACGTACAGAAGTTATTGCAACCTTCCTGAATTTTTAAAGAAGCACGGGTGCGGTCCGTAAACGTTGGCACATCCATTTCCTCAAAGACCCGTGTTTTCATAATGTTTTGTACGCCGTTAACCGGCTGGCGCGTTTTCTTATGCTCTTCAATATACTCCAGCATCCGTTTGCGGTCCTGGGTACCCACAATGACATCAACACCAGGAATTTCCAAAATTTCATCTGGAGATGTTTGAGCATAACATCCAGTAACACAAACAACAGCTTCCGGATTGTTACGGACTGCACGGCGAATGACCTGACGGCTCTTTTTGTCTCCTGTATTGGTTACCGTACAGGTGTTAATTACATATACATCGGCATGATGATCAAAATCAACCCGTTCATAGCCGTTTTCTTTAAAGAATTGCCAGATGGCTTCAGTTTCATAATGATTGACTTTGCAGCCCAGCGTGTGAAAGGCAACTGTAGTCATAGTGTTTCACCTCAATTCTTCAAATTGATAAGACATCACGGACAAAAAATAAAGGGGAGCGGTTTCCGTACGCAATATCCGCGGACCAAAACGGGCGAATGAATACCCCTGCTTTGCCATTACTCCAAGTTCCTGATCGGAAAATCCCCCTTCAGGACCGATAATCAAAAGTACATGTTCATCTTTTTTTATCTGTCTGATGATACCGCTCAATGGAAGGTGATTCTCTTTTTTTGCTTCCATTTCACTGGCTACGATCACATGGTCATAGTCGTCAGCCGCCTGCAGAAGCGTTTGAAAATCCGATACATAATTAACCTCAGGAATACGAGTGCGGTGGGACTGCTCACTGGCTTCTTTCGCAATTTTTTTAAGTCGGCTGATTTTCTTCCCTATTTTATTCTGATCCCATTTGACAATGGACCGTTCAGCGGGATAAGGAATAAATGCATAAGCTCCCAGTTCTGTTCCCTTTTGAACAACAAAATCTATTTTATCCCCTTTAGGCAGACCCTGCGCAATCGTTATCTCTACAGGAAGCTCTTTTTCTTCATGAATCCATTTTACTATATGGCAGAGAACATGTTTACTGGAGATTTCTGCAATTCTGCATAATGCGGATGCACCATTTCCATCACAGCAAATCACGTCGTCGTCTGTCTTCATCCGCAAAACCTTAGAAATATGACGGGCATCATCATCTGTTATCATAACGAATCCATCATGTTTATTCCAGTTTGTAAGAGGGACAAAATATCGCTGCATCATCTGGCACCTGCTTTCTTAACCGCCATTATTCATCTGCCGGCTTCTTTGCAACAAAGGAAATCCAGTCTTCCATCTGGTTGGTTTCCAGCAGTTCAAAACCTGATTCAATCATTTTTTCTTTAACCTCTTGTTTTTTGCCCTGAATAATTCCTGATGTGATGAATATACCGCCTGGTTTTAGTTGTTTGTACGCATCATCTATAAAACGGACAATAATTTCGGCTAATATATTGGAAACCACGATATCTGCTTCTGCTTCCACTCCATCAAGCAGATTATTTTGCTTAACCTGCACACGATCTTCAACCTGATTTAATTTTGCATTAATGGTTGTACTTTTAACAGCTACATCATCAATATCATAGGCATAAACAGAATCCGCCCCCAATAATATGGATGCAATGCTCAGCACCCCTGAACCGGAACCTACATCTATAACAGTGTCACCTGCTTTCACATACTGCTCAAGGGCCTGAAGACTTAAAACCGTTGTAGGATGGGTTCCTGTTCCAAAAGCCATTCCCGGATCCAATTCAATGATGATTTCATCACTATTTACCGGTTCATAGTCTTCCCAGGTTGGGATTATCGTAATCTTTTCAGAGATTTTGACCGGTTTATAATATTTTTTCCAGGCTGTTGCCCAGTCCTGTTCATTGACTTCACTCATGGTTATATGGTTTTTGCCAAGATCAATATCATATAATATGAGGTTATTTATCGCTTGTTTGATTTCCTCTACCGTCTCTCCCAGAAAACTGTTCATAGGAAGGTAGGCTTTAATGTAAACCCCTTCTTCCGGATAATCATCCGGATTTAAGTCATACACTTCTCCATATAAGGAATCATGCTGTTTCACCAGGTCCTGGGAATCTTCAATGACGACACCGCTTGCTCCTGATTCATGCAATATGTTTGAGATCGGCTCTATGGCCTCATTTGTGGTATGAATACAAATTTCGGTCCAGTTCAAGACAATCAACTCACTTTATTTAATTTTTGGCATTCCCCTTAAACGCACGTTTCATTTTCTGAAAAAGATTATCTTCCTGTTCTTGTGTGGCTCCATTCCCACTTAACTCATTAAACTCTCTAAGCAGTTCTTTTTGCCGCTCTGTTAAATGTTGAGGCGTCACAACTCGGACTCGGACATGCTGGTCCCCTGTTCCACGCCCATGAACATTTGGAACACCTTTTCCCCTCAACCGGAAAAAGGTTCCGGACTGAGTGCCTGCAGGGATCTTCAGTTTAACTTTTCCATGCACCGTTGGAACTTCAATTTCATCCCCCAGTGCAGCCTGAGCAAAAGTTAATGGTACATCACAGAAGATATCGTCTCCGTCCCGCTCAAAAAATTCATGGGGACGCACACGTATTACAACATATAAATCACCGGCTGGACCTCCGTTAATACCTGCTTCACCCTGTCCTGATACACGGATCTGCTGGCCGTCATCAATACCGGCTGGGATTTTAATATGAATTTTCTTACGGCTTTTCACACGTCCGCTTCCTCCACAAGTAGAACACTTTTCTTTAATCAATTTTCCGGTTCCGTTACAGTAATGGCAGACCCGTTTGTTGACGATACGTCCGAATGGAGTCGTCTGTTCCATGTTCAGTTGCCCGGTTCCGTTACAATGGGAACAGGTTTCCGAATTGGTGCCTGGTTTAGCACCTGATCCATGGCAGGTGCCGCATGTTTCCTCTTTTGGAATTTGGATATCCGTTTCTTTTCCAAAAACCGCTTCTTCAAAATCAATTTCCATAGAATATTTAAGATCAGCACCCTGTCTCGGGGCATTTGGGTCACGGCGGCCTCCGCCGCCAAAAAACATATCGAATATATCGCCAAAACCGCCGAAATCATCCGCAGAAAAGCCGCCCCCGCCCTGGAAGCCGCCTCCATTCATTCCTGCATGCCCAAACTGGTCATACTGGGCTCGTTTTTGTTCATTGCTTAAAACTTCATAGGCTTCTTTTACTTCTTTAAATTTTTCAGCTGCGTCTGGTTCTTTACTGACGTCCGGGTGATATTTTCTTGCGAGTTTTCGATATGCTTTTTTGATTTCTTCTTTTGTTGCATCCTTTGATACACCTAGCACTTCGTAATAATCCCGTTTACTCACTTGCCGATCACGCTCCCGATACTTCTTGCATGAAATTTATCATAACATTCCTAAAAACACCTGTGCAATGAAAAACATGATTTCGCAAAAGAAAACTCGTCACGTGACGAGCCTTCTTTTGTGAAGATGAATCCATACATGAATGCTCATAAGGAGGTCCATTCATCATCCATGTTCCCTCCTTAAAAAAGTCAAAGCCAAGAAAATCCTGACTTTGACTTTTTTCATCTCATCTATTGCCTTTTTACTTCTTCTCTTCGTCCTTTACTTCCTCATACTCCGCATCTACGACGTTATCATCTTTTTCATTGTTTCCGCCCTGTTCTTGCTGCTGTTGCTGTGCCTGCTGTTGAGCCTGTTCGTAAAGTTTAACGGATAGGTTTTGTACATGCTGCTCAAGGGCTTCCTTTTTCTTTTTGATCTCTTCAATGTCATCATTTTCAAGGGCTTTCTTCAGCTCTTCTTTCGCATCTTCTGCTTTTTTCTTTTCATCCTCAGATACTTTATCACCAAGTTCTTTAATCGTTTTTTCTGTTGTATAGATCATTTGATCCGCTTCATTGCGGAGTTCTGCTTCTTCTCTGCGTTTTTTATCCTGTTCAGCATTTTCTTCTGCTTCTTTTACCATGCGGTCAATTTCTTCATCGGATAATCCGGAAGAAGATTTAATCGTAATGGACTGTTCTTTGTTTGTACCCAGGTCTTTTGCATTTACGTTAACAATTCCGTTTGCATCTATATCGAAGGTTACTTCGATTTGAGGTACTCCCCGCGGTGCCGGCGGAATATCCGTCAGCTGGAAGCGGCCCAGGGTTTTATTGTACTGTGCCATTTCCCGTTCACCCTGCAGGACATGGATATCAACAGCCGTCTGATTGTCCGCAGCAGTTGAGAAAATTTGTGAATGGCTGGTTGGAATGGTTGTATTTCGTTCAATTAATTTTGTAAACACACCGCCAGCTGTTTCAATTCCAAGGGAAAGAGGTGTTACGTCAAGAAGTACAACGTCTTTCACATCCCCTTGAAGTACTCCGCCCTGAATAGCTGCACCAAGAGCAACGACTTCATCAGGGTTCACTCCTTTTGAAGGTTCTTTTCCAATTTCTTTTTCAATGGCTTTTTGAACAGCCGGAATACGAGTAGAACCACCTACAAGAATGACTTTGTCGATGTCACTGGCCGTCATGTCAGCATCTTTAAGAGCCTGACGTACAGGACCCATTGTGCGTTCTACAAGATGTTCAGAAAGCTCTTCAAATTTTGCACGGGTTAAGCTGGTTTCCAGATGAAGCGGACCAGCTTCTCCAGCTGTGATAAATGGTAGTGAAATCTGGGTCTGAGTTACACCAGACAGATCTTTCTTTGCTTTTTCAGCCGCGTCTTTCAAACGCTGTAGTGCCATTTTATCCTGAGAAAGGTCAATGCCATGTTCCTTTTTAAATTCAGAAACTAAATAATCGATGATGACCTGGTCAAAATCATCTCCGCCCAGACGGTTGTCACCGGCAGTAGAAACTACTTCGAAGGTTCCATCTCCGATATCAAGAATAGATACGTCGAAGGTCCCTCCACCGAGGTCATACACCAGAACGGTCTGATCTTCATCTTTATCAATTCCGTAAGCTAGTGCAGCTGCAGTTGGCTCGTTAATGATACGCGCCACTTCAAGCCCGGCAATTTTTCCGGCATCTTTTGTTGCCTGGCGCTCAGCATCATTAAAGTATGCAGGAACTGTAATAACAGCTTTATCCACTTTTTCTCCCAGGTAGTCTTCAGCATACGATTTTAAGTGCTGCAGAATAATTGCTGAAATTTCCTGAGGAGTATATTTTTTTCCTTCAACATCTACTTTATAGTCGGTTCCCATGTGTCTCTTGATTGAAAGAATGGTATTTGGGTTGGTGATCGCCTGACGCTTCGCCACCTCACCTACCTGACGTTCGCCATCTTTAAATGCTACGACTGATGGAGTAGTCCGGTTGCCTTCAGGATTTTGAACAACTTTAGGTTCTCCGCCCTCCATCACAGCGACACATGAGTTCGTAGTTCCAAGGTCAATACCAATAATTTTACCCATGATGTTGGTTCCTCCCTTTAAATGTTTTTATGTAAACGTTATTGATTGACTTTTACCATGGCAGGTCTGATAATGCGGTCTTTCAGTTTATATCCTTTTTGCAGTTCTTCTACAATTTCATTCGATTCTTTCTCTTCATCCTGCACCTGCATGACAGCCTGATGAAGATGAGGGTCAAATTGTTCCCCGACAGTCGGGATTTCTTCAAGCCCCTCTTTAGCTAGAGCATCTTTTAATTGTCTGTGTACCATCTGAATACCATCTACAAAGCTTTTCGCTTTTTCATCACTGACTTCTATCTGTAATGCCCGTTCAAAATTATCCAAAACAGGCAAGAGTTCCATAATGACACTCTGGGATTTATATTTCAAATCATTTTCCCGCTCTTTTTTGGTACGGCGTCGATAGTTTTCATAATCCGCCTGAAGCCGCAAAAGGCGGTCATAAAGATCATCTTTTTCTCTTTTAACCTGCTCTAATTCATTGGTTAATGCATTGACATCTTCAGAAACCTCATCTGTAGAAGCTTCTTCCTGATCAGTTTCCACGGACGGCTGCTCTGGTTTTGTTTCGTCTTCCATAGTGTCAGCTTTCACATCCGCTTCTTCCACAGATTCTTCTGTGTTTATTTCCAACTGTTCTTCGTTCACCTTCTGTTCCTTCATACGTGTCACCTCCTCAATTAGCAACATGCAAATATACGCCGTTTATGAATATAACATGAAATAATGGAAAAACAAACTAAAAAAACACAAAAGAAGGGATGGGTGCTCCCACCCCATCTTTACCAGCTATTACCGCTACTACTTGGTTTCATACCAGCTCTGGAAGGTTTTGTTCATCTGTCCAGAAAGTACATTTAAGAGAGAGATCACTTTAGAATATTCCATTCGGGTAGGTCCAAGTAAAGCAATCGTTCCTACCTGTTCATCTCCAAGCGAGTAAGTTGCCGTGATCAGACTGCAGTCACGCATCGCTTCCAGTTCATTTTCATGACCGATGGAAACCTTTATTCCATCCGCATTTTTTCTTAAAATCGGAGCAATCTGATTTTCTTCTTCAATAACAGAAAACAATGAGCGGATCTTATCAATGTCTTTAAATTCTGGCTGGTTCATAATATTGGTTTTCCCGCCCACATACAATTTGACTGGCTGGTCGTCCATTAGAGCAGCCCTAATATATTCATAAGCATTTCTGAAGTTTTTGGTATGCTTTCTTAACAAATCTATAATTTCTGTCTGCATCTTTTCGTTTAGCTGGACAAGAGGAACACCATTCAGCCGTTCATTTAAAATATTGACCGTTGTTTCCAGATCCGATGAATCGATATCAACCGGGATAGAAAATGAACGATGCTGAACATGGCCTGTATTTGTAACCAGGATGGCAACTGCTGAGTGTGAGCTTAATGGAATGATCTGCAATTGCTTAAGTCTGGTTTCGTATACCTCGGGACCTAATATGATGGAAGTATAATTCGTTAAGTCAGAAAGTACTTCAGCCGATTTTTGGACCACTTTTTCATATTCCATCAGATGTTCTTGAAAGGTATTTTTGATCTTTTCTAATTCCTGTTTGGATAATCGAAATGGGGCCATCAAATGATCCACGTAAAATCGATATCCCTTTTCAGATGGAATGCGGCCAGAAGATGAATGGGTCTTTTGCAAAAAGCCCATCTCTTCCAGATCAGCCATTTCATTTCGAATCGTAGCTGAGCTGAAAGACACTTCATCTTTTTTGGAAATGGCCCGGGAACCAACCGGCTGGGCGTTTTGTATGAAATCATCAATAATCACTTGTAAAATCAGTAATTGGCGCTCCGTAAGCATGATGATCACCCCTGTTAGCACTCAAGTGAGACGAGTGCTAAATCTATTTATAAATTACCAAATGGCCAGGTAATTGTCAACGTTTCGGCTCACTTGCCAAACGGATCATCATCCAGCAAAAACGACTGAAAAACATCGTTTCCAAAAAGCATTCCGCGAGTGGTTAATCGAATATAGTCCCCTTCTTCTTCGAGCCACTTTTTTGCTTTCAGGTTTTCGATTTCCTTTCCGTATAACTCTTCCACACGAACGCTATATTTATGATAGAATTCCCGCCTGGATATTCCCTTTTTTCTTCTAAGCCCCAAAAACATTTCTTCCTCAATTTGTTCTTTGCGGGTAATGATCTCCTCATACAATACCGGTTTCGTCTGTTTACTGATGGTTTTTATATAATGGTTCACTGGACGTATGTTCACTACGCGTTTTCCGGGCATATAGCCATGGGCACCGGCGCCAAAACCATAATAGTAATCATTATTCCAGTAGGTTAAATTATGCTTGCTTTCATAGCCGGGTTTTGCAAAATTGCTGATTTCATACTGAGGTGTTCCGTTTCGTTCCATCTCCTCAATTAACAGCAAATACATATTCGCCTCTTCTTCTTCCGGGGGTTTTTTCAATCTCCCCTTCTTATAGCGATTATAGAAAACGGTCTGGGGTTCAATCTGTAACGAATAAGCCGAATAATGGGGAAGACCGAAAGCAATGGCATCCCGTAAAGTCCGTTTGAAATGATCAAGGGTCTGATCTGGAAGTGCATATATAAAATCCATACTGATATTTTCTATCCCGTGTTTTTGCAGCTGATCTACCGTATCATAGACATCTTTGACTCTGTGATTTCGATTTAAAACTTTTAAGAAGTCATCATCCAGCACCTGGACCCCAAGGGAAATCCGGTTTACTCCATAATGTGTGAGCATCCTCATCTTATCCAGGGAAAAGTCACCGGGGTTCCCCTCAATCGTAAATTCTACATCCGGACCAACCTGAAAAAAATGAACAATCGTTTTGAGAAGCTGTTCAAACTGGCTGTCAGAAAGACTGGTTGGCGTACCGCCCCCAATGTAAATCGTGTGAACCTCCTGGTGGCCCTGGACATAAAACGACATTTCCTTTCCCAGGGCAGTGATATACTGCTCTGCCAGCGATTCCTGATAATAAATTTTGGTAAAGTCACAGTAATGGCAGATTTCATGGCAAAAAGGAATGTGAATATAAACCGATTTCATAACCATGTTCACTCACTTTCAAAATGGGAAAACCGCAAGATAAAGATCCTGCGGTTTTCACTATTACGATTCATTCGCTTACGATCAGTTGTTTTGATCATCCATTTGCAATACAGCCATGAAGGCCTCTTGCGGCACTTCTACTTTACCTACCATCTTCATGCGCTTTTTACCTTCTTTTTGTTTTTCAAGAAGCTTACGTTTCCTGGATACGTCTCCGCCATAACATTTGGCAAGTACATTTTTGCGCATCGCTTTAATCGTCGAACGGGCCACAATTTTATTGCCGATTGCAGCCTGAACCGGTACTTCAAATTGCTGACGTGGAATTAGATCTTTTAATTTTTCTACAATCTGTCTTCCACGTTCATAGGCAAAGTCTTTATGGACGATGAACGACAGGGCATCAATTTTTTCACCATTTAAAAGAATATCCATTTTGACCAGTTTGGAAGGCTTATAGCCGGTTAACTCATAGTCAAAGGATGCATATCCTTTTGTAGATGATTTCAATTGATCAAAGAAATCATACACGATCTCGGATAGAGGAATATTGTAGATTATGTTTACCCGATTTTCATCAAGGTATGCCATCTCAACATATTCCCCCCGTTTTTTCTGACAAATTTCCATGACAGCCCCCACATAATCATTCGGCACCATCACAGTAGCTTTGACATAGGGCTCCTGAATTTCAGCAATTTTTTGCGGGTCCGGCATCAAAGACGGATTTTCAACCTGAATTTCGCTGCCGTCACTCATATGAACTTTGTAGATAACGCTAGGAGCTGTTGTAATCAGGTCAATTTTAAACTCCCGCTCGATGCGTTCCTGAACAATCTCCATATGAAGAAGTCCTAAAAATCCGCAGCGAAAGCCAAAACCTAAAGCCTGAGATGTTTCCGCTTCATATTGAAGGGCCGAATCATTCAGCTCCAGACGCTCGAGCGCTTCCCGCAAGTCGTTATATTTACTGGAATCAACCGGATACATTCCGCAATATACCATCGGGTTTAACCTGCGGTAGCCAGGAAGGGGATCACCAGCAGGATTGTCAGCCAGTGTAATCGTATCCCCCACCCTGGTATCACTTACATTTTTAATAGAGGCTGTAAGATAACCTACATCCCCGACAGACAGTTCATCCTTAGGTACAGGCTTGGGGTTAAATACACCGATTTCGTTGACCTCAAACTCTTTGCCGGTTGCCATCATTTTAATTTTGTCACCGACTTTTACCCTGCCTTCCTTTACTCGGATATATGTCACAACCCCCCGGTAAGGGTCGTATAAGGAGTCAAAAATAAGGGCTTTCAAGGGTTCTTTAGGGTCTCCATCCGGAGCAGGGATACGCTCCACGACTCTTTCGAGAATTTCCTCAATGCCGATTCCGTCTTTTGCAGAGGCCAGGATGGCTTCGTCTCCATCAATCCCTATTACATCCTCAATTTCTTTCTTCACCCGATCCGGGTCTGCACTTGGAAGGTCAATTTTATTGATAACCGGAATAATTTCCAGGTCATTATCCAGGGCTAAATATACATTCGCCAGTGTCTGTGCTTCAATTCCCTGTGCAGCATCCACCACGAGAATGGCTCCCTCACAGGCGGCAAGGCTCCGGGAAACTTCATAGGTAAAATCCACATGACCCGGAGTATCAATTAAATGAAAAATATAGTCTTCGCCATTTTTGGCCGTATATTTTAATTGCACAGCATTTAATTTGATTGTAATTCCCCGCTCCCGTTCTAGATCCATTGCATCCAAAAACTGCTCTTTCATTTCCCGCTGAGAAAGAGCTTTTGTTTTTTCAAGAATCCGGTCGGCGAGGGTTGATTTCCCATGATCGATATGAGCGATAATGGAGAAATTCCGAATATTGCTTTGTTTACGTTCAGTCAAGGTTATCACTCCTACTTTAATCGCCAACAATTGCTAGCTTTGATTATAGCAGTAGCAAATTTAATATTCAATTGTATTTTATCAAAAAGCGCAGGCGCCCTGTTTAGCACCGCAGACTGCTGGAGGATAACCATTGATGAATTAGATCCGATAGAGCAATTCAGAAATTTTATATACCCCCTGAATCACCTGATTGTAAAACCATTTCACTCCCTTTTCCATCGCAAAGGCCAGCTTTTCTGTCATGTGATCATTTTCAATTTTTTGATATTGCACTTTTTTCTCTTCCAGCGTCCGGCCCATTACTTGAATTTCAATCGGCTCCTGATCTTTTTTGTGAATTTGAACAGCATCATATTGATTCAGAAAATCTCCCCGAATGTTCTCAATTCCTTCTCCTGCCTGATCAAACCCTACGATGACGCCACTTAAAAATAAAACCGTCATGACAAGAAATAACAGCGTAAACCGTATCACATTACTCTTCCCCTTCCTCAGTGTTCACCTTTTTATACTGCCAGTAATATTCACTGAACACTTCCGCAAAAACATCAGCCGTACGGTAAAGTTCATTTAATCGATTTTCTACTCCGCCAAATTCAATCAGAATAGCATTGCTGGATAAATCCTGATTATAGACGCCGTTGTTCCCGGGTCCGCCTTTAGCCTCTACTCCCCGGCTTATTCCCGGATACTTTTTATTCAGCATCTCATCCAGGGCTGTCGCTAACTTAATATTTTGTTCATAGTTAGGGTTCTCTCTGCCTATGATAAACATTACCCTGGCATAGTCCTCTCCATTAATGGTTTTGGTTGTAATCTCCCTGGGCTGAGCATCACGGTGAAGGTCAAACACAAATTGGATATCTTTGTTGGTTTGGATAGCTGATGCTACTACTGATCTCGAAGCTTGATAAGACTGTGAGTAGTCCCAGTTATTTTTTAATAAATCCTGATAAATATCGGTTTGATCAGCAACTGCACCAATACCATAGTTTTCAAGGCTTTTGGCAAGACGCTCATTTACAAGGGTGATATTGACCTCCGGGTGAAACGCTTCATCTGCAATTTTCGCCTCAGGCAAGTGAGGCAAAAATGATTCCCGGTTATGGGTAGAATAGATAAAAACTACCTGTCTTCCGTTTGTCGTTAATTCCTTCTCCAGCTGGTCCGGTTCAGGAAGATCTGGCTCTTTCTCTTCCACCGTCGCTTTATGATCCTTTTCCAGGACTTCCATTGGCGGTGATGATTCAATAGGCAGAGTAGTATAATCTGTTCCTTCTCCAGCTACAATGATTTTACTGTCATAAATAGAAAAACCCGGAATTTCCCGCCCTAATAAACTCCTCGGATCATCAGGCTTAATTTTGGTAGCCATCTGAAACAGAAGGGGGAAAAATTGAATCTGCCGGGACTCATCCGGATATGCCTCTCTGAAGAGACGATTCTCCAATGAAAAGAGATAAAGATAGGCCGACCCTTCTATTTCTTCTGTCCACTGCTGAATATCAGGCGAGGACAGCCGGTAAGCCGTTGGAATGGTGGTCAGTATTCCTACGGCGATAAAAATCAGAAAAATGCCAATGACTGCTAGACTGCTTCTTTGATAGAGATTTTTGATGATTCCCCTTTTCCTGCTGAGAAATTTAGATCTCATGGTTCCATCCTTCCTGAATCAAATTCTAGCAACTCTACTAAATCTATATGGACTTGATTCAGGAAATAGAACCAATCGTTTTTATTTTGTATACTTTTGAGCCGAGTCACGCTGAATGGCTTCATGTAATGCACCATTAATGCCCGCTGCAATTAAATGAGCCATATCTTCTATGAAACCGTCCACTTCTTTTGGGGTCACCATTAAATTATGTCCAAGGGGGTTCAGCACTTCCTGAATGAGCTTCCGCTTTTCTTCCTCAGGAAGCTGTCCAACGATTCCAAGAAAAGTCTTTCGATGTTCCTCTTCCGGCAAATCTTCTTCTGTCAGTTGTCGCCTTTCCCCAAAAACCATCCCAGCTGGAGCGAGTGCCCTTGATGGTTTATCTTTATCCTTTAATTCTCTTCCAAAGTGTTTCAACAGAAAGTCAATCGTGTCACTGGTAATGGTGACTGCATCTACAACAGTAGGCACCCCGATGGCAATCACAGGAATGCCAAGTGTATCTTTACTCAACTCTTTTCGTTTATTTCCAATTCCTGATCCAGGATGAATACCTGTATCAGAAATTTGAATGGTAGCATTGACCCTTTCAATAGACCTGGACGCAAGGGCATCAATAGCAATAATAAAATCCGGCTTCACTTTTTGAACGATCCCGAAAATAATATCACTTGTTTCGATTCCAGTTATCCCCATAACACCAGGAGCAACTGCCGAAACAGGACGATACCCTTCAGATACTTCTTCGGGACGAAGACTGAACAGATGATTCGTAACCATAACTCTCTCAACCGTCATAGGACCTAGAGCATCTGGTGTAACCTGCCAGTTCCCGAGACCAACAATTAAGCATGACGCATTCGGTTGAATATTTAATGACCTTAAGTATTTGCTTAATTCCCTTGATAACAGCTTAGATGTCTCATCCTGACTTTTTGTATCTCCTGTCCGAATACTCTGGGTTTCAATGGTTAAATAGGTGCCTGCTTTTTTGCCGATTTTTTGAGCACCCGTTTCTGAAATATCAACATATGTGACTTTGATATCTCCTTGTTTTCGTTCTTTAATCCGAACCCCGTCAATTTCTCCCGTATCCTTTTCTTCCTGCTCCTGGACCATTTCCCGCGCTTCAAGGGCAAGGTCTGTTCGAACCTGGTATTTTTCTTCAGTTTCGGCCATCCACACAACCTCCATTTTTTTACTAAAAGGTTTCCCCCTTCCAGCGAACTTTATACGGTGTGAAAAATTCTTGGAGGTACTATTGAAAACTTGGGTTTACTCTGGTAAAATGTCTCATGTTCAAATAACGCAATGAAATTCAGCTAAATACATTCGGGAGGTGAAAACATGGCAAACATTAAATCAGCCATCAAGCGTGCAAAAACGAATGAAGTGCGTCGGTTACGCAATCTTTCCATGAAAACAGAAATGCGTACGTACATCAAAAAAGTAGAAAGCCTGATTGAGAAAAAAGAAGCTGAACAGGCTCAGGAAGTACTTAAGCAAGCAATCAGCAAAATCGATAAATGTGTACAAAAAGGCATTATTCATAAAAACAACGGTGACCGCAAAAAGTCCAGTCTAATGAAAAAAGTTGCAAAAATCAGCGCATAACAGATGCCATTAAAAAAACGATCCGGAAAATGGATCGTTTTTTCATTTCAATAAAAACATTCTAAGACAGCCGCTTCGCGTTAAAAGGAACATATATTTATGAAGATTTTTTATTTGACTGAATGAGTTCATATAACAGTAATTCGATAGCTAATTCCTTGTCCATCTCTCCCCTTTTGATCTGGTCATCAGTCCGGGTTAAAAGATCAATCATATGCTGCAGTTTATCCATGGCAAAATATTTTTCCCGTTCCAGTGCCATTTTTACCCGAAAGGGGTGTACTTTTAACTGTTTGGCAATCTGGTTTCCGGTATAACCCTTATTCTTCAGGATTTTGCTCTGTAAAATCAGCCGAATCTGGGATGCTAACAGGGCAAGTAGCGCAATAGGCTCCTCACTTTGTTTCAGTAAACCCTTATACATGGAAATCGCCTTTGACAGCTGATTGTTCATCACCGCATCAATCATTTTGAAACCGCTTGACTGTACATGCCTGGAAATTAAAGCTTCCGCAGTTTCTCTCGATATGGATTTCCCATCCTCCGCATATAATGACAGTTTTTCAAGTTCCTTGCTTAAAGCCATTAAGTCTGTTCCAATTTCTTCGATAAGCAATGGGATGACATCCTGATCCATTTTAATGTTTAAATCCTCTGCCATCAGTTTTATCCACTGATACAGCTCATTTTCTTTCGGTTCCTGACATGGAACGACTTGTCCATTTTCTTTTATCAGCTTAAGGACTTTTTTTCTTTCGTCAACTTTTTCGTATGGACAAATAAACACTAGAACGGTATAATCCACGGGATTTTCCAGATAGGCAGCCAGCACTTTTAAATCATGTTCCACAGATCCTTTGTCAGGAACAGGTTTGAAAAAAGTGGAATTCTTTAACATAATAACTTTTTTTTCATCAAAAAACGGAAATGTTTCCGCATCATGTATAGCGTCCTGTACAGGGACTTCTTCCATATCCAAAACAGAATAATTCATATTCTGCTCCGGGTTGTCCAATACTGCAGCAATAATTTTTTGTTGGACGTTTTGTAATAAATATGTCTCATTTCCGTATAATAAATAAACGGGAAATATTTTGTTCTGAGCCAGGTCTTTCATGGTCTGTATGTAAGTCATTTCTGCTCACTCCAACAATTATGTTAATTTTATGGTAAAGTTTCTTCATATAAAGAGCAAGAAAAAATTAAAGAGGGAAATGGCAGAACCATCTCCCCCAAAATCTATATGAACGCCTGAAAACACAGTCCCGGGAAGCTGTCTTTCAGACGATGTTTGCTATCTGTTATTAGAATGTGTTTGCTTAGAAAAAATATAGGTGTTAACTCTTTACAAAACAGTAATTGGAAACGTTTTTTGAAATTTTAATTAACATATAGATTTTTCAAGAAGAATCGCTTATACTAGGAAATGGTATAGGAGGGGTAACCGTGAATGAATTTGAAAAAGATGTACAATCCAAAAATAACGATGTAGTAGACTCCATTAAAGGATTTGGATTTTCATTCATTTTCTTCCTTTTAATTTTCTTTATTGGAACCATCTTTGAAGCAATCGGTTCCTAATTCATCTATGGACAGAAAGAGAGACTGTGTAAGCAGTCTCTCTTTTTTTTCATCTTTACTCGTATCTTATGGATTCATCCTCAAAAATGTTCCTGACTGATGATTAAATTGAAAAATAATGGCCCCATGCTGATCCGTTCGAAAAATACGGATCTTCTTTCCTTCCAGGCGCTTAATCACCTCCCATGAAGGATGTCCATAGCGATTGTCCGCTCCTGCTGAAATCCAGGCAATGTCAGGGGAAAGGTGATTAAGAAATACCTCAGATGTTGAATATTTGCTCCCATGATGGGAAACCTTTAGCACGTTAACATCCAGTTCCGGATAGTGAATGGAAATATTCTCCTCGGTTATTGCATCAATATCACCGGTAAACAAAAAAGAAGTTCCTCCAAAGACCCCATAAAGGACAACAGACCGGTTATTTTCTGAATCATATTCTCTATATGGATCAGGATTCAGAACATATAATTCATAAGGGGGAAACTGGAGCATTAAGCCTCTGTATAATGTATGATGAATGGCTTCAGTATAAGAAATATGTTCTTGAAATTCCTGCTCCTGATAAAACGGGTGTGTATAGATATGGCGGACCTGAAAATGTGTGAGGATCTCCTCTGCACTGCCGGAATGATCCTGGTCAAAGTGAGTCAGGATTAAATGGTCAATCTGCTTAATTCCTTTTGACCATAAAAAAGGTTTAATTTGATATTGAAACGTCTTATTATCCGTAGAATGACCGGTTCCTGCTGCATCAATCATGATCACCTCTTTACGGTACGGGAGCTCAATAACCAGCGCATCTCCCTGTCCAACATCCAGCATGGTAATGCTTCCTTCTTCAGAAAAGTATGGACTAATGCTCTCTGAAAACAATAACAAAACCAATAAACAGCCAGTATAAAACGATCTCCGAAACTTCCGGTATTCCCAACTGTTCATAAACCAGTAAAACAGGAACAAATATAACATCACCGACAGCCATGTGATTTTGCCAATTACCCATACCCCGTCATACCAGGATTCAGCCAGATGGATCAGCTGGATTACCTTTTCATGGACTTGAATAAATAGGTTGTCAAGCATATGAATAACCTGTGCCGGTAACCATGCACAAATAACAAAAATTAATAAAACAGGAATGACAACAAAGGAAAAATAAGGGACAATAAATAAGTTTATAAATAAGGATAAAGGGTTGATGTAATAGAAATAATATAGCTGGAGCGGAATCAGCACCATTTGACTGATAAAACTGATATAGACGGACTTCCAGATCAGTGAAGGATTTTTTAGCAAAATATCCTTTGAAAACACGAGGACATACGTGACCAGAAATGAAAATTGAAAACCTATGTTAAATACGATGGAAGGGCGGAACAGCATAAAAAGAATCGCAATCAGGCTGAGTACATCACTTATGGGAGGATGTTTTTTGAAAAAAGATAAAAGAAGGATACATTCTGCCATCATAACTGCCCGGAAAACAGGTGGATTCGCACCTGCCATCCATAAAAACACAGCCAAAGTAACCATTAAAAAAATCTTTACATGGGTTTCAGTCAAACGCAGCGCATATTTCCCTATTCCATAAAAAAACAGAATGACAAGACCTGTGTGCAGCCCTGATATGGCGAGTAAATGAGCCAGGTTCCACGTCCGGAATGCTTCAATCGTCTCTTCAGGGAGCAGATCATCACTTCCGAATACGAGAGCTTTGATCCAGCTAAAGGTTTCCCTTGAATATTGCCTCTTTAAAAACTGGAGAATTTGATAACGGAGCTGGTCGCCAAAAGCCAGGAGAGACTGCCCATCACAGGAATTGCCGATCCCCTCTGAAAACAGTACATAGGTAATCCCCTGCTGATTTAAATATTCCCGGTAATCAAAATTCCCCGGGTTTCTTGCCTTTTCAGGAACAGTCAGATGACCGGATATTTCACAGATTGCTCCTCGCTGATAGATGTTTTGGAAAGAAGAATCTAATGGAGGATTTACATATACCTTGGTCTGAACATTTGAGGAGTGATCTTTCAATACAAAGGAGATGCGCGGGGGTAAGATTTCAGGAGAGGTCATAATTGTTCCATGAATGGTTACGGTTTTTTGAGGCAGTTCCTTCTCCGGGTAGGATATGGTAGGACTATTCAGTGCGAGGGCCGTATATACGATAATGGCTCCAAGACTAATGGAAAAAAACAGCCGGGAAATCCGGCCAAGTGGCCAATAAAGCAACAGCAGTACGCAAAACGCTAAATATCCCGGCCATTTTTCTTTTCCCCACAAAGTAACCATAAAAGCTAAAAAAGCTATATAATGCCATTTCCCCTTCATGGTTCAGCTCCGGTTATTCAAGTGTGGTAAACAAGTGATCCGCCTCTTTGCGAAGATCATGTATTTCTTCTTCCGATATGCCTGCCCTTTCCAGATGATTCAATAACTTTGCAATGAATAATACCTTCTCTTTCGGATTGGTATCCACCTGCAAATATTCCAGTTCCACCTTTTCCACATGGACCCCTGCTTCTTCAAAAAGTTCAACAGCATAAGGATGATTTTTATAATCTTCTGCATAATAGACCGCTTTAATTCCGCTCTGAATAATGGATTTGCTGCAATGGAGACAAGGAAAGTGGGTGACATAGATTTCAGCACCGTCTGTCGGAACCCCAAACTTTGCACACTGAAGCAGCGCATTCATTTCTGCATGAATGGTACGCACGCAGTGTCCGTCAATGACATAGCACCCTTCATCAACACAGTGTACGCTTCCAGAAACACTGCCATTATATCCTCCTGCAATGATCCGCTTATCCCTGACAATGGTTGCCCCCACAGCCAGACGATTACAGGTGCTTCTTAACGCCAGCAGATGACTCTGTGCCATAAAATATTGATCCCATGATATACGCTCCAACTCTAACGACCACCTTTTTAAATTTCAGGATTATTCTACACCAGCTTGAAGTAAAGTTTAACCAACGATGACATGGTTCGTCAATCATCTACGGTATGATTATCCACTCTTTTAATTTTTCAAGAGTTTTAGGGCCAATGCCGGAAACATTTAAAAGATCTTCCAGCTTTTTAAATGGTCCGTGCTCTTTCCGATATTGAATAATCGCTTCCGCTTTTGAGGGGCCTATTCCTGGCAAGGACTCAATTTTCCCCTTTTCAGCTGTGTTGATCCTCACCTTTCCACTTTCAAATCCTACTTGAATTTGCATCACTTCGTTTTCATCATTACTCGCAACATAAATCACCATTTCATCATATACCCTCTGGGCAAGGTTGACCGACTGCTGATTGGCGTCACCGGTCATCCCTCCTGCCATTTCAATCACATCTTTTACCCTTGCATCTGCAGTCGTTTCATATACTCCGGGGTATTGAACAGCTCCTTTAACATCGACCATAATTATGGGAGTAATCATTTCCGTCTCAGTTTTTTCATCCTGAGAATCGTTTTCTAATCGATGCGCCTCCACCGGCTCCACGCTGACAGCATCCGGGTCAGAACGCGGCCACAGGGTTATGACGCCAAAAGCCATTGCCAATACAGTTATAACAAAATAAAACAGCTGATCTTTCTTTTTGATCATATGCACCGCACCTTTCTTTCATAAAAGTTTGATTTTCCACATACATATGTAGGAGACAATCATGGGTTAAAAGGAGGGAAGTGTCTTATGAAGTGGGGAATTATAGGAACAGGAAATATGGGTAAAGTGTTAATACATGCTTTTATCAATAGCGGTGTCACAGACCCCGGGCATGTATATATTCATAACCGTACCCTTTCGAAGGCTTTTGATTTAAAAACGGATTATCCTGATATAAATGTTTGTCCAACACCTGAAAAGGTTGTAAGTATGTGTGACATTATCTTTATTTGTGTTAAACCGCTGGATGTTTTCCCATTGGTTCGGAAAATCCGGCCCAAACTGAAAAAAGAGCAATGTGTAATCTCGATAACTAGCCCAATATCAGTCCGTCAGCTTGAAGAAGAACTGCCCTGCCAGACAGCCAGAATCATCCCAAGCATAACGAACAGGGGCTTAAACGGCGTGACACTTCTAAGTTTCGGAGATAGGATTGAACAAAATCTGAAGGAATATCTGATTCAAAGCTGCAAATTGTTTTCACGGCCCGTCATCATTGATGACAGCATTACAAGGGTTGCTTCAGATATCGTTTCCTGTGGTCCGGCATTTTTGAGTTTTCTGATTCAAGCAATGATCCAGGCTGCGTGCGAAGAAACAGACATCGACTATGATTCAGCTATGGAACTCGCTCAGGAAATGATCGTAGGATACGGAAAGCTTATGGAGAAGGGGTATTATACATTGGAAAATTTAGAAAAGAAAGTGACTGTCAAAGGAGGTGTCACTGGAGCTGGAATTGAAGTCCTTGAGAAAGAAGTCGGAGATATGTTTCATCGAATGTTTCAGGCTACCCATCAAAAATATTATGATGATCAGGATAAAATATTAGATCAATTGTCCATCTGACATTAACTTGATTCGACCTGGTCAGTCTTATTTCCTGCTTTTATCCCAAAAAATATATCACCAAGCTATTCAGCAGCCAATGACAGATTTGAACCCGGTCAAATGGAAACTGCATGACCGGGGCTTCTTTCTGAGGCTTTAAAAACGCTGGCTGGAATGCAGTATGAAGACGTACAAAAATGATATTCGGCACTCCCGGTAAAACATGAAACACACATTTACCCGTTTTTCTTTTTTCGGCATACAAAAAAGATCCGGTCACTCCGGTCATCTGGCTCCTGAAGCTGAAAATCACTATAAACTCCCACGACCTCAAATCCAGATTTATGAAGACATAGTTTATAGACATCAGGTGAAAATGTCCGCTGAACATGATATTCCTGAAACCGTCTATATGTACCCGTGTTTGGGGTCTTGAGAAAAAATGTTAAATCATGTTCAACCATATCCTCCAGTTCCCCGGGGTGACAAAACCAGATATACGAAATTTCATCGTAAACCTCAGCGAAGGTTTTTCCGGCTAAAAAATCGTTGATATATGATCGTGAATGAACATCAAACAAAAACATGCCATCCTCTTGCAAACTTTCAAAAACACGTTTAAATGCATTCAGCAGCTGTTCTTCCTCTGTCAGGTAATTGAACACATCGCAAAAACTGATAGCCAGATCGTATTTGATCGGAGTGTCAAGCTTTCGGATATCCTGTTTCACCCACTGTATCGATAAATTTTGTTCGAACGATTTTTGTGCTGCCACCGAGAGCATGTCACTGGACAGATCAACCCCGGTCATCCTGAAACCCTTCCCGGCCAGTCTCAGGGTGATTTCTCCCGTTCCGCAACCCAGATCAACAATGGTTTCAGGCTGGAATCCAACCTTTTCTAGCATTTCTTCAGTAAAATGAACCCAATCTTGATAAGGGGCATCTTCCATCAGCAAATCGTAGATATAGGCAAAGTTTCCATAATTCATTGCTGTTCATTCATTCCTGTCATAAGCTCATCCTCAACTGGCACTTCCCGGGCATCTCCCCATAATCGTTCGAGGTTATAGTACTCCCGCTCATCTTTGTGGAAAATATGACACACTACATCATCGAGGTCCACCAGCACCCAGCGGGCATGATCGAATCCTTCCATACGCTTCACGTCAATTCCCTTTTCCTCAGCCTGATCCTTAATTTCCCGGGCAATGGATTGTACCTGCCGTTCACTGTTTCCGTGACAAATTAAAAAATAGTCTGCAATCAGGGATACATGTTTCATATCCAGTACAACAATATTTTCCGCTCGTTTATCATCACACGCATTCGCAGCTAAAAGAACTAACTCCTTGCTATTCATCTAACGAACCCTCCAATTAACGATTTAGTTTTGACGTCAGATCATTATACGCAAAAAACGTATCCGGATAAATCGGCTGCTGCTTTTCCATTAAAAATTGAATGGTATTTTTTAAGGCAAATTGGCATGCCTGATCCAGATCCTCTCTGGCGAGGCTTCTTGCCATATCTACCCCTGGAAATTTTCTTCCGGGTTCGATATAATCAGCCAAAAAAACGATTTTCTCCAGTTTTGTCATTGATATTCTTCCGGTTGTATGATAACGGATCGCATTCAGGATATCCGAATCGGCAATGCCAAATTCCCGTTCAACCAGCAATGCACCAACAGGACCATGCCACAATTCGTGATGAAAATAAAGCAAATCTTTGGGCAGAGTTTTCTCTTTCGTAATCCAGCGTTTCAAATATTCCTTTGGCCGATTTTTTGCATAGTCATGAAAAGCGGCTGCGATTTCAGCCTTATTTACATCTTCTCCATACCATTCAGACAGTTTGACGGCTGTGACCACGACCCGCTTTGTATGTTCAAATCGATCCGGTTTCAAATAAGGTTTAACGATTTGCAGAGCTTTTTTTACATCCATATAACCCATGCTCCCTTATATACTTTTCGACGCTTTCAGGCAGCCAATATTTCGTCGGTTGATCTGCTCTGAAACGTTTCCTCAGCTCCGTTGAAGAAATATCAATGCCGGGAATATCAACAATTTTGACGGACTCCCTTTCTTCAAGCTGATACCCCTCCCGTTTGACTCCAACAAACTGAACCATCTTTTTCAGCTGGTCAATTTGATGCCATTTCGGCAAATATTCTACCATATCTGCTCCAATAATAAAGGTAAATTGATGATCAGGATGGAGCTTTCTCAATTCCTTGATGGTATCAATCGTATACGAAACTCCCCCTCTTGTCAGCTCAATGGGGTCTATTTTAAACTGGGGCTCGCTATTAACAGCTTTTTTAAGCATGTTCAGCCTATGTGACGCTGATGTATTCGCTTTGTCCTTGTGGGGAGGTATATGTGATGGAATAAACCATATTTCATTCAGACTAAGCTTGTGCAGCACCTCTTGAGCCACAATGAGGTGCCCGATATGCGGCGGATCAAACGTTCCCCCTAATAATCCAACATTCTTCATGTCCGATCAGTCCCTACGGCAATTCAATGGTTTTGTTTTCTTTCGATTCCTTATATAGAACGATGGTGTTCCCAATGATCTGTACAATTTCACAGCCTGCACCATCTGCAATTTCCTGTGCAATTTCACCTTTATCCTCAAAACAGTTCTGTAATATACTCACTTTAATCAGTTCCCGTTTTTCCAGGGCCTCTTCAATCTGGTTAACCATATTTTCATTGACACCTGCTTTTCCCACTTGAAAAATCGGGGTCAAATGATGGGCCATAGAACGCAAAAACCTTTTTTGTTTTCCCGTTAGCATCAAAATCCACCTTTCAGTTTATCTTCTAATGGGTCCATTAATGATTCTGGATCGACATGGATACCTGTCCATAGCTCAAAGGCAAAGGCTGCCTGATATAAAAGCATGCCGTGTCCGTAATGAATCCTGGCTCCGGCACGTTTAGCATTCTGTAAAAATGCTGTTTCAATCGGATTGTAGACAATATCACTCACGATGGAGCTTTCCTTCAATCCTGTTATGCCAATAACCTGTTCGTCTACATTCGGATGCATGCCTGTTTTCGTTGTTTGGATGATTAAATCGTATTCATCAAGCCTTTCTTGTGCGTCCTGGAGTGCAAGAATCTGTGTTGATATTTGGTCGGATTGAAGCTGACGTGCCCTTTCCATCGTCCGGTTCGCCACATCTACCCTGGCAAACCCTTCATCTATAAGGGCAAAATATATGCCCCGGGCTGCTCCGCCTGCGCCAAGAATTAATACGTTTTTATTTGTTTTATCCTCAAATACATCAGGATATTGAGAGTTGAGCGAGCGGATGTACCCTTTCCCATCGGTGTTATACCCGATCCATTTTCCGTTTTGGCAGACGACCGTGTTTACTGCTCCCATTTTTTCTGCAAGCGGATCGAGTTCATCTAAATACTTGATCACGTTTTCTTTATGGGGAACCGTGATATTAAACCCATCGATTCCTATTTTTTTTAACGTCTCCAGTGTCCGCGAAAGTTCCTGTCCGGGTATATCAATCGCACGATATATTCCATTCTTTTTCGTCATGTTCAAAAAATGTTCATGAATCCACGGTGAAAGGGAATGTCTAATTGGATGGCCAATTACCCCGAAAAAGCATCCCATTTGCCACCACCTCCTTTAAATTAAGGATGGCCTTAGAGCTGTTCTGACACCTTCTGGAGTATAAGCTGTAACGGTCACTCCGCCTTTAGGGACAGTGATCCAGCCTAATCCGGAAAAGACAATATCGGTTTTATCCTCATCAATATGAAACGTATGAGGTTTTAAAGGAGGCAGATTTTCCATTGTTTCTTCATCTGGGGGAGTCAATAAATCTCCAAGATGTTTTTCATAAAGCGTATCTGCATTATCCAGCTTTGTCCTATGGATCATAAGTTCATTGGAAAAGTAACATACAAAGGAATGCTTTCCTCCCTTTTCATAATCCATCCTTGCCAGCCCCCCAATGTAAAGGGTCTGATCTTCATTTAACTGGTATACTCTCGGTTTAATTTCTTTTTTAGGCGTGATCTTCTTAAGGTCCTTCTCTGATACATAATGAGCCATCTGATGATGATTAATGATTCCGGGCGTGTCATACATGGATGTCCCATCATCAAGCGGAATGTCAATAAAGCCAAGTGTAGTTCCCGGAAAATAAGATGTCGTAATGGCATCCGGTTCGCCGGTTGACTGTTCAATTAAATGATTGATGAATGTGGACTTCCCTACGTTTGTACAACCCACCACATACACATCCTGACCATTCCGCAGTTCATTAATCACCTCAGCAGCATTTTGCATGCCAATACCTTTTTTAGCCGATACAAGAAATACATCCTGCACCTTTAATCCCAGATCTTTGGCCGATTTTCGAAGCCATTGTTTTACCTTGTTATAGTTCGTTGATTTTGGCAGCAGGTCCACTTTGTTTCCTATCAGCACGATGGGATTATTTCCGGTAAAGCGCGGAAGCCCCGGTATAAAACTCCCATTAAAATCAAAAATGTCAACAATTTTAACAATCAATGCTGTTTTGCTTCCTATTTCATGAAGCATTTTTAAGAAATCATCATCCCTTAAGGATACATCCTGAACTTCATTATAATGTTTTAAGCGGAAACATCGCTGACAAATGATATCTTCCCGTTTCAAGCTTGATGCCGGTGCATACCCCGGTTTATTAGGATCTTCCGTCTGTATGACAGCGCCGCATCCCTGACAAACAATCTCAGACATTATCTATTCCTCCCTGGAAATCAAACCTCTTTTTTTCATCCAGTGTAAGATTCTCCGTTCAATCATACGGTTGATTCTTGTTACGAAACCATCTGTATCAGAAATTGGAACGACCAGAATGGTGTGATATCGGGCCATATTCCCTCCCAGTATATCTGTTAACAGCTGATCACCGATTACGACGACTTCTTCCTGCTGTAATCCCATTTGATTCTGAGCCTTTCTGAAGGCTCTGGCCAATGGTTTTCTCGCTCTGTAAATAAAGGGAATATCGAGCTGTTCAGAAAACCTGGATACTCTCTTTTTATCATTATTTGAAAGGATTGTCACTTTCATCCCATGATTCTGCATCATTTGAAACCAATCCAGCACTTTTTCAGTTGGGTTTTCCTGATCCCAGGCAACAAGGGTATTATCTAAATCTGTAATGATACCCCGTATGCCTTTCGCCTTTAAATGTTCCGGTGTGATTTCAAAGACTGAATCGGCCTGTTCATCCGGCAGAAATTTATGTAACAAAACCATTCACCCCATTTAGTTCAAAAAATAAGACAAGTTACTCTAACATCATATAAGATTTGCTATGACCTTTCAAAGAAAAGTTTACCTCAGCGAGGCAAAATCTTTCACTATATGCAACTATATCCGGCAATCATTACAAAAACCTTTCGACAATTTGTATCAAAATTCATCCTGTGGATAACTTTATCAACAATATCAACAGCCATGTATCAACGTTTTATAAGTTAAAACAGAAAATAACCCACATGTTATTCACAGCTCTGTGTGGATAGCGAACATATTGTCTATGTTCCTTTTTCATGATACAGTTAAATTAACATTTTTTAGTTCATATCTAGTTCACGCGCTCTCGATTTCTGGTATGAAGAGAGTCTTTTACAGGAGGTGAGCAGCCCGGGTGAGGCGATCACTATGAAACATTTATCGGACGAGCTATTGATAGAGTCTTATCACAAAGCGAATGAGTTAAACTTAAGTGAAGAATTTATAAAATTAATTGAAGATGAAATTCATAGAAGGAATTTATCTCATAAAATTAAGCAAACAAGCTGATTTCATTGATTATTCGCATTCCTTATCACAGACGTGATAAGGTTTTTTATTTTTCTGGAAATATTTAAGTTGAAGGAGAGTTCAATTTTTTATTACAATGAAGTGGATGCAATTAATTATCAAAAATAAACATAACAGCTCAAGGGAGGCTTAAAAGATGATCTATGCAGTCATGGGACCACTAATCGCAACTTTTTTTATTCCCTTTCTCGATAAATGGAAACACCGAATACATACGGGTTGGTTCCTCCTACCCATTCCCTTCATTATTTTTATCTATTTTTTACAATTCATAAGTACAGAATTGACACCAGTTCGTGAAACATACCCCTGGATTCCTTCATTAAACATACATTTTGATTTATATTTGGATGGTTTAAGTTTACTATTTGCTCTGCTCATTAGCGGAATCGGAACCCTTGTTCTTCTATATTCGATCTATTACCTGGACCGTTCAGAAAAGCTCGGACATTTTTATATCTATTTAATGCTTTTTATGTCCGCTATGCTTGGAGTCGTGCTGTCTGACAATGTATTTGTTCTATACACATTCTGGGAATTTACTTCCCTGTCTTCATTCTTACTGATCGGATACTGGCATCACAGGGAAAGATCCAGATACGGCGCACTGAAATCGATGCTCATTACTGTATTCGGCGGTCTAAGTTTATTAGGCGGAATCATTCTCCTTTCTATGACAGCCGAAACAGCCAGTATTCGGGCCATGATTGAACATAAGGAAATGATTATCAATAGTCCTTACTTTCCTTTAATTCTTGTATTCCTTTTTCTTGGAGCTTTTACAAAATCGGCCCAATTTCCATTCCATATCTGGCTCCCAGATGCGATGGAAGCGCCTACACCTGTAAGTGCTTATCTGCACTCTGCTACCATGGTTAAAGCCGGTATATACTTAATTGCCCGCTTCTCTCCTATATTGGCCGGAGAACCTGCCTTTTTTATGGTTGTGAGCGGAATAGGTATTATTACATTATGCTGGGGTTCTTTTATGGCGGTTCGGCAAACCGATTTAAAAGGAATCTTGGCTTTCTCAACCATCAGTCAGCTCGGCATGATTATGACCATGCTGGGTTTTGGAACAAAAGCGGCTGTGTTCGCAGCTGTGTTTCACATCTTGAATCATGCTACGTTTAAGGGAAGCCTGTTTATGGTTGCAGGGATTGTGGATCACGAAACCGGTACACGGGATATTCGCAAACTCGGTGGTCTCATGGCATTAATGCCTGTTTCAACCACTCTCGCCATCTTTGGAACGTTCTCGATGGCTGGCGTACCTCTGCCATTTTTAAATGGGTTCTATAGTAAAGAAATGTTCTTTGATTCCTCTCTGGACATCGGAGGATTCGGACTGCCATTTTTGGATGCCCTGGCAGCAGCCATTCCATATCTGGCTGTACTGGGAAGTATTTTCACTTTTGTCTATTCGATGTATTTCTTTTTTGGCACATTCCGGGGACGCCTTAACATCAATGAACTTCCTAAAAAACCCCATGAGGCTCCATGGGGCATGCTGGCTTCACCTGTCCTGCTGATAGGGGGCGTCATTCTCATTGGTCTGTTCCCTAACGTTGTGAATGAACCGCTCCTGGCCCAGACAGCAAAAGCCATATATGGTGATGCAATCCATAAACATATCGCCTTCTGGCATGGCCTTAATACACCATTCTATATGAGTATGGCCGTTGTGGGAGCAGGTGCTCTGTTAGCTTTTACACGTCATAAATGGTCGCGTGTATATGACCTGTTTCCTGAAAAATGGAGTCTAAACCGGGTATATGATCAGACAGTAGAGGGAATTTATCAATTCTCCGAATCAGTGACCAGAGGATACATGAACGGTTCCTTAAGAAGATATGTTCGGTTGATTTTACTGGCTATGATAGCCGTTTCTTTTACGTTCCTCTGGGTAACCGATGGATTTTCCATCAGCAACGCAGATGTATCACCTATTTCACTAACTGAAGTTATGGTTGCTGTCACAATGGCAGCTGCAGCATTCGGAACCATCTACACGTCTAATCGTATTGCTGCGATCTTAATTCTCGGTGTTGTAGGCTATGGTTTATCTATTTTATTTGTCATCTACCGTGCACCTGATTTAGCTCTAACGCAGCTAATTGTTGAAACCGTAACGGTTGCACTATTTTTACTGGCTTTCTACCACTTGCCTGAATTAAGAAAAATAGATGATCACAAACAAGAGAGAGGCATTAATGTGATCATAGCAGGACTGTTCGGATTACTGATGACGGCTGTAGGAATCAGCGCCCACAGCAGCAAGTGGTTTGAACCGATATCCAGTTATTTTGTTGAAACCTCCTATACATTAGGTGGCGGTAAAAATATTGTAAATGTCATCTTAGTGGATATGAGGGGATTGGATACGTTATTCGAAATCACCGTATTAGGAATTGCTGCGCTTGCCATCTATGGATTAATTAAAAACCGTCGTACCAGGGAGTGAATGACTTGTGGAAATCCTAATGTCAATTTTAGCAGGAATATTATTTGCAACAGGAATTTATAACCTGCTGCAAAAACAAATACTTCGGATCGTAATTGGTACGGGACTGATATCCCACGGAGCCCATTTGTTTATTTTGACCATGGGGAAGCTAAAACGGGGGGCTCCTCCCATTCTTACTGAAGGAGCAGAAAACTATACTGACCCGCTTCCTCAGGCATTAATCCTGACTTCTATCGTTATCAGTTTTGGCGTAACCAGCTTTCTGTTAGCTTTATCCTATCGGGCCTATGTATTAAACGAAACAGACAATATGGAATTATTAAGGGGTAATGAAAATGATTAGCAATCTAGCAGTACTTCCAATTGTCATTCCGCTTCTGTCGGGAATTCTGGCAGCTTTTTTTCATAAGAAACTGCCATTGGTACGATTTTTTTCTAAATTCATGGCCGTATTGAATTTGCTGGCTTCACTATGGATTGGTCTGTATGTACTTGAAAACGGATCGGTCATTCTGGAGACCGGTGACTGGAAAGCACCATATGGCATTATTTTAGTCGCTGATCAATTATCGATTTTTCTGGTTATCACCACAAACATTATTGCGGCATTTTCAGTCTTTTATGCTCAGTCTGTTTTAAATGAACAAAAAGAGAAATATTATTTTTACTCCTTCTTTTTTCTGCTGATCAGTGGCGTCTCTGGTGCATTTCTGACAGGTGACTTATTCAACCTTTTTGTCTTCTACGAGGTATTTTTAATGGCCTCTTATGGGTTAATCATTCTTGGCGGAGAAAAAATTCAGCTGAGAGAATCATTTAAATATGTGATACTGAACCTTTTTTCCTCCATGTTATTTGTAACAACGGTAGCTTTTCTATATTCGGTAGTGGGTACGGTAAACATGGCCCAGATTGCAGAACGGGTACAGGAAGCTGATCAGGGTGGAATTCTGACAACAATCGGCATTCTTTTGTTTTTTGTATTTGCTTCAAAAGGTGCCATCTTCCCTCTATATTATTGGATGCCTAAATCCTATATTGTTCCTAACCCTGTCGTTTCAACTTTGTTGGGAGCATTGCTGACTAAGGTAGGTATTTATTCCATTTTAAGGGTATTTTCTTTAATATTTATCCATGAGCCGATGATTCAGCAGCTGTTTTTATGGCTGGCTGCTCTGTCAATGGTATTCGGAGTTATTGGTGCCCTTTCCACCTATAACGTGAAACTGATTATTGTCTACAATATCATTCCTGCTGTCGGATTTATGCTGATGGGGATTGGTTTACTCTCCGAAACAGGGATTGCAGGAGCCGTCTACTATTTAATTCATGATATGATTATTAAGGCAGCTTTGTTTATGCTGATCGGATCCCTGGTCTATGCAGCAGGCACCTCAGATCTGCGGAAAATGGGCGGAATCATTCACCGCTATCCTTACCTGGGCTGGACATTTTTCATCGCATCCCTTGTATTGGCCGGGATTCCGCCATTCAGCGGATTTATTGGAAAACTGCTCCTGCTGCAGGCTGGCTTTGAAAAGGACCAGGTTCTGCTGGTCATCATCGGACTAGTATCCAGTCTTCTCATCCTGCTGTCCATGATTCGTATTTTTATCTATGGATTTTGGGGAGAAGAACCTGATTCAAAAAATGTGCCCAACAAAAAAAGCCCTTCCCTCTGGCCGGCTATGTCTCTGGTGTTGATCTCGGTTATACTTGGAGCAGGTGCCGAGTGGATATATCCCCATATAGAAGATATATCTGAGATGCTGGTGAATCGTGATATCTACATTAACTCTGTGTTAAAGGAGTAATCCGTTATGGCTGTTCAAATCGTTTTAAATCTGATCATCGCTTTTATGTGGATGTTTTTGCAGGAGTCTTACTCCTTTTCATCTTTTTTTTCAGGATATCTGATTGGAATATTTCTGCTGTTCATGCTGCAGCGTTTTATTCCGGATACCTTTTATATGCGAAGAATATGGCGGTTCATTCGCTTAATTCTCCTGTTTATTAAAGAATTAATTTTATCGAATATCAGCATTGTTAAACTGGTTTATAAGCCTAAACTGGATATTCAGCCAGGAATTTTTGCACTCCCGACTGAATTAACAAGAAACTGGGAAGTAACGCTGCTTGCTAATCTTATAACTCTGACTCCTGGTACCCTGTCCATTGCCGTTTCAGAAGACCAGTCCACCATTTATATCCATGCAATGGATATACCGGATGTAGAGAAAGAAATCCAGGCCATAAAAGAAACTTTTGAAAAAGCCATTATGGAGGTGACCCGCTGATGGAAAGCATCGGTTTGAACCTGTTAAATACGGTTACAGTTATTTGCTTGATTGCCGTGTCGATCTCCATTTTACTGTTGCTTTACCGTGTCGTTAAGGGACCCACGAATCCGGACAGAGCCGTGGCATTGGATACAATTGGAGTGAACTTAATGGCACTCGCTGGTCTCCTTGCCATCCATCTCGTAACAACTAAATTAAATGATGTCATTTTATTAATTGGTATTTTATTGTTTATTGGTACGATTGCACTCGCAAAATTTTTAGAAAAGGGTGTTATCATTGATCGAAATCATCATTAGTCTATTATTAATGATTGGGACATTTTTCATTGTATCCAGTTCCGTTGGCATATTGCGGTTCCCTGATGTTTTCACAAGACTGCACGCCGCCACAAAGTCAGCAACCCTTGGAGTAGCCAGCATTTTAATTGCCGCATTTTTGTTTCTGCTGTTTGATGCCAATATTATCAGCGGGAAATTGATACTTGGAATTATCTTTGTTCTGCTGACATCCCCTGTATCGGGACATATGATTTCAAGGGCCGCCCATCACAGCGGAGTAAAGCTCTGGGAAGGCAGCATTAAAGATGATTATGAAAAAAAACTTCAATCCATTAAAAAGAACTCATAAGAAAAGCGCAAGCGCCCCGCTTAGCCCCAAAAACTGCTGGAGGACCACCGAGGATAGCTGCCTGAGCCGCAGGGTGACCGAAGCAGCTCGAGGGGCTGGGCGCTGCAACTATGACATAAAAATATGAACGGTGGAAAAGACAAGCAATTGACTAAAGGATAATTAACGTAGTCAACATGCGAGACTCCTGGTCGACTAAAACCGGCCACGTCCTGTGGCCAACGTCGACACTAGCACGTCCTGTGCGTCGCGGGAACAGCACGAGCCGAAAATCCCGCAGACAACGAAGAATGAGTTGTCGAGGAAGTTGAGGCCGTGCCCACGGAAAGCGAAGCATGTTGAAAAGAAAAGCGGAAGCGCCCCGCTTAGCCCCGAAAACGGCTGGAGGACCACCGAGGAGGCTGTCGCCGCCGCAGGGGGGCCGAAGCCGCTCGAGGGGCTGGGCGCTGAAGCTAGACAACCCTTCTCTCAATTGAAAAAGGCTCACATTTTATACCTTTTATCTTTCAGAGCAAAAAAAATCCGAACTCATTCATGTGACGATTGAATATAGTTCGGATCTTTCATTTAATTGCCTTTTGTCTCAGCCTTTTTTATTTTTTCCAATCCTTTGCTAACAAGCTATAAGTTACCAAGTCTTCATAATGGTCATATAGCCATTGTCCTTCCCTTTTGATCCCTTCTTTAACAAAACCCAGTCTTTCGGGAATAGCTATACTCTTATGATTATTTACTGCACATTGAATTTCCACTCTATTAATGTTCAATGTTCCAAATAGATAGTCCAACAATGCTGAAACAGACCTCGTAATGATACCTTGACCTTGAGCTTCTTCAGAAAGAAAATAACCGATACTGGTTGAACTATTCTTCCAATCAATATAATGAAGCCCTATCATTCCAACTAATTTTCCATTATACCTAATGCCCGCATCAAAACCGTTGTTGTCTGCGTAATTTCTTATCCATATCGGGATTATAGGTTCAAAGTCTTCCGCTGATTTTCTTTGATCAACCCACAATAACCATTTTCTAAGATGTTCACGATTTGTATCAATTAGTTCATATAATTCTTCCTTGTTGTGCTGCTGTAATAAATCGATTGATATTTCTTCATCTACCCTGAAAGAAAACACCATTACTCCCCCTTTATTTATTTTTGAAATTATACCACAAAATTCCGAAAATTCAATTATTATCCATAATGATCTGAGTAATTGGCTGTCCACCATGAAAACCACCTTAATCTTTCAATCATGATTTAAGCTATCGGGCATCTTATCCGTATGCAATTGATTTTATTAAATGGTTGAGTAGTCGGGCATACTGAAAGAAAAAGACTAAGGAGGCAAGCCAAATGAAGGTAGCCATTATCGGTGCAGGAGTTTCAGGTCTTGCCTGTGCAATCACCCTCGAAAAGCATGGCTTTGAAGCAGATGTTTATGAGAAACGGGGTGAAGTAGGAGACCGATTTGTTACGGCAGAAATTTTTTTAAACATGCTGGATTATCCTTTTTATGACTCCATACGGTATTTATCAGAGGAACATGATATACAGATCTACCCAACTGCTAATGTTAAGAAAATGTACATCCACGGACCCACGGTTTCTTCCTGTATAGAAGGTCACCTTGGGTACACGACACTCCGCGGCAAACATGAGGAGGCTCTGGAGAAGCAGCTTGCCAGCCAGTATCATGGGAAAATTCATTATGAAAATGAAGTGGATTATCAGCATATCTCAAAAGAATATTCCCATGTAGTTCTGGCAACCGGAGACCCAGTGGATACAGATCAAATTCAAATTTACGAAGAGGCCTATAAAGCTACTTTTCGAGGGGGGATTGTGACAGGAACCTTTATTCCAAACGAAGTTCATTCGTGGTTTAATAATCATTTGGCACCAAAAGGCATGGGGTATCTCATTCCTCACTCACACACGGAAGCAAGCCTTGTGCTCGTTTATCCACAATATGAACAAACTGAACAATATCATTATGAAAAACTCTGGGAAGCTTTCCATAGAGAGGTACAGACTAAAATAAATCAGCCCTTGAATCTGAAGAGTCATTTTTCTTTAAAAGATTATAGGGTTGGCATATCCGCTTACCCGCGCATCGGGAATACTTATTTTACCGGCAATTGTTTCGGTGCGATTACCCCTTTTTTAGGATTCGGTCAATTTACTTCTATTTTGACCGGAATTTTTTGCGCAATGGACTTATTAAATAAAGGAAATTACGATGAACTGACAAAGCCCCTGTATCAAAACTTTCATGACTCCTTATCCCTAAGACGTGGAATTGAAAAACTGGATAACTCCGGGTTAGACCTGGTTATTAACAGTCTTCATTCAAAACTATTGGAATCTGCATTAACAAGCCAAAAGGTCAATCTCCTGAAAGGAATCAGCAAGGTCTTAAAACCCTTTGTATAATTTTTTGCAAATGGATTGGAGACAGGCACAGATTGCTATATTCCGTCATAAGGTGAAATATAGGCATTTTACCTAATGTTCGGCGGAGGTGTATGTTTTGTTTGGTGTTCTCCAGTCCATTGCTTACTTTATAAAGGAGACTTTTTTTTTCGTCTCCTATGTCAAAAACAATGCCTTTCCGCAGCCCTTGCCTCCTGAAGAAGAAGCGAACTATTTAAAGCGTATGCAAAAGGGTGATGAAGAAGCCAGAAACAAATTAATCGAGCATAATTTACGGCTTGTTGCACACATTGTAAAAAAATACGAAAACACAAATGAAGATCAGGAAGATTTAATTTCCATCGGCACAATCGGGTTAATCAAAGGAATTGAAAGTTATTCACCAGATCGTGGTACCAAGCTGGCCACGTACGCAGCCAGGTGTATCGAAAATGAAATTTTGATGTTCCTCCGTTCCCAAAAAAAATCAAAGAAAGATGTTTCATTGCAGGATCCAATCGGTCAGGATAAAGAAGGAAATGAAATTTGTCTGATGGATATTTTGAAAGCCGAACATCCGGACATTGTTGAACGGATCCAGACCAATATGGAAATCGAAAAAATTCATAAATATTTAAATGTCCTGGATGAAAGGGAAAAAGAAGTAATCATTAAACGATACGGTTTGCAGACGGAACGTGAGTTCACCCAGCGGGAAATCGCAAAGGATCTGGGAATTTCCAGAAGTTATGTCTCCCGGATCGAAAAGCGGGCACTTATGAAAATTCTTCACGCATTTTATAAACAGGAAAAGCAAAACTAAACTAGGTAGATGACCTTTACACCTCATGTGTAGGTGCATATCATATGAATAAAGCACACAAAGTGAGGTGAATCCCCTTGTCCTTTTATGGCCCTTATGGCGGTTACCCTTATGCGTTTCCCGCTTATGGGTACGGTTATGGAGGATTTGGATTCGGATTATTGATTGTATTACTGGTGCTTCTCTTAATTTTCGGAGGAATATATTACTATTCCTGACTGGCAAAAGAAAAAGCTGCCCTAAAAAAATTGGTTCTGGCAACTTTTAGGGCAGCTGTCTTTTTAAACACTAGTTTTACATTTGATTGAGCATGTTCATAATTAACTGTGCTGAATGTTCAGCAGCCTTTTTTAAATATTTTTCAAAGGAAACGTTCGACTCTTTACCGGCTATGTCCGATAATGATCGTACAATAACGAAAGGAGTATCGTACTGAAAACATACCTGGGCAATCGCAGCTGCTTCCATTTCAGCAGCCTGCATGTCCGGAAACTGTTCCCGGACAAAATTCACCCTGTTTTCATCGTGCATAAATGAATCTCCAGTTGCAATTAAACCTTTGACAGCTTTTACATCTTCTAAGTGATCAGCTGCATTTATTGCCAGGGAAATAAGCTGTTCATCAGCCTCAAAAGAAGGAGGCATGCCTGGCACCTGGCCATACTCATAATTAAAGGCCGTTACATCAACATCATGATGAAGTACACGGTCAGAAATCACCAGATCCCCTACTTCAAGCTCACGGGCAAAACCGCCTGCAGAACCGGTGTTGATAATAAATTTTGGCTGATAACGCTCATGTAAAATCGTCGTGGACATCGCAGCATTCACTTTGCCAATGCCTGATTTCAAAAGAACGACATCCTGATTGTTAAGAGTCCCTTTAAAAAATTGACACCCTGCTATTTCTTTCTCTTCTTGAATGTCCATCGTGTTTTTTAACAATTCCACTTCTTCATCCATTGCTCCGATGATTCCAATAGTCATGATAATCCCCGCTTTCTAATGTCCTGATTAAGATTCAAAACGATATTTTTGATCATTTTCCTTTAAAATTTCTACCTTTGTTGGCATCCAGCCCTCTTCGGTCACCCACTGCAAATATACTCTGTAAATTTCATCCTGCTGACGATTGGTTACTGTTGCAATGACTTTTTCAGGTCCTCCGCCATTCTCTACCCACCAGGTAATCATATTATCTTGCTGCAGGCCAACAGCATAACGGATCGCGGCAAGAAGTTCTTTCCAGTCCTGGCTGTTTTCATCATATGTAGTGACATGAGGCTCTTCCTGCTCAGTTCCAATAGGATCCCAATCTTTCACAATCGTATCGATCACATTTTCATCTGAAGGAACATCTTCACCTGTATTTTCCTCTCCGGAAATCGGTTCATCCATGTTTTCCTCTGATCTGCCAGACTGCTGTTCCTCTGCTGCAGATTCGTCCTTATTTTGAGATGGTCCCTGTGTTTCATTTTCGTTTTGGTCATTATCTGGCCCCTTCGTTTCTCCTTGTTTAGAATCATCAGATGGTCCTGCATCATTCTGAACAGAAGAATCGCCAGTATTATTTAGATCTGTGCCACTGGTTGCAGGCTCTTCTTGATCATATACCATCAGAAAGATAAGAAGAACAGCCAGAAAAACACCCAGCATAATCAGCCGGTTTATGTTCCTGGTATTCTTTCTATGTTTTTCATAACGGTCCAATCGAGATTGTTCATCATGAAAAAAATCATCAGGCGCCATCGTATTCCCCCTTTTTCTTTATATTATACTATTTGTACATCCTGGAACCAATGTCTAACCATAGGTATTCGCCGACAGTTTATAAAATGTTTCTGTCGATTTTATAATTTTTCTGTCTAAACTTTTCTTCTTTTGGCATATGAGAAGGACAAATCACATAGATATCTAATAGGTATGCTAAAAGGAAAAATAGAAAAAGGGGTGGGATTTTGAACTATACTACCTTTAATACGGAAAACTGGAATCTATCCACATTTAATAAAATCGGCTATGACCGAAAAAATGCAACACTACACATTTATTACTTTAATGGAGATGTACTTGAATTTCAAAATATTGCGGAAAAAGATGTTTTTGAATTGATTATCGCCATTGATAAACCTGCTTTTATAGACGAATTAAAGGCAAAATATGATTTGATAGTTCACCCCAGATCCTCTTTAGCCTGAAGAAACTCAACCATTTTCTGATATATTTGCAGAACAGGGGGAGTTTCCTTCTGAGACAGTCCTGTTACAACAAGAGCATATTTTGGTTCTTGATATGGAAAAAAACCGGCCATCCAGTGATGTTCCCGCTGATCGTGTCCGGTTTCAGCCGTACCGGTTTTTCCTGCAACCGAAAGATGAGCCAGTGTTCGGGCTGTGCCTTTTTCTACTACTGACCGCAGCAGCGTTTTCAGTTTAGCGGCCGTATTGGGATGTAAACGTTCATCCTTCAGATGGGAATCAAATGTAGCCATGACAGCACCATTTTTATAGGTGATCTTTTTGACTCCCCTGACCTCCTTCTGTATTCCCTGACTGGCAATCGTGGCCATCATGTTAGCTACAGCCAATGGGGTTGCTTTTACTTCTTTCTGGCCAATAGCTGTCTGACTGATGGCTCTTTCTACATGACGATCCCATGGTTCCCCCCAAATATTTCCCTGCTGTTCCTCAGGAAAATGGCGAAAGTCTTTCAGACGAAATAAATTCCCCTTCCAGCCCGCTGGACCCAGTATCCCCAATTTCTCAGCATACTGTTCCAACATGTTCTCATCCTGTTTGACTAACTCAATGGCTAATTGAGCAAAAGCCCGATTACAGCTATAAGCAAAACTATCTTTAAAATTTAGTATTCCAAGTTTTCGGCTTGATGGACCATCACCATATACATTCCTATTACAATTAAAGGTCCGGTCAAATATGTCTGGAATTTGCTCAATGGCAGCAGCTGCTACAACTGTTTTAAAAATTGATCCTGGAAAATGGGCTGTCAGCATTTGATTGCGAATACTTTGTTCCTCATAAGGATTTTCAGAATTGATTTCCGGCAGGCTGACCATTGCCAGAACATCCCGCGTTTCAACATCTAAAAGAACAAGTCCACCTGAATCCATTCCGTATCGGTCCAGAAGACTTTCAGCCTGTTTTTGAATGGTTAAGTCTAAGGTTGAATGGATGTTTACAGGAAAAAAGTAATCATCCGATCCGACAAAGCTGTAATTGCTGCCAAAGAGAGGTGTCCCCCTTGCATCCACATGGAACAGGATTTTTTCGTTCCTCTCTGATACCAGAAAAGAATCAAAGGCACTTTGAAGCCCTGAAATCCCAACAGGTTTTGGCTGTGAATACTGATATCCTTCGGCATAACGCTCCCTGAACAGCTCTGGATTTTCCCGGACAAGCCCAATGAAATGTTCTCCATAATCAGGATCTTTAGCGAAGGATCTTACAACAGGCAGAAGGTAAGGTATTTCCATCTTTTTGATATTCTGGTATTGTTCTTCTGAAATTACTGCCGGTATGTATTCGGACAAAAAAGCAGGTTTTTCTATATCACTGAACAGAGAGGCCAATGTTTCTTTCGGAATATGTAAAAGGCCCGCAAGTTTTTCTGCATTTAAGGAAAATTCAGATGGATATGGATACAAAATCACATCATAGATTTTTTCATTGGTTAATGGTACTCCATGCCGGTCAAGAATAGTTCCTCTGCCAGAGGATAATGGCAATTCGTGAGCTCTTTGTTTGACACTTCTCTCTAACAAATTAACGTGATTCGGGCCAAAATCAGTCGCAGAAAACAACTGAATATCTCCCAGGCGATAAATTAGGGCCGCAAATAAACCTGTCAGAATAGTGGATAACAAATAAACCCGTCTTACTTTCATGTTCTCTCACCCGTTAATCAGTTTGGCCCTCCATCTGTTTTTTAAACAATAAAACGGCTGATGAACGGTGGAAAGAAGAACAATTTTGAAAAATTGCTGAGTTAACATGCGAGACTCCTGGTCGACTACAACCGGCCACGTCCTGTGCGTCGCGGGAACAGCACGAGCCGAAAATCCCTAAAGACAGAAGAATGAGTTGACTTAGGAAGCCTTAGGCCGTGCCCGCGGAAAGCGAAGCATGTTGATAAGAAAAGCGGAAGCGCTCCGCTTAGCCCCGAAAACTGCTGGAGGGCCACCGAGGAGGCTGTCGCCGCCGCAGGGGGACCGAAGCAGCTCGAGGGGCTGGGTACTGAAGTTGAGACATAAAAGATATGAACGGTGGTAAAGAAAAGCAATTGACTAAAGGATAAATTAACGTAGTCAACATGCGAGACTCCTGTGGGAACAGCACGAGCCGAAAATCCCGCAGACAACGAAGAATGAGTTGTCGAGGAAGTTGAGGCCGTGCCCACGGAAAGCGAAGCATGTTGACGAAGTCAAGCAAAAAAATCCGAACTCATTCATGTAATAATTGAATGTAGTTCGGATATTCCATTACGTTATGCAGTTTTGTTTCAGCATCTAAGTCAAATAATCATTTTTAATTATTCCACGTTTAAAATTTTCACATTCATTTCTCCACCTGGAGTATCTACGGTTACTTCTTCACCGACTGTTCTTCCCAGAAGACTTTTCGCCATTGGGGAATCATTGGAGATTTTTCCTTCAAACGGGTCCGCTTCAGCACTTCCCACAATCGTATATGTCTCTTCTTCACCATCAGGAAGCTCCTGGAATGTAACCGATTTGCCAAGCTGCACAACCCCTTCGTTTTCAGGGTTATTTTCAATGATGACAGCATTGCGGATCATTTTTTCAATCTGAGCAATTCTGGATTCAACAAATGCCTGTTCATCCTTCGCAGCATCGTATTCAGAGTTTTCGGATAAGTCACCAAACCCTCGAGCGATTTTAATCCGTTCAACTACCTCAGGACGTTTTTCTGTTTTTAAATAATGAAGCTCTTTCTCTAATTTTTCTTTCCCTTCCTGGGTCATAAAATATTCTTTTTCTTGAGCCATTCTTAAAACACTCTCCTTCATTCCCATTATCAAGAAATGAGCAGCACATGATGGATGCTCTTGTATTAAGCTTATTAATCATAATCCTATGATGAATCCATAACTACTACCCATAACTATGGCAGATTTTCACAATGATTTCAATACCATTTAAGAAAGAGATGCTGAACGTTCAGCTAATATACTCTTAATTTTGGTTGTCATCAAATCGATGGCTACATGATTTTCCCCGCCTTCAGGGATGATAATATCAGCATAGCGCTTGGTCGGTTCTACAAACTGGAGATGCATGGGTCTTACCACATTGATATACTGATCAATAACTGACTCAATGGTTCGTCCTCTTTCTTTTATATCCCGCATAATTCTCCGTGTTATTCGTATATCCGCATCTGTATCGACATAAACCTTAATATCCATTAAGTTACGCAATCGCTCGTCTTCTAATACAAGAATTCCTTCTAAAATAATAACGTCTGAAGGCTCGACATCGATCACATTTTCTGATCGGGTATGAAGTTCATAATCATATACAGGTTTTTCAATCGGATTACCTTTCAGCAACTGTTTTAGATGTTCAATAAGCAAGTCATTATCAAAGGCAAGAGGGTGATCATAGTTAGTCTTTAGCCTTTCTTCAAAGGGGAGATGGCTCTGGTCTTTATAATAATAATCCTGTTCCAGCATTAAAATAGATTGATTTTCAAATTGATCACAAATGGAACGGGTAACGGAAGTTTTTCCGGAACCCGTTCCACCTGCTACCCCTATGACAACCGGCTTGTCTGCCATTGTTACTTGAGCTCCTTTCGCATCATGTTGTACGGAAATACGGGATGATCGATTTTCATTTTGACAATTTGCAGCGGGTGGCGGGCTGCATCAATTTCATTGCCGTCTTCGTCCCATATGGTTCCGGCAACCTGAGAAAACCCTTTAATATCTGGTCCGAAAAATTCAATGTTATCACCAGGTTTAAAATGATTCCGCTGCTGGATCGTAGCAATATTGGTTTCCGCATCAAAGTCAAGAACGAGACCAGCAAAAGCATATTTTGTTTTCTTGCTGTGATTGCCATACATCTGCTCCTGATAGCCGGGAACCCCTTCATAAAACGCAGGAGCGGTATCACGGTTTGCACATTTATCCAGCTCTTCCAGCCATTCTTTTTTCACTTCAAAGTTGTCAGGATCTTCACAATAAGCATCAATGATCTTCCGATAGACACTTACCACTGTTGCCACATAGTGGATAGATTTCATCCGACCTTCAATTTTCAAACAATCAATGCCGATATCAATCATTTTCGGGATGGATAAAATAAGATTTAAGTCTTTAGGGCTCATGGCAAATGGTGCATCGTCTTCGGAAAACAGCGGTATATCTGAATCATTTTGATCTTCGGTTTGTTTCATTAAATCATAGTCCCATCGGCAGGACTGACAGCATCCGCCCCGATTGGAATCCCGGGCGGTCATATGATTGCTCAATACGCATCGGCCGGAATAGGAAATACACATGGCTCCGTGAATAAAGGATTCAATTTCTACATCTACATTTTCTTTAATCTGCTTAATTTCTTCATGGCTTGTCTCCCGGGCAAGAACAACCCGATCCAGTCCCTCTTCTTTCCAGAACTGAACTGCTTTCCAGTTGGTGACCGACTGCTGGGTACTCAGGTGAACTTCCAGTTGTGGAGCGACCCGCTTACAGGTCTCAATAATAAGGGGATCAGCCACAATGATACCGGTTACCCCAGCGTCTTCTATATCCTGCAGATACTCTTCAAGGCCATCCATATTTTCATTATGGGCATATATATTCGTGGTGACATAAATCTTTGCACCGTACTGACGGGCAAATTCAACGCCTTCTCTCATTTCCTCAATGGAGAAGTTATCCGCATTGGATCTCAAGCCAAATTCCTGACCGCCAATGTAAACTGCATCTGCTCCATAGCGGATTGCGATTTTCAGTTTTTCTAGATTACCTGCGGGTGCCAGTAATTCAGGCTTTTTGACAATTACCCGTTTTCCGTCCTTCACTGTTGAGATTTGACCAATAGCCATACTGAATCCCTCCTTTAATAAACCGTTTCTTTAAAGAAAAACCCGGTATCAAGTCTGCGGTTTTTGGGCTGAATTCCTTCGATCTCAGCATATAAATCGTCCTTCATCTCATCATATTGATCAGGATCTTCCGCATAGGCATCAATTGCCTTTCGATACAGTGAAACAACTTTTTCCAGGTATTCAGGCGACTTTAGAATTCCATCAATTTTAAAGGAATCAATTTCAGCATCCAGCAGTTCGTCCAGTTCGTCGATCATGCAAATATCATTCGGGCTCATAATATGGGTTCCATTTTCATCTTCAAAAATTGGGTAACGGTTATCCCTTTCCGGGTCATACAAGTAAAGGGATTCATCCTTGCCCTGCCGTTCCACTTTCAAATCTTTACCCTGATAGCGATAATAGTTGCCAATGAGCATTCGCTTTGATTGAAACATACAGGTCATCCCATGAATCTGCACTTCGATTTCTATTTCTGCATGTTCTTTGGTTTCCAGCACAGCATCTAAATTGATCTCCCGGGCGAGAACAGCCCGCTTCGCCCCTTTCCTCCCCCAGTAATTGCACGTGTACCAGTTCGTTCCGGTTGTTTCCGTATTCCAGTGAAGCCTCATATCCGGTGCCACTTCTTTTACTGTCATCAGGACAGCAGGATCGCCAAATACAATGGCATCTGCTCCGGCTTTGTTCAGAAAAGTGACATAATCGGCCAGGTCTTCCACCCGATCATTGTGAAACAGCGCATTCATGGCCACATATATCTTTTTATTCCGTTCATGCGCCAGTTTTATCGCTTCTTGCACATCTTCACGCTTAAATTCTCCTGCAAGCCTTAAGCCAAAATGTTCTTCCCCGACTAAAAAAGCATCTGCTCCGGCTTTTGACAGCCGATCTATATCAGCAACGCATGTGGGTGTAACTAACAGTTCAGGTTTTTTCATCTCCATCACCTCTTTACCGATATTGCAATACCATCCCCAACCGGAACAATCGTTGTATAAAAATCAGGGTGTTTAATCAGCCACTCATTATAGCTTCTGATTTTATCGCCAATTTTCTCCAACCGCTGATTACCTGAGGCTTCCCCGGAAACATAGCCTTTAAATAAAACATTGTCTGATACGACCATGCCTCCAGAGGGAATGTATTTAGCGTATATTTTGAAAAATTGCTGGTATTGTCCTTTTGCGGCATCAATGAACACGAAATCAAATGGGGCCGATTCTCTGACCTCTTCCTCAACTTCCAGGGCATCCCCAATAATCAGTTTAATACGGTCTGTTAAGTCAGCCTGTTTCATGTTTTCAATGGCTTCTTCTGCCCTCGCTTCATCCCTCTCAATCGTAACAACATAGGTTTTGGGATGGCTCTGTGCCATCCGAATAGCAGAATAGCCAATTGCTGTACCTATTTCAAGTATTTTATCAGGTTTTTGTACCCGGATAAGCTGAAGCAATAATTCAATACCGATGGGATCCATAATGGGTACATGGTCCTCTTTTGCATCCTGTTCCAGCCGGCGAATCAATGGATCCTTTGGCTGTATAGTGGTTAACAAATAATTGATTAACTTTTCATTCATATTTAGCCACCCCATTATATTCATTGTACCCTTACAACCTTTTTATTTTAACATAAAACAGAGAGAGGCTGGGACATAAAGAATTGTGCGGTGAAAAAGACGAACAAATCAACTAATGAAAATTTATGAAGTCAACAAGCTGAAGACTCCTGGCCGACTAAAACCGGCCACGTCCTGTGCGTCGCGGGACCAGCACGATCCGAAAATCCCCAGACAGAAGAATAAACTGTCGAGGAAGCCTTTGGCTGTGGCCGAAGAAAGCGAAGTTTGTTTGACATCATAAAAATACCCGAACCCATTCATGTAACCATAGAATACAGTTCGGATATTTCAGTACATTTTGCAGTTTTGTCTCAGCCTCAATTTTAATTTCGGTATTTTTCAATCAGCTGCAGATGTTCTTCATAGGTTTTGGAGTAGTAAATATCGCCTTCATATGACGCAACAAAATAAAGATAGTCCGTTTCAGCCGGCTGGGCAATTGCCTGAAGGGAGTTTTCAGCAAAATTAGAAATCGGTCCGATCGGCAGGCCAGGGTATTTATAGGTGTTATAAGGTGAGTCAACTTCCAGGTCTTCAAACAGGACCCGATCTTTATGTTCACCTAACGCATAAAGAACGGTCGGATCTGTCTGAAGAGGCATTCCCTTTTCCAGGCGATTATAGAACACTCCGGCGATTAATTGACGATCCTCAAATAAACGTGCTTCATTTTCAACCAGTGAAGCCATTGTAATTGCTTCATGAACAGTTAACCCTAACTGGTCAATTTCATTTAAATATGGCAAAATGACATCTTCTGTCTTTGTCAGCATTTTGTCGACAATCTCTTCAACTGTTGGATTTTCCTCGTAAAATTCGTAAGTTGCAGCGAATAAGTATCCTTCAAGAGGCGTACGAATCTGGGTGTCCAGAATCTCATCACTTAAAATCGTCGGATAACGATCAATTAATTGTTCAATATATTCCATATCATTTACTTTTTCCAAAAACTCCTCTTTTGTAAAGTTGGAGTGATGGGAAAAGATATTGGCAATCTCATTCATGGTTTTGCCTTCCGGAATTGTAACCGTTAATACGGGCTCCCGAATAATTTTACCCGTTTTAAGGGCAGCAACGATTTCCTCAAGTGTCATGGAAGGAGAAAAGGTATAATCTCCAGCCTGAAAACCTGATTCATTTTTAAATTTTACATAGAATCTGAAAATCGTACTATTTTTAATAATTCCGTTTTCTTCAAGGATTTGGGCAATAGCAGATACTGACGAACCTAGTGGAATTTCGACCTCTTTACTTGTCTCAGCATCCGGGTCTGCTGGTTCCAGAGCGGACTTTACATAAAGGTAACCCGATATTCCAGCAGCACTAAAAACGATGATTAATACAGAAATCACTGCTACAACAATGCGTCTGACCATTTTAGCCTCCTGGTAACGTTCATATTGCTCCTCTTTATGTTCAACGTCTCGTTTAGACGGAGACATAAATGCTTCCCCCTTTCATCCGCTCTATTATACAATAAAATACAATATTTTTTCTATGCCCTGTGAAATTTTCTGTCTTATTAGATCCTACATATTAACCATAATTCCCTGTTTCGTTCATATATACGATGAATTTTGTGATCATGTTTTCATTGCTCAATGAGGAATGTTTCTGAACAAAAGAATTGCGAAAGTGACTGAGGGGATGTCATAGCCGGACTTTTTGGCTCATTGCCTAATCAAAAATAAAATAGGCTGGGACATAAAGGAATGAACGGAGGAAAGACAAACAATTTTGAGAAATTGCGTAGTCAACATGCGAGACTCCAGGTCGACTAAAACCGGCCACGTCCTGTGGCCAACTTCGACACTAGCACGTCCTGTCCGTCGCGGGAACAGCACGAGCCGAAAATCCCTAAAGACAGAAGAATGAGTTGCCTTAGGAAGCCTTAGGCCGTGCCCGCACTTTTCTCAATTGTAATCCTTTTTTATCTTTTCAAAGTCAAGAAAAAAAATCCGAACTCATTCATGTAATGATTGAATGTAGTTCGGATATTCCATTACTTTATGCAGTTTTGTCCCAGCCTCTTTAAATGCTTATCGTTTACTGGTCTTCATCAGCAGTAAACGTGTTTAGCATTTCTTCCACCATATTCCATTCTTCGTCTGTTTCCAGCTGATAAAGGGCTAAATCATCCTGGTTGTTGTCGTCTTCTTCGTAGCGGAAGGCAAAAACTTCCACTTCATCCGCTTCAGCCTGTTCAGCCGGAACTACAACCATGTATGAATTACCCGTCTCATCTACATCAAAGGTAAACAATACTTCAAACAGGTGCTCCTCGCCGCTTTCATCCGGAATAATAATACGCTCTTTTTCATCTAATGACATTTAATAATCCTCCTTAATTTTTGGCATCCATATAACTTTGCAATATCATCACAGCTGCCATCTTGTCAATCACTTTCTTTCGCTTGGACCGACTCATGTCTGCAGAAAGTAAAATCCTTTCAGCAGCCATGGTGGTCAGTCTTTCATCCCATAGTTCTACGTTTATATTGAGTTTCTCCTTCAGGGTACTGGCAAACTGCTGACAGGCTTCCCCGCGCTCTCCTATTGTTCCATTCATGTTTTTGGGAAGACCCACAACAACTTTTTCAATTTCATGCTCTGTGATGATCGTTTTCAACTCATCCTGAACGGTGTTAAAATTCCCATCCCATTTAATGGTCTTTATTCCCTGGGCTGTCCAACCTAAATCATCACTTACTGCAACTCCTATTGTTTTTTCCCCGACATCTAGTCCTAATATTTTCATTCTCTTTTATCTTTATTCTCCTTTAAATAAAATTTTACAAGTTCCTCGATTAATTCGTCCCGTTCCAGCTTCCTGATCAAGTTGCGGGCACCATTATGACGAGGAATATAAGCAGGATCACCGGACAGCAGATATCCGACAATCTGGTTGATGGGATTGTACCCTTTTTCCTGAAGAGACTGATGTACCGTCAATAGAATTTCTTTGACATTATGTTCAAATGGCTCTTCCGGAAAATTAAATTTCATCGTACGGTCATTCGTGCTCATTGAAACCCCCCCTTATAACAGGACAGTCCGTAAATTCAATGCCGGCAGGAGAATACAGTTCCCTGTTTACCTTTCACTTTATTGCTATTATAACCTTTTATTGCATTAAGAGGAAACCGTTTCAATGTATTCTTTTGCGAATTTTAATGCGGCTTGCAGCTGGTCAGGATTTTTCCCGCCTGCCTGAGCCATATCTGGACGACCTCCACCGCCTCCGCCGCAGCGAGAAGCTGCTTCCTTGATTAATTTGCCTGCATGGAATCCGCGGTCCATTAAGTCTTTAGAAACACCTGCAGCAAGCTGTACTTTCCCATTATTCACCGTACCGAGGAGAATAATTCCTGATTCCATTTTTTGTTTCAGTTCATCAACCATATTCCGGAGTGCGTTCATATCAGATACATCCACTTCAGCAGCAAGGACTTTAACTCCATCGATTTCTTCTGTCTGATCGAGAATATTCCCTGCCTCAAGATTCGAAATCTTTGCACTGAGAGACTCGTTTTCACGCTCCAGCTGCTTCATATCATCGAAGACGGAATCAATTCGTTCTGGAATCTGCTCTTTTCGGGTTTTTAATTTGTCCGCTGCCCGGCTCAGGATGTTTTCACGCTCTTGAATCCAGTTATAGACTGCTTTTCCGGTAATGGCTTCAATCCTTCTTGTGCCGGCTCCGATCCCTGATTCGGACAGTATTTTAAATATACCGATTTCTGACGTGTTTTTCACATGACATCCGCCGCAAAGCTCGATACTATAATCATCTACTGACACTACCCGGACAGTATCTCCATATTTTTCGTCAAATAGGGCCATTGCTCCCATTTTCTTAGCTTCATGTAAAGACATCAAATTAACGTTAACTGAAATATGGTCCCAAATTTTTTCATTTACGATTTTTTCGATCTTTTCCAGTTCTTCATCTGTTACCGCTCCGAAATGAGAAAAGTCAAAGCGTAATCGATCAGGTGCCACCAGGGATCCTGCCTGGTTCACATGCTCGCCAAGCACATCTTTTAGTGCCCGGTGAAGCAGGTGGGTAGCTGTGTGATTTTTGACGATATGGGAACGGGAATCATAATCAACTGCTGCATATACCTGATCCCCTTTACGAATGGTCCCCTCTTTCACAATGGCCCGGTGCATATGCTGGCCATTTGGCGCTTTTTGTACATCTTCAATTGCTAATACAGCCTGTTCGGTTTTAATGACTCCCTTGTCCGCAATCTGTCCGCCGCTTTCTGCATAAAATGGCGTTTTGTCAAGAAAGACATAAACTTCTTCCCCGGCAGTAGCTTCGCTGACATAATCTTTGTCCTTCACCATTTCTACTATTACGGCATCCGCTTTTAAATCATCATAACCGACAAATTGGCTTTCGGCTGTAATTTCGCGGAGTACTCCTTCCTGCACCTGCATGGAATCCACTTTTTGTCTGGCTTTGCGGGCACGTTCCCGCTGGCTGGCCATCTCCTTTTCAAATCCCTCTTCATCAATAGTGAATCCTGCTTCTTCTACGTATTCTTCCGTCAGTTCCTTAGGAAAACCGTACGTATCATAGAGGCGGAATACTTCGTCACCCGGGAATACATTGCTGCCCTTTTCTTTTTCCCGGTCGATTACTTCTTTTAAAATCGTCAGTCCTTCGTTAAGGGTTTCATGGAAACGTTCTTCTTCAGTTTGAATGACTGATGAAATAAATTCCTGTTTATCCTTAACTTCCGGATAGAACCCTTTCATAATTTCTCCGACATCTTCCACTAGCTTATACATAAATGGTTCATGAATGCCTATTTGCTTGGCATAGCGAACCGCCCTTCTTAACAGGCGCCTTAACACATAGCCTCTGCCCTCATTGGAAGGAAGTGCCCCGTCACCAATGGCAAAGGCAACCGTACGGATATGGTCGGCAATGACTTTGAAGGCGACATCCTTTTCTGTATCCTTTCCATATTCCTCACCCGAAATTTTTTCCGTATGTTGAATAATCGGCATAAATAAATCGGTCTCAAAGTTAGTTGGCACATCCTGAATGACAGATACCATCCGCTCTAATCCCATGCCGGTATCAATGTTCTTTTTCGGAAGCGGAGTATAGGTGTCATCAGGATTATGGTTGAACTGGGAAAATACCAGATTCCAGATTTCAAGATATCGTTCATTTTCACCGCCTGGATACAGTTCCGGATCATTCGGGTCATTGCCGTATTTTTCTCCCCTGTCATAGAAAATTTCAGTATTTGGTCCGCTCGGGCCTTCACCAATATCCCAGAAATTTTCTTCGAGACGAATGATTCGTTCTTCCGGAAGTCCAATGTTGTCTTTCCATATGTTGTACGCTTCATGATCTTCCGGGTGTACCGTAACCGATAATCGATCCGGATCAAACCCGATCCATTTCGGGCTAGTTAAAAACTCCCATGCCCATTCAATGGCTTCTTCTTTAAAATAATCCCCGATGGAGAAGTTCCCCAGCATCTCGAAAAATGTATGGTGGCGGGCTGTTTTCCCTACATTTTCAATATCATTGGTACGGATGGATTTCTGGGCATTGCAGATTCTCGGGTTTTCCGGCACAACACGTCCATCAAAATATTTTTTCAGGGTCGCAACTCCGCTGTTAATCCATAACAGACTCGGGTCGTCTTTTGGGATCAAAGATGCACTAGGCTCAACACTGTGCCCCTTTTCTTTAAAGAAATCGAGAAACATTTGACGTACCTGCTGAGAGGTTAGCTTTTTCATTACGTTTTCCTCCTTTTATTGATGAATGATGAAAAGAACATTTACCTTTCGTGAAATACGCCTGATTTGAAAGTATACATTAGGCATTAACATAAAAACTAACAGCAATAAAAAAACTCCCGGCCTGCACATGGCAGGGACGGGAGAATTCCGCGGTACCACCCTGATTATGGATAACAAAAAATCCATCACCTTTCATACGCTTTAACGGTGCGCAACCGGCGGGGATTAGCCGCACTCTGGACTAGCATTCCATGACCCTTCATCTGGAATTTCTCTCAGCCTGTGGAAATTCCTCTCTTATAGATGGTCTGTCATGTACTCGGGTCCTTCAACGTGTTCATCTTGTTTATTCAACATATTTTATGCGGTTATTATAGAAAACAAAGACATGATTGTCAATCTTAATCAATCTTTTTTCCATGCAATCGTTAAACGCTTGATAAAGGGGGTTTGTTCTGCAAAAACTTTGATAATCGTTAAGACAGGCACTGCAAAGATCAGCCCGGCAATGCCAAATAGCTCTCCTCCCACAAGGAGCGCTGCAATAATGATGACAGGATGAATATGCAATGACTTCCCGACAATGTATGGGGACAGAAAATTACCTTCAACGATTTGCACTACAAATACGGCAATAATCACCAGAATCATTTTTTTGATGGATATGGTAGCAGCAATGATCACGGCCGGTATTGCCCCCAGAATGGGACCAAAATAAGGGATGATATTGGTCAATCCCATAAAACTGCCCAGAATCAACGGATACTTCATTTGAATCAGCCATAAAAGCAAAACTGATAATAAGGCGACAAACAGACATACGAGAAGCTGTCCCCGTAAATAACCGCCCAGACTTTCGTCAATCCGCTTCAGGTTTTGCTCATAAGTTTCTTTTTTCGAAGAAGGCAGAGCACTGAGTACAGCATGTTTGAATGTTGAAAAATCCTTAAGCATATAAAAAACAAGAATGGGAATAACGGCTGCAATAATGAGAACATCGGTAATGCCAGTAAGGGAATAAGCTAAATCTGTTAAAGTCTCAACAATGGCTGTCTCGATATTCCGAAAGGTTTCATCCATTTGATCATGAACTTCTTCCGGTAAACTGGATGTATTCACATACAGCTGATAGATCCAGTCCTGATAAGTATCCATTAAACCAGGGAAATTTTTAGTCAATTCCCTTAACTGAGTGATGAATAAAGGATAAGCCCGATAAATACCAAACCCCATTCCGCCAAATATGACCAGATAGAGTGTGAATATGGCCAGCCATTTCGGTATGTACCGGCTGAGCCACTCCACAGGGGGATGGAACAGATATGCAAAGAGGGCAGCGATGATAAAGGGGATCAGAATTCGAAATAAAAATCCCCCTACGTCTGCAATAACCGGATAAGATTTCTCCAGAAAAAATAACATGACCGCTATTAGAAGTGCGACAATCAGCCAGTACAACAAGGGGCTTGAATGACGATTCATAATGGTCCTCCTATACAGATTAAAGCTGTGTATGCGAAAGAACTTCACTTTTAAAAGAATGTCTTCATCCTAAACCTGTGAAAAAACCCTTGCTTTGACAAGCAAGGGTTTTGTGACAGATCAAGCTAGCTTAAGACTTTCCGTCAAACGTATAAACCTTTGAACCAGTCCACGGTCTTCGGTAGTTTCTTTTCAATATATTCCGCAGTTTTTTCAGGTTTCGACGGGATATACAGACATGTTCCTTGCCTGCTAAATTCCACAATCCAGTATAGTCTTCCTGTGGAATGAGGGAGTGAACTGAATGGTTCAAAGTATCACCACCCATTGTTATCTATTCATTGGGCAGTCCGTTCCTCTTCACTGAACAAATCATCTAGTGAAGACAGTGTGCCGTCTTCTTCGACTTCATGAACGTTAATTTTTCCATTTTGAATGGATAATTCAATTAAGCAATTCCAGCAGTAATATTGTTGATGACCAATTTTCCCCAGATTGGTTCCATGACAGTTAGGACAATGCATAATGGGCAACTCCTTCTGCAAAATTCTAATCCTATTATTTCCAGGGAGTTGCCCGTCTATACTTTTATTTGCCCAATGTTGTGTTCAAGAGCCCCTGAACATTTATTATTGTTTCACGATTACATAAAATCATAAGGTGAAAATTCTTCTTCCGTTTCCTCATTTTTGTCCTGCTCTGAGAACATATTTTTGATCCGATCCTTTAAAGTTGTATTCCGGTAACGGTCATCTTCTCTTAACACCCCGGAAAGGAATTCTTGCTTTTCTCCACACAGAATTAAAGATTTCTGACATCTGGTAATGGCGGTGTAAAGCAAGTTTTTCCTCAGCATCCGATGGTATTCTTTAAGCACCGGAATAATTACAATGGGAAATTCACTTCCCTGGGCTTTATGAATGGATATACAATAGGCATGTTTAATCTGGATCAGCTCCTGACGGGTATAGACAACTTCCTTTCCATCAAATATTACAACGATTTGTTCTATTTTTTCCTCGGTTTCTTCCTTCTTAAAAATGGCTGTAATTTCACCAATATCTCCATTGTAAACCCCTTTTTCAGGCTGATTCACCAGCTGGATCACTTTGTCTCCCGTCCGATAAATCCGTTCATCAAACGTAATTTCCCGTTTTTGGTCACTATTCGGATTGAGAAGCTCCTGCAGGGTCTGGTTTAAATGATCGATGCCGATTTTCGTCTTATACATCGGTGCCAGCACTTGTATATCCCTCGTCTGATAACCTTTATCCCTGGCTTTTTTTACCAGGTCCTGAATGACAGCCTCCGCTTGATGCTGCCGGCATGGTATAAATACAAAATCATCTCCGCGTTTTAGCGAATTCTCTGAACAGGTTCCCTTTTTAATATCATGGGCCAGCTGTATAATTCTTGATCCTTCTTTTTGGCGGTAAACTTCTGTTAATCGGCTGATTTTAATTTGACCGGATGATAGCAAATCCGCTAATACTTGCCCCGGGCCAACGGAAGGCAATTGGTCCTCATCACCGACAATTACAACCTTCATATCATTCGGAATCGCTTTAAACAGCTGATTGGCAAGCCACATATCTACCATGGAAAATTCATCAATAATCAGTACTTTCCCGGTTAACTGCTGATACTGGCCATATTCAAATTCGTCCTCTCCTGACCAGCCCAGGAGACGATGGATCGTCTGTGCTTTTAATCCTGTTGATTCAGCCATTCGCTTTGCTGCTCTTCCCGTAGGAGCTGCCAGTAAAAATTCTTTTTTCTGAGCGTCATCATCCAACTGGTGCAAATGGGCATAGGTATCTAGAATCCCCTTGATAACCGTAGTTTTACCGGTTCCGGGACCTCCCGTTAAAATCATGATTTTAGAATGCAGCGCTTCTTTAATAGCTGTATATTGTTCTTCCCCGTAACTCAGGGATTCCCGTTCTTCTATTTGTCCAATGACTTTCAGAATCTCTGCTTCCGTGAATGTTATGTCCGCTTCATGATCGATGATCCGTTTAAGCTGGGTCACAAATCCTTCTTCAGCAAAGAATAAAGAAGGCATATATACTCTCTCATCTTCAGTTATTAAATACCTTTCTTCAGCTAATTCGATGATTTTTTGGTTGATTTCTTCCTGATCTATGGATTGCTCCTTTTCATTTAAGAGCAACTGAACTTCTTGTTTCAGCTCGTTTGCTGGAACATAAACATGCCCGTCCTGGGCCCACTTATTTAAAACATACAGGCAGCCTGCCCGGATTCTCATGGGATGATTTGGAGAAAGGTCAAGCATTTTGCCGATTTCATCTGCACGCCTAAAGCCAAACCCCTCAATGTCAAAAACAAACTGATAAGGATCTTCTTCGAGTTTTTCTAAGGTTCGATCTTTGTAAATGGAGAACATTTTCTGGGCCATTTTTAGCCCAACTCCATATTTTGCGAGTTGAACGACGGTTTGTTCAAATCCCTGATTCTCTTTCAGTGCCTGCATAAATGATTCCGCTTTCCCTTTAGGAAATCCCGGTATTTGGTCCAGTACACCCGGGTCATTAAGAATACGATCAATCACCTGTTCCCCGAGGTGATCAACCAGCCTTTCAGCTGTCTTTTTCCCGATTCCATGAAACAAATCGCTAGATAAAAAACGAATCAGACTCTCTTTTGTTTTTGGCAGTTCCTTTGAGTAGGTAAACACATCATATTGTACCCCAAATTTTGGATGCACATGTATGTTTCCATAAAAGATATAGACATCACCATGTTCTAAGGGACGAAAATATCCCTTCACGACTATTTCTTTTTCTTCAATGGACTCATTCGTGTCTATCACTCGGATCAAGGCAATGGAAAAACTCTGGGCATCATCATGATAAATCATCCGAGTCAATTCGCCCTTAATATATTTACTGTTTAGCTCCTGTTTTTCAAAAGGTTCCATTGCCATCAGGAATAACCCCTTTATGATTCATTTTCCTTTTGTTCTTCATTCAACATCTGTTCGATTTTTCCCTTCCCATGTCCAGCTAAAAGATGGTCTGGCTGAATTTGCAGTGCCCGTTCAAAATGGGATAAAGCTTTGTTAAGCTGTTCTTTATACAAATAAGCCACTCCTAGATTATAATGGGCATCACTGTGTTCTTCTTTTAATTCAAGCACCTTCTGAAGCGCACCCATAGCCAGATCTAACTGGCCAGTCTGGGCGAGAGCCAATCCATACTGAAACCAGGCATCCACGTCATCCTTCCTGAGTTCGGTTGCCCGCTGCAGGTAAGGAAGGGCAAGCTTTGGCTGTTCCTGATGAACCAGACACATTCCAAGCATAAAATACACATCACCGCTTCCAAGCCCTTTTTGATGGGCCTGTTCAAAATAGGACTGGGCCTTTTGAAACCATTTCTTTTCATAATAGACGTTGCCCAGACCATAATAGGCAGTTGCAGCCGTCTCATCGATTTCGATGGCTTTTTTAAAAAAACGTTCCGCACGATCCAGTTCCTTCATTTGAAGCAGAAGGGTTCCAAAGTTTATGTACCCCAGAGGTTCTTCAGGACTTTCTTCAATGGCTTCTGTAAAATATTGAAGAGCTTCTTCAACATTCTGCTTCTCCATAGCCTGAATCCCTTTTTGTAACGCATCCATGTCAATAAACCTCCTCACCAGTCAAAATAGAAGGCCCTCTCATCATTCATAAAGTTAAACCGCTGACAATCGTTCGAATGACGAGAAAGCCTTAACATTAGGCCAGATAATCCACATACTGATCATTTTTTATAACCCGGTCAATCGTTCCGCCGCCGAGACATACCTCTCCATCATAAAATACAACAGCCTGCCCCGGCGTAATGGCGCGCTGCGGTTCTGCAAAGACCACTTTTACCTCCCCGCGATCCTGTGGATATACGGTAACTTCGCTATCTTTCTGCCGATAGCGGAACTTCGCTGTACAGGAAAACGGCTCTGTCATTTCCTTGCCGCTAATCCAGTTTACCTGTACAGCTTCCAGTGCGTCAGAATATAAATAATCATTGTGATACCCCTGGGCAACATAAAGAATATTTTGCTCAAGGTTTTTTCCAACAACAAACCACGGTCCGCCTGGTCCGCCAATTCCTAGTCCCTGGCGTTGCCCGATTGTATAGTACATCAATCCATCATGCTGACCTTTTTCTTCCCCGTCAAGAGTCATCATTTTTCCTGGCTGTGCCGGCAAATATTCACTTAAAAATTCTTTAAAATTACGTTCTCCGATAAAACAAATTCCGGTACTGTCCTTTTTAGTTGCGGTAGCCAGGTTATGCTTTTTAGCCATTTCACGAACTTCTTCTTTCGTGTATGCTCCTAGCGGAAACATGATTTTGCTTAATACCGATTGGGGAAGCTGATTTAAGAAGTAGGTCTGGTCTTTGTTGCTGTCATTTCCCCGAAGCATTTCATAAGTTTCGCCATTCTTTCGGATTCTGGCATAATGCCCCGTCGCTACATAATCCGCTCCCAGTGCCAGGGCATGATCCAAAAATGCTTTAAACTTGATTTCTTTATTACACATGACATCCGGATTCGGTGTTCGTCCAGCCTTGTACTCCTCCAAAAAATACGTAAAAACCTTGTCCCAGTATTCTTTTTCAAAATTTACAGAGTAATATGGGATATCCAGCTGATTGGCCACTCGAACTACATCCTCAAAATCCTCCGTTGCGGTACAGACACCATTTTCATCCGTGTCATCCCAATTCTTCATAAAGATTCCTACCACATCATATCCCTGTTCTTTTAACAAAAGAGCAGTCACCGAAGAGTCGACTCCTCCGGACATGCCCACTACCACCCGGGTATCTTTTGGGTCTTTCATCGCTGTCACCACCTTACAAAGTTAATCGCTTTACAATCTGTGCAATTCGTCTGGCCCCTTCTTTAATATCCTCTTCGTCATTATCCATCCCAAAACTAAAACGGACTGAATTTCTCGTTCGGGGATCATCTGAACCGAACATAGCAGCCAGTACATGGGATGGATCCACTGAACCTGCTGTACAGGCAGATCCGCTTGATGCTGCTACCATTGATAAATCCAGATTCGTCAAAAAGGTTTCAACGTTGATTCCTGGAAAACTGATATTGACAATACCAGGAACAGCAAATTGCTGTTCTCCATTCAGGGAAAATTGAATGTCCTCATCCCTTAGATTTTGCAAAAATTGCTGTTTAAAATATCGATAGGTTTCGTTTCTTTTTTCCCGGTTTTGCATCAATAGCTCAACGGCTTTTTGGAAACCTTTCATCGCTGCGGTATTCTCCGTTCCCGCCCGGCGTTTTCGTTCTTGTTCTCCCCCATGCTGCAGGGACTGCAGAAGAGCTCCTTCACGAACATAAAGAAAGCCAATACCCTTTGGTCCATATATTTTATGAGAGGAAACCGACAGCAAATCAACCCCCAATTCCTTAACATCAATGGGCAGCGTTCCATAAGCCTGAACTGCATCTGTATAAAAATAGGCCTGATGATCTGCCAGGACCTGTCCGATCTCTTTAATCGGCTGGATAATTCCTGTTTCATTATTGACATACATCACGGAAACAAGAATAGTGTCTTCCCGCAAATGCTCATAAATGTCTTCAGCTGAAATTCTTCCTGACTCGCCAGCCGGGATATAGGTCACATCAAATCCCTGTTTCTCAAGGTATTCAACAGCATGAAGTGAAGCATGATGCTCAATTTCCGTGGTAATGATATGCTTGCCTCTGGATTGATGTTTAAGTGCCGTACCAATAATGGCAAGATTATTGGATTCTGTACCTCCACTGGTAAACACGATTTCTTTTTCATTTGCATGAATACTTTGTGCCATGACAGATCTGGCATCATCTACAATTTTGCGGGCCTGCCTGCCGAAGTGGTGCACACTTGAAGGGTTGCCAAAATGTTTTTCCAATACCGGTATCATGGCCTGAATCACTTCAGGGTGAACGGGTGTGGTCGCAGCGTGATCAAAGTATATCGTTTTCATGCCTATCACCTTCTTTATTAAATGTAAAACATGTATCCGTCCTGACTGTTTTGATCATACTTTGCCAGATCCTCAAGGGTTGTCGTATCCAACACTTCTTTAACAGCATCCCTGATGCGCATCCATAATTCTTTTTTTGCCGGTTCTTCGTCTTCCAGTGCCTCTACCGGACTTATAGGTCCTTCAAGAACGCGGATGACATCACCCGCTGAGATTTCATCTGGTTCTTTTGCAAGCAGATATCCCCCATGGGCTCCACGCACACTTTTCACAAGCCCCGCATTTCTAAGCGGCGCAATAAGCTGTTCAAGATAGTTTTCCGACAAATTATTTTCAGTTGCAATGGTTTTTAAAGAAACCGGTACCTGATGATGTTTTTTTGCAAGAGCAATCATAATCGTTAAACCATATCTTCCTTTAGTTGAAATTTTCACTTTTCTTCCCCCTTACCATGAGGTAATTCATCAGTTTTTTTGCCTGAGGCAACGAATACCCCACAAATGTCCCCAAGAAAAACGCAATGATGATGGTTCCGATGCCAACAGGCCCTCCCAGTAACCATCCTAATAGTAAAACCGCAATTTCGATTCCATTACGAACCCACTGAACTTTCCAGCCGGTTTTTTCGGTGATATAAAGCATCAGTCCATCTCTGGGGCCTGCTCCTAAATCAGGAGCTACATAAATGCCGATTCCATATGCTAACACAATGATCCCGGTTATAAATACGAATATCTCCAACCATAATGCCTCCGGATCTGGGAGGATATATAAGAAGAGATCAATAAACATCCCGATTAACAGCATGTTTAAAACTGTGCCTATTTTGGGCCATGATCTGGTAGCCAATGAAGTAAAAAGGACAATCAGGAGTCCGGCAATAATACTCCATGATCCTACTGTCAGTCCAAACTGCAAGTATAAACCATAATGAAATACATCCCACGGTCCAATTCCTAACACTTTTCCTTTAATGGTCAGAGCAATTCCAAATGCCAGGATAATAAGACCTGCTATAAAAAAAGTCCACCTGATCAGAATCTCCCTTGTATGATCTTTCTTTTCCGCTGCACAGGAATCACGGATGATTTTAGCATGATTCATGTCTGTTTTCCTTTCGTCTGAAATCTTGAAGTTTTCTTTGTATTTTACTCATTTTATATACACTGGCTAACTTTACTGGCAAAAAAATACCCTTTATATTATAAACATTAGCTATTATAGCATGAATGGCAAGCACCTTGCATTTTCAAAAAAACAAACGTAGGATGAAAGAAAAACAAGTGATTTTTTTTATGGAACATGACAGCCGAAACCTGCTTCGTTTTTTTATACATCACCTGACTGTAAAATTTTTTTCTGATATAGACATGTTTAAAGGAGAGAATCGTTATGGAAACCAGGCCACTGGCATACAGGATGCGTCCAGAAAATATAGATGAAATCATTGGTCAGCAACATTTGGTAGGTCCTGGAAAAATGATTAGAAGAATGGTGGAAGCCGAAAGACTTTCTTCTATGATTTTATTTGGGCCCCCGGGTACCGGAAAAACAAGCTTAGCCATGGCATTAGCAAAAAGCCTGAACATGCCTTATAAAATTTTAAATGCGGTTGTAAATAAGAAAAAAGATATGGAAATTGCGGTTGAAGAGGCTAAATTTTCCGGTCACCTTGTCTTAATTTTAGATGAAGTACACCGTCTTGATAAAGGAAAACAGGATTTTTTGCTCCCCCATTTAGAACGTAATTTAATTACATTGATCGGCTGTACGACAAGTAATCCATATCATTCCATAAACCCTGCCATCCGCAGCAGGTGCCATCTGTTTGAGTTACATAAATTAACTGCGCAGGATATAATAAAAGCTCTTAAGAGGGCCCTTGAAGATTCTGAGAACGGTTTAGGGAGTCAGGATGTTGACATAACAGATGAAGCTTTAAAGCATTTTGCCCTATCCTCAAACGGAGATCTTCGGTCTGCATTAAACGGTCTTGAACTGGCTGTCTATTCAACAAGACCCGATTCGGAAGGGATGGTTCACATTGATCTGTCAGTAGCAGAAGAATGCATGCAGAAAAAAAGCTTCTCCCATGATAAAGATGGTGATGCCCATTACGATGTTCTGTCGGCATTTCAAAAATCGATCCGCGGCAGTGATGTCAATGCCGCCCTTCATTATCTGGGCCGTCTGATCGAAGCGGGGGACCTCGACAGCATTGCCCGCAGATTGGTTATCTGTGCCTATGAAGATATTGGACTGGCTAATCCGCAGGCAGGACCACGTGCACTGGCTGCAGTAGAAGCAGCTGAAAGAGTGGGGTTCCCCGAAGCCCGTATCCCTCTTGCCACAGCAGTAGTAGAATTGTGCCTGTCACCAAAGTCTAACTCAGCCTATAAAGCACTGGATCTCGCCCTTGCAGATATTAGAAGCGGAAAAAGCGGTGACATACCAGATCATTTGAAAGATGCCCATTATAAAGGAGCGAAAAGCCTGGGAAGGGGAATTGGCTACCAGTATCCCCATAACTTTGAGCAGGGATGGGTTGACCAGCAATACCTGCCCGATTCTATTAAAGATCGGGTGTACTATGAACCGAAAGAAACAGGCAAGTTTGAAGCAGCCTTAAAACAAGTTTATGAAAAAATTATGAGAAACAAAAAGAATTAAAGTATAAACTCCTCTTTTCTTGAACAAAATAGAACATAAGTCCATACACCATCTACCATAAGCAGTCCCAGCAATCTACAATTGTATCTTCAAAGGACTCTAAACTATTAAATTTAAACCAAATGTCTATGCTTACAGCTTAAGTACAGCATACATTTTATATTTTCCACCATACTGTCAAGATAAAAAAGAAAAGAGGAGTGAGAATATTGGCTAAAGTTAGACAGGATGCATGGTCCCATGAGGACGATTTATTACTTGCTGAAACGGTGCTGCGGCATATCCGTGAAGGAAGCACACAGCTGAAAGCTTTTGAAGAAGTGGGTGACAAGCTTAACCGAACAGCAGCAGCCTGTGGGTTCAGGTGGAATGCTGAAGTCCGAAAACGCTATGAAAAAGCTATTGACCTGGCAAAACGTCAGAGAAAAGAGAAAAAACGAGCCATGGCCGAACAGCAAAAAGTAAAGCGGGATACACAATTCGAAAGCCCTGTATCATCCCGGCGTGTTAAAAGTGAAGAACCTGCAGCAGGCAGTTTCTCATCTCTTGATCAAGTCATTGAATTTCTAAGAGAATTCAAAAAGGATTATGAAACTAGCTACCACTCTCAACATAAAGTTGAAGAGCTGGAAAAAGAAAATGAAACGCTCCAGATCGAAAAGGAAAAGCTGGAGAAAAAGTTATCCAAGTTGGAAAAAGAATATCAAATGATGCAGGAAGACTATCAGGTTCTGATGGAAATTATGGACCGCGCACGTAAAATGGTTGTGCTAGATGACCAGGAACAGATGTCCATTAAATCTTTTAGAATGGACAAAAACGGCAACCTGGAAAAAGTAGCACGGTAAAAGAAAAGCGGAAGCGCCCGCTTAGCCCCGAAAACGGCTGGAGGGCCACCGAGGAGGGCTGCCTGAGCCGCAGGGGGACCGAAGCCGCTCGAGGGGCTGGGCGCTGAAGCTGGACAATACAGAAAAGCGTAAGCGCACCGATTAGCCCCGAAAACGGCTGGAGGGCCACCGAGGAGGCTGTCGCCGCCGCAGGGGGACCGAAGCCGCTCGAGGGGCTGGGCGCTGAAGCTGGACAAGCATTCCCTCCATTGAAGGATTATAAAAGACTAAAATTTCGCACTTCTGTATTTGTCGAAATAAAATCATCCGAACTCATTCATGTAAGAATTGAATATAGTTCGGATGTTTTATTTTTTTTCAGTTTAGTCCTGGCTCATTTCATCTAGCTTCTCTCTATTTCTATCGGTTTCAGAATTTCATTGATGACGTAACCGGCCATAATCAGCCCGGAAACGGATGGTACAAAGGCATTGGAAGAAGGCGGCATTTTCACTTTACGGATATCTGCTTCATCCGGGGCAATCTGGGAGCGTACTTCTTCTTTTATTTTTACCGGACGTTCTTTGGAATAAACAACCGGGATCCCTTTTGTGTATCCATCCTTTCTCAGGCGGGTGCGAATGACCCGCGCAATAGGATCATAGCTGGTCTCAAAAATATCAGCAATTTCAAATTTTGTCGGATCCATTTTGTTGGCTGCTCCCATACTGGATATAATCGGGATGTTACGGTCCATACATTGTTTAATAATATGGACTTTATATGTAATCGTATCACTGGCATCAATCACATAATCGATATCATATTGAAACAGCTGTTCATAGGTTTCTTCAGTATAAAATATTTCTAAAGGAATGACTTCACATTCCGGGTTGATATACCGGATCCTGTCTTTCATCAATTGAACTTTCGATTGCCCAACAGTAGATAGCAGCGCATGAATTTGTCTGTTTACATTTGTAATGTCTACTACGTCTTTATCGATTAAAATCAGGCGTCCTACACCTGAGCGTGCCAGAGCTTCTACGCTGAATGAGCCTACCCCGCCGACTCCGAGTACAGCTACCGTGGTATTTTTTAAAAGATGCAGGCCTTCTTTTCCTATGGCCAGTTCATTTCTTGAAAATTGATGCAGCATTTCATTTCTCTCCTTTTCAATTCTTAACATAAGTTTTTATATGAATGGGCCTTAAATCTGACAGTTCTATATTCGCATTTGCATGAAAAAACCTTAAGGTCAGAATAACCTTAAGGTCTGGTATAATTCTAATTATTTCAGTTAATCCCAATTGTGCCGTCATCCCTCTCGTTTTGAACCCGCTCCTGGCAGGTGGGTATCCTGTTCCATGCTTTATGCGTCCCCTCACAATGGAAAGGAGGCATGCACGCCACACAGAAACACCAGACTCCCGTAAATATAAGTGTTCGGTCAAAACATGTATGGCAATGACGAACACATCAGGATTAATGTGCTCCATCACGTTGTATTTAAATTATAGTATAAAAAACGTTAGGATTCAACTGGATTTTCAAGGCTGAAAAACCTTCTTTTATGATTTTTCCTCCATATGCTGTACTGCTTCCTTCACTGCTTCCTGATCCAGTTCCAATTTCAATTCTTCTAACTGGTCATTGCTAACAGATGATGGTGCTTCCGTTAACAGGCAGGAAGCTGATGCGGTTTTCGGAAACAGAATGGTGTCCCGTAAGTTCGTTCTTCCAGCCAACAGCATGACAAACCGGTCGAATCCAAGGGCAATTCCCCCATGCGGCGGTGCACCGAATTCTAGAGCTTCCAATAAAAAGCCAAATTGACTCATGGCCTCTTCCTTTGAAAAGCCCAGGGTTTCAAACATCTGATCCTGAATTTCTTTTTTATGAATACGTAGAGATCCACCGCCTAATTCATAGCCATTTAGCACAAGGTCATATGCCTCTGCACGAACTTCTCCAGGCTGATCTGAAAGTTTCTCCATATCTTCTTCAGCAGGCATTGTAAATGGATGATGGGCAGCTACATAACGCTCTGATTCTTCGTCATATTCAAATAATGGCCAGTCTGTCACCCATAAGAAGTTGAATTTCGATTGATCAATTAAATCAAGCTCTTTTCCTAATTTTAAACGAAGTGCTCCTAAACTGTCCTGAACTACTCTTGTTTTGTCAGCAACAAATAAAAGCAGATCCCCGTCACCTGCACCAAGCTTATCCTGAAGGCCAGAAAGTTCATGTTCAGAAAGGAATTTTGAAATTGGACCCTTCACTTCATCGCCTTCTACTTTCAGCCAGGCGAGTCCTTTTGCTCCATATATTTTCACAAAATCGGTCAGTTGATCAATATCCTTCCGGGAAAATTCAGAAGCTTTACCCTTAACGTTAATCGCACTTACACTTCCGCCGGATTGTACCGCACCGCTGAACACTTTAAACTCTGATTCCTTCACCACATCGGAAACGTCAACCAGTTCGAGACCGAAACGGGTATCTGGCTTGTCTGAACCATAACGGGCCATCGCATCATCATATCTCATCCTCGGGAACGGTGTTTCAATATCCCTTCCTTTAACTTCTTTCATCACCTTTTTCATCATGCGTTCGGTCATGTCCATGATTTCTTCTTTCGTCATGAAAGAAGTTTCAATATCGATCTGAGTAAATTCAGGCTGGCGGTCGGCACGCAAATCCTCATCCCGGAAACAGCGGGCAATCTGATAGTATTTTTCAAACCCGGAAATCATCAGCAGTTGCTTAAACAGCTGTGGAGACTGAGGAAGTGCATAAAATTCACCCGGATGCACCCGGCTCGGGACCAGGTAATCCCTTGCTCCTTCAGGTGTGCTTTTCGTAAGCATCGGTGTCTCCATTTCCATAAAACCTTCATCATTTAAGAAGTTGCGGATAACCTGTGTTATTTGATGACGTAATTTAAAAGTTTCCTGAAGAGGGCGTCTTCTTAAATCAAGGTACCGGTATTTCAAGCGAATTTCCTCTGTTGTATCTGTTTCATCCTGAATGACAAATGGAGGGTTTTTCGCCTTATTCAAAATCGAAATCTCATGGGCGAGAACCTCGATTTTTCCTGTTTCCATTTTTTCATTAATCGTATTCTGATCCCTGGCAACCACTTCACCCTTGATTTCCAGAACATACTCGCTGCGAACCTGGTCGGCTATATCCAGGGCTTCTTGACTGATAGTTGGATTAAAAACAACCTGAACGAGTCCTGAACGGTCACGCAAATCGATAAAAATTAATCCGCCAAGGTCCCGTCTTTTTTGAACCCATCCCTTTAAAAGGACATGCTGGCCAATATGCTGTTCCCCAAGTGTTCCGCAATGAAATCGTTTATCCATGATGTTGTCCTCCCTGCATCATTTCTTTAAGGTAAGTCAATATTTCATCCAGTGATTTTTTCTCCTGATCACCAGTGGCCATATTTTTCACAGAAATCTTACCTTCTGACAGCTCGTCTTCACCTAAAACAAGCACAAATTTAGAGTGGAATCTGTCAGCAGCCTTAAACTGAGCTTTAATTTTTTTATCCATATAGTCCTTGTCAGCTTTGAGCCCCGCTTTTCGCAAATTATACACTATACGGGCTGCTTCTTTTCTGGCTTGATCTCCCATGGCCACTACAAAGCAATCCAGTTTATCCTCAAGGGGCAGTTGAATTCCTTCTGCTTCAAGTGCCATGATCAGCCGTTCAATACTGAAGGCAAAACCGATTCCCGGAGTTTCCGGTCCTCCAAGCTCCTGTACAAGGCCGTTATACCTGCCTCCGCCTGTCAAAGTAGTAATAGCGCCAAACCCTTCTGCATCACTCATAATTTCAAATACTGTATGATTGTAGTAGTCCAACCCTCTGACCATCGTCGGATCAATTTCATAAGAAATCCCCATGGTTTCCAGGTAATCTTTAACGTCTTCAAAGTATTTCCGGGACTCCTCATTTAAGTATTCCAGGATGGACGGTGCAGTTCCCATTGCGGGATGCTCCCTGTCTTTTTTACAATCCAGTACACGAAGAGGATTCTGTTCCAGACGAGTCTGGCAATCCTCACACAATTCCCCTTTATGCGGCGTGAAATGATCAATTAATGCCTGACGATGATTTTTTCGGCTCTCCAGATCACCAAGACTATTGATCACAAGTCTCAGAGATGATAATCCCATTGACTCATAACATTGCATGGCAAATGCGATGACTTCAGCATCGATTGCGGGATCCGCACTGCCTAGCGCTTCAATGCCGAACTGGGTAAACTGCCTGTTTCTTCCCTTCTGCGGGCGCTCGTATCGGAAAATTGGTCCCATGTAATACAATTTAACAGGCTGATTGGGAAGCCCGTGCATTTTATTTTCCACATAGGAACGGACAACAGATGCAGTACCTTCTGGACGGAGGGTTAAACTTCTGCCTCCTCTGTCCTCAAAGGTATACATCTCCTTTTGAACGATGTCCGTGGTTTCGCCTACTCCCCTTAGAAACAATTCAGTCCGTTCAAATATAGGTGTCCGAATTTCTTTATAGTTAAACGTATCGGCAATCTTGTGTAATTTATTTTCAATATAATGCCAGGTTTTCACCTTTTCTGGTAATACATCTTCTGTTCCCCTTGGCACTTTAATCATGCTGTATCCTCCTTCCGATTTCTTCAATAAAATTAAAAAACCCGTCCCTTCTGTAACAGAAGGGACGGGATATTCCCGCGTTGCCACCCTAATTGAAGCTTTGCATTCAATAGCTTCCACTCTTCAAGATAACGCTGAATCGCGTCCTCTACCTACTGAGCCATGCCGTTCGATAGGGAACCTCAGGAATGTCTTTCGTTAAGTCATCACAGGGAAGTGCTCTCAGCCGCCGGCATTTCCTCTCTGTCTGTGTGGGTCCTAACTACTTTTTCCGTCACAGGTTTTGTCATGTATTGTTTTAATATAAAAACATTTTTTTCCTTTAAATCTCTCACTTACTGCCGTATTAAAGCAGTTAAATGCGATAAAGTTGGTTATAATCTTAATGTTGATTAAGAAAAATGTCAAGAACGATTTAAACGTTCTTTTAATTTTTTAACTTCTTTCAGAGAAATTCCGAATTCCTGTGCCAGTTCCATAGGAGTCCGTTCTTCTGAAAGGGTCGTAAATTTGTGAAAATCAATATTAAAAATATCATGAGCATCAAACGTTTGCAAATGTCTTTTGTTATGAATTTTCATTTGTAAACCTCCCATCCTGTTCTAGGATTTACAAATTCCATTGATTTTTTACATAAAAAAAGGATTTTTGTATGATCTGTCGAATTTAAACATGATATACAAATAATTTTTCCTGGGAGGAATCGCAGTGTGGAATCGTTCAACTTTTGTAATATTCATCACGCTGACTATGCTGGGCTGTTTTCTGCTTTTTACTCCCCGAATATCTGCTGATACAGCGGTTGTAAATGTTGAAACACTGAATGTTCGTGTAGGACCTGGATTAAACTTTAAAATTACTGGACAGGTTCATGAAAATGATCCGTTAACCATATTAGAAGAAAAAGGAAACTGGCTGAAAATTAAATCAGACAATGTTGAGGGATGGGTTGCCGAGTGGATGGTTACTGTAACAGAATCCACTGAAGAGACCGATGAAAATAGATCTCAACGTACTGACGAAGATCACCCAAAAGAAGAAGCAACCGTTAAAATTACAGGTGATCATTTAAGGGTTCGTACAGGGCCAGGACTGGATAATGAAATCATTGACCATGTCAATAACGGTGAAGTTTATTCATATATTTCCGCAGAAGATAATTGGGTAAAAATTCAATTGTCAGATGACCAGGCAGGCTGGGTGCATAAAGATTATGTTGTCATAAACCAGCAGGAACAGGAAGTTCAACATTCAGAGAACGTAACATATATCGTAAATGTCAATATTCTCAATGTCAGGAATAGCCCTGGCACCGATTCTGATTTAGCAGATCAGCTCTCTTATGGTACAAAAGTAGTAAAATTGGAAGAAAAAGATGAGTGGTTTAAAGTTCAGTATGATCAAAATAAAGAAGGATGGGTTGCTTCCTGGTTCCTGAGAAAGGCAAAGGAAGATAAGAAAAAAACGGATGAACAAAAACCCGCTGGTGAAGTCATCGTTAATACAGCCATATTAAATGTCAGGGACCAGAATTCATTAAAAGGAGACATCATTGATCAGATACATGCCAATGAACGTTATCCTTTTTACAAAGAAGAAAATTCGTGGTATCAGATTAAGCTTCCATCAGGCAAAATGGGATGGGTAGCCAAATGGCTTGTTACAGCTGATCGGGATAACAACAGTGACCAGCAATTCTTAACTCTGATGTATGACTATACCAATCTCCGGAAAGGCCCTTCTACAGACCATCAGATTGTAGACCGGGGCATGAAAGGTGACGTTTTTGAAATTGTTAAAAAACACGGGAACTGGTATGAAATCAAACAGGGTGACGAAACAGCCTTTGTTGCAGGCTGGATTGTTTCACTGAACAGACGTGGAATTCAGCAGCTGTCCCTGAACGAAAATAACTTAAAAAATAAAGTGATTGTCATCGATGCGGGACACGGGGGAAGAGATACAGGCACCATCAGCGCTTCTGGTGACTACGAAAAACATTTGACCATTCAAACAGCAAATGAATTGGCTCGGAAACTGGAAATGCTGGGGGCTGTTCCTATACTGACCCGCTCCGATGATACGTACCTGTCCCTCAGTTCCAGGGTAGCCCTTTCCCATACTAAGCGTGCTGATGCCTTTTTAAGCATTCATTATAACAGCGCACCGGAATATCCGAGTGTTCATGGGATCTCAACATTTTATTATCATTCAAAAGACAGGAAATTAGCCAATGCTCTTCACAAAAAAATTATCGATGCAACACAATTGAAAGACCGCAGAGTAAAATATGGCAATTATCATGTCATCCGAGAAAACAAACAGCCGTCCGTGCTCCTGGAATTAGGCTTTTTATCCAATCCTGAAGAAGAAAAAGTCGTCAAGACCAGTGATTACCAGGAAAAGGTCACAAACGGCATTATCCGCGGGCTAAATGAATATTTTGCACAATAAGGGCCATCCCCCTGTTTAGCCCCGAAAACGACTGGAGGGCCACCGAGGAGACTGACTGAGTCGCAGGAGGGCTGAAGCAGTTCGAGGGCTGTGCGCTGAAAATGGACAATCATTCCGTTCCATTTATAAAAGACTCCCATTTTATACGTTCCTAACTTGTGACATACTCCCACCACCTACACGGAAGCTAAGAAGTGGGAGACTTCTTTCGGAGGTAAGTTAAAAAAACTGTCCAGCAGGGAGCTTCATCCCCGCTGGACAGTTTTTTTAATTCCTTACTTGTGTTAACCTTTCTTTTTATCCTGACTGTCAATAATAAGGGTTACGGGCCCATCATTCGTTAAGGAGACCTCCATCATTGCTCCGAATTCTCCAGTCTGTACCGGTACCCCCTGTTCTTCCACAAATCGATTAAATCTTTCATACAGCTGATTAGCAGGTTCTGGTCTGGCAGCATCCATAAAATTAGGGCGTCTGCCTTTCCGGCAATCCCCGTAAAGGGTAAATTGGGATACTGACAGAACTTCTCCGCCTATATCTTTTACGGATAAATTCATTTTACCGTTTTCATCTTCAAAGATTCGCAGATGGGCTACTTTTTCAGCTAAATAGGCTGCATCTTCCTCTGTATCATCGTGGGTAACCCCAACTAAAACGACAAGACCTTTTTCGATTTCTCCCGTCGTTTTGCCGTTTACGGTTACTTTCGCCTGTTTTGAACGTTGAATAACTAGTTTCATGAAATACGCTCCCTTATTGAATCATTCTTCGTACGGTATACACATCTGGAATTTGTTTGACCCGGTCTACAATCTTTCTCAGATGATTCAGATTGTGAATTAATATTGTAATGTGGATAGTAGCCATGTGATTTTGACTGGCTTTTCCAGTAACTGCAGTAATCTGTGTCTTCGTTTCATTAATAGCCTGCAGCACTTCGTTAAGCAATCCATGGCGATCGTATCCGGATATTTCTATATCAACATTGTATTGTTTATCCTGCTCTCCTGTATTTTCCCATTCAACCGGAATGAGTCGTCCCTGTACTTCGTTGCGTGTAACATTCGGACAATCCTTGCGGTGAACAGAAACTCCCCTTCCTTTGGTAATATAACCGACGATTTCATCACCCGGAACTGGGTTGCAGCATCTGGAAAGACGGACTAATAAATTGTCTACCCCTTTTACTTTTACACCGGATTCCGTCCGTTTTGTCTTACGGGATCCCACTTCCTGCTTAACCTCTTCAAGAACATGTTCAAAATCCTGATTTTTTTCCCTTGGCCGGACCAGCTCAGCCAGTCGATTGGCAACTTGTTGGGCGGTAATACCCTGATAGCCGACTGCGGCATACATGTCCTCTTCGCCTGTAAAACGGAATTTTTCCGCTACCTGGTCGAGGTTCTCCTGAGTCAGCACCTGTTTAGGATCTAAATCAAGGTTGCGGATTTCCTTTTCAACTAATTCTCTTCCTTTGGTGATATTCTCGTCTCTTCTTTGTTTTTTAAAAAATTGCTTAATTTTGTTTTTTGCCTGTGATGTCTGTGTAATTTTCAGCCAGTCTTTTGAGGGGCCATAGGAATGTTTTGACGTCATAATTTCCACAATGTCCCCCGTTTTCAGCTTATAATCCAACGGCTCCATTTTGCCATTGATTTTTGCCCCAATCGTGTGATTGCCCACCTCGGTATGAATGCGATAAGCAAAATCAAGGGGAACTGAACCGGCTGGAAGTTCAATGACATCTCCTTTTGGGGTAAATACATAAACCATGTCGGAAAACAGATCCATCTTCAAGGTTTCCATAAATTCTTCCGCATCATGGGTTTCGTTTTGCCATTCAAGAATTTCTCTGAACCAGGTCAGCTTATCTTCAAAGGATTGTTTATGTTTATTCAGCTGTTTTCCCTCTTTATAAGCCCAGTGGGCAGCAATCCCGTATTCGGCAATCTCATGCATTTCATGGGTTCGGATCTGAACCTCCAATGGGTCACCTTTTGGCCCAATGACGGTCGTGTGAAGGGACTGATAAAGGTTCGGTTTCGGCATGGCAATATAATCCTTAAAACGGCCCGGCATGGGCTTCCAGCACGTGTGAATAATGCCTAAAACGGCATAGCAGTCTTTGATGCTGTTCACAATCACTCGTACCGCAAGCAAATCATAAATTTCATTAAACTGCTTATTCTGCATCACCATTTTGCGGTAAATGCTGTAGAGATGCTTTGGACGGCCGGAAATTTCAGCATCGATATTCACTTCCTGCAGGCGATCGTTAATTTCCTGTATGACTTCTTCAATATAGTACTCCCGTTCCGCGCGTTTTTGTTTCATGAGATTTACAATACGATAATATTGCTGCGGGTTTAAATACCGCAACGCTGTATCTTCCAGTTCCCATTTAATTGTGGAGATCCCCAGGCGATGAGCAAGGGGAGCAAAAATTTCAAGTGTCTCATTGGCGATTCGCCGCTGCTTTTCAGGCGGCAAATGCTTTAGAGTTCTCATATTATGCAGACGGTCTGCCAGTTTAATCAGGATTACCCGTATATCTTTAGCCATAGCAACAAACATTTTCCGGTGGTTCTCTGCCTGCTGAGCTTCCCGGGATTTGTATTTAATTTTTCCGAGCTTTGTTACCCCATCAACGAGCATAGCAACTTCTTCATTAAAGGTTTCTTTAAGATCTGTGAGGGTAACCTCCGTATCCTCAACTACGTCATGCAAAAAACCACCCGCAATAGTTGCTGGATCCATTTCAAGATCAACCAGTATGCCCGCCACTTGAATCGGGTGGTGAATGTACGGTTCCCCGGATTTGCGTGTCTGATGCTTATGGGCTTCAGCAGCAAATTCATAGGCTTTACGAATAAAAGCCGTATCTTTCTCGGAAAGATAGCGGCTTGCCTTTTGTATCACTTCTTCCGCTGTTAACACTTTTTCCTTCGCCATGGAATCACCTTATATTATTTGACATTGTGTTATTTTCGCTATTATTTTTTCATTATTCACAAAATAACCCAAAATGTAAAGGGAAATGTATCGATTTTTATGGTATGTCTTAAGAATTTGAAGGTAAAATAAAGCGCTCTCATTTACTGTCAAAAAACGGACTGTATAAACAAAGAGCACTCTTCAGGGCAAGAGTACTCCATGAAATTATAGGATCAATCATATTGCATTAATGTCAGCACATCATATCCTTTTAATTTATCTCTGCCATTTAAATAGGATAATTCGATTAAAAAGGCACAGCCTGCTACAACTCCTCCAAGTTCTTCAACCAGTTTGATCGTAGCTTCAATGGTACCGCCTGTAGCAAGCAAATCGTCTGTAATGAGTACGCGCTGTCCAGGTTTAATTGCATCTTTGTGCATCGTTAAAACATCTTTGCCGTATTCGAGGCCATAATCGACCTTAATTACTTCACGTGGAAGTTTTCCGTCTTTTCTCACCGGAACAAAGCCCACTTCAAGGGCATAAGCTACCGGGCATCCTACAATAAAGCCTCGTGCTTCAGGGCCAACTACTATATCAATCTCTTTTTCTTTTGCGTACTGAACAATCTCATCAATGGCTGATTTAAATACATCACCTTTATCCATTAGTGTTGTTATATCTTTAAAGCGAATTCCTTTCTCGGGCCAGTCAGGTACAACGGTAATATATTTTTTATAATCCATAAACCTTTTCCTCCTTAGCCTTCCTAACAACTTTCATTTGTTGGTCAAACCATTCTCTTAATTCTTTATAAGACGAATAAAACAGGGTTTTCTCAACTTCAATTTGCTGAAGTTTTTGCTGATAAACCTTTGCTTCCGTCAAATCCCTTTTGGAAGGATTTGGTGTAATGGATAAAACTCCATTCTTAATTGTAACAAATTCAAGCTCTAAAAACACTTTTATCATAAATTCAATCCAGTCCGTTGTCCACCCTTTTATCTGTTTTAATGAATACAAATCATCCGGGATGACAGCCTGTTTCTTTTTAAGCAGATAGGCATATAGCCATTTAAAATGCTCCCGCTGCGGAAGCCGGGAAAAATAATTTTGTTCCCCGGTCTGAAAACAGGCAAAAATTCTATTCGGCTGCATCAGTTTTATCATTTCGGCCAGTTCATCAAGTGTATCTGGCAAGTCCAACAGCACCAGTCCATCTGTCTGGTGTATCAGATCCAATGATGGATCGTTTATAGTTTCCGGTTTTACTACTGGAAAATGATCGTGAATCCATGAAAATTCATCGGGAACAGATTGAAATACAACCGTGCAAATATCGTCTTCCTCCAGTCCTTCTAGTTGTCGGGACAGGTGCTTGATACCACGGTAATCGAACAGCTGCCACTCGTCTACTTTCAAGTCCTTTAGCATGATTTGCATTTTTTTATGTCCGTTCCATTCATTGATCTCCAGTTCTCCTACCGCCGAAATCGCAGCATGAGGGGAAATGCGTGGATAGAGATCCCCCATTCCAAATCCCACAGCATCTAGTTGTTTTTCCTCATTCCGAAAATGAATTTTTAGATGGTTGGAGTTGGCACCAATTTGCCTGATTTCATCAGATTGAAGGCGGTTGATCTGAAAAATTGGTTTAGGATTACCCATCCCAAATGGGGCCAGTTTATTGATTTCATCAATCGTGTCAAAATCAAGATCATCCAGCTCAATTTCAAATTCCGGATACAAAACCGGCTTAAAATCTTCAGCTGTCAATTTCTCTCTCGCTAACCGGTTTATAGAAGTACGCAGCCGGTCAATATTTTCAGCAGCAACGGTCATTCCTGCTGCCTGGGCATGTCCCCCGAAATTGATAAACACATCTTTTATTTGCATGCAGTTTTCAAACATATCGAAGGCATCAATACTTCTCGCGGAACCCTTGGCTTCTTCTAAGTCAGAATCAATGCCGAGTACAAGGGCAGGGCGATTGTACTCCTGAACCAGCTTCGAAGCTACAATCCCCAGAACTCCCGTATTCCAACCTTCTTTAGCCAAAACAATCACATAGTCATCTAGATAGCCCATCTGCTTAATCATTTGTTTGGCTTCGCTGGTAATCTCTGTTACGATTTGCTGCCGTTCCTGATTCAGTTCTTGAACTTGTTTAGCCATTTCAAGAGCAAGCGCCTCATCATTTTCCAAAAGCAGTTCAACAGCCAGTGAAGCGTCCTGCAGCCTTCCAACGGCATTGATGCGAGGACCAATTGCAAATCCAATATGAACTTCATTAATATCTTCTTTTAACCCGCAAACTTGTTTTAACGCCTTGATTCCTGGCTTTTCTGAATGGGTTAACGAATTCAGTCCATGATAAACTAAAATACGGTTTTCATCCATCAGAGGCACCAGGTCAGCAACGGTTCCAATTGCAACATATTCAAGCAAATGTTCCGGCAAGGTACCATACAGGGCGTGGGCCAATTTAAAGGCAACCCCTGCACCAGCCAACTCTGAAAATGGATACTGGCTGGAGAGTTTTGGATGAATGATCGCATGTGCTTTCGGAATATCCTCCTGGGCTTCATGGTGATCTGTGATAATTAAATCCATCCCTAACTGGCCGGCGAGCTCAGCTTCAGATATGGCTGCTATTCCAGTATCCACGGTAATAATCAGAGAAAAACCCTGTTTTTGGGCATGATAAAACGCCTCCTGATTTGGCCCGTACCCCTCTGTGAAACGATTAGGTATGTAAAAATCCACATGAGCGCCAAGATCCGTTAGCGTATGCATTAGAATCGAAGTTGCAGTTACTCCATCCGCATCATAGTCACCAAACACTAATATTTTTTCACCGGTTTCAATAGCATGCTTAATTCGGGTAACAGCTTTCTCCATATCCTCAAATAAAAAGGGATCATGCAGGTCTTTGAGGGTTGGATTCAAAAATTTTCTCGCTGTTTCAGTATCTTTCAATCCCCGCTGATATAATAGTTTTTTGGTTATCGATGATACAGGAAGATCTATATAGTCTGTTATTTCTTTTGTTTCTCGCAATATCCAGCGTGCTTTGCTTTTTAACATAGATTCACCCCTGACGCACTCATTATACTAGAGGTTTGATAGGGTGGCAAATGCCTGTTTCTTCCCCACCTTTCACAAGGAAAAGGAGATGCGCCTAGTTTAGCCCCGAAAACTGCTGGAGGGCCACCGAGGAGGCTGTCGCCGCCGCAGGGGGACCGAAGCAGCTCGAGGGGCTGGGCGCTGAAGCTAGACAACCTAATACCTCAACCTGCCGATTCAAACTTTGATATCTATTTCTCAAACAAATAAAAAGATGGAAAGAAAGTTTCCCTTCTTTCCATCTCTGCAGTTTATACCTGAGGACCGCCTTTTGGTTTTTTGGTTTCCATAACAATCGGCTTTTTATCAAGCATTTTTCCTCGCCAGATCAGCCATAGCTGTGCAGCTATAAACAATGAAGAATAGGTACCGGCCAGAAGTCCGACTATAAGCGCAAAAGAGAAGTTGGTGATAGCTGTAGCCCCGAAAATAAAGAGCATCAGCGCAGCGAATACCACTGTTAGAACAGTATTGATACTTCTCGCCAGTGTTTCCATTAAACTTTTATTGACAACCGCAGCAAGTTCCTTAAATGTCTTGACTCGTTTTTTATATTTCAGGTTCTCCCTGATTCGGTCAAAGGTTACGATCGTATCATTAATAGAATAACCGACAATGGTTAAAATGGCAGCAATAATGGTAATGTCAAACTCCAGCTGGGTTAAGCTAAACAGTGCCAGAATGAAAAATGCATCATGCAATAGGGCAAGAATGGCTGTAATGGCAAAGAATATTTCAAAACGAATAGCAACATAAATAATAATCCCAATGGATGCATATATAACAGCTTTAACGGCATTCTGGGCAAGTTCCCGTCCAACTTTCGGCGTAACCGTACTTACATTGGGCTCACTGCCGTATTCCTCGCTAAAGTGGTCTTTTATGTCAGCAATGGTTTCCTGTGACAGGACCCTGTTAAATCGGGCAATCGCAATTTCTCCCTGATCACCGGCAGAAACAATTTCGACCGGATCCAGTCCGAGGGATTCATAATCTTCTCTAACATCCTCAATGGAAAGGGCAGCTTCTCCCATAACCTGTACCCTTGATCCGCTCGTAAAGTCAATACCCAGGTTTAACCTCAGGGCAAACAGAGAAATTAAACCCGCCACAATAAGGGCAATGGAAATCATAAAGAATGTTTTACGGTGTTTGACAAAGTCAAATTTTTTCCCCAAAAAGGTTGCTTCGACTTCCTCACCTTTTGTAATATCTTTAATTTCTTCCTTTTTGATGCCGAAATAGCCGGGGCGATGATTCAAGTACCGACTTTTCACCCATAAGCCTAAAAGAAGTCTTGTTCCGTATACAGCTGTTATAAAACTCACAAGGATGCTGACAATTAACATCGTAGCAAACCCTTTTACGGAACTGGTACCAAAAATAAACAGTACAATAGCTGCCAGAAGTGTCGTGATGTTTGCGTCCAGAATGGTAGCCAGTGACCGCTTATTCCCTGCCCTGTAGGCAGAGAGAACCGTTTTTCCTGCCTTGATTTCCTCTTTAATCCGCTCGTAGGTAATAATGTTCGCATCAACGGCCATCCCGACACCAAGGACAAGGGCTGCTATTCCCGGTAAAGTCAGGACGCCATTCATAAGATTAAATACGAGCAAAATTAAGTAAATATATATGCTTAGAGTTATAGAAGCAATCACACCTGGAAAACGGTAATAAATTATCATGTAAATAAATATCAGAGCAACCCCGATTGCACCTGCAATGATGGTCTGATCAAGGGCTTTTTCTCCAAACTGGGCCCCAACTGAAATCGAATAAAGCTCTGTCAACTTAACTGGCAGAGAACCAGCATTTAATATGTCCGCCAGCCGCTTAGCTGATTGAACGGTAAAATTCCCGCTGATCATTACATCTGATGTCCGGAGCGTATCTCTAACGGTCGGAGCTGATATATATTTATGGTCTTCTTTTAAAACTTCTTCTTGATAGGAATCCCCTTCTTCATAGTCCAGCCAGATGACTAATACGTTTTCAGGCTGCAAAGTAGTCGGATCATCCATCGTTTTAATTTTGCTGGTGACTTCAGCAAACTTTTCTGGATCCTTCAGTTTTAGTGTAACAATTGGCATATTGGTATCTGGATTGAAGTCCTGTTTCGCACTGCCCTCTACAATATCCGAACCATCGAGATAGAGCTTATCATTGACATCACGAAATGTGAGGGATGCGGTTGTAGACAGCAATTCCCTGGCTTCAGTCTGATCCTGGATTCCAGCAAGCTGAACCCGAATCCGGTTATCTCCCTCAATTTGAATATTGGTTTCATTAATACCCAGCACATCGACCCGTTCCCTCAGACTCTGAACGGTTGCATCCATCACTTCATCAGTAATTTCCTGACCTTCATCCAGGGGAGTTACCTCATAAAGAATTTCAAACCCGCCCTGTAAATCCAGTCCTAATGGAATTCCTTTTGTAATCCCTTCTGTTGTTGTGCCGATTGTTCCTGCAAATAAAAGTACAAGCAAGAAAAAGGCAATAATTCTCCCTCTCTTAACCATGTTGAGTAGTGCCTCCTTTAATCTGATTCAAACAACAAATAGTTGTATCATTATAATCATCACGATGAATGATTGTCTTCCATTTCCTTCAAAGCATTGATTTGTGCAAGTAAGTCCTGGTCCTGATATACCTGTGCAGTCATATAGCTCATATAGATCCCGGGACTCAGATGCAAAATATCCTGAACAACTTCATGCAGTCTCTTTTCGGGATCCTTCTTCCAGACTTTCTTCATCAGACAATCCCAGACTTCAGCGATTGTCGCTCTTTCATAACCGAGCATATGTAATTCTTCCGCTTTACTAGTTAAAGCAGGCATAATAAATGGTTTCCATTGTGAAACCCTTTTCTTCTCTTCCATTCTCTTCCCCCCTTCGAAAAACCAGAGCCTGAACCCAAAAATGGGAGGAGGCGATGTTTTTCAAATCCTTCCATCCGTTCATTTGGAATTTCCCTATACAAAAAAACAGGGCTTGTCATGCTTGCCTCACCTTTTTGCATATACATTTATTGTATATGATTTTCAGATTTTTGAGAAGGCAGGTAAAACGATGACCAAACAAACCTTTATCCAGGGAACCCTTATTCTAATAGCAGCAGGCATGATCACGAGGTTTTTGGGTTTTATCAATAGAATTATTGTTGCCCGTATTATGGGGGCAGAGGGAATCGGGCTGTACATGATGGCACTTCCGACCCTTTTTCTTATGATAACCCTGACCCAATTCGGGCTTCCGGTTGCCATATCGAAACGGGTGGCAGAAGCTGACGCAAAAGGGGACCGCAAAAAAATTAAAAAAATTTTATTGGTTTCTTTTGCTGTCACACTTACGTTAAGTCTGATATTTACGGTCGGTTTTGTCAGCCTTTCTCCTGTGATTGCAAACTATTTACTGACAGACGAACGGGCCCTGTATCCGCTGCTCGCCATTAGCCCAATCGTCCCCATTGTGGCTGTATCTGCTGTGATACGCGGCTATTTTCAGGGCATGCAAAACATGAAGCCCCAGGCCATTTCACAGGTAATCGAACAATTGGTGCGCATAACGCTGGTTGCTATTTTAACCAAATCCCTTCTTCCCTATGGAATTGAATTCGCAGCAAGCGGGGCCATGATCTCAGTTGTTATTGGTGAATTATGCGCCCTTATTTATATCGTGCATCATTTTAAAATTAAAAAGTCATTTAAACTGTTAAAAAACATTTCCCGTTCCGTAAAAAAGGGAAAACAGACATTACAGGAACTGTTCTCTATTGCAGTTCCAACCGTCGGCAGCCGGCTGGTAGGATCGGTGACTTATTTTTTAGAACCTATTCTTGTTGCTCAGAGTCTGGCAATCGCAGGATTTTCTGTAGCGGCAAGCACAAAGCTGTATGGGGAATTAACGGGCTATGTAATGCCCCTTCTCCTTTTGCCGACTTTCATTACTCAATCATTATCAACAGCCTTAATTCCCTCCATCAGTGAGGCTGGAGCAAAAAATCAAACAAAGCTGATTCATTACCGAATCCACCAGGCTATCCGTTTTTCTTTTGCATCCGGGGCACTGGCAACGGTCATCCTGTTTCTCTTTGCAGAACCAATTTTAACGTTTATGTATAATGACGCAGATGCGGCTTATTTTGTTACATTTATGGCACCCTTTTTTCTGATGCTTTATTTCCAGTCACCCCTTCAGGCAGCTTTACAGTCACTGGACTTGGCCAAGCAGGCTATGTATAACAGCATTATAGGTTCGATTGTTAAATTTGTTGTGCTGATTTTTCTTTCCTCCAACCCTCAGTTCGGAATCACGGGGGTGGTCATATCTATCGTAACCAGTGTTGTCCTGGTGACCATGCTTCATTTTGCCGTTCTATGGAAGGAAATTTCACTTCGACTTCCTCTTGTGGATGCAGGTCGTATGATTCTTTTAACGGTTTTGATATTGATTCTGGGTAAATATTTACAACAACTGATGCCCTGGGCAACAGAAAGGCTGATCCCCTTTGGTCTGATTCTTCTGATCCTTGTAATCGCCTATCTGGCTCTGTTGATTTCCATGCAATTTATTACCAGAGAAGAACTGTCACAGCTTCCTTTCTTCAAAAAGTAACAACGTGCGGAAACGACCACGTTTCATCTCCGAAAAATAGAGAAATAGGCTTTTTCAATCAAAAAGCTGATCCAGCAATGTGTCCGGATCAGCTTTTTGATTCTTCTTGATGACTGACAAAAAGGGTACCGTCATCGTTTAAAGAGCAATACATAATTTTTTTAAAATTAGAGTATCCCAGCTTACTTAATTCCCTTTTTAGCCATTGTTCACTTTTTCCGATTTCCTGAAGAGAATTGTGAATGATGATTCCATCCTGTATAAGCGGTTCAATCGGCAGTATAGGCTGATCTTTTTTTTCAAAAACAGACAGCCTTCCATTAGCCTCCAGCACGGCAAGCTCTACATCCTGAATTTTTAAAATTCCCTTTTCTCTGAGCTGCATCAGCAGGTCATCCAAATTGTACCGCTGACGCCTCATTTCCTGTTCATCGACTTTTCCTTTATGGATGATGATAGACGGTTTGCCATCAAGCCATCTTCTTACTTTAAGATTTTTAAGAGAAATATAAGCGGAAAGTCGCTGAATTCCAAGAAGAACAAGCATTGGCACAAGCCCATATATAAATTTCTTGTCCAGATCTTCAATGGAAAACACAGCCATTTCTGCCAGCATGATAAAAATAACGAGATCAAAAATGCCCAGTTCGCCAACTTCTCTTTTCCCCATTAAACGGAATATTACAAATAAAATAATATACGCCAGAAATGTACGATAAATGAGCCCCCATATTGTAAAATAGTCCATCATGCTCACATCCCGTATGAGAAATCCCGTCAAATTAGTAGTCTGTTCTTTACGCAAAAAAATATGCTATGTATCATGTTAGTGTTCCGGAAAATGGAATTAAGTATCTGAATATGAGATAAATCGTGGAGACAAGTAAGGAAATGATGACAACTGGAATTCCAAATTTTAAAAACTTCATAAATGAAATCGGTTCTCCCTTACTTGCAGAAATACCAGCAACAACAACATTCGCTGATGCCCCAAGAAGTGTTCCATTTCCGCCAAGACACGCACCAAGAGCAAGCGCCCACCATAGCGGATCTAAATTGAGCATCCCAAAGTCCTGAAATTCCTTTATGACCGGTATCATTGCAGCAACAAAAGGGATATTATCCACCAGTCCGGAAAAAATCCCGGATACCCATAAAATGATGATTGCTGTTTTGGGCAGATCCCCCTGGGTAAGCCAGATCATGCCACGAGCAATCTCGTCAATGACTCCCGTTGTTTCTAATCCACCAACTAAAATAAACAGTCCCATGAAAAAGAAGAGAGTCAGCCATTCCACCTCCTTGAAAATAGCTTCTGTATCCAGCTCCTTATCGGCCATCAGCAGTAAAAGAAGGGCACCTGAAACTGCAATGGTGGTTAGATCCACATGAAGAACCGGATGCAAAAGAAAACCGATGATCGTTAAGGATAAAATGGTTAACGATTTATACAATAATGGGCTTTTTTCTAAATCATAACCTTCCCTTAGTTTCTCCCATTCAATGTTCCGCTGACCCGATAACTTAAAGCTGGACCGGAACATCAATAACATCATCGCAAGAGTAATCAAAAAAATGACCAGGACAATTGGAGCTAAATGAACAATAAACGAGAGAAAAGTAAAATGGCTGACAGCCTGGCCAATCATAATGTTTGGCGGATCACCAATCAGCGTGGCTGTGCCTCCGATATTTGAACTGAATATCACCCCGAGCAGATAGGGAAACGATGGCAATGACAGCATTCGTGTAATGTTTATTAAAACAGGTACAAACAGCAATACAGATGTCACGTTATCTAATAGAGCTGACCCTATTGCTGTCAGACTGCATATGGTAATGAACAGCCGCACAGGTTCTCCCTTCACTTTTTCGGCCATTTCAAATGCGATATATTCAAAAAAGCCTGTCCGCTGTGTAATGGAAACAAGGAGCATCATAGAAAAAAGCAGGGTGATGGTATGCCAGTCAATAAAGGAATAAAAAGCATCATTCCAGCTGTAAATTCCGGTAATCAGCATTAATATTCCACCGGTCAGGGCTATAAGTGCCCGGTTGATTTTTTCCAGCATGATGAAAAAGTAACTGATTAAAAATATTGTAATGGAAATGATTGCTTCCATAATTTTTCCCCTTTTTGTCCATTTATTACTCACTATATTCAGGAACATGCCGGAAATATTTTTATTCTATTTTTTAACTTCGTGAATATATATGTGTAAAAATTGGACAAACAAGGAGGATGAAATGTGAATGCTAAAAAAGTAACTGCCTTGCTGTATGGATGGGCTGCCATTTTGATTCTAATGCTTGTCACAAGCTTCGTTTTTGCCTTGATTATAAAGTTTTCCGATATGGAACAAAACACCCTTCACTGGCTGACATCTGGATTAGGAATTGTTTATTTATTTATAGGCGGCTTATTTTCAGGGGCTAAAGGAAAAGAAAAAGGGTGGATGCTTGGAGCATTAACAGGGATAGGCTACAGTCTGTTCGTGTTCCTCTATCAGTTTCTCGCATATGACCAGCTATTTAGCATGAACCAGTGGGTCTATCATGGAATATTTCTGCTTGCAGCTGTCCTGGGAGGAATTGCAGGGGTAAACACCTTCGGAAAAAATGGTGGATAAACAATCATACCCCCTTGCACTACTATTAGAGCGAGGGGGATGGATACATCAAACTATGTTTTGGGTCTACTCACTTACCACTTCACGGACCGCTGTACGGTCGTATGTAAGCTTTGTACCGCCTTCAGTCTGAAGGACAATCTTATCCTCATCAAGGGCATGTACAACAGCGTGAAGGCCGCCAATTGTAATAACCTTATCGCCCTTTTGCAAATTGCTCTGCATTTGCTGTACCTGCTTTTGTCTCTTTTGCTGAGGACGGATCAGAATAAAATAGAAAATAACAAAGAAAAGGATAATCGGCGTTAACTGAAGCAACAGATCCATTCCATGAACCCTCCCTTCTTAAAAGTTTTTTGCATCTGGTTTATTAAAACCATATTGTTCAAAAAATTCTTCGCGAAAGTCCAGCAAACGATCCTCTTGTATCGCCTGACGGACCTGCTCCATCAATTTTACCAGAAAATACAGATTATGATAAGTTGTTATTCGCATTCCAAAGATTTCATTTGCTTTGATAAGATGACGGATATAAGCTCTCGTATAGTTTTGACATACATAACAATCGCAATTTTCATCAATTGGCCGGAAGTCCCGGGCATATTTGGCATTCCTGACAACCAGCCTTCCCCTTGATGTCATGCATGTACCATTTCGGGCGATTCTGGTCGGCAGCACACAATCAAACATATCGATGCCTCGAATCGCTCCATCAATTAAAGAATCAGGAGAACCGACACCCATTAAATAGCGTGGCTTATCCTTCGGCAATAATGGGGTGGTAAAGTCCAGAACTTTATTCATCACTTCTTTTGGTTCGCCAACAGACAATCCGCCTACAGCATAGCCAGGAAAATCAAGTGATATTAAGTCCCGGGCACTTTGTTTTCTCAAATCTTCGTACTCACCGCCCTGGACAATCCCAAACAATCCCTGATCCTCCGGGCGTTTATGGGCTCTTAAGCACCTTTCTGCCCAGCGGCTTGTCCGTTCAACGGATTGTTTTATATAGTCATATTCTGCCGGGTAAGGCGGGCACTCATCAAAAGCCATAATAATATCTGAACCAAGGGAATTTTGGATCTGAATGGATTTTTCAGGGGATAAAAATAACTTTTCTCCGCTTAAGTGATTGCGGAAATGAACCCCTTCTTCTTCAATTTTGCGCATATCACTCAGGCTGAATACCTGAAATCCGCCGGAATCTGTTAAAATTGACCCGTCCCAGTTCATAAATGTATGCAGTCCGCCGGCTTCCTCCACAATATCCTCACCTGGACGAAGCCAGAGATGGTACGTATTTGATAAAATAATCTGAGCGCCGATTTCTTTTAGCTCTTCGGGGCTCATGGTTTTGACAGTAGCCAGAGTACCCACTGGCATAAAGACCGGTGTATCGAACGAGCCATGGGGTGTATGCACGCGGCCCAACCGTGCCCCGGTCTGTTGATCTTCTTTAATCAATTCGTACGTAATAGCCATCACTACGACCCTCTCTATTTCTTATAGTATCAGCATGGCATCTCCAAAACTGAAAAAGCGGTATTTTTCTTGAACTGCTTCCCGATAGGCGTCCAGGATAAAATCTTTCCCTGCCAGTGCACTGACCAGCATAATCAGTGTTGACTTTGGAAGGTGAAAGTTTGTAATCAGCCCGTCTATTCCTTGAAATTCATACGGCGGATAAATGAAAATGTCCGTCCATCCGCTGTCCTCTTTAAAGTGGCCATGATGTTTTTGAGCAATGGTTTCCAGCGTCCGTGTGGAGGTGGTTCCCACAGCAATAATGCGTCCTCCGTTTTCTCTTACCTTTGTCAGCAGATTTGCGGTTTCCCGATCCATGCGATAAAACTCTGCATGCATGTCATGCTCCTCAATCTTCTCTACGCTAACCGGCCGAAAAGTTCCAAGTCCCACATGAAGGGTCACGTAGGCCAGATGAACTCCCATCGCTTCAATTTCATTCAAGAGCTCCCTGGTAAAGTGCAGTCCGGCAGTAGGAGCTGCAGCAGAGCCCTCTTCTCTGGCATAAACGGTCTGGTAGCGCTCCTGGTTATCAAGCTGTTTTTTGATATATGGAGGAAGCGGCATTTCTCCGAGTTCATTTAAAATTTCAAGAAAAATCCCATCATATTGAAAGGACAGGATTCTTCCCCCATGTTTCAACACATCGATACATTCTGCCCTAAGAAGTCCTTCCCCAAATTCAATAACGGTTCCTTCCCTCACCCGCTTTCCGGGTTTCACCAGGACCTCCCATTGATCCTTTTCCAGCTGATGAAGGAGAAGCACTTCTATTTTTGCACCTGTATCTTTTTTTATACCAAACAGCCGGGCCGGCAAAACCTTTGTGTCATTCAAAACGAGACAGTCCCCCGGCTTCAGGTAATTTTTAATGTGCGTAAAGGTGGTATGTTCAATTTCCTCATTCTCCCGATTTAAAACCATTAAACGGGAAGAACTGCGGTCTTTTAACGGGGTTTGTGCAATCAAATCTTCTGGCAAGTTAAAATCAAAATCTTCTACATTCATACCTCTGTTTCTTCTCCTTTTACGTTTACTTAAAACGTCCTATTACATAAAAAACAAGCGAAAGAACAATGCTGATCAAAATCGACGTCATAATTGGAAAATAAAAGGTAAAATTACCCTTTTTGAAGACGAGGTCCCCTGGCAACTTTCCGATTAAGCTCCAGACCAGACCAATGACTATAAAAATGATGCCTATTAAAATAAATATTTTTCCAAACTCCATCAAGGTTTCGGTACCTCCCGGCCAAAGTGTTCATATGCTTGATGGGTTACAACACGTCCCCTGGGAGTTCTTTGAATAAACCCAATCTGCAGCAGAAAAGGTTCATAGACGTCTTCAATGGTCTGCGGCTCTTCTCCAATCGTTGCCGCAATCGTATCCAGTCCAACGGGGCCACCTTTGAACTTATCTATTATACCAAGGATATATTTGTGGTCAATGTGATCAAGCCCCCGATCGTCAACCTGAAGCATCTGTAATGCTTTCCTGGTGGTTTTCAGGGAAATGACCGCCTCTCCCCGCACCTGGGCAATATCACGGACCCTTTTAAATAAACGATTGGCAATCCGGGGTGTTCCGCGGGATCTGCGGGCAATTTCCAGTGCTGCATCTTCTGCAATCTCCATATCAAAGATGGAAGATGTACGTTTTACAATGGAGCAGAGGGCATCTGGATCATAAAAATCGAGGCGGCTTAACACCCCAAACCGATCTCTTAGTGGTGCAGACAGAAGACCTGCCCTAGTTGTCGCGCCAACAAGGGTGAACGGCGGAAGATCAAGTCTCACTGAACGGGCACTGGAGCCGGAACCGATGACGATATCAAGAAAAAAATCTTCCATAGCCGGATACAGCACCTCTTCCACTGAACGGGGAAGACGGTGGATTTCATCAATAAATAGGACATCACCAGGCTCCAGTGAAGATAAAATAGCTGCAAGATCTCCTGCTCTTTCAATGGCTGGACCAGACGTTGCCCGGAACTGCACGCCCATCTCATTTGCTATAATCGAAGCCAGAGTTGTTTTTCCAAGTCCCGGCGGTCCATATAATAGCACATGATCCAGTGGTTCTTCACGCATTTTAGCCGCTTCTATAAATATGGCTAAGTTTTCTTTTGTTTTTTGCTGTCCTATATATTCATCCAGTGTTGAGGGGCGCAATCCTGTTTCAATCGATAGATCCTCTTCCTGCAATTCTCCTGATACCATTCGCTCGTCCATTTAATTCCCCTCTTTCCCTATTTAGATTTCATCATCAATGATAAACCGATGCGGACATAATCATCCACTGATTTTGCAGGCTGATTCCGCAATTCCGGAAGGATTTTTTGCACTTCTCTCTGAGTATAGCCAAGTGCAAGGAGCGCTTCCATGGCTTCTTCCAGCATCTTTTCATTTTGATCATGAGCCTGTGTATCCCCAGACGCTTTTTCCTGTGACTGAACATCCAGCCAGTTTGCCACTTTACCTTTTAAATCCAGAATCATTTGTCTCGCTGTCTTTTTACCTACACCCGGGAATCGGGTTAAGTACTTTTCATCTTCCCGCTCAATGGCTGCGGCAATTTCCTGTACATCAGAAGCAGATAATATTCCAAGTGCTCCTTTTGGCCCGATTCCGGAAACGTTCAGCAGTTTAGCAAACAGCTCTTTTTCTTCCCATTCTTTAAAGCCGTACAGGGTTTGTGCATCTTCCCTCACATAATGATATGTATAAATCCGAACCTGTTCATGCAGCTGTCTTTGAAACTGAAATGGATTGGCACACATGATTTCATACCCTATTCCGCTGACAGCCACGATAATGCTTTCGTCTTCAATCCTCTCAACTTTTCCTTCAATAAACGCAATCATATTAAGGTCCTTCCTCATTTCATCACTGAATGTCATCTTCTATCATTTTAACATAACAATCAAGATTCTTTTCAATTAAATCACGCTCGTTCTTTCTCTTCTTCATTTCACTTCTATCACAACCTTTTTAGTCATTATGGACATGTTATCCATTAAACATAATGACTTGTTTTTTTGATGAAGTGGTTTAAACTTTTAAAGGAGATAGTTCAATGAAAAAATGCTGAGAAAAAGGGAAACTGACGGAGATGGAAACAAATGGTATCAACAAATGCAGTCTATTTGAGGCCCATTGAAAGAAAAGATATGAAAAGCTTTCATCAAGCTGTTCTTAATGAGGACATCAGATATCTGACAGGTACAAGAAACATCATTACACTTGAACAGGCCTATGAATATTATGAGCGTATAACCAGAGATGAAACCAGACAAGATTTTGCGATTTGTTTAAAGGAGCAAAATACCGTTATTGGAGACTTGAGCATTCTGGATATTGATAAAATAAACCAGAAAGCCGGATTCAGAATTGCCATTCATCATCCAGATTACTTTAATAAAGGTTATGGAACAGAAGCAGTTCGTCTGGCTTTGAACTATACTTTTGAAGATCTCTCGCTTAACCGCCTTCAACTGGAAGTGTACTCCCATAACACACGTGGAATCCGCGCGTATGAGAAAGCTGGTTTTAAAAAGGAAGGTGTCATGAGGCAATCTCTTTATTATAACGGTCAATATTATGACGAAATCGTCATGGGGATCCTGAAGGAAGAATACGAACAGCGATATAAATAAGTTTCAGATTATCCTGCATGTAATAGTGCATAACGCCTCAGAAGGCTATCTCAGGGTATAAAAACCTTGTCCGCTCTTACAAGGGACTGGGACAAAAAAAGGAATGAACGTTGAAGAAGGAGAACAAACTGGTTTCAAAAAAACTTACGGAGTCAACATGCAAGACTCCAGATCGGCTAAAACGGCCACGTCCTGTAGAAAACGTCGACACTAGCACGTCCTGTGCGTCGCAGGAACAGCACGAACCGAAAATCCCTAGAGACAGAAGAATGAGCTGCCTGAGGAAGCCTCAGGCCGTGCCCGCGGAAAGCGAAGCGTGTTGATGAAGTGTACATATCCGAAATACTCATGTGAGGTTCCTAATCTAGTTCAGATGTTTATTTACCTTTTACAATTGTGTCCCAGCCCTTTTCTATTGACGGTGTACCGCCTTTGAGGGAGCGTATTCTTTATAGGTTTCAATCACTTCCTCAAAATCACGTTTTGACTTAATTTTTATGCCTTCCTGAAGCTTTTTAAAGTCGAAGCTTTCCAATTTTCCAACATCAATCTGGAAAAACGACTGTACAGCTTCCTGTTTTTCTGGTTTGCCTTTAAAGATTGTCAAAACATTATGTTCATTTAGTCCAAAATATCCAAACTCTTTTATAACCGGCGATAAATCATCAATACTTTTCATAAAAACAATTTGATCCTCTGACTGTTCAACCACTTTCCATCCCTCATACATGGACCAAAAATCCCTCATAGACCATATTGTCTCTACTCTTTTTTCTTCCTCTTCATAACCGTCGATATATTTGGTTCTCAAGACTACCTGGACAGAATGGGGCTCCTGTTCCCATGACTTGCTTCTTTGGTTAGAATCCTGACCCTGATTTTCTGCAAACACTGTAAACCCAGTTATAAGCGCAAGGACCAACAGTGTCATTAAAAACATGGAAGACCGTTTTTTCATGTACGACCACCTTCCAATCTGAAACTATATTTATCCCGAAAATAGTCTGTTAAGATGAGCCATTCAGAAGGTACACAAAATCTCTATGAAATGAAAAACCCTCTATTTCCATTTTTCCCAGAAATAGAGGGTTTTATCCAGCTTATAAATTGGACATGATTTCTTCATCGGCTTCCATGTTGTGATAAATATCCTGCACATCATCGTTATCTTCCAGCATGTCGATGAGTTTCATCATTTTCTGTACTTCTTCTTCCCCTGCCTGAGTATAGGTCTGGGGAATCATAGTGATTTCCGCTGTCTGAAATGTGTATCCCCTTTTTTCAAGTGCATCTTTTACTTCCTGGAAGTGTTCCGGTTCTGTATAAATTTCAAAACTGTCTTCATCGGTTTCCAGCTCTTCTGCACCAGCCTCAATGACTTCCAGCATCAATTCGTCTTCATCCACATCGTGTTCGTTTCTGTCAATGACAAGATACCCTTTTCGGTTAAACATGTAGGACACACAGCCATCTTCCCCCAGATTGCCTCCGTTTTTAGAAAATGCGTGACGAACCTCAGACGCAGTGCGGTTTTTGTTGTCAGTAAGGGCTTTTACCATCACCGCTATACCGCCAGGCCCATATCCTTCATACGTAATTTCATGATAATCAATCTGCTCTAAATTTCCCGTAGCTTTTTTGATCGCACGCTCTATATTATCATTAGGCATATTATTAGACTTTGCTTTATCAATGGCTAATCGCAGAGATGGGTTCGTGTCCGGATCCCCACCGCCCTGTTTTGCAGCAACATAAATTTCTTTTGCCAGCTTCATGAAAATTTTTCCGCGCTTGGCATCCTGTGCATTTTTCCTTCGTTTGATGTTATGCCACTTAGAATGACCAGCCATAAAGGATTCTCCTCTCTTTTACCGTCTAAAATCTAGAAAAAACTCCTTTTTCAATATATCATAAAGCTATCAATCAAAAAAGTGCTTCATCATCCGCTAGGGGAAGCCTGTACTGCATCATATATGCTTTTCTGGCTCCTTTCCCCCGGGTATATCAGGGCTTAAAAACATAACAAAAGCTGTCTCCTTTTCCGTAAGAAGACAGCTAAGAAAAATGCTAATCATTGAATAATCCATTTGTCCCCTGTCTGTCTCTCAGGTTTTGCAGCCGGTCAAAATAAATTTGATCCGTATAAACAACCACTTCTTTCGGTTTAATGTCATCACGTGCAGTCATATCCTCCACCACCTGACGAACGATGGAAGCGGTATCTGTATCGGTTTTGTAATTCTGTATATCAAGAGCCACCATAATTTTATCATTTGTTACAACGGTCTGTGCCCCATTTACACCTGGTACCGTTTCTACTCTGCTGCGAATAATTTCTGCAAGTGCAGCTAAATCTTCATCTCCATAGGAAGTGGCGTTTAAGTTATTTTCATTAAACAGACGATCATTTACATTGTCTAGGTCCGGTACGGTTTCACGACCTTCATTTATATCTGGGTCCGGGTCCTGTTCCCTGTAATCGATTGGCTGTGTTATATTCGGTTCAAAATCCTCTTCCTGAGTCGTGTCAAGACAGCCAGCAGTAAACATAGTTAGAATAATAAACAGTCCGGCAACGGTTTTTCGCAAAAAAATACACCTCCTTTTATGATTAGTTTGAAAAAAGAAGGTGTATTTCATTCCATTTTTTATAGTTGATGAAAATCAGGAGGAGCAACAGCTAGCTGCCGTTTGTGTTCCGTTCTTTTATGCATTTGCTCAATAATCTGTTTATCTTTTTCAGGAACCGGTTCCCCGCGCAAAAACCGATCAATCATATCGTAGGTTGTTCCCATTTCATTTTCATCTGTCTGACCTTCCCATAATCCTGCACTCGGCGCTTTGTCGATGATGGCATCCGGAACTCCCAGCTCTTTCGCCAGCATGCGGACTTCTCCCTTTGTATAGTGAACAAGGGGCACTAAATCAACACCGCCGTCCCCATATTTAGTAAAATAGCCGGTATGCCATTCAGCGGCATTATCAGTACCTACCACTAAATACTGATAGTTGGTGGCGATGGTATAAAGGGTACTCATTCTCAGTCGTGCACGTAAATTCGCATCTCCAAGCTGTTCCTGTTCCTCATTCCATTGACCAATTGCCTTCAGTTTTTGTTTAATAGCCCCAAATAACACGTCATGCGTTTCAGTCAGGTCGATTTTTACACTGTCTATTCCGGAGCTTTCTATAACCAGCCGCGCATGTTCCTCATCAAGAGGGTTGCTTTTGCATGGCATAATCACACCTAATGAATGCTCTGGCATGGCTCGCTTGATCAGATGAGCCACTACTGCTGAGTCAATTCCCCCACTGATTCCAACTACAAGTCCTTTTACTCCTGTTTTTTCTACTTGCTGTCTCAGCCATTTCGTCAGCTTTTCTGCATGTTCTTTCATAACAGCTTTCCCCTTTTTATTTATGATACCTTATCATATCACAGTCCCCAATTCCCTCACAAATCTTTCACGTTTTCTCCATCCCTCTTCCATACGCGTTAAAAAGCTGATTAAATGCCTTCTGTCAGGTTTTCCGGCTAAAAAAAACAGCCATTCACGCAGAAGGTCGCCCGGAAAAAGAATCCCTTGCAGAAAGTATGGAGATTTCAAGGCTTCACGCAAGGTGAAATATTGATTTAAACATTCGAAATCCCACTGACAGGCGTATAAAAAACGCTGTGCAAGCTGCAGCCATTCCACATCATAGGGGGCTTTATGCATGAGATCCAGATCAATTAAAAACACGCTGTCCCCCTTACGTATAAAGTTATGTGAAGCACTGTCGCCATGAATCCATTTTTTGTTTTCCCTTCCCCATTCTTCATGCTTTCTCCAGTTTAATTGTTCCATCGCTTCATACGTTTTCACACTATGTTTTTTAATTCGTTTAAACAATGAATAATAATTGTAATTAAAAAAGATACCGCCTGTCTTATTAAATCTTAATAGCCTCGATTCCATCCGTTTTACATAAGAACGTTTTTTTGGTGCAGGAGAAAGATCAAGACCTTCTGTATTTTCATGAAATTGGTGAAGGGTCTGAATTGCCGCCAGTCGGTCTTCATGTGACGAAAAAGATAGGGTTCTGCCTTTGATATAAGGCATTAAACACCAGTACTGGTCCTGATTTTCAATCCACTTTTTTCCATTCGGAAAAGACATTAGACCTACAACACGATTTTCATTTCCTTTCAATTTCCTCGTTGCGTTCCAGAGGAGCTGAACTTTTCTCTTATTGCCATAAGATTTGATAATCCATGCCTTATTCGACGACCGGATAGCAAAAACATTTGGCTTTATTTTCTCCACCTTTTCAATGGGTAATTGGCCAGCTGTTGAAAAAAAATAATAGAGACGATCCATTGATGAATCGTCCCCCAAGGTTCGTTTCTTTTTCACTCGTCATCCCGATCCTGGTTCTGATCATCGGAAGGTCTCCACTGTCCGAAAGGCGGCTGATTGCCTGAACCCATCTGCTGTGGATAGCCCATTCCATACATTCCTGGCATATTTCCTCCAACGTTACCGAATGCTCCCGGCATCGGTGCTCCGCCCTGCCAGCCAGCATCACCTGGTCCATAACCGGGGGTCTGATATGAGAATCCTCCAGCTGCTGGTCCTGGCATTCCATAATAACCACCCGGATAACCTCCTGGATAGCCTTGTATGCCAGACTGCTGATATCCTGACGGCATAAAACCATAAGGTGCCTGTTGCGCAAATGCTCCATAATCAGGCATTGCCATTTGCTGCGGCGGAAACTCTGTATTCGGTGCAGGTGACCAGCTTTGATTTCCTTGCCATTGTCCCGGCATATCAAAGTCAGACGACTCATCAAAATCTGGTTCCATTTGGGGTTGAGATGGGTAGTATCCACCTCCATACATCCCGTGTTCCATCCCCCCGTAAGGATAAGGTCCCATATGAGGAGGATGCATAGGTTGACACCATGGCTGATAAGCCGGTTTCGGCATCGGTTTCATATGGTGAACATGTGGCATAGTGTGGTGAGGCATATAGGGCTGATAACAGGAATAATCTGGCATTGGGACTTGATAGTGAGGCGGAGCCATGAACGGTATTTCTTGAGAGTCACTTTCATACGATTCCATTGATTCTTCCATTTCTGGCATTGGAAATGGCGGCATTTGCGGAAATTCTTCCTTAAAAGAAGGCATCTTCGGCGGTTTCTCATAAGGTTTCATCGGTTTTTCCATTTCCTCTGGCTTTTCTGCCATTTTTGGCTCTCCATCATCTTCTTTAATGACAGGAATCGGTTTAGGTGACACGTCTTTATATGGATGTTCGGCTGGATATTTTGCTTTCGTTTTCTCTTTCCTCACCTCTTGTTTCCCTTGTTTTACAGGCTTGGATTCAGATGGAATCTTAATTTTCATCCCCTGGACAATTTTTTCAGGATCTGAAAGGTGTGTATTTATTTTTCTCAGCGAATCATAGTCCACATTGTATTTCTGCGCTATTTTCGGGAGAGTATCGCCTTTTTGGACAATATGAATTTTCACCGCAAAATTCTCCTTTCTATTCAATAAATTACGAATCCATATCAATAACAAGATATGCAAAGATTTTAAAATGTTGAGACATTCGCCTATATTTTTTTATATTTTCTCGGAAGTATGGGTTGAATAGAAAGGACAAACTTAAGGATGGTTTTATCTTTTTACAGACTGAACACGATCAGGGGGTTTTGGATTAGAAAACATTACAGCAGAAAGCCGTCTAAAAAATTTTAAAGCCCCGGCTGTGTCTAAGAAAAACAGCCGGGGTTGAATGGGTGATTAGCATGTTTTGCTGCATGCTTTACGGATCATTTCATCATTTAACAAATAAGACGGATACGTTCCCAGTACTTTCATGCCGCATCCGAGTGCCTCAAGTTCAGCCTGAACCCCTGGAAATAACACATGATCATAGGCCTGATTCACATCAATAATAAAAAAATAATTGCCAAGGCCCGTTTTCATCGGCCTGGATTCGATTTTGGAAAGGTTCATTTTTCTCCATGAAAAAGCCGACAACACCTGATGAAGCGCTCCTGCGTAATCTTTAGGAAGGGTCACCATAATCGTAGTTTTATAATTCTCGGGCTGAATTTCCTGTATGGGCAAGACTTTTTTCTGTTTTTGAATAACCGCAAATCGAGTGTGGTTATTGGAATAGTCATGGACATTTTCTTTAAAAATGCTCAGTCCATATTCATGAGCTGCCAGTTCATTTCCGATTGCAGCAATGTTTCCTCCCTGTTCTCCCACAAACTGGGCTGCCTGACCCGTGGACGACGTGTAAGAAATTTGTGCTCCCGGCATATGTTGATGAATAAACTGATGGCACTGAGCAATGGCATGGCTATGTGAATAAACTTTTTCTATGTCCTTAAAGTTCCCTTTAAATTCAGGGTGTACGAGCAAATGCTGCTTAATGGGAACGATAATTTCAGCTATAATCGGCAGGGTAACCTGATGGATCAAATAATCGATGGTCAGGTGAACCGTTCCCTCAATCGCGTTTTCCAGCGGCACAACACCGGCATCCACCTCTTCAGCCTCAACCGCATCAATGGATTCTGGAATGGTTTCGTAGCTTTTTGTTTCACAACTTCTAAAAAACGTGTCCACTGCCATTTTTGTAAACGTTCCCTTTGGACCCAGATATCCTACTTTGTATGACATGATAAAAAATCCCCCTGTTACTTAAGCTCCTGAACTTAAAATCTCTACATGGTCGACAAAGTCTAATCTTCTAAGCTCTTGTATTAACTCTTCAATATTTTTATTTATTTTTGATGTATTCAGAGATAAGGTGACATTCGCCTTCCCATGAAGAGGAATGGTTTGATGGATTGTCAAGACGTTACAGCCGGCCTTTGCTACGGTTGATAACAAATTTGATAAAGTCCCTGTGCGGTCTTCCAGATGGAAAAATAACGTGATAATCCGCTCTTTAACCATTGCCTGAAAAGGAAAAACCGTATCCTTATATTTATAAAAAGCACTTCGGCTCAGATCGACTTTCTGGACAGCTTCAAAAACGGTTGACACCTTTCCCCTTTCCAGAAGTTCCTTGGCCTCCAGTGTCTTTTTCATTGATTCAGGCAACACATCACTTCGCACCAGATAAAACTTTTCTTCTTCATGTACCATCGAATCCCCATTCCCTTCCTCGTATTACTCGACAAACTCAAATTCATAATCCATCAGGCGTACCGTATCCCCGTCTTTAGCCCCCCGTTTTCTCAAAGCATCATCTACCCCCATATGCCGCATTTGCCTTGAAAAGCGCTGGATAGATTCATCCCTTGTAAAATCAGTCATCTTAAATAATTTCTCAATTTTTTCTCCTGAGAGAACAAATGCACCATCTGGATCCCGTGTAATCTGAAACGGCTCCTCTTTTTTCTCAAATTTGTACAATACACGCTCTTCCGTTTTTTCTTCATACAGTTCTTCTTTTGGAATTTGCTCGAGGAGATCTGCCACAGCAAACAGCAACTCTTTCAAGCCCTGTCTGGTAATGGCTGATATCGGGAATATGGGTAGATCTTCAGTTAATTTTTCTTTAAAAGCTTCCAGATTTTCATCCGATTCTGGCATGTCCATTTTATTGGCTACAATAATTTGCGGACGTTTGGACAGGCGCTCATCATATTCTTTCAGCTCATTATTGATGGTTACATAATCATCATAAGGGTCCCGGCCTTCCATTGCTGACATATCGATCACATGAACAATGACCCTCGTACGTTCCACATGACGTAAAAACTGATGGCCGAGACCTACTCCTTCATGGGCTCCCTCAATCAGCCCGGGTAGATCTGCCATGACAAAACTTCGATGATCATCTGTTTCCACAACCCCGAGGTTAGGCACAAGAGTGGTGAAATGATAATCGGCAATTTTAGGTTTAGCCGCTGTTACAACAGATAACAGCGTTGATTTTCCAACACTTGGATACCCAACGAGGCCGACATCTGCCAGCAACTTTAGTTCAAGCTGTACATAGCGTTCCTGCCCAGGTTCCCCGTTTTCGGCAATTTCAGGAGCTCGGTTTCGGGGAGTGGCAAATCTGATGTTTCCACGCCCCCCTCTTCCTCCTTTAGCAATGACAGCCTGCTGTTCATGTTCCACTAAATCTGCGATTACTTCTCCTGTATCCGCGTCTTTCACCGTCGTGCCTGGTGGAACTTTAACAACAAGGGGGTCTGCATTTTTACCATGCTGCCCCTTGCTCATGCCATTTTCTCCCCTCGATGCTTTAAAATGTTTCTGATATCTGAAATCCATTAATGTATTTAATCCTTCATCCACTTCAAAAATGACATCTCCGCCGTTTCCGCCGTCTCCTCCGGCTGGCCCCCCTTTAGGGACATATTTTTCCCGGCGGAAGGCAACCATTCCATTGCCGCCATCCCCTGCTTTGACAAATACCTGAACCTGATCGACAAACATGACTATCACCTCATTTGAAATGCAAGAATGAACTGGCATTTTTCCTGATCTATTTGAACAGATTGTGTATAATTTCTAGCTAACAGTTCTGCGTTAAGTTTTTCTGGTTTATGGAAAGGACCATAAAACACAAACTCAAGCCGTAATTCGTGCTGTTTCTGAATTTCTAATTCACCTTTATATACATGATTTTCATCCGTATGCTGTGGGATGATTGAAAAAATTTCCTTACAGGATGAAAAAAGCGTTAAATCCATATTGCTGATATCTCCAATATCTTCCGCCATGTAATTGATCTGGAATTGAGAATACTCCCAGTTAAAGCTCATTAGCCATATTGTAAAGTAGGGGCACTGAAAACCGAATAATTTTCGCTCTTCCTGATAGTGCTCAATCATCCTTTTCACTTTTTCGTTTATTTTTTCCGGTTTGCCCATGGAAGCATATCCATGAATGAGTTGTAGCTCATTTAATAAATCATGACGATAGTGACGAATCAAATCCATTACATCGTCAGCTTTCATCCACAAACGCTCCTTTTTAGAACATAGTAAGAAAATTATAGCAAAGATCGAAAAAATTCTAAAATCTAATTTAAAAGGTTATTTTTTTACGTACTTGTCCTTTTACAGAAGACTGAGGGCTGGAAACTGTGCTCCAGGCACCAGTCCTCTGTAAAATGTTTCACAATGTTCGCTTTTAAAAAAATGCTGGGCCACTCTGTACGGCCATTTATTATAAATCTTGATGCAGTTTTATTTTTCATGAAGCAGATGAAGGACCATGATCGTAATCCTATATAAGCTTTTGTCCTTCAAGAGGTTCATGAAGGACAAATATAGCAGACCTATGTATTTTTTCTACAAGCGCAGATGCCAGTTGCACATGTCTGGCTTCTTAATCATGCTCACTTCGCCGGATCATGTTCCTCGCCTGGCATGACGTTTTGTTATGGTAAAAAAGAACCCTGACCCTAAAGGATCAGAGTTCTCGATTGGTTTATATTGCCATTTACGCTTCTTTTTGAACCGGGTAAACACTAACTTTTTTACGGTCACGTCCGAAACGTTCGAATTTTACAACACCATCAATTTTAGCATACAGCGTATCGTCTCCGCCGCGGCCAACATTTACACCTGGATAAATTTTGGTGCCGCGCTGGCGGTAAAGGATGGATCCTCCAGTTACGAACTGACCATCTGCACGCTTAGCACCAAGACGCTTTGATTCTGAATCACGTCCGTTTTTGGTACTACCTACTCCTTTTTTCTGAGCGAAAAACTGAAGATCAAGACGAAGCATATCCTTGCACCTCCTTATCTGTCATGTACTAAAATATGCTGTCCGTAATCGCGTTCTATCGTCTGTAATGATACAATCATTCCTTCAAGCAGGAGTTGTGCTTGCCTGTGAACTTCCTGATCCAGATTCAGCGGAAGTTCCATTCTTAAATATCCGCCTTCTTTTCCCTGCTCAATCCGGGGTTCCAGGTTACACAATTGTATCACTGCATTGATGGCTCCAAAGGAAACTGCCGATACAGCAGCGCACACAAGATCATACCCCTTTGGACCACTGTCTGCATGACCTTTGAGTTCAAAAGCCGTAATATCATGCTGATTGTTTCGTTCTATATGGACATGTATCATGTGCATAAAAATCCTTATGCATTAATTTTCTCAATGACTACTTTTGTGTAAGGCTGACGGTGACCCTGCTTACGTTTGTAGTTTTTCTTTGGCTTGTATTTGAAAACTGTGATTTTCTTCTGACGGCCCTGTTTCTCAACTTTTCCAGAAACAGTCGCACCTTCAACATAAGGAGAACCAACTTTAAATTGGTCGCCGCCTACTGCCAATACCTTATCAAAGGTAACCGTTTCACCAGCCTCAGCGTCCAGCTTTTCAATGTAGACTGCCTGACCTTCTTCTACTTTTACTTGCTTTCCGCCTGTTTCAATAATTGCGTACATAATTTGCACCTCCTCTTTGTACTCAGACTCGCCATACAGGTACTCTTTACGAGTTTGACCAACCTGTTCTGTGCGGTTGTAGCACTCGGTGCTACGACATAACATTCAAATGGTATCACAGGCTATAAAAGTTTGTCAATACTTGAATATTCCCTTTTAAGCCAGGATTCTTCCCCTACATATTTTAGCACATAAGGCCGATCAATCGAAGGGGTTGTCCGGATATATACATGATAATTTAAAAGGTTTTTTAAGCGGTTTACGTCAATTGTATGAATAAATTTCTGGTACATGTCGGGCTGGATTTCAACCAGAATTACTTCCTGCTCTCCCCTTCTGTACTGTAATAATTCTCTTTCCAGCTGGTAAGCATGGGTTTCAAGTGACCATTCCGGTTCTGCTTCTGACTGGCACAGGAGGCTATAGATATCCAGCCCCTCCCTCTTTCGGGTCATTTCAAGAATCCCCAGTTTCGTGAATCCGTGCACGTCTGCATAAACAGAATCCTTTTTGCATAACTCCTCCATATAATGCAAAAGTTTATCTCTTGCTTCTCTGCTTTTCATATCAATAAAGTCAATTAAAATCATCCCTGAAATGTTGCGAAGCCTGATCTCTTTCATGATTCGTTCTGCCGCTTCCATATTAACGGACAAAATAGTTTGATCTCTTCCGCCCCCGCCCCGGTATGAGGCTGAATTCACATCAATGACCGTAAAAGCACGGGTGTTTTCTATAATTATTTCTGCACCGGATGAAAGCTTAAGTTCCCGACTTGTCAGTTGCTGAAACAGCTGGCTGACATCAACCCATGTCTTTTTTTCATTTCGGCCGCCCCACCTGATCCGTTCAGACCATTCTGGATATTTTTCTTTTATGGACTGCGCTACCTCCACATCGTCTACTATGATCTCATCCGCTTCTTCTCCCATTTTTTGAAGAAAGCGGTCTGGGATTTCCCGATCCTCAAAAACACAGGCAGGAACTTTTACAGAGGATTTCTTCTCTTTAATTCCGTTCCAGACCAGTTTCAAACGTTCCCATTCCTTCTTCAGCTCAGCATCAGAGGCTGAAAGTGCAGAGGTCCGCACAATAGCACCTTCCTCATCCATGCACCAGGAAGCAATTTGTTGACGAAATTGAATTCTGTCATTGGGGGACAATTTTTTCGAAACCGCAATATAACCACCAAATGGCATGTATACAAAATATTTTCCAGGAAGGGTGATGTTTGCCGTTAATCGCGCCCCTTTGTTTTCATAAGGTTCTTTAATTACCTGCACCCATAGAGTCTGCCCTTCATGGAGAAGCTCCTCAATTTTGCCTCCATTTCCTGGCACTTGCTTTGCAGGCAGAAAGCCGTTTTTTTTCTCTCCAAAGTCCACAAAAGCTGCCTGCATGCGCTTATCAACATTTCGGATGCGGGCCAGATAAATATTGCCTACAAGATGATTTTGCCCGGGGCGTTCAACGGATACAGTTTGAAGAGTTTGGTTTTCTAAAAATAAAGCTATTTTCTCTGAGGTCAGGGTTTGCAGATAGATCGTTTTCATCAAATATCTCTCCATATCCATATCTAAATATGTTTAGATCAGCTGCTTCAGCTGCAAAAATGGCTTTTTATGATTAAACATGGTGTGTAAACATTCGTTTTCCTCCACGGAGCCAATTGGTTTTTTTTGATGATGGTCAGCCACAATCGTAAGGATGTGGTAATATCCTTTATAAAATTGATCGGCCGCTTCAGAAACGGTTATGTATGGTGGAACGATTATCGTTTTGCTGTTCTTAAACAATCGTCTATTTATCTTTCTGGCCATTAAATGCCTTAGAAAAACAAATTGCTTTCTTTTCCATTCTAGCCGAATTTCATAAAGAAGAAAACATGCGAGCATAATCGTATGTAAGGTAGACCAATTGTACAACACAGCCAGGAACAGGAGCAAGACAATCAAATATGCGGAAAAGATCATCACAGCCTGATACGCTTTTTTAAAGGGCCGGTATTTTGAAAGAAAAAGAAATAATAATTTACCCCCATCAAGCGGCCAGACGGGCAGGAGGTTGAACATCAGTAAATAAGTATTGTAAAGCAGTGCATAATCCAAAATTTGCGGCGGGAGGACACCCCAAATTTTCATCAGGTAAACAGCAGCGTAAATCCATAGATGCTGAAGGGGACCAAATAGAATGACAAAAAATTCTTCATGATTCGGTCTGCTGTAATACTCATCCGTTTCCATTACACCGCCAAACGGCCAAAGCATCACCTTGTTTATGCGCCAGCGAAAAAAAAAGGCCATTGCTAAATGGCCTAACTCATGAATAGAAACAATAGTTAAAATAATGAGCAATTCAGCAAACGAACCAGTTACATAACCAATGAATAACATCAGCCATAATAAAGGATGAATATGAATGAAACCCGGCATTTTACGAACCTTCATCAACTTTCATCACCTTTATCGGATTTACATACTTGTCCCCTTTTTTGACAGCAAAAATTAATGAGGCTTCCTCTCCCTGATCTGGGGAGATGGTTCCAATGGATTCCGTTCTGCTGATAAATTCATATAAATAAACATGGATTTCATCTAAGTTCCCATAAATGGAATTCGTGCCATCCGTATGCTGGATAATTACCGTGTTTCCCAATGATTTCTTTTTCCCGGCAAAAATCACCGTACCTTCGTCCATTGCAAACACTTTGGACTGTTCATCGGAAATAATTTTTACTCCTTCATTTCCGTTTTCTGCTATCATCCCATTCACAGGCAATACCCGCTCCACCTCTGTCGTTTCTGAAGCAGGAGTCGGTTCACTCACCAATGAAAACGGTGCTCCAAAATGATCACGATACCAGGTTTGAACAGTGGCAAAGGGAAACTCTCTAGTCAGGGCCGCTCTTAAATATTCCTTTGGTCGTTCAAGACGATCATGATTAATCTGGAAAATGATTGCAATGGAAAAAAACAATATACCTGCCAGCAATGTTTTTAATAAGATGGACATGAGCCAGACATTTTGTGATGTACTTGATGATTGATCACTTGCAAACGGATAAAAACCATGCTTTTCTTCTTCATTAACAGAATAGTTGTAGCTTGAGGAAGGGACTCTCTGGTTTCTGTTACTTTTTTTAGCTTTTTTTCGAAGAGCAATGTTCTTCCTGATCCTATGTATATCCCTGTTTTTCAATTTACTCTCCCCCTGCACATCATTTGTACAAGTCTATTCATTTTATAGAAAAATATGACCAGGAGCAGGGGAAGAGGAGGTGACTGAACTAAAAATATCCGAACTCATTCATGTGACGATTGAATGAAGTTCGGATATTTCATTACCTTATGCAGTTTTATTCCGCACCCTAGCCAAATTAAACTTTCATTTTTAATTGCCGATTCCAAAGAATTTTTTCATTTTGGCAAATACACCCTTGTCCTCTTCAATAGCCATTAATGGCACCTGTTCACCAAGAATTCTGCGGGCAATATTCCGATAAGAAATGGAAGCTTTTGTGTCAGGCTGAAAAGCAACCGGTTCACCATGATGGGAAGCTTTAATCACTTCATCATCATCGGCAATAATTCCGAGCAGATCAATCGAAAGGGTCGTTACAATATCATCTACATCCAGCATGTCTCCTGTTTTTACCATGTGATTCCTGATTCGATTGATCACCAGCACAGGGGGATCCATGTTTTCTTTCTCCAAAAGTCCGATAATACGGTCTGCATCCCGAACGCTTGATTTCTCTGGTGTGGTTACGACAATCGCTTTATCCGCACCAGCTACTGCATTCCTATATCCCAGCTCAATTCCCGCTGGTGAATCAATGAGTATGTAATCATAATCTGGCTTCAGCTGTTTTATGATTCTTTTCATGCCCTCCGGTGTCACTTCAGATTTATCACTCGTTTGAGCAGCCGGAAGAAAATGAAGACAGTCAAACCGTTTGTCGCGGATCAAGGCCTGGTTAAGCTTGCATCGTCCTTTAATCACATCTACAAGGTCATAAATAATCCGATTTTCCAGACCCATCACTACGTCCAGATTTCTCAGACCGATATCTGTGTCAACCAGACAAACTTTTTTCCCCATTAGCGCTAGTGCTGTCCCAAGATTGGCAGTTGTTGTAGTCTTGCCGACACCGCCTTTTCCTGATGTAATAACAATTGCCTCACCCATTCACCATTCTCCTTTCCACAATGCTTAAATGTGAACGAATTTTGGATAATGTTTGCAAGCGATCAATGACGATTTGGTCCCGTTCAGGATCAATAAAGGCACATTCCATATGGACACCATCTGTTTCATAATCAGGGGAACGGCTGATCAAGTCAGCTATGCGAAGCTGGCTGGGCTTCATATACGAAGCCGCGATGACCGCTTCTCGATCACCATTTGAACCCGCATGGGCAATCCCCTTTAACTGTCCCATTACATATATATTTCCTGTTGCGGAAATCTTTCCGCCAGGATTGACATCTCCGATCAGCAAAAGATCTCCCCTTACTTCTACAACCTGTCCTGAACGGACTATTTTTAAAACCGTGTGTACCTCAGAATCTTTCTTCCACTCAATTGCCTCTTGTTTGGTGATGACATTGGAAATAATCTCATTGACAACCAGATTATTTTTTGAACGGATCATTTCCCGGATGATTTCTTCCTGTTCACTTGTCAAATAGCGGTTTCCAACCTGTACATTGACACGAATCATTGGCTGGTCTTTATCTACTAGGGATGATGATAGTTTTATGTTCAATTCTTCGATCACCTGGTCAAAAGAACATGAGTCATCAATAAATAAAGTTAGGCCATCTTTTGTTCCTTTTATTGTTACGACATGTTTGTTCGTTTTCACGAAGTTTCACCTCAATAGTACAATTTCGATACAGCATTTCAAAATTCCTTTATACAGTTTTACGGTGAGACATTTGTTCCTCTGACCATTGCCACAATCGCCGGTAAAATAGCGGGTATAACAAAGACATCAACACGATATTCATCAATATTGTTGGAAGCAACCGGTTCACAGCGTATTCAGCCACTGGCATATTTGTAATCTGAATCACATAATACATCATATAAATGAGCATATCGGCAACTGATACCCCAAATAAGGTTAACAGAAAGGTCACAAAAAAATTAGCGTGTAGCATTCTTTTAAGGACATGAATCGCAAATGCCACAACCCCATATGTAAACATATAAACACCGATTAAATCGGTATAGATCAGATCGGTCAACAGACCAAAAGTTATCCCATAATAGACTGAATGATAGGTTTGATCATAATCATAAAAAACTGAAATCAGAATAATAAAGATAATAACCAGATAAGGAATGATTAAAATATCGGAAGCAATGAAGCTGTCCGGAATCAATTCGGGGAAAATCCCTTCCACTACTAAAAAAAGGAGCAGGAACAGGGGAAGAATAAGCCGCTTCATAATTCTTCCTCCATTTCACCCTGGTCTTCATCCAGTACAGGTGAAAAAAGTTCCCGGTCTATTACCATTACCTGGTTAATATTATACAGGTCTGCCGCCGGTTTCACATAAGCGATCTTTGTTAAGCCAAATGCATCACTCTCGATGGATTCAATCGTACCAATCACAAGGCCAGAAGGAAATACACCGCCCATTCCTGAACTTACAACAAGCTGTCCTACCTCAACTTCTGATTCAGCTAATATACTCTGAAACATCAGCATCTTCTTTTCTTCATCATATCCTTCGATCAACCCAAATACATTTTCATTATCTGATATGACTGCTGATATTTTGTTATTGCGGTCAAACCCGCTTAGCAGCTGCACCCTTGACGTGAAAGGCGTAGTCGACTGAACCTTCCCTATCATTCCATCTGCTGTAATGACTGCCATATTTGCTTTAACTCCATGCTGTGATCCCCTGTTTATGGTAATTTGTTTAAACCAGGCTTCTCTTGTCCGGGCAATTACTTCAGCATGAATGGTTTGATAATCCCGAAGCGTTTTTTCTTTTTCTATAATTTCCCTTAATTCTTTATTTTCTTTTTCCAGAGCCTGTACCTCGTAAAGCAAATTTTTATATTCGGATAATCTAGATTTCAGCAATTGATTTTGCTCATACGTATTCTTTAAATCCTGAAGGTTCCCAAAAAAATTTCCAACCAGGTCTACAGGCACATGGAGGACAGATTGTACCCATCCGATCGTGTCCATGATGAATTGCTCAGGCAGCGTTCGATTTTCCCGTTCCCTCATGGAAAAACCGATTAATGCCACCAGCAGAACGATACTGATCAGCATCATGATAAGCTTTTTCCGTTTGAAAAATGAGGCCATTACTGACACCTACTTCTAATCAATGGTTGGACGAGATGCAACGTTTGGACTGGATCGAAAATGATGGATATATTCTAAGGCCTTTCCTGTTCCAACAGCCACTGAATCCAGCGGATCTTCAGCTACAAAAACTGGCATTTGTGTTTCATCGCTAAGTACCTGATCTAATCCTTTTAACAGCGCACCTCCACCAGTAAGGACAATTCCCCGTTCCATCAAGTCAGCGGATAACTCAGGAGGTGTTTTTTCAAGGGTTACTTTTACAGCTTCAACAATGGAATCAACGGTATCTTTTAATGCAACAGCAATTTCAGCATTGCTCACTGTTATGGTTTTTGGCAGCCCGCTGACCAGGTCACGTCCGCGGATATCCATCTCTTCTTTTACATCCGGCTTTTTAGCCGATCCAATTTCTTTTTTCACCACTTCAGCTGTATAATCCCCAATCATCAGATTGTATTCTTTTCGAATATATTGAATAATGGCTGTGTCCATTTCATCTCCGGCTATACGAATTGATTTGCTGGTTACAATGCCTCCCAGAGAAATAACGGCTACTTCAGTTGTTCCTCCGCCAATATCTATAATCATACTGCCTGTAGGTTCCCATACAGGCAATCCGGCACCAATTGCAGCAGCAAATGGTTCTGGAATAGGATAAGCATCTTTAGCACCTGCTTGTTTAGTGGCATCTATAACAGCACGTTCTTCCACCATCGTAATCCCGGATGGAACACATACCATTACATTGGGCTTTCGGGCAAATGCTGATCTCCTTTTCAGCGCCTTTTTAATATAATATTTCATCATCATCGCAGTCGTATCATAATCAGCAATTACCCCGTCTTTCATTGGACGAATGACAGATATATTGCCGGGAGTACGTCCAATCATCATTTTCGCACTGTTTCCTACAGCCTCTATTTCACCTGTTTCTTTGTTTTTGGCTACTACTGATGGTTCCCGTAAAACTACACCTTTTCCTTTAACATATACAAGTGTATTTGCTGTTCCAAGATCTATGCCTAAATCCTGTGTGAATCCAAACTTTGCCACGTTGATCTCCCTTTCTTTCGATGTAACTTACACCTATTTCAATATCTATTCGTTTAGCGTTCCCTATATTATTTATGATATTGGTGCAGTTATCATAACAAATAAGCGCCATTGGAGTGATAAACACTTTTGGCGCTTTAAACTTCTTGTCTATAATATTATACGAAAAAAAATTCCAAATAGATAGTGTTTTTCAAGAAGTGTTCAAAAAGGAACAATAGGCTGCAGGGTCTCGGAAAAACAGGGAGATAAAAGGGATGGCCTTGTTTTAATAGCGTTATAAAAAATTTCTCATAAATACCCTTTTTCTTTCAGAGATACAAATTTGCGGTCTCCAATGACTAAATGATCTAAAAGCTCAATTCCCAGTACTTTACCGCATTCAGCCAGGCGTTTTGTCACATGGATATCTTCTTGAGAAGGTGTGGGATCTCCGGAGGGATGGTTGTGGGCACAAATGATAGAAGCAGCTGATCTTTTAACCGCTTCTTTAAACACTTCTCTCGGGTGAACAATAGAGGCATTCAAACTTCCGATAAAAATCGTCTGCTGATGAATAACCTGATTTTTAGTATTTAAAAATAAAGCGACAAAATGTTCTTGCTTTAAATCCCTCATTTCTTCCATGACGTAGTCAGCACCATCTTCCGGGCTTCGGATGACATAACTGTCGGATGGTTTTAAGGCGTGCATCCTTCTTCCCAGCTCAATGGAGGCAATAATATTGACGGCTTTTGCTGTTCCAATTCCTTTGATTGCTGTCAGCTCTTCCACTGACGCATCCTTCAGAAGCGAGAGCCCCTCAAAATGCATAAGCAGTCTCTGAGCAAGCAGTAGAACCGATTCATTTTTTGTTCCGCTTCCCAAAATAATGGACAATAATTCCTGATTTGAAATGGCCCTGGGACCCAGCTTCATCAGCCTTTCCCTCGGCCTGTCATCCCTGGGCACATCCCGAATCATGACTGTCTGATTGGGCACCATACTGTCTCCTTTCGTTTATACATTTCCTGAAAATGGATAGATGGAATATCTCTCTAATTCCTTAATAACTTTTGACAGGGGCAGACCTACGACATTATAGTAATCCCCTATAATTCTTTTGACAAACACTGCACCACCCGACTGGATTCCGTAAGCTCCTGCCTTGTCAAATGGGTCTGTTGTACTGACATATCTTTCAATCATTTCATCTGTTAAATCCCAGAATTCAACTGTGGTCCGCTCTGCAAAAACCATTTTCTCATCCCTTGTTTTCAGCATGACCCCAGTAAGTACATCATGCTGTCTCCCGCTCAGCATTTGCAGCATCTGAACAGCATCCTGTTCATCTCTCGGTTTTTCCAGCACCTCATTTTCAAAGGCGACTACGGTGTCTGCTGTTAAAATCACTTCCCGTTCATGCTTTACATCCAGGTTGGCCCCTTTTAATTTCGCTAATTCCTGAACCAGTTTTTCTGGAGAGTCAGACCTCACCTGTGACTCATCAACTTTTTTCACACGAGTAACAAAAGGGATTTGAACTTGCTCCAGAAGCATTTTTCTTCTTGGAGAAGAAGAACCTAAAATTAATTGATACACTGCTCTCACCCCTATGATGATTTATCATAATGCTTTTTCTTCTGACTGACAAAAAGTTAAAAATGAATGTTCCTCTTTTGAAATTTCATAGTTTTCATTTTTTTGCACAGTAAAAATCGAGTAATCTTGATCCTTTTATACCATAAAATGCAAAAAAAGATAAATTCCCGTTGTGAAATATGAAGTGGCATGGATGGAGAAGAGACTGGATCACTACAGTTCTTCCGGGGAAAATTAAACCAAATGGCTCAATCCGGAGGTGTAAAATTTGAAAAGAAAAAGCCAAGATACTGCCCCTTTTGCGGGTTAGCCCGCTTTTCCGAAGAAGGCAATTCTTGACTTTCAGGACTGTATGAAGCTGCCTACCCATTCAAATATTGTTCATATGCTTTCCAAAATGTAAACATGGCTTCAATGCGGCTCTGATTCGATTCAGTAAACAGGAGCTTTACGGTACCGTAAAAATCTTTTCCATTCTTTGATAAACGATCTGGTCTGCTTTTCAGCCACTGCTGATAATCAGATAATTCTTTTTGGTCCTGTACAGTTGTTACATGTTCTTGAAACAGATGCACTCCATTTTTTATCCATTCTTCTTCTGAACTGGTAGTCTCTTTTTGCATGCCGGCTACTTTCCATTCTTTCACGTAAGTTTCCACACCGCTTGTCTTCAAAAGCTGTGCAGTTTGTTCAGCGCCTTTTTCAGTTGATGAAAGTCCGGCAAAGGTGTAATACTTTCCGCCCTTTTCCCAGATGAAAGCTGAAAATCCCTGTTCCTTTAAATTTGTTTTTATGACTTTAGCCTGTTCTTCTGTAGAAAAAATTCCTACCTGAACTACATAAGCTGCTAGAGAAGGAAAGGTAAATGATGATAATGAAACTGTTTGTTCTCGCTGGTTTTCCTCGCTCATACTTGAAATATCGTCAGTCCCCTCGCTCACATTTGTTACAGGAGCAGACAAACTGACAGGTTCACTTACCTGAGATTGATCTAAATCAGAAATAATATTTAACATAACAAACCCGAACAAGATTCCAACCACTGTAGCAGAAGCAGCAGCAATGAGAAAGGGTTTAAAGTGGCTATACCTTTTACGAGCTGGCTTCGTTTCATATGTTCTTTCGTAGACGTTCACTTCATGTGGTTTTTCGCTCTGCTCATCATAACGAATAGCCGCTTCATCCAGTGAAGCTGCCAGTTCGCTCCTGGCCTTTAGCCTGTCCCGCTTTGCCAACTGTCTTTTTCCATTAATTCGAATAGATACTGGTTCATGACTGCTCACTTTAAAACCCGCCTTTTCACTTTTATATGAAATGTATCATACCCGATTTAAAAAAGGAGGCGAGGTTTGTCAGCTTGTCCAATAATTTTTTCGTAAAAAAACGGCAAAAGGTCACGTGAAACCTAATTTTTTATAAAAAGCTATGGGTCTTTTTTACATTTCTGACTTTCTGCACAGGGAATGGATGTCAACATCCCTTGAAAAACAAAAAAACTTGCAGAGAACATTTCTGCAAGTTTTTAATCAGCAGCACTTTTATACACAGCAACCTTGTTTCGCCCTTTTTGTTTAGCCCCCATATACATGGCACGGTCGGCATGGCGGATTAATTCATTTGGATCCTCACAATCAAGGGGATAAGATGCGACTCCTATACTTGCCGTAATATAGATTTCTATCGGTTCATTCTCAACCTGAATATGCTCCCTGAGAATGAACGGATCTTCTGCAATTCGCATACGCAGCCTTTCCGCTAAATGAAAAGCATGCTCCTTCTGAGTGCCTGGGAGAAGAATCACAAACTCTTCCCCTCCATATCGGGCGACAATCCCCTGGCCTCCGATAAATTCTTTAAGCCGATTCGCCAGCTGGCATAAAACTTCATTTCCGCTTTCATGACCATACGTATCATTAATTCGTTTAAAATGGTCAAGATCCAGCAAGATCAGGGATATCGATTCCTGTATACCTTTCGCTTCCATATCTTCAAAAAGCTGCTGCAAGTAATTTTGAATAAATCGGTAATTATATAGATTTGTCAGGTGGCATGTTTCCGTTTTTGATTTCGTTGTCTGATAGTGGCGGGCATTTTCAATGGCTACGGCCAGATAGTTGGCCACAATTTTGGTGAGCATAAGGTGATACTTTTCAAATGCCCCCCTTTTTTTTGAAGCCAGTGTGATTACCCCTACAGTTTTATCATTACGTACAACAGGTACCGATAAAATACTTTCAACATCATCAGGAATGGTTGGATCCGGAATGGTCTCCCACTCTTTTCTCCGGCCAAAAATCAGTTCCTTGCCATTCTCATATACCATGCCGCTAATTCCCTGACCTTTTTTCAAAATAAATTCAGGCGGTTTTTGCTGCGACTCCTGATCAGCAAACCGGATCAGAGTCATGGTTTGTTTTGTATTCAATATATCCCATATATATGTGTAATGAACATTCAGCAAATCCCGAATCTCATTGACCAGTATATCCAGAACTTCTTTCACATCCAAATTGCCGGTCAGTTTTTGGCCGATATCGCTTGTCCTTTTCATATATTTATTCATTCGCCGGCTTGTATAAAAACTTTTTAAAATAAACGAAACAGCAATAAATGGTATTCCGACAAAATAAATAGCCTGAATCCCCATTTCAATATAAAGAAGATAGAGAACAAATCCAACCGGCAGAATAATCAGGGTTGTCCACAGTTCCCATAGAAGTCCCACATTAAAAAATTTATGCTTCTGATTGGTGATCATGTTACGGAACAAATGAAGAAAAATCTGATTGGCAGCAAAAATACCAAAGACATACCCAAGTATGGGGATGAAAGCCCCTAAATCATTGAGAGGGATAACCCCATGCCTTCCCCCCAGCAGGTAATAGATGCCGGCTCCGACCAGAGAAGTCAGCAGGAACATCAGCAAGTTAACCGGAATACGGTGCAATTCGCTTTTCCCTATTCTGAGGTTTAAAATAAGAAACAATGCTGCAATCTGAGTCAATAAAATTTCTACAAATAAACCGTAATATAAGAAAACAGCAAGACTGATACCCTGGATAAAAAAGATTGGCGTATCATCTACTATAATCGGAAAATAGGCCACAATGCACATTAAAATCGCAAAAGATAAAATATCAATGAAGTGCCCGGCAAATGACGGACTTAACATTTCATACAAATAGATTAATGAACCAGGCCAAATGATGAGCCAGACCAGCCAAATTGCAATTTTTCTTTCTTTTGTCATCCAAAGCATCTCCCAAATTTACCATTTTATCCAGGTAAATGAAATAGAAATAGGAATTTTATCCGAATTTTTTCAAATTATGAAAATTTTTATTTTATTTTAGCATAATCCCTTTATCCTATCAAAAAAATTTCTTACTTCTGAAATGAAATACAAAGAACCCGTGATAACAATAATATCATCTCTTGATGCGCTTTTTAGGCTGTCTTCGATGGCTTTAGTCCAATCATCATACCTGTATTTATTTTTGCTGCTGCATTGCTGATACAAATCCATAGGACTTATTGACCGAGGAAAATCAAACGTAGTGAGTCTTACTGAATCAAAATGATCTTCTAAAATCCGAAGCATCCGGGCAATCGGTTTATCTTTCAGCGCTGTAAATACCAGGTGCCTGTTTTGTTCAGGGTAATAGCGTGTTAGCGTGTCAACCAATGTTAACAGACCTTCTTCATTATGAGCCCCATCCAGAACAATAGTCGGATGCTCCTGAATCACTTCAAATCGTCCCGGCCATTTTGTATCCTTTAACCCGTTTTTGACAAGGGAAGGATCAACATGAATATGCTCCATCCGGGAAAGAAGCAAAAAGGCCTGAATTGCCAGAGATGCATTAGTTACCTGATGGGTACCCTTCATGCTTATTTCAATATCCGGCAGCTGGCCAAGCATGGATGAAAATGTAAAGGTTTCCATTCCCTTGTTTAAGTAATGGTCATGGGCAGAAAAATCATGGCCAAATTCATAAACCGTCGCATGCTGCTCGTTGGCCTTATTCAAAATAACCCTTCTTGCATCCTTCTGATCTGCAGCTGTTATCAGGGGAATTCCCTTTTTGATAATACCCGCTTTCTCATGGGCGATTTGCTCATATGTTTCTCCTAAAATATGCATATGGTCTTTTCCCACATTGGTAATAATCGTTAGGAGAGGGTTGACGATATTGGTGGAATCCAGCCTTCCACCGAGCCCTGTTTCAAAAATAACATAGTCAATATTCTGGCTTGCAAAATAATCAAAGGCCATAGCGGTAATCACTTCAAACTCTGTTGCCGGACCAAGTGACGTATTCTCAAGCTCTTCACATAGCGGTTTGATTCTGTTGACATGGTAGACCAGATCCTCATCTTGAATCGGTGTTCCATTAAGGCTGATACGCTCATTAAACTGAACGATATATGGTGAAGTGAATGTCCCTACCTGAAATCCATGATTCTCCAGAATGTTGCGCAAATAGGATAACGTAGAGCCTTTTCCATTCGTGCCAGCAATATGAATGGCTTTCAGTTTTTTCTCAGGATGCCCCAGCTGTTCCATAAACCATTCCATTCGCTTCAGACCAGGCTTAATCCCAAAGGACAGCCGGCTATGAATCCATTCGATTGCTTCCTGGATGTGCATGATATTCCCTCTTTTCTATGACTGCTTTCATCTTTCATTCATGTTTGTTTTTCTTACTATATTAAACCCTTGCTATTCCATGATAGCAAGGGTTTTATGAAAACAGAGCAGATACTACAATTTTCCAAAAGGAAGAATATGGTGTAAAATACTTCATTAAGATTTTAATTCTTTTATTCGGGCTTCAACTTTTGCACGCTTTTCCAGATATTCTTTTTCTTTTTCCCGTTCTTTTTCAACAATATGTTCTGGTGCCTTGCTGACAAAGTTTTCGTTGGCCAGTTTCTTTTGAACCAGTTCAACTTCGTCATTCCATTTCTCCCATTCTTTCTGCAGACGCTTCAATTCTTCCTCCAGATCGATTAATCCTTCGAGTGGCAAATACACTTCAGCCCCTGTCACAACTGCACTCATAGCTTTATCAGGGATCGCTAATTCTTTTCCAATCTGAAGCTCCCCTGGGTTACAGAAACGCTCAAGGTAATGACGATTTTCTTCCAGTTCGGATTGAATACGGTCGTCATTCACCTGAATCAGCATTTTGATCTCTTTAGACATTGGTGTATCCACCTCTGCCCGGATGTTACGAACAGAGCGAATAATCTCAACCAGCCGTTTCATTTGAGAAGCAGCTTCATGATTAGTCAGTTCAGGACGAACTTCCGGCCAGGACTGGACTGTAATAGATTCGCCTTCATGAGGCAGATGCTGCCAGATTTCCTCGGTAATGAACGGCATAAATGGATGGAGCATGCGCATAATCTGATCCAGAACATATACAAGAATGGATCTGGTTGTTTGTTTCGCTTCCTCATCTTCTCCATATAAAGGAAGTTTAGCCATTTCAATGTACCAGTCACAGTAGTCATCCCAGATAAAGTTGTAAAGATGACGTCCTGCTTCACCAAATTCGTATTTTTCAATATTTTTAGTGACATGTTCAATTGTCTCATTGAGTCTGGTCAAAATCCATTCATCTGCAACGGATTTTTTCCCTGAAAGTTTCATATCGCTTAATGTAAAGTCACCCAGGTTCATTAAAACAAAACGTGAAGCATTCCAGATTTTGTTGGCAAAGTTCCAGGTTGCCTCAACTTTTTCCCACTGGAATCGCAAATCCTGACCTGGCGATGAACCGGTGGACAGGAAATAACGCAGTGAATCGGCTCCATATTTATCAATAACATCCATTGGATCAACCCCGTTGCCCAGGGATTTGCTCATTTTTCTTCCCTGAGCATCCCGGACCAGCCCGTGAATAAGCACATCTTTAAATGGACGTTTTTCCGTAAATTCAATGGACTGGAAAATCATTCTCGATACCCAGAAGAAGATGATGTCATAACCGGTTACAAGGACATCCGTTGGGAAGTAGCGTTTGAAATCTTTACTTTCTTCATCCGGCCAGCCCATAGTTGAAAATGGCCACAATGCAGATGAGAACCAGGTATCCAGTACATCCGTATCCTGTTCCCAGTTTTCTGCATCCTCAGGAGCTTCCATGCCAACATACACTTCTCCGGTTTCTTTATGGTACCAGGCTGGAATCCGATGACCCCACCAGAGCTGACGGGAAATACACCAGTCACGGATATTTTCCATCCAGTGCAAGTATGTTTTTTCAAAACGCTCAGGCACAAAGTTTACTTTGTCTTCTTTCGTCTGAAGTTCAATGGCTGCTTCAGCCAGCGGTTTCATTTTTACAAACCATTGAGTAGAAAGGTACGGTTCTACAACGGCACCGCTTCGCTCAGAATGTCCCACAGAGTGAACATGCTCTTCAATCTTAAACAGGATGCCTTCTTCCTGCAGGTCTTTCACGAGCTGTTTTCGGCACTCAAACCGGTCCATCCCCTGGTATTTGCCGGCGTTTTCATTCATGGTTCCATCTTCATTCATGACAAGAATTCGTTCCAGGTTATGGCGGTTTCCGATTTCAAAGTCATTTGGATCGTGGGCAGGGGTAATTTTCACGGCACCGGAACCGAATTCCATATCGACATAATCATCGGCAATAATCTCGATTTCCCGTCCGGTAATCGGCAGAATCACTTTTTTGCCGATGAGATGCTTATAGCGTTCATCTTCAGGATGTACGGCTACCGCCGTATCCCCAAGCATCGTCTCCGGACGGGTAGTCGCAATCTCAATATGGCCGCTTCCATCTTTAAGCGGATACTTCATGTGATAAAAATGGCCTTTAACTTCTTTATAAATAACCTCAATATCGGATAGTGCGGTTTTCGTTTCAGGGTCCCAGTTAATGATATACTCCCCGCGATAGATCAATCCCTTTTCATAAAGGGATACAAACACTTTCCTAACCGCTTTTGACAGCCCCTCATCAAGCGTAAATCGTTCACGGGAATAGTCAAGGCCCAGACCAAGCTTTTCCCACTGCTTGCGGATAAATGAGGCATATTCTTCTTTCCATTCCCAGACTTTCTCAAGAAACTTCTCCCTTCCTAAATCATAACGGCTTTTTCCTTCTTCCCGGAGTTTCGCTTCAACCTTTGCCTGGGTTGCAATACCGGCATGGTCCATTCCCGGAAGCCACAGCACATCATAGCCCCTCATCCGTTTATAGCGGGTAATTATGTCCTGCAGGGTAGTATCCCAGGCATGGCCGAGATGAAGTTTCCCGGTTACGTTCGGTGGCGGGATCACAACGGTAAACGGTTTTTTTGATTCATCGTCTTTTGCTTCAAAAAACTTTCCTTTCACCCAAAAATCATACATCCCCTGTTCTACTTTGACAGGATCGTATTTGGGCGGCAGGGTTACATTGTTTTGCTGTTCCATGTCAGTTGCCTCCTTCTTCACTTTTGATTCACCGAAAGAACTGCGTCCGGATAAAAGGCAAACGGACGCTTTCCCTTGTTGGTGTAAAATAAAAAAACCTTTTCATCCACAAAAGGACGAAAAGGATTATTTCGCGGTACCACCTTTATTCACAGACCGGTAAAAATGATCTGTGCACTCAGCATGATAACGGTCATGGACCGGCTTCTTCTACTCGAACTTTTCAAAGAAGCAGCTTCTCCGGGGCGACATTCCAGGAATCCGACACCTGGGAAACCTCTCAGCCAGTGAGTTTCCCTCTCTGAAGGGCTTTTTCCTGTACTCCTCCCCATCACAGCCTTTAATACATTTCCTTGTAATAGTTATTTTAGCCATTATTCTAAATAAAAGTCAATGGTTGCACACCACTTTTTGCAGAGGAATATACATATAATGTCTGAAAAAATAAAAAGGAGGCCCCTTATATGAGTAAGTTCTACCGCTATAAGCTGCCGCCGTGGCTGAGACATATCATAATCGTAATTGAAACATGCACGCTGCCTATTATGATTTTTCAGTTGATTCGGACCCTGCTATTCCCGACCACACTGGATGTTTTTTTGGCAGGGATTCTGGTTGGGCTGTTTTTTGCTTTTTATTTAGACTGGATCTGATCATCTGAATATTCCTGAAGCATTTGATTCACTTTTTCTTCTAATGACAAAAGGTTGGAAAAATAGAAACGAAACCGTTCAAACCGCTGAGCCCATTTCACTTCCGGAGCGCTCTGCTGTCTGTTCAGGTACTGATCCACATGCGAAAGAAATAGGTCAGTTCTCATGAGGTACAGCATCATCCATGCCAGTTCATTTCGTTCCAATGATGTTTTATTTCTGTAATCCCTTAACCCTTTTTCAATCGTATCAAAAGGTGGCCACGGGCTGGACAGCGCATTTCGGATCAGACTTCCCAGGTCTGTTCCCGGATGTCCCATGTGAGCCGATTCCCAATTAATGAACATGAGACCATTTTTCCCCTGGAGAACATGTGACGGCCGGAGTGAACCATGACAGAGAACAGTACGCATCTGTTTTTCCTCTGACAGATAATCTTGCCAGCGATTATACCATCGTCCAGCTCTTCTGCATACATCATGAAATAATGGATACAGATAACAGAGCTGATATTCACAGGGTGACATGTAATGGCGGTTTTCCACCTGTCCGATCTTTTTCTCATAACGCAGAAAATGCTGTTCCGTCTCTTTTTGCTGACGGTCTGCCCATTCCTCATAATATTCTGGATTGCAGCTCGAAACATGGGCTGTTCTAGTATGAATGGAAGCCAGTTCGGAAAATAATCGTGTGTAATAAGAAGCAGATGGATTGGCTGACGATTCAATCCATGGCATTACATAATACCACTCACCTCCGCTTTGAACCGCCAGCTCATTTTGTTTAGATATATATAAAGGAACAATCATGCTTAACCGGTAATACCGGGCTAACTGGTATGTCATCCGAAAACGGTTTATTAAATCCTTCCGCTTTGCCTTTTTGACAGCAACGGATTTGTCCCCCACAAATATTTTTGTCACATTTGGAGTAATTTCTTTTTTTTCATAACCAAACATTCCATACCTGGACAAAACCAGATTCATAGTCAATGTCTTTTCATCCTCTTATCGTGATTTAGACAAGCCGTGATTATGTTTTTTGCTTTTTAACCGGAATATATATAATCTCGCCAGGTTCCAGCTGGTCATCATTCATCTTGTTAAATTGCTGAATCTGGGAAGGTGTGAGCTGGTACATCTCAGCAAGGGATTCGAGTGTATCATTCTGCTGGACAATCCGCAATTTAATTTTGGCATACGTTTCTTCATCGCTTCTGAACATGTTCATTAAATAACCAGCATCTTCCCTGTCCTCACTAGATTCTGCGTAATCGCTGCTCTCAAGATCGATCCCTGAGCTTTCAATGACCGAGCTTTCATATAATTCTAATGACTCTTCTGACTCCTCGTCGTTTGATTCAGTATGATGGCCAAAAAACTCTTCAAATGTCTGGGTCTTCTTTTTAAACCAGAAATCCCTTCCCTTTTGCTGTTCAGAGGAAGGGGATTCTGCCTCATCATCCATGCTTTCATATGAATTTTCTGCAACTTCTTCAGCTTCCTTATGCTCCATTACTTCTTCCTCTAACCGGCTGGATGATGATTCAAAAAGACCTTCTGAAGAGGTATCTTCTTTCATGACGAATTCATCAGTTGATTTAAGATGTTGTTCGAAGTTGAATTCAAAGGAAAATGATTCTTCCTCTGACTCCCAGTCCATAAATTCTTCCTGATCTCTTACACTCTCTTCCTCACCATGACCAATGCCGGTAATCAAGACTTCTGCCTGCAGTTTCAGTTCGTGGTCATTGGAAAGCTCATAATCAAAATGATCGATTCTCACCGCAACATCATCGAGGGAAGGAACCCGGTCTTTAGGAATCGTTATTTCAACTGGGATATCATAATGAAATTCATTTACCCCGTCCTCAAAACTTCTGACATCATGGATGTACCGTTTTGCTGAACGCTCCTGAAAAGAAACTACCTGTTCATTCTCATCATCATCTTCTTCATCTTGAACAGGTATATATTCTCCGGTCAATTCAATGACACCACGAACAGATACATAATCATGTTTGTTAAAAATGGAAATATCAGGTTCTAAAGCAATTCCGACCAGTTCGGATACTTCCTGTCCCCTTTGAAACCATAATGTTTCATTCAGGTCAAAACGAAAAGGGTGATTTCCTTCTTGATTCAATAATCTTCCTCCTCTCAAAAAATCCAATAACTTCCCTATCAATAAACATATATGTGGGAAAAGCTGAAATTATTACGTAAAGAACAGGGAAGATAATCAGCTCCGGAAACGATTCATTTTAAAAAACAGGATTGACTTGAGAGCAGACCGTGCTTTCAGTTAAATAAAAAATGGTCCTGGGATGACCAGAAATCAATCCAGGACCGGAAAATCACAACCATTCAATATTTATTATTTATCCTTTGATTTTTGTAAATGCTCTTCTCGCTGCTTCAATCGTTTTTTCAATGTCTTCACCAGTATGAGCCGTAGAGAGGAACATCCCTTCAAACTGGGATGGCGGTAAAAAGACACCTTCATCAATCATGGCCTGATAATATGCTGCAAACAAGTCCAGGTCAGAAGATTTGGCTGTTTCATAATTAATGACATCCTTATCGGTAAAGAAGAAACCTACCATAGAACCTGCACGATTAATGGTGTGCGGGATTTCAAATTCGCTTGCCGCATCACCTAAGCCATCAACTAATCGGTCAGCCTTTTTATTGATATCTGCATAAGCTTCTTCCGTCATGGCTTTCAAAGTTTCATATCCTGCTGTCATAGCGAGAGGATTTCCGGATAGGGTACCTGCCTGATAAATAGGACCGGTAGGAGCGACCTTCTCCATAATTTCTCTCCTGCCGCCATAGGCACCTACTGGCAAGCCGCCTCCGATCACCTTGCCGAGACAGGTTAAATCAGGAGTTACATCAAAATAACCCTGAGCACAGTGATAACCGACACGGAAACCGGTCATGACCTCATCAAAGATTAACAGCGTACCATGTTGTTCTGTGATTTCTCTCAGTTTCTGTAAAAATTCTCCCTGAGGAGGAACGACCCCCATATTTCCAGCTACCGGCTCAACAATGACTGCAGCCAGATCATCGCCAAATTTTTCAAATACATACTGTACGCTTTCTAAATCATTATACGGTACAGTTATTGTATTTTTAGCAATTGATTCAGGAACACCTGGGCTGTCCGGAAGACCCAGTGTAGCTACACCAGAACCTGCTTTAATCAGAAGTGAATCGCCGTGACCGTGATAGCATCCTTCAAATTTAAGGATTTTATCTCGGCCTGTATAGCCCCTGGCGAGTCGAAGGGCACTCATCGTTGCCTCCGTACCTGAGTTCACCATCCGAACCATTTCAATGGATGGTACCCGCTCAATGACAAGCTGTGCCAGTTTATTTTCGATTTCAGTCGGAGCACCAAAGCTTGTCCCACCTTCAACAACATCCTTTAATGCCGCAACGACCCGCTCATCGGCATGACCTAAAATAAGCGGTCCCCAGCTTAAAACATAGTCAATGTATTCATTTCCATCCACATCATAAATTTTGGAACCCTTCCCTTTCTCCATAAAAATGGGGTCCATTTTTACAGATTTGAATGCCCGCACTGGAGAATTGACTCCTCCCGGCATTAAATTCACGGCCTCCTGATAAAACTGTACCGAACGTTCATGTTTTGCCATGCTAACTCATCCTTTCCACTTTATTGATTAAGCCATCTTGCCACATCTTTTGCAAAATACGTAATGATTAAATCCGCACCAGCCCGTTTCATCGCTGTTAACTTTTCAAGCACGATCTCTTTTTCATCTACCCAGCCATTTTGTGCAGCAGCCTTGACCAGAGAATATTCACCGCTGACATTATAAGCAACAACTGGAACTGGATGCTCATCCCTGATTTCCCGAATGATATCGAGATAAGCCAGAGCAGGCTTAACGATCAGAAAATCTGCTCCCTCTTTAATATCAGATTTTGCTTCCCGCATAGCCTCCAGACGATTGGCAGGATCCATCTGATAAGTGCGGCGGTCCCCAAACTGTGGTGTTGAATGGGCTGCATCACGGAACGGGCCATAAAAGGAGGAAGCATATTTTATTGCATACGACATGATCGGTGTATATTTAAACCCTGCTTCATCGAGCCCTTTTCGAATGGCCGTTACAAAGCCATCCATCATATTGGACGGAGCAATGATGTCTGCTCCTGCCTTTGCCTGGCTTACTGCGGTTTCTGCCAGCAATTCCAGAGACTCATCATTTACAATTTCTCCATCGTTAACAATGCCGCAATGACCGTGGGAAGTGTACTGGCACAGACAAGTATCCGCAATGACGGTTAAAGAAGGTACATCGTTCTTAATTTGACGAATGGCTCTCTGTACAATGCCATGTTCACAATAAGCCTGGGATCCCTTTTCGTCTTTTTCCTTCGGTACCCCGAACACGATCACAGAACGGATCCCTAAAGACTCTACTTCTTTCATTTCCTCTGTCAAATAATCAAGGGAAATATGATAGACGCCTGGCATGGATGGAACTTCTTCTTTAATTCCTTCTCCCTCTACGACAAAAATCGGATAAATCAGGTCCTCTTTTAATAAATGGGTTTCTCTCACCAGTGCACGCATGCTTTCAGTCATTCGCAAACGGCGATGACGATCAAATGTTAAATCACTCATTTTATTCACCCTTCTTCCTGGAAATATTGTACTAATTTTTGAATCATGCCTGATGCGATATATTCATCAGGTATTAAGATTTTCTTAAAGCCCCTTTCAGCTGCTTTTTCTTTTGTGGTAGGGCCAATACAAAGGCACAATGTATGTAAATGCATCTCTGTTATAAAAGAATCCCCTAATTCAAAAAAGGCATCCACGGCAGATGGGCTGGCAAACGTCAGAACATCAAGCTGTTCTTTTTTCAGTTCCTGCTGAAGCAAATCCCTTGCTTTGATGTTTACCACAGTCCGATATACCGTAATTGGAGTATATGACACACTATTTTTTTTGAAAAATTCCGGTATGACTGGTCTTGATAAATTCCCTCTTACAAACAGCACATGGTCTGGATGATGACGCTGAAGAAATTCAGGACCAAATACATCAGCCTGAAAAGTGCCTGGCTGAAAATCTGCTGAAACCTGGAATGATGCCAGTGCTTCCGTAGTTTTGGACCCAATCGAAGCAACTTTAATATGGCTGAGTGCTTCAGGTGAGATGTTATAGAACGTTAAACTTTCAAAAAAGAATTTTACGCCATTTGCACTGGTGAAAACGATCCAGTCATACTCATCAAGTGACTGCAATATGTTCTGGTTGTTCGAATCCCTGAATGGTTCAAAGGCAAGGAGAGGAACCGCTACGGGAATCCCCCCATTTTGTTGAATCTTCCTGCTGATGGAGGCAGACTGCTTTTTTCCTCTTGTTATTAAAATCCTCTTTCCTTCAAGAGGAAGGGTCATGACTGATCTAGCTCCTTTTTCACCTGATCAATTAAATCTTTTGCACCTTTTTTGGACAATAAATCAAAAACTTCTTTGCCTACTGCAACCGGATCTTTTCCTTGAACAGTCTCAGACAGAACATTGGATCCGTCCGGTGAAGCAACAAGAGCTTTTAATACGATGTAATCCCCATCCATAAAGGCATAGCCTGCAATCGGCACCTGGCATCCGCCCTCCATGAGATGTAGAAATGTACGCTCTGCAGTTACAGCAGCCTCCGTTTTTTTATGATTAATGGACTGAAGGAGTTCCCTTAGCTCCTGATCACTTTCCCGGCATTCAATAGCCAATGCTCCCTGACCTACAGCAGGTACACAGACATCCGGTTCCAGATATTCCGTCACCACATCATCAGACCATCCCATTCTTTTCAGCCCTGCGGCGGCCAAAACAATAGCATCAAAATCTTCTTCTTCTAATTTTCTAAGCCTTGTATCGATATTTCCCCTTATTGATTGAATGTTTAAGTCGGGACGTACCGCAAGAATTTGTGCGCTTCTTCTCAGACTGCTTGTTCCCACAACAGACCCTTCAGGCAATTCCATGAGGGATTTGCCCTCCTTTGAAATAAATGCATCCCGGTGATCCTCCCGCACAGGTACGGAAGCGATCATCAATCCTTCCGGCAATTCTGCAGGCATATCTTTCATACTGTGAACAGCCATATCGATTTCGTGATCAAACATAGCCTGCTCAATCTCTTTGACAAATAGACCTTTCCCGCCTACTTTCGAGAGAGTTACATCCAGGATTTTATCTCCCTTCGTGACAATTTCTTTAATGTCAAAAGAAAAAGGGCCTTTTTGTTTTTCAAGCTGCTCGATTACCCATTTTGTCTGGGTGAGAGCTAATTGACTTCTGCGGGAACCTACAACGATTTTTCGCATGCTTCTTCCTCCTGACTAAAAATGAAAGTTAGATAGTGTGCTGAATAAGAAGTAATTGACCAGTAAGAAAAGAAAAGCATAAACATTAAAAACAGCGATTTGCTTTCCCTGTAATCCTTTCATCACACGTAGGATTAAATAACTGACATATACACCTAATACGATAAAGGAGCCGATGGTCTTGATATCATACCAGTAAAAAGTTTCGCCAGAAATATATGCCCATAAAACCCCTAAAATAATAGCAATCATTAAAATCGGAACACCCATTAACACCGACAAAAAAGAGAAATAATCAAGCTGATCCAGGTTTCCCAGCCTTTTTAATTGTGAACTCCATTTTTTCTTTTTTAAAAGGGTATATTGAAGCAAAAACATGAGTGCAAAAATAAAAGATAGTGTGAATATGCCATAAGATAATAGAGCCACTGCAATATGAATGATCAGAATATCTCCGACGATCTCGTTTGTGTGTATATTCTCCACTAATTGAGCTCTGGTCGAAATATGCAGGGTCATAATAAAAAAACCGACAACATTCGTAAAGAACACAAAAAAATCTACCCGGAACAAGCGATTAATAATCATCGAAAAAGTGATTAAAATCCAGGCATAAAAATAAAGACCATCATAGATGGTTAAAAAATAAAATTGCTTTGTATTTAACATTTTACCGAATAAAAAAATGGTTTGTAAAATCCAAACCATAGAAAGGAACCAGAAGGCCAAACGATTGACCCTCCGGTTTTGCTGTACAAAATCTATGAAATATCCGATTAAACTAATCGCATACAAAAAAATCATTAACTCATAAATCCATTTATAATCCAGACTAAACATACGGTTATCCTTTCTCCTTACGAATGAATAGAGGTTTTTTCCATGGATGGAAAGGACAACTTTCCTTTAGCTTTATTTCCGCTTACTTGCTTATATTTATGATTTTGCTTTTCCAGCTCAAGCTGAACTTCATCTTCAATACCGAAAATTCTGGTGAAGAGTTCAAGTGTTTCTTCGGCGTTATGCTGACCTGCCATTTCTTTAGCCTGTAAAATCGGTTCCTTCAGCATCTGATTGATAATGCTTTTCGTATGCTTGTTCAGCACTTTTTTCTCCCGATCAGTTAAATCAGGCATTTTTCGCTCAATCGATTTCATCGTTTCTTCCTGAATCGATAATGCTTTTTGCCGTAACGCAGAAATTACAGGTACAACCCCCAGTGTTTGCACCCATTCATTAAATGTTTCAATTTCAGCGGCAATGAATTGCTCAATCTGTTCAGCAGCCAGCTGCCGAGCTTCTAAGTTTTTGTCCACAATGCCTTGGAGGTCATCAATATCATACAGGAACACATTTTCCAGTTCGTGGATCACTGGATCAACGTTCCGCGGAACAGCTATATCAACGATAAACAGTGGTTTCCCTTTTCTTGATTTCAGAACGGGTGCCAGTGACTCCTTCGTTAAAATATAATCATTCGCTCCTGTTGAACTGATGACGATATCTGCAACCCTCAACACATTATCAAGGTCCTGAATCGTTCTGGCTTCTCCGCTGAATTTTTCCGCAAGGGATTCTGCTTTTTTCAGCGTGCGGTTTAGTACGGTAATCTGTTTGGCTCCTGAACCGTGCAAGTTCTGAACAGCCAGCTCACCCATTTTTCCCGCACCTAAAATCGCCACGTGTTTATATTCCAGTTCTCCAAAAATCTTTTTCGCCAGTTCGACAGCAGCATAACTAACAGAAACTGCGTTTTCGCCAATTTCAGTCTCTTTATGAGCACGTTTCGCCAGCGTAACTGCCTGCTTGAACAATTCATTAAAGATAGTTCCGGTCGCATGATGATCCTGGGCTAACAAAAAGGCTTGTTTGACCTGCCCGAGAATCTGTGTTTCTCCAAGAACCATGGACTCAAGGCCACATGTTAAACGGAAAAGGTGCTCAACCGCCTCTTCTTCCTCTTTAATAAAAAGATAAGGCGAGATTTCTTTCACGTCCATAGAAAACCAGTCAGCTATAAACTTTTTCACATAATAACGTCCGGTATGAAGCTGATCTGCGACTGCATAGATTTCGGTCCGGTTACATGTGGAAATAATCACATTTTCTAGGACGCTTTTTTGCTGATTTAAAGAAATCATAGCTTCATGCAAATGTTCCTCAGAAAACGTGAGCCGTTCACGAATTTCCACAGGGGCAGTCCGATAATTGACTCCAACGACGATGATTTTCATTTGTCTCACCCCTTTGAAACACTAATCCCCTCAACTTGCTGTTAAGCTTATTATAACATGCAAAATGTGACGATTTTCTTAAAAAAAATGAACATATTATGAAATGGTTATGATAACATGATGATGTGATTCACAATCCGAACATATTTTATTACCCCTAGTACCTTACCACAAAATCGGTCATTCAGGCAAGAAAACCATTTAATGGCCTGTCATGATTCAGATGAATTTTCGATGAAATACATAGAAATGGAGGTTCCATTTTGGGTAACAAAAATACCTTTTTAAGTATTTTGCTCATTGGACTTGGTTTTTATTTCTTATTGAGGCAATTTTCCATCCCTATTCTTTCTAATTTTTATTCCTGGCCAACGATTTTAATGATTGTTGGGATTGCTTTTCTGGTTAATGCATATACAGGGGGCGTCAAACAAAATGTGTTCCCGGGTGCTGCTCTGCTTGGACTTGGCATCCATCTTCATGGAATCCATCACTATTCGTTTTGGATTGACCACTGGGGAGTTTATTTATTTATCCTGGGCATTGCATTTCTGTTAAAATATCAGCAGACAAAAAGAGGTCTATGGATTGGTCTTTTTCTCGTTATTCTCTCGATTTTTTCCATTTTTTCTTCTGTAAAGCCAGGCTGGTTCTTTTGGCTTGACCAATTCTTCACCTATATTGAGAAATTTTGGCCAGTTGTATTGATCATGATTGGCTTTTACCTGATGTTTAATAGAAAATAGCCTGGTTTTTGTTGTGGAATGTGGAAAAGTATTATTCTTTCAGCTACGCCCAAAAACTTCAACAACAAGAAAGTTTTTGAATGTAGCGTAAGGTGAGGCTGGCACATAAAAAAATGAGCTTTAAAAAGACGAATAAATTGACTAAAGGATAAATTAACGTAGTCAACATGCGAGACTCCTGTGGGAACAGCACGAGCCGAAAATCCCGCAGACAACGAAGAATGAGTTGTCGAGGAAGCCTTAGGCCGTGCCCACGGAAAGCGAAGCATGTTGAAAAGAAAAGCGGAAGCGCCCCGCTTAGCCCCGAAAACGGCTGGAGGGCCACCGAGGAGGCTGTCGCCGCCGCAGGGGGACCGAAGCCGCTCGAGGGGCTGGGCGCTGCAGCTAGACAATCCTTCTCTCAATTGTAATAGGCTCAAATCTAATACTTTTTTATCTTTCAGAGCAAAAAAATCCGAACTCATTCATGTTACGATTGAATGTAGTTCGGATAACTCACAACCTTTTTGCACGTTTGCCCCAGCCTCTGGTCAGTATCTCTCATGGCAGGGGCTTTTCTGCATTCCATTATAAAATCGTACTTAAAAATTCCTGTGTCCGTTCTTCTTTCGGATTGTCGAACAGTTCATTCGGTTTTCCTGTTTCAACAATATATCCATCATGCATATACACAACCCAATCCGCCACTTCCCTTGCAAAACCCATTTCGTGGGTTACGACAACCATGGTCATCCCTTCATTTGCCAGTTCCTTCATGGTAGCAAGCACCTCTCCCACCAACTCCGGGTCTAGTGCGGAAGTTGGTTCATCGAAGAGCATGATATCCGGCTGCATAGCAAGGGATCGGGCAATAGCTACCCGCTGTTTCTGTCCTCCGGATAACCTGGACGGATATTCGTCAGCTTTATCTGCAAGCCCTACTTTTTCCAGCAGTACCTTTGCTTCCTCTACTGCCTGTTTTCGGCTCATTTTTTTTACATGGACAGGTGCTTCAATGACATTTTCAAGGACCGTCTTGTGGGGGAACAGATTAAAGTGTTGAAATACCATTCCCACATTCTGGCGTACATCATTTAAATTGTGGGTAGACGGATCAATTTCTTCTCCCTCAATAATAACTTTTCCGTGATCTTTTATTTCTAAAAAATTGATACATCTTAACAGCGTACTTTTCCCGGATCCGCTTGCACCGATCAGGACTACTACATCGCTTTCGTTTACCGTCATATCAATATCTTTTAAAACATGGAGATCTCCGAAAGATTTATTTAATTTCTCGATGCGGATCATTTCTTTTGCGCTCAATGTGTTTCCTCCTCTTTCATTCAGAAAAATTAATCACTAACCGCTAATCTTCTCTCCATATAACTCACTAGCAGCGTCAATAAGAATACAAGAATGAGATAGTAAATAGCACAGATGATTAACCAGGTCATGGAATCAAAGGATTCGGAGCCCTGTGTTGTGGCCAGATTAAAAATTTCATAAACACCGATGAATGCGGCAAGTGAGGAATCTTTTAACCCAATGATGAACTGATTGCCAAGGGGCGGCAGAGCACGGCGAAATGCTTGCGGAAGAATGATTCGACGCATGGTTAAGGTTCTGGACATTCCCAGTGAACGTCCTGCTTCCATTTGACCCTTTTCAATGGACTGAATCGCTCCACGAAAGATTTCCGCAATATATGCTCCGTTGTGAAAGGCAAGTCCTAATGTTGCTGCCCAAAAATCGGACATATTTAATTCGGTTAATCCAAAATAAAAAATAAAGATTTGTACAATTAACGGAGTCCCTCGCACGATAAAAATATAAAAGTTTGCAATAGATTCAAGTACAGCAATACGGGATATTTTTAACAGGGCAAAAAATAAACCGATAAACATGGCGATAAAGATCGACACAACCGTCAATTTCAACGTCAGCCATGTTGCATGAAAAAATTGATCATAGCTGCTTATAAATACTTCAAACAAATGCTGTATAGAAGGCACGCTTTCCACTCCTTTATTGTTTTAGCAAAAAAACTTATATCTATTTAATTGATCAAAAAGGATTATGGAAACCCTTGTTATTAAGGCATAACAAGGGTTTCGCTCGATTATCCATCAATTGTGATTAAAACTGACAAACTATGAATCATCGTTCCCTCTCAATTTTTATTCTGGTTTGGTTGTAATATCATAGCCAAAATATTTCTCACTTAGCTCCTTAAGCGTTCCGTCTTCTCTTAATGTTTCTAATGCTTCATTCACTTTTTCCAATAATTCAGGATTGTCTTTTGCAACCGCAATCGCCTGCTCACTGCGGTCTAACATCGCTTTCGCTTCAATATTTAAACCATTTGCTATGGCTTCTTTTCCAGTTAAGAAATCTGTGATAACAGCATCCATCTTTCCGCTGTCAAGTGCCTGTAGGGCTACAACGTCACTGTCGAAAATTTTAATATGATCGGAATCAGTTACTTCTTGAGCATACTCCATATATGTTGAGCCTTTTGAAACACCAATAACTTTACCCTCTAAGTCTTCAAGGGTTTCAAGATCACTTCCTGGCTGAGTGAAAATTTGTGCTCCGGAGTAATAGTATGGGGTGGAGAAATCAACATGCTCTTGTCTTTCTGGAGTAATCGTGTGGCTGGCAACTGCGGCATCAAAGCGGCCGGATTTAACCCCTTCAACAATCGCACTAAACTTATGTTTCTTTTGTGCAGGTTCTAAACCTAATTCTTTAGCAACCGCTTCTCCTACTTCGATATCAAAACCTGTCATGGTTCCATCATCCAACGTCCAGCTAAATGGTTTAAATTCACCTGATGCAGCAAAGGTAAACTTACCTTCTTCTACAAGTGTCATACCACTTTCTGTCTCAGCTTTACCTCCACATGCTGTTAATGCTGCAAGTAAGAAAAGTCCAAATAATACCGTTAACGTTTTCTTCATTCGTCTAAATCCTCTCCTTCAAATTGTTAAATTTTTATAGGAACGACACGCATTTTAGTTTAACAATACACGATTAAATTCACAATTTTCTTTACAAAAGATAAATGCTCATATAACATTCAATATTCGTGCAAGGAGAAGTTAACTGGTCTATTCTTAGAAATCCACCGATATACTGTAAAATCCTGAAAATAGATCAGTATTTTAAAAAAATAAAAAAAGGGACATGCACCTGTGCAGACCAGGCATTGTCCCCTTTCAAAAACTGTGTGATTTAAGATATAAATGGTTTTATGGCAGCCCAGGCTTCGTTCTTGCCTTCCCCGGTTTCTGCTGAAAAAGGTATAATGACGTCCTCAGGCTCTAACTCCAGCTCCTCTGTCATTTGTTTGATGTGTTTAACCTGTTTAGATTTTGGCACTTTATCCAATTTTGTGGCAATAACAATGACAGGGATCTCATAATACTTAAGAAAATCATACATTAATAAATCATCTTCCGTTGGCTTATGTCGTAAATCAACAACCAGAATGGCTGCTTGCAGGTTTTCCCTTTTCGTAAAATAGTTCTCCATCATTTTGCCCCAGGCTTTACGTTCTTTTTTAGACACCTTTGCATATCCATATCCTGGAACATCTACAAAGTAAAATGATTCGTTAATTTTATAAAAATTTAGAGTCTGTGTTTTTCCTGGCCTGGATGACGTCCTGGCCAGGTTTTTTCGTTGGATCATTTTATTGATAAACGACGATTTTCCTACATTTGACCGTCCTGCCAGGGCAATCTCCGGCAATAAATCATTTGGATATTGCTCCTCTTTCACAGCACTGATCACTATTTCAGCTTGATTGACCTTCATGTTCCCCATCCTCCAGCAAGGCGTGTTCAAGAACCTGATCCAGATGATCCACCTTGATAAATGTTAGTTCGTTTCTGACGCTTTCCGGAATCTCCTCTAAATCTTTTTCATTCTCCTTAGGAATAATCACGTATTTTAGACCAGCTCTGTGGGCACTTAATGATTTTTCTTTCAATCCGCCAATCGGCAGTACCCGGCCTCTCAAGGTGATTTCACCGGTCATCCCTACTTCTTTACGGACAGGGCGTCCGGTTAATGCAGAAACCAGCGCTGTTGCCATTGTGATACCGGCAGAAGGACCATCCTTAGGGGTTGCTCCCTCTGGCACATGAATATGAATATCATTTTTTTCATGGAATTCAGGATCGATTTTTAACTCATCTGCTCTTGAGCGGATATAACTGAATGCAGCCTGTGCTGACTCTTTCATCACATCTCCCAGTTTACCCGTTAAGGTTAATTTTCCTTTTCCCGGATAAACAGACACTTCTATTGACAGTGTGTCTCCTCCTGCTGCTGTATAGGCAAGACCTGTAGCCGTTCCAATCTGATGCTCCGTTTCTGCCTGTCCATATCGGAACTTTGGTTTGCCCAGCAGGGATTCCAGCTGCTTTTCCGTGACCACAACCCGCTTTTTCTCTTCTGCGACAATCATCTTGGCAGCTTTACGGCAGATGGATGCCAGTTGGCGTTCCAAATTTCTTACTCCTGCTTCTCTGGTATATCTGCGGATCAGTTTAAAAAGAGCATCTTCCCGAACCTGCAATTGACTTTTTGTAAGTCCATTTTCCTTTAACTGTTTCGGCAATAGATGTTCTTTTGCGATGTGTAATTTTTCAACCTCTGTATAGCCAGGAATCGTGATCAATTCCATCCGGTCCAATAGTGGTCCCGGAATAGCACCGAGATAGTTGGCTGTCGCAATAAACATGACCTTAGACAAGTCATAGCTCTCCTCGATGAAATGATCACTGAATGTGCTGTTCTGTTCAGGATCCAGCACTTCAAGCATAGCAGCCGATGGGTCTCCACGGAAATCACTGGCCATTTTATCTATCTCATCTAAAAGAAACACAGGATTGATGGTACCAGCTTTTTTCATTCCCTGAATAATACGTCCAGGCATGGCCCCAACATAGGTTCTCCTGTGACCTCGAATTTCTGCCTCATCCCGGACACCTCCAAGGGAAATCCTCACAAAATTTCGGTTAATGGCACGGGCAATGGATTTAGCAAGGGACGTTTTCCCTACCCCTGGAGGTCCAACGAGACAGAGGATAGGACCCCGAATCGACTGTGTTAACTTTTGAACCGCGAGATATTCAAGAATTCTTTCCTTCACTTTATCCAGCCCGTAATGATCTTCATCCAGCACTTTTTCCACGTGGTGAAGATCCAGATTATCTTCTGTTTCCTTATCCCACGGCAATGAAACAAGCCACTCCAAATAATTGCGGATTACAGAACTTTCAGCCGATGTACTCGGAACCTTTTCATATCGGTCCAGTTCCTTTAATGCTGCTTTTTCTACACGCTCCGGCATATTGGCTTCTTCTATTTTTTCCTTTAGCTGGGCAACTTCACCGGTTTTCCCGTCCTTTTCACCCAGCTCTTTTTGGATAGCCTTCATCTGTTCCCGCAAATAATATTCTTTTTGGGTTCGTTCCATGGAGCGCTTAACTCGCTGGCCGATTTTTTTCTCCAGATGAAGAACTTCCCGTTCATTTTTAATAAATTGAATCAGCTGATTTAATCGGGCAATAACTTCCTGAATCTCGAGGATTTTCTGTTTATCTCTAAGTTTTAAGGACAGATGTGAGGCAACAATATCTGCCAGCCGCCCCGGTTCCTCAATATCCTGGACAGTGCTTAACGTTTCCTGATTGATCTTCTTGGAAACTTTTATGTATTGTTCAAATTGATCCAGCAACGTGCGCATCAGCGCTTCTTCTTCCAGATGATCTCCTCTGACTTCTTCAAGCTTTGCAATTCTAACATGAAAATATTGCTCTTCATCTAAATATTCAATAATTTCTGCCCGGTAAAGCCCTTCTACCAATACTCGAATGGTACCATTAGGCAGTTTTAGCATCTGTTTGACATTGGCTACTGTGCCGACACGATAAATATCATCGGTTTTCGGCTCATCAATGCCTACTTCTTTTTGGGCAGCAAGCAAAATATGATTATCATCCACCATCGCTTCTTCTAATGCATTGACTGACTTTTCCCTTCCTACATCCAAATGTAAAACCATTGAGGGGTATACTAATAAGCCTCTTAAAGGGAGGAGCGGAATTTGTCTTATTTTATCAGTCATCACTCATAACACCTCCGTCACTTCCATCCAGTAAAAAATAGTCTGCTGCAGCATGTATATACCTCATTGCAACATAAACTGTTCATTTCCACATAACTAACATGTCAAACTTTCTTATCAAGTATAAAAAAATCTAGATTCTTTGTAAATTAATGTACCACATGAAAAAGCTTCCTACATGGATTTTTTTGAAACAGAATACGAATCTTTTTGCAAGTAAGATTCTGATTCCCTTTTTAATGCTTGTACGAGCACTTCATCAAAAGTTTTTACCGGCAAAACTGTAATCCCTTCCTGTTCAAAGGAATTCTGATAATTTTCAAACGGAATCAGTACTCTTGTAGCACCGGCCTTTCTCGCAGCCCGAATTTTTTGAGAAACGCCTCCGACAGGCTTTACGTTTCCATGAAGACTAATTTCTCCTGTTAAAGCGATGTCATGTTTAACAGGGATTTTATTAATGGCAGAAAAAATCCCCAATGCAATCGCTGTACCTGCAGATGGGCCGTCAACCGGAATGCCTCCGGGGAAATTAATATGAAGGTCATATTGGTGCACTGGGACACCCTTTGTTTTTAGCATCGTCAGTACATTTTTTACCGAATGATTCGCCATGCTTTTTCTTCGGATGGTTCTGCCCTTTTGATTCAGTTCTTCTTCATCTACAATACCCGAAATCTCCACCTGACCCACATCAGTTGCCGGCAAAGCTGATACTTCAATCTCCAACAGGGATGCGCTCCCAGGTCCAAACACACCAAGACCATTTACAACCCCAATCTGATCCTGTTCGGAAATTTTTTGTTCCATTTTGGGTGTTAACTGACTGGATTCGGCCACCCATTCAATGTCATCGACATCTATTGTTTGCTTATTTTGTTTTTTTATGACCCCTAAACAAATTTGGATAATATTTACCGCTTCCCGGCCATTACGGGCATATCTGGCCAGCCGTTCCAGGCCCTCACTGGTTATTTGAACGTTGATCTTATCAACTGCTCTTTTTGCGATTTCCATAATGTGATCACGGTCGAGTTCCTTGAAGAATACTTCAAGACAGCGGGAACGGATAGCTGGCGGAATTTCTTCCGGCTGCCTTGTCGTTGCACCGATTAAACGAAAATCAGCAGGCAATCCTTTTTGAAAAATCTCATGAATATGTCTGGGGATTTTATCATTTTCTTCACTATAATAGGCACTTTCGAAGAAGACTTTACGATCCTCTAACACTTTAAGCAATTTATTCATCTGCATTGGATGAAGTTCACCGATTTCATCGAGGAATAACACACCGCCATGGGCATTAGATACAGCTCCTCGCTTTGGCTGTGGAATTCCGGCCTGTCCCATCGCACCTGCCCCCTGATAAATCGGATCATGGACAGATCCGATCAGCGGATCGGCGATGCTTCGTTCATCAAACCTGGCTGTGGTTGCATCCATTTCTACAAAGACGGCATCTGGCCTAAATGGTGTTTCCGGATTCATTCTTGCCTCCTGAAGCACCAGACGGGCTGCAGCTGTTTTACCCACCCCAGGAGGACCATAAATCAGCACATGCTGGGGGTTGGCACTGCAAAGAGCTGCTCTTAACGTTTCAATTCCATCTTCCTGACCAACGATATCTTCCATCCTTTTGGGGCGAACCGTCTCTGACAACGGTTCTGTCAGGGAGACCGTACGCATTCTTCTCAAATCTTCAAGCTCCTTGCGGGATTCTTTTTCAATGGTTACTTTATTCGCCTTGTCATTCCTAAGCATGGTAAAGAAATAGAGCCCTACAATTATCCCTACTATTAGTTGTATGACTAGAGCGATACCAGCGAAGCTCATAAACTCTCCTCCTGTTCATGGCATTATTCGCTAGTATCTCCCGATTCAATTCTGAATAAACGCAATTACAGGAAAACATCCACATAAAAAAAGGGGAAAACTGATACCGATCTTCGGTCATTTTGGGTTACTTTTTGTACTGCAAATCTAATATTGATGATTAAGTTAAAAAACAGCAGCCAAAAACAGGCTGCTGTTTTTTTATTTATGCACTTTCCTTGGGAGATTCCTGATTTTCATTTAAAATGGTACCGTCCTTCATCATCAGTTTTGGCTTTCCGTTTTCCTGTACGACGGTATCTCTCGTAATAATACATTTTTCAATATCTTCTCTCGATGGAAGCTCAAACATAACGTCCAGCATTATGCTTTCAATGATGGACCGTAAACCCCGGGCACCTGTTTTTCTTTCAATCGCTTTTTTCGCAATTTCACTTAAGGCATCCTCTTCAAATTCAAGCTCTACATCGTCCATTTCAAATAATTTTTGATACTGTTTCACCAGGGCGTTTTTCGGTTTGGTCAAAATCTCTACCAGAGCATCTTCATCTAAAGGCTCAAGGCTTCCGATAACCGGCAGACGTCCGATAAATTCTGGAATCAAACCAAAGCGAAGCAGATCTTCAGGTAAAACTTTTGATAATAATTCACCTTTATCCAGATCTTCTGTCTGCTGATCAGCACCAAAGCCGATTACCCGTTTGCCCAGACGACGTTTAATGATCTGGTCAATCCCATCAAACGCACCGCCCACAATAAATAGGATGTTGGTTGTATCGATTTGAATGAACTCCTGGTGCGGATGTTTTCTGCCGCCCTGCGGTGGAACACTGGCAACGGTTCCTTCTAGAATTTTTAAAAGGGCCTGCTGAACTCCCTCTCCTGATACATCACGGGTAATGGATGGGTTTTCAGACTTGCGGGCAACTTTGTCAATTTCATCGATGTAAATGATCCCTTTTTCAGCTTTTTCTACATCATAATCAGCTGCCTGAATCAGTTTAAGCAAAATATTTTCTACATCTTCCCCAACATAACCGGCTTCTGTAAGAGAAGTGGCATCTGCTATGGCGAAAGGAACGTTCAGAATTCGGGCCAGCGTCTGTGCAAGTAAGGTTTTCCCGCTTCCAGTCGGCCCAAGAAGGACGATGTTACTTTTAGAAAGCTCTACATCATCCTGTTTCTGGGAGGAGTTGATTCGCTTGTAATGGTTGTAAACAGCAACAGACAATGATTTCTTTGCCTTTTCCTGTCCAATCACATACTGATCCAGAATGTCACAGATCTCTTTTGGTTTAGGCACATCTTTAAATTCAACTTCTTCTTCACTGCCCAATTCTTCCTCCACAATTTCTGTGCATAATTCAATACATTCATCACATATATAAACACCAGGTCCAGCGACCAATTTCCTTACCTGGTCTTGAGTTTTTCCGCAAAAAGAACATTTCAATTGTCCCTTTTCATCATTAAACTTAAACATAACTTTTTCACCTCTCTTATGAGAATCAAATAAAAAGGAAAGAGACACCAAACAACTCTTTAGCACATCATACCAGATCGATGATTTTTTAAAAAGCCAAAAGCATTGACATCCGAAGCTAATACGGTTTCATTATGTACGGGAAAGTTGTGGAAGTCAACAAAAACCCCTTATCTCATATGTATGATGAAAGGCGGGCAGATGTGTTAATTATTCTTTCCACTGATCGGGCTGATCTATACAGGTTTATTGTTGAGTATATAAAACAAGGCACGATAGCTCGCGCCTTGTTTTATTTATTATTATATTTTGCAAATCCTGTTAAGCAGTTTTGGCATTTTCAACAAGGAAGTCGATCGCTTTTTTGATTTTTACATCTTCTTTTACAGCATCTGTGCTGCCGCCAAGCATTTTCTTAAGGTTCTCTACATCTGTCTGATACATTTCTGCCATAAGTTCTAATTCTTTTTCGACATCTTCATCTGTTGCTTCAAGGTTTTCTGCTTGAGCAATCGCTTCAAGAGTCAGATTAGTGCGAACCCGTTTTTCAGCGTCGTCTTTCATTTGTTCTTTTAAGGCATTTTCGTCAGAACCAGAGAATTGATAATACATATCCAGAGTCATTCCCTGCATTTGCAGGCGCTGCTCAAATTCTCTCATCATACGGTCAAGTTCTGTTTGAATCATTGCCTCTGGAATATCGATTTCTGCGTTCTCGGCTGCTTTTTCAACAACTGTATCACGCTTATGATTTTCTGCCTCTTGTTTCTTCTGGTTTTCCAGGCGCTCTCTTGTTTTCTTCTTCAGCTCTTCGAGAGATTCCACTTCTTCGTCTACATCTTTCGCAAATTCATCATCCAGTTCTGGAACCTCTTTTGTTTTTATATCGTGGATTTTCACTTTAAATGTAGCAGGTTTTCCCGCCAGGTCTTCAGCATGATATTCTTCTGGGAAGGTAACTTCTACTTCAGTTTCTTCTCCAGCTTCTTTGCCGATCAGCTGATCTTCAAAACCAGGAATGAATGTGCCGGATCCAATTTCAAGTGAATAGTTTTCTGCTTGTCCGCCTTCAAATGCTTCACCGTCAACAAAACCTTCGAAATCAATAACAACGGTATCTCCTTCTTCTACTTTACCGTCCTCTTTCACAACAAGTTCTGCATGACGTTCCTGAAGCTGTTTTAATTCATGTTCAACATCTTCGTCCGTAACATCCGTATCCAACTCTTCTACTTCAAGACCTTTATATTCGCCCAGTTTAACTTCCGGTTTAACGGTTACTTTAGCTGTAAAAATTAATTCTTTGCCCTTTTCAATTTGTTTTACATCTACTTCTGGACGGTCCACCGGCTCGATTTCGGTTTCCTCTACTGCTTTCATGTAGGCATCTGGCAGGATGATATCCAGTGCATCCTGGTAGAGTGCTTCTACGCCAAAGCGCTTTTCAAAAATAGGACGAGGCACTTTCCCTTTTCGGAAGCCAGGAATCTGAACATTTTTTACAACTTTCTTAAACGCCTGATCCAGCGCCCTGTTAAATTCAGCCGCTTCTACTTCAACTGTTAATAACCCTTCATTTCCTTCGAGTTTTTCCCATTTTGCAGACATATATTTTCCCTCCAACATCTATTATTCAATGTAATCATTATGTTTTGAATATATGTGTGTTTCTTAAGTATAGAAGGCGGACTCTACAAAGCAACCACTTTATTATAACATACTATTAATGCCTTTCAATACTCATTCCATCAACTAATCTTTTTCTAAAGGCGAAAAATATTGGACTTCCATCTGTGAAATTTTTTGCTTCCAGTATTCCAGTTTAGCACTTTCATCTTCTGCATGCTGCCGATATGGTACATTCAAATAATCCATTGCCAGCGTTTGAATGGCTCTTGCTATGATCCTGGTGCTATTCTTCTCGGGAAAGAAAGGATAATAAATGTACAGAAAACGATATAAAATTTGCCTGGCAAATTCTAATAGTGTAGGGTTGATATGTTCCAGTTCATCGAGGTGTGACATGATTTCTTTTGCTACGTCCTGTTCCATTATATCCCTTAACTGAACTGGATTAACCCTGTGAATTTCTCCAAACTTTTCAACATCGAATTCTTGTTCTACATTTTGTTCATGAAGCCACTGCAAAATACCAGTCTTAATTACAGGGTTTAATTTTTGATCCGTTAAAAACGGCTTAATCATATGAAGGAAATTCCTGGCATCCTCCTCACGCACCTGGGATAAAGAGTGCCATTGTTCTTTTAATGAGCCCTGTCTTAAATTATGTATGAACCTCTCCACATTTCTTCTACTGCCAGAGGTCTGCTCTTCCCCTACAAATTTTTTGCTAAGTTCATAAAGCTGCCTGAAGGGGTTTATATATGTAGAGGGTATTTGTTCGTGTTCAAAAATCTCATCTAGAATTTCAATGACCTCACGATATTTGCTGGCCTGAAACAAGATCGTTATGTATATATGCAGATATTTAAAATAATTGTCCGGATCTTCTGCCATCAATGTACGGCATAATGCTATGGCGTCGTCATATCTTTTCAGTTCAATTAAACTAATAATTTTCCCTGTCAGTATTTCATTGCTGGCAGCCTGGTATTTTTCAAGCTGTTCAATGTAATCGAGGGCTTCATGATATCTTTTTTCTTTTAACGCTTCTAAACTGTCTTTTTCTAACTGCTTTTTCCATTTAGGGAATATAACCACATCGTGATGTTTCTTTTTCATATAGTACTATAGCACCCTTCCCTGAAATTCTTCTTACCAAAAGTATTTCGATGTATATTAATACCCTGATTTGCGAATGTTAAATCCTGGTTGACTGGATGTAAACCGCACTAAAACATCACTCATAAAAATATACCATCCCGTAAAATTTGTCGCACAAGATATTCATCATGTTACAAATATTTTTCGACAAGTGACAGGCACCTATTCAGTTAACGGATGATGTATTTGTTTTTCGGGCGTCCTTTTTTGCCGTATTCGGAGAGCACTTCTACCTCGCCTATTTCTACCAGGTAATTCAAGTATCGATGCACAGTTTGATATGCTACAGGAAGTTCTTTTTGAATTTCATTAATCGTAAGCGGCTCTTTATGCTGAAACAAAAACTGTTTAATCGTACTTAACGTTGCTGCGTTAATCCCTTTATCCACAAACACATTTTCCTGGTCCGCCTGCAGTTTAGCCATTTTCAAATTGACACGTATCCGCGATATCAGATCCGGTGCTTTAATCGGTTTCAGGGCAAAATCGGTGGCCCCTGCTCCAAAAAACTGTTCTGCAACAGTCAAGCTTTCATCAACTGTCAGTACAATTATGGGAACATGACGGTTTAGTGCTCTTATTTCCCTCACCGTACGAATTCCATCCCATTCAGGCATATGATAATCAACAAATACCAGCTCTGGACTGGATTCCTTGAATTTTTCTACCCCTTCTTTTCCATTCCTGGCCTCCATCGTCTCCCAGCCGCCATACTCGCAAATCTCCTTTAGTGTAAAACGTACTGATTCATTATCATCAATAATCAAGATCATTTTCCATCACCCAATTTAATATGGTAAAAAGATTTCAACCGTAGTCTTTTCATTTGGAATACTGGATACTCGAATCGCTCCCTGGTGGTTTTCCACCACCTGCTTCACAAAGGGCATTCCGACACCAGAGGAATTTTTGGTACTGAAACCTTCTTCCCAGATTTTGTTCATATTTCGCTTTTCAATGCCCGGACCATTATCTTCTACCCGAAAAAGAACCCCATTATCAATCCCTTCAACTTCCAGATGTATATAACCTTTTTGATCCCCCAGGGACAGCATGGCATTTTCAATTACATTGGATAAGGCACGGGCAAAGCGGATTTTGTTTACTTTTATCGGCGATACATGCTCATCTATAGTAAGGTTGAAATCTATTTGAACATGATCAAAAGAGATATGACTCGTTACATAACCAATAAAATCCTCCACCCCAATCTCCTGCTTTATGTCTTCAGATAAAATCTCTGAAATCATCTCTTTCATTTTGGCAGTAGCAGCATTGATTTTATTGAAGTAGGTTGATGCTTTTTCATCCTGCGTCACCTTTAATTCCAGTAACGATATTAGTCCTTCAACCGTTACCAGGGGAGTTTTAAGATCGTGAACAAGGGTGTGGATTTCTTTATACACATTGGTTTCAAGCAAAGCGTCACGGGTTTCTTTTAACTCTTTTTCTTGCTTTTGCACTTTCTTAATCGTTAAAATTTGTTTGCTGAATAAATAAATAAGCACTGTAAAAATCAAAGACAGAATGGAGAACACGAAAAAGAAACTCAAAGACAGATTGTTTAATATTTTATACTCAGACAGATAGCTGTCTGCTACTTTTAATGATGCAGCAAAGTCGTCAGAACCCAGATCCGCCCTGGTTAACCCTGGAGATAAGTCCAGCCAGCTGAATGATACTAGAATGAGAAATAATATAATTAATTGAGGCAGGACTGAAAATGGCTGTTTTGGAATAAACAGCTGCAGCAGCAGAAAAGCAGCGGAAATAACCATATGTAATAAGAAAGATTCATGCTCACTATAGATCATATTGTAAATAAACACATTCAAAAGGACTATCAGTGCAAAGGACAGCTGGTAGTACGGACTATTTTTGTCCGTAGACACTGCCATAGCCATCAGCATTGATCCGCTGTATATCATCATAAATGTAAATACATTCCAGGTTATGTAGAAAAATGAGGCCTTCAGCAATAAACCCGCATCATTATACAAAATACTATCCTCAATCATTTCATATAGATTACCTGTCCAATCATAAACCGATGCAGGAAACGATAACCCATAAAAGATGATAATCAGCCCTAAAATGAGATATATGTTTTTGCGATTACCATTCAACCCCTCTCCCCCTCTTCTTCCTGATTCAATTATGCTGCAGCAAAGTGTCAGGCACCTGCTGATTATCTGAAGACTGAATTTAACGGGGTTAATATATCTTTTGTATGACTCACTAAAGTTATGGGCAGCCTGTTATTTTCTGTTATATCCAGAATATCTTTGCCCTGCACCATGTTTCGTTTTCCAATGAAGTAATTCGAGTACGGCAAAGCTTCCCTGACAAGGTCCATGGTACGCCGGTCATCCCTCATAGGACCGCCAAGATGTATTAATATAATAGGAATTTGATTATGATTGGCATATGTAATCATTCTTCTGATCCTTGTCTTTTCCTCCTGAAAATCCCGATAGGTCTTGTTGACACCATTTTTACTGAATCCTGTATATAAAATAATCGTTTTATATTCATATAAATCAGTTGCAAGGGCTCTTGGCCGGTAATCCGCATTTAAGTTAAGACGCTTTACCATTAAATGGACCACCGCCCCCTCAGCGCCCTGCCCTGCTGAAGTAATCAAAATTGGTTCTTCTCCAATTGGAGCAGGAAGGTTCGGCCACATCGGCGTATACTCTTTTACTCCTGTAGCAGATTGATAAATCCCAACAATAACCGCTAAACAGGATAAAATAAAAATACCATAATACTTTTTCATATAGCCCTCACCCATTAACGTGGAAAATTATCTAATTTCCTATTTTAACACTAAAAAAGGATAAAGAGCACCCCTTTATCCTTTTAGTCTACCATATCTGTTTGTGCTGGCAGCTTTAAAAGTATTTTATTGTTTCAGGCGAGGGTCTAATGCATCACGCAGGCCATCACCAAATAAATTGAAGCCAAGTACGACTATCAGAATAGCAAGACCTGGAAACATAATAACCCATGGGGCTGTTTGCAGAGCTGCCTGTCCATCACTTAACATCGCACCCCATTCTGGTTTCGGCGGCTGCGCACCGAGCCCAAGGAAGCTTAAGCCAGCAGCATCCAAAATAGCTGTACCGATGCTTAGAGTGGCCTGAACAATAATCGGGGCCATACTATTTGGCAAAATATGACGGAATAATATTTCTCCGTTCCTGACACCAGAAGCACGTGCCGCTTCAATATATTCAGTTTCTTTAATCGACAGCACCGTCGACCGAACAATCCTGGCAAAATGTGGAACACCTACAATCCCGACTGCAATCATGGCATTGGTCAAGCTCGGACCTAAAACGGCAACCAGTGCAATGGCAAGTAAAATACTCGGAAAAGCCATTAAAATATCAATAAATCTCATGATAATATTATCAATCCAGCGGCCAAAATAGCCGGCAACTATCCCTAATAAAACACCAATTACCATCGAGATTCCCACGGCAATGACGCCAATTTGAATTGAAATTCTTGACCCATAAACGATACGGCTGTATATATCCCGACCTAGTTCATCTGTTCCTAACCAGTGATCAGAAGAAGGTGCGGCATATCGGTTAAATATATCTTGCTCTGTAGGATCATGAGTGGCAACATACGGTGCAAATATGGCTGTGAAAATTAATGTTAAGATAATCAGAAGCCCAATAACCGATGTTTTGCTTTTTAAAAGCCTGCTCATGGAATCAAGCCATAAACTTGATGATTTTGCTTTTTTGGTGTCTACTTTTGGGTTGCCTGATGTATTTACCTCAGCTGACATTTTTACCACACCCTTTCTTAATCATAGCTAATTCTTGGATCGATATATTTATAAAGAATATCCGTTATCAGGTTTACAATAACGAAGATGGTGGCTACCACCAGAATTGTACTTTGTACAACCGGATAATCCCTCCCCAGAATGGAAAGATAAACATATCTTCCGACACCAGGCCAGGAGAAAATTGTTTCAGTTAATACAGCTCCGCCTAACAGATATCCAAACTGCAGTCCAATAACCGTTAAGACTGGCAGAAATGCATTTTTCAGGGCATGCTGAAAGATCACAAGAAATTTTGCCAGTCCTTTTGCTTTTGCTGTGCGTATGTAATCCTGACGCATGACTTCCAGCATACTTGAACGGGTCATACGTGCAATAATAGCCATTGGGATTGTTCCAAGTGCAAGACCTGGCATGAGCAAATGTTTAAAAGCATCTGCAAAAGCTTCCCAATTTCCAGTCAATAAGCTGTCTAACAGATACATATTGGTAATTGTCTCAAGTTCGACATCAAGGGATAACCTTCCAGATGGAGGGAGCCATCCTAATATAACGGCAAAAACCCATATCAGCATTAATCCAAGCCAGAAAATGGGCATGGACACCCCAAAAAGAGCACCGGTCATACTGATATTGTCAAACCAGGAATATTGTTTCACTGCAGCGATTACTCCAGCCAGTACTCCGATAACAATGGCTACTCCCATCGCAAAAATGGACAGCTCAAAAGTAGCAGGGAGTCTGCTGGCCAATTCTTCTGCAATCGGCACTCCAGATTTAACTGATTCTCCTAAATCTCCTTTGATTACTTTCCCGACATATCTTCCATATTGAACAGCAAGGGGATCATTTAATCCCAGTTCTTCTCTCAAAAGTTCAAGCTGATCTTCTGTCGCTTTTTCACCAAGCATACTTCTGGCTGGATCTCCAGGAATTAAGTGCATCAATGAAAAAGCAATGATGGAAACTCCGATTAATACAGGTATTAACATGACGAGTCTTCGTATGATGTAGTTTAACATGGTTCATTCCTCCTGAAGTAAGGGGAATTGAGAAGTTCCCCCTGTAAGAGGGAACTTCTCATTCTTTTTTCTTAATCTAGTTCAATATAGTTAAATGGTTCGCTTCCAGTCGGATGCGGAACGTAGTTGCTAACCTTCTTGCTTACACCAAGAGGTGGTGTTGTATGAGCAATCGGCAGCCATGGAGCATCTTCATGAATAATTTCCTGAGCTTGCAGGTAGTATTCTGTACGTTTTTCCTGATCCATTTCTGTCTGAGCCTTAATTAATAGATCATGGACTTCATCATTTTTATAGAATGCAATGTTACCGGCAGACCCTACTTTTGCATTGTCTTTATCAAGAAGTACATATAAGAAGTTATCCGGGTCACCATTGTCACCTGTCCAGCCAAGGAATGCCATATCGTGTTCAGCATTTTCTGTCTTAGCCAGGTGAGTATCCCAGTCATTCATGACAATTTTAACTTCAATTCCAACTTCTCCAAGCATCTGCTGAATAGCCTGAGCCATCAGTTTAGGCTGCGGCATGTATGGACGAGGGTTGGACATGGTGTAAAGTTCTACTGTAAACCCATCGCCATATCCGGCTTCAGCAAGGAGACGTTTTGCTTCTTCCGGATCATATCCATAGTCTTCAATGTCATCATTATATCCCCATAGGGACGGAGGCATTGGGTTTTTGGCAGGCTTGCCGATTCCCTCATATAGGGTAATCAGTTTATCCTTATCAATTGCCAGGTTAATCGCCTGACGTACTAATTTACTGGACATTGGACCTTCTTTAGATGTGTTCATTGCCATGTATCCAACGTTCATAGATGGACGGCGGATAATTTGCAAATTAGCATCGTTTTCAGCTGTTGCAATATCCTGCGGGTTCATACCATTCATAATATGGATTGTACCGGACTGAAGCTCCATGAAACGAGCGCTGTTATCCGGAATGACACGGAAAACCACTTCATCTACAGATGCTACCTGGCCAAAGTAATCCGGGTTCTTTTCCAGTACAATTCGGTCATCTTTCAGCCATTCCACGAACTTAAATGGTCCTGTTCCTACAGGATGATTACCATAGTCATCGCCATATTCCTCAATAGCATCTGGACTTGCAATTGCAAACGGAGGCATCGCAAGAGTTTGTAAGAACGGAGCATTAGGCTCTTCTAATGTAAACTGCACTTCATAATCGCTTAGAGCTTCAACTTTTTCGATAATACCTGCAGGATCATCTTCGCTTGCACCAAACATGTATCCGTAGTATACATACTCACCAGACGTAGTCCAGCGTTCAAAGTTATATACTACATCCTCTGCAGTAAAGTCAGTTCCATCATGGAATTTTACACCTTCACGTAGTTTGAACGTCCAAACGGTTCCATCTTCATTAACATCCCAATCCACAGCAAGTGCTTCTTTAACCTCTGTATTCCCCTGTTCATAACGAACAAGTGTATCGTAAACCTGATTCGTTACATAAATAGACTCACCATCTGTTACTTTTGACGGGTCCAGGGATACGGAGTCAGCACCACGTCCAAAAACAAGAGTTTTCTTATCATCACTATTGTCGCTGGAAGAACTGTCGCTGGATGAACTATCATTTGATGAGTTATCTGTATTATCGTTTTGAGATGTATTGGTATCATCTCCTGAATCATCAGAGGAAGCACCTTCGTCTCCCCCGCATCCTGCTACAACAAGCAGAACAAGAAGCATTACACTAAACAATGACCATAACAACTTTTTACTCATGTTTAAACCCCCTACAAAATTTGATTAAAAGCGTTTAGGAAAGAGTGTTGGCTATACCTTCTCAACCACCTCCTTCACAAGATGGCAGGCCACCTGATGCTCATCAGCGTCTGTTAATGGGTTCAACTGAGGCCTTTTTTCCCGGCAAATATCCTCAGCTAAAGGACACCGGGTATGAAATTTACACCCTGAAGGAGGAGAAGATGGGCTTGGCAAATCCCCTTCAAGGATAATACGCTCCTTTTCGCGATGAGGATCAGCTTCTGGTACAGCTGACAGTAAAGCCTGTGTATACGGGTGCTTCGGATTGTGATAAAGCTCATCCGCTTCCCCGATCTCCACAATTTCCCCCAGATACATTACCGCTACACGGTCACTGATGTGATGGACAACACTTAGGTCATGGGCGATGAAAATATATGTAAGATCAAACTCCTCCTGAAGATCTTCCATCAAATTCACTACTTGTGCCTGAATGGATACATCCAGGGCTGAAACCGGCTCGTCACAGATAACCAGTTCCGGCTCTAGAGCAAGGGCTCTGGCTATCCCGATCCGCTGCCTCTGTCCGCCGCTGAATTCGTGGGGATAGCGGCGTTTATGATAAGAACTGAGCCCGACTACTTCCAGCAGCTCATCTACTTTTTCCCGCCGTTTTTTTAACGGGACATTAAAGCTGCGGAGAGGTTCACTGATGATCTGCTCCACTGTCATACGCGGATTTAATGAAGCATAGGGGTCCTGGAAGATGATTTGCATCTGTTTCCTCAGTTTTCGCAGCTTTTCCCCTTTATAATGGGTAATATCTTCACCATTAAATAAAATTTGGCCTTCTGTAGGTTCCAATAATCTAAGAATAGTCCGGCCTGTGGTTGATTTTCCGCATCCGCTTTCACCTACCAGCCCCAGTGTTTCACCTTTTTTAACCGTAAAAGAAACACCGTCAACAGCTTTGACTGCTCCTACTTGTCTGGGAATGATGGCTCCTTTTTTAATTGGAAAATGTTTTTTCAGGTCTCTTACTTCCAGCAGATTATTCATTTGTTAACACCTCTTTTTTCTCCTCATAAAGCAAGCATCTTACGAGATGATTATCTTTGTATGGCTGATAAGCGGGATTAACTTTAAAGCATGATTCCATGGCATGTTTGCATCGCGGAGCAAAATGGCAGCCAGGTTCTAGGTTTCTCAAATCTGGCGGAAGGCCCGGAATCGCTTCTAAACGCTTCTGTCCATCCGTTTTCTTTGTGATTTTTGGAATTGAATTTAATAACCCCCAGGTATAAGGGTGTTTTGGATTGTCGAACAGCTGCGCTGCATCTGTAAATTCAACTGGCTGTCCGGCGTACATTACCATTACACGGTCACAGACCTCAGCCACAACACCAAGGTCATGTGTAATCATAATGATCGACATTCCCAGTTCATCCTGAAGGCGGTTTAGCAGGTCCAGTATCTGCGCCTGTATGGTTACATCCAGAGCCGTTGTTGGTTCATCGGCAATTAACAGTTTTGGATTACAGGATAAGGCCATGGCGATCATGACACGCTGACGCATACCGCCGCTGAACTCGTGGGGATAATTGTTCAAACGGTTCCTCGCATCTGGAATTCCAACAAGCTCCAGAAGCTCTACTGCCCGGTCAATGGCTTCTTTTTTGGTCACATCCTGGTGGGTTCGGATCGTTTCTACCATTTGTTTTTTGATGGTAAATACCGGGTTGAGGGAAGTCATGGGATCCTGAAAGATCATGGAGATCTGGTTTCCGCGAATCTTTTTCAGTTCCTTCTCCGGCATTTTGATTAAGTCTTTGCCCTCAAATAGAATTTCTCCGTTTACAATTTTTCCTGGCGGTGAAGGTATCAGCTGCATAATGGACATCGCAGTCATACTCTTGCCAGATCCCGATTCACCGACAATTCCCAGGGTCTCACCGGGTTTTATATCAAAATTCACACCATCTACTGCCTTCACAACTCCTGATTTCGTAAAGAAATGAGTCTTCAAATCCCGAACCTCAAGCAAACTCCCACCATTCCCGGTGCCTGTGGCATTCTTGGTGCCTGTGGTGCCTGTCACTTGTCGAATCTGATTACCTTTCTCTGTCATCGTGATCCCCCTTTGTGGTGCCTGTCACTTGTCGAATTTTATTTTGGCAAATCTATTATTAAGGCATAAAAACTTTTCCATTTCAGGGCTGATTAATCTCTTATTTCCCTTTATGTTTATAAGGAATTTTCTGTTATGTCTGACTTTTCTAATTTATTTATAATTATACATAACCATGAGGATAAATGTATTTTTTCTCATTTTTCTTAAAAAAAGTGCCTGTCACTTGTCGAATGTTGCCACTTCTGAACCACGCGCCCATATTTATCCGTTTTACAGAATATAAAAAGCCTTCCCGGTTTAAACCATATTAACCAGGAAGGCTTTTATTCCCAAAAATTTATGAAGGATGCTTCAATACTCATTTTTCAAGCAATTATAATTATAGTTTTCCAGCAATATCATCAATGTCTATCCCATTTTGGACTATTTCACAATAAGATTTGCGTTTCATAGATTCATTTCCGGAGAATAATTCTAATACAGGACTGAGAGTTAGAAAGGGGGGAGAATTTTTTGAGGTTAAATACAAGCGAAAACTGCTCCATTGATAGTCTTCCGGATTCTCAACCATCTCGGCACGAACCGGGTTTAAGTGAATATATCGGCTTGCTTTTACCATATCCATAGAATTCGCTACCTGACTTGAGAAGAATCGCCCTTCAAAGACATGGCCCGTGAGGTGATAATGATTATTGAAGTAGCTAGCATATCGCTTGTTAATTCGACGCATAACACTGGAGAGAGAAACTGTGCTTGTTTTCAGAAGCAAATGATAATGGTTCGTCATTAAACAATAGGCGGCCAATTTAAATGAAGTTTGCTCAGAGACCAGTTCCAGAATATTGAGGAATTGACGAAAGTCCCGATCAGACAAAAATAAAGCATCACGGCGATTGCCCCTTGAAATAACATGATAAAAATAATCAGGACACCAGATCCGTTTCTTTCGCCCCAATCAACAGCACCTCCTTTCTGCAAATTTCAACATATGTATTCCACACAGGAAATTAAAATTCCTTTACCCCCTCACCAAGATTTTTCGACAAGTGACAGGCACCATTTAGCGAGCGGGAGATCAAAAGGGTATCTTTACAGATTGGGGCTGGTTATCTACACTTAATTTAAAAAAGTTTTTGGGAGGTAGGAGGATGACAGCAAAATTAAAAAAGTTAGATGAAAGAATTACGTTAATTGACGGGTATGATCTGGGACTGCCGAACCGTACTGGATCTTATGTAATTAAGGAGGATAATCTTACAATTGTTGAAACAGGGCCCAGCATTTCAGTACCTCATATTTTAGAAGGCTTGAAAGAAATGAACCTGAGCCATGATGATTTAGAATATATTATCGTTACCCACATCCATCTGGATCACGCAGGCGGAGCAGGACTTCTATTAAAAGATTGTCCAAACGCAAAAATAGTTGTCCATCCAAGGGGGGCAAAACATTTAATTGATCCGTCCCGCTTAATACAGGGAGCAAAAATGGTGTATGGTGATGACTTTGACAGATTGTTTGACCCAGTACTGCCTGTTCCTGAAGACCGGGTGATCATTAAAGATAACGAAGACACCCTAACAATCGGTGCTAACTGTACCCTTACATTTTATGATACTCCAGGTCACAGCTACCATCACTTCAGTATTTTGGATCCAGTGAGCAACGGAATTTTTACAGGAGATACCATTGGGGTCAGCTATGATGAAGCTTTACAGGATCAAGGCATTCAGTTTTATCTTCCTTCCACTTCACCAAACCAGTTTAACCCGGATGATATGCTGCGATCACTGGAGCTAGTTGAGAATTTAAACGTTAAAAAAATCTACTTTGGACATTTTGCTGAATCTGAAAACCCTAAAGAAGTCTATAGACAAATCCGTCAATGGATTCCCGAATTCGTAAAAGTTGGAAAAGAAGTTTTTGAAATTGGCCAGGATGATAAAATCGCTGCCGAAAAATTATTTGATCTTGCTCGAAACCATTTACATAACCAGGGAGTTCCTGATGATCACCCGGTATATGAATTCATCAAAATGGACACTGCGGTATGCGCCATGGGATTGCTGGATTACCTTCAAAAACAGCAAACGTAATTGACATGTCCAAAACGTCTTGAATGTTCATGTGAAGAGTCCTGTGTTTTTTCCTGGATTAGTCTGACAAATCCTTTTGGGCGAGAGACTTCATTTGAATAAGTTTGTTTTCCAATTCATCCATCTGGATAAACCTTGCCTGCCGGTATACTTCTTTTCCATATGAAAAAATGATGACAACCGGGACTGTAAAAATCATAAAAGCTCCGGCCAATGCGGGTGTCTGACTGGCATCCGCATGAATGGCTGTTAAGTGAGGTATTTCTTCTGCGAGCTTTTCTACTTTTGGCAGTACTGAATGACAAACCGAGCATTGAGGTTGGGAAATATACAATAAACTCAAGGGCTTTTCTTGAATAATTTGACTGATCTCATTTAGATCTTTGACATATTCCATAAGTTTCTGTCCCTTCTATATTTGACTGCATTTGACTGCACACATTATTTTAAATCAAACATTTAAAAAATCATAAATGAAATACTCATAACAAAATTTAAAGGAAGTTTCATCTGAAAAACAACTGTAAACGATCCTTTTTTGAGAGATCGAAGGCTAACCCTGAAAAATAGTTTAACCCCTTGCCTGTATGGCATTCAGGCAAGGGGTTTTTCTTCGACAAACTCCGACAAGTGGCATGTACCAAATATGAATTTATGGTCATATCACTTTCACTGGCAAGGTCCTTAATGACCTCGAGCACCTCTCCGACTAATCCCGGGTCAAGGGCACTAGTAACCTTATCAAATAATATTACCTTTTTAACTCCCTTATTCTCCAATATTCAATTGACAGGGAAATAATAAAAATGACTCACATTTTAATAGTCCCTTGTTTCTATGTTTACCTTTTCTCATGGACATTTTACACAATTTTCAGTAAACTGAGTAAAAAACAGGGTGGAAAAAAAGTGCGAGAATTTATTTTACTCTTAACTGATATTGTGAATTTGTTCCATGATCTTTTGGTGCGTTTTGCTTCCATGCTGGGCTTTGACTTAAGCGATAAAGAACTTCATTTTTGGATTATCGGAATAATTGGCCTTATGGGGTTTATCGTGGTAGATTTTGTCTTCCGTTACCTGGCAAAATGGAGTATTACTGCGGTATCGTTCATCTATTCTTTAACCTTGGTGCTTGTTTTTGTTTTCGCAGTAGAAATACAGCAGAAGGTAACAGGTCGCGGACAAATGGAATTTCATGATGCAGTAATGGGAGTAGCTGGTTTTACTGCTTTTTTCACAACATATATCGTACTAAAGCTGCTATTCCTCTGGATTCGCAACAAATACAATAAACGGAGAAGATACTTTTACTGATGCCCCCCCTTCCCTGGAAAAGCTAAGAAATCAAACAGGCACTTTCTGGCAACCATAATAAGAAGTACGGTGATGATGATGGATATAACAGCTATTGTATCTTTTATAGGAGCCTCCATTTTGTTAACCATTGCACCTGGACCTGACAACCTGTTCGTGCTGATGCAAAGCATGTCCCATGGCAAAAAAGCAGGTGTTATTACCGCTCTGGGATTATGCTCCGGTATAACCGTTCATACCATGGCAGCTGCTCTAGGGCTATCGGCCATTTTGTATCAGTCCGCATTTGCGTTTCAACTGATCAAATGGGTAGGTGCTGGTTATTTAATCTATCTGGCCTGGCAGGCATTCCGGGAAAGTAGAGAATCGGTAAAGACACAAAAAGTGGATCGACTTCCCCTGCCTTTCCTGTTTAAAAAAGGATTTATTATGAATGTAGTTAATCCGAAAGTTGGCTTATTCTTCTTAGCTTTCCTTCCCCAGTTTATAAACGTAGAAAAGGGGCAAATTGAACTTCAGATGATTGCTCTTGGTCTCATTTTTATGGTTCAGGCCATTGCCATTTTTACTTTAATCGCCGTCTTTGCAGGTTTGCTCGCTGAAAAATGGCTGATGCACCCGCTGTTTCATAGAACCATCAGCAAAGTCAAAGGGATATTATTTTTAGCTATTGGCATCCAGTTTTTATTTATGAAAAATTCGCACTAAACCTAAAGAGGGGGCTTTCCCCTCTTTTTTATGTTTTTCTTTATTTCATAGCATCTTCCTGTTTCTCTTAATCTAATCAATATTGGCCCTTTTAAAAAGTTCTGATCATAACTTCCTCATATCCTCACCTGGCACTTTTCATTCCCCATTACCAAATCTTATCCTTTACTGCCTAAAGCCTCGATTACTAAAAAATTTCAATTTTATGGTTGAAAGAACATGAAATGAGAAAACATGAGTAATAACTCAGATTATGCAAATAATAAAAATGGCAGGTGTTTTCACATGCAGGAAAAGTTCGAAAAGATTAATGTATTCAATGTAGCCTTATTATTTTTCACATCCATTGGACTGGTTAACCATGTCACCATCATCCCTGCACTCCTTTCTGCTTCAGGGCGTGACGCCTGGATAGCGGTGTTATTTACCATGGGGTTACTGTTCCTGTGGTCTGCAGCTATCTTATACGTAATCAAAGGTACGAATAAGGAAAATATTTATGTCTGGCTTAAGCAGCATTTTGGGAAACCTGCCGCTTATAGTTTTGCATTTCTGATTACCGTGTATCTTTTGTCAATGGTTATCATTACCGCAAAGGATCTGATCGACTGGACCCATATCACTTATTTAAACCGGACACCGCCATTTATTCTTTATGCGTTGTTTTTATTCATATGCTGGTATATCGGAAAAACGAGTATCCGTACGATTGCCATCGCCAACGCCATACTGCTTCCTATCATTATCGTTCTAGGATTTTTTGTTTCCTATTCCAATATGAAAATGAAGGATTACTCATTATTAACTCCGATACTGGCTGATGGATTTAAACCGGTCATCGAAGGAATGATGTTTTCTGCAGCCGGTATGGCTGAAATATTTTTAATTATCTTGATTCAGCACAGGATTAAAGGAAAAATAAAGTTCCGTTTTTTTGTAATTGTACTGATTATTTTGGCCGGTTTAACACTGGGACCTACGACAGGAGGCATTGCGACATTTGGGGCAGAAGAAATGACAAAGCAGAGGTTTCCCGCTTTTCAGCAATGGCGATTGGTCAACTTAGGGCGCTTCGTCGAACACGTTGACTTCTTTTCGATCTATCAGTGGCTATCCGGTGCATTTATCCGAATTTCCCTTGCCCTGTACGTTCTCGGGGATTTATTTGATATTCCCCAGGGAAAAAGAAGGGAACTGATTTTAGGGGGATTTGCACTGCTGTCCTTAATTATCCTAACCTTCCCTTTTAGTGATATCGAATTCCTGTATTTTCTCACTGGATTTTATCTTCCGGCAAGTTTAATTCTGATCATCACATTGTCTGTAATTTTTGTCTTGTTGACAGCCATCGCAAACAGGAAAGGGGGTACATAAACGTGAGAAAATGGAAGACCTCAAAAAAAGAAAAAAAATCAGCCACACCTGAAAAAAATAAACCGGATATTATAACAAAAGAACAACTTGAATATGTTTTTGAAAATTGTCAGGATATCAAGAGTTTTGAAATGGACTTTGAACGTACTGAAAAAAAACCGGTTAACGTGATATTTTTTTATAATGAAGGAATGAGTGATGTCGAAAAATTAAATGAAAAGGTGATTCCCCGTTTAGAACTTTTTTTTGAGAAAATATCTGACAGACGATTTGATGAACACGCACTGCTCGACTATTTGCATATTTCATCGCTTCGAATCGAAAAAGATTTAGATCAAATCATCCCTAAGGTTTTTGACGGCGAACTTTTATTTTTTATTCCTGACCTTAATACCGCATACTCCATTAACCTTTCCAAACAGCCCCAGAGGAATCCGGAAGAACCAAACACTGAAATATCCATTAGAGGGCCAAGGGATGGGTTTATTGAAGAAATTGAAGTAAATGTCGCCCTGGTCCGGAAGCGGCTTCGGACCAATTCGTTTCGGTACGAGCAATTTGTGATAGGGGACCGGACTAAAACGAGAGTTGGGTTATTATATATAGAAGATATTGCCCGAAAAGATATGATTGATCATATACGGGAAAAAATTTCTACTATTAAAATTGACGCAATTACGAGCTCTAATCAAATAGAAGAGCTGCTGGTCGAAACACCATTACGGCTATTTCCTATGTTCAAATATACCGGAAGACCTGATTATGTTGCGGATGTATTAATTAAGGGACACTTCGCGATCATCATCGATGGGACCCCGACAGCTCTTATTGCCCCGGTTAATCTGATCAAAATTATGAAGTCACCCGAAGACCAGGACACGATTTATATTTATTCTTCATTGGGTAGAGTGTTTCGGATATTCGGAATCACTGCTGCTACGTTTTTGCCCGGGCTCTGGGTTGCAATGGTCACTTATCATCCGGAGCAAGTTCCCTTTATTCTATTATCGGGCATTGCCGAATCCAGACAGGGCGTGCCGTTTCCTCTGCCGATTTCAGCCCTTCTCATGGTTCTTGCATTTGAGTTATTTCGGGAAGCTGGCCTGAGATTGCCCGGTCCAGTCGGGCAGGTATTAGGTGTGGTAGGGGGAATCATTATTGGTGAATCCGCTATTCGGGCAGGTTTTACGACACCGGCGATGGTTGTGGTTATCGCTACCTCGTTAGTAGCAACTTTTGCCCTTACCAATCAATCCCTGGAAGGCGTAATCAGTATTTTGCGTTTAGGGGTGCTGCTGTTGTCCAGTTTCCTCGGACTGTTTGGTCTGTTAATCGCTTTTTACATGATTCTGGCTTATGTAGCAAATCTCCGTTCTTTTGGAATTCCATATCTGGCACCACTCGCACCTTACCGTTTATCAGATTTAACAGATGCCATTTTTCGCAAACCGCTTAAAGCCGATAAAAAACGTCCGGAAATTTTGCATACTCAGGATCAGGACAAACAGGAGGATAATCAGTGAGACGCCTTAACATCCTTAAAATCTCCCTGTCAGTTATACCCATGTTATTCTTATCAGCCTGCTGGAATGCCACTTCCATTGAACATATTTATTACGCTCACACAGTCGGAGTAGATTTTCAAGATGGGAAATATATCGTTTATGCCCAAATGGTGAATTTTACAGGCTCAACCGGACAGGGCGGAGGAGGAAGCAATGAAAATCCCTCGGCACTGGCTGTTGTGGCAGGAAAAGGGGAAACGCTGACAGAAGCGATCCATGATCTATATCCGGCTACACAGCGGAAAATTTTTTGGGGCCACTTATCCAGCATTATTTTCAGTCAACAGGTACTGAAAAAAAATTTTATTAACGTACTCGATAAATTTAACCGTTTTCACCAGACCCGTCCCACACTATGGATTTATGCAACGGATATGCCTCTTGATCAGCTGTTGACCATTAAGCCGATTATTGAACCGAATGCTATCTTTTCTTTTTTAGGAGAACCATGGGAGAGCTACGAACAAAGTATTTTAATCAGACCGGTCCGGATGAACCGATTTATTGCATCTATAAATGAACCTGGAAAAACAACCCTCTTCCCTGTTATTCGTTTCGGGAATAATAGATGGAAAAACCTTGAGGGCCAGGTTGAGAACCTCCTTTTTAATGATGTTGCCGTTTTAGAAAACAAACAGTTTAAAGGCATCTTATTAGAAAATCAACTCCTTGGGATTCGCTGGATACAGGGGGTAAACGTTAGAACTCCTGTGATTGTTCACCATGAAGGTGAAGCTGTAGCTACGTTTATTGCGACAAAGGCTAATTCAAAGATCTTACCTAAGTGGAATAACGGTATACCAACATTTGATATCCAGGTAAGGGTAGACGGATATATTATTGAACTGATAGAAGAAGAAACGAAGAACGTCCTTCAGAAACAGATTGAGGAGAAGGTTAAAAAGCAAATTGAAACGACCTATCTGGAAGGATTAAAAATCAAATCTGACATCTTTAGTTTCTCACATATTTTATACAAAGATAACCCTAAAAAATGGAAACAGCTGTCTGAGGAAGGGGGATTAACTTTAACTGAAGAATCTCTCTCCTCTATTTCAGTTATCGTACACATCGAGCATGCAGGTTCAGAAAAATTATTGCTTCAATAAACAAAAAATATGAAGGCTGGGACAAAACTGAAATGGTAATGAACTATCCGAACTACATTCAATCGTCAAGTGAATGAGTTCGGATAGTTTTATCATTCGTCAATAAGCTTCACTTCCTGCAGATACGGCCTAAGGTTTCCTCACCGGCTCATTCTTTTCACTGCGAGATTTTCGGATCGTGCCGTTCCCGCGACGCACAGGACGTGCTAGTGTCGACGTTGGCCACAGGACGTGGCAGGTTTTAGTCGACCAGTAGTCTCAAGCATGTTGACTGCGTAAATTTTTCTATAGCCGATTTGTTCCCCTTTTTACCGTTTATTTAATATGTCCCATCCTCCTTTTTCATCATTTTACTGATAGGTTTCCACATAAATTTGATCACTGAGCAAGACTTCAATGATTTGATTAATAACGAACCATTTGTCTTCGGTTTCCTGAATCCATTCCTCAGGGAATTCATCAGGATATTCATCAAATTCCTCTGCATAATACACGTCTACATCCAAATAAGATCTCGGAAAGTTCTGGTCAAGATAATCCCCAACAGCCAATCCCCATTCCTGAACCTCTTCTTTAATGGAATCATATTCGTCCTGATACTGTTCATATTGATCTGGTTCGATATACGCTTCAATCACATAATACCCGCTGAAATCCATATAAGCAGGTGTAAATTGGATGGTAAAAGCTCCCTCAGAGGTCTTCATTTCTCCAAATTTTTCATTTAAGAATTCATGCATGTTGTGAAACCCTGGTACATCCGGAAACGATGCATCCACTTTTGCAAAAGGCTGGCCTTCTATTTTCTCTATAAGTGGTTTGATATCATTGATTGGGACAGCAAAATTTAGATCTGCCTGTGTTCCAGCAATGATTTCTGAAGTAATCCCGATGACATCACCATGATCATTAAACAGCGGTCCGCCAGAACTTCCTGCATCTACCGGAACATTAATTTGAATCAGTTTCAGTAGCCCCTGTTCCCGAATTCCGCTGATCAGTCCATCTGACAGGGTGTTCTGCAGCCCGAGGGGACTGCCGATCGAATAAACCTGATCCCCTTTTTCCACTTTAATGCTGTCAGCCAGTTCAACAGGATGTATGCTTAATTCCCTTTCTAATTTTAACAGGGCTACATCCCTTGCGATATCGTAATCCACAACACCCTCGACCTCATAAATATTCCCATTGTTTAACCGTACCTGTATCTCACTCATCCCTTGTACTACATGAAAATTCGTTGCGATGATACCTTCTGTGACAAAAAAACCGCTCCCCTGTGAGGTATGCCAGCCGTCTGAAGCCTGGACCATCACCACTTTGTGATCATTCTTATGCACAATTTCCTTCGGTGTCAGCGGCTCTTCCTGCAGATCTTCTGTTTGAAAAGGGAATGTTATGTTTTCCTGCAGAGGAATTCCTTCTATACTTTTGACCCCCTTCGTAATATGTAAAACATAACGGGTATCAGGGCGGAATACATCTGAAGTATAAACTTTGAGTTCCTTCTCATCTTCACTTAATATAAACTGAAGTCCTGACATTTTCTTGCCGGATGTATCCCGAATATAAACAGTCTCCTCATTAATCGTCTCAGGATCCATTCGGGTGTTAAACTCTACCGTCCAGTGTTTAGTTAAGGAAACTTCTGAATTTCCTGGCAGCTGTTCAGCTTCCGTTTCTTGAAAAGATGGAATGAAGACAAAAAAGATTGCACAAAAAACCAGTACTTTATTGAATAGCTTCATAATTTGCTCCTTTCTGTTGCAGATATTTTGCATGAATCATACAAATTCCCTCATATACTTTTTTCGATCTTCACCGGTAAATTTCCTTTTTCATTGTAAATCTATGATGATCTCCCAAATGTAGTAGAGCCCTTCATGAAATTGGCAGAAGAATTACAAAAATTTTATGTTACCATTACAGTAACCGTAAGCAAAGGGCCCTTGAGAGAAAAATTGCGGAAAAAATATGTTGAATAAGGAGAGTTCGTATGTATAACATTTCGGAAGTTGCAAGATTATTACATATCAAAGAAGAAAGGGTTCGTAAATGGTGTGAAGAAGGACGTTTTGAAGGGGCAGTGCGAATCAGAGGAGAATGGCAAATTCCAGCTGACTTTTTCAATTTTTTAACTGATACCGGCAATGTTTACAATGATTACGCCGAAACCACCCGCTCCTCTAAAGATATCAGTCAATACTTCTCCCACTGAAACCAGACCGGAAAAGGCATTTGTTGAGACTGGGACAAAACTGCAAAAAGGGAATGAAATATCCGAGCTATATTCAATCGTCACATGAATGAGTTCGGATATTTTCTTTTGTCAACCTACTTCGTTTGTCAGGGAGACTGCCTAAGGCTTCCTCGCCAGCCCAACCTTCTTCCTCTATAATTTTCGGCTTGCAATGTTCCCTTATAAGTCTCATCATGTTGACTGCGTAAACTATCTTATGCCCTTTTGTTCGGTTTTTCTCCATCCATTTCTTTAAGGCACAGCCTCTTTTTCTGTTCATTTTAAATGAATAAGGAATTCATTAATGGAGAAAATATCTTTTTGTAAAGAATATCCGATAATGAGGTGAACATCATGAAAGAGATACTGGAACATGTGAAAGAGGTACTGGAACAATCGTTAAATCACCCAGACGGACATAAGCTTGACCATTGTATTCAGGAACTTGAACAGGCAAGGTCAAAAGCCGGACATGATAAGGAGCAAATGTTTGATGACATGATTCGCGCAGTAACACAGGCTAAGCACGCTCAGGAACAGCTGGAAAATGTTAGAGACAATTCCGCAACCAACGCTTTCACTGAAGCCCACCGAGCGGTAGAAAAAGCAATAGAATCCTATACGGACCCTGATAATGACCCGATTTAAGTATAGGTTAACCCCCGGTTACTCAAGACCGGGGGTTTTAAATTTTCCTTGAACATGAATAATGTTGATGTCTGCACAAATGAGTCCTGCCCCTTTTACACACAATAACCTGAATGTGAAAGTTGCTATCTGTACATCAGGTGACTGGATGCCCGCCTATTTTTCATTGCCTCTCCAGTTCTTCAACAATGGTATTCCCGTTAATTGTAATATTGTACGAAATATCCTCCAGATAGTGAAGGACCTCCTCCTTCTCCTTTACTGTTAGAGGATGAATCTGATTATCCCTTATGACATAAGGAGAAAACTTCATGGATAATTTCCCCTGATCAAGAACTACTTTCAGCAGTCCAGTCTGAGCTGTTCTTCCACTTACATAATCAGGAAACAGAAAATTCCCAAGTGAGTAGGCTATTGGCTTTCCTTTATAATATTCAAACCCCTGCAGAACATGGGGATGAGCTCCAATAATAGCATCCGCCCCGGCATCAATCATCCTTCTCGCGTAATTCCGCTGCCATTGTTCAGGATAGTTATTCCTTTCCACTCCCCAGTGCATATACACGAACAGAAAATCCGCCTCTTTCGATTCATCCCTTATCGTCTGTATCACTCTTCCCTGCTGATACCCGCTGGCAATAACCGGTTTCGCCTGATCTTTGTACTCATACCAGCTTACAGCAGGCAAAAATCGGGAAAAACCTAAAAACTTAATTTTTTTGCCTTTGAGGTGGATGGTTTTAGCCTGATATGCTTCCTCTTTATTTTTTCCTGCCCCAAAATAGCCTAATTGATATTTGTCCAGGTATTTTAAAGTATCTAACAATCCTGCTTCTTTGTAATCTAACGTATGGTTATTGGCTAAACTCACAAGATCAAAACCGGCTTTTTTAACCCCCTCTAATGAGATGGGATCAGATTTAAAGTTGTAAAGCTGAATCGTATCCTTTTCTTCCCTGGCAGTAACAGCTGTTTCTAAATTCAAAATTGCGAGATCAGCCTTTTTCACTTCATCTTTCACATACTGAAACGGATAATCCGGCCCAAACTTCCTGACTGCTTTCTTAACAGACCAGTCAAACATCGTATCACCGGCAAAAACGATAGAGATTTCAGTCCCTTTGGGCTGAGTAATTCCAGCTGCAATAGCTCGGCTATCCATAAAATCTGTTAAAAACACAGGATGTGCAGCAGCCCGTTCAGAATGGATGATTCCACTTAACATGAAACACACAGCACATAAGACAAACAGGGGAAAAAGTCCAGCGCAGGATTCCACTTTTTTCATGGAATCGTCCTTTCTATCGGTATTCGCTGAGATCTACCTGATGTGAACGCTGCTTATATATATGCGCTGGATTTAAACAGATAGAACCGTTTCCATCTGCTAATAGATATTTTTTGTTTTTCCATCCATTCCTTAGCAAACCTACTTCAAAAGACTCGTTTCAAACATGTATTGTTTCGTCCTCATCTTAATATTCATCATCAATCCAATGGCAATCATGCTGGTGATCAGAGAACTTCCCCCATAACTGATAAAGGGCAAAACCAAACCGGTTATGGGGACAATACCGATGGACATACCAATATTTTGAAAGACCTGAAAAGCAATCATTCCTACAACCCCTGCCCCGACATAGCTGCCAAAAGGGTCCTGATAATGAACGGCTATCAGGGTTATTCGATATATTAACAGAAAATACAATATAACGACCAGACTCGCACCCAAAAACCCATACAGACCTGCAATTACGGCAAAGATAAAATCAGAATAGGCATAGGGAACATTCGGGAAATTTTCAAGTGATGAATGGCCATATAACTGTCCTGCCCCAATACTTAATAATGACTGCCTAAGCTGATAGCCTGCTTCCGGATACTCATATGGCTTTAACCATCCATAAAACCGTTTGGCCTGATAATCAGGCAGAAGGCCCAGCACCTGGTTGAAGAAAAAATCCGAATAATAAAAATAGAGAAAAACCATGGCTGTCAGTAAAAGCACTGGTATTGAGAATACAATTAACAGTGTTGATATCCGCAGATTAGCTACCAGGAGAATAGACATGAAAATGACAAGAAAAACTAACAGATTCCCTAAATCAGGGAAAGACTGCATGAAGTAAATTAAAGGCAGAACATAGAGGCCCATTTTAATGATAAGTTTTAATTCACTTAAGGGGGCAGAATCCGCTTCAGCCCTGGCTGCTGTATGGCTGAGGGCTAAGATCAGACCTATTTTCATAAACTCAGCTGGCTGTATAGAAAAAGGACCTATTCGATACCAGCCTTTTGCTCCATTGATCGTTGGCGCGATATCAGCCGGGGCAAAAAGAATGCCTGCCAGAAAAATCAAACTGAAAATATAAATATAAACAGCCAGTTGCTTAAATAGGGATATGTCAATAAAAGTCACTGTCAGCATCAGGATGATGGAAAGGGCATACCAGACCAGTTGCTTTTTTAAATAATTGTCATCGGATAAATGAAGATCCTGCACATTATACAATGAAATAAAACTAATAATTGATAACAGCATTAACAGCGATAACAGGACATAATCCATCCTGGTTATATAGTCTCCAATTTTATTCATGGTCCTGTTTACACCCCATTTTTCTTACTTCCCCCTACAATATTTTAAAATTCCAGGTACATTTCTATCCGCAGAAAGAGCATGCCAGCGTCAATGGGTAAAGAAGGAAGTATTACACTTTTCTGCAAGTCAGCCACATTCATCTCCTTACAATTCTAACCATATATGTATGGAAAGTCTAACTTTTATAAAAATAGAAGAAGAAAACGGGTTTAAGGGGTCCATTAAAAACGCCTATCCGACCGATACATCACATGTTATTGTTATCCTTCACCATATAGCTGCATATAAAAAACCACAGTTTCCACTGTGGTAAATGTTTTCTCTTTATAGACATATGTATCGGCAATTGGATGGTCATTCCACCATATGTCAAATTTTATTGCAGTTTTTCAATAGCACGTAAAGGCAGACGTGCATAGAAGTAATCCCTGTATTCAGTTACAAAGGATTGATAGGACTTTCTTAAAATGTCGATGTCCTCTTTTGCCAGGCCATAATAGTATATCCTGAACGGTGTAAATACCTCTAACTGTTCCAGTAGTTTAATGGCTTTTTGCCGATTTCCCCTGGCAATTTCCAAATGAGCCTGCTCCGATAGATCGGTCGTTGTAATTCCCTCGTATTTGCCAAAGTGCGCAGCGATAAACGGGATGGAGTAGTTGGCTACTTGATCATGGATAAACTCATATCCATAAATTTTCGAAAGCAATAATGCCTCCTGGATATGTCCCATCGCTTTTTCATAGCTTTCAAAAATAAACGTATGGGCCAGATGACTGTGAAGCATTGCTTTCCGTTCTTCGTTATACGTATGATTAATGACTTTATAGCCATACAGCCTGGCCATAATGATCTCATTCTTTTTCCAGTGATAATGAAACAAGGCCTCATATTGCCTCATGGTTAAGTATTCCTGAAGCAGCGGGGATTCAACTTGACGGAGACATTTCTCGAGCGGTTCCAGATATGTCCCTAATTTTCCATACTCCCTCAGGTCATAGTAACTGTAAATCAGCATGAAAAACTTTAACGCCTGGATGGCCGGGTCTGAAGTTTTCAGGTTTTTCATCAGTTCAATCAACTCAACAGGTTTCGTTCTTCTCTTTTTGCGTTTATACATCCACTCATACATTTCAGCCCATTGAACGGAATTGACATCAAGGTTGGCTTTATGCTTGTGAACAAGGGTGTGTAATTCTTCATAAAAACCATTCCAGTACAAAAATTCCATACCTTCTCGTTGAATGTGTGGAGTGCTGGAAGATAAAATAAAGTCTTTCATTCGATGGACAGTATCATATAAGCTTTGTCCTTCACCTGCTATTTTCAGATTAACAAAAAAGGGCAGATTTTCATTGAGCACATCACTCGTCCGAAAACTGACATGATCCTTCTGTTTGTTTATCATGGATTAAACCCCTCTTCACACCGACATCATCCGACACTTTACATGACTTTAACCCATTTTACTACATTATTCAACCTCATTTCAAAACTGAAATATTGTTCTACTGCAATTGGATATACGTGGAAAGGCTGACACAAATCACTTCCACATGAATACCTCTATTTTGAAGCAACCTAAGGAAAGATGATCATTTTATCAATCAGGAGGTGATCCTCAGTGGATCAAGAAGTAGAAAATAGCAGAGATCAAACATTCATTCCTGCTACCTCTATTACAAGTGGACTGAATCAGGAAATTGCAAAAGGTGTATTTTTTCAGACTATTCAAATCGTCAATATCTGTTTTGTAGAAATTCCTGAACGAAATGGGTGGGTGCTCATTGATGCGGGCATGCCAGGTTCAGCTGATGATATCATGGAAACAGCTGAACGGCTTTTTGGACCGGACCGTAAACCAGAGGGAATTATACTGACTCATGGACACTTTGATCATGTTGGTGCCATTGTTGAGCTGGTAAAAGAATGGGAAGTTCCTGTATTTGTTCATCCAGATGAATTGCCTTATGTAACCGGTCAACTCAGCTATCCTGAACCAGACGCCTCGGTGGAAGGGGGACTCATTGCAAAACTTTCTCCTATGTTTCCAAATGAACCGGTAAATCTCGGTGAATTCGCAAAGATGATACCAGCCGATGGCAGTGTACCTGGCCTGAATGGGTGGCGTTGGATTCATACCCCCGGGCATACACCGGGACATATCTCCCTGTTCAGAGAAAACGATCGTGTTCTAATCGCCGGTGATGCATTTGTTACAGTACGTCAGGATTCTCTATATAGCGTTTTCACCCAGAAGCAGGAAATTAATGGACCTCCAAGATATTTTACAATGGACTGGAGCCAGGCAAAGGAATCGGTAAAAAAACTCGAGTCTTTGAAACCAGCTGTTGCGATAACAGGCCACGGCCTGCCATTTTCTGGAGAAGAACTTTCTGACGGCCTGCAAAACCTATCCAAAAAATTTGATCAGATTGCCGTACCTGACTATGGACGTTATACCGATAACCATCCGCTCCAATGAACAGCTGCATAAACAAGATGAAATCCCCGCATCACTCTTAATGGGGATTTCATCTTTTGCCAAGCCTTTGTATCTGACCGTTCAAGACCTCACTGTTTGTGATAAACTGCTCCAGTGTGTCTGGTTTGCTTAAATAAAACCCCTGACCAATGTCCACACCCAGTTCTCTCGCAATGTCCAGATCGTCTTTAGTTTCAATGCCTTCCAGTACAACCTTCATATCTGCAGTTGAAAAATTCACAAATACTTTGATCGCTTCCTGTTTCCGCTTTGAACGGATCAGCTCACGTGCAAAGTATTTATCCAGCTTGATTAAATCTGGTTCCATTTCAATAATATTTTGAAAGGATGCTGATCCTTTTCCTACATCATCAATCGCTATTGAAAAACCTTTTTTCTTAAGAAACAACAGGCAATCCCGAAGTTCGCCGATGTTAGAAATGACTTCATTCTCATTAATTTCTATCACCATGTTCTCCGGGTTCAGCTGAACCGTATTTACCAATTGGTTAATAAAGGATGAAAAAGAAGAATGCAAGAGAGTGGATGGAAAAAGATTAACAAATAATTTCTCACCAGTTGTGTGAAAAAGTTTTGAAAAATCCATCACTGAGTGATAGGCAGACGCAGTATCTAAATCATACAAACACCCTTCTTCCCTGGCTGTTTGAAACACCTGCTCCGGATTATGCCCCGTGTTCAGACGAAAAAGAGATTCAAAGCCTATAACCTGACCTTTTTTTAAATCGTAAAGGGGCTGATATACATTATGGAATTGTCTGTTATCCAGCTTTTCTTTAATTCCACTAATACTCATTTTAAGATTCCTCTCTAAAATCCTTAGTTAGTATTTGGCAACAAAAAAAGATTCACCGAAAAAGTGAATCTTTGTATAGAATTCACCTTCTTCGGCAACCCGGCGACCATAGCAAAAAACTTGCCTTAGGTCCGTGGCTTTGCGTCCCTACCTTTCGATAGGTTTGCCATTGTCGGAAGAGCTATAGGATGTTTTTCCTACCAATTACTATGTATTGGTAATTTTGTTTATAGTTATATCATAAATCCGAAAAAAATTCTACCTGGTTCTACAATTTTAGACAATTCTGTTATATTAAAGCCAGAAATACTATGTCTTATCCTGAATGCGAGAAGTTGTTTTTTTTAATAGGGGTGAAGAAGAAAAGTTAATTCAGGATTGAAATGAGTTTTAGGTACATACCCGCCTTTTTCCTCATCAAAAGTAAAAGATTGAAGGTGAAACAGCCCCATTCCTGTGTTCAATAACAATATACTTCTTTCCTGTTCCCTTTCCATCACCCAGAATTTCAGACTTCCGAGCTGGACATAGTCATGAAATAACGGGTAAGTTTTCCCTTCATCTTTAACCACAAGAAGCCAGGGCTGACCATCATCCCAGGCAAACTCTCCATTATCCATTTTGGCGGCATCTACATATAATTCTATTATTTCTTTTTCTCCGTCCTGATCGAGATCACTTTCGGCTTTTGAAAAAAATGATTGGGGGTACTGGGTGATTGATTGGGGCATAATGGTTTCATATGTGACAGCCTCCTTCACCACATCCAGAGATGCTATATAAGCATTCTGTTCATCGAGCTTAGCCTGTAATGCGTGATTTTCTTTCTTAAGCTCCGCATTTTCCTCCTGGAGTTCGCTGATCTGACCCTCCAATTCCTCCATTTCATGAGATAATTCCTCCTCATCTGAACAACCTGCCAACAACAGTCCAAAGGTCAGCATAAAAAAAACTAAAAACTGTTTCATAGAAATACCTCCGTTTGAAAAGAATTTCCGTCATTATCTGGAAAAAAATTCCTACCCACTGGATTAGACGTGACCCTAAGCAAAATGTTTCACATTTCATATTGAATCAGACAAAAATAATTCGCAACTCTCCAGCCTTTCCATAAATATTTTTAACCATAAAAAAAAGCCAAGAAAATCCCTCCTTTCTCCCCAGGAAAAACAAGTATATTCCCCATCATGCCTTTTTGCCGAGCAGGTTTTCCCGAAAGAGTTTGAGGCATTTCTTGACTTTCTATACGTACCATATATAAGACGACAAGCACATCCCATTCTACTCTAATCATCCAAATCTAAATCGGTCACTGCACCTCTGGAAGCTGAAGATACCAGGTGAGCATACTTAGCGAGTACGCCTTTCAGCTTGCGCTTTGGTTTTTTCCATTCTTTTCTGCGACGCTCCCATTCTTCCTCACCAAGAGCAACAGAAAGTTCCCGCTTCTCACTGTCAATCGTAATCATATCCCCTTCTTTAATTAAAGCAATCGGTCCGCCTACATGAGCTTCAGGAGCGACATGCCCTACCACAAGACCGTGGGTGCCTCCGGAAAAACGACCGTCAGTCAGCAGGCCTACTGTATGCCCAAGGCCTTTCCCTACTAAAATTGCAGAAATGGAGAGCATTTCCGGCATTCCCGGTGCACCTTTTGGACCCTGATAACGGATGACCAGAACATCTCCTGGCTTAATTTTGTTATTTAGTACGGCATCTGTTGCTTCCTTTTCCGTATCAAAGACACGGGCAGGTCCGGTTATATTGGTGACCTTCAAGCCGCTCACCTTTGCAACTGCGCCCTCTGGAGCCAGATTTCCCCTTAAAATAATGAGGGGGCCATCTTTTCGCTTCGGCTGATCCAGAGGCGTAATAATATCCTGATTCTCTCTTAATGGTGCAGCTTCTTCTAAATTTTCCGCAACTGTTTTTCCTGTAACCGTTAAACAGTCACCATGCAGAAGACCTGCTTCCAGCAAAATTTTCATAACGGCCTGAACGCCTCCAATGTTATGAAGATCCTGCATGACATATTTTCCGCTCGGTTTTAAATCAGCAATATGAGGAACTTTTTTCTGAATGCGTTCAAAGTCCTCCAACTGCAGATCGACCCCAACGGAATGGGCAATAGCCAGAAGGTGCAGGATGGCATTGGTCGAACCTCCAAGAGCCATTACCACTGTAATCGCATTTTCAAATGCCTTTTTGGTCATAATATCTTTTGGATAAATGCCTTTTTTCATTAAATTCATTAAAGCTACCCCTGCATCATAACAATCCTTATGCTTTTTCGTTGTATCGGCAGGATTAGATGAGTTATAAGGCAGGCTCATTCCCATGGCTTCAATGGCAGATGCCATCGTATTGGCCGTATACATCCCTCCGCAGGATCCAGGGCCTGGACAGGCGTTACATTCAACCTGATGAAGCTCTTTTTTATCAATATCACCCTGGTTATACTTCCCTACCGCTTCAAAAGCAGAAACAATGTCAATATCCTTGCCATTCAGATTGCCGGGAGCAATGGTTCCGCCATAAACAAAAATGGCCGGAACCTCACAGCGGGCAATGGCGATCATGCAACCTGGCATATTTTTATCACATCCGCCAATAGCAATCAGACCATCCAGATTTTCCGCTCCCATGACAGTTTCAATGGAATCGGCAATCACTTCGCGGCTGTTCAAAGAATATTTCATTCCCTCTGTCCCCATTGCGATTCCGTCAGAAACGGTAATGGTGTTGAAAATCATAGGTGCTCCGCCGGCATCCCGAACGCCTTTTTTTGCTTTCCTGGCCAGTTCATCAATATGAACATTACAGGGCGTCACTTCACTCCAGGTACTGGCTACGCCAACCATCGGCTTTTTAAAGTCTTCATCGGTAAAGCCGACGGCCCGCAGCATAGCACGGTTAGGGGCCCGGTTAACCCCTTCGCTGATTACCTTGCTTTTAATTCGCATATCTTTGGTTTCATCTGCCATAAATCTTCCCCCCGTACATTCTGTATTCATTCGTTAGAGTGTATCACGTATCTGAAATTTGCCAGATCTTGAAAGGGTTCGATTCCCCTGATTGCCGGAAAACAGCTCGGGGACCGTTATAATCTGTGTTGTTTTTCAAATTCAGTAATATGTTTGTTGTACTTCAGTGTCACATCAATTTCATCCCAGCCATTGATAAGCATCTCTTTCCAGTAAGGATCAATATCAAAGATTCTTTGAAATCCGCTGTCATCACAAATGATTTGCCGCTGTAAATCAATGGTACACTTGTAATCTGCCGCCTGAGATTCCTTTATTACATACTGAACATCCTTCTCATCCAGGGTAACAGGTAAAATCCCATTCTTCAGACAATTGTTATAAAAAATATCTGCAAAGGAAGGAGCTATAATGACTTTAAAGCCATAATCCTGAAGTGCCCATGGCGCATGTTCCCGTGATGAACCGCAGCCAAAATTTTGCCCCGCCGCCAAAATGGTTGCATCCCTATTTTCCGGCTGGTTTAATTCAAACTCTTCATTTTCAGATCCATCCTTTTTGAATCGCCAGTCAAAGAAGAGGAATTGACCAAACCCTGTCCGTTCCACCCGCTTCAAGAACTGCTTGGGTATGATCTGATCGGTATCCACATTGACCCGATCCATTCCTGCCACTTTCCCTTTATGAACAACAATCGGTTTCATTTCAGGATCACTCCTGTCCTACAGGTTCTTTTTCCAGTTTTCGAATATCTACAAACTTGCCATAAATGGCTGCTGCAGCCGCCATTGGCGGACTAACCAGGTGGGTACGTGCCCCTTTTCCCTGCCGTCCTTCAAAATTTCGGTTCGAGGTGGAAGCACAGCGCTCACCCTCGGGTACGGTATCTGGATTCATCCCTAGACACATGCTGCACCCGGAATCCCTCCATTCAAATCCCGCTTCTATAAAGATTTGATCCAGCCCTTCCTGTTCAGCTATTTCTTTGACATTCTGGGATCCAGGTACAACCATCGCCCTTACTCCAGGTGCCACCTTTTTCCCCTCTACAATCTTAGCTGCCGCCTGCAGATCAGATAATCTGGAATTGGTGCATGAACCGATGAATACGTGCTGTATTTCAATATCTTCTATTGGCGTATCCGGAGTTAATCCCATGTACTCCAGTGCCTGCTGTACAGCTCGTTTTTCCCCTTCTGTCTCAAAATCATCCGGTGAAGGTACTGCTTTTGTAACTGGCACACACATGGATGGATTGGTACCCCAGGTCACCTGCGGCACAATTTTTGAACCGTCGATTTCCACAATTCTGTCGTATTCTGCTCCATCATCTGTAGCAAGGGCTTTCCATTCTTCAACTGCACGATCGAAATCTTCACCGTCAGGCACATGTTTCTTCCCACGCAAATACTCGAATGTCTTCTCATCAGGACTGATTAATCCGGCTTTGGCTCCTGCTTCGATAGACATATTGCAGATGGTCATCCGTTCTTCCATGGACATATTCCGAATGACTTGACCGGTATATTCAATGACAAATCCAGTTCCAAAATTCACCCCATATTTTCCGATAATGGCCATAATGACATCTTTAGCCGTAACACCTGGACCCAACTTACCGTCCACATTTACTTTCATCGTTTTCGGTTTAGCCTGCCAGAGTGTCTGCGTCGCAAGAACGTGCTCTACTTCACTGGTTCCGATTCCAAAGGCCAGAGCTCCAAAAGCTCCATGTGTGGAGGTGTGGCTGTCCCCACAGACAATGGTTTTCCCAGGCTGGGTTAATCCAAGTTCCGGTCCAATGACGTGAACAATTCCTTGTTCGGGACTGTTGAGATCTGCCAGTGTGATTCCAAATTCCTTACAGTTCTCCACAAGGGTATCCATTTGTTTTTTTGCTATTTCATCCGATATGGAAAACCGGTTTTCTGTCGGGACATTGTGATCCATCGTGGCATAGGTTAAATCTGGACGGCGAACTTTTCTTCCTTTTAGCCGAAGTCCTTCAAAGGCCTGAGGTGATGTCACTTCATGAACTAAATGTAAATCAATATACAAAAGGTTTGGTTTCCCTCTCTCCTGGATGACAGCGTGGTCATCCCATATTTTTTCAAAAATTGTTCTGGCACCCATATCTTCCCCTCCCTTTTAAACGAGATGGCAACGATGCCAGCCTTGAGCATGTGACTGACACCGCCCGCTAAATCAAGCTATTTATTTTAAAGATACTCCAAAACCTTTTGGGTCATCTCATCGGTAGACAGCACTGTTGTATGATCCTGCGCAATATCCCCCGTTCGATAACCAGCCTTTAACACTTCTTGTACCGCTTTTTCCACCGCATTTGCTTCGTTGATCATGGAAAAAGAATACTTAAGCATCATGGCACTTGATAAAATCATGGCCAGCGGATTGGCTTTATTTTCACCAGCGATATCCGGTGCCGACCCATGAACCGGTTCATATAATCCTGGACCATCAGCCGACAGACTCGCAGAAGCAAGCATCCCCAGTGAACCGGTTAACATGGAGGCCTCATCACTTAAAATATCCCCAAACATGTTTTCCGTGACAATTACATCAAACTGTGATGGATTCCGGATCAGCTGCATCGCGGCATTATCCACAAGCATGTGTTCCAGCTTCACGTCCTGAAATTCCTCTGCTACCTCATCTGCCACTTCTCTCCATAATTTGCTCGTCTCCAACACATTCGCTTTATCTACTGAAGTTACTTTTTTCTTCCTCACCTCAGCTAACTCAAACGCCTTTCGTATAATCCGTTCCATTTCTGCTCTTGTATAATACAGCGTATCCACTGCTGTTTCCTGACCGCCTTCCATTTGTCTTCCGCTTGGTTCCCCGAAATATAATCCCCCGGTCAGTTCCCGGACGATCATTAAATCTACCTGTTCAATCACTTCAGTTTTTAATGTAGAAGCATCAGCCAGATCCGGAAAGCAGGTAACCGGACGAAGGTTTGAAAATACCCCTAGTTCCTTGCGTAAACCGAGCAATCCCTTTTCGGGCCTTAAATGGGATGGATTTTGATCCCATTTTGGTCCCCCAACTGCCCCGAGCAGAACAGCATCACTATTTTTGCAAATAGTAACCGTTTCTTCTGGAAGGGGAGTGCCTTCTTGATCAACAGCATCTCCTCCGATCAAAGCCCTGTCATAGTCAAACTGATGATCAAATTTCTCCCCCACAGCATTCAAAACCCGAATCGCTCCATTGATGATTTCCTTTCCAATTCCATCCCCTGGCAGAATGGCAATTCGTTTGTGCATTGGATATCCCCCTACTATTAACCTTTACTGACGGCTTTTTGCTTTTCCTGCGTCCATTTTTCCTGCATAAACACCCTGTTAATGGCATTGACATAGGCTTTTGCCGACGCCTCCAGAACATCCTGGGCGGTTCCCCTTCCATTGGAGGTTCTCCCCCTGAATTTAATTTTGACGTACACTTCTCCAAGGGAATAGCTGCCTCCGCTGGTGGACTGTATCCGATAATCTAAAAGCTCCACAGGCGAATCCATCATTTTATCAAGGGTATTATAGATCGCTTCTACACTTCCTGCACCGGTACCCGCTTCCTGAATCTCACTGCCTTCCGGTGTTTTAAGGGTGATGGTGGCGGTTGGTATATGATTAGTTCCATACTGAACCTGCAGAGATGTAATATCATAATAAGTACTGGATCCTCCCGCCCTTTCCTCTGTCATTAATGCCATCAAATCTTCATCGGTAATTTCTTTTTTCTTATCTGCTAGATCTTTAAAGGCCTGGAACACCCGGTCCAATTCTGCTGGTTCCAACTCATAGCCAAGTTCTTTCATCCGATTTTTAAAGGCATGGCGTCCGGAATGTTTGCCGATCACCATGGAGTTCGATGCAACCCCTACCAGTTCCGGTGAGATAATCTCATAGGTTGTAACTTCTTTTAACACTCCATCCTGATGAATTCCGGATTCATGGGCAAAGGCATTCTTTCCCACAACGGCTTTATTCGCCGGGATCAGCATGCCTGTAAGTTTACTGACTAAATTGCTGGTACGGTTGATTTCATCCAGCTTCAGGCCAGTCTGGGCATTATAGTGATCCTTCCGAATATGAAGAGCGACTGCAATTTCTTCTATTGATGCATTTCCGGCCCGTTCCCCGATTCCGTTAATGGTACCCTCGATCTGATCAGCACCGTGTTCAATGGCGGAAAGAGAGTTAGAAACGGCCATCCCAAGGTCATCGTGACAGTGGGCAGACAGTTTCACCCGATCAATGTTTGGTACATTTTCTTTTAGATAAGTGAAGATTTTTCCGTATTCTTCAGGAGTAATATAACCAACTGTATCCGGAATATTGACGACATCCGCTCCGGCATCAATCACTTCCTTTACAATCCGGGCAAGGAAACGCAAATCGGTGCGGCAGGCATCCTCTGCTGACCATTGAACGATCGGAAATCGTTTTTTTGCATATCTAACCGATTCAACTGCTGTTTCAACAACCTGTTCCGGGGTTTTCTTCAGCTTGTAAGTCATATGAACCGGTGATGTGGCTATAAAAATATGAATCCTGGGCTCTTCTCCGTGTTTCAGGGCTTCCCATGCAGTATCAATATCCTTTTGATTTGTACGGGCAAGACCGGTAACTGAAGAACCTTTGATGGTTTCCGCAATTTCTTTAACGGAGTGAAAATCCCCACGGGAAGCTGCCGGAAAACCAGCCTCAATAATGTCCACCTGCAGTCGCTCCAACTGTCTGGCAATCTCCATTTTTTCCGAGTGATTCAAATTGACCCCGGCTGACTGTTCCCCGTCACGAAGGGTCGTATCAAACATGTTAATCTTTCGCACCAGCGACCACTCCCTGCTTTTGTTTATCCCCTTTGACAAATGGCATCATTTCACGAAGCTCACGCCCTACCGTTTCAATTAAGTGATTCTTTTCCTTTGCATTGATGGCATTGAATTCTGGACGGTTCACCTGATTTTCCAGAATCCATTCCTTGGCGAACTTGCCGCTTTGAATATCTTTCAGTACAGCTTTCATATTTTCTTTGACATGGTCATCAATCACCCTTGGTCCAGACTTGAAGTCACCCCACTGGGCAGTGTCCGAAATGGAGTAGCGCATGCCCTCCAGGCCGCCTTCATACATCAGATCCACAATCAGTTTTAATTCATGCAGACATTCAAAATAGGCAACTTCCGGCTGGTAACCCGCTTCAACCAGTGTTTCAAAACCGGCTTTGACAAGCGAGGTTAACCCGCCACAAAGAACAGACTGTTCACCAAATAAATCGGTTTCTGTTTCTTCCTGGAATGAAGTTTCCAGCACCCCTGCACGAGCTGCCCCAATCGCTTTGGCATACGCAAGGGCATATTCTCTGGCATACCCGGTATAGTTTTGATGAACCCCAATGAGGGCCGGAACCCCTGCTCCCTCGGTAAAAGTCCTTCTGACAAGATGCCCCGGACCTTTAGGTGCTACCAGGAATACGTCTACATTTTCAGGAGGTACAACCTGATTAAAATGAATGTTAAATCCGTGGGCAAATACGAGGGCATTTCCTTCCCTTAACCCCGGTTCAATTTGATTTTTATAAACAGCCGGCTGAAATTCGTCCGGAAGAAGCACCATCACAAGATCTGCCTGCTCTGCTGCTTCCCGAACGGTCATCACCTGATGTCCATCAGCTTCTGCCTGGTTCCATGATTTTCCTTTCCTGAGACCTACCACAACATCCATGCCGCTTTCTTTTAAGTTCAATGCATGGGCGTGACCCTGTGATCCATAGCCGATAATCGCAATCTTTTTATTTTTTAAAAGCTCCTCATTACAGTCTCCGTTATAATACACTTTTGCCATCAAAAATCTCTCCTTTCAAAAGATTCATATATTTTGTCAAAAATAATAAACAAGGTTAGGGGTTAATCAGCAAATTATGTCTGCTTTTTTTTAGCTGTTTTGTTCCTCTTGTGAAAGCAGTTGTACCGGTTCGGGCAATTTCTTTGATGCCATATGGCCTTAACAGCTCAATTAAGGCTTCTACTTTGTCGGTTTTCCCGGTTACCTGTACCACAATGCTGTCTTTGCTTACATCAATAATAGAGGCCCTGAACGGCTCAATCAGCCCAGTGATTTCAGAACGGTTCTGGGGGGAACTCATCACTTTAATTAACGCGAGTTCCCTTGCTACCATTGGCATATCCGTAATATCCTGAACCTTAATGACATCAATCTGTTTGTTCAGCTGCTTGATCAGCTGTTCGGCCTTCCCCTCATCCTCTACTTCTACCACGAAGGTCATCCTGGAAACTTCCGGCGTTTCCGTATGACCCACCGTAATGCTTTCAATATTGTAGCCCCTTCTGGAAAACAAACCGGTAATGCGGCTTAGAACTCCGGAGCGATTGTTGACAAAAGAAGTGATGATCCGTCTCATAGCTAAGGCTTCACCCCTACCATCTCGTGATTACCCTTTCCTGGAGGCACCATAGGGTAAACTTTTTCTTCTCCTGGAATGACCACATTAATCAATACCGGGCCATCATAGTTGAGTGCTTCTTTCAAAACCTCTGACGCCTCCTCTTCATTGCGTGCCTTAAAACCTTTTATACCGTAAGCATCTGCAAGTTTCATCATATCTGGCTGATCTGGGATCAACGAATGAGAATACCGTTTCTCATAAAAAATTTCCTGCCATTGCCTCACCATCCCCAGGGAATGGTTATTCATCACAATTACTTTGATAGGCAGTTTTAACTGAGCTAAAACTGTTAACTCCTGGGATGTCATCTGAAATCCGCCATCTCCGAGAATAGCTACAACAGTCGCCTTTTCATCAGCCAACTGTGCCCCGATAGCTGACGGAAGGCCAAATCCCATCGTTCCTAAACCTCCTGAGGTTACCCAGCGATTGGGGTTTTTAAATCCGTAGTACTGGGCTGCCCACATCTGATGCTGACCAACGTCTGTTGTAATGATGGCATCTCCCCGTGTCTGTTCGTGAACCATTTCGATTAATCGCTGAGGTTTGACTACTTGTGGATCCCTTTTGTACGTTAATGGATATTCCCTCTGATAGTTTTGCAGTCTGGCCAGCCACTCAGAGGTATGACCTGGTTTTCCGTTTTCTTCAATCAAGGCTGTTAATGCTTCCCTTGCATCCCCAACAACCGGAATCTCTGTCGGAACATTTTTTCCGATCTCCGCCGGATCAATATCGATGTGGGCAACTTTTGCGTTTGGAGCAAAGTGTTTCAGATTCCCTGTCACCCTATCATCAAACCTTGCACCAATACTGATTAATAAATCACATTCATATAAGGCCATGTTTGCAGTGTAGCAGCCATGCATGCCAGCCATTCCAAAATATAACTCATGGTCACCCGGCATGCCTCCGAGCCCGAGCAGGGTGTGTACAACCGGAATCTGCTGCTGCTCTGCATATGTTTTCAGTTCTTTGTTGGCCCGGGCATGAATGACCCCCGCGCCTGCAAGGATGACCGGTTTTTTCGAACAGCTGACTGCCTCCACAAGCTTGCGGATCTGCAGGTGATTCGGTTTCGTAGTCGGCTGATAGCTCGAGATATTGACCTCTTCAGAGTAATCAAAAATCCCCTCTGCATTGGAAATATCTTTCGGGATATCGATTAAAACCGGACCGGGTCTTCCCGTTGTGGCAATATGAAAGGCTTCCTTGATTATTTTCGGAAGCTCATTTACATCACGCACCTGGTAACTGTGCTTGGTAACCGGCATGGTGATCCCAATGACATCCGCTTCCTGAAAAGCATCTGATCCGATAACGCCCGATGCAACCTGACCGGTAAACACAACAAGGGGTAAAGAATCCATCATGGCATCTGTTAGGCCTGTGACGACATTGGTCGCCCCGGGACCTGATGTCACGATACAGACACCCGGTTTTCCGGAAATTCTTGCGTATCCCTCTGCAGCATGAATGCCTCCCTGTTCATGCCTGGTTAAAATATGCTTAATCCCAGCGTCATACAGTTTGTCGTAAATCGGGAGCACTGCACCTCCCGGATACCCAAAGATGACTTCCACGCCTTCTTCTTTCAATGCTTCAACTAGCATCATGGCACCATTCATTTTTTTAGAAGAAGACTTTTCTGCAACTTCCTCTTTCACTTTTGTTTTCATCAACAATCCTCCTTATGAGCAATTCGATGTTAAGGATGAAGGGCTAGTTCAGAATCAGTCTGGTTTTGGAAAATAAAAAACAAAAACCTTCCCACCCCACTACAGCCCGAAGGCCTGTAAGGGGCGGAAAGGTTGGGCTTTCCGCGGTACCACCCTACTTCGTGACACCCTTACAAGCGCCACCTCATGAACGTATTCCATATAGATACGTTCGTTTTAATAACGAGTGCCCGTTGACACCCGGACCGCCCTACTGATCCTAAAACGTTCAGGCTGCCACTCAGAGGTGAGTTCATCAACAGTGATATCACCGGCTTCCACCTGTCCCGGCTCTCTGTAGATATCGAACCTGTGATTACTGGTCCTCTTCAACGCGTTAATCCGTTTCTGTGCGTTAAATTATTTGAGGACTATCATACGCCGATTTAAACAGGGAGTCAACCACTTTTTTGTTATTTTTCTGATAATTTAGATTTATCAAAATACTTGTATCCGCTTACATTGTGAATAAATGAACGATTGTAAAAGGTCAAAAAAAATCAAAGAAATTTTTTGAGGCTCTAAAAAAGAACAGTAAGAGACTATGGAATGGGGACAGGCGGATTTGAGGATAAATTAAAATAGAGTTAAGGGGAAAATCAAAGAATGTGATGGCAAAGCGTATCATTCTTCTCCCGAACAAAAGACGCATGATCGGAAGAAAGATCGTTATTTAAGCCGGCGCGGCTGGACAGTATTACGTTTTTCCGGGAGCGAAATTCATCGAAATGTCAGGAAAGTCGTTGATGCCATCGAAAATCATCCGAAAATGAAGTAATAGATAAAGGCCCGTAATTTTGATTATTTAGAGGCTAAACGACGAAAATCGAATAACACAGTTTGCAGACATATTGATCTCCTTCTTTTCGTCATAACGAAAAAACCTTCTAATTCGCTTGTTGACCGATTCAACAAACGAACTAGAAGGCTTATATAACGCGGTTTCCGCCGCATTTACATAACGTCCCAGGAGAGATTCGAACTCCCGACCGACGGCTTAGAAGGCCGTTGCTCTATCCAGCTGAGCTACTGGGACATGATACAAAATGTTATATACAGCATAGTTTTTTGTTTAGGTTTACACTCCGTCGTCCCAATCTCAGTATGCCTATACAAGAAGCAGCTCGATTGGTACGCTGTAGCTCATTCAGTGAGGTAAATTCGGACGTGCTCTATCCTGTTCCTTCCTCTACAAGCTAATTCACTGATGCATGGTGCGTCGGAACAACTCGCAGTCAATTCGGCAGATGTATTGCTCGTAGCTGAGCTACTGGGACATGATATGAAAATGGAGCGGGTGATGGGAATCGAACCCACGACATCAGCTTGGAAGGCTGAGGTTTTACCACTAAACTACACCCGCATGGCTCAATCGACAAGTATTATTATAATGACTTATTAAATTGATGTCAACAGCCAATTTTTGTTTTCAGGCAGGAATTTTTAATCCTGCCCAAAAACAATTGATTTCGATAATTTAGGGATTTCTTTCCCTTCTAAATCTAAAAACTCTACACGAAGCTGATTCCTATTTTCCCAGGTCAGTTTTGCGTAAGTTTTTTCAATTCTTCCTCGGGGGTGATCCATGCTGCCGGGATTAATCAATAGCGTATTGCCCACCTGTTCTACTGTTGCGTAGTGGGAGTGGCCGAAGCATACGATGTCTGCTCCCACTTCTTCAGCCCTGTAACTTAAAGGGATCAGTGTGGACTTTACTCGATACAGATGTCCATGTGTCACATAAAACTTCATATTGTCCAATAGAAAGTCTACCTCATTAGGGTAGTTTGTGTCAAAGTCACAGTTCCCCCGCACCCTTCGAAATCCTTCCATTAGTTCAGACTGATAATCCAGCTCCGAATCTCCACAATGGATGAAGGCGTCTGCTTCTCCCTGATGTCTCTCTTTTAACATCGCCAACTCATCCTTCAATCCATGACTGTCACTGACTATAATCACCGTCTTCATCTTTCATCACTCCGTCAGTGGATTTTCTTTTAGCCAGTCCATCATTTTGTTGATGGCATCCCTCCGGTGACTAATCCGGTTTTTCTCCTTAGAATCCAGCTGGGCCATGGTCTGGTCATACCCTTCAGGATAAAAAATCGGATCATAGCCGAACCCTTTATCACCAATCGGTTCAAAACCAATTCGACCTTCGCATGTTCCTCTTTTCAGAATCGTCTCTTTCCCCAGAACAGCAAGGGCAAGCACACAGACAAAACGGGCAGTGCGCTGATCCTGTTCCACTCCAGCCAGCTCACTCAGCACTTTTTCCATATTTTTTTGGTCACTTTTTTCGAGTCCAGCATAACGGGCCGAATAAACACCAGGCCTTCCCTCCAGTGCATCAATTTCAAGACCTGAGTCATCACCCATGACTGGCATTTGAAAACGATTCGCTATCGTTTCCGCCTTAATCGCTGCGTTTTCTTCAAAGGTCTCCCCTGTTTCTTCGATTTCTGGAATGTCTTCTTTCAGATCAAGCAGAGTTACAATATCAATACCGATGGATCCAAAGATTTCTTTAAATTCTTTTGCTTTACCTTTATTCTTTGTCGCCAGAATGATTTTCTTCATGTTCTTCCTCTCCGTTTTCTTCGTTATTGGCCTGTTCGATATTTTTTTGAATCATTTCATGCCATTCTTCGCCAATGGCCTCTCTTTGAATCTGAAATATATCCTGAAGTCCTTTTTCGGCAAGCTTCAGCATATGATTTAACTGGAAAACGGTAAAAGTGGCTTCTTCACCGGTACCCTGAAGTTCCACAAACTCACCCTTTCCTGTCATAACGATATTCATGTCCACATCAGCTTCAGAGTCTTCTTCATAACATAGATCCAAAATTTCTTTCCCGTCCGGCAATACGCCAACTGAAATAGCTGCCAGATAATTAGTAATTGGCATCTCTTCAATCACTTTATCCTGAATGAGTTTTCCGAAAGCCAGGGTCATGGCCACAAACGCACCTGTAATGGAAGCTGTACGCGTCCCGCCGTCTGCCTGGATGACATCACAATCAATCCAGACGGTTCGTTCTCCAATTTTTTCAAGATCAACAACAGCACGGAGGGCACGTCCAATCAGGCGCTGGATTTCCATTGTTCTGCCTGATACTTTCCCTTTAGAGGATTCCCGAATATTGCGCTGCTCCGTTGCCCTTGGAAGCATGGCATATTCGGCGGTTACCCAGCCTTTGCCTTCTCCCCTCATAAACGGCGGTACACGATCTTCTACACTAGCATTACAAATGACCTTTGTATCGCCTACGGTAATGAGTACAGAGCCTTCTGGATGTTTAATGTAATCAGTCTCCATATGTATCTTTCTAAGCTCGTCATTTTGTCTGCCATCCACTCTCATGACCAAAGTCCTCCTTCAACGATTTCCACCATTCATCGTAACATATTTTGGATCAAAACATAAAAGCCTGCAAGAAAATAAAATGAGGCTGCAGATCAGCCTCATAATTCGTGACAATCTTATTATAAACATCTGTTGGCTTAAATACTACCTGAATGCTGCATTTCTTCCCTTGTAACGGGTTCCGAGAGAATTTCCCCGCCTTCTTGGAATACCTGTTCATGATTTTTAACTTTTACATGAACGGCTTCAACTCCAGGCTGTTCTGTCAGGGAAAGAACCAGGGAACTCATCACTTCATCAGATATCATTTGATTTTCAGGCTGACTGAAAATTGACTCATTAAAGGTCAGGGTCAGAACCCCATTCTTATAGTCTGGTTCTTCAGCCAGCTGAACATCTTCCCGGAAAACATTCAGCAGCGGAAGTTCTGCTGAAGGGCCATCCACCAGTGCTTGTACAACCGCCTCATAGATATCTTGATTCCCCAGCTGAACCGGCATGGTAACTGGCACATAGTAGAACTGATTATCATGCTGGGCCGGATAGTAAAGCGTTACAGCTTTACTATCCAATAAATCATAAGCATCTCCAGCAAAAACATTGATTCCATTAGCTCTGGAATATCCTTCTGAAATCGGTGTGCCGTTCACCGGCATCACTTCCTGATCCATTCCATTTATTCGAAGCTTAATCCGTTCGACTGTTTCAAACTGAGTGAGGGTGTATGTCATGGCCTGCAGAATTTTGAGCTCATCCTCTGGACGATAATTCATAAATTCTTCGGACACGTCGACAATTAATGTCCCGTCCTCTTCTAAATTTAAACCATTGATCTGAGTACCTGCAGGCAATACAGCCTGAAACCCATTAGGCAGAATGTTTGAAACTGGTCCTCCAATTACCATATATTCCAGCGCCTGCCTGGCTACTTCTTTTGAATCAGGTTTTGGAAGACTCAATGTTTGTGGTACGACAAACCCATTCTGATCTAATAAATATAATGTTCGATCAATTGTTTCAGTAACTGGCTCTGCTGTTTGATCATCCTGGCTATCCATCTTACTATCAATCTGATCCAAATCATCAACCATTTCTACATTTTCAGGCGGCACATCCATTTCCTCCAGTGACTGTTCCCCCTTAAACATACAGCCGGACAGAATCATAGAAACTGACAAAATACCTGGAATCATCCATTTCAACCGCTTTTGCATGCCTTTCCCTCCTATGGTGGTTTGTACTACTATTTATACGAGCCTCTTTAAAAAATAGACCTTTTTTCATTAGAAAAATCTGTTTATAGACGGAAAGGCAGCAGGGGTTGAAAAATCACACCAAAAAGCGCCAGTCCTCTCAGGTGACTGGCGCTTGTTCATAACCGTACACTTTTAACAAATGGCAGCTGATAGCCAAACCAGCTATTGGCAATGTGCTGAAATATTGCAAGGTTTCCAGTAGTAAAAAATTTATGGGATGGCTTTCGTTCCCCATTATACAACAAATCATTATAGGAAAGGATGGCACTGACATCCCTGGCCGTTTCCTCTCCAGATGAAATGATGGTTACCTCTTCTCCCATCACTTTCTGAATAACCGGTCGAATTAATGGATAATGGGTACATCCAAGGATCAATGTATCCATATCTTGAATGTCTTTAAATGGGGATAAAGATTCCTCTACGATTTTCTCGGCTTCTCCACCGGATAACATTCCTTTTTCTACCATTGGCACTAGCTGGGGGCAGGCTAGACTGTACACATCAATTTCTGAATGAATATCTCTTAATACATCAGGATAGGCTTTGCTCTGAATGGTCCCTGTGGTCCCTATCACACCAATTTTAAGGTTTTGTGATGTTTTAATGGCTGCCCTTGCACCTGGCTGGATTACCCCAACTACAGGGATATTCAAGTTTTGTTTTAACTCATCGAGCACAAAAGCTGTTGCCGTATTACAGGCAACAACGAGCATCTTTATCCGATACTGCATGAGAAAATTTACCATTTCCCATGTATATATTCTGACTTCTTCCGCTGGTCTCGAACCATAAGGACAGCGAAGGGTATCCCCGAGATAAATGAATTCTTCTCTTGGCAATTGCCGCATTAATTCCTTTGCAACGGTTAATCCGCCTACCCCTGAATCGATGACACCTATTGGCTGATCCACGAAATTCTCGCCTTTCTATCGATTATTTTTTTCCTTTTCTTGATCCTGGAAATTTTCCATCTCTCCATACAGATGATCCAGCGATGTTTTTAGCTGCTGAACATCACTTTCTGAAAAATTCTCCAGCACCTCAGTTAAATATGCTTGCCTCTTTTCAATCACTTCATGGATAATATGTTTGCCCTTATCGAGCAGATGAATTCTAACAACCCTGCGATCCTTATTGTCACGGATACGCTCTACTAATTCATTTTTTTCCATCCGGTCAATCAGGTCTGTGGTTGTACTGAATGCCAGATACATTTTTTTGGAAAGGTCACCGATAGTCAAATCTCCCTCTTCCATTAACCATTGTAATGCAACAAACTGGGGAGGCGTGATAGGATAATGGTTTAAAATCTCCCGTCCTTTTTGCTTTACAATGTGAGATATGTAACGTAATTTTTTTTCAATTTCTGCAATTGTAACATCAGTGTTTTGCACCGACAGAGACCTCCTATTTTCAGATCCTTCTATCCCTTATTTTTAAGGTTTTTTCGAATAAATTCAAGAAAAAATGACAAAAACGATCAAATTTACTTGTATTTCTGATCATAAATGTGCTTGAAAAAATTGATGACATTTTTGGTCTGTTGATATAATAGAGTTTCTCCATGTTCCAGGCAATATTCAAGAGATAGAGGACCTGTTGTTATCGAAAAACAACCGGCAAATCGATCCCTTAAATCCTGAATGTTTTCTTTTATACTGCCAGAAATTAAAATGGGCATAACACGATGCTTTCTGGCAATTTCCCCTACATATCCTGGAACCTTCCCATACAATGTCTGTTTATCACTTTGACCTTCACCAGTTATTAGAAGATCGGCATTACGGATTTCCTGTTCAAGCTGAATATGGTCAGCAACGAGTTTAGCACCGGATACCATATTGCCACCAATGGCCATAAAAGCAAACCCCAGTCCGCCTGCTGCTCCAGCTCCCGGACGGTCTTTAAAACGTTTTCCCAGCTTTTTCTCAATTAAATTCCCGTATTGATTCAATGCCTGATCCAGTTGAATCATTTGCTGTATACTTGCTCCTTTTTGGGGGCCATACACAAAACTGGCTCCCCGTGGCCCGCACAGGGGATTATCCACATCAGAAGCAATGAGAAGATTAGTGTGGTAAATTCTGGGATCAACTCCTGAAAAATCAGCTTCTTCAATATGCAGCAGATCTTTGCCAAAATGATCAACTTCATTTCCTTGTTTATTCAGAAACCTTACCCCAAGCGCCTTCAGCATCCCTAATCCGCCATCATTGGTAGCACTTCCGCCAAGTCCGATAATGATTTGTTTAAAACCCTGATCTAAAGCGTGACGAATCATTTCCCCCAGACCATACGACGTAGTATGAAGCGGGTTCCTCTTCTGCTCCGGGACGAGTGTCAATCCGGCAATACTTGCTGTTTCAATCACGGCTGTTGCAGCGTCTCCCATTATTCCCAGCGGAGCGTTTATTTGACTTCCCAGAGGCCCAATTACCTCATATTTTGCCTTTCTCCCATTTGAGTTAAATATCAGGGTGTCTAAAGTCCCTTCCCCGCCATCTGCCATGGGCTTCAACACAATACGGGCCACCGGAAGAATTTCCCGGCAAGCCCTTTCTATCGCTTCACTTGCCTGTCTTGCGGTCAGACTCCCCTTAAAGGAATCAGGAGAAATAACCACCTTCATCGTTCATCCACCTGTCTTCTCTTAGTGACCATTGCAATCAGTAGAATTAACTAATCAGCAATGGTTTAAATCTATCATATCCTATCCGGCCTGATTATAGCAAAATCTGCTGAAAGCTTAGATGCCAAACATGCCCTATCTTATGGAAAAGATCATTAGCTTAAATTCAATATCCGTACTTATAAACATAAAAATGAGGCTGATACCCAAGTAAAATATTGGGTCAGCCTCTACATCTAAAGTTTCAACTCCCCCATGCGAAGGAGTTCAACCACTGCTTGTGAACGCCCCTTTACACCCAACTTTTGCATGGCATT